>NZ_MBLM01000195.1 GCF_001854655.1 Parafrankia colletiae | reverse complement strand
TCGTCCCACTGGTGGCCAGTATCCCGGCGATCCGTTCCCGACGCGGGCCGCGGCGACGCCGACCGGACAAGCTGCGGGCGGACAAGGCCTACGACCAGCCGGAACTGCGGCGTTTCCTGCGCCGGCGTGGCATCGTGGCGCGTATCGCCCGCCGAGGTGTGGACAGCGTCGAACGCCTTGGCCGGTACCGGTGGAAAGTCGAAAGAACGCTTGCCTGGCTGGGTGGGTACCGCCGGCTGACCGTCCGCTACGAACGCAACGGCCGGAACTTCCTCGGCTTCCTCTGCCTCGCCGCCGCGATCACCTGCTGGAAGAAACTCCCGCACTCGACGTGAGACACGCTCTTAATGAGTTCGCCGTCGCCGTCGGCCGGCATCGGGCACCTGACGCCAGCCGTGGCACTGGATGCCAGATGGCATCTGCGGTCCTGTGTACTGCGCCGCCGAGGCCGCAGTGGTGCAGCAGGGGCGGGGCCGCCGGGCAGCGRCCTGGGGTCGCGGGACGCAGAGGGGTACAGAGGGGTGCAGAGAGTGAGGCTGCGGCGGTGCCGGGGGTGTGCGCTCCCGACCGCGGTTGGCTAGCCCAACGCGGAGCGATTGCGCAGATTGGTGCTCTCCCAGTCGTGATTCCGGTGGTTCAGGTTCCTGTCTCGCCGTCAGGTGGAGGCCAGCTGGCGCGGGGTCACGGCCACCGAGGGGATGTTTCCGCCGCACTGCAGCACGACGTCGACTACCCGCAGCAGCTCGGCGACGTCGAGCATCGTGCCGGCCGTGTAGCCGCGCTGCGCCCAGATCTGGTGAACCTCCCCGGCGTACTCCCTGTCCCAGCCCGCGATGAACTCGGTCATGGAGTCACCTTCGCCGCCGCCGCAGTCCCCGACGATGATCCGGGTGAAGCCCACCGACGGGTGCTCGCCGCGCATCGAGTCGATGAGCTTGTCAAGCGCGGCCTTACTCACGTTGTAGGCCGCGAACCCCGGCCAGGGCGGCGTCAGGGACGCGCTCACCGAGGACAGGTAGCCGCCACGCCGCCTGAGGCTTCCCGGCAGGAGAGGGCCGCGGCAGTGATCAGCGCAGCACCGATCACGTTGGTGTCGAACGCCTTACGCCAGGTGGCGGCGCCGATCGTCTCGAATCGTGAGAGCGGCCCGATCCCGCTGGCGTAGATGATGGCGTCGATCCCGCCCAAGCCCGCGGCTGCCTCCTCGATCGCCGCCTGGCAGGACTCCTCGTCGGTCACGTCGCAGGCGATGGCGAGCGTGCCCGGCCCAGCCTCCTCGGCCGCCTCGACCAACCGGTGCTGCCGGCGGGCGAGCAGCGCCACCTTGTGGCCGCGCTGGCCCTGGTCGACGCCTATACACCGGCCGAGGCCACTCGATGCTCCGACCACCACAACTCTCATCGCCCGCACTCCGATTCTGTAGGCAGTCCCGCGAGCCGCGGATAGCGGATCCGGGTCTCGTAGCCGAGGGCCGCGGCGTCGGCGCGTGCCGCCGCCAGCGCCTCGAAACACGCGATCACCGGACGGCGCGCTCGGTGTCCGCGTCCAGCGCGGACACCGACCTTCCTCTTGCGCCGTTGCCGGTCGTCAATAATGATACGCACTAGGTGCCGTTTGTCGGACTCGACCCCCAACACGAACAGTAGGACTGACCCGTGAGCTCAGCCATCGAGACGCTGACCCGGCTGGCCGATGCCGAGGATCGGTTCGATCACTCCCACGCCGACCTGCGCGAGACGCAGTCAGCCGCCCTGAACGAGCGGTTCCAGGGCGGACGCGATCCAGGGTTCCTCCCCACGCCCGTGGGGGGTCCGGTACGTCCTGGGTCATGTTCACGGGCCTGGATCAGGCGGCTCCGGCGAGCACCAGGCGCACGACCATGTCGGCGTCGTCCGCTGTCGGCGGTGCCTGCATGCTGAGGACGCGATACAGCAGGGAACCGATCAGCACGCCGGCGATCGTCGGGACCGGCACCTCCGACCCGAGCTGACCCGCCGCGCAGGCACTGTCCAGGCGGTCACGCAGGAGCTGCTCGTGGGGTCCGGTGAAGCGCTCGTAGAGGACATCGGCGACGGCACGGTCCTCGGCCGTGGCCGCAGTGAGGGCGAGGATGAGGCTCCTGCCCACACCGGAAGCCAGATGCTCGGTCCAGGCCCGCAGCCAGGCGCGCAGGTCGGTCTCGATGTCTCCCGTGTCAGGCAAGGGGATGAGCGGTGGCACGAGCCCGCCGGCAAGTGCTGCATCGGCGACCACGGCGCCCTTCGAGCCCCACCAGCGGTAGATCGTCTGCTTGCCGACGCCGGCCTGGGCGGCGATGGCGTCGATCGTCAACCGTTCGTATCCGTGTTCGAGCAGCAGGACACGGGCCGCATCCAGGATCGCCCGCCGTGAGCTCTCACTGCGCCGGCGCCCCCTTGTCATCCACTGAGTCTAGGGAGCGACCCGACCCGGATCGCGGGCGTATAGTCGCCCATCATCGAGACCGGTCGTCTCGATAATGGACGTCAGGAGCGTGAGGCATGCCGAACGAGGTTCTGGTGGTCATCGGCATCGGCGGCATGGGTATCGCCGTCACCCGCCGGATCGGTACGGGCAAGACGGTGCTGCTGGCCGACTACAACGAGACGGCGCTGAACGCCGCCACCGAGAACCTCCGCGACGAGGGCCAGCAGGTGACTGCCCAGGTCGTGGACGTGTCGTCCCGGGAGTCCGTGTACGCGCTCGCGCGGGCCGCCGCGGCCCTCGGTTCGGTACGGCACGTCGTCCACACCGCAGGTCTCTCCCCCACGCAGGCACCGGTCGACGCGATCTTGAAGGTCGATCTGCTCGGCACCGCGCTGGTGCTCGACGCGTTCGCCGAGGTCATCGCCGTGGGCGGCGCCGGCGTGGTTATCTCGAGCATGTCCGGCTACCTCGCTCCCCCGCCACCCCGCGAGATCGAGGCGCAGCTGGCCAACACCGCCACCGAGGAACTGCTCGACCTGCCGGCTACGGCGGTAGATGCCTTCCCGCATGCGGGCTATGCCTACTCCTTCGCCAAGCGAGCCAACCAGCTGCGGGTGCGTTCAGCCAGCAACGCATGGGGCGCACGAGGCGCCCGAGTCAACTCGATCAGTCCTGGCGTCATCTCGACGAAGATGGGACAGCAGGAGCTCGCGAGCGAGTCCGGTGCGGGTATGCGTGCCATGGTGGCGGCCTCCGGCACCGGCAGGCTCGGCTCGGCGGACGACATCGCCGCCGCCGTCGACTTCCTCCTGTCGGACAACGCCTCGTTCATCACCGGAACCGACCTCCTCGTCGACGGAGGCGCGATCGCCGCAGTCTCGACAGGCCAGGTCGACCTGTTCGCGGCGAGGAACTAAAGAATCACCCACACCGGCCACCACGCTCGACCCGAAGGACACACTCCTCGTCGCGGACCCTTGACAACGCCATCTACCAGCAGTCATCCGCCTCGCCTCGAGCGAGACGATCCCGCCCGTCCCGGCGGTGGTGGCCGACTGCCGCGTCAGGCAACGTTGGCCCGGTCCACGACCCGCTTGAATTAATGATCTTGGGTGTGGTTGTTCCGCCAGATGATGTGGCGGCGGATCATGCTGGCTTGGGCACGGTGGTCGGTGCCGTCGAGCGCGAAGTAGCGCAGGGCGGCGAGCTGGCGAGCTGGCGAGCTGGCGAGCTGGCGAGCTGGCGAGCTGGCGAGCTGGCGAGCTGGCGAGCTTAGGTGCGTACTCCCTGGGYGCGCCGGTAGGTGGCCCGCAGCCGCCGTCGCGGTCCCCGCTTGGCATCCGCCTGCTTCCCCCAGACCCCGACCCACTGCCGTCGGGGCGGGCTGGAGGTTGAGCGGGCCGAACTCGTCCATGCAGAACACCACCGTCGGCTTGCCGACCTCGGCACTGACCTGGACGTCGACGATCGCGTAGAGATGTTCGACGCGGGCCTTCTCCGTCTCGTACTCCGGATCCGTGCTGGCCTTCCAGGTCTTCAGGCGTTGAAAGGTGACACCTTCCTCGCGGAGCAGCGTGCGCAGGCCCTCATGGCTGATGTCGTCGACCACCCCCTCGGCGACCAGGAACTCCGCCAGCTTCGACAGGCTCCAGGTCGCAAACGGGAGCTGGTGCTCCGACGGCCGCGACTTCGCGATCTCTTCGTCCGGTTGCGCGCGTTCTACGGCGAGTACATCGCCCACCACCTCCGCGACCCCGACGAGGTCGCGGAACTGGTCGCGTCTCTGGCCGCCCGGCCCCGCCGGCGCCTGCGCCATCCCGTCGGCACCGACGCCTGGATCAAGCTCGCGCTGCACGCCCTGCTCCCCTGGCCGGCCTACGGGCGGCTGGCCCGGCGGCTGATCGGCCTGCGGCCGTAGACGCCGCCGAGTCAGCCGGGTCATCCGGACGGGCGCACCCCCACGATGCCGGGCTGCCGGTCCCCACGTCCACACGCCGACCCGGACCAGCGGCGAGCGGCGGTCACAGCCGCCGACGGGTAAGGCCGGGGGCCTTACCCGTGAAGCGTGTACCCCTCGGGGCTCTGCGCTCGTCGTCGGCCTCCCTGCCGAACCGGATGCGGGGACATGCCCTGGTCCAGAACATCCGCAGTACTAACGGTCGTCGAGCTCTATCCCGTCGTCGACACCGCTGCCGGCTATCTTGAACTCCCCGATGTTGCCGTACATGTCCCACGCGGTGATCGTCGGATCGTAGTACTCCCGCCATGTCGTGAGCGGCCCGTTGGGGATGTGCCAGCCATTGCCGCCGGTGGTGGCGTGCACCCAGGTGAAGCACAGGTACCGTTCGGGATAGGGCAGGTCGTAGATCCTGGCATAGTCCCACCAGTTGTTCCCGACGGGGAAGTTGACGATCTGCCCGGCGTACCCGTCGCTTGAGTAGTAGGCGCTCTCGTGCGGCTCCCGAGGCCAGACGTAGGCGCCGTAGAAGTTCTTGTGGCGGTTGTCCGGCTTGATGTCACTCGCGAAGAAGCCCTCGTAACCGTCGTCACTCCAGTAGCCCGACACCGAGAAGGTGACGAAATAGTTGTCCGAGGAGTTCAGCGAGAGATAGTAGTTCCAGGCCTTGGTGGTCACGTACCTGGTGTCGTCCCCGTACTGGGTCGGGGTCGTCGAGTAGCGCCAGGTGACGTCCGACTTCCGGTGGGTGAGGGCCACCAGCGGGTTGAGCACCACCTTCCCCTCGAAGGTGCCCGATCCCTGCGTGGTCTGGTAGATCTTCCCGGTGTCCGTCTTGACCCAGGCGGCGATCGACTTCTGGCTGACCCCCGGCCGGGCGGTCACGTAGAACGTGAACTGCTGGGTCCCGTCGTCCAGCAGCTCGGGTTCGGCGGCCCGGCTCCCGCCGGGGACGTGGTGGAAGTACTGGTCCTCCTCGTTCGTGAAGCACCAGTCGGTGCTGCCCTTCCAGTTGAGCTTCGTCCCGGTGACGTAGTCGACGAGGTTCACCCGGTCTGGCCAGGAGATGGCCCCGTAGTACGTGTTGTTCTTCTCGTCGGTCGGCTTGATGCTGATGGTCACGGCGACCTGGTTTCGGCCGTTCGCGTAGATGGCGGAGGCCTGGCCGCCGGTCTCCAGGATCACCGAGAGTTTGGACACTCCCGCCCATTCGGTCATGTGGGCTCTCCTTTGCGTCGCCGGGTGACGTGTGTACGGTTTTCGTCGCGCGCCCGCCCGCGGCCGGGCGCGCGAGAAGGCAGACAGTCGAGGCGGTGGGCGAGCCTGCGGCCCCTAATCCCAGCGCGTCCTCGTCCGGGTGAACGAGACGGTGGGCTCCAGGCCCAGAATCTGCCGGATCTGCCGGTCGTTGCGGCTGTAGCAGAATCCGACGATGATCTCCGCGTTGGRACGCCGCAGGATTTCCTCCAGCTGGCGCGGTCTCATCCGGCGCATGTTGTGGACCTGCACGGTCGCGCCCCTGCGCTCTCCGTTCATCGCGTCCGCGGTGGCTCTGTCCTCCCTGAGGAATCTCCGGTCGAGATGCCCGGCGGTTCGATTCCCGGTTCGTTCACCGTGCGTTCCGGACAGGATGTGGATTTCCTCCGTGTCGGCCAGCCCCTGCGCCCGTCTGGCGGCGTCCTCGACCGTCGTCGCGGTGACCCGGAACTCGGTGGTCCAGATCGCGTTCCGGTACTGGGAGAGGGGCATGCGCCGGAACCCTCTGATGTTGCTGTACTCGTCCTGCATCCGGCGGGGCGCCTGGACGATCAGCGGCCCGCCTTCCGGCTGCTCCACGATCGTCGGGTAGGTGCGGCGGAGGTATCGGGAGAAGGCGGGGTCGGGGACGCGGTCGCCGCGTTCGATCTCTCCCGCGAGTTCCGGGCCGCGTTCGCCGAGCCTGCCGGCGGTGCGGGCCAGGGTGGCGCCGGCTTCGAGCAGGCCGGGCAGGCCGGTGCCCAGCGAGATCCAGCCGAGGATGGACGAGGCCTCCGGCGAGGCCTTCTCCAGGGCGCCGCTGGCGATGGCGGTGACGTCGGAGGCGACACCCAGGGCACCGACGACGAGCGTGGCGGTGGAGGCGGCGCTGAGGGCCGCGAAGACGCCGCCCGCCGCGGCGATCGCCAGGCCGCCGGTGACGACGGTGAGGGCGAGCCCCGCGACGCCGAGGCCGATGCCGAGCCAGGCCTGCCAGCTGAGGTTTCCGGACGGGTCGATGCGGTTGATGGGGTCGCCGGCGCAGTAGGCATACGGATTGATGCCGCCGCCACCGAAAGGGCTGAGCGGGTCGGGGGTGGTGAAGTGCATCAGCACGGGGTTGTAGGTGCGGGTGCCGTTACCCAGGTGGTAGCAGCCGGTTACCGGGTCGGTGCGCTGGCCGGTGAAGCTGAGGATGCTGTCAGTGAGCTCTGGCTGTGTCGGGCGCTGACCGTAGGGGGTGTAGGCGTATGGGTCCCGTTGGGCGCTGGAGGCCGCCAGCCGCACGGTCTGGGTGCGGTCCACCCCCAGAAGGCGGGTCGGCGGCTGCTCTCCCGGGCGGTGCTGGGCCACGGGAACGTCACCGAGGTGCAGGAGGCGGGCCGCCTGGCCGTCCTCGGTGACGGTGGCGAGGGTCTCGCCGCGGTAGGCCAGGACGCTCGTGCGGCCGTCCTGGGTGGTCTGAGTCAGGAGCCGGTTGAGCGAGTCGTAGCCGTAGGTGCCGGCCTGGTCGGTGGACTGGAGGCGGCCGAGGGGGTCGTAGCGCAGGACGCGCCCGGCGTCGTCGACGGTCAGCCGCCCGGCCGCGTCGTACACCAGGTCGGTCTCGGTGGAGGGGTTGCTGCGGCTGATACCGGTCAGCTGGCACGGGTCGGCAGCGTTGCCGTAGTGGTAGGTGGCCGTGTCGGCGCCGCCGCCTGAGAACTGGGTCTGGCAGCCGGTGATGCTGCCGTAGCTGTCGTAGCTGAACGTCTGCGCGGCGATCTGGCGGCCGTGCTCGTCCAGCGGCGGGAGTGACCCCTGGCAGRTGTAGCCGGTGAGCCGGTTGCGGCTGTCGTAGCTGAAGGTCTCGTCGCGTACCAGCGCGGAGCCCTGGTACGACTTCCTGGCGCGCAGGAGGTCGTTGTCCTGCCATTCCTGGGTCTGTTTCCAGACCTCGGTGCCGCCCGTGTCCACCGGGTCGCAGGTGAGGTCGCGTCCCACCTCGCGGCCGAGGTCGTCCAGGGTCAGCGCGGAGGTCAGCGTGAAGCCCGACCGGCGGTCCCTGACAGTCCAGCCGATCAGCCGGCTCGCGGCGTCGTAGGCCGGCTCCGACACCTGCAGGTCCGGGTCGGTGATCTCCTGGAACCGGCCGAGTGCGTCCCGGGTGGTCTGCCGGGTCACGCCGTCCACCCCGGTGTAGCTGTACTCGTCGCCGCCCAGGGTGAACCGCCACGTCGCGGTGGTGTCGGRCTGGCCGGACCGGGTGATCGTCTCCGTCCACGGCAGCCCCGACGGATAGTAGCCGCGGGTGATGGTGACCTCGCCCTCCCGCGCCTCGGTCAGGAAGCCGGTCACGGCGTGCGGGGTGAGGTACTGGGTGACGGAGTCGGCCTGGACCTGGGCCAGGGCCTCGCCCAGTTCGGGGATGACCGTGTAGCTGCGCCGCTGCCCGTCGGGCAGGGTGGCCACGGCCGGGACGACGTCGCTGTCGCGGGTGTAGTCGTAGCGCCAGGTACGGCCGCCGGAACTGGTGCCGATCAGCCTGCCCAGCTGGTCGAAGGTCTGCTCGCCGTAGGCGGCCAGACCACCGACGGCGATTTCGGTGGCGAGGCCGCCGGCCCCGCGCGAGACGTCGTAGGTCCGCGAGACCCCGGTGCCGTCCGGCAGCGTGGTCAGGGTGAGCAGGCCGCGCGGGTTGTAGTCGTAGTGGGTGGTGTTCTGGACCTCGTCGGTCTCCCGGCGCACCCTGCCCCAGCCGTCGCGGTCCAGCGTCCGGGAACCCCTGGAGACCCCCCGCAGGTCGAACCGCTCGACCCGCACCGGCTCGCCGCGCAGGTTGTGGGTCGTCACCGCCGTTCCCGTGACCGGGCTGCCGTTGCCCAGCAGCTGGGCGGTGGACGTCAGCGCGATCGGATCGGTACAGGTGAGATGGGTGGAGCCGTCGGAGGAATCCGCGGCCGACACCTCGCCCCAGTCGTCGTAGATCAAGGTCTCGGTCCGCGTGCCGCCCTGGCTGCCGTCGGGCAGGTGGTCCAGGTCCGTGATCGACGAGGTGCGGCCCTGTTCGTCATAGGTGATCCGCTGGACGACGTACCAGCCACCGTCACCGTCGACGGCCTTGCGCTCCCGCTGGATCGGGCGGCCCGCGCCGTCGAGGCTCGTCCGGAGCTGACAGCCCGGCTCATCCCCGTCGGTGGACATCATCGGGGACGTGGACGTCACCACGAACGGCGCGGCGCCGCCCAGCTCGTAGGTGCAGGTCTCCTCCGCCTGGTAGGACGTCCCCGGATTCACCGTGCGGCTGCGCAGGCGGCCCAGCCCGTCATAGGCCACGGTCACGCCGTTGCCCTGCGCGTCGGTAGCCGACCACAGGCGCCCGGTGAACCGTGAACGCCGTTCCGACCGCGTCACCGTGAGCCCGGAACCGGTCGCCACCGTGTGGTTCTGGGACAGTGCCTCGCCGTCCGTCGAGAAGGCGAAGGTGTGGGTCGATTCGACGGTCACGGACGGGTTGCCGCCGTCGCCGCCCAGCATCTCGCGGCCCGTCAGGGTCTGGAGGCGGCCGAACTCGGCACCCGAGGTGACATAGCGGAAGTCCGCCTCGGACAGCTCCTGGGTGCCGGCGGACCGCGTCTCGGTGGACTTCAGCACGACGGTGCTCACCCGCGGATCCGGGGTGGTGAACAACGTGTACTGGTAGGAGACCGCGAGGGCGGGCGCGTCGAACTCGGTGGTCGGCGGCGTCCGGGTGACGTTCTTCAGCCAGCGGGTGAACCCGTTGGGGTCGGGCGGGCAGGCCGAACCACCCCCGCCCGCCGGGTAGAAGGTCCAGTCGGTCCGGCATCCGTCCGGATCGGTTCGGCTCTCGGGATTGCCCTGCTCGTCGAAGCTGGTCGTCGTGACCTCTCTGCRGCTGTCACCCGCCGGATCGGTCCAGGTGACCGTGCATTGCCGCGGAAGCTGGAACTGGGCTGGCTGCTCGTCGAACGACTGGCCGATCTGCGYGTAGTAGTCGGTGTGAACCAGCCGGGACGAGCCGTTCTGGGCCGTCATCTCGTCCGTCAGGAGATGGTACGAGTTGTAGGTCCGGGTGATCGTCCTGGTCTGGCCCTGGCAGGCCCGGGATTCCGTGGAACCATACGTGTAGCCGGCCAGCACCCCGTACAGGTTGTCCGAGCCTGCGTCACAGCTCGCGCCGGAGAAGCCGCCGACGAAATTGTTGGAGGTGTAGGTGTAGGTCGCTTCGATCGCCGGCTGCCCACCGCCCGGATCCTGTTCGAGCCGGACCACGAAGGGCAGCGGCGGCAGGTCGCAGCTCTGCGGGAACTGGTGGCCGTCGCTGGTGTAGGAGACCGTCTCGGACATCCCGCCCGGCCTGCTCACGCCAGTGAGCCAGGAACCCCACTCCCCCTGATCACCCACCGGGTCGTAGGAGAGGAGCCATTCCAGCGGCTCGTCCGCGCCGAGCCCGAGGTGGCGCACCTTCCACAGCTGGTCGTTCTGGAACCAGAACTCCACGTCGTAACCCTCGGAGCATCCGGGCAGGACATGCATGACGTGCCTGGCGTCATCCGACAGATCCACGGTCAGCAGCGTGTCGTTCTCATCCTGGATCTCCTGCAGGCGCGGCTGTGCGCCGCCGAAGTCCCACCCGAGCGTCAGGCCGCGGCCGGCGGGCGTCAGCAGCGCGGTGGGCACCTTGCGGCTGTAGGCGTTCTGCGGGCCGGTCAGGATCTCCACGTCGCCGGACTTGTGAACGATCTTGTAGAAATTACCGTCCTCGTCCCTGGTGACGCGGACCGTTTCCAGCCGCTGCTGCTGCAGAACCACGTCCGTTTCGCTCTCGAACACCTTGTAGCGCTCGCCCGAGGACAGCACCAGCAGGGCGTCGTCGGTGTCGTACACGGTCAGCCCCGGCGCAAAACCCAGCCCGAACCCCAGGTCAGCACCGTTGAGCGGTGAATAGCTCAGCACCAGCGGCAGCGACGGGCCGAGATTCCAATTACCCACGAGACCGCCGAGCGAGATCTGCGTGTTGTACAAGCCCGTGCGGGGATCCACGCCACCCGACACCGAGCTCTCAAAATTTGTCGCCTGCGTGAAAAATGAGGACACTGACGGCATGCTTCGCTCCCCCCACGGTCCAGATGCCGACCACCCGGCCGCACTTGCCTGGTTCCGGCCCCTCTCGCGACTGCCGGCGGAGGTTCTCGGAAATCAGGCGATTCCGCCCTGCCGCCGCAGGATCGCGGGCGCCAATCGCGATCCTGCGGTCATCGAACTTCGGCGGAGTCATCACATTTGACAGGTCATCACGTCAAACAAGATCATCGGGCTTCGACGGAGGCGTGGAATCCGACAGATTCATAGAAATACGACAGATTTGGCGATTCGACTGGATGGCCTGACGGGAGGCAGTGGTGAGCTGCCCGGACAATGCCAGCTTAGCCCGATGACGGTGATACGGACCCGTAAAGCGCGCTGCGCCCGACAGGCCGCCTTGAACGTTCCTTGTGACGAAATCAGTGTAACAGGATGCGGTGGGTCATGTCCCTTCTCGGGATATCTCCTGGCAACCGGACTGTGTGCGGTGACGTTGCGGGGCGCGGGCACAGCAGTCGGCGATCTGGCCCCGTTCCGTGTCGCGATGGACAGCGTCGGCCCGACCAACGCGGTGGCCCGCGGGCGCGAACCTCGCGCCGTCCGCCCCGAAACAGCGGCGTGACCTGCCCTGTGGGCGCGCAGCGGCCCGCCGTCATCCCTGCCGGGCGGCCCGCGTCGTCCGACATGTCGACCGGGCGGGCCCTGCCAGGTGAGGGCACCGAGACGAACGAGGCTCGCTGGACTCGCCGTTCCGGGTGCCGTAGCGGTCCCGCCGACCTTGTTCGGGATCAGGGATCCGGAACCATCTGTCAGGCTACGAGCCGGGTTGGAGATGGCAGCGCTTGTACTTCTTGCCGGAGCCGCACCAGCAGAGCTCGTTGCGGCGAAGCTTCGCGGGCGGCGCCGGCCGGCGTACGGCGGCCGTTCCGCTTTGGGGAACAGGTCCTTCAGCAGGGCTGCGTGCTCGTCGGAGAGCCCGGACAGGTTCGACCAACTGGCTGCGTGGGTAGCTTGTCCTGACCCGGGACTGATGTCGGCTGATGGCGCGCCCACCAGCGGCCGGCGAAGGTTCACGGCGTCTGACTGGATGAGCAGGTTGGGGGAAAGTAGCGGGACGACGCTGCGGACGGCCCACTGGAGGGCGGCGGCGAGATGGCGCGGGTCCCGTGAGAGCCGCGTCAGCGTCGGGACGACGAACACCTTGCCACGAACTGCTCGAGCTCCGCCGACGGCGGCGCCGTCCAGGCGTTGCGGACACCAACGTGCTGCTGCTTGACCGCGTCCGGAAGCGCGTAGGCACCGCCGGCCTTCGGTGCGTGGGCTGCTCCGGCATGGGTGTCGAGCCAGTCGGTCGCTTCCCGTCCGCTTCCCTCATCGGGGAGGACGACGGCTGCGCGGCGTGTTCTGGCGCTGCTGCACCGGCCGGCGGCGGCAACGAAGGCGGCGGCGGCCGGGAACCGGGTAAGCGCGTCGGAGAAGCGGGGGCGCTCGGCCGCGCACGCAAAGTCCGCTTCCTCCAGCCCCCACAGGTCGGGATTGTCGAGGTCGAGGAGCTTGTCGAGTAGTGAGACGGCTGCCCAGTTCGCACAGAAGGTCCCGAGCTGGTTGTCGTAGAACGTCACTCGATCGCTGGACGCGTGGAGGACCTCGGCCTCGGGGCTGCGCAGCACGGCGTTGGCGAGCCCTCGGGTGATGAGCGAAGACCGCGGAGGCCACCAGGCGCCGGTCGACTCGCCATAGAGCGCGACCCAGCCAGCCCGCGCTTCCGGGGAACAGGAGGCAAGGTCGGCCAGGAGGGTCCGCCAGCCGAGCCCGAGCGCCTCGCCATCAGCTGGTTCGAGACCGTTGTAGACCTCGGCGATGGCGGTGCCGAGGAGGCTTAGCCGCTCCCCTCTGTGTCAGTCTCGGGTGAGACACCCACCCGGTGCGGGTTTTGGCTACAGAGGGCGTGATCGGAGACCCTCGTGTTCATGGAGCCAGCGCCGCAGGAGTAGGAGCAAGTCGTCACTGCGGCCTGACCCTGCGCCGCGCTTGTCGCGGCGAACACCGAGTCCCAGGTGTCGGCGCTTCCTGAAATCTGGATCATTAAGCGCCCGTTGGCACGGGGGTCTCCCCACGGTGAGTGGGCACGTCGTCATGACGCCTCCCGTCGGCCCCGCACGCGCGAGGTCTCCCTACTCGGAGCGGGGGCGCGTGACGATGTGCAGGCGGTGGGCGCCGACGCCACGCTGACCCGTTTCACCTACCGGCCAGCCGCATCGAGCGGAGGCGCGAAGTGGCCGGCGCCCGCAGCGCGGTCAGCTCGGATCCCTGTGTGTCGGCGACGGGGGCCGGGCAGGTCAACAGATGGCGCCACCGTCCGTTGGGGGCCAGGCGCTGTCGGCCTGCCATGCCAGGCAGCCGAAAGATCACGTTGCGATGGGGCGGAGGTAGTGGTGGCGGGGCTCCGGGTACTCGGGGACGCTGTGCCAGGCCCGCTGCGTTCAGCTGGCTGGTCCCACATGCCCCGGTCGTTCCGCCGCGCTCTGGTGGGCTGCCCGCTGCTCGTCGGGCTGGCGGCTGTGTTCGCGGCGCTCCTCGACCCGGGGCCGGCTGTCATCGCCACGACCGTCGTCGCGTTCGTGTCCGAGGTCACCGCCGCGCTGGCCTGCTTCTGGAGTGCTCGGCACGCCGCGGCAGGTGATCGACGATGGCGGGTACTCATCGGCATGTTCGCGGTCGGCCTCGCGGGAGGTGCCCTCCTCACCGCGGTGACCCTGCTGAAGGGCGACTCGATCAGGTCTTCCGTGACCTCGGAGTATCTCGGCCTGATCGCCTTCTACGGCCTGGCACTGGCCGGGCTGTTATGCCTGCCGACCCACCCGGTTGATGGCCGGGGCGTGCATGGCCGGGGCAGCGACCTGACCCGTTGGTACGCGATCGTCGTGCTCGACAGCGCACTGATCGTCGGCTCGATCCTCCTGTTCGAATGGGGGACGTCACTGGAAGCGATCGCCCGGGCGAGCGCACCCGACCCCGTGCAGCTCCTCATCGCGCTCGTCCACCAGCTGACGATGCTGGCTCTCGCGGCCACTGTGCTGCTGATCGCGACGTTCCGCCGACCGCGGTCCCCGACGACGTTGGCACTGCTGGGCGGCGGCCTGCTGGCGTACTCCCTCACGGGCAGCATCCACGTCTACCGCTTCGCCCACGGGCACTACGACCTCCCGGCGTGGAGCCTGATTCCGCTCATCGTCTCCCTCCAACTGATAACCCTCGCCGCCCTGGCACCGGTTCGTGGACCGGTGGAGCAGCACACCGCGGCCGAGGCCGGCCCACGGTCGATGTGGGCACATACCGCCCTGCCGTACGCCGTGCTCGGCGTGACCAGTCTGTTACCTCTTGGCAAGCTGGTGGCGGGCACGCCACTCAACCGGGTCGAGGCGTATGGCGCGGTGTCACTGCTGCTCCTGGCGTTCACCCGACAGATGATCACTATGGCCGAGAACACCCGTCTGCTGGCCGAGGTGAGGAAACGCGAGAAGCAGCTGAACTATCAGGCGTTCCATGACCCCTTGACCGGTCTGGCCAACCGGGCGCTGTTCGCCCGACGCCTGCAGCACGAGGTCGATCCTGACATCGAGCCAGGGAACGACGCCACACCCACTGGCAGTCAGGCCGCCGTGTCCGTTCTGTGCCTGGACCTGGACCAGTTCAAACGGGTCAACGACACGTTCGGGCACGCCATCGGCGACGAACTTCTCAAGATCATCGCAGGCAGGCTGCGGGCTGGAATCGGCACGAACGACACAGTCGCCCGCCTCGGTGGGGACGAGTTCGCCGTCATCATCGACAGCTCAGGCCCAGACGAACCAGTCCACGTGGCCCAGCGCCTCGCAGCAGCGGTCCAGACGCCGTGCCACCTCGCGGGCCGGACCTACCTCCCACATGCCAGCCTCGGACTCGTCACCCTCGACCCCGACGCACGACCAGTAAGCCCCGACAGCCTCCTCCACCAGGCCGACCTGGCGATGTACGCAGCGAAACGCACCAAGACAGGCAGACTCGTCGTATACGACCGCCACCTGGTTCGCGGTGACCACCCACCCTGCCTATGACGGCCATCATGACGCCCGCACAGCGGCAGCAAACCGACGACCCATGAAATTCGGAGACCGGGCAGGGGAAGGGGGGTCAGCGTCGGGCAGGCCGTGGCGCGAGCAGCAGCTGCACGATGTCCACGACGCTGTCCTGGACGATCCGGCGGATGTCGTCCGCACCACGCGCGACGGCCTTGGGGCCTRCCAGGTCGGGGTCTGTAAAGTTAGCGGCTCTGTGCCATATTCGGTGGTGACGGATTGTTAGCCGAGCAGGATGCGGTGGCGGAGCAGGGTGAACCCGGCCCTGCCGT
>NZ_MBLM01000194.1 GCF_001854655.1 Parafrankia colletiae | reverse complement strand
CCCACCCACAACCGGAAAAGTTCCTGGTCAACGCACTAGCGACAACTCGACTAGAGAGGTCACCGGGCCTTCCGTGCAGATCACCGCGTCCGCCAGTTCGAACAGCGTGTCCGCCCGAGAGTCCAAACAATCGTAGAAACCATCACGGAAACGGGTCAATGCAGGCAACGATTCAACATTGGCGTTCTCGTGCGGAAAACTCACCTCTACGACCTTCACGTGGCCCGGGTTGGCCTCAGCGAGGAGACGCGATCACGCGAACAGAGCCCACCTGTCTGGAAGATCGCTAAAGTCGTCAAAATCAATCATGTGATGATTAATCTCAAGCTTGGAACAGATCTCCGAGAGCACGGACACCGAGAAGCAGTAGACCAGGTCCTGAACGGTGCTTTTGACGAGCTGCGTGCCGCGGGGATGCCGGAGAAACGGGCGCGCGCCTATACAGGCCGGTCGAGGGCGACGCACTACCGTCATGCCGCTGCTGGTGGCCGGTTGCACGGCCCGTGGCCGGCACGCAAGACCCTGCCGACGGCGCTGAGCGACACCGAACGCGCCGAGGTGCTCGCGGTGCTGGCCCGGGACGAGTACCAGGATCTGGCGATCCTGCAGGTCTGGGCCCGTGAGCTGGACGCCGGCCGGTACTGGTGCTCGCTGTCGACGATGTACCGCATCGCCCGCGCGGCCGGACAGGCTCGGGAACGCCGGGCGCAGGCGACCCACCCGCCCCGGGTCCGCCCGGAGCTGTCCGCGACTGGACCGGACGAGATCTGGTCGTGGGACATCACCGCGTTGAAGGGTCCGGAGAAAGGCGTCTGGTACAAGCTGTACGTGATCCTCGACATCTACTCCCGGTATGTGACCGGATGGCTTGTCGCCGCCGCCGAGGATGCCGTGGTCGCGAAGGACTTCCTCGCCGACGCCATCGCTCGGAACGGGTCCGCGCCGCGGGCGATCCACGCGGACCGTGGTGGGGTGATGGTCTCCGGGCAGGTATCCGAGTTCCTCGTCGAGCTGGGGGTGCATCGGTCGCATTCACGGCCGCGGACCTCGAATGAAAATCCCTATTCTGAGGCGCAGTTCAAAACCTTGAAGTACAGCTACGATTTCCCGGGCCGGTTCGGGTCGCTGGCCGATGCGCGGGCCTTCTGCGAGGGATTCTTCACCGTCTATAACCACGACCATCGCCATTCCGGGATCGGGTTCCACACTCCCGCCCGGTCCACTTCGGCACCGCGGAGCAGGTCCAGGCCCACCGTCAGGCCACCCTCGACCGCGCCCGCGCGGCGCACCCCGAGCGGTTCGCCCGCCGGCCACGGCCGTCCCCGGCTACCCGAGACCGTGTGGATCAACCAGCCAGTTCCGAGCCAACCGACCAACGACCAACTGTCTCAGTTGACTTGACACCTACCGCGTCGATGACCATGCCTACAACCTGTCCGGACTGCTGCAGCGGGATTGACCCGCGACGACGTGGCGCAAGCCTGCCACCTTTCACGCACGGACGCGGCAACGCGCCCGGCCGCTACCGACGAAGGACGCTGGAGAGCCGGCGCCTCGCTCGAGTGCGGCGCCAAAGGCGCATGCAGTGGAGGCTCGGCTGGCGCCTCGCCGGTAGTAGTCGTCCTCGAGCTCGGCGGGCGGGCTCGTGACGATCTCGCGGTGCGCGGCACGAGCCCGGCATGAACAGGGAGTTGAGCGCCGCCGTCAGCGTGTTGTTGATGCGCGGTGCTGGCGCAGGGGCTTGACGTGCCGCGTTCGATGCGGGAAAGTTCGGATCCGCAAAACGATTGGGCAAATGATGCCGCAACGACGAGTCACGATCAAGCAGGTCGCTGCTGAGGCAGGCGTGTCGATCACCACCGTGTCCCACGTCCTCAATGACGTGCCGGGCAAGAGGGTGCATCCCGACACGCGAAAGCGTGTCAAGATGGCGGCGACGCGGCTGGGCTACGTGCCCAACGGGCTGGCGCAGAGCCTGCGTACCCAGAGGTCCAACACGATCGGCCTCGTCGGCGACGAGATCGCGACGACCCCGTTCGCCGGGAAGCTGATTCTTGGCGCTCAGGATGTCGCGCTGTCGCGAGACGCGATCGTCTTCGTGGTCTCAACGGGCTACCAACGCGACGTCGAGAACCGCGAGATCGAGGAGCTGTTACGCAGGCAGGTCGACGGCATCCTCTACGCTTCGATGTACCACCGGACGGTCGAGCTGCCTCCTCAGCTGGCTTCRGTCCCGACGGTCCTGATCAACGCTTCGTGCACTACTCCGAACGTGCCGTGGGTCGTCCCGGACGAGGTTGCCGGTGGCGAGGACGCGGCCGATGTCCTGCTGGCCGCGGGACACCGCCGACTGGCGTTCATCAACGATGTCGACGAGATTCCTGCGGCGTTCGGCCGTGAGGAGGGATTCCGCCGACGTGCCGCAAAGGCGGGGCTTCGCGCCGACGACCTGCAGGTCGTCACGGCAGAGACCGACCCGGCTGGCGGCTACGCCGCGGCCCGGCGGTTGCTAGAGGACACCACGCGCCCGACGGCGATCTTCTGCTTCAACGACCGCCTCGCTATGGGCGTCTATCGCGCTGCGACGGAGCTAGGTCTTCGCATTCCTGAGGACCTGTCGATCGTGGGTTTCGACAACCAGGAGTTCGTCGCAGACGGGATCTTCCCCGGGCTGACCACGATCGAGCTGCCGCACTACGACATGGGGGTGTGGGCCACTGAGCAACTCTTCGACCGCATCGACGCGGCGTCTCAGGGAACTGGCCCTGCTCCAACAGCACGACTTCGAGGACCGGTGATCCACCGGGACTCGGTCGCGCCACCCTCCTGAGTTCAGACCCCAGGAGAGCGGCGCGAACCTTCAGACCGGCGGGCCAACGCCGGGTCTGACGGTGCAGCACTAACCATCCACACGAACAAGTGACCTGGAGGGCACCTTGTCTCGCAGAAATCGCCGCATCGTCGCGGCCGGTTTAACCGTCCTCGCGATCTTAGCGACAGCGGCGTGYAGCGCGGAGTCCGGTGGGGGCGACACCGACGGTCCACAGACGATCGACCTGTGGACGCACGCCGGCGGCAACGATGCCGAGCTGGAGATCATCAACACCATCGTCGACGACTTCAACGCACAGCAGGACCGGTACACGGTCAAGATCCAGGACTTCCCGCAGGACGCGTACAACGACGCGGTCGTCGCCGCAGCGTCTTCCGGCAACCTGCCCTGCATCGTCGACGTCGATAGCCCGAATGTCGCCAACTGGGCCTGGGCCGGCTACGTCCAGCCGCTCGGACTGCCGGAGGCGACCTTCGAAGGACAGCTCGCCGGAACTCTCGGCCGGGTCGACGGCGAGGTGTACGCCTACGGGTACTTCGACGTCGCGCTCGCTATGTTCAGTCGTCAGTCGACCCTCGACGACGCGGGGGTTCGAGTACCGACGGTCGATGACCCGTGGACCAAGGACGAGTTCATGGACGCCCTCGCTGCGATCGACAAGCTGGACCGCTTCGACTACGCCCTCGACATGAGCACGGGCGGCGCGGGCGAATGGATCTCCTACGGCTACTCACCGCAGCTGCAGAGCTTCGGCGGCGACCTCATCGACCGGTCCGACTTCCAGAGCGCCGAGGGAGCGCTGAACGGACCCGAGGCGCTTGAATGGGCACGGTGGTTCCGCGGCATGGTCGAGGATGGATACATGGCGCAGACCTCCGGCGAGGACGCGACGGCCGACTTCGTGAACGGCACCAGCGGTCTGCTCTACACCGGCAACTGGGCCGATGGCACCGTCAAGGACGCGTTTGACGACGCCGTGGTGCTTCCTCCGCCGGACCTCGGCACCGGCCCCAAGATCGGTGCCGGGTCCTGGCAGTGGGCACTGGCCAAGGGATGCGACGAGGTTGACGGCGCACGGGAGTACCTCGAGTTCGCTCACGACACCAAGTACTTCGTCCAGTACGCCGAGGCGGTGGGTCTGATCCCCGCCACGCTCGACGCGGCGGCCGAGATCCCGGCCTATGCGGAGGGTGGCAAGAACCGGATCTACCTGGAGATGGCTGACCGGTTCGCCGTCGTCCGCCCCGAGACGCCTGCCTACCCGTACATCTCCTCGGCCTTCGAGAAGGCGACGAGCGACATCCTCGCCGGCGGTGACCCACAGTCGATCCTCGACAGGGCGGCCGCCGACATCGATCGCGACATCCGGCAGAACGGTGGATACCACTCCTGACCTGACGGTTAGGAACATCCCGGGGCGTTGGCTGCGGGCGCGGCGTCGCGCCCGCAGCCGTGCGCCCACACATGAAGGAAGCCACCCATGGCCACCACTCAACAACGCATGCCGGCGTCGTCGTCGGTCGACCGTGCCACCTCGGCCCGTCGCCCGTTGGGGCGGCGGGGGGACGCCCGGGCCGCAGCGTGGATGATCACCCCGGCGCTCGCCCTGTTCATCCTCTTCCTGCTGGTTCCGATCGTGCTGGCGTTCGCACTGGCGTTCACCAACGCGCGGCTGATCTCGCCGAATCCTCCGGAGTTCATCGGGTTCGACAACTTCTCGCTGTTGCTGACGGATCCTGTGTTCTGGGCCTCGGTCCGCAATACCTTCTACTTCGCAGTGGTCGTCGTCCCGGTGCAAGCAGGTTTGGCGCTCTTCCTTGCTGTGCTGGTGAACGCGAAGGTCAAAGGCACGCAGTTCTTCCGGACCGTCTACTTCTTGCYGGTCGTCACGTCGATGGTCGTCGTGTCTCTGCTGTGGCGGTTCATGTACGAACCGGACGGCCTGATCAACCGGCTCCTGCAGGCGATCACTTTCGACCGGTTCACGCCGATCGACTGGCTGAACGAACCGGCATGGGCGATGCCCGCGATCATGTTCATGTCGGTGTGGCAGGGCGTCGGGTTCACTATGATCATCTGGCTCGCCGGCCTGCAGACCATCCCGGGCGAGCTGTACGAGGCCTCTGAGCTCGACGGCGCCGGGCGCTGGCAGCAGTTCCGCTTCGTGACCTGRCCGGGTCTGATGCAGACCCGGACCTTCATCCTCGTGACGATCACGATCGCCGCATTCTCCCTGTTCACGCAGATCAACCTGATGACGCAGGGCGGCCCGCTGGACAGCACCACGACCGTCGTCTTCCAAGCCGTGCGCAGTGGCTACCAGCAGCTGCAGACGGGGTATGCCTCGGCGATCTCGCTGGTCTTCTTCGTCATGGTGCTGACCGTGTCCCTGATCCAGCGCTACCTCACCCGGGAGAAGGGATGAGCACCATGTCCATCACGACCTCGTCGACGCGCCCGGAAGGTGCGTCCCGCGGCAAGAAGGCAGGCTCCCGGCGCCGGGCGCTCACCGTCACAGTCCTGCGGTGTGTGCTTGTGGTCTTCTTCGCTTTCCCGATCCTCTTCATGCTGGTGTCCTCCCTCAAGCCGGACCTGCAGATCTTTGCGGACCTCGGCTCGTGGCGTGCCTTCGTCCCCGTCGGAGACGTCTCGCTGGACAACTACGCCGGCGTGTTCGACCGGGTGCCCTTCACCCGGTTCCTCCTGAACTCGGTTGTCATCTCCGGCCTGACCGTGGCGTTGGGAATCGTCGTCAACAGCCTGGCTGCCTTCGCCCTGGCACGGCTGCGGTGGCGCGGACGAGGGCTGGTCCTCGGCCTGGTGCTGGCGACGCTCATCGTGCCGTTCGAGACGTTGGCCCTGCCCCTGCTGTGGTGGGTGAACAAGTTGCCCTCGCTGGAGGTGGACGGCTTCTCCCTCGCCTTCAAGCAGGGGTGGCTGGACACCTACCAGGTGCAGATCATCCCGTTCATCGCCAACGCCTTCGCCCTCTACCTCTTCTACCAGTATTTCGACTCGATCCCACGGGAGCTGGACGAGGCAGCGCGCATCGACGGCGCGGGCTGGTTCACCATCTACCGCAAGGTGGTCATRCCACTGTCTGGGCCCGCGATCGCGACGGTCGCGATCCTGACGTTCCTTCCCGTATGGAACTCGTACCTGTGGCCGCGCATGGTTGTRCAGAGTGAGGAACAGCGACCGGTGATGATCGGCCTGCAGTACTTCTTCCAGCTCAACACCTCCTGGGGCCAGGTTATGGCCTACTCCTCGCTGATCACGATTCCTGTGATCGCGCTCTTCCTGGCGTTCCAGCGCTCGTTCATCAACTCCATCGCATCCTCGGGGGTCAAGGGTTGATGCCTTACCTTCTTCCTGACGTCTGGACCTGGGACATGTGGTTCGTCGACGACGGACACGACTACCATGTCTTCTACCTCAAGGCATCGCGGGCCCTAGGCAATCCGGACCGTCGCCACTTCCACGTCAGCGTCGGTCACGCGGTGTCCGACGACCTTCGCAGGTGGCGGGAAGTGCAAGACGCGCTGATCGCGTCTGACGGTCCTGCCTTCGACGACTTCACGACGTGGACCGGCTCCATCGTCCGGGCACCGGACGGGACGTGGCGCCTATTTTACACGGGGACCAGCCGCGCTGAAGGCGGCCTGGTCCAGCGCGTAGGTACCGCCACGTCGAACGACCTCTACACCTGGGAGAAGACCTCCACCGACGCCCTCTGCGAGGCAGACCCCACCTGGTACGAGAAGTACGACGGCGTCAACTGGTTCGACGAAGCATGGCGGGACCCGTGGATCTTCGCTGAACCCGACAACGCCGGGTGGCACATGCTGGTGACCGCCCGGGCCAACCACGGTAGCCCCGACAGCCGTGGCGTCGTCGGGCACGCCACCTCGCAGGACCTGGAGACCTGGACCGTCCGACCCCCGTTGTCCGAACCGGGCGCGGGTTTCGGTCAGCTCGAGGTCCCCCAGGTCGCGACGATCGACGGGCGCCACGTCCTCATCTTCAGCTGCCTGCACGCGGAACTGAGCGACGACCGCAGGGCGGCCGGGGAGCGAGGTGGCGTGTGGGCCGTACTGGTCGACACGCTCATCGGCCCCTACGACGTCGAGAAAGCCTCCCGGCTGACCGACGAGAGCCTCTACGCGGGCCGCCTCGTCCAGGACCGCGACGGCGCCTGGTGGCTCTTCGCCTTCTGCAACACCGACAGCACTGGAGCATTCGTCGGCGCGCTGTCCGATCCGCTACCCGTCGGCTGGTCCCCCGACGGGCGACTCCACGTGACCGACGGTCGCTTCGACCACCTCGCGTGACACGCCGGCGGCCGGCCATGCCGGGCCGGCCGCCGGTCCCTGCACCCCTCAGGACAGACATCGAAGGAGATGCAATGAGAAGGCTAACTTCCGTACGACCACGCGGGCACCTGCTGCCCACAGCGTTCCTGGTGACAGCACTCGCCCTGATCGGGGTGCTGACCRTCGCTCAGCCCGGGAAGGCCGCCGCCCCCACCACGATCGACAACCCCAGTTTCGAGACCGGCGACCTCACCGGGTGGAACGTCATCGAGGGACAGGCATTCACCGACGCAACGGTCTCCGACGCCGCCGGTTGGGGATGGGGCTGCTGCTTCAACCCCGAGGGCACGTATCACCTGTGGGGGGCGGCAACTGGTGTCGGTGACGCACCGACCGGCCGATTGCGTTCCTCCACCTTCACGCTGGCGGGGACCGGCGAGATCAGCTTCCTGCTGGGCGGTGGCAACAACCTCGAGAACTTATACGTCGCACTGCACCGCGTCTCCGATGACGCCGAGCTCATGCGGGCCACGAACACCGCGTTTGCCGACTCCGAGAAACTCAACCGCGTCGTGTGGGACGCGTCGGCCCACCTGGGACAGGAGCTCTACCTCGAGGCCGTCGACACGGCGACGGGTGGATGGGGCCATCTCAACCTCGATGACGTGCGCACCTACACGGAGCGTTCAATCTCCCAGATAGTCAACCCGGGTTTCGAGACCGGCGATCTGACAGGCTGGACGGCGACCGGGCGCGCGTTCAGTGCGGCGCAGGTCACGAACCGGACGGAGTGGGGATGGGGCGGCCCGTTCAATCACGATGGTGAGTACCACCTGTGGGGCGYGAACAACGTATCCGACGACGAGACCGGCACCCTCACGTCGTCGTCCTTCACCCTAGGGGGTACCGGTGCGATCGAGTTCCTGATCGGCGGCGGCAACGACCTCGAGAACCTCTACGTGGCCCTRCACCGCGTCTCCGATGACGCCGAGCTCATGCGGGCAACAAACTCCGCCTTCGCCGACTCCGAGGCGTACAGCCCGGTGCGGTGGAACGCAGCCGACTATCTCGGTGAGGAGCTCTACTTCCGGATCGTGGACGACGCCGCGGGCGGATGGGGGCACATCAACGTCGATGCCTTCGACACGGCCGACGACGTCGTCAGCCACGAGTTCGACAACGCCGGCTTCGAGGCCGGGAGCCTGCAGGGCTGGGCCGTGGACGGCGAGGCGTTCTCCGAGGCGACCGTCAGCTCTGCGATCGAGACTCCAGACGGTGAACCGTTCGCTGCGCAGGGGACGTACCACCTGTGGGGAGGGGCTCAGGGAGATTGCCTGATAGGAACGTTGACCTCGCCCCGGTTCGTCGTCGGAAGCGGAGAGGAGATCCGGCTCCTGCTCGGCGGGACGGACGATCCTGAGGTCTACGTCGCGGTGGAATCGGACGCCGACGGCCAGGAACTTGCCCGCGTGGGCGTCGGTACTTCCCGTGAGACCTATGAGGAAGTAGTCCTCGACCTCTCCGGACACAACGGGAAGACGGTCCGCCTCCGGCTTGTCGATAACTCAACGACCGGACACCTCAACGTCGACGACGTCAGAACTCTGACCGATGACACGGTGCACACGTCGTTCGGCGGAGGCTCCGGAAAGTCGGCGCACGATAGCGGCTCGGTCGACAACATCGCCTACGTCATCGACCACGCGGCCGGGCAAAGGTCGGCCGAAACATCGACCAGACCCTGCGAGAGCAGCACCGGCGGCGCGAGCGCGGCGCCCCAGAGCACAACCCTTTGACGGCATCCCCGCGACACGACGAAAGGTGATTCCAATGGTGGAAGACCGAGACCCACGACCGACCCACGACCTGCCCCGGTTAGGYCGGCGGACCTTCCTGCAGAGCGCAGCCGTGACTGCTGCCATGGTCGCGACGGGCGCGCTCTTCCGCCCCGCGGCGGCCGCCACCGGTGACCCTGTCCTGCAGCTGTCGTACGAACAGCCGAACGGCTCGGCGACGATCCTCGACGAGATCGGCCAGGCGACCTTCGACGTCCACGTCACCAACAACCCGGCCGAGCGGGTGCCGGGCGTGCGTGGCAGTGCCTTCCGCACCGACGGTTTCTCGACCTGGGCGACTGGCCAGTTCACCACGCCGCTCACGTCGCAGATGACGGTCCAGACGTGGATCGCACTCGAGAGCTACCCCTCGGATAGCGAGCGGCCGTATGACGACCTCACCCCATCATCGATCATCTACCAGCGGTCCGACGACGCAGGGTTCGACATCGCCATCAACACGTACGGCGAGTGGTGGTTCACAGCGCAYGTCGGCGGGCAGTGGCACACGGTCAAGGCGCCATGGCTGTTCCCGCTGTATGAGTGGGTGCAGATCGCCGCCGTCGTCGACGGCGAGGCTGGGGAGCTGCGGCTGCACCTGGATGATGTCGCCGGGCCGAAGGWGGCTAGGGTCGCTATCCCGGCCGGGACACTGTTTGAGCAGGCCGCCAGTGCACCGTTGGTGATCGGCAAGGCCAGCGAGGACCTCACGACCGGCGTCTTTCTCATCAACGCGCTCAACGCGGCGTACGACGACACGCGGATCTACGACGTCGCGCGCGGTGCCGATACGCTCACGGCCGAGTACGCCGCTGGGATCGCCGGTGCGAGCCCGGCGCAGGACGTCGCACTCCAGGTGACCGATTTACGGTTCGCGGACGACATCCTCCGGCCGCGGTATCACGCGATGCCTCCGGCCAACTGGACCAACGAGCCGCACGGCCTGGTCAGACACGACTGTAAATACCACATGTTCTACCAGCGCACACCGAATGGCCCGTTCAAGTGGCAGATGCACTGGGGCCACATGACCAGCACGGACCTGGTGCACTGGACAAACCTGCCCGACGCGCTGCACCCGGAGCTGAACGACCGTGAGGCGAGGCTGGGGGCAATCGCTGGGAACGGCCTGACGGCACAAGGATCAAAGGGCATCTGGTCCGGCGACGTCGTGTCGGTGGACGGTACCGCGCATGCGTTCTTCACCACGGTGAACTTCGGCGGCCCCTTCGACCCGGGTATCGCGCGCGCGTCCAGCACCGACCCTGGCCTGGTGAGCTGGACAAAGGCGGAGGCCGGGCTCATCGACAAGAACGCCCCGGCGCACGTCGCCGACTTCCGCGACCCGTACCTCTGGCAGGAGGGCAGCACTTGGCACATGATCATCGGTGCGGCGACCGACGCCGGCGGGGCCGTGGAGCACTACACGGCCCAGGATATCCAGGGGCAGTGGACGCGGGCGGCTAGACCGTTCTCCACGATCCCGTTCGGGTCGATGGACATCGGCTCGGCGATCTGGGAGATGCCGGTCTTCGAGAAGATCGGGACTCACGAAGGGCAGGACAAGTACGTCTTCATCGTCAGCCCGATCGGCAGGTCCGTGTCCAAGCTCACCGAGCCCTACACGCGATCGGTCTACTGGACGGGAACGTGGGACGGCAGCCAGTTCACCCCCGACTACGCGCAGCCGAAGCCCCTCGACGTGATCCACGGCCACCTTTCGCCGACGGTCGCGCGCGGTCCGAACGGGAACCCCGTGGCCATCGGCATCGTCGACGAGCGTTCCAGTTCGCAGATGCAGCTCGACCTGGGCTGGGCGCACACGTTCAGCGTGCCCCGCGAGTGGCGCCTGCTCGACGACGGCCACACTCTCGGTCAGCGGGCCCTCGCCCAGCTCACGACGCTGCGGGCCGGATCGCCGCAGACGGAGTCCGATGTCGTCGTGACCGGGGAGCACATCCTCGCCGCGTCGGGCAACCAGGTGGAGATTGTTGCCCAGATTGACCCGGACGCCACCGGCACGCGGTACGGCCTGTACATCAGCGTTTCGCCCGACGGCGCGGAAATCACACGAATCTACTACGACGACGGCGACCTCGTGATCGACAAGACCCGCTCGAGTCACAACTTCGAGAACGAGGAGGCCGTGCTGCTACGCGGCGCCTACGACGAGGCCGCCTTCGGCAAGCCCCGGACGTTCCACATCTTCATCGACCACTCGGTGATCGACGTGTTCATCAACGACGCCGCGGCGTTCTCGAACCGGATCTACCCGACGAGCCGGGGAGCTGACGGTGCGGCGGCGAGCACCGGTCTGGCGCTGTACTCGGAAGGCGGCGAGACCCGCTTCACGCAGGTCGACGTCTGGCAGCTCCAAGCCGCCGGGCCGGAGTCGACGACGCATTCCTGACCTGACACACCGGCGGCCGGCCATGCCGGGCCGGCCGCCGGCCCCTCCGCCTCTCATGGCATAATCAAGGGGATACTGATGATTAATGTGCGGGGTTATGTTGATCGGAGATTTTCCCAGGCCAGTCCGGTTTCGGTGAAGAACCCGACGAGGAGCTCGGGCCGGTACTGCATGCGTTTCAGCCCATGCTTGACCGCCTGAAAAACCTCGTCGATCCCGCGGGCGTGTGGGGCTCCAGAACCCTGATTTGGGCGGTGACCTGCGTGTTTGCCCGCCGGACTGGGCCTGTGTCGGGCAGGCTGGATGGTCATGGTGTGGTCGCTGCTCTACGCCCTGACACGCAACGCTCTCGGACTGATGTTGCTCCGCGTGCGTGGCGACACCGCGAAAGACGTGGAGCTCCTCGTCCTGCGACATCAGGTGGCGGTGCTGCGACGGCAGGTGAGTCGTCCGGCATTGGAACCGGCGGATCGGGTGATCCTCGCAGCCCTGTCCCGGCTGCTGCCCCGGGCTCGGTGGGGTCGTTTTTCGTCACCCCGGCCACCRTGCTGTGCTGRCACCGTGAGCTCCTCGCACRCAAATGGACCTATCCACGCAAGACCTCTGGGCGGCC
Organism: Parafrankia colletiae; assembly: GCF_001854655.1. Taxonomy (GTDB): domain Bacteria; phylum Actinomycetota; class Actinomycetes; order Frankiales; family Frankiaceae; genus Parafrankia; species Parafrankia colletiae. The sequence goes on along the minus strand of NZ_MBLM01000194.1, from coordinate 3,268 downwards.
GCCGGTTCGCCGGGAGATCCGCGAGCTGGTCCTGCGCCTCGCGCGGGAGAACCCGATCTGGGGCCACCGCCGGATCCAGGGCGAACTGATCGGGTTGGGCTACCCGGTCGGGGTCGTCACTGTCTGGCGGATCCTGCACCGCGCCGGCGTCGACCCCGCACCTCGGCGGGCTGACGCCTCCTGGCGGACGTTCCTGCGCGCGCAGGCGTCCGGCCTGCTGGCCTGCGATTTCTTCACGGTGGATACCGTGTTCTCGCAGCGGATCTACGTGTTTTTCGTCGTCGAACACGCCGCCCGCCGAGTCCACGTCCTCGGAGTCGCGAAGCACCCGACCGCGGCGTGGGTCACCCAGCAGGCACGGAACCTACTGATGGATCTCGACGAGTGTGGCCACCGGTTCCGGTTCCTCCTCCGTGACCGCGACACGAAGTTCACGGCTTCCTTCGACGCTGTCTTCACCAGGGCCGTTATCGACGTGGTATGCACACCCCCGCAAGCCCCGCAGACGAAATCGATCGCGGAACGCCGGGTCGGCACCGCCCGCCGTGAATGCACCGACAGATTACTTATCGTCTCCGAACGGAACCTGACGTCAGTCCTCGACAGCTACGCGAAGCATTTCAACACCCACCGGCCTCACCGCTCCCTCGGCCAGCACCCACCCGACCCGCCAGCCGTGGTCACCCCGACCTCGGGGTCCACCATCCGTCGCGCACGCATCCTCGGCGGCATGATCAACGAATACCGCAACGCCGCCTAGCGACCCCCGCGGAAGATTGCATCAACCGCAAAAGGCCAGCTCACAGGCCGAATCGGGGTTCTGGAGCCCCACAGGCTGGGGCTGATCGTTAGGGGCAGTAGGGAGCTTCTCCCGCGGATCGGCTGACAATGCCCCTGTCCTCTGTCATAGTCCTACCCCGGGCCGGAAGCCTCCCTCGCGGTACCACTAAGCACGCGGCGGTCAAACTTTTTCCTCGCGGCTTCCTTCGTCGGGGTGCTCACTGGCGAGCTCACCCTGCGAGGAGACAGACAACAGCCCGGAGTTCTCCTTCGCGTTCCCATCGAGGGACGGAACCGCGTGTCGGCGCAACGCGGCTCGAAATTCCTCTTGCGCCCGCTATCAAACCCTCGGGATGCCATTCCCCAGACTCAGGAGCCTGTCATGGGCCGGCCCAGTAGATACCCGCCGCCGTTGCGAGCCCAGGCCGCGCGCATCCGGCCCCAGCACCGCTCCACCTGGCAAGCCATCACCACCGTCGCCGCAGCCTTCGGGATGAGCGCCGAAACGCTGCGCGGATGGGTCCGCGAGGCAGAGATCGCGAGTGACCTCGACCGGCAGCTACGCCGGGAGCAGCAAGCAGAGCTCAGACGCCTCAACCAAGAAGTCACCCGCCTGCGCCAGACCCTGCGTCGCATCCAGGACACCCGCCCCACGCCGGCGACGTCCGACCCGCGCCAGGGCACCACCAGAGTTGCTGAATCGGCATCCGCCTCGGTACCCCCGCGGCGGACCACGACCCCACCATCGCACAGCACACCCTCAGGCTCCGCTACGCCCGCCGACTGACCCAACGCGAAGGGAGCCGCACCGGTGAGCCGGCATCGGCAACCAGCCCCCGCCCCACCCCACCCGAAACCCCGAGGAGGACCGGGATCCGCACACACCCGTCCAGCCGGGCCGTTCTCCCCCAGCCGGACGCACCCCACGATCTCCTACACCCAGYCCCTGTACCGAGCCCTGCGCTCTTCCTCCGACCCGCAGGGAGGCCCTCGACACCGACGAACCACGCACGCGCACGCACGGCACCGCCGCCGCACGCATCAACCGGCCGCCCACCGTAGACACCGCGCCGGCCTGATACGCGCAGCGATGCTGCCGGCAATCCTGGCGACCGGCCTCATGCTGTTCTGCGCCGCCGGCGCCCCCCGCGGCAGCACCGGCCAGCACGGCCCTACCGGCTCCGCACTCCTGCGACCCGGCGACTGGACCATGCCCGACCTCGTTCCCGGCCGAAGCGGCGGCACCGAATCCACGGACCCGTCCGCCCTGACCACCGAGACGCTCGCCGCCACTGCCACCGCACCCACCAACGACAGCAGCGCAGGCCCGGCGATCACCCTCACTGTCGCTGACAGAGGCATCCCGGCACGGGTCCTGACCGCCTACAAAGAGGCCACCGACCGGCTCGCCCAGGACAAGCCCGACTGTCACCTGCCCTGGGAACTCCTCGCTGCCATCGGCAAAATCGAATCCGGTCATGGCACCGGCCGCCCCATTACCGACGACGGCACCATCACCCCGCCCATCCTCGGCCCACCCCTGAACGGCACCGGCAACGTCGCCCTCATCCGCGACACCGACAACGGCACCCTCGACCACGACACCACCTACGACCGTGCCGTCGGACCTATGCAGTTCATCCCCACCACCTGGCGAACCTCCGGTCGCGACGGCTCCGGCGACGGACGCAACGACCCCCACAACATCTTCGACGCCACCCTCGCCGCCGGGCATTACCTCTGCGCCGCGGGCCGCGACCTGAACAACCCCGACCAGCTCCGCGCCGCCATCTACTCCTACAACCCCTCCGACGCCTACGTCCGCACCGTCCTCACCTGGCTGAGCGGCTACCGCCAAGGCGGCGCGGCCGCCCTCCCCAGCGGCCCCTCGCCGACCACACCCCCGCCACCCGACCAGCCCAGCATGCCTGCACCACCTGGAACCCCGGCAGCCACGACCAGCCCGCCTGCGCCAGCAGGCACCGCCACGCCGACACCGACCACACCAACCCCGGCCAGAACCCTGCCCGGCGTCACGATCATCCCCCTCACTCCCCGTGAACCGAGCCCCACACCATCAGCTCCGACACGGACAAGTAGCCCAGAGCCCTCCGAGCCACCACGCACCTCACCCACCCCAGTACCCACTCCCACCCCGACCCCATCGGATACCGCCGTTCCCTCGCCTGTAGCCCAGGCCGGATCTCGCGAATCATCGGATAGTGCTGTTACCGCAACAACCATCCCGCCCGCCCGACCCGCCGAAACGCCGACCACCTCCACGGGTGTGACTTCAGGCGCACTTTCGGAATAACCCGTCCGACATGATCGGCTCGGTGGGCTCATCCACGAATGCCGGGTCTGACCCGAAAAATAACGTGAGGTGGCAGCGTGTCCCGGGGTCAGGCAGCCTCGGGGAGGGGGTCGAAGCGGACGGTGTAACCGAGGGCGTTGGCCTGGTGGGTGAGGCGGCGCAGGGCGCGTTCGG
>NZ_MBLM01000193.1 GCF_001854655.1 Parafrankia colletiae | reverse complement strand
CGCCGCTCTCGGCCTGCGGCTGGCGCTGCAACCGGTCGAGGAACTCCTCCTGGTCCTCCTCGGGCACGCCGAGGAGGTCGGCGATGACCAGGAGCGTGAACGGCCCGGCGAAGCCGCTGATGAAATCGCCCTCGCCGGTGGCCAGGAACGGGTYGAGCATGCGGTCGGCCAGTTCCCACATGAGGGCCTCGTTCTCCTTGAGGCGCTTCGGGGTGATGAGTTTCATCAGCAGAGCGCGATGATCCGTGTGGGTCGGCGGGTCCATCGTGGGGAGCTGGTCGTTCATCGGGAGCTGGTCGCGGTACTGCTCGATCAGCCCCGAGATGTCGTCGCCCTCGAGGGGGACCGGGAACCCGGGGAACGGGCCCGTCACCGAGATGCAGGACGAGAAGGTCCGGTTGTCATGGAAGATCTCCACCGCCTCCTCGTAACCGGTCACCATCACCACGTCGTGGTGATGCTCCCGCCGCACCGGGCACTGCCCCCGCAACGCGTCGAGATACGGATACGGGTCCGCGACGAGCGCCTCGTCCCGGAAGAAGTCCATCGCCTCGAAGTCGGTCACAGTTCGTCCCTTCGCCAGCGTGAACTGAGGCACGCATGATCGCGGTACCGCCAAGCATGACCGAGTAGGGCCTGCCCGTCGTCGTCCGTCGGCAGGCATCCGACTACTGAGAACGCAGTACCAGGCCAGCCGGGCCGGCCGAGGGAGGTGTCAGCCTCTGGCCTGGGCAGGGCCATGATGTCCGAGGTGAAGGGCCGGGTGGTACGTACTGCATACGCAGTAGCCGAGGTTGCTGCGTATGGACGACGACAGCATCCGCCTGGTCCTGCAACAATCTTTGTTGCGCACCCGAGAAGATCAGGAGGCCCTCCCTGTGCCCGCGACAGGAAGTGCCGCTGCCTTCGCGAGATGCGACATTCTTCTCTCGTGTGGACCGGCCACGCTGCTGGCCTGGGCGGGCATCCCGTGTGGACAGCCGGGTGGGCCGCCGACCCTGTTACGACGGATTCTCGGGATCATCGCCGGTTCCGCGTACTGATGTGAGCGTCCGGTCATCGAAAAGATATCCTGGCCGACACGGTCGGAGAGGTGCCCTGGCGGTCGGCGGAAACATCGCACCGGGCTGACCGTGGCAGGTGCGCGGTGGTCCCCATAGGTGCCAGCGTAAATGAGAAATTGTGAACTGGTGCGGCAGGATCGAAATTTTTGAAAAGTATCAGCCCTGATGTCCTCCCTCCTCGTGCGGTCGCCGTGGCCTGCCCGAATCCGAGAGATCGGTGGGCAGGAAAGGCAGCCCGGAGGGGTCGGGAAAGCGATCACCGTCCGCCGCGGTCAGCCGGCTCCCGGCGCGTGCGTCGGCACAGCACAGAGGGGACACCCATGGTTCGGACCACGCTGACCGTGACCAGCCCGGCGGGCCATGCGACGCTGCTGGGGGACGCGAGGTGCGTGGTCGGCCGTGCGTACGACACGGACATCGTCATCAGGGACGTCCGGGTCTCCCGGCGTCATCTCGTGCTCGAACCGGTGGCGGACGGCTGGCACGTGCGAGATGTCAGCACGAACGGACTGTGGCAGGCCGGGTACCGGATGGGGGATACCACCACCGTGCGCCGCGCCGAGGTTCGCTTCCGGCTCGGTGCCGCCGACGGCCCGGAGCTGGTCCTTGCCCCCAGCCCGGTCGAGATGGATGTCGAAACGGTGCCTGGCACCGCCGCCGCGCATACCTGCCAGCGGCTGCACCCGGTGCGGACCGGGACGACGCGCCTGGGTCGTGCGCGCGGCAACGACATCTGGGTGTCGGACCTGCTTGCGTCGCGCTACCACGCCGAACTGTCGGTCGGGCCGGCCGGCATCGAGATCGTCGATCTCGACTCGGCGAACGGGACCTTCGTCAACGGGCAGCGCGTGAAGCGGGTGTGGGTTACTCAGCGTGACGTGATTGCCATCGGTCACCATCTCTACCAGCTCGAGGGCGACTCGCTGGTCGAGTACGTCGATTCCGGCGACGTGGCGTTCGAGGCGCAGGGTGTCTCGGTGTTCGCCGRCACGAAGCAGCTCATGCACGACGTGACCTTCCGGCTGCCGGGCCGCTCGCTGCTCGGGGTGGTCGGCCCCAGCGGAGCGGGCAAGTCGACGCTCCTCCACGCTCTCACGGGCTTCCGCCCGGCGGACGTGGGCACCGTCAAGTACGCGGGACAGGATCTGTACGCCGAGTACGACGACCTGCGCCGGCGTATCGGGTACGTCCCGCAGGCCGACCCGCTGCATGCCCAGCTCACCGTGCGCGAAGCACTCCGGTACGGGGCGGAGCTGCGGTTCCCGGCGGACACCACCGCACAGGAGCGGCGGTCGCGGGTCGAGGAGGTCATCGGAGAGCTCGGCCTGACCGCGCATGCGAACACCCCGGTCGGCAGGCTGTCAGGTGGGCAGCGAAAACGGACGTCGGTCGCGCTGGAGCTGCTCACCCGACCGTCGTTGCTCTTCCTGGACGAGCCCACGTCGGGTCTCGATCCGGCGAACGACCAGTCGGTGATGGAGACACTGAGGAACCTGGCGGAGGGCGGCGGCGCCGGCTCGGCGGACGAGGGAGGCCGGACGGTCATCGTGGTGACGCACAGTGTGCTGTTCCTGGACCTGTGCGACTACATCCTGGTGCTCGCCCCGGGCGGGTACGTGGCCTACTTCGGCCCGGCGGACGGGGCACTGCGCTTCTTCGGCAAGGACGACTTCCGTGACTTCGCCGCGGTGTTCCGGGAGCTGGAGAGCACACCCGGCGCCGAGCTGGCCGCACGGTTCCGGGCCTCGGAGTACTTCGTGCCCTCGGCGATCGTGGCTCCGGTCGTGCGGACTGCCGCACCCGCGGGGCTGCCGCGCGTGCGCCAGCAGCCGGTGGCCGCCCAGCTCACGACGCTTACCCGCAGGTACCTGAAGGTGGTGCTGGCGGACCGCTCCTACCTTCGCCTCATCCTGGCCTTCCCGTTCCTGCTCGGGATCATCCCGCGGGTGATTCCGGCACCAGACGGGCTGGGCTCCCTACCGGACCGGCCCAATCCGGACGCGATGAAGGTGCTCGTCGTCCTGATGCTGTGCGCCTGTTTCATGGGCATGGCGAACTCGGTCCGCGAGATCGTCAAGGAGCGGGACATCTACCACCGGGAACGGACGATCGGGCTGTCCCGGGCGGCCTACCTCGGTTCCAAGGTCATAGTTCTGACCGGTGTCACCGCCCTGCAGGGTGCTGTCTTCACTCTGATAGGTCTGGTCGGGAGAGCTCCGGAGGGTGGCTCCCTGTTGGGCTCTCCGCTGGCGGAATGCCTTGTCGCGGTGATTGTCGCCGCATTCGCGTCGATGATGATCGGCCTGCTTGTCTCGACGCTCGTCGACAACGCCGACAAGGCGATGCCCGTCCTGGTTCTCGTGACGATGGCCCAGCTCGTGCTCTCCGGCGGCCTCGTGTCGGTCGCCGGCCGGTGGGGGATGGAACAGGTTTCCTGGCTCGTGCCGGCCCGGTGGGGCTTCGCGGCGCTGGCGTCCACCGGCGACCTGAACGAGGTCTCCAAACTGGGTGACGAGGTGCTGCGTACCGATCCGGCGGACGGCCTCTGGGAGCACAGCGCCGGAATCTGGCTCCTCGACGTGACCACCGGTCTGGCCCTCGCCGCCGCCGCTCTCGTGCTCACCGCCATGAGGTTGCGTCGCGGCGACGGTCAGGTCGGTGGGCGGGCAGGTAGCAGGCCGGACTGGTAGGCGATGACGACGAGCTGCGCCCGGTCGCGGGCATTGAGCTTGGTCATGGCGCGGTGGACGTGGGTGCGAGCGGTCAGTGGGCTGATCACGAGCTTGCTCGCGATGTCCTGGTTCGAGAGTCCTTCGGCGACCAGCGTCATGACTTCGCGTTCACGGATGGTGAGCGTTTCGAGGGCTGCGGGGGTCGTCGTCGTGGCGGCCGTGGGCTCGGGGGTGGCGAGGAACCGGGTGATGAGCGCGCGGGTGGCTGTCGGGGAGAGAAGCGCCTCGCCGCTCGCGACGGTGCGGATGGCGGTGAGGAGCCCGTCGGCTTCGACGTCCTTGCCGAGGAACCCACTTGCTCCGACGCGGAGTGCCTGGGCGACGTACTCGTCGATCTCGAAGGTGGTGAGGATGAGGACACGAGCCGTGGCGAGTTCCCTGTCACCGCAGATGGTCGCGGTGGCTGCGAGGCCGTCCATGCCGGGCATGCGGATGTCCATGACCACGACGTCCGGTCGGTGCTCGCGGGTCGCGGCGACGGCATCATGCCCGTCGGCGGCCTCGGCGACCACTGTCATGTCGTCGCACGAGTCGATCAGGATCCGGAACGTCGCTCGCAGGAGAGTCTGGTCGTCAGCGAGCAGCACACGGATGGTCATCGTGTCCGATCTGTCGTGGGGTTTCCGGGATGCAGGGGCAGGACCGCGGTGACGTGGAACCCGACTTCGGGGTGGCTGCCGGCCTCGAGGTGCCCGCCGACGGAGAGGGCTCGTTCGCGCATGCTGATCAGACCGAACCCGCTGTTCGCGGGCGACGTCGATGTCGCCGCGGCGGGCTGGTCGGCCCCGTCGGCCGTGCCACCTCCGGCAGTGGCCTCACCGGTGGCGCCGGAGCGACGGCCACGATCAGCGCCGTCGTCACCATTGATGATCATCATGGTGAGGCTGCTGGGCGAGTAGGTGATGTCGACCTGTGCGCTGCTGGTGGTGGTGTGCTTCGCGACGTTGGTGAGCGCCTCCTGCGCGATCCGGTAGGCCGTGAGATCCACGCTGGGGGAGAGCGGGGGCCGTTCGCCCCGGGTGTTGATGGTGACGGTGAGCCCGGCGGAGGCGAAGGTGCGGGCGAGCTCGGGGAGCCGGGTGAGCGACGGGGTGGGTTCCAGCGGCGCGGCCGGGTCGTCGCCCTGCCGGAGGAGGCCGACGGTGGCCTTGAGATCGCGCAGGGCGGAGGACGTGGTGGCGGTGAGGCTGGTGAGGATCTGCTGCGCCTGGTCAGGTCGGGTCTGGACGAGGTGCGCGGCGGTGCCGGCCTGGGCGTGGGCCAGGGTGAGGTGATGGGCGACGACGTCGTGCAGTTCACGGGCGATCCGCGTGCGTTCGTCCGCCACCCGGCGGCTGGCCTCGGCCTCGCGGGTGCGTTCGGCGTACTCCGCGCGGGATCTGACGGCGTCGAGGTAGTCCTGTTTGATCCGCCGTGCTCCGCCGAGCGAGGCGGGCATCAGTATCCAGGCGGCCGGGCCGATGGTCTTGAGCGGCCAGGGATAGCTGGGAGGGTCCACGATCAGCGCCGTTCCCACCACCAGGGCGCAGGCGGACAGGACGAAGGCCAGGGTGGTCCTGCGGTCGGTGTGCGCGGCGAGCCAGTAGAGCGCGGCCATCAGGGGGGCCAGTGACAGGGCTGTGAGCAGATAGCCCAGCGCCGTCAGCGCCACGGTGCAGACCACCGCCACCGCGGCGGTGGTCCGGGGACGGCGTTCATGCCAGAGCAGTGCGGTGCAGGCGACGGCCGCGAGAAGGACCGCGGGCCACCACCCGCCGCCGTGGACCGCGACAGGTGGGGTCAGTCTGCTGGCGGGGCCGGAGGACACGAAGGCCGCACCCGCGATCACCACGGTGCGTAGCCGCGGGTGATTCTGGATCTGTCGCCACCAGCTGGACATCGTCATTGCGGGTTCCTGTCGGGTGCCGTGACCGTGCCGCTCACCGTACGGGGTCACAGCCAGCCGGGAGATGCGCGGCCGTGCGCTCTGTCGATGGGCTGTGCTCATCGACGGAATGTCGGCTCCAGGGATTCGGCTGTGGGCCGCGCGGAGGGGGTCTCCGCCCAGGCGGTGCCCCTGACCTCCGCGGCGGGTTCCAGCGAACCCGGCCGGCTCAGCGCCTCGCCTTCGACGTCGAGCGAGGGCAGCACCCTGTCGAGGGAACGTGGGATCCACCAGGCCCGTTCACCGGCCAACGCGAGGACGGCCGGAACGATCGTCATGCGGACGACGAAGGCGTCGAGCAGGACCGCTGCGGCCAGGCCGAACCCGATCATCTTGATCATCGGTTCGCCGGCGCCGATGAAGCCGGAGAAGACCGCCATCATGATGAGTGCCGCGGCGACCACGACACGGGCGCTGCGCCCGAAGCCGGAGACGATCGCGTCTCTGGCGCTCTCGCCGTGGACGTGCGCCTCCCGCATGCGGGCAACAAGGAAGACCTCGTAGTCCATGGCGAGCCCGAAGACGATGCCCACCATGAAGATCGGCATCATGCTCATGATCGGCCCCGTCTGCTCCAGGCCGATGAGGCCCGCCAGCCAGCCCCACTGGAAGACCGCGACGACCGCGCCGAGGGCGGCYAGCACGGAGAGCAGGAAACCGAGAGCAGCCTTGAGCGGTACGAGGACCGAGCGGAAAAGCACCAGCAGGAGCAGGAAGGCCAGCCCCACCACGACAGCGAGGTAGGGGAGAAGCGCGTCCTGGACCTTCTGAGCCATGTCGATGTTGACAGCGGTGCTGCCGGTGACCTGGAACACCGCGCCGGTGGCCGCCTCGACGGAAGCGCGTTCGGCCCGGATCGCGTGAACGAGCTCCCTGGTCGCCGCGTCGCTCGGACCCGCCGCGGGGACAGCGGTGATCACCGCTGTGTCACCCGCGGGACTGAACCGGGCCGTGGACACCGAGACGACCCCCGGGGTGCCGGCGAGTGTCCGGATCGTCGTGGTGACCGCCGCCCGCGGGTCGTCAGCGGCCGCCGCGTCGACAACGATGGTGAGGGGGCCGTTGAAGCCGGCGCCGAAGCCCCGTGCGAGGTCGTCGTAGGCGCGGCGTTCGGTCGTGGACGTGGGCTTGGCCTCGTCGCCGCTGCTCCCCAGGCGCAGGTCCAGTACCGGCAGCGCGATCGCCACGAGAACGAGAACCGCCAGGACGAGGATGGGCAGTGGGCGGCGCAGGACCAGCCTCGCCCATCGGGTACCCGCGTTGGGGCCGTGGTGCTCGACCTTCGTCCGACCCCTGCGGGCGGAGCGGGGGAGCACGGCACGCTGCCAGAAACCGAGGAGCGCCGGCACCAGGGTGAGCGCGATGAGGACGGCGACGACGATGGTGCCGGCGGCGGCCAGGCCCATCTTCGTCAGCATCGGCACCCGGACGATGGCCAGGCCGCCCAGGGCGATCACGACGGTGAGCCCGGCGAACACCACCGAGGAACCGGCAGCGCCGGTGGCCACGGCCACGGCTTCGACCGGCTCGTGTCCCTGGGCCCGTTCCTCCCGGTAGCGGGAGACGACGAACACGGCGTAGTCGATCCCGACGGCGAGGCCGAGCATCATCGCCAGCGTGCCGGCGGTCGAGGACAGGCCGAAGGTGCTGGCCAGCGCCATGATCGAGGTCATTCCGACACCGACGCCGACAACCGCGGTCAACAGCGGCAGCCCGGCCGCGGCCAGCGACCCGAAGGTGACCAGCAGCACGATCGCGGCGACTGCGATTCCGAGCACCTCGGTGGCCCCACCCGCCGCCGGCCGGGTGGCCAGCGCGTCCCCGCCGATCTCGACGGTCAGACCGGCAGCCTGGCCCTGCGCGACCGCCCGCTTCAGGTTCTCGGTGGTGGCGGCGGTGAGGTCGGCGCTGCCCTCCGTGTAGACGACAGTCGCGTAGGCGGTCGCGGCGTCCTCGCTCACCGCGCCGCCCTGGAACGGATCCGTCGCGGTGGCGACCTGTGGACCCGCGGAAGCCTCGGTGACGACTCTCTCGACGACGGCTCGGTTCTGCGCCGTGGTGAGCTGCTGGCCCTCCGGCGCGCCGAAGACGAGACGGGCGACCGCCCCGTCCACCCCGGAACCGGGAAAACGTTCATCCAGGAGATCGAACGCCCGCTGGGACTCGGTTCCGGGAATGGAAAAGGTGTCCTCGGGGGCGGCAGGAGCCTTGACCGCGGCGAAACTCAGGGCTGCCAGTGCCGCGATCCACAACAGGAGAACGTATCGGCGCCGCTGGAAGGAAAGGCGGCCCAGACGATAAAGAAAATTCGCCACGGTGGTGGGTCTCCACATCTTTTCGGGTACCCGAGAAGACTGGCGGATCCGGGGCGTCTCGTCGTCGTCCCCCGGTGGGACCTTCTGGCTACGAAAAACGCAGTACACGAGAAGCAGCCGGCCCGTGGAGCCGCGCTCGAGGCAGTAGGTGGCGATGGATGTACTGAGCTCGCAGTAGTCGAAAGTGACTGCCTCCGGCCGACGCGGAAGCGGGCCATGCCAGCGCACAGTGGCTCATGGCCGGTCGGCGGCCATGGGCCGGTGCCTCACCGGGCGCCGCCTGGCGGGGTCGACCCGTGCCTGCCCACCCCCGCGCGCCGACGAAGGCCGGTGGGAGAGCCCGGCGAGGCTCGAGACGAAGGGAAGTTCGGTGAGCCCCAGACTCGACGGTGACGGGCACGAGACCGCGGACGCCGCACTCGGCAGTGTCGCGGAGGCAGGAGCCGGCGCGGCCGTCGACCAGTCGACCGACGACGACCTGCGCGGCCTGTCCGGGCGGCGGCCTTCGCCAGCACAGGCCCCGCAGGGCCCCACCGGTCCACCACCACCCGCTGACGCCTTCCGTCCGGGACATCCGGTCCGCTTCCCACGGGAGCGCGTGCCGGAGACCACGCCGATCGCCCCTTCGGCGTTCCACCAGGCCAGTCCCGCCGCTGCGGCGGGCGCTGTGGCGGACGCCGCGGTGGATGATTCCGCTGTTGCGGGTCCGGGCGGTCACCGTCCACCCAGCACTCCCGGCGACGGGCCGGTCCCTCCGAAACGCCGCCGGTGGTGGCGCCGCCGGCGGACCTTCGTGATCGGCGCGGTCGTTCTGCTCATGGTGAGCGTGGCGGGCGACCGCTTCGCGGTCCTGGCGGCCGAGAGCCAGATGGCCCCGCAGATCGAAGCAAGCCTGGCCGAGAGTCTCGCCTGCGACGCCATTCCACCGACCGTGAGCGATGTCAGTATCGGCGGATTTCCGTTCCTCACTCAGATTGCGTTCGGCACATTCAAGCACATCGGTGTCACCATTCAGGGAATTTCGACACCGGGGCCCCGGATCTCCTCGGTTGAGGCGCATCTCAAAGGGCTGCACCTTCCAGTCCAAAAGATCATCACCGGCCGTGTCGGTGAGATACCGGTCGATGACGTCGAGGCAACGGTTCGTCTCGACTACGACGACGTGAACACGTTCCTGGCCGACCAGCCCGGCAAGATCCAGATTAACCCGGTGGACGGCGGGAAGGAGGTCGAGGTCTCCGGAAGGGCCGACATACCACTGCTCGGTGCACAGGAGATCGGCGGCGTCACCACCTTCGAGGTACGTGACAACGAGGTCACCCTGATCCCCTCCGAGGTCTCGCTCCGCGGGGCGCTCGACCTCGACGTCCCCGTGCCCGGCGGCGTGGGCCGGTTGCTCCCCTCGATCCCCATCCCCGTCGGCGACCTGCCGTTCGACCTCACCGTCGTCGAGGCCACCACGGACGCCTCCGGGCTCTCCCTGACCGCGACGGCCAAGGACGTCAACCTTCCTGAGGCCGACCCGGCGACCCGGCAGTGCCCCCCGTCCGACAGCACCGAAACCTGACCCGCGCGGGTGGGCTCAAGCTATCCCCTGCGCCCACGGAGGTAAGTCCGGCGAACACCACCGATGACCCGGCGGTGCCGGTCGCGATCGCAGCGCATCCTGGGGCTCGAGCGCCCGAGCGCCCGAGCGCATTCTTTGCCTGCTTCTCTGGGCGGAAGACGGAGCCTCTGCGGCTGGTGGTTCGCCACAGAGGCGTTCGTTCGCGATAGCAAACAAGTCGGTTGGTATGGTGAATTGTCGTTAGGTGTATGGCCTGGTGGGTCAATGGCCTGGCGCTGGTAGGGCAGGTCGTTGACCAGTGCGGACAGGGGCTGACATGAGCAACGAGGGGCGACTGGCCGACAGGGTGGCGCTGGTGACCGGCGCGGCTCGGGGCATTGGGCAGGCAACGGTGGCCCGGCTCGTGGACGAGGGTGCACTGGTCGTGGCGGCCGACATCGCCGAGGATGATGTGACCGCCTTCGCGGAGCGACTCGGCGGGGACACGACCGCGGTCCGCCTGGACGTGACCGACGCCGAGTCCTGGGCCGCCGCGGTCGCGTTCACGGTTCGGCGCCACGGTCGACTGGACATTCTGGTCAACAACGCGGGTGTGGGGGCGGGTGGTCCCCTGCACAAGGCACCGCTGGACCAGCATTACCGGGTGATCGACGTGAACCTGCATGGAGTCTTCCTGGGTATGCGGGCAGTCGCGGACGCGATGTCGGCCGGGGGTGGTGCGATCGTGAACATCTCCTCTATCGACGGACTCGTCGGTGTCCGGAACCTCACGAGTTATGTCGCCTCGAAACACGCGGTGACGGGAATGACGCGCTCGGCGGCGCTCGAGTTCGGGCCGCTTGGCATCCGGGTGAACTCGATTCATCCAGGAGTGATCGCGACACCTCTGGTGATGGAGTCCGCGGCCGAGGTACGCGCAGCCCTGGACCGCCTGGTCGCAAGGCAGCCGATCCCGCGGATGGGCCGGCCGGAGGAGGTCGCCGCGCTGGCGGCGTTCCTGGCCTCCGACGACAGCTCGTACTCCACCGGGGCGGCCTTCACGGTCGACGGCGGCCATCTGGCTGGTCCCTGGCGGGAGGAGTACGCGTCGCCGGACACCGACTGAGCCGATGTTCGCACCAGTCAGGCGGTCATGGCCTCGTCGGGCGGGTGACCGTCAATGCGCCGGGTGATCGCCATCGTGGCCTCGGCGAGCCGCCGTCCGTAGGCAGCTATCTGCTGGGGGCGCAGACGAGCGGCGAAGCCGGTGAGACTGATCGCGAGGCGCACTCGGCCGGTGTTGTCGAAGATGGGCGCGCTGATCAGGCTGAACTGCTGTGCCTCGATGCCGTCGAGATCGACGAGGAGGTACTTCTTCTCGTCACTCATGGCCTGGATGACGCGTTCGACCGCGGTACGCACCTCGGTGTCGCCGTAACTGTCGGCGAAGACACCGAGAGCTCGGCTCAGGTCGTGGCGCCAGTCGTCGTTGAGTGCGACCGTGTATCCGCGGCGCCGGATCACCTTGATGGCGTCCCGGTAGATGCCGAGCCGGTGGTCGTCGAGGCGGGGGCTGAGCCGGCGGAGCCACTGCTCGACGTCGCCGGCATCGGACCACGCGACGAAGACCGTGCCGAGCGGGGGCGACAGGGGGATCCGGCTGCCAGGCCTGGACACGAAGTCGTTCGGTGCCGCCGCGTGGCCCTCGATGGCCAGCACGACGATGTCGTCGCCCAGCACCGTGCTCGCCACGACCTGGACGCCGAGCTCGTCGCTGAGGCGGAGCATGTGCGGGCGCGCGAGTTCGAGGGCGTGGCGATCGGCTCCGGCGGCTGCGTCACCGATGGACACCAGGGCCGCACCGAGCTGGTAGGTCTTGTGCGCGGTGTCCCGCAGCAGCCAGCCGGAGTCGGTCAGGGCGGCCAGCATGGCGTGGGCGGTCGCCTTGTTCAGGTCCAGTTGCCGGGCCAGCTCCGAGAGGCTGAAGGGCCGGCCCGGGTGCCTGCTCAGGAAGGTGATGAGCGCGACCGTCCGCTCGACACCCGGGGCGGGCCGTGGCATCAGTTCCGCGTCCGGTGGGGCTGGTGGTCAGGGCATGGAGGTACCCCCGTTGGGCCGCAGGACCTGACCGGTGACGAATCGGGACGCGTCCGAGGCGAGATAGAGCGCCGCGTAGCCGATGTCCGCCGGTGTGCCGATGCGTCGCAGGGGCGCCACGTCCCGGCCTCGTGCCAGGAACGTGGCGCGGTTGTCCTCATTGATCGTTCCGTCCTGGTTGGTGTAGTGCCGGCGGGTGATCGTGGTCTCGACCAGCCCGGGGGCGACGGCGTTGACCCGTACCCCTTCGGGACCAAGTTCCTTGGCCAGGGTGCGGGTTATCTGGACAGCCCCCGCCTTCGAGACCGAGTAGGCCACCAGGCCCGGGGGAGCTGTGTCGGCGGCGGCCGACGCCATGTTGATGATGCTGCCCGCCTGCTGGCCGCGCATCACCGCGCCGGCCTCCTGGCACCCGAACAGCAGGCCCTTGAGGTTGACGGCCAGCACCCGGTCGAACTGTTCCTCGGACAGCTCGAGCACAGGGGCCTCGACGATGATCCCGGCGTTGTTGCACATCACGTCGAGGCGCCCGTGTTCCGCCACCACGGACCGTACGAGAGCACGGACCTGCTCGCGCCGCGACACGTCCACGGTGGCCGGCTTCGCCGATCCGCCCGCGTCGGTGATCGCCCGGCTCGCCGCGGCGGCGGCGTCGCCGTCGATGTCCGCGCACACCACGGTGGCGCCCGCCTCCGCGAACACCTCGGAGACGCCCAGCCCGATGCCGTGCGCCGCACCGGTCACGATCGCCACCCGGCCGGAGAGGTCGAAGACCCGCCCCGCCGCGGCGGGCTGCCCGAGTACGCCCGTCCCGACGGGCACCGCGTCCGTCCTCATGACACCGGGGCCTCTCCCGCCGCGGAAACCCTGGCTGACGAGAAGACCTTTCCGGACGCCGGGATCTCCTTCGTCGGCAGACCGGCGCCCATGAAGACGAAGCGGGCGCTGGCACCCCCGTCGACGATCAGGGTGTGGCCGGTGACGTGCAGAGAGAGATCGGAGCAGAGGAAGAGAGCAGCGGAGGCGATGTCGCGCGGCTGTCCTGGATGGCCCAGGGGCTCGATGGAGGGCGGCAGGGGTGCGTCACCTCGCTCCTGCATGGCCCGCAGGATGCGCGGTGTCTGGATCGAACCGGGGGCGATGGCGTTGACCCGGATGTTCGACGGGCCCAGCTCGACCGCGGCCGTGCGCACGAGGGACAGCAGCCCGGCCTTGGCCGCGCCATAGGCGGCGTGGTTGGGGGCGCTGGTCAGGCCGCTGACCGAGGCGATGAAGACCATCGCCCCGCCACCGTCGGCCACCATCTGCCGGCCGACGATCTGCGTGAGGAGCTGGGCGTGGCGCAGCACCAGCCCGAAGGTCGTGTCCCAGTCCTCGTCCGTCGAGTCGAGGAGGCTGCCCCACAGCGCCATGCCGACGATGTCGACGACCACGTCGATCCGCCCGTAGGCCGCCAGGGTCTCGGCGACGATCCGCTCGACGGCGTCTCGCTGCCGGACGTCGGCGACACAGGCCAGACCGCCGACCTCGCCGGCGACCTCGCGGGCCAGGTCGGGATCCAGATCGACGCACGCCACCTTCGCGCCCACCGAGGCCAGTGCGTGGGCCGTGTGCCGGCCGTTGCCCTGCCCGGCACCCACGACCAGCGCCACCCGTCCGTCGAGGCGCAGCAACCCGGGGTAGTCGGGAATCGCCGAATCATCTAATCGCGTCATGGTCATTACCTCCGTCGTCATTCACCAGATGATCGATCGGCGCCAGGTCGCACCGGGCGCGGTGCCGCCGGGACTCGGAGATCAGGTCGCGGCGACGGAGGTCGAGACCTGCACCTCGCGGCGCTGGAGCTCGGGTATCACGTGCGTGCCGAGGAGCTCGATGGTGCGCATCACCGAGTCGTGCGGCAGGTGCCCGAACTGCACGTAGCAGAGCAGTCGGTCGACGCCGAGGTCCGCGTAGCGGAGCATCTTGCGCAGGCACTCGTCGGGATCACCAACGATGATCATGTCGGCCTCGCTGAAGTTCCGCGGGTCCGGGGGGGCGTCGTTGCTCTCGTCGAGGATGGGGAAGATCTTCTTCCGCTCCTCCTCGGTCGCGTGCGGGAACTCCCACTGCAGCATGAACTCGGCCAGGCTGCGGTACCACCACCAGGTCGCGTCCCAGATCCCGTTCGCCTCGGCCTGCGCCATCGTGTCCGCGCAGTGGACCAGGGTGTATGCCGCCACCTGGTTGTTGGCGACGCGGGTGATCGGTTTCGCGTCGGCAGCGGCCGTCCGATAGAGCTGGATGGTCTGCGCCACCTGCTCCAGCGGCCGCATGATCGACAGGGAGAGCAGCCCCAGGCCCATGGCGCCGGCGGCCGCGGCGCTGCCGTCGCTCGACGCGGCCATCCAGGCGGGTGGGTGCGGGTCCTGCACCGGCTTCGGCGTGATCATGCGAACGGGGACGTCACCCGTGGCCGGGAACTTCCAGTGCTTCCCCTCGAAGGAGAAGTACTCCGACTCCCAGGCAGCCACGATGGCCTCGACCGCTTCGCGTACCTGATCCTTGCTCTGCGCGATGTCGACGCCGAACGCGGTCTGCTCCATGGGCGTGGAGCGGCCGACCCCCCACTCGACCCGCCCGTTGCTCAGCACGTCGGCCGTGGCGACCTTCTCGGCCACGCGGATGGGCGAGGTGAAGCCGTGCGGGAGCAGTGTGACGCCGAACCCCAGCCGGATCCGTTCGGTGATCTGCGAGAGCGCCCCGATGAGGACCTCGGGCGCCGGGCAGTGTGAGCGCCCTTCACGGAAGTGGTGCTCCACATGCCAGGAGGTGTGGAAGCCCATCTCGTCGGCGAGCCGGATCTGGGTGATCGCCTCCCGGTAGGCGGCCTGCTCCGCCTCGCGCTGCCCGTGGGGATGCGGCTTCCCCCACGGCTTCGGGACGTCCACCTCGTACAGAAGATCTAACTTCATGCAGCACATCCCATCGTTCGCCACTGCAAACGGCTTGGTTGCTATAGTGACCACATTAGACATCCCGATGGCGATGTCAACGGACCAGACCGAGATCGGCCGCCCGACGCTCGGTCATTGACACTCTCGGTCTCATCTCGTTACGTTTTCTAGACAAGACATCCGTTTCATATATGGAACAGATGCACGGTCCAGATGCGCCGAGCGTCCAGGCCGAGAACGGCGAATGCGAGGTCGTGATGCCGACGCTCGATCCAGCCCCTTTCCTCCGCGGCAACCCCTTCCCGGGCACTGCGGAGCTCCCGTATCCCCGCGCGGTCGCCACGGACAGCGCACGCCTGCCTGCCGGCACCTGGCAGGCGRCCTCGACCCCGATCGGCGTACGCCTCGAGTTACACGCCGACGCCGACGCCGTGGTCGTCCACTACCGCACCGAGCACGACGGGAAGAGCGCGCACGGGCCAGACGCCGGCCGAGCCTTCGAGGTCTGGGAGGGCGACTCCCGGCTGGTTGTCGAACCGGCCGTACTGGGCGAGGGCAGCATCGAACTCCCGCTACCCGCCGGCGCCCAGGGCGTGACGGTGTACCTGCCCGAACGCATGCGCCCGACCCTGCTCTCACTCACCCCGGTGGGCGGTTCACTCGTTCCGGGCACCCGGCGCCCGCGCTGGCTGGCCTACGGCGACTCCATCGTCGAGGGATGGGTCGCGAGCTCCCCGGGCTCGTGCTGGACGGCCCGCCTGAGCCGCCGCCTCGGCCTCGACGTCTGCAACCTCGGCTACGCCGGCAGCGCGCGCGGTGAGCTCCCCTCGGCCGAGCACCTGGCGAGCGTGCCGGCGGACCTGATCAGCCTCAGCTACGGCACCAACTGCTGGTCCACGATCCCGCACACCGCCGCGCTGCTGCGCGCGGGGCTGGACGCCTTCCTCACCCTGCTACGGCAGGGAAACCCGGACACGCCCGTCGTGGTCACCACCCCGATCCGACGGCCGGACGCCGAGACGACCCCCAACCGTCTCGGTGCCACCCTCGCCGACCTGCGTGCCGCGATGGCCGCACAGGTCCAGGCACGCATCGACGGCGGCGACCCTGCTCTTGTCCTCGTCGACGGCGAGACGCTGCACGACGACGACCTCCTCGCCGACGGCATCCATCCCGGGGAGGAAGGCCACGCGCTGATGGCCGACCGCCTGGAACCGGTCATCCGCGCGGCATGCCCACCGTGCGGGGGTGAGCAGGCATGAGTTGCCCTGTGTCAAGCCGCCGCTTGCCGAGCTTGATCGGTGACCGTTTTCTGATCTTGTTTGAGG
>NZ_MBLM01000192.1 GCF_001854655.1 Parafrankia colletiae | reverse complement strand
GTCCACCGACCCCCTCTTCTGACCCCCACAATCAACGAAAGGAGCAGTGTGATGATGGCTCCAAGCAGTCGGCGATGTCGCCCTCGATGAACCAGCTCGTCCCCGTCCAGGTATTCGCCACCTCCCGCAGAGCGGTATGGCACCCCCGGCCGGGACGAAACCCGTGAGAACGGTCGGAGAAGGTCGGCTCATACTATGCCTCCAGGAGAAGGCGCACCACCTCGCCGACCAGCTTGTCCGACCAGGTCGGCAGACCCAGYGGGCGCAGCTTCCCGTATTTCTTCGGGATGTGGACCCGCCGGGCCGGGCTGAACCGATAGCGCTCGTGGCGCATCGCGTCGATGACACGCTGGATGACGTTCATCGACATGCCGTCCGCGGTTTCCTTCGTAGCGCCGGCCGTCATCGCCCCCTTGTTGGAGTAGATACGGCCGTACGCCAGCAGATACAATTGCGGGTTGAACATCTGTCGATACAACTCGTCACACGGCAGCCCTTTCCTGCCGCGCTCACGGAGGACACCCAGCACCGTGTCGGCGTTCTGCATTTCGCATACCTCCCGGCAGTGTGATGTCCGATCACCTGCACCCCTTCGCCCTGAGGACGGCTTTCCCGTCCTCCCCGGCGGGTCGTTACTCCCGCGACTACTACGGGTGCTCCGTCACCGTAGGGCTCGCGCCCCTTAGGTGATCCCACGTTCGTCCTGACCGTACATAGCAGCGTGACGTAGGCGTCCCACTCATCTCCTTGAATACCCTCGCTGGGCATCGCTCCGCACCCCGGAGGTTGCGCCGGCCAACGTACGAAGCCGGTGCAGGGCGCGGCGTCGGCGTCAGGCGTCTTTCCGACGGACGGGACGTTGCATCATCTGGAGATTGGGATTCAAGCAATCCAGCCTTCGCCATATCACGCGGGTCCCCCAGCGCGTCGCCCCATACGCCTGGGCACAGCCGCTGGTTTCCTGGCATGCTGTTGTCCCCTTCGGCCTTTCGGCCTCGGGTAAGCCATCAGACCCAGGAACCTCCCTCCGAGTCCCTCCCAGCTGAGCTGGGGATACGGCCAAGCGCCTCGTGGCGCACTACGTCTCATCGACGAACCACCTAYCCCCAGGCCGGTGCCGACACGGACGAGCCGCCTCAACCAGCAAAGGCGTGAAGCGCGCCACCCACCGGTAGACCGTGACGTGATCGACCTCGAGGCCGCGTTCGGCGAGCAGTTCCTCGACATCCCGGTAGGACAGGGCGTATCGCAGGTACCAGCGGACAGCGAGGATGATCACCTCAGGTGGGAACCGAAACCCCGCGAACTCCGATGTCGGGACCGGTGGACAGGCGCGACGTCGACGCATCACTCGATCATGACCGATCGACGGCCGCGGGACAGCGGACTCCGCCGATGCAACAGAGCCCTTCAGCATGCTGGGACGAGGATCTCTGGCTCGGTCTTCTCCCGGACCTTTTCGACGGTCACGTCGGGGGCGAGCTCGACCAGGACGAGGCCGCCGCCGTGTGTTGCGGGTGTGACGTCGAGGACGCACAGGTCGGTGATGACGCGTTGGACGACGCCGCGGCCGGTGTAGGGCAGGGTGCACTCGCGGACCACCTTGTGGGTGCCGTCCTTGGCGACGTGCTCCATCAGCACGATCACTTTCTTGGCGCCGTGGACCAGGTCCATCGCTCCGCCCATGCCCTTGACCATCTTGCCGGGGATCATCCAGTTGGCGATGTCGCCCGTGGCCGAGACCTGCATCGCGCCGAGGATGGCGGCGTCGATCTTCCCGCCGCGGATCATCCCGAAGCTGGTCGCGGAGTCGAAGAATGAGGCGCCCTTGCGCACCGTGACGGTCTCCTTGCCAGCGTTGATCAGGTCGGGGTCGACCTGGTCCTCGGTCGGGTAGGCACCCACCCCGAGGATGCCGTTCTCGGACTGCAGCACCAGCTCGATGTCGTCGGGCACGTAGTTGGGCACCAGCGTGGGCAGCCCGATGCCGAGGTTGACGTAGTCGCCGGCGGCCAGCTCCGCGGCCGCGCGGGCGGCCATCTGCTCACGCGTCCACGCCATCGGCGCTGTCCTCCTTCTCCACCGTCGACAGCAACGCCGACACGAACTCCTGCACTGTGAGCGGCTCGATCGCGGGCTCGGTGGTCATCGCGTCGTCCTCTTCTCGATCCGCTTCTCGGCCGCCTGCTCGGGGGTCAGCGGCACCACCCGGTGCACGAACACCCCGGGCAGGTGGACGTGGTTGGGGTCGATCTCGCCGGGCTCGAGGAGCTGCTCGACCTCGGCGATGGTGACCCGGCCGGCCATCGCGGCCAGCGGGTTGAAGTTGCGGGCGGAGTCCTTGAACACCAAGTTGCCGTGCCGGTCGCCCTTCCAGGCCCGGACCAGCCCGTAGTCGGCCACGATGGCGCGCTCGAGCACGAACTCCTTGGGCCCCTCGGCGGTCTCGAAGACCTGGGTCTGCTTGGCCGGGCTGGTCTTCTCCACGGTGCCGGCGGAGTCGTACTTCCACGGCAGCCCGCCGTCGGCGACCTGGGTGCCGACCCCGGTGGCGGTGAAGAACGCCGGGATGCCGGAGCCACCGGCGCGCAGCCGCTCGGCCAGGGTGCCCTGCGGGGTCAGCTCGACCTCCAGCTCCCCGGCGAGGTACTGCCGGGCGAACTCCTTGTTCTCACCCACGTAGGAGGCCACCACCCGGCGCAGCCGGCCGGCGCCGAGCAGCAGCCCCAGGCCCCAGTCGTCCACGCCGGCGTTGTTGGAGACCACCTCCAGGTCCTTGGTGCCGCCCTCGAGCAGGGCCTGGATCAGCGCCGACGGGATCCCGCACAACCCGAACCCGCCCACCGACAGCGTCGCACCGTCGGGGATGTCGGCCACCGCCTCAGCGGCCGACCCGATCACCTTGTCCACTCAGACCCCCTCAGGCCCCGTGTCGGAAAGGGGCTGCTTGGAGGCGAGGATGCGGCCGCGGGCCTCGCCGAATCCGAGCCGCCGGCCGTCGGCCGCCGGGGCGCTCGCGCGCAGCACGACCTCGTCGCCGTCCTCGAGGAAGGTGCGGGCCTGGCCGTTGACCTCGACCGGCTCCGCGCCGTTCCAGGTCAGCTCGATGAACGCCCCCCGCTGGTCGCGGGCCGGCCCGGAGATCGTGCCGGAGGCGAACAGGTCACCGGTCCGGGTGGGTGCCCCGTTGACCGTGAGGTGGGCCAGCATCTGGGCCGGGGACCAGTACATCGCCGAGTACGGCGGCCGGGAGACCACCTGTCCGTTCCACTCCACCTCCAGGTCGACGTTCAGGCCCCACGGCCGGTCGAGCGCGAGGTAGGGCAGCACGGCCGGCTCCTGGACCGGCGTGTCCACCCGCGCCCCCTCCAGCGCCAGCATCGGCACCACCCACGGGGAGATCGTGGAGGCGAACGACTTGCCGAGGTTCGGCCCCAACGGGACGTACTCCCAGGCCTGGATGTCGCGCGCGGACCAGTCGTTGAACAGCACCACCCCGAACAGGTGCTCCTCGGCCTCCGCCACCGCGATGGGCTCCCCCATCGGGTTGCCGACCCCGACCACGAAGCCCAGCTCGGCCTCGATGTCAAGCCGGGTCGACGGGCCGAACACGGGCAACGGGTCACGCGGGCCCTTGCGCTGACCGGCCGGGCGGACGACGTCGGTGCCCGACACCACGATCGAGGCCGAGCGGCCGTGGTAGCCGATCGGCAGGTGCCGCCAGTTCGGCGTCAGCGGGTCGGGGCTGTCGGGCCGGAACAGCCGGCCCAGGTTCGCCGCGTGATGCTCGGAGGCGTAGAAGTCGACGTAGTCGGCCACCTCGAACGGCAGGTGCAGCGACACCGCGCCCAGGTGGTGCACCGCCGCCGTCGGCACCTCGGCCCGCAGCGCCTCGCTGATCGCCGCGCGCACCTCGACCCATCGCTGGGGGCCCTGGGYCATGAAGGCGTTCAGCGACGGCCGCGCGAACACCGGGTCGTCGAGCAGGAGCGCGAGGTCGACCACGTGGTCGCCGTACCGCACCCCGACCCGCGGATCCCGGCCGGGCACGGAGTAGACGCCGTACGGCAGGTTGTGCAGCCCAAACAGGTCGTCCTCGTCCACGGTCAGCGTGATCGTCTGCTCGTTCATGACAGGCCCTTCGTGAGGTCGGGGTCGAGCAGGCCGAGGTCGGCGAGCTCCTCGACCGGTTCAGTGATGGAGCAGGTGCCGAAGGAGCGGAACGCCTCCCGCACCCGAGTGGAGAGGACACGGACCCACTGGGTCACGCGGGCGCCGTCGCGGTCGGCCAGGATCTCGACGAGCTCCGTCTCGTCGGCGCCGTCGAGGGCGGCTGCGGTGGCGGCGAGCAGGTTGAGGAACCCATGCTGCTCGAACCCGGTCTCGGGGTCGGTATTGCGCAGGGCGTGGTGCAGCCCGGCCGTGGCCTTGAACGGCACCCCCGCCCGCACCGCCGCCAGGACGGCGCCGGCGAGCTCCTTCTCGTCGGGGTAGAGCTCCGCCCGGACGCCACCAGTGCGGAACTTCGCCAGGAAACGCGTGCCCGACAGGGCGGCCAGCACCGCGTCGCGCCGACTGTCACGGGGCACCTCGACGAAGACCGTCACTGAGGTGCGCCCCGCGAGAGCCTCGTCGAGGGTGGGTACGACGTCCTCCGGCTTCGTCTCGGCGGTCAGCGCCGCCTCGAGGCTGACCAGGTGCACAGCCGGGATCGCCTCTGCGGTCGCGACCGCACCGCCGACCGCGGGCRGCGGTGCGGTCAGCGACAGGGCGAGTGATCCGGGCGCACGACCGGCCACCAGCGGCGCCAGCGCGTCGAGGTCCTTGGCCGCCAGCACCAGAGCTCCGACGAGCCCGGCATGGGCTGAGCAGACGTGACGGATGTGTGCCGGCACCGCCTCGGCCAGCGGCAGGTTCCCGGGTGGAAAGACGGCGGCGTCGTCCAGCAGGCCGGTGAACAGGCTCATCTCCGGGCTGGTCATCCGCCGGTCGCTCCGGTCTCGCCGCGGTCGCCGCACGCCCAGGAGTAGGCGTAGACCCCGTCGTCGGAGGCCCGGGCGGCCTCGCCCAGCTCCAGCGGCCGGAAGGTGTCGACCATGACGGCGAGCTCGTCGAAGAACTCCGCCCCGATGCTGCGCGCGTAGGCGCCCGGCTGGGGCCCGTGCGGATGCCCACCCGGGTGCAGGCTGATCGACCCCTGCCCGATACCGGAGCCCTTGCGCGCCTCGTAGTCCCCGCCGCAGTAGAACATCACCTCGTCGCTGTCGACGTTGGAGTGGTAGTACGGCACCGGGATCGACAGCGGGTGGTAGTCGACCTTGCGCGGCACGAAGTTGCAGATCACGAAGTTGTGCCCCTCGAAGACCTGGTGCGCCGGCGGCGGCTGGTGCACCTTGCCCGTGATCGGCATGTAGTCGTGCACGCTGAACCCGAACGGGTAGAGGCAGCCGTCCCAGCCCACCACGTCGAAGGGGTGGTGCGGCAGCACGTGCACCGTGCCCGCGATCCCGCCCGGACCGGGCCCCCGGTGCTTGAGGTAGACCTCGACGTTCTCCTCCTCCACCACCCGGGGCTCCGACGGCCCCCGCAGGTCCCRCTCGCAGTACGGCGCGTGCTCCAACAGTTGCCCGAACCGCGAGAGGTACCGCCTCGGCGGGGTGATGTGGGAGTTCGCCTCGATCACATAGATCCGCACGGTGCCCTTCGGGACCACCCTGTGGGTCGTCGCGCGTGGGATGACGGCGTAGTCGCCCTCGCCGACCTCGAGGTCGCCGAACACGGTCTCCACGACCGCCTCCCCCGCCTCCAGGTAAAGGCACTCGTCACCGATGGTGTTGCGGTAGTACGGCGACACAGCGTCGGCCACCACGTACGAAAGCCGCACGTCGGCGTTGCCCAGCAGCAGCCGGCGCCCGGTCACCGCGTCGACCCCGCTCGCGCCCTCCTCGAACAGCTTGTGCGTGAAGAGGTGGATCGGGATCAGTGGGTGGTTGGGCAGCGTGGACTGGTCGGGCAGCTCCCATACCCGGTACTCGCTGATCGCCGAGGGGATGTGCCGGTGGTAGAGCAGCGAGGAGTCGGACGAGAACCCCTCCTCCCCCATCAGCTCCTCGTAGTACAGCGACCCGTCGGAGGCACGGTGCTGGGTGTGCCGCTTGGGCGGGACGAACCCCGCGGAACGGTAGAACGGCATGTGGATCTCCTCCTCGGATGGTCTGGGCCTCGACCTCAGCGGGCGACGCAGAGCGCCCGCTCGGCGGCCTCTGCCAGGTCGGCGGCCCTGTCGGACGTGGTGGCGGAGGTGATCACGGCGGCGACATGGCCGTCTGGGCGGACCAGCCAGGTCTCCCCCGGCCGGGCGCCGAGCGCGGCTGTGAGAGTGCCGCCCGGGTCGATGTCGGCCAGGCGCAGTACCCGGGTGGGGGCGTCGGTGGCCTCCTTGAGTACGACGGCGGTCTCGTGGGCGTCGACTCCGTCGGTGGTCAGTGCCAGCAGCCCGTCGCGGACCAGCTGGCGCAGCCGCATCACGTCGGGGCGGACCGTCACCGTGATCGGGGCGTCGGGAACGAGCACGCCGGGGACCGCCACGGGCATCTCACCGCGTGGCGGCCGGCCGGCGAAGCGGCGCCCCGGGTCGGCGGTGGTCAGCGGTGAGTCGACGTACCAGAAGGGCTCGGCGAACCGGCCGCTGTCGACGCGCGCCTGGGCGTCGGGAGCTCCGACGGCCTCCTCCAGCAGGCGGCGGCGGGCCTCCCACTCGGCGTCGTCCTGCGGCACCAGGAAGCGCATGGTGTGGCTGGTGACCTCGAGGTTCTCGTGTGCCGCGGCGAGCCGCTCGGAGTCGTAGCTGTCGAGCAGTGTCTCGGTGGACCAGCCGTGCAGCACGAAGGCGAGCTTCCAGGCGGCGTTCTCGGCGTCGGCGACACCGGAGTTGAGGCCTCGGGCGCCGAAGGGAGCGACCAGGTGGGCGCAGTCGCCGGCGAGCAGCACTCGGCCGACACGCATCCGGTCGACGCTGCGGGCGTGGAACCGGTAGATCGACTTCCACACGATCTCGTACGGGCGGTCGCCGATGATCTGCCGGATCCGGGCGTCGAGCCGGCCGTCGGCGGCCTCGGCGTCGAGGTCGAACTCCGCCGGTACCTGCCAGTCGATGCGGAAGGTGGAGTCGGGGCAGGGGTGGATGAGTACCTGCCGGCCCGGATTCCAGTCGGGGTCGAAGTAGAAGCGGCGCTCGGTCTCCCAGCCGGGTAGGTCGGCTCGGATGTCGCAGATCAGGAAGCGGTCGTCGAAGCTCTGGCCGTCGAAGGTCACCCCAAGCAACTGGCGGACGCGGTCGCCTCGCGCGCCCGCGGAGGCGACGGCGTACGCTGCCCGCACCTGTGTCTCGCCTGCGGGCGTGGCGCACGTCAGCGTGACCTCCTCCTCGGTCTGCTCGATGCCGACCACCTCACAGCCCCAGCGGACCTCGATGAGTGACTGGGTGGCGATCTGCTCGTCCAGCACCTGTTCGGAGTGGCACTGGGAGACGTTGACGAAAGCCGGCAGCGGCGAGTGACCGCGGTCGACGAAGGACCAGTGGAAGAGCTCCTGGTCGCGGTAGAAGGTGCGGGCGGTGGTCCAGGTCAGGCCGTCCTCGGCGATCCGGCCGGCACCGACGCTGGCCCAG
Source organism: Parafrankia colletiae (assembly GCF_001854655.1). Classification (GTDB taxonomy): domain Bacteria; phylum Actinomycetota; class Actinomycetes; order Frankiales; family Frankiaceae; genus Parafrankia; species Parafrankia colletiae. Next base: position 8,962 of record NZ_MBLM01000192.1, on the reverse strand, counting down.
ATGTCGAGCACGTCGCGCTGCTGGCAGATCGCCTTGGACCCCACTGCGTCGCGCTCGGGGCGGGCGTCGAGCAGGACGACCGGGATGCCCCAGCGGGCCAGCAGCAGAGCGGTGGTCTGGCCGACCGGGCCGTTGCCGATGACGGCGACCGGAAGGCCGGTGTAGCCGGGCAGGCTCATCGGACTCATCCCTGCAGCTCGTCCCAGACCTCGCGGTCGCGCTCGGCGGTCCAGATGCGTGGCCAGTCGATGCCGTCCAGCTCGTCCCAGACGCGCTGGACGTCGAAGGGAAGGCAGTGCTCGAAGATCGGCCAGGCGCCGAACTTGGGGGCGAGCGCCTCGTGGGTGGCCTCGAATGCTTCCTTGAGACTTCCGCCTCGAGCGTGCACGGCACCGACCTTCTCGCGCATGACGAGCAGGAAGGAGCGGGTCTGCTCGATCGCGGCGTCGACCGCCTCGCGGCCTCGCGGGACCGCGCCGCGGCCGCCGACCAGCGCCTCGGCGCCGAAGGCCTTCACCCGGTCCAGGGTGCCGGTCGACCAGTCGGTGTGGAAGGCGTCGCCGGTGTAGAGCGCGGCTTCGGCCTCGACCAGGTCGCCGGCGAAGAGCACCTTCTGGCGCGGCAGCCAGGCGACGATGTCGCCGGCGGTGTGGCCGCGGCCGCAGTACTGCAACACCAGCTCGCCGCGGTCCCCGCCCAGGTCGATCGTCATCGAGTCGCTGAAGGTGACCTCCGGCCAGGTCAGACCCGGGATCGTGTCGGGCTCACGGAACAGCCGTGGCATGCGGCCGAACTCGCTGTCCCAGTCCTGCTTGCCGCGCTCCTTGATCAGCTTCCTGGTGTTGTCGTGGGCGATGATCACCTCGGCGTCGAACGCCGAGGCTCCCAAGACCCGGACGGCGTGGTAGTGCGAGAGCACCAGGTACTTGACCGGCTTGTCGGTGTGCTCGCGCAGCTTGTCCAGCCAGTCGCGCGCAGCGACGGGAGTGGCGCGGGCCTCGAAGGCGACGAGGAAGTCCTCGCCCTCGATGGCGCCGACGTTGGGGTCGCCCTCGGCGGTCAGGGCGTAGACTCCGTCGGCGAGGACCTCGAGGGTCTCGGTCTTCTCACCCACGTCGGTGGAGGAGGCGAAGGGCTTGGCAGCCATGGCGGTGGTCCTAATGAGTTCTGGGAGCCAGCCATCCGGCAGACTCCGGGCGGTGGCCGCCGGCAGGTGAACACTCGTTCGTCCCGGACCTCGAATCCTGACGAAAGACCGTGCCCCTGCCGGTCAGGCCGGGAGAGTTGATCGCTGATGGGATGTCGTGCCCGCCGCTTGCGGCGTGAGCACTGTGTTCATTAGGTCGCTGATGGTTCTCCCGCAGGCTGCTCATGGTGATCGGCACGAGGCGCGGGAGGGACGTTGCGGCTGTTCGTGGGAGATGACTGGGCCGAGGATCATCACGACGTGGAGGTGATGGATGCCTCCGGACGGCGGCTGGCGAAAGCCCTGCTGCCCGAGGGAGTGACCGGCATGACCCGGCCGGACGCGCTGGTCGGCGAGCATGCCGGTGACAACCCCGACGACGTCGAGGTGCTCGTCGGGATCGAGACCGACCGCGGGCCGTGGGTGGCGGCGCTGGTCGCCGCTGGCTACACCGTGTTCGCGATCAACCCTCTGCAGACGTCGCACTACCGGGCGCGGCACACCGTGTCCGGGGCCAAGAGCGACGTCGGCGACGCGCACGTGCTCGCGGACATGGTCCGCACCGACGCCCACCAGCTGCGGCCAGTGGCCGGCGACACCGCCACCGTCGAGGCGGTCAAGGTCGTGACCCGCACCCACAAGACGTTGATCTGGGAATGCACCCGTCATACCCAGCGGCTGCGACACGCGCTGCGCGACCACTTCCCCGCCGCGCTGGTCGCGTTCGAGGACCTCGACGCCGCCGACACCCTGGAACTGCTGGCCAAGGCCCCCACCCCCGCTGAAGCCGCCCGGCTGACCCAGATCAGCGCCGCCCTGCGCCGCGCCCGCCGCCGCGACATCCCCGCGAAGGCCGCCGCGATCCAGGCCGCGCTGCGCGCCGAGCACCTCGGCCAGCCCGACGTCGTCACCGGCGACTACGCCGTCTCGGTCCGCGCCCTGGTCGCGGTGCTGACCGTGCTCGACGACCAGGCCAAGTCCCTGCAGGGACAGGTGGAGGAACATTTTGGCCGACGCCCGGCCGCTGAGGTCGTCGGGTCCCAGCCAGGGCTGGGACCCGTCCTCGGCGCCCGGGTGCTCGCGGAGTTCGGTGACGACCCCGACCGCTACGCCACCGCCAAGGCCCGCAAGAACTACACCGGCACCTCGCCGATCATCCGCGCCTCCGGCAGGAAGAAGACCGTCGCTACCCGGCACGTCCACAACGACCGGCTCATCGACGCCCTCATGACCCAGGCCTTCACCAGCCTGCGGTGGTCGCCCGGCGCCCGTGCTTACTACGACCGGCAGCGAGAACGCGGAGCCAGCCACAACGCCGCCCTGCGCCAGCTCGCCAACCGCCTCGTCGGCATCCTGCACGGCTGCCTCAAGACCGGCGCCCTCTACGACGAGGCGACCGCCTGGCCGCCACGCGTCGAGAAGATCGCTGCTCCACACTTCAGCTCCTGGGATGTCTTTCGGGACGGAAGGGGGATCGGGTCGGGCGGTCGGTTCAGGACTCGTGGGTCCGGGCGTCGCGGGCCACGACGGCGAGACAGCCGAGGCTGACCAGGGAGACGACGACGAGGTATGCCGTCACCGGGGCGGAGGAGTCGCCGGCGGCGTACAGCGCCGTGGCGAGCGTCGGGGCGAGTCCGCCGCCGAGGACGGAGCCGATCTGGTAGCCGAGGGAGGCGCCGCTGTAGCGGACCTTGGCCTTGAACAGGTCGGAGAAGAGCGCGGCGATCGGGCCGTAGGTAACGCCGAGGAAGAACGCGGTTCCAAGGATGCCGACGAGGATCAGCGCCGGGCTGGCGGTGTCGACCAGCGGGAACAGCGCGGCCATCCAGCCGGCCAGGCCGGCGGAGCCGAGCAGCAGCACGCGGTGCCGGCCATGGCGGTCGGAGAGCGCAGCCGCCCACGGGATGACAGCCAGCCAGGCCACCGCTCCCACCAGCGTGAGGGTGAGCATCAGGCTGCGCTCGAGCCCCAGGATGGTGGTGCCGTAGCCGAGCAGGTAAGCCATGAAGATGTAGCCCACGGTGTTGTTACCCATGAAGCCGCCGGCGGCCAGCAGGACCTGGCGGGGGTGCTCCTTGAGCACCGTGACGATCGGCATCCGGGCCTCATCGCCGGACTCCTTGACCTGCTCGAACTCGGGGCTCTCGGTGATGCTGAACCGGATCACCAGGCCAATGACGACGAGCAGGGCGCTGGCCAGGAAGGGCACGCGCCAGCCCCAGGCGGCGAAGGCCGCGTCGCTGGTGGTGGCCGAGAGGGTGAGGAAGACCAGGTTGGCCAGGATCAGGCCACCGGGGACGCCCATCTGCGGAAAACTGCCGTATAAGCCCCGCTTGTCGGCCGGGGCGTGCTCGACGGCCATCAGCACGGCGCCGCCCCATTCGCCGCCGACGCCGATGCCCTGGATGAACCGCAGGGTGACCAGCAGGACCGGGGCCCACACACCGATCGCGTCGTACGTCGGCAGCAGGCCGACGCCGGCGGTGGCGACACCCATCAGGACAAGGGAGGTGACCAGCATCGACTTGCGACCCACCCGGTCTCCGAAGTGACCCATCACCACACCRCCGAGCGGACGTGCCAGGAACCCGACCGAATACGTCGCGAAGGCAGCCAAGGTGCCCGCGCCCGGCGAGAACGTCGGGAAGAAGAGCGGGCCGAACGCGACGGCGGCGGCCATCCCGTAGATGAAGTAGTCGTACCACTCGATCGCGGTGCCGACGAAGCTGGCCGTGGCCACCTTGAGCGGGCTCGCCCGGCGGGTGGCTCCGGTCGGCACGGCGGTCGAGGCCGCGGAGGGAATCGATGTCATGGGTGGCTCCAGGGGTTCTGGTTCGAGTCCGGTGGGATCGGCTTCCGGATCAATGTGACAGCCATCACCTATGTTAGAAAAGGACAGGAATCCTAGGAACTATATAGGATTTACTGATGATTCCCGTCCGTTTTTCTCTCCGCCAACTCGCGTACTTCGTCGCGATCGCCGACGCCGGCACGCTCAGCAAGGCCGCCGAGCGGCTGCACGTCTCACAGCCCAGCCTGTCCGCCGCGCTGACCGACCTTGAGCGGGCTCTCGACGTGCAGCTTGCGGTCCGTCGGAAGGCGCACGGAGTCACCCTTACGCCTTCAGGGGCACAGGTGCTCCGCTACGCCCGCGACCTGTTGYGGCGAGCCGAGGACCTCAAGAGCGTCGCGTCCGGCGGCGACGCCCTGACCGGAACACTGTCCCTCGGCTGCTATGTCACGCTGGCGCCGACCGCACTCCCCTCGCTACTGGAGGGCTTCACCGACCTTTACCCCGGTGTCACCATTGACTTCACCGAGGGCACCCAGGACGTGCTCCAGCGGCGACTGCTCGGCGGCGAGCTCGACCTGGCCATTCTCTACGACATGGAGGTCATGCCCGAGATGGCGCGGGCCGTCATCGAGACCCGCCGGCCCCACATCCTGCTCCCGGCCGACCACCGTCTCGCCGACGCCGACGCCGTCTCGCTCGCCGACCTCGCCGAGGAGCCGATGATCCTCCTGGACGCACCACCCAGCTCGCACAACACCCTCAGGATCTTCGAACGCTTCGACGTCACCCCAAACGTTCGCTATCGACCGAAGACCTTCGAGCTCACCCGAGCCCTGGTGGGTCACGGCATGGGCTACGCCTTGCTCGTCCAAAGGCCCGCGAACGACCGCACGTACGAGGGCCACCAGGTCATCATCAAGGAGATCGCCGAACCCGTCGACGAGTACCGGATCCTCGTAGCGTGGCCCAAGGGCATGAGCCTAAATCGGCGCGCCCAGGCGTTCGTCGATTACTGCCGCCAAAGGCCGTCAGACACGGCGCAAGACTGAGCCGCGCTACGCACCAGCACCGCCGTTTTCAACGAGAGGGCCCCAACTCCTGAAGCCCCGAGCTCCATGTCCATAACATGCACCTGCACCAAGGGGACGTCGGGCAGACCTCCACAGTGGCGGTCCACCTCCCAATTGGATAGGAGGACCTGCCCGACATCCTCCGTGCCGCAGCACCAGCCGCTCGACCTCGCGGTACACAGTCTCGCCCGCGGCCGGCGCGTCGACGAACAGCAGGAGCTGGTGATCTCCGAGAGCCGACACGGTTTGAACCGCAGTTCAGGCGCCCGACCGTCCACCGCTTGAAGCGAATCGCATTCGCACGACGGACGCACGCCTCCTTCTAGGACATCGCCCGCTTTCCTCCATGCGGGGTCGAGCGAAACGGCTGCGCGGTTGGGTGGGTGTGAAGGTGGACAGCTGGAGGAAGGACATCGCCTGCTTRGCGCCTGTCCGCAGCAGCCTTCGTTACGATCATCAACGGCTGACGAGGAGCCCTCTCTTGAGACAGGTTGCGGCGCAACAGATTCAAAGAGGATTCCTCGCCGAGCCGATACGGCTAGGGGCGCAGCTCGGGCCGCGGCATGTCACTGGCCCGGTAATGCAGATAGTTCGAGGTGTCGGTGCCAGTTTCAGCCGCGCGCTCTGTCATTGCCGCAGGGCTAGTGCTCGGCCAGACCCCGGCGCTCAGGCGCCGATCCATGGTCTCGATCGCGGCGATCTGCTCACTCGTGGTGAAGTTGCAGTGCCCCGGGGCGGCGGTATACGTCTGCCGGAGCAGCGCACCCTCGTGGTTGGCTCGCACCCGGTCCGCGTACGCCGCCTCCAGGTTCGGGAAGACGAGGTTATCGCCGGTCGTGTGCACCGTCAGCAACGGCACCTGCAGCTCCCCAGTCGGGGCGTAAGCGTTCATGGCGTCGATCGCCTGCGGGTCCGAGGGCGCGACCCTCGGCGCGGACTCGAGCGCGTCCAGGTCGTCCCCCAGATCGAGTCCAGCTTCCCGGTATAAAGCGGCGACCTCCGCCTTTGGACCGCTGCCGAGATCGGCGTACAGCTCCCGATAGTTCACCCCGATGTTCCACGAGAACGGGCCACCCGCGGCTGCCTCCATGTCGGCGCGAACCAGCGTCTGGAACCCTGCGAACACGCTGACAAACGAGTGGAACTGATTGATCTGCTGCGCTTCGTAGTCGTGTCGGCCCGGCTCGTCCGTCCCCAGATCCGACCACGGCGGCAAGGTCGCGAACGACGCCGCGAGCGCGAGCCGGGCCCGGCCCTCCGAGGTCTGCTGCGCGGTCCGCGCTAGCGCCGCCCAGTAATCGGCTGCGGCGGCCGGGTCCTCTGCGCCGACGAGGGGGACGGTCCCGTCGGGATCGAGGAGAGCCCGCATGGTGAACGCGCCATCAAGATAGGAGTTGAACCACGGCACGACGCCGGCAGTGTCGGGGCACATGGCGACCGCGCCGTCGATCCGGTCCCCGGCCCGCTCAGCCAGGAGCGTCGTGATCTCCCCGCCCATGGAATGACCCCAGGCGATCACCCTCCGCGGCGCACCAACCTGTTCGGCGAACTGGTCGATCGTTGCGATCTGGGAACCCAGCGCGGCCGGGGTCTGCCACCCGGGGCCGGGAAAGGAAGACCCCGCGAGGGCGTACCCGTCCGCGAGAAGCGCCTTACCGACCTCCTCGTTACTGACATCCTGCGCGGGGTTGTCCGGCCTGGAAGTGTAACCGTGGGAGTAGAGTAAGAGGGTACCGTTCCAGTCCGAGGGCACCTCGATGAGGTAGTCCGACCCGTCGGTGAGCGCACCGGTAATGGTGCGGGCGCGGGTGTCCACGTCCGCGGCAGCGCCGCCGCCGGTCAGTACGGTGAGTGTCAGGGCTGCGGTGCCCGCCGCGGTGAGTGTCTTCTTGTAGCGCATGTTGTTGGATCTGCCTCTTCTTCGAAGATGCCGTCGGTCGACAGCGCGGGTATTTTGAGGGCATCGGTGCAGTCGGGCACCGCCATCACACAGCTTGATCAGCCGGACCGCGAGCGCTGAGAACCGCTGCGACGGCGCCAAGTGCGTGGCGCTCATGGGTGTTTCCCGAACTCCTACCCACTATGGTCGCAGTCACATGTCCCAGGAAAGAACAGTTAACCTCTGATCTTCATAAGAAAATTCGATGAGTCCCGTTTGTCTCTCACGGCACTGACGCCCCTGTGTTGTCAAGTAGCCGCGGTGGCCGGTGGGCTGGTGTGCGGGATGGCGTTGTAGATCTCGCGGGCGATGTAGCGCTTGAGGCAGCGGACGATTTCGCGTGGGGTTTTGCCTTCGGCGAGGCGTCGTTGCTGGTAGGCGCGGGTGCGGGGGTCGCAGCGCAGTCGGGTGATGACGATGCGGTGCAGGGCTGCGTTGGCCTGGCGGTCGCCGCCGCGATTGAGGCGGTGTCGGCGGGTCTTCCCGGACGAGGCCTCGATCGGGCTCACCCCGCACAGAGCCGCGAAGGATCGGTCGCTGGTCAGCCGTCGCGGGTTGTCGCCGGCGACGATGAGCAGCGCCGCGGCGGTGTCCGGTCCGACGCCGACCTTGGCGAGCAGGGCGGGTGCGTGGCGGTTGAGCACGGCGGCCAACCGGCGGTTAAGGTCGTCGATCTCGGCGGTGAGCGCCACGATCCGGGTCGCGAGCTGGCGCAGCGTATAGCGCGCGGCCGTGGCTGTGTCGGTCGGCTCGACCTCGTCGAGCGCGGCGCATCGACGCACGAGTGTGGTGCGGCCCAGCCCGGCGAGGGATTCCCGCAGGCCAGGTTCGGTGCGGACCAGGACTGCTTTGAGCTGGTTGATCGCCTGGGTGCGTGCCTTGACCGCGGAGGTCTTGGCCAGCCGGAACATCCGGGCCATCTCCACCGGTCCGTCGCCGGTCTTCGCGGTCGCGGTGGCCTGGCCGGCGAGGACGGCACGGGCGGCCGCTTCGGCATCCAGCGCGTCGGTCTTGCCTCGGCGCCGGCGAGCGGCGCGGTCGGGCCGGTTGACCTCGGCCACGGTGACACCGGCCGCAAGCAGATGTCGGGTCAGGGCCGCGCCGTAGGAGCCGGTGCCCTCGACTCCAGCTCGACACACGGTCCCGTACCCACGTGCCCAGGCCAGCAGCTGTGCATAGCCGTCAGCGGTCGTCGGAAAGGTCGCGCTGCCCAGCAGCGCCCCGACCGGCGTGAGGACCGCTGCCACGTGGACATCCTTGTGGGTGTCAACGCCGAGAACGACCTCACCACCAGCGGTGGGCTGGTCTGGGTTCTCAGACTGACGCATCCTGACCACGGGCTGTTCGTCTCCTGCTCGGCTCGGGAACGGGAAGCCGTCGCCGGGCCGGCAGGGCGGTCAGAACTGTGACGGTGCCTTGTAGCGGCAAGGCCCCTGTCGGGACACGCCCACCGGTCCGGTCGACACACCACCAGACGGCGGCTGAYAGGTCAGTGCGAAGGCATCACGCCAGTTGCATCGCGGGTCAGGCCACCGCCCGAGGCCGAACCATGAACTCACAGTTGCATCGGCGAAGTCCGCCGTCACGCGGCTGCCGATCAGTCATGATCGAACGATGCGCCGACGTCGTGTCCGTCCACCGGCTCCGACGTCAGAGTTCGCCGGGTTCCGGTTCCCACCCGAGGTGATCGTGCTGGCRGTCCGCTGGTACCTGCGGTTCGCGCTGTCGTACCGGGACGTCGAGGAGCTGCTCGCTGAGCGCGGCATCGACGTTGATCACGTGACTGTGTGCCGGTGGGTCCAACGCTTCACGCCCTTGCTGGTCGACGCCGCGAGGCCGTGTCGGCACCGTTCTGGAGACAGGTGGTTCGTCGACGAGACCTAGGGACTGTTTCAAAAGATCGTTAGCGGAGCCAGATGTTGATGGCAGCGATGGTGACCGTTGCCTGGTAGCGGACGGCTAGCTTTTCGTAG
>NZ_MBLM01000191.1 GCF_001854655.1 Parafrankia colletiae | reverse complement strand
CGTAAATATCCACGTCTTCCCGCTTGTCCATATAGACCGCGCCGGTGAGCTGCTCCAGATAGACGACGTCCGGCAGATCCTGTTCCGGGAACCGCAGGATGGTGAAGGCGCCGCCCTCGGCGGCGTGCCCGCCGAATGCGAACGGCATGATCTGTAGCGTCAGGTTCGGGAGCGCGCAGAGCGCGATCAGGTGCTCGAGCTGCGCCCGCATTACCTTGGGGCCACCGATGGGCCGGCACAGCGCGGCCTCGTCGATCACCACCCAGAGTCGCAGCGGCGTCTCGCGGTGCAGGACCTTCTGCCGGTTCATCCGGACGTTCACACGCCGCTCGAGGACGTCGGGTGGCGTCCCGCCGCTGTCGAGGTTGATGACCGACCGGGCGTAGTCCTCGGTCTGCAGCAGGCCTGGGATGAACTGGAGCTCATAGGTCCGGATGAGCGCTGCCGCCTCCTCGAGCCCGATGTAGGGCTGGAACCAGTTCGGCAGTACATCCCCGTAGCCGTGCCACCAGCCCGGGCGGTTGGCCTCCCGGACGAGGGAGAGGAGAGGCTCGCGTTCGTCGCTGTCCGTCACACCGTAGAGGGTGAGGAGGTCCTCGACGTCCCGCCCCTTGAAGCTCACCCGGCCGAGCTCCATCCGGCTGATCTTCGATTCGGACGCCCGGATGTGGTAGCCGGCATCTTCGCGGCTTATGCCCTTTTCCTCCCGAAGCCGACGTAGCTGCGAACCGAGCAGGATCCGACGGACTGTCGGACCGCCACCCGGTTGAGTGGTCATCACTGTCGGCCCCCTCGTCATTGGTCTATAGGAGAGTATGTCATTCGATCTTTGGTCCAAGTTCACCCCATGCCTTCCCCGACCCCTTCAGCGGGATCGGCTCCGGCCTGGTGAACCAGATACGTATACACGGTTGACGCAGCGTGTTCGTTGTCGACTCCGATTGGCTGCGATCCGCCTGCGATCAGGCCGCTCGGGATACCGGCCGGCCAATGCGCCCCGTGCACAGTGYTGATTGCGCCTCGCGACGGGCCGGCGACAGGAGAGGGGGCCTCCGCTGCGGGGCCGGTGCCGGGGAGAGCCCACGCGGCGCCTGATTCCCTCCGACCCGGGGGCCGCCCGGCGGACCGTTTCGTCGCCAGCGGCCTGCGCAGCCAGGTGCTTGTCCGCCCGGACCCCCTCGCCCCGATCAGTGTTACCGGGACGTCACTGTGACAGAAGGGACCGTCGTGGTCGAGTGGTTGCCCACCGCCGCAGTGCGGCCCTGGGCCGCGCGTCGGTGATCTCGTCAACGGACCGGAAACATGCCCGGGCCGCCTGCGGCACACCCTCCCTCATCGACGTTCCCTGTTGTTCACCCGGTGTGCTGTTCATTCGCGTCACTGCCATCGTCGAGGTCCTTCGGCGGCGGCACCGCAGGAGCGGCGCCACTGTTTGCCCGGCCCGTCGGCCGCCGCGTGCGCGGGCCGGAATCGGACAGCGTGTCGACCGTACCGCTTCGCCGGGAGCGCGTTGCCGGGTCACGGGACCTTCGTCGCCGCCCGGAAGGCGGGTTCGCGGGCGGGTGCGACCCACCGCCGTACTGCCCCTGAATCCCGTGAGAACGCAGCTCGGAGTGCACGTCGACCGGTTTCCGGCGCCCCCCGCGGACGGCTGCGGCGTGGCGCCGCCGGGGAGCCGTTCGTCCCCGGCACCCGATCCGGCGGACCGGCACGATCAGGTGATCATGGTTGCCGGCCCGCCACGCGGGCTACCCCGAGGCCACGCTTCCGGCTCCGCCTGTGCCTGGGGCGCGCCGTCCAGTCCTGCCATGGCCGGCGCGGAGCCTGCTGTCAGCGTGGAGCTGGCTGGCATGACCTGGCCGGTATGGACCTGGCCGGTATGGACCTGGCCGGTATGGAGCCGGCCGGCCGGGTGCGGCGTCGCACCATCCGGCCCGGGCCTTTGCCGACCGGCGGCCAGGTCACCGCGGACCCAACCAGTGATCTACCGGCCCGGGGGCCTGTTCGCCGGGGGGGCGGGTGCGGTGACGGGACGCGCGTGAAGGCCGGTTGCCGGTGGTGGACGGATGCTGTGCGGACGCATGGTGTGGCGGGCAGGTAGTGGCCATGTTTTTAGTTCGCGTGTGAATAGTGGGTATGTGGAGTTCTTTGGTGGGCTGCATGCGGGCCGGCGGGTGGCGCCCGGGTGGGGCGGTCGAATGTCGTTTGCACATGGCCTCCAGTCGGATRCACGTGCACACGCGCGTGCTGTATCGTGAGCCGAAGTCCGTGCAAGCGCACGAGCCCACCCCTGGGAGGGAGGTAGGACGAGGTCTCTCGTCGGCCGAGCCCCAGTGCGGCGGGTGGTTTCGTAGCTGCGGACGAGCCGTGAGCGGCCAGGGTGGAAGGGGTCCAGCCCGCGGYAGCGAACGCCTGGCTCCGGACGTAAAGAAACTTCAGGAGACCAACCTTGTCCAAGATCTACAGTGGTATGCCGGCCACGGCCCTGCAATGGGTCACGTGGCAGAAGAGCCGGCGGAGCAACTCGCAGGGCAACTGCGTCGAGATGGCGCGACTGCCGGGTGATGCGGTGGCCGTCCGGAACTCCAGGCATCCCGACGGGCCCGCCCTCGTCTACACACGGGCCGAGATTGAGGCGCTGATCCTGGGCGCGAAGGACGGGGATTTCGACAACCTGCTCATCTGACAGGGAACGGTCTGACCGCCCCGCCATCAGATGGCGCGGTCCCCGCGGGGGCCGCGCGCAGTCACAGCCCGGCGCTTTCGCCCGGGTACATCGCACCAACGCCGACGAGCGGGTTACCGGATCGCACCGGGCCAGCCGACTGTTCGGCGCTACGACGAGGTCCCGCTGACGTCCAGCTGGGCTCGATGTAGTCCGACCCGCTTCGGGTCGTGGCCGGACAGCGTCGTCCGGTCCCGGCCTTTGCCTGGGGAGCCCGGCGCAGTGCCAGGCGCCTTGTCCGCCTGTACCCGGCACGGCTTTCCGGAGCCGGTGGGCCCTGTCTGGAGGTTGATGGTGTGAACCGGCACTCCGGCATGCTGGCAGATTCCTGCCAGAGTGCGCCGCCCCGCTCGTGGAAGGTGAGCCCGGCGCCCGCACCGCACCGAACCGACCTCGACCGCCCGGGGCTGACGCGAGCGCTGCCACGCCCTGCACGCGCACCGGAGAGCCGCATGACGACGCCGACCGAGACCCCGGATCGGATCTTCACCTCCGGGGATCTCCCGCTTCTGTCGCTGCCGAGGGCCGACGGGCTGATCATCTGCCGGTGGCTTTCCGATCCCGCGGTGATGGGCGGATGGTCCACCGGCAGCGTTGACACCGTCCTCGAGCGCCACCGGGCGCAGGTGGGCTTCGAGCTGGTGGAGCCGAGCTGGCTGGCCCGTGCCGCCGCGGACCGGGTGCGCGGCCCCGGCGTGGACGCCGTCGTCATGCACGCGCAGAACGGCCTGCCCGGACGCAGCGCCCTGGCGCTCGCGTTCGCGTCCCATCTCCGCACGGTCCTGCTGCGGGCCGGGCAGCCCGGCCATGTCATCACCGCCGGGGCCCGCCCCGACCTGACCGGCCTGCCCGGGCTCGTGCGCGTCCCGCATCTGGTCACGGTCACCGACGCCACCGGCGCGATCGCGGACACGGTCGTCTGGGAGGTCATGACCGAGGCGCGGTTCGACGCCTGGCTGGACGGTGCGCCCCGGCCGGATCAGCATGCGATCGAAGCCCACCTGCCGGGCCTGCTGCGCCTGCGCGGCCTGCACCGGGCCGGCCGCCTCGACCCGCGGTACGCCGCAGCGCTGCTGGACGTGATCGGCGGGATCGCTGAGGGAACGGTCTCCACCAGCCTCATCCATCGCTTTCCGGGGGTGGCCCTGCCGCTGGCCGCGGCTACCGCGGCTGCGTGAGCTCTTCCGGGCCCGCCCGGTTCCGGTAGCCGGTCCGGACCATGTGTGACGATCCCGCGGGCGCATCCCATTGCGTCCGGCGGTTCAAGGGTGCAAACATGTACCAGCTGCCCGGGGATCCCCCCGTACCCCGGGCGGCCTTTTCATGTCGGCCTCGTGTTCACGCCGGTGTCAGACCGGCCTGCCTCCGCCTGCTCTCCTGCCCGGCCGGGCAGGCCAGAGCTGGCAGGCCGGGGACAAGGCGGTCGGGGATGTGGAGGAACGCCGGGGTGCCCGGCTCCGCCCCGGCCGCCCGGATCTGCCCGACGGCCCGCGCCAGCGCCTCCTCGACGAGGTCCGCCAGCCCGTCACTCATCCCCGGAACGGCGTAGATCGCCCGCGGGAACCGCCGCAGCAGGTCGGCGGCCGCAGTGGTCATCGACGCGGTCCCCTGGTAGACCCGTTCGACCCGCACGGCGGCGCATGAGCCGTCCGCCAGCTGCGCGACGCCATCCGGGACGCACGCACCGGCGCTGACCGCGGCCCGGTTCTCCGCGCGCCACCGGTGGGCGCTGGTCCAGCCGACCACCGGTGAACCCGCGGCCTGCGGCTGGTGTTCCAGCAGCAGGCGGGTGCGGGCCGTCTCAGCCGAGTGCACCGCGGCGGTCACCGGGGCCACGGCGGTGCTGTCGACCTCGCCGACCAGGCGCGCGCCGTCCTCGGTGAGCCGTACGATGCGGCCCCGGTTGGCGAACAGGCCGTCCGCCTGGACGAGATCGGCCTGCCGCCAGCGCCGCACGACGGCCCGAGTCGCGTCACGGGATGTCCGCATGGCCGGGTCGAGCACGACAGTCAGGTCGTCCTCGTAGGCGGAGCCCATCTCCAGCAGCCAGCTCAGACACCGGAAATCCCGTGCGTTGATCCGGATGCACCCTTTGTCTGATCGTTCCTTCCGGCTCTGCTGTCCCATCGGTGTGCCTTCCCTCGGCGCCGTGCCGGCGCCGCCGCGATGTCGTTGTCCGAAGCGCCGGCGAACACGCCCGATGCAGCGGACATTGTGCGGCCGCTCAGGGCTCGCTGAACGCCCCGGTGACCGCAATCGGGACCGGCCGGACAATGCGGGGGTCCTTCCGCAGGCCGAGAGCCGGGATATTTACACGATATCGATGATTTTCGGGGCGTAACCCGGTCGCCGCCGGGCATCATGCGGACCGGGCGCGGGACCCCGGCCACACCGTGGGGGTGCGCGACACCTCGACCGAACTCCCACAAATCCGGTTCCGGTAGGCGCGGTGCGGATGAGCTCAGCGCGGAGATGTTCTCGAGGTGCCCGATTGTGCCAAAGGAACGATCGCTGTCAAGTGGCCGAAGCGGCGCGGGACCTTCCGGGCGTRCCGGTCAGTGGCCGGGACGCGGAGGCCGGCCACCACTACGGTTCCGACCATGCCGTCAGTCGTGACACTGCCCACGTGGACCGAAACGTCGAAATACCTCTCCCTGACCACCTTCAGCAAGGACGGACGCCCCGTCTCGACGCCGGTGTGGTTCGTGGTGAACGAAGCGGAACTTCTGGTACTTACTGACGAGAGGAGCGGGAAGGTTCGCCGGCTGCGGAACTCGCCGCGCGCGACAGTCGCCCCCTGCGACGCCAGGGGACGGTCGTCGGAAAGCCCCGTCGAGGTGATGGCGGAGGTGCTCCCGGAACGCGCCGGTGCCGCCCGGGCCATGGTGAACCGCCGGTACCGGGTCGCCGCGCCGCTGGTCGCCGCCGCGTCCCGGGTGATGCGTGCGGTGCGCCGGCGACCGGAGGAGAGCCGGACCGCGATCAGGATCACGATGCCCGGCTGGTAGCCGCGGTCAGAATCCTCCGCCGAAGATCGCCTCTGTCCGCAGCCGCTGGCCGACCGTCCCGTCCACGATCTTGCGACGGACGGCGGGCCTGGGGTCGCGGCTTCCGACGCCGGTGACGCCCAGCCCGGCTGCCAGCTCACGCAGGGCCACCACGGTGAACGGGCCCAGGTCGTCGAGGATCTGCTCGGCGGCCCCGCGGCTCGGCGCCGCGCGCAGCGAACGGCGCAGTTCCTCCAGCGCGGGCCCGGACGGCAGTTCGGGTCGGCTCCGGCCTGGGTCCGGCTCCGCCGCACGTGAGCGGCGGCGCGCCCTGGTGGCGCGCCCGCCGGCGGAGGCCGCCGGCGGCTGGGCTCGGGCTGTGTCGGTGGGAGGAGCCGGCACTGGGCGGACCGGGTCCGCCGGCGCCGGAGCATGCTCCGGTCGGACGGGTGCTGCTGGTTCGACGGGCGTCACGGGCACCACCGCGAGGCGGGCCCGGCCTTTCAGGAGGTCGGAGACCTGCTGGGTGTCGAGACCGGTGAGCAGCTCGGCGAGGGCACCCAGAAGCAGGGACGCGACGGCCGCCGGGCTGGCCGCGCCCTCGGTCGGGGTCTGGGCCGGCCGCGTGTCGCCCGGCTCCCCGGTGGCGTGGACGGCGCGCACGGAGGCGTCAGTACCCACGGTTCGCCGCCCCGATCCGGCGGAGGAACTCGTCCACGAGCGCGCGCAGCTCCAGCGCGAGGGATCGCGGAATGCGCTCGGAAAGGGCCACCGGAAGGCGGGTGCCGGCCGCGCCGGCGAAGTAGGTGTTGCTCTCCCGGACCATTGCCTCGAAAACCGGTACGTCGAGGTTGCGGACCAGGTCGATGTGTGGCTGCATGGCCGCGATCGGCCGGCCACCGTAGTACTGGACCATGGTGAACACGATGCCCAGGATCCGTGGGTCGAGTCGTTTGATCTCGGGGTGCCGGTCCGACTGCAGCCCGGCGATCCGGTTGTACTCCCAGGTGAAGCGGTGCAGGCGGCTGAGTAGATGCTCGATGCCCAGCGTCGACAGCTCGTCCGGCCGAGCCGGGATCAGCAGGTGGTCGCAGGCCGCGATCGCGGTGCGGGTGATGACGCCGAAATTGGGCGGGCAGTCGATGAGAACCAGGTCGTAGTCCTGCGGGTGCAGCGTCGCGAGGCCGGCGGCGATCCGCTGGTAGACGTCGAAGTAGTACCGGGTCGACCGCTGGACCTGGGCTCCGCCCAGGCGCGCCGCCAGGTTCATCTCGACGTCCCCGAGCGAGAGGTGCGACGCGACCAGCCCGAGCGCGCCGCCGTTGTACGAAATGGAGGAGTTGACGACCGGGGGAGAGGTGATGAACGGCGACAGGTGCGGCACGTAGGACTCTCCGCGCCAGGCCTCGAACCACTCCTTGACGGTCCGGTCGTCGGCGAGATTCGCCCGCCACTCGTCAGGCCGGTAGAACGAGAAGGTCAGGCTCGCCTGCGGATCCAGATCGATCATCAGGACGCGCTTTCCCAGGCGGGCGATGTCCGCGCCGATGTTCGCGGTGAGTGTCGTCTTTCCTACCCCACCCTTGTAATTGACGACTGCCACCACTTTCACGGCACCCTCGCTCCTGTACCCCGGCCGGCGCTGGTAAGAGGTAACCACATGCCGGTTCGTGGGGATTCGCTCGGCATGCTGCGAGGGCGCGTCGTGGGGCCGGCCAGGTGGGCCGGGTGGGGCCGACCGCGGGTACGAGACGGGTGGACGAGATCCGGCTCCGGCATCCCGCTCCCTTCCGCTCCGTGACGACGTCCGAGGATCCGGTCATATCGTGCATATCGGTCTGAACAGGAGAATTATGGCGCAGCCTGCGGGTCTGCGTACCGGTAGCCCGACCGGGCGGCGGGCTCCGGGAGGGCTCCGTCACGGAGCGCAGCGATGATCCGGTCGGTGTGATCCGAGGTTGCCCGAGGTTGCCCGGGGTCTCGGGTGGGTGGTCCGAGGGGCGCGACATTATGGGACGTACCGGCATCCGCCGGCGACCCGCATCGGCGCGGCACCAGGGAGCACCCATGTCCGACCTGTCCGTTGATCTGAACGCAGACCCGGCCACGCTGGTCGACCAGCTGGGCTCGCTGTCGGAGCCCCAGACAGAGGAGTTGCTGCGCGGCCCCAACGGGGACGCCGTCCTCGACGCGCTGTTCGCCCGGATGCGGGACAGTTACGAGCCCGCGAAGGTCAAAGGCGTCGACGGCGAGGCGCAGGCTCTGGTCCAGTTCGTCCTCGGCGGCGGTCCGGGCGGGTCGACCCGCACGTATGTGCTCACCGTGCGGGGTGCGGAGTGCGGCCTGGGTATCGATCCGCCTGGTGAGCTCGCCCCGGCCGGCGGGCACACCGTCACCATCCGAACGGACCGCGTCCGCCTGGTCCGGATCGTCACCGGGCAGGCCAACCCCGCCAAGGCCTACCTCACCCGCAAGATCAAAATCGACGGCGACCTGAAGTTCGGCGGGCAGGTCGTGTCGTGGTTCGGGGTCTCCACCGACAACTGAGCGGTATCCGGGTGCACACCGGGGTCGAAAACCCGCGCACCCTGGGTTGCATTTGTGTACTGACTGTAGATGAAGCGAACGTGCTTCGTCGCGCGCGCTGTTGCGTGGGAATCACTGTTGCCCGAGGTGTTRCCAAGACTTCCCGCGCGCGCAACCATCTATCACCGTGACCTGTGACGATGTATTGCAAGTGGCCGACCCGGTCGAACGGGCGGCACTCGCCGACGACCTGATGTGGACGGCGAGCCGGCAGCGTTCCGCGTTTCGCGGTATCAGGGCGGCCGCGATCAGACAGGCGCTCGACGGCGGTTCCACCGCCGGCGAGCTGGCCCGCCGGATGCGGGTCACCGAGGCGGATGTGGCCTGGATGGCGGATCATCCGGTAGCGACCCTGCGGGCCGCGTCGATGCCGTCCCGGCGGGCAGTGCGCATCGCCTGAGCGGGGCAGATTCTTCGGCGTGAGGGAAGCTCGTCCGGTCAACGGCGACCGGGCACACCTCCGCCGGCGGACCGCGCTCCGGCGCATGGATCCGCTGCCGGGCTCCCGTTCCCCCGTTCCCCCACCTGCATCCGGGCCTGTGTCCGCTGTTGGATCTCCGGTCGTCGTGGTGTCGTTTCCCCCGCCGGTGTCCAGCCCCCGTGCAATCTCGCCGCATTTGGTTGCTCCGGCCTCCGCGGGCCTTCGCTTCCGTGCCCGCGAGCTGTGATCCACGGCCGTTTCCGGCGAGTATGGAAGGTCGCATTACATCCGCATTACGTCCGTTTTGTGCGATCGGACGCTGGTGCTCGCGCGTGTCCGCTCGCGCCGGCGCGGACCCGATGTTTGACCTCGAGTGAGGTTCAGGTCCTACGGTCGGTGCCCGTGCCCGGTCACGCAGACCGGACGGCACGGCCACCGCGGCGCCGCGGTGGCCGGCGACCACGCGGGCGCCCCGGAACTGTCGCAGGGGCGTGCTTCCATGCGTGCGACGGCGCGGACCTCAGCCCGGACAAGGTGGTGGAGCGATGAGCACGGTGGTGGCGTCATGAGCATGGAGTTCGCGGCCTGGAACTCGTTGTACTCGGTGATGCACTCCAGGCAGGAACGGCGCCCTTTCTCGCGCGCCACCGTCCGCCGGATAGCCGGGTTCGCCCGGCCGCACCGCCGCTGGCTGTTCCTGTTCCTCGGTACCAGCGTCGCGGGCGCCGTCCTGGCGGTCGCCACCCCGGTTCTCGCCGGCCGGGTAGTGACGGCGATCGTCGACGGAGACCGGCCGCGCACCGTCGTGGTCCTCGCCGTCCTCATCGCCGCGATCGCGGTGGTCGAGGGCGCGCTGGGCATCCTGAACCGGTGGCTGTCCGCCTCCATCGGCGAGGGCCTCATCCTCGATCTGCGCCGCTCGGTCTTCGACCACGTCCAGCGCATGCCGGTCGCCTTCTTCACCCGCACGCGCACCGGGGCGCTGGTGAGCCGGTTGAACAACGACGTCATCGGGGCGCAGCGGGCCTTCAGCGACACCCTGTCCGGGGTCGTCGGCAATCTGGTGTCGCTCCTGCTCACCGTCGTGGTGATGGTCAGTCTGTCGTGGCAGATCACGCTGCTCGCGCTGCTCCTGCTGCCGGTCTTCGTCCTGCCCGCGCGGCGGATGGGCTCCCGGCTCGCGCAGCTCGAGCTGGAGGCCGCCAACCACAACGCGGCGATGGGCTCGCGGATGACGGAGCGCTTCTCCGCCCCGGGGGCCACGCTGGTCAAGCTGTTCGGCCGACCGGCGGAGGAGTCCGCCCAGTTCGCCCGCCGCGCCCGCCGGGTGCGCGACATCGGGGTGCGCACCGCCATGCTTCAGTGGATCTTCGTGACGGCGCTGACGCTCGTCTCGTCCCTGGCGCTGGCGCTCGTCTACGGGCTCGGCGGCTACCGTGCGCTGCACGGCGACCTGGAGCCGGGCGCGGTCGTCGCCCTCGCCCTGCTGCTCACCCGGCTCTACGCACCGCTCACCGCGCTCGCCAACGCCCGGGTCGAGGTCATGAGCGCCCTCGTCAGCTTCGAGCGGGTCTTCGAGATCCTCGACCTGAAACCACTCATCGTCGAGCGGCCGGGCGCCCGGCCGGTGCCCGACGGCCCCGTCTCGCTGGAGTTCGACCAGGTCACCTTCGCCTACCCGGCGGCTGATGCCGTCTCCCTGGCCTCGCTGGAGGAGGTCGCGGTCCTCGACGAGCGCGGCGGTGACGAGGTTCTCCACGAGGTGTCGCTGCGCGCCGAGCCCGGCCAGATGGTCGCGCTCGTCGGTTCGTCCGGCGCCGGGAAGTCGACGATCGCGCAGCTCATCCCACGGCTGTACGACGTCGGAGCGGGCGCGGTGCGGCTGTCCGGAGTCGACGTGCGCGACCTCACCGCCGACTCGCTGCGCGGCACCGTCGGCATGGTCACCCAGGACGACCATCTCTTCCACGACACCGTGCGGGCGAACCTCGCGCTCGCCCGGCCCGACGCCACCGACGACGAGCTGTGGGAGGCCCTGCGCGGCGCGCGGCTGGCAGACCTGGTCGAGCAGCTCCCGGACGGTCTGGACACGGTGGTCGGGGAGCGCGGCTACCGCCTCTCCGGCGGGGAGCGCCAGCGTCTGACGATCGCCCGCCTGCTGCTCGCCCGACCGCGGGTGGTGATCCTCGACGAGGCCACCGCCCATCTGGACTCGACGTCCGAGGCCCTGGTGCAGGAGGCGCTCGGCGCGGCGCTGGCCGGCCGCACCTCGGTGGTGATCGCGCACCGGCTCTCCACCGTGCGGTCCGCCGACGTGATTCTCGTGATCGAGGGCGGCCGGATCGTCGAGCGCGGCAGCCACACCGACCTGCTGGCCGCTGGCGGGCGGTACGCCGAGCTCTACCGCACCCAGTTCGAGCAGCGGGACCCGGCAGCCCACCGGCTGCCCGAACAGCCGGGGAACGGCCAGCCCGGCCCGGACGCCACCCTGGTCGGTGCTGGCTGACCTGCGGCCGCCGGTCAGCCAGCACCCGTGAACCAGGGGCTGACCGGCGGTTGAGTGCCGGTCAGCACCCGGAGCGGGGTGGTCAGCGGGCGGGCAGTGCCTTCGACCAGAGGATCCCGCCGGTCGCGTCACGCAGCTCGACCGTGAGCGCCCGCGACCCGCCGTCGATCGCCAGCCGGCCGAAGAACTGCAGCCCGGCTGACGGCGGCAGGTTCGACTGGCCGGCCGGAGGCGTCCGGGCGTAGACCTGCTCAGGCCCGAAGGTCGGGTCGAGCGCGTTCGGGCCGAAGGTGCCGGCGTTCAGCGGCCCGGCGACGAACTCCCAGAACGGGTCGAAGTCGCGGATCGCGGCCCGGTCCGGGTGGTAGCTCAGCGCCGCCGTGTAGTGGACGTCCGCCGTCACCCAGACGGTGTTGCGGACCTGGTGCCGGCGGATCGCCGACAGCACCTGCGCGATCTCCACCTCACGGCCCAGCGGCGCACCCGGCGCGCCCTGCGCGACACCCTCGATCGCGGTCCCGTCCGGGACGACGATGCCGATCGGCAGGTCGTTCGCGATCACCTTCCAGGTGGCCCGGCTGTTGCGCAGCCCGTCGATCAGCCAGTCCC
Organism: Parafrankia colletiae; assembly: GCF_001854655.1. Taxonomy (GTDB): domain Bacteria; phylum Actinomycetota; class Actinomycetes; order Frankiales; family Frankiaceae; genus Parafrankia; species Parafrankia colletiae. The sequence continues at coordinate 5,096 of NZ_MBLM01000191.1, read as the reverse complement.
RCTGGCGGGTGCCGAGGATCGCGGCGCCGGCCGGGTCGTTCTGCCCCACCGTGTTGTCGTTCTTGTAGGAGCGCATGTCCAGGACGAAGACGTCCAACAGCGGGCCGTAGGAGATCTTCCGGTAGAGCCGGCCGGCCGGGTCGGGTCGGCCCGGCAGCGTCGGGGTGTACTCGAACAGCGCCTGCCGGGCGCGCGCGGAGAGCACGTCGACACGCTTCTCGGTGTAGCGGGTGTCGGAGGTGAGGACCTCGCCCGGGTACCAGTTGTTCGTGGTCTCGTGGTCGTCCCACTGGAAGACCCAGGGCACCTCGCGGTTGAACGCGCGCAGGTTCGTGTCCATCAGGTTGTAGCGGAAGTTCCCGCGGAACTCGGCGAGCGTCTCAGCGACCTTGCGCTTCTCGTCGATCACGAGGTTGCGCCACACCGTGCCGTCCGGCAGGGTGACCGTCTCGGTCAGCGGGCCGTCGGAGTACACGAAGTCACCCGAGCAGATCGCGAAGTCCGGCGACAGGCGGCGCATCGTCTCGAAGATCTTCATGCCGCCGATGTCCGGGTTGATGCCCCAACCCTGGCCGCAGACGTCACCGGACCACACCAGAGACACGTCGCGGGCCCGCGACGGGGCCGTCCGGAACCGGCCGACCAACGTCTCGCCACCGCGGCGCGGGTCGTCCGCCGCGCTCAGCCGCACCCGGTAGAAGACCTCACTCCCCGCCGGCAGCCCGTTCACGGCGACGACACCCGTGCGGTCGGACGCGTCGGTGAGCCGCGCGACGCCGACCGTCCGCGCCGAGCGGAACGACTCGGTGCCCGACACCTCGACGGTCATCAGCGCCGGCCGGTCCGAGCGGGCCCAGATCACGCCACCGCGAGTGGTGACGTCACCGGCCTGCACCCCCGAGGTGAACGTCGGCCGTCCACCCAGCACCTGCCCGGGCCGGGCCGCCGAGGCGGTCCCACCCCCGGCGGCGGCCGCCACGCCGATTCCGCTGCCCAGGCCGACCGTCCCCGCGGCCGCGAGAACGGCACCGCCACGAAGCAGCGTGCGTCGCCCGACCGAGGCGGCACCGCCAGCTGCTCCCGGGTCGGTGCCCGCGTCGGTCTGGTGATCAGGTGCGGTCATGGAGAGTCCCCTTCTCGGAGCCGCACCGGCACCGCGGACCGGCGCCCCGCCCGCCCCCACCGGCGCCACCGCACCCGCGCGCCTGCGACCCGCCCCGGCACGCGTCCGCGTCTGGAGGGACTCCGATGGCGATCGCGGTAGCGGCGGTGCGCTGGCAGTGACGGATGGATGGTCACAGTGATGCGCGGTCGCGATGACGCGCGGTCGCGGTGGCCCCGGCACGGCGTCAGCGTCGTTGCCCCCAGCGGGAGAAAGCCTGACCACCGGGGCGAGCCGCCCGTCGACACCTGGCCGACGCCACGGTGAACGTTCCGGGTCGGTCCGGTCCGGACCCCAGGTCAGCGGGCCCGCCGGGGTTGACTCCCGGCAACCGGCGAAGGGGAACACCCGGGGAGACCAATGGCCAGGGCCACGCGGACCACCGGGTGGTCTCGTTCGGACACCCATAGCCTATGCTTTCCGCCCCAAGCGCATTTTTCGGTGCGATGCGCCGGGAGGAGGCTCGGGATTGAGCGGGCGACCGGGGGGGCCACGAGATCCGGAGCGGCGTTCCAGAACGCTCCCGTTCGATCTCCGCACCGGAGGCCGGCCGCAACGCAGCGCGTCATCCCAGCTCTCCAGAGTCGTTCTGGCATTTCTGTCGGTTCTGGTCTTCGTCGTCACCGCGGGCGGCTGGGCGGTCTACACCTACGCCAACGGACGGATCGGTCAGGTCACCCTCGACCTCGGTGACGACCGCCCTGAGGAGACCGAAGGCGCCACGAACTTCCTGCTCGTCGGCACCGACAGCCGCGCGGGCCTCGAAGGGCAACGCTCGGACACCACGATCCTCGCCCACTTCAGCGAGGACGAGACGGTGACCATGGTGTCCATCCCGCGGGACACCTACGTCACGATCCCGTCCTACACCGACTCCGACGGCCGCGAACACAAGGCGCACAAGGCCAAGTTCAACTCCGCGATCTCTGATGGTGGCCCGTCCCTGCTGGTTCGGACCATCGAGTCGCTCACCAACATGCGTATTGATCATTACGTGTCGATGGACCTCGCGGGTTTCAAAGCGATCACCGACGCCATCGGCGGCGTGGACGTCTGTGTCCTCCCGTCCGACTTCAAGGAGTACGTCTCCGAGAACGGCCGCAACTCCCGCAACACCAACGACCCGATGAGCGGATTCGTCGGCGGCCCCGGGCAGGTGCACGTCAACGGCGAACAGGCCCTGGCCTTCGTCCGGCAGCGCCACGGCCTGCCCGGCGGCGACATCGACCGCATCCACCGCCAGCAGCAGTTCATGGGCGCGGTCTTCCACAAGGTCGTCGGCGGCGGCGTGCTGACCAACCCGGCGAAACTCGAAGGCCTGCTGAGCACGGCGACGTCCGCGCTCACCCTCGACGACAACACCGACATCCTCGACCTGCGCAAGCTCGCGACCCGGCTGCAGGGCATCGCCTCCGGTGGCGTCAGCATGCAGGCCCTGCCGACCCACTCACCGGACCGCTCCGAAGGCGGCAACAACCGCGGCGAGATCCTGATCGGCGGCCAGCGGGTGTCCGTGCAGCTCTACAAGCCCGCCGACCTGGAACGCATCATCGCCCCGCTCGGCGGCTCCACCGGGGAGCCCGCCCGGGCCGGCGGAGGCGCGGACGCCACCGAGGTCGCGGTGCAGGTCTTCAACGGCAGCGGCATCTCCGGGCTGGCCGCCGACGCGGTCGGCGAGCTCACCGCCAAGGGCTTCCGCGCCACCAACGCGGGGAATGCCTCCACCAGCAACTACGTGACATCCCGGGTCCGCTACGGCACCGGCCTGGAGGCCGCCGCCACCAGCCTGCAGGCCCTTGTGCCCGGCGCCCGGCTCGAAAGCGACCCCGGCATCGACGGGCTCCAGCTCATTCTCGGGACATCCTTCGACGGCCTCGCCGACGTCGCCGTCAGCGCCCCGACCGAGGCGGCCCCCGCCGCAACCGGCGACGACCCCGCCGCCGGCGGACCACCCGCTGCGACCGGACCAGGCTCCGCCCCTCCCACAGCACCGCCCGCCGTCCCGAACTGCACGTACTGACCCCGACGCACGGCGGGCACTCCGTTGTGCTCCTGAGTGGGCGGGCGGCTCAGCCCCGGGCTCGTCCGCTCAGCCCCCGAGCTCGTCCGCGGCCTGGCGGGCCGAGCCGCGCGGCACGCGCTGGCGAGGGCTCAGCGCGGCCCAGCCCTCGGCCCAGCCCGCCAGCGGCTCCACGACGCCCAGGAGCCGCCGGCCATGGTTGGTGAGCCGGTACTCGCCGACCTCGTCAACCTCGACCAGACCAGCTTCGCGAAGCTCGCGGACCCGCTGCGTCAACTGGGACTCCGGGGCGCCGACCCGCGCCGCCAGGGCCCGGAAGGACGACGACCCGCCGCGCAGACACCAGAAGACCTCCAGCGTGTACCGCCGACCGAGCAGGTCGACGATCGCGAGGAGATGCTCCGGCGCCACGCTCGGACCTGCCGTGCCCGAGCCCTGGCCATACTGGGCACCCGCTGCGCCGCCCGACCGGGCGGACGCGTGCGCACCGCCCGACCGGCTGCCCGCGGAGCCACGGCGCCCCCGGTCAGCGTTCGCCGACATGGCCCGACCGGGGCAGGGGAGAGAGGGCAGAGGGGAAACCGCCCGATCTCCCGCCCTCATGGGTGGCGGCTTCCGTGGTCAGTACGCCCGCACCCCCACCCCGTTGGACGAGTGCGCACCGTGCGGGGACGAGATCGACACGCCCTCGCCGTCGGTGTCGGACGCACCTCCCAGCATCGTGCGCGCACGCTGGACCAACGCACCGGCCTGCGCCGACACCACGCCGGCGACCGTCTGGACCTCGGGGCGCTCGCGTATGTCCCGCGCCTGACGCATGATCGCGTCATAGTGCTCGCGGCCCGCGCGGGCGCCGAGGACGTATCCGATGCCAAGGGCAATGGCCACACTGGGCCTGATGCGCATGGTTCCTCCCGGGGGCAGGACCGGGCGGGCGCGGCCTCCACCGCTGGCGCTCCGGCGTCTCACTGGTTTGTTTACTACCCCACCGGCAACCTCCGCTGAACCTCAGGTAGGCTGACGACGTCAGACCGATCCGGGCTGCCGGCCACTGAGGCCTGGGCAGACCTCTGGGTTCTGCGCAGCGCCTGAGCGCTGGGTGGGGCCGGATCCGGGCCTGACGGCACAGAACGGTCCCGCGTAGCTCAATTGGCAGAGCAGCCGGCTGTTAACCGGCAGGTTAGAGGTTCGAGTCCTCTCGCGGGAGCACGTTTGCCCAGGTCAAGGGCTGTCTAATCAAGATCCTAAGGATCTTGAAGTGAAGATCACCCCAACTTTACCCTCATGATTCTTTTGGCACTGTTGCATCGGCGAAGTCGGCCATCGCGGGGCGTCCGATCGGTCATGATCGGTTGATGCGTCGACGCCGTGTCCGTCGACTGGCTCCGGTGTCGGAGTTCGCCGGGTTCCGGTTCCCACCCGAGGTGATCGTCCTTGCGGTGCGGTGGTACCTGCGGTACGCGCTGTCCTACCGGGACGTCGAAGGGCTCCTCGCTGAACGCGGCCTCGAGGTCGACCACGTCACGATCTACCGGTGGGTGCAACGCTTCACACCCCTACTCGCCGACGCGGCCCGGCCCTGTCGGCACCGTCCCGGCGACAGCTGGTTTGTTGATGAAACGTATGTGAAGGTCGCGGGCCGCTGGACCTACCTGTACCGGGCCGTTGACCAGCGCGGACAGGTCATCGACGTCCTCGCCAGCACCCGCCGCGACCAGGCCGCCGCCCGAAGGTTCTTCACCCAGGCGCTGTCCCACGGCCGCCGGCCGGTGGAAGTCACCACCGACAAGGCACCCGTCTACCCGCGGGTCCTCGACGAGCTCCTCCCCGAGGCCTGCCACGTCGACGCCGCCAAGGAGAACAACCGGATCGAGACCGATCACGGCCGGTTGAAGGCACGGCTCCGGCCGATGC
>NZ_MBLM01000190.1 GCF_001854655.1 Parafrankia colletiae | reverse complement strand
CCCGCGTCCCAACACCCGAACCGGTCCAACGACCCGGTCACCTTCCGCGCGACCTCTTCATAATCATCGTCCGGGAACAGACACAACCCCAACGTCAGATACGCCGTCACATGCGGCGGAAGCTTYCCCCCACGCCGCCGCTCACCCACCCCCACCACAGCCACCGCRTCCTCGACCACATCCCGCGGCACCGCCGTCACCAACACACCCACCGACACCTGATCCGGCGTCACCATCCCACCCACGAAACGTCACCAAACCACCCAGCGGCACCCACGCCACCACGCCACGCCGCACCAGCCCGAACCAACCCACCCGACCCCACCACCCACAAGATCAAATTACGCTAAACGGCATTGAGCTATAGCTGACAACGCTTGTTGACAGTAGCCACTATAGAACCAGTAGCTACTATGAACTTGGCCTCGATGCCGACCCAGAGGGGCCGGCTGTCACCTGCCTTCGCCGAGYACGCGCGGCCATCTGATCACCAGCAGGGGAGTGGCTCCCCCTCGCTCCCGGCATGCAACAGATTTCCAGCCTTGGGGCATCCGGTCCGCGATGGTAGCTGTGGCCCGACGTGGGTACGAACCTGCAGATGGCCGAACAGCATGAAGGGGGGTTTGACGACATGTCGGACCTGAGGCGATGGACGGCGTCCGGGCGGATATCTGGATCGCCTCGCCGCCTTGTCGCAGCACTGGCGCTGCTGCTCGCCGCTGCGCTGGTCCTACTCCGGTGTGGCGGTTCCTCGGTCCAGGTCACGGATGGCAGGGAGCACTCCGGTGGCAATCCGACTGTTGGGCTGATCACCAAAGCTTACACTAACCCGTTCTTCGTGAAAATGCGCGACGGCGCGCAGCAGGCCGCCCGAGAGCAGGGGGTTGAGCTGCTGACCGCCACCGGCAGGTTCGACGGCGACTATGTCAGTCAGGTCAGTGCTATCGAGAACATGGTAGCGGCGGGGGCACGGGGCATTCTCATCACACCCAACGACAGCAAAGCGATCGTCCCGGCGATCGACCAGGCCCGGGACCGTGGTGTTCTCGTCATCGCCCTGGACGTGCCCACCGACCCGGAGAGCGCCGTTGACGCGCTGTTTAGCACCGACAACTTCAAGGCCGGTACGCTGATCGGCGGGTACGCCAGGGCAGCTTTGGGCGACACGCCGGCCAGGATCGCAACCCTGGACGTTGCGTCGARTATCACGGGTGGAGGTCTGCTGCGAYATAACGGCTTCCTCGCCGGCTTCGGTGCTCTGGATATGACTGCCAGTGAGACTCAGCAGGCCACTCCGCCGAGTGTGGTGTGTAGCCGGGATTCCAAGGGTGATCAGGCTAAGGGGCGGACGGCGATGGCGGATTGTTTGCGGACGGACCCGGACATCAACCTCGTGTACGCCGTAAACGAACCGGCCGCGTTTGGCGCGCGGACTGTCCTGGACGCGGCCGGAAAGGAAAGCGTCATGATTGTCTCCATCGACGGCGGATGCGCCGGCGTCCGGGCGGTCAGGGACGGCGGGATTGCTGCTACCTCACAGCAGTACCCGCTGAAGATGGCTGAGCAGGGAGTGGCCGCCGTGGTCGACTATGTTAAGGACGGAACGAAAGTGTCCGGATACGTCGATACCGGCACCACCCTGATCGCTGAAGATCTGCAGCCTGGAATCCATTCGGAAGACGTCGAGTACGGTCTGGCGAATTGCTGGGGCTGATCACTAACTAGTGGCCGGGCCACGCCGTCGGCTGGGCTTGAGTCGTCGACTGCGTGACGGCCTACGCGCTGCCCGCGGCCCAGAGATTGCGGACTGACAGTTCCTCAATCTCGCTCAAGAATGAGCGGTGCTGCAGCGCGCATGAAGACGAGGCCGGTCGAGCTGTTCGATCGCGACGCTTCGCGAAACCCGGTTACGGATCGGATTCCTGGACCGGCAGTGTTTCGCCACTACAGTAGATCCTTGCTGTATGTATTCGATCGGCTCGAACAAGATACGCCATCCGGCGGCGGAAATCATCTGTGTGCGACGGATGTGATCCTGGTGCTGTAATTACTCTTGGTTATTCATACTAAAAATCTAGATACGGGCATAAGGGGGTCAGGGGGTTAATATCTTGGGTGAGGAGATCGTGCCCCTGTGGAGCTATAATCCGGTTTGTCAAGTGATGGAGTGAGATTCGGGTTTCGCCATGAAATTTGAAGCAGATTGCCGCTATTCGTTCGGGTTGCCGGGGAGGCTCGGGCGTGTCTATCATTCAGTTGATAACGTCGGTGAACCGCAGGTCCGCGCTTCGGTCAGCCGGATGGACCTTTAGTCGGGAGGAGTTCTTGTCTTGTTAGTAGTCACGCAGGGTGGCTATTCGACCCGTCCAGAGTCCCGGATGTGTCAGGCAGGCGGCGATGGTCATAGCCACTCGGATCTTTCCGGTCCGGCGCAGATCTAAAGATCGCAGACCAAAGGATCATGGATCCGATGATCATTTTATGTCGGGCACGCTCGGCGTATCCGACGTTAATGATCGTACCCTGTATGGCCGGGTTCGGCGAGCCATTCCGCGGCTGATTGGCCTGGCGGTCTTTCTTCTTCTTGTCGGGATCACCTTCGCCGTAAGCGGTGAAAGTCTGGCGGCCTCCGAGCGGGAGCGCCTGAGTGACCGGGCTCATCTCGTCGAGCAGACGGCGGCCTACACATCGCGTACCGTCGACCCTAAGCTTCAGCAGTCTCGCGTCGACGCGGCTGGATTCTCCCTGACTGATCAGAAGCGTAATGCGCAATTGTTGAGATCATTTCTGATCAATCCGGCAAGTAACCCTAACTTCGTCGTCGCTCTGTTGGATCACAACGGGCGTCCGCTGGTGTCCCGGCCGGTGAGCGCTACGATTCCGGTGGGCGTCCTCGGCGATGCCTGGCCGACTGCGCTTGCTGGGCGGGCCACGAGGTCGCCGGTATTCGTCATCGATGGTCTTGTCGGTCGGGCGACAGTGGCGCCGGTCGGCGATGGACGTCCGTGGGCTGCCCTTGTTACCGTCGCCACGGATGCCCTGGCTCAACGCTTCGACGAGCAGCTCGGTTCGCTCGGGCTCGGTCCCGGGGGCCTCACCACTGTTGACTCGGCCGGGGTCGCGGCATCCTCCTGGGATCCGGCGCTGGTTGGCCGGCGCGTCATCGACCCGGCAGCGCTGCGCGGGATTTCGCCGGTGCCGGCGCGGGTGTGGACGTCCGGGCATGGCGCCGACGAGGTGACGAACATCGCCGCCCGGCAGGCGAGCAGCGGATACACAAACCTTTTTCAACAGCGATCCGACGCGCTCTATTCCGACCTGCGTAAACAGCAGCGGTCCCGGAACTTGACCGTGATCGTTGTCGGAGCGGTGGCGGTGCTGGGACTGGTTGTCTTCGGCCTGCGCCGGGAGGTGAGCGCCCGCCGTGCCGGCGAGCGGCTCGACGAGCTGTTGCGCAACACCCGGGACCTGATCGCCGTCGTCGGCCCGGACGGTGCGGTGAGCTTTCTGAGCCCGTCGATCGAAAGGCTGCTCGGCTACCATGCCTCGAATTGGCTCGGTCAACCGCTGGCGCAGCTCGCCCACCCGGCCGACCGAGACCGCCTCGACCGAATCCTGACCGAAGGTGGTGCGGTCCTCGACGTCCGACTGTGTGGCGCTGACGGCGCCATCGGCTGGTTCGACCTGGAAGCCGCCGATTTTCCTCCGCAGGCCGGCCTGGCCGGTGTGCTAGTCACTTGCCATGAGATCGGTGAACGCAAAAAGCTGCAGGACCGGCTTGGTCATCAGGCACGCCACGACTTGCTGACGGGTCTGGCCAACCGGTCCGGGTTCGGTGATCGGCTTGCCAGTGCGCTCGCTGTGGGCACCGAGTTGAGCTGCGCCGTCCTTTATCTGGACCTTGACGGGTTCAAACCCATCAACGACTCGTTCGGACACGCGGCCGGAGACCGGGTGCTGGCGATCATCGGTGCGCGGTTGGCGGCGCTGTTGCGTGAAGGCGACCTTGCCAGCCGGCTCGGCGGTGACGAGTTCGCGATGCTGCTTCGCGACAGCGACCTCGCGACCGCGAGTCTGGTGGCGGACCGGGTGATCAGAGCCGTCGCCGAAAAGATCACTCTTGAGGACGAGTGCGTGCAGGTAGGCGCGAGCGTGGGCATCGCGATGGGCAGACCTGGCCGTAGTCGTGCGGACGAGCTGATCCACGCCGCGGACACGGCGATGTACGCTGCCAAACGCGATGGCGGGGGTCGGGTCGCCATCGCGCTGCCCACCCCGTCCACGGCCGCCGACGCGGACGATGCTCCCCGCCCGCGCGACCTTAGCGGGCCCTCAGCTACCATTTCCGCCATCGATGCGACAGATGTCGCGGACAATCACTCGGGTGCGCCGCCATCGGCAAGCGCGACTTCGRCAAGCCCGGCGCAACTGGTGGAACCGGCGGGATCGGCGGACGCGGAACTGGGAGGACCRCTCGGTTCGGCGGCACGAAGGCGACCGACCGCGCACCCATGGTGGTGGCCCCGTCGCCCCGAGGCCGTCCGTTCCACATACCGTGGCGAGGCCGCCGCCCCTCAACGACGCGCTCCCCGGATACGTTTCGGCCGTATTGTTCCGCTATTTGTCGCCGCGCTGACTTTGTTCGGCATCGCGTCGTTTGGTCTGTGGCAGAACTCCCAGGCGCTACGGGCAGCGGAGGCGCGCCGGATGGACGAACGTCTCGTGCAGACCGCACGCATGGCCGACTACATGTCGGTTATGCAGGACCCGCAGCCATTGGTCTTGGCTGCATCCGCCGAGTCCTGGTCGCCGACGGACCTGACACACAACCGAACCATCCTGCAACGGTTCGCCCAGTCGCCTGATGGCGGACCGGACACCCTGGCTTCGCTGATCAGCCTTGACGGACGAACGATCGCGGCCGAGCCGGCTGCTGCCCCGCCGATGCCGATCGCTACGGACAGCCCGCAGTGGCAGGCGGTGCTGGCTGGGCGGGCGACCACCTCCCAGGTGGTCATAGTGGATGGAGCCGCGCGGCTTTACACCCTGGCGCCGGTACTCAAGGACGGGCACCCGGTCGCCGTCCTCACCCTCGGCCGCTCGGCGCGGGACGCCCTGCCCAGCTTCTTCCTCGCCGCACTCGGCGGTATGGGACTGCGAGACGGCGGCAGCGCCCTTGTCGACCGCTCTGGCCGGGCATCCTTCTCCTCAAACCCCGACCTGGCCGGCCGGCCGCTGGTGAACCCGGCCGACTTGACGGACCTGCGGATGGGGAGGCCCGAGCGGGTAACCCCCGGCGGTGACTCGAACGAAATCATGCTCGCCGCGCCGATCTGGTCCCTTGACGGTGCGTATTTTGTCTTCCAGCAGCCCGCCGCAGCCCTGTTCGCCGGGCTTCGGGAGGGCCAGGGCCTGCTTGCGGTAAGCCTGTTCGGCACCATCGGCATCGCTATCCTCGGCATCGCCGTCTCGAACGCCCGCCGGGAGAACGCGCTGCGCCGCGAGGAATCCCAGCTGCACGCGCTGCTACACAATGCACACGACATCGTCATCGTTGCCGATCRTGACTGTCGGATCACCTTTGCCAGCTCCGACACGACGGGTCTACTCGGCCAGCCCACGGCGGGCTGGGTCGGGAAAGTCTTCCCCGACCTCAGCCATCCCGAGGACGCCAGCCGCCTCCGGAAGTTCCTCAGTGCCCGCGACCGTGAACGGCAGGGCGCGATCCGCGAGATCCGGTTACGCGCGTGCGATGGCTATCGGTGGTTCGATATCCACGCCTCGGAGCCGCGCCACACACCGGCCCTGTCTGGCATCGTCCTGACTTGTCATGAGATCGGGGAACGCCGACAGATGCAGGCCGAACTCGCCTATCGGGCCAGCCACGACCCTCTCACAGGCCTGCCCAACCGGGCCGCGTTCGACCGCCATCTGGCGGCTGTGGCCGAACACGGGCAGGCCGGAACGAGATTCGCCGTGCTTTTCATCGACCTGGACAACTTCAAGCCCGTCAACGACAGGTTCGGCCACGCCGTCGGCGACGACGTCCTGCGCGTCATCGGTGCCCGCATCGGAGCCGCATCCCGAAAGACGGACATGGTCAGCCGCCTCGGCGGAGATGAGTTCGCAGTCCTCCTCGACGAGGCCGAGGATGATCTCGTCTGCGCCATCTCGGCGCGCATCCTCGAAACCAGCCGGCAGCCCATCGCGCTGGCCGGGACCACCATCACCCTAGGCGCCACTATTGGGATCGCGCTGTGCTGCGTCGGCATCGACGACCCCGAGACCGCCCTGCACAATGCCGACAACGCCATGTATCGGGCCAAACGGGCGGGACGTGACCGCTACGCCCTCTTCACCGGCCGGCCCTGAGAGGCCTGGTTTCCCACGTGACTATTGCTGGGGCAGCAGTCCAGCGCCCCTGATACTCACCGCAGGCGACGATGACCATCGAGCCACCCACAACAACGGGCATGCCGGGTGTGCGCCGTGAGGCGCCCTGTTATATCCCCAGGACAGTTGGGAGGGACTCGGAGGAAGATACAGCAGCCCTCGAAGACCGGGCGCTCGTCCTGAACACCGCCCGCGGCAACGAGTTGATCCACCGGCTCCTCGCGGGCGCCTGCGAGATCTGCGGAGAAACGGACAGGGCGGAAGTCCACCACCTCGCGGACCTCAACAGATCAGGATGACGCGAAAAACCGGCTTGGGTCCGACTCATGGCCATGCGACAGAGAAAGACACTCGTCACCTGCCGCCCCTGCCGCGAGGCCATCCACGCCGGCCGGCCTACCACGCAACCCACGGCATAACCACTGGAGGGTCCTTTGCGGTTAACGCCGCCCGGCGGGTTCGGCGGGGGGGCCGACGGAAAAGGACCCACAAGAGTGGGCACCTCGCCGGCGGCCTACCCGACTCTGTGGGAGCCCGGGGGTGAGATCCCCCCGGGCTACCCGACCGTTGATCGGACACTCCCGGCTGTGGGAGCCAGGACACCGATCAGGATCTTCGATCAGATGGCCTCTCCGATGCGGTGCACCCRCATCGTGTTCGTCGTGCCCGCGACGCCGGGCGGCGTGCCCGCGACGACCACGACGAGCTCGCCGGGCCGACAGCGCTCGATCTGCTGTAGGGCGGTGTCAACCTGGCGGACCATCTCGTCCGTGCTCTCCGCGAACGGGACGAGGATCGTCTCGACCCCCCAGAACAGCGCCATCTGGTTGCGCACGCCGAGGATGGGGGTGAACGCGAGCACCGGGACGGAGCTGCGGTAGCGGACCAGACGTCGGGCCGTGTCACCGCTGACGGTGTGGGCGACCAAGTACCGGGCCCCGACGGCCTCGCCGACACTCACCGCCGCCTGGGCGATGGCGCCACCGAGGGTGCGGGGCGCCGTGCGCAGCGGGGAGATGCGCCCGAGGTCGGCCTCGGCGGTCTCGATGATCCGCGCCATCGTCGCGACGGACTCGATCGGGTAGGATCCGACGCTCGTCTCGGCCGAGAGCATGATCGCGTCGGCGCCGTCGAGGACGGCGTTGGCGCAGTCGCTGGCCTCAGCCCGGGTCGGCCGGGGGGCGTTCACCATCGACTCGAGGACCTGGGTGGCGACGATGACGGGCTTGGCCCGCTCACGCGCCTGGCTCACGGCCCGTTTCTGGACGAGGGGGACGTCCTCGAGTGGCAGCTCGACACCGAGGTCGCCGCGGGCGATCATGAGGCCGTCGAAGGCCTCGATGATCCCATCGAGTTCGTCGACGGCCTGCGGCTTCTCGATCTTCGCGAGGACCGGGACACGGATCCCGACCTCGTCCATGATTGTGCGGACCGCCGTGTAGTCCTCGGTGGACCGGACGAACGACAGTGCGATCATGTCGACGCCGAGCTTGAGGGCGAAGCGCAGGTCGTCGGCATCCTTATCGGACAGCGCCGGCACGGTCAGGGCCGCGCTCGGGATGTTCATGCCCTTGTTGTCGCTGACTTTGCCGCCGATCACGACCGTGGTGCGGACGTCGGTGTCCTCGACATCGTCGATGCGCAGGTTCAGCCGACCGTCGTCGACGAGGATGGTGTCTCCGGCGGAGACGTCGCGGGGCAGCCCGGCGTAGGTGGTGCCGACCTGCTCCTGGTTACCGAGAATGTCACGGACGGTGACCGTGAAGTGCTGTCCGGGCAGCAGCGTGACGCCGCCGCCGGCGAACCTCCCGAGCCGGATCTTGGGACCCTGCAGGTCGGCGAGGGTTCCGACGCTGCGACCGGCGGCCTCGGCGGCCTCCCGGATGAGAGCGTGAGCCGCCGCGTGCTGTTCGTGGGATCCGTGCGAAAAGTTGAGCCGGGCAATGTCCATCCCGGCGTCGACGAGGGCGCGGACCATCTCGGGCGAGTTGGTGGCCGGGCCGAGGGTGCAAACTATCTTGGCTCTTCGTGGCACGGTCAAATCCTAAGGGTATTCCGTAACCCGGGTGCCGGGGCCCGAGGTTGTTAGTGGATCATGTTATAGTGCGGGCTATCTCCATTGCAGTACTAAGCGGACTCCGGTCGCGAACGCCTTCGCGGAATGYTGGGTCGGCACCGTCCGCCGCGAAGGCCTCGACTACCTCCTCATCCTCAGCGAACGACACCTGATCGCCGTCCTCACCGACTACGTCGATCACTACAACCGGCCCCACGGGTCACTCCACCAACAGGGACCAAGTCCTACTAGCAGTAGTCGCCCGCACAGCTAACTCTCTCAGTCGTCTGTGGCTAGCCGTCTGCCGCACAGCGGCGTCGGGGTTACCTGCGCGAAATGGGTCCCATCGGGCGCGACCTGCACGAAGTGCAGGCAGCGGATGATCTCGCCAACGCTCGTGCTGATGTTCAACGACGCGGGCAGCAGCCCCTCAGCGTCGTAGGCTTGAACGGACCGCAGGCTGCTGATGAACTCTGCGCGGCTCGGGCAGCCCCCCACCATGGCCAGTCCGCGCAGGTACATATCGGCGGCGATCCAGCCCTCCGCTGCGAAGGTTTGATTCGGTGGCTGCAACTGAGGCGCATAGGCGGCCATGGCGTTGAAGAACCCGCGGTAGACGGGGGTGCTCACCTCAAACGGTGTGATCGGAAGATAGGAGTAGGTGCCCGCGATGTCGCTTCCCYAGTCGTGGAGCGCTCGGGGGTCGTAGCCGTCCGGTKGCACCAGAGCGACCCTGATTGCCGCACCGGCTGCTCGGGCCGCTGCCACGATCCGATAGGAGTTCTCAGCGTCCATGGCAAATACTACAGTGTCGGCTGCGGTGGCTTTGATCCGCTCGCCGATGACGGCGGGAACGAGCGTCAGGGTGCTGATCTCGTCGTTTCCAAGAATGGCTACTCCGGCAGCCTGCAGACTATCGGACATTCTCGTTGCGAGGATGTCCGAAGCCGCAGAGGATGTGCGCCTGAATATCAATGCACGACGGCCGCCTTGGGCTGCGACAAAATCGCCCCAGATGCTGACGGAAGAATTTTTTGCCATCATGTTTGTAAAGCTAAACATATTGTCGTTGGAGGCCCAGGTGGGATCCAGTGCTATACCCACGACCGGGATCCCAGAGTCGTGTAGAAGTGCTGACGAACCGTACGCCTCCGCGCTGGCCTCGACGATTCCAAATACCTCGTCCGTGGAGAGGAGATCTCGTGCCGAAGCAAGGTTGACCGCCGATRCCGACTCGTCGTCTCGCCACACGTATGTAACCTTGCGTCCGTGGACCCCTCCGGCCGCGTTCGCCACGCCCAGACGGGCGTCGACGCCCGCCCTGAACGGCTGGGCCATCGATGCTCCCGCGCCACTCTCGGATATCAAGAGCCCAAGGTGGACCTCGCCAGCGGTGATTCCGGGAGTATCGCACGCCTGGCTGGTTGTTGACTCGCTGACTGGACTACAACCGGCGAGCACTAGCGCACCGCCAAGTAAGGCAGCGACCACAAAAAATGGCCGCCTTCTTTTAGAGATCTTCACGACACCTCGTTGCGGCGAATCTTGCATGACTGGGTGAACCGCAGCTCATCCCTGCGCTCCCTGTTCCATAGTGCTGAACGGCGTGGTGTCCGGCGCCTGGAAAAGTGCCTCGAGCTGGGCAGAATCGGCAGGAAGTCGGAAATCTTAGCCGGTGCATCGCATTTAACACGGAGGTTCCCTCCGACCGAGTCRGCGGTGCCGGAAGCGGGCGTACTCGCGCCACGATCATCCATAGGCCAATCAGGGACGGGTGAACGGTATATCAGGTGACCCCGCCTGTGTCAGGCTGGCGGACTGGAAGGGCCGCTGACCCCCTTGTCCTGGCCCGTCACCATTCGTTGTTTGAGTGTGCAGCCGCAGGAGTCGCGGTGCATGAACTGGGGGGGGGAGTCGTACCGTGCGTGGAGGTACCGTAGGGTCGGCGAGGCGTCGCATCAGCAACTCCACCGCGACGTTGCCCAACTCAACGCGTGGCTGGGCCATGGTGGTCAGCCGGGGCGAGAAGAGGTCGGCCCATTCGAAGTCGTCGAAGCAGGTAAGCGCGATGTCGTCGGGCACGCGCCGACCTGTCTCCCGTAGTGCGTGCATGGTCCCGATCGTCATGAGGTTGTTGGCGACGACCAGCGCGGTCGGCGGACTCGGCAGTGCTAGCAGGGTGTGGGCGGCTGCCCTGGCACCCTCGATCTGGGAACCGCCGCCGGCAACTAGTTTCTCGTCATAAGGCAGTCCGTGTCGGTCCAGCCCTCGCCGATAGCCGGCCAGTCGCTCGCGGGTGGTGGTGAGACCGTTCAAGCCTGCGATCATGCCGATTCGGTCGTGTCCCAGCTCTGCGAGGTGCTCGACGAGCTGCGCGCTCGGCTCCTCGTTGTCTGGTCCGACCTGATCGAACTCGGCTGACGCCAGCCGGTCGATGAGTACCGTCGGCACGGAGCTCRCAGCGAGGTGCTCAAACGCCAGCTGACTGTCACCGCCGGCCGGTACGATGATCAACCCGTCGATCCGACGTTGAAGGAGCGCCCGGAGGGCCCGGAGCTCATGCTCGGGGTCCTCGCGCGAGTCGGCGAGTATCAGGGTGTAACCGGTGGCAGACACGTTCGTCTCGATCGCGTGGATCACGTCGGTGAAGTAGGGGTTGGTGATCACCGGGATGGACAGGCCGATCAGYCCGCTACTGGCCGTGACGAGTGCCCGCGCGATCGTGTTCTGTGTGTAGCCGGTCTGTTCGATCGCTGCGAGCACGGCCGCACGGGTTTCGGCCCGCACCGCCCGTGTGTCGTTGAGGACGTGCGAGACCGTGGACACGGAGACGCCCGCGATCTTCGCCACGTCCGCCATCTTGACCATGCGATCTCCCTACCGGACGTCCCGTCGAGAAGTTGGACAAACGTTCGCGCAAGCGCTTGCGCTCCTACTGTGACCCGAGCTACATTCCGGCGCAACCCCGGAGCAACGTAGGCGATGGGGGCAGGTCGCAAGGAGGCGTCACGTGTCCGACAAGATAGCAATGCCACGATCAGCAGGGCCTGATGGGGCTCGGAGCGCGGTGCCGTTAGGCGGCGTGCCGACCGTCGCCGATGCGGTCCGGCGGCCGCGTCGGCGGCCGGTGCGTGGTGGGTGGCGGCGGTGCGCATCCCTCTTCGTGCTGCCTGCTGCGGCAGCACTCGTGCTGTCGGCCTGTGGCAGTTCGTCGGACGGCAGCGCGAGCGGCGGGACGGACCAGGTGGTCGTTGGCCTGATCACCAAAACCGATACCAACCCGTTCTTCGTCAAGATGAAGGAAGGCGCGGAGAAGGCGGCTGCGGCCAAGGGCGTCAAGTTGCTCACTGCGGCCGGCAAGTTTGACGGTGACAACGCCAGCCAGGTGACCGCGATCGAGAACATGGTTGCCTCGGGGGCTCGGGGCATCCTGATCACGCCGAGTGACACGAAGGCGATCATCCCGGCCATCGCGAAGGCACGGGAGAAAGGTGTGYTTGTCATCGCGCTCGACAGCCCCACGGATCCGCAGAGCGCGGTGGATGCGCTGTTCGCGACGGACAACTTCCAGGCCGGGGTCCTGATCGGCGAATACGCCAAGGGCCTCACCGGCGGCGAGCCGGTAAAGATCGCGATGCTTGACCTCGCGCCCGGCATCGCGGTCGGCACGTTGCGGCACAACGGATTCCTGTCTGGCTTTGGTGCGGTAGAGGTGGCTGACACCGCGAGCGAGCCGGTAAGCGCGGCGAGCGTGGCGTGTAGCCAGGACACCCAGGGTGACCAGGCCAAGGGTCAGGCAGCTATGGAGACCTGCTTGCAGAAAGACCCGGGCATCAACCTCGTCTACACGATCAACGAACCAGCTGCGCTCGGCGCCTACACTGCGATAGCTGCCGCCGGCAAGGAGAACGACGTCACAATCGTCTCCGTCGACGGGGGATGCACAGGCGTCCAGGCAGTGAAGGACGGCAAGATTGCCGCGACGTCACAGCAGTACCCGCTGAAGATGGCACAGCAGAGTGTGGACGCAGTCATTGCCTACGCCACTGACGGCACAAAGCCGTCCGGGTACGTGGACACCGGTGTCACCTTGATCACCGCCGAGCCAGTGGACGGTATTGATTCGGAGAACGTCGAGTTCGGTCTCGATAACTGCTGGGGGTGATGGATGGCTCCGAAATCCTCGGCATGACGCGCGGAGGCCGCGTACAGCCTCATCGGCGTGCCCGGCGCAAGTTGGCACGCTAACTGGACAGTCCGGCCGGGCGGTGGGACGTCTCACCCGCCGTCCGGCCGGACTCAGAGTTGCTGTAGTCCCGTCTGGAGAACGAGGATCCGTCATGGCATCAACGAAGGCTGCCGGGGCTGAGATAAAGCTCCGTGGCAGCGTCGGCTCATTCGCCAAACATGTACCGGACCTGACCACCCTCGGCCCGGTGATCGCCCTGGTGCTGGCCGGATTATTCTTCAGTATTAAGTCCGACCGGTTCCTGACCGGTGGGAACTTTTCCCTTATTCTCCAGCAGGTCATGGTGGTCGGCACCCTCGCGATCGGCCAAACCCTGATCATCCTGACCGCCGGCATCGACCTGTCCAACGGCGCCATCATGGCTTTGGGTAACGTCCTCATAACGACGCTCGCGGTCGATGCTGGACTCAACCCATTCCTGGCGATCGGTCTCGGTCTACTGGCCTGTACCGCCTTTGGGCTCCTCAACGGCGGTTTGGTTACCACGATTCGGCTGCCACCATTTATCGTCACACTCGGTACGTTAAATATCGCTTTCGCGTTGACTCATATCTACTCCAACGAGGAGACTATTTCCGACCTACCCGCAACGCTCACCTATCTTGGAAAGACGTTCACCGTCGGCCAGACAGAAATCACCTACGGTTCCTTGCTAATGATCGCCCTGTTCGGAATCACTTGGTGCATTCTGACCCAGACCTCCGCCGGTCGGCACATCTACGCCGTCGGCGACAACCCTGAGGCTGCCCGCCTAACGGGCATCCGGACCCGGCGGGTCGTTCTCACCGTCTACGCTGTCGCCGGCCTTATCTACGGCATCGCATCCCTGCTGCTGGTGTCTCGTACCGGTGTCGGCGATCCCAACGCAGGGCAGACCGACAACCTGGACAGCATCACGGCTGTCGTGCTCGGTGGAACCAGCCTGTTTGGCGGCCGCGGCAGCGTGGTCGRCACGCTCCTGGGCGCGCTCATCGTCGGCGTTGTCCGCAACGGCCTGYAGCTCATCGGCACCAAATCCATCTACCAGGTGCTCATCACTGGCATTCTGGTCATCCTCGCCGTGGCCATTGACCAACTCGCTCGCAGGAGGAAAGCATGAGAGGTACTATGGATCATCTTGCGCCGCAAGCCGTCGAGAGCGGGCGGAAAGATATTGTACTCGAAGCCCGTGGCCTGGTGAAGCGATACGGACAGGTCACCTGCCTGGACGGCTGCGACTTTGATCTTCGCGTCGGAGAGGTGCTTGCCGTCATCGGCGACAACGGGGCCGGCAAGTCCAGCCTGATCAAGGCGCTTTCCGGCGCTCTCGTCCCAGACGAAGGCCAGATCCTGGTCGACGGTGACCCGGTCCGCTTTCATAACCCCACCGACGCCCGCCGGTATGGCATAGAAACCGTCTATCAGGATCTCGCGGTCGCGCCCGCGTTAGACATCGCGACCAACATGTTCCTCGGCCGCGAAATCCGACGCAAAGGACCACTGGGCCGCTACCTGCGGATCCTTGACAAGCCGGCGATGAAGCACCAAGCCGAGCAGGAAATGAGTAAACTGAAAATCGGCCTCCGATCGATGACGAGCCCGGTCGAGAACCTCTCCGGCGGTCAACGCCAAGGAGTCGCCGTCGCCCGAGCAGCGGCCTTCGCTCAGCGGCTGGTCATTATGGACGAACCCACAGCTGCCCTGGGTGTCCGGGAAACCGGCCAAGTCCTCGACCTCATCCGGCGCATCCGGGACCGCGGCCTGCCGGTCATCCTCATCAGCCACAACATGCCAAATGTCTTCGAAGTCGCGGACCGCATCCACATCCAGCGGCTGGGGCGGCGGGCTGCCGTCGTACTACCGACGGAGTGCACCATGCCCGAGGTGGTAGCCATCATGACCGGCGCAACATCCACAGCGGGCCCCGCTCCTGCAGGAGCGTAGCCACGATCCCGTGAGAACTAGCCGTACACCTGCCGCGGCCAGTCTGGACAGGACCGGCCGTCGTGCCATGGCCGCATATCCGAGCCCTCCGAAGGAGGACAAGCCAGTGACCGGTTACGTCGCCGTGGTCGGAGAGAATGTCGCCGACGCCATTGTCCAACCATCGGAAACACCGAACGGTTCGATGCAGTGGCAGATTCTCCCGGGGGGAAGCCCCGCAAACACGGCAGTTGCCCTCGGTCGGCTCGGCACACCGACCAGATTCCTTAGCAGGCTGCCCTGCGGTATTCTCGGTGGGCTGTTTACGCGACGCCTCAGTGACTCCTCGGTCGATCTATCATTGAGCACATGGTCGGACGAACCCGCGACACTTGCCATCACGTCGTTGGCGAACTCGGTAGCGCACTATGAATTCTACGCAACTGGGACCGTCGACTGGCAGTGGCGCCCGGGCGAACTGAGCCCGGCGCGGCTACAGGGAGCATCGTGTATCCACGCCGGCTCACTCGGATTGATCATGGAGCCTGGGGGTCGTATCGTCGAAGAGCTCTTGGACTCCATCCGGGAGCACGCTACAATTTCCATCGATCCAAACGTACGCACCACACTGGTGAGCTCAGAACATTACCAGTCAAGATTGAAGGAATGGTACCGACTCGCAGATATCTTCCGGATCAGTGAGGACGACCTCACACACCTAGCTCCTGGGCTCACTCCCGAACGGATTATCGGCGAACTCAACGAAACCGGCATACAACTCGCCGTAGTCACTCGAGGCGAAGCAGGTGTACTCGCATCTTTCCGGGGCACCTTGATCGATGTTCCGGCAGTGCCCACCGAGATCGTCGACACGATCGGTGCAGGCGACGCCTTCTCTGCCGGCCTACTGCACTGGCTCCATCAGAACGGCCATCTCGGCGGTCGCCTCGAACGCCTAGACCTGCAAGGAGCCCGCAGCGCCCTCATGTTTGCCTCCCACGTTGCTGCGCTGACCTGCGCGGCCCCCGGCGCTGACCCGCCATGGAATCGAGATCTGACACCGGCGATCAGAAATCTCCTGCGATGATTTACTGATCGGTTTCCTATACCTTCAGGTATCGCTCGATAACCGGTAAAAACTAGCAACCGCTCATCCAGGGCCTCGTCCTACATCTGAAGTGAAGTCGGATCGAGCCCAATATATCCTCGTTTGAGTCACCTAGTTTCCGGTGTCCCTGGCGTGAAATTGACTGCTGCCGCATCGGCGCCTCACAGTTCGCATCCGGATTACTTTTCGGTCGGCAACAGACGAGGTACTGACATGGAGAACCTCACTCACCCACAGTGCGACAACCCGCACGGCAGGTTCATTTCGATAGGAGAACCCATGCCGCAGCTTATGTCGGTTGCCCCCTGCGAGATAGTAGTCTTCGGCGGCACAGGGGATCTGGCGATGCGCAAACTGATGCCAGCGCTGTTCCACCGCGACCGAGACGGGCAACTTACCCCCGACTCGAGGATCATTGCTGTGTCCCGGGCCGGACTCGATGATGCCGGATACCGCGATAAAGTTGATTCTGAACTGCGCCGATTCGTCCCGGATCTAATCCACGAGCCGGATGTCCTAGCTCGCTTCCTCCAACGCCTGCACCACATCACGGTCGACGTGGCAGAGCACAGCACCTGGGATGAACTGCGGACACTTCTGGCGGACGGAAAAGACCATGTGCGCGTCTTCTACCTTGCCTGTGCCCCACAACTGTTCGGGCCAACCTGTCTAGGCTTGCAAAACAACGGATTAGTGACCGACAACTCCAGGGTGGTCCTTGAGAAGCCACTTGGRCATGATCTGGTCTCCGCGCGCCGGATTAACGATGAAGTCGGTGCAGTCTTTGCTGAGGAACAGATATTTCGTATCGACCACTATCTCGGTAAAGAAACCGTCCAGAACCTCCTTGTGCTAAGGTTCGCCAACTCCCTTCTCGAGCCGCTGTGGAGTTCTGGTGCGATCGACCATGTACAGATTACGGTCGCAGAAACAATTGGCGTCGGAGGGCGCGGCGACTATTACGATGGCTCGGGTGCCATACGTGACATGGTACAGAATCACCTTCTGCAACTGCTCTGCCTGGTGGCGATGGAACCACCCAGCCGACTTGACCGCGAGGCAGTCCGCGACGAGAAGCTAAAGATCCTCCAGGCCCTATTACCGCTGACAGTCGGTGACGTGGAACGGTGCGTYGTCCGAGGACAGTRCACGGCCGGCCTCGTAGAGGGAGTTCYAGTTCCTTCTTACCAGGACGAAGTTGATGGGAGCACGAGTACCACCGAGACGTTTGTGGCGCTGAAGGTCGAGGTCCAGAACTGGCGCTGGTCCGGCGTACCCTTCTACCTACGTACCGGCAAGAGGCTAGATCGTCATGCATCGGAGATCGTGGTTCAATTCCGACCGGTACCACATTCAATCTTCCCAGGTATCAAGGATGCAATCTCCCCTAACGCTCTTGTGTTGCGGCTGCAACCTGACGAGGGCGTCCGCCTCCACTTGATGGCCAAAGAACCGGGTCCGGGCGGCGTGCGACTGCGTCCGGTCCACCTCAACCTCAGCTTCGCCGAGACTTTCAAGTCACGCCTGCCCGATGCCTACGAACGGCTACTCATGGACGTGGTTCGTGGCAACCCGACGTTGTTCATGCGACGCGACGAGGTCGAGGCCGCATGGGCATGGGTGGAGCCCATCCTGGCCGCTTTGGCGGCGTCAATTGACTCGCCGAGGCGCTACGCAGCTGGCACTGGTGGACCTACTGCAGCAATCGCATTGATCGAACGTGACGGCCGCACGTGGCATGAGGAGATATCAGAATGAGTGTGAACACTGTCCTGCACCCGATTGTCGCTGAGGTGACTGAACGGATCGCCGTTCGCAGTGCGGCAACTCGCGAAGCTTATCTCTCCCGCATCCAGGCAGCAGCCCAGGCGGGCCCGACCCGGGGCAGTCTAGGGT
>NZ_MBLM01000189.1 GCF_001854655.1 Parafrankia colletiae | reverse complement strand
CCCGCAACCACCCCACCCACAACCGGAAAAGTTCCTGGTCAACGCACTAGAGCGGATCGCAGGGGACTCACCCGAGGATCAGCGAACCGTGCGGGAGGTGCTGTCCGCGTTCGCCCGGGAGCACGCCCGTCCGCCAGCGGCCCCGGGCCCTGATCGGCAAAGCGACGTGCTGGCAACTGACGTCCAGGCTGCGCTGGCGGTGCTCGGCCGTCTGGACTCCACCGATGATTGGGTGTCTCGCGCCGACCTGACCGGTGCGGACCTGCACGGTGCCCGGCTGGACGGCGCGGACCTCTCCGGCGCGCGGTTGCTCGGGACGAACCTCTCCGATGCTCTGCTGACAGACGCAATCCTGTACGGCGCGTCGATGGTGAACGCGAATCTCGCCGGTGCCGCGCTGACTGGGGCGACTCTCACCATCGCGGTCTTGGACGGAGCGGACCTCACCGGAGCACGACTGTCCGGTGCGAACCTCGACGGCGCGTCGCTTTGTAGGGCGGCTCTGCGCGGTGCACGGCTGTCCGGGACGAGCCTGGGCCGTACCGACCTGAGTGGAGCGGATCTCTCCGAGGCCCACGGGCTGAAGTCCAAGCAGTTGGAGCGCGCGAGGGGGGACGGCGAGACGAAGTTGCCGGGGTGGATGCCTCGGCCGAGCTCTTGGCCGCCCCGCTCGGAAAGAGACGACTGATCTCCGGGTCTGGGTAGTCGGCGACGGGCTCGACCCCGCCCCGGCGACCAGGTTGTYCGTTCCCAAGGATCACGAGAAGTGCCGGAGGCCGTGACCTGGTGTTTCTCAAGTGCGGGGGACGTCCGGGACCGGGCGAGTCCCATCGGAGCTGAGAATTTCGGCGACCGGACGATCGTTGTAGTGATGTGATGGCCGTTGGTGAGGGAGGTTCGGGCGTGGCTGACGACCGATGCGTGTTCTGCGCGGTCGTGCGGGGTGCGCCCGCCGTCCCGCGTAGGAGGACACATGGAACGCGGCGAAGTCTGGTGGGTGGACTTCGATGAGCGGCGGCCGGTCGTTCTGCTCTCGGGAGAGGAGCCCGGTGGGTTCCGGGCCATACAGGTCGTCGCTCCAGCGAACATCGAGATCAGCGGCGTGGCTGTCGAGGTGGCAGTGGGCGCCCCCGAGGGACTGCCCCTGGGCGGTGTCCTGCGAGTCGCGCTCCCACGACCAGGCCTCATTCCTTGCACGTGGCTGGTCACCCTGACCAGGGCAGACCTGATCGAGAAGGCCGGAAGCCTGTCGCCCGCGAAGCTCGGCGAGCTCGACGAAGCTCTCCGTCTCACTGGCCTGGAGCAGGTGGACGCTGCGGGAGCCGATGGTTGATGCTCGTAGGGCCGTTGGCAGGTCGCTACGGGTCCATTGGTCGCGAAGGTCGTCGGTCCAGCGACAGAGGGGCTCGACGGAACATCAGCCGACACACGCCGATCAACTTCTCAGACCCACCGGGGCTCCTCAGATCACTTCTTGGCTCCCACGGAACTTCTCATGATCCCTGGGAACGGACACAGGTGTAGGCGCGGAGCGCATCTGGATCATCACTCTGACGCACAATAACCGGCTTCTTCCAGCGTCCAGGCGATCCACTCGGCCCACGGCTGGTCGGTCTGGGTGTAGGAGACGAAGAAGTCCCAGCCTGCACCGTCGCCCGTGGTGGGGTGCTGTCCGTGTTGCCCCCGTTGCTCACCCGGACAGTGTGCCACCGGGACGGGTCGGGTCAGACCGTGCTGATATGGCGTGTGGCGGGGGCCGAGTCTGGGGCTGCTCGCCGAGGCGTGCGCGCCGGAGCGGTGGGGATGTGGGGGGTCTTCCCGCCCATCGGGCGATCTTCTACGGCCTGAAAAGGAGAAAGTTATCGGGTGTCTGTGCGCTGTGCGCGGGCTGCCCGGTCGGTTCTGCGCCGATGTCGCAGGTCAGGGGGCATGCGGCGCCCGGCGAGGGGTGCGGGTGGCAGATGATCCTTCCCCTGCGCCGCAGCACTTTCCGGCGCCCACCCGGCGGATCTTGAGGTGCGAAGCCGCAGGCCAGAGCGGGTTTTTTGTGCACCCAACCAGCACTAATGCGAACCTAAACCTGCAGGTCAACGGCCCGACCGTGTCCGTCGCCCCGATGCATACGAAGATCAGGCGCGAGGGCTACGCCGGCAATGCGCATGCCCTGAAGGCAAGATGATCGCTACCCGAGGGCCGTGGCGATCGCGCGGGCGATCCGCTCAAGCCAGTCGATGGCGTCCGTGACATCAGCGTCGGTGATGTCACGGAGCTTCTCCAGATCGCCATCGACGAGATCCGCGTCGTGGGCGATCTTGTTACGTCGCTCGGTGATGGCCGTGTAGTGCTTCTTCAGCGCTTGATCGGTCATTGCCGTGYGGCCGTGGTTCCACTCGTTGATCTGCGTAGCGGCCTTGGCCCAGATGTTCTCCTCTGCCACGAGTTTCAGCGCTTCACTGATCTTGCGGGGGTTCTGGAGGGATGCGTTCGCACACTTCGCCCTGACGCGGTCCGAGACGGCGTCCGCGAGCGTGGTGGTACCGCGGCGCACCTCCTCGACCTTCTGCAGCGRCAGCTCGAACCTGGTGAGCTGGTACGGCATCGCGGGGCCGTCCTGGCCAGTCAGTTCGGCCACCCGCTGATACCGCTACTCGTGGAACCAGTGGTCGATGCCGCTGACCGCCTGAGCCCATGCCGCGCGGTAGAAGTCGCCGATGTCGAAGACGGGGGACTGGAAGGTTGCCAGGCTTCGTCCGGCACGCACCATCTTCCGGGCGTACTCGATATTCCTCCGGAACGCCTCCAACTTTCGCGTCTGTGGATATGGAACCGGCATCGGCGCGCCGACCGCGCAGGCTGTTCGCGCAGCTGGGTAGCGGCATCCACACCCGGATCGATGCGGTCAGCGGGGCCCTGTCGGTGATGAGCCGCAAGAAACCGTGTGACTGATTTGCTAGACGGCGACTCGTGCCCGCTTTGGCGGGGGCGGGTCGCCGACGAGACTTACGCCCCAAGCTGGACCTGCTTCCTGGTAACCATGAACCGGATCCGGGAGCGCCTCGCGGACCTCGACCTGCTGCAGAGCCATTGGCTGAACGCGGCGATGGCTGTGTCAGCTCGCGTTCTGAGAGGTGTCGGCGGGGTATCCGGATAGGACGCCGAGTAGCAGTAGGTACACCGGTACGTCGTCGCCCGAGCCGCAGTCGTGGACCATGTCGGGTGCTTCGGCGTCGAGTTGGCGTTCGAGTCGCGCGGAAAGGTCGCGTACCGTCTCCGGGTCGAGCGGGTGCGCGCCGGCTGCGAGGTGGGCCAGCTGCGCCGCACGTTGGTCAGTGGTGTCAGCTGCGCGAATGTGCTCATTTAGCAGTCGGCGTGCCTCAGGGTCGCGGCCTAGGCGCCGGGCTGCGGCAGCGGCGAACTGCGGCTCGAAGTAGTCGCCTCCGGCGATGCTGATGAGGTGGTCGATGTCGCGGCAGAGACGTGCGATGAACCCGTCGGCCGGCTCGGCGGCATAGGCCAGGGGGTAGTAGGTGCGGGGGTGCATCTCTAGGTGGCCGTCCTGTTCGCGTTGGGTGAGCGTGGCGGCCCAGCAGGCGCGTACTCGCGCGTCGTCCGGCGCGGCATCGGCGAGGGCTTCGAGGGCGGCCGAATGGTACGGGGGCGAGAAGCGCAGTTCACCTCCGACCTGGGCGTGTAGGGCATTCGCGACTATGTCTGGGGTCAGGCCGAGCATTTCCGGCCGCCCCAGCAGCAGACTGRCCAGCGCGCGCAGGTTGGAGTCGTGGTCRTGAAGGTGCGCGACCAGCGTGGCTGGCAGTCCGGTTTCGCCGCGGTGCGTGCGGGCGTACCAGGCCAGCACCCCGTCGTGACGAAGCAGGGTCTCGTCGGCCTCGACGGCGTCGGACAGTTCGCGTTGCAATGCTGGGTGCCGGTCGGCGACCAGGGCCAGGTACTGCCAGGCTTCATCAGCGTCTTGGCTGAGTCCGCCCGAAAGCCGCCGCAGGAGTTCGCCGCCGAAGTGGCTGCGTAGCTGCGGCCAGCGGGCCGCGATCTCGCCTAGCAGCCGCGTGTCGAGTTCTCCGATCAGGTCCCCGAGCTCTACGCAGGCGGCCTGCTGCGACTGGTCGCGTTCGCGTAGTTCGTTGAGGATTCCGAGCTCGTCGAGCAGCAGGATGCCGAGCCAGGCCGAGCGGCGCCGGCCGCCGTTGGCCCAGCCTGCGGCCAGGGCTTCGCGGCGGAGCACCTCGAGGGCCGCGTCCCATTCACCCACGTCGTCGGCCGCTCGCCGGTGAGCGGCCAGCAGATGGGTGTGGTAAGCGGCGCTGGCCGCCGAGCGCACCAGGTCGTCGGGTTCCAACGGCCAGTCGCGGGTCATGGCGCGGACGAAGGCGTTCGCGGGCGTGGCGTTCTCCAATAGGCCGCTTAGATGCAGGCGCAGTGCTGCGGGCAGCGGGGGCGCCACGTTGGCGATGATGCGCAGCGTCTTGGCGAGGATGGTGTGGTCCTGTCCGTAGCCGGCTAGGAGGGCCGTCACGGGCGGCTGCGGGAGGGCGAGCATCTGCTCGGCCCTGGTCCGGGCGGCGTGGGTCTCGGGGAGCACGGTCAAGACCGCGGCTTCAGCGTCCGGATCCCACAGGTCATCCGGGTCTAGGGCGGTCAGGCATGCCTGCGCGACCTTCTCGGCGTCCGGCCCAGTCGTTTCGCCCAGCTCCTGGCACGCCTCCAGCAGCGCGTAGGTCACGATATCGCGGCGTATCCGTTTGCCAGGCGCGGGAATGTGCGAGATCAGTTCCAGCAGCCGCTCGCGGGCGGCGCGCGCTCCGAGGACGCGGACGGCGACGTTCGCGACGGTGCTGGCGCGTTCTGGCGCGCCGGTCAGCGCCTCGCGCAGTGCTTGATGCACGGTCGGGTCGTCGGCCCAGTGTGTAGCGAGCGCTCCGGCCGCCCAGTGCGGGGATCCGCGCTCGGCGAACCTGCGCAGCAGGAGGTCGCGCAGGACCGGGCCGTGGTCGACGCCAGCGAGCGTGTGCAGCTCCGTATCCATGATTGTCGGCTCTCCGCGCAGCCCGTCTTCCACAGCCTTCGCGATGTCCGGATCGCCGGAGTAGGCCGTGGTCAGCCAACCCAGCCCGAGGAACTGCAGACGATGCAGATCAGTTGCCAGGGTTCGGCGCACGAACGCGACGACGGCAGTGTCGCGGGCATGTCCGCGCATCAGCACGGCCCAGGCGATGGCGCGGTCGCCGAACTCGTGCGTGTCCTTCTCCACAATGCGCAGACACCGGTCGCGCAACTGCGCGCCTTCGTCGGGCAGACCAGCTGTGGCGGCCACGAGCGACGCGGAGATGTAGGGGACCCAGTGCTCGCGCCCCAGATGCTCGGCATCGAGCTGGTGCACCAGCCAGGCGCGGTCATCGTCCGTTGCGGCCCGCAACGCATCGCGCGGCTCGGGCGGCGGATCCTGTTCTCTCAGCAGCGCCAGCAGGATTCCCAGACGGGCGGCGAGGCCAATCAGACGGGTCGGGCCGGTTGGATGTTGCCGCGCCGCGGCGAGCAGCCGCTGCACCTGCTCGTCCTCTGGCCAGCCTAGGAACAGACTCGCCAGCGCCATAGCCGCGTGCTGCGCCGTGCAGGGCCGCCGCACGACGTTGACCAACGCCGTGCGTACCTCGTCGCCGCGCTCGCCGTCGCTGTAGCGGGTCGCGATCGCGACGGCGCCGGCCTTCGCGGTCCGTGGGTCCTCATCGGCGAGCGAGGCGAGCAGCACCGGCAAGACCACCGCGTCCGTCCGCCCGTCTTTGGGTAGACGAACCATGTAGTACAGGGCCGTGGGCGGCAGAGGCTGGCGGGCCAGCGTCCATCGGGGTAACCGCTCTCGAAGCAGTAGACCGGCGGTAGGGTGCTCGATCCCGGGGACGACCGCAGACAGCAAGCGGGCACGATGCGGGAGGTAGGGGTGGGTCTCGATCGCGTTCAGGGAGGTTTGCGCGTGGCGGGCCGCGTCGGCGGCGGGCAGCCGGTAGCTACCGAACGCGATCTCGGCGAGCAGTTCGCTCACACCCATCGCGGCGGGCGTCTGCCCTTCTGCCTGTTCGGCCAGGATCGCGGTCAGCTGCGCCACCTCCTTGGGGCGCCCAGAACGCCACAAGACCCCCAACAGGACCTCCTTCCAACGTGGGTCGGTGGCCTTGCCGGCGAACAGCTCGCCGAGCTCCTGCTCGGACAGATGGTCCGCGGCGTGCTCGGCGGCGAGCTGTTCGAGCAAGACTCGGTGCAGGAAGCTCAGCTCGCGCGGTCCCTGACGGACTAGGACCCCGAGGCGTCCCTCCGCGACTTCGACGAACGGGCGCACGTTCGCGGCGGAGCTTTCCTCTTGCATGGCCAGATGATCGGGATCCCGCAGGGCCGCGACAACGTCTCGCCGGACAGCCGCCTCGGAGACCGGTCCGAAATCGCCGCGTGACTGGTGCTCGTAGGCCACGTGAGCCAGCACCTGACGCACATCATCCTGAGGCATGGACGTGTACGGAGCCGCCGCCGATGCCGCGGTCGCCCGCCGAGCCGGATGATCCTTGAGCAGCCTGTCGACGACGCGCCCGTAGACGTCGAATCTGCGGGTGGGCAGCTGCACGCCGGCCAGCCGCAGCCCGATTAGTAGAAGCAGGAACAACGGCACCTGCGCCAGCGACCGCAGCTCGGGCAGACCACGCACCTCTTCGATGAAGCCGTCGACGGCCGCGGACTCACCGCCCTCCGGATCCGCGGCGCCTGCTTCGCCGTCCTCGCTGTATGCACGGAACCACAGCTCGGCCAACCGCCGCTGCTGTGCCTCCGACAGGGGCGCCAGATCGGCGCGCCACCAGCGGGCGGACAGGCTCAGGCGGGCCAGCCCATAGGGCCGGGTGGACACGATGGCCGGGGTGTTGCGCGCGGCGAGGTAGATCTCCAGCGCCATGGCCGCGCTGTTCCCGGCCGACTCATCTACCCACTCGTCCAGGCCGTCGACGATCAGCAGCAGCCGCTCGTCAGTCAGCGCCTGCTCGACCAGGGGCCACAGGTGCCCTGCGTTGTGCTGTCCCAGCCACGCCTGCAAGGTGGCCTCGATCGACGCCGCGGCGTCGTCGTGCTGTTGCCTGCGGCGGGTCAGGAAATGAAAGGGCAGCCAGACCGGCAGCAGCCCGCCGAAGCGCTCGGTCCACACCGGCATCGACGGCTCATCGGAGAATAGGTCCAGCATGGCGAAGCGCAGGAACGTACTCTTCCCGCTTCCGGGTCCTCCGACCAGCACGAGCCGATCACCGGACGCGAACCACCCATCCGCGTTCATACGCAGCGCCGCGCTCGCCGCCAGCATCGAGGTACTCCCAACGCCCGGCCCTAGGCTCGGCGGCCAGCTCGCGGACTGCCGGCGCAGCGCGCGATAGGAGGCGCCCCCTATCCGCGTGCCCCCCACCTCCGGGAGAAGCTCGTACACCTCGCCGGTCGGCCCGGACTCCTGCGCCGACGCGCCCGATGGTGGCTGCGGACGTGCCCCGTCGAAGGAGAGGGCCTCCGCGCTGGCGGGCGCCAGCAGATCCGGCAGCACGAACCGGTCACGCAACTCCAACCGCGGGGCGTCGGAACGCCCCAACGCCGCCGTCCCTGGGTCAATGACGCCGAAGAACGCCCTGTAAAACCCGCCGAGCTTCTCGCGAAACGCCCCCACCTGCGCGGCGTCCAGCCGCTCGCCCAAGGCGTCGGCGGCCTCGGACCCACAGAAGCGGCGCGCCCAGACCCGGCCGAAGAAGTCGTCGACCAGGACATGCCGCGACGCCGACTTCAACTGGGTCGACAGGGCCTCCGCGTCCCAGACCTCGAACTCGATGCCTTTGGCCGCCAGACGCTCCGTCTGCCGGGCGATCTCGTCGGCTTGCTCGGTCTGCACGGCCGGCAGGCTGGTGGCGTAGACGAAGACGTCACTCGCAGAGGCCCACGAACCGCCCAGGAAGTCCCCGACCGCCTTCTTCAGACCGGCCGCGCTCAGCTTGGCGACCCGCCGTGACTGCAGGCTCAGATAGCGCGGCGAGGCGCCGGAACCCGGGGGTGCATCCCCGGCCGGCGGCAGCCGAACATACAGGTCGATGCCCTGCTGCTTCTGGCCCCGGGTGCCGTACAGGCCGCCCTGCGCACGGGCTTCCCGCGCCGACATCCGGCCGGTTTCCCGGTCGCCGGCCGCGTGGTCCACGGCATGATCAACCTTGCCGCGCTCCAGAGCGAGCTTCAGACACAGCCGCTCGAAGTTCTCCCAAGCCAGGCAGTCGAACGGCAGCACCTGCTCCCGCGTGTCCACCGGCGGAGCCAGCTCCTGCGCCAGCACCATCGTGCGCAGCCTCGGCGGTGGCGGCGCCCACGCCGCGGCGTCGGCCGGCGACGCGCCAGCGGCGGAACAGCTACCGCGCCGCTCCGGACCGCCTCTTACGCCCTTCCCCGGATCGTTCACCCTCCGAGTATTCCGCCCGCGCCTGACGCCGCCGAAACGGCGTCAGGCGGGATCCAGAGCGGTCGGTCGCACAGGTGGCACGGTCTGGCAGAGAGATCCCATCGAACTCGGGCAAACCTGGCGTGCTTGCTACCAGACCGCAGGTGACCGCACTGGCAGCGACGTGAAGCCGGCCGGGTCCATGTGCCGTGAGAGCCCGGCCCCTTATATCCTAGATCATCACGGTTCGGGCTCGATCGTGTGGGATCGCGGTCGTCGCCAATTTACTCGACGGACGGCCCAGCTCCAGAGGATGAGGAAATGATCTGTCAGTTCTGCGGTACTGAGGCAACACTCACCAAGGAGCATGTGATCCCAGCCTGGATATCGACTCTTCCCTCGTTTGTGGGCAAGGTGATGGTCAATTCTAGAGCCGGTGATTCAGGAAAGCCTAAGACTTTCAGTCTCAAGAAAATCGATCTCCAGGTGCGGATTGCCTGCGGTGACTGCAACGGCGGGTGGATGAGTCGGCTGGAGAATTCTGTCAAGGTTTTTCTTGGGCCATTGTTGGAAGGTGCTCCGGTCAGCCTTGGGTCGGAGCACCTCGTCATTCTTGCTCGCTGGTGTATCAAGACCGCTATCGCCGAGGTAAATATGTCGGGCTATGGCGCGATTCTGCCGCCCGTCACCGCCCGCCAGTTGGCAGACGGCGACGCACCCACCAACGTGGCCGTGTGGATCAGTAGGTTCCACGACACCATGTACCACGATCGTCCCGTGCGRCTCCGGCCGAGGAGGCTGGACTGCACCGCCGACGGCGTCTATGTCGGGAGYCTGGTCGACTTCACAGCTGCCCTGGGCCCCCTCGTGATCAAAGTGGTGTTTGTGCCAGACGCGATCGCTCGCGGTCTGGAGGCGCTCGAATTCGACGAACCGAAGCCGCTTATTCCACTATGGCCGAAGCCTGTAACAGAATTATCCTGGCCGCCCGCATTTTCGTACTGCGAAGCCGAGCTGGTTACTCTCAATTTTGCGCTGGCGGGAATATCTCTGGTGCAACGGCGTGTGGACCCTCATTGAGCTAGTCCGACGTGGTCGTGTAGTTCCGAATTCTCGGTCGCATGCGACGCGCCGAGGAACACTCGCCGCGTTGGTACCCAAGTGTCGGTGGATTGCATACCTGCGGCATGGCGCGGAGATCGCTCTAGGCGGCTCGCGCCAGGTAGACAGCGGCGACCGTCACTGGGGACACGAGGACTGACTGATCAGGGCTGCGGCGTTGCTGGCAGCATCGGTCCGTGGTGAGTTCCGCCCTGGTGGTCCCCGACGGGGGCGGTTACCGGCACTCGTACGAGATCCTGACCCCGGCGCGCCTGGCCGTGGTCTCCGGGCGGATTCCGGTGTCACCGCGGCACCATGTCCGCTGGATTCGCTGCACAGTGCCGCCAGGCCTGGGCGAACGTGGCCGCAGCACTGTCGCATCACGGGATGGGCCTGTCCGGCCTGAAGGTGACGACCTATCTGTCCGACCTGCGGTACCGCGACGAGAACTTCGCCATTCGCTGGGAGATGCTGGGTGGGCATTGCCCGGCGCCGACGGTGATCGTCGCGGGTATCTATGACGAGGCGTGGCTCGTGGAGATGGAGGCACTCGCCGCGGTCTGACGGGCGTGGGTGGTCAGGCATGCCCGTGCCTGTGTTCGGCTACCGTCGCGTGATGCACACGATCAGCCCGCAGGACCAGGGCCGGCTTACGCAAGCTGTCGAGCCGCGGGAGACGGATGTTCAGCAGGCCAAGGCGATCATTCTTCGAGCGGTCGAGGGAGGCAGCGCTCTTGGGGCCGATGGGCTAGTCATCGCGGTTCTCACCGCCGCCGGAGCTGACCTCAACGCGTTTCGGACACCGGTCCACCCCCGGGAGTTCGGGGAAGACGCGCTTGACGCGGAGCTGCCGCCGCTGAAGCTCGCTCGCATCCAGGCAGCGGCGCGCGAGGCACTCGCCGACCTGGTGGCGGCCGGAATCCTCACCAGCTGCAATACTCCTGGGATTCTCCCGGTACAGGTCCACGACGGTGGCTACGGCACGACCGCGCAGCTCCCGTTGTCGGAGCCGCTGCTCGCGCCCGCATATCGAGTGGCCCGCCGATACCGCGGCGTGTCGGAGCTGGCGATCCTCGACCCGACTCTCGGCACCGACGGACTCAAGGATCTACTCGGCCCGCGTGGTCTGAAGGCTCTCGTGGAGGCCGTCGAGACCTTTCGGGCCGGCCGGTACTTCTCGTCCTCGAACATGCTCGCGCTCGCGAGCGAGGCGGCGTGGTTCTCCGTCGCGGAGACGATGCGCGCCGACAGGCCGCAGATCGACAAGCTCCTCGACGATCCCAAGACACCGGCGAGCACGCTCATCGAGCGAGTCGTTCCTGTGCTGAAGGACCTGGGAGCGAAGAAGAGCCGGGTCGACGAGCTGCACCGGTTCGCCGACAGCCTGCGCGGCATCAGGGACTATGCCCTTCACCCCCGCGCGATGCTCGACCCCGACTACGAGGYGCGGTTCGCTGAGGCACCCGCCTATCTGCTTCTCGTCGAGGGGCGGCGGTACCTGCGCAATCTCCGGCAGGCGACCCTCGACGCCGGGCTGCAGTTCTAGGAGACCTCGACGAGGCCCGGCGACCAGGTCGGATGTCCCCGATCAGGAGGGCCCTGCAGAGCTGCGTGGCGGCCATGGGCGTGGTCTCGGCCTGTTGCACTCCGCTCCTGCGTCCGTCGCACAGCCGTGCGACCGCGCTGTCGGAGGCGCCAGAATGCGAGCGCGGCGTCGGCGGTGGCGATACCCGCAGGCAGGCGTCACCGAGGTGCACCAACGCAACGATGCACCCGCAGCCTCGCCCCGGCGCGCGGCCAGTCGCTGGCTACTTCTAAAGGCTGTTTCGTAACTCGGTTTGGGTGGGGTGTGGCCGGTCCTCGTGGTCGGTCAGCCGGCCCGGCTGATGTTGTAGAGATGGGCGATCCCGGCCGCGGTGACCCCGAGGGTGCGGGCCTGGCGGCGGTAGTCACGCAGGATCTTCCAGGTCTTCATGCCGGCGAGGGTGTGTTCGACGCGGGCTCGGACCTTGCGGTGCACCCTGTTCAGTTCCTCTTTCCACTCCGGCAGCGGCTGTCCGTCGGCGGGTTTCCGATACGGCATGATCACCTCTGGGTGRCCTTGGTAGCCGCCGTCGGCCATCACCGGTGGTCCGGCGAGGCGGTCTTTGATCCCGCTGGTCTTGTAGACGATCGTGTCGTGGCGGTTTCCTGGCTGGAGGTCGCCCAGGGCGATCACGAGACGGGTGTCCGCATCGATCGCGACCTGCAGGTTCGTCGAGTACCGGTAGTTCTTCGACGGAGCGGCCAGGGTGTGGTCGCGGGTCGGGATCAGCGTGCCGTCCACGATCGCGATCTGGTCACGGGGACGTCGTTTCGCCGGGGCCAGGGCCAGCAGCGGACCGATCGTGTCGATCACCCGGTACGCCGCCGAGTAGGACACCCCGAACAACGGGCCGATCTGGCGCAGGGTCAGGTTCGTCCGCCAGTACGCCGCGACCAGCAACACCCGGTCCGGCAGAGACAACGCCCACGGCCGCCCCGGCCGGCCATCAGCGATCCGGTCCCCGCCGCGCTGGGCGACGAGACGAACCAGCCGGCGGAACCGGGTCGGCTTCAACCCGGTGAACGGGAAGATCCACTGAGGGTCAGCGGCGGAGATGACCTGCACCCCCACATGATCCACCAGGCAGCCCCAGGCCCCGGCACCTGGGTTACGAAACAGCCTTTAGAGGGGAAAGCGGTGAACTGCAGATGCTCGGTGATCTGACCTCAAGTGCTCCGGTTGACTCCCCTGAAAACCTTGCCTGGACTGAGGTCTTTCTCGGAGTCCTTGAGACTGTTGTAGGACGCCTCAGGGAGGCGCAAGAGCCTCGCTGAGGAGGTCGGGGCGCCCAGCATGGACAGCGCTGCGTTACCGACCGCGAGACCCAAGGCCACCTTCGGTAGCAGGGTGGCGATAGGTGTGCCCGCCGCGGCCTCGTCGCCGAGCACCAGTGYGGTATCCAACCCGATCATGAGCGCAATGATCTCTGACGGTGGCTCCGGACCTTGCACTGCCAAGTCAGCTAGCGTCACGGTCACCGCACCCCCCGCCATGCCTCTGCGTAAGGTACACAGAGCCCTGAGTCGACCAGGGGTCGGGCTGTGTCGTCACTGGGAGGCGCGCTAGGCGTCCAGATGTCAGGTCGTGGCCGTCCTT
The DNA here is from genome assembly GCF_001854655.1 of Parafrankia colletiae. Classification (GTDB taxonomy): domain Bacteria; phylum Actinomycetota; class Actinomycetes; order Frankiales; family Frankiaceae; genus Parafrankia; species Parafrankia colletiae. The sequence continues at coordinate 5,400 of NZ_MBLM01000189.1, read as the reverse complement.
GGCTGGCACCGTGGGGCCGTGCGCGCGGCAGGTGGGTCCGCTTGGTGTACCCAACGAGCAGGACGCACTATAGCCGGATCCCAGGATGGTGCTCTCAGCCGGGAAAAGTCCTGTCTGCGGGCTGGACGTGATCGTTCGCGCGGGTAGAGACTGCAAAGATGGCCTCGGCTTCGCACAGCGCTGCTCCTAGTGCGGTGGGCTACCAGCATCAGACCTGGTGGGCTCTGGTGGAGCTGTTGCGATCAGGTGCTGGCCGACCCGATGCGGCGATCACGCTGGAGTTGCATGATGACGTTGCCTGGGAGCAGGAGGGCACCCCGACCCAGCTACTCCAGGTCAAGCATCACCAGAACACCCACCGCGTGCTGACCGACGCCTCAACGGACATGTGGCGAACCCTGAAAGTCTGGATGGACACCGCGAGACCGGGTGATACCGATGGGCCGGAGCTGGTGTTGGTGACCACGCAGGTCGCGGGGGCGGGTATGGCCGTGGCGGCATTGCGTCCGGACACCCGGGACGACCAGGCGGCGTTGCGCGCACTGGAGGCGGTGGCCAGCACTTCAACTTCGGCTGAGACCAAGACTGCGCGGGAGCAGTTTCTCGGACTGAGTGCATCAGAGCGGAACACATTCATCTCGCGAATCCGCGTCCTTGACGGCTCCGTGCGCATAGAGGAGGTGCCCGCAGCGGTACGAGGATGCCTGCAATGGGCGTTGCCAATCGGGCACGAGGACTTGTTCCTGGCGCTGGTATGGCGCTGGTGGGACGATCAAGCCTTGGCGATGCTACAGGGCCGTCTGCGCAGTCTCGATGTGGGCGCCGCCCAATCGGCTATCTCCGACATTCGTGATCAATTCCACGCGGAGCGCTTGCCGACCCTGGTCGAGTTGGCTGATGTCGATGTTGATGTGGTTACCGCTGAGCACCGTACTCACATATTCGTGCAGCAGATGCAGTGGGTCTGTTTCCCGCCAGTCAACCTGCAGAAGGCGATCGTGGACTACTATCGTGCCTACACCCAGGCTGTCCGCTGGGTGGATGAGGACCTCATTGGCCTGGCCGAACTGGCGAAGTTTGAAGCGGAACTCAAGGATGAATGGGAGCGCGAGTTCGAGTGGATGGTGGAAACACTCGACGGTGACGCGGACGACACGGTCAAGGAAAAGGCCGGCCGGACCATGCTCCGCCAGTTGCTGACGCAAACCGGTATCGCCATTCGTRCTCGCTATAGCGAGCCGTTTTTCAGCCGCGGTCAACGGCACATGCTGGCAGATAGTGGCCGGATCGGCTGGCATCCCGACTTCGAAAGTCGCATCCAGCACTTGCTCCAGGTCGCGTCATAGACCATCGGCCGACCACGGTACGGTGTTGGATTCGATAGGAGGCGGAATGACGGCGTGGACCGATAGAWCTCCGGTCATCGCGGCGATGCTCAACCCTGCGTTGATCGCTGCTATCCTCGCCGAGGCCGCCGACGGCTATCACAGGGAGTCCGAACAGACGCTTCCCTGGACCCTGTCGTTCATCACTGCGCCCTTGGTTTTGCATCGCGGTACACGCCAGACGCTTCCCACATCCACCCGCACGCATCTCGCGACTTGGACCTCGCGTAACCCGGTCATCCGAGCCGGGTTTCCGGCCCGTGCTCAGGGACTTGTCGAACCCGTTAAGGAGGGGATTCGATTTGGCCTCGCGCAGGGTGCTCTCAGCTTTGAGGACGATCATTTGACCGGTCAAACCCGCAGGCCCCGGGGTTTCGTGATGCCGGACGAACTCGCTGATATCCTACGCAGAGCCCGCTTCGTCGGACGGTGGCTTGCGAAGATCGATAGTCCGGCGACCGTGTTCGCGGTCCTCGGCGTGGCACCCTGATCGCCGTGCAACTACTCTCGATCGTTCTGTACAGCACCACCGGGGCCCGGCGTGTGCTGGAGTTCACCACCGGAGCGCTCAACATCGTGACCGGGGAATCCAAGACCGGGAAGAGCGCCTTGCTTGACATTGTCGAGTACTGCCTGGGTCGCGATACGATGCAGATGCCGGTCGGACCGATTACCAACACCGTGTCCTGGTACGCCGCGCTGTTCGAGCTCGATGGCGGCAGGGCGTTCGTCGCCAGGCCCGCGCCTCAGGCTGGCAAGGCGTCGACCCAGCGGGCGATGCTGGAGTTCGGGGCCGAGTTGGAGCCGCTGGATTTCGGCGATCTCATCGTGAACGCGGACTCAAACGCCGTTCGCGAACAGCTCAGCCGACGCATCGGGATCGAGGAGAATCTCCATGAGCCTCCGGTGGGCTCGGCCCGCAACGCCGTCGAAGCCCACATCGGGCATGCCGCGCTGCTTTGCCTGCAGAGGCAGAGTGAGATCGCCGACCGGAGCCTGCTATTCCACCGGCAGGGCGAGCAGGGCATGGCCCAAACTCTGAAAGACACCATTCCCTACTTCATCGGCGCGGTACCCCGAGATCAGGCGCTCAAGCACGCTCAACTCGCCGCCGCACGTCGCGAACTGCGTCGTCTGGATACCGCTGTCCGGCAGGCCGAACAGGCTGGCCAAGATGCCGACGCTGAACTGGCCACGTTGTGGCGGGAGGCGTACGCCCTCGGGATGGTCAACGACGAACGACCACCAGATCGCACCCGCATGGTCAGCCTTCTGCAAACCGCCATCACCAGCACCGACGCGCCCGAGGTACCCGACCGCGAGGCTGCTCAGCGGCTGGCGGGGTTGCGCCGCGACCGCGATGAATCGCGCGCTCGCCTCCGCAGTTTGACTATGGAACGCGACATCCTTCTGCAACAGAATCACACCGAGTCCGACTTCACCGCGGCGGTCCGAACCCAGACAGCTCGCTTGGTCAGCCTCAACTTGCTGCAACGGCCCACCAGCGGTAACTCGTCCGAGAACGGCCAAGCTTCGCCATGTCCCGTATGTGGTTCGGACCTTGACGATCCCGACCCCACACCGGACCAGCTCCGCCAGAGTCTGCAACAGCTCAACGACCAGCTCAGCGGTGTCGACGCGGCGCGACCGGCACGCCGCGCAGCTCTCCAGGCGCTGGACGACCAGATCGATTCGGCTCGCACCCAGCTCCGTACCACGGAGGCCGCCCTTCAATCTTTGACCGCGAGCCAAACCGTCACCGACCAGCTCCCGGATACCGCACGGCGCGACTTCACCCGAGGCCGCATCCATGCCACCCTCGCCAAGCTTCCGACCTACTCCCCAGCGGAGCTGGGAAGACTCCGTCAGCTCTACCAAACCACCCTTAACCAGGTGCGAGACCTCGAAGCCGAACTCGATCCGAACGAGGAACGCGAACAACTCACCTCACGTCTTGTCGCGATTAGCCACGACATGACCGCATGGGCCGAGCACTTGCAACTGGAGCACCACGGCCAGAGCGTCCGCCTCGATCTCAGCCGGCTGACGGTAGTTACCGACTCCGAAGAGGGACCGGCGACTCTGTCCCGGATCGGCAGTGGCGAGAACTGGATCGGCTACCACCTCGTCACCCATCTTGCCCTGCACCGCTATTTCGTCCGACAGGATCGCCCGGTGCCTCGTATTCTCATGCTGGACCAGCCCACCCAGGTCTGGTATCGATCGGAGGTTGATCAGAACACCGGAACTCCTGGCCGCGACACTGACCGTGAAGCCGTCAACCGCTTGTTCCGCCTGATATACGATGTCGTCACTGAACTCGCCCCTGACATGCAGGTGATTATCTGTGATCATGCCAATCTCGTCGACGACTGGTTCCAAGATTCCGTTAAACATAACTGGCGAGGCGGCGAGAAGCTCATCCCTCTCGAATGGATAAACGGTGCAAGCTCGTCGTAATCGCTGATCGACAATATTCCGGGCTGTGAGTAGCCTAAGAGGGTGTCTCGCGTGGCCAGTTTCTTCCAGCAGGTCAGCGCCACTGCCGGTAGGGTGAGGAATCCGAGGAAGTTATGGCCGGTGCGTTCGTAGCGAATGGTGACGCGGCGGTAGCCACCGAGCCAGGCGATCGTCCATTCGATCTTCCGCCGGTGGCGGTCGAGCCTTTCGCTGGACTCGATGCCCTTGCGGGCGATCCGGGGCGCGACCCCGCGGTCGCGCAGGAATCGGCGCAGGTCGTCGCTGTCGTAGGCCTTGTTGGCACGCAGCTTGTCCGGCTTGCGGCGCCGTGGGCCGCGTCGGGAACGGACCGGGGATCCCGGTGACCAGCGGGATCAGGGCGTGACCGTCGTGAAGGTTGGCGCCGGAGACACCGACGACCAGCGGCAGACCGGCCGCGTCGGTGAGCACGTGTGGTTTCGAGCCGGCCTTGCCCCGGTCGACCGGGCTCGGACCGGTCAGAGTGCGCCCTTTTCGCCCGCACGCTCGCGGAGTCCACGATCACCGAGGTCCAGTCCAGGTCCCGGCAGCGCCGTAACCCGGCCCGGGTCCAGGCCTGGAACCGGCGGTGCGCCGTTGGCACGGACACCCCGGACGACGGCGGTAGATCCCGCCACGCGCTACCCGACGTCAGGACGTACACGACCGCGGTGAACACCGCCCGCTCGTCCGCCGGAGCCGTGCCCCCGCCCTGCGGCCGCGGCGTGAAGGGGGGCAGCAGAGGCTCCACGAGCTCCCAGAGCTCGTCCGGTACCAGCCGCAGGGCAAGGCGGTCGCTCGCACCTCAGATCATCCAAGAAGATCCGCTATGCCCAAGTGAGACACGCTCTAAATGCGCGATCTGCCAATGATATGTAGACCGTTGATCTCGCGACAAGATCACCGGCCTCGATGTGTGGCCGGCGCTGCCTCCGCCCGCAACCGGCTCGAGCCAAACGGCCTGGATGTCGAGGCGGGCTCGCCGAGGCTGTCGCGAGCAAATTTCTCGCGCGTGCCGCCCGGAAAGGCGGCGTGCGGGAGACCAGGGCCGTAGAGATCTGACGGTGATCTGACAGAGGTTGCATACGCAACAACAGTCAGATCACCGTCAGCTCATTTTGGTGTCGGATCCTCCATTGAATATTGACTTGCAGTCCCCGCCGGGGCGTGAGGCAGCCGCGCGTCCCGGCGCAGCGGCGACATGAGCGCTCGGGGGCCTGCTCTGGTCAGCCCGAGGTCGCGCTGGCACAGTGGCATGTGCTTGGCCCCAACGCATGCCCGGAACGCTGCCCAACGGAGCTGTTCCCGAGCGTGACTATCTGTGCGGGTCAGGTCTGTCCCGGCCTGGTGACGGTGCCTTCTCGCTGGCGGGGTATGGCGCGGCGAAGAAGGTATGTGGCGCGGGCGCGGAGCAGCCCCGCATGTCCGATACCGGTGCCGGAGTGGATGGTGTCGAGTAGCTCGGCGATGACGGTTAGTTCGGCGTACCGACGGCTCTCAGCGGAGAGCGCGTCTGTGAAGCGCGCCTGAACCTGTG
>NZ_MBLM01000188.1 GCF_001854655.1 Parafrankia colletiae | reverse complement strand
GGGATCCAGAATCCGCCCTACCTCTCGACGAAGACACCTTCAACAGGCGACGTCGGGTTCTTGGACCCGAACATCCAGACACGCTGGCCTCCGCACACAACTTGGCTCTGACCCTGCGCGACGTCGGAAAATATGAACTGGCCCGAGAACTACACGAAGATACGCATGCCCGGATGCAGGAAGTGCTCGGCGTCGATCATCCGGATACTCTGATCTCGGAGGAGAACGTGCATCGACTGAGCGGAAGATAACCACGAAAAACACACGAAAATCGGACGATGTATCCAGGCCGAGTAGTGTGCCACCGTCACGGTAAATCCTTGTAAAACGCCAGGATCACTGGCAGGGATGCCTGCTACCTTGGCATAGGAACCGAACCGGTCAATTGTGCGCCGACTCAGCTTGTTCCGTAGCCATCGTCCGCGCGACTTCGCGTGCCCAAGGAGCCGACAGGCCCCAATGACAAGGGCGTGGATCTGCGGTGGTCCGTCAAGGTCGACAACCACGGTGGCAACGTCCAGGTCGTGGCTGCCCACGACGACAGCTGGCCGCTGTGGGCCTCTGCTCGCCGTCGCCCGGAGGCCTTGGGCCGGGATGCAGTGGTTGACCCCTCCAGTTGATGGAGGCTCGATGATCGGCTCCATGCTGATCCGGCCAGCTTGCGCGTCATCGGCTATCACGACGGGACTGAACCGGGGTCGGGCAGGTGCGGCGCGAGGACTGTCCGGTGCCGCGCCATCAGTTCCTGCGTCAGAGTCCGGCTGGGCGCGGTGCCAGTTCTGGCGACATGCTCCGCGACCTCGGCGAAGTAGTCCTCATAGCCACTGGGAGTGAGGATGGCGACGTAGCGGGCCGGCTCGTCGAACGGATTCCCGAAGCCGTGTGCCAGGCGCCGGCCGGCGAACACCGTCTCGCCCGCGACGGCGGAGTGGAACCCGTCCCCGACGCGGAACCGCAACCGGCCTTCGACGAGCACAAACGTCTCGTCATGGCCCTCGTGAACATGAGGAAGCGGTCCGGGCTCCCCCGGGCCCATTCGCCCCTCCAGCACGGTGAGCCGGCCGAGGGTATCGCTGGCCGTGACCTTGACGAGCATTGACCAGTTCGGAAGGTCGATCCGACGGCCCTCCTCACGGCCCCGGGCGAAGCCCCGCACGGGTTGCTGCCCGGCTGACCGTCCGTCCGGAATATGCGCACCGAATATCACGGTTCTACGTCCTCCGATACGACGACGACCATCTTTCCGCGGTTGTGCTCGTTCAGGAACTCGAGACATGCCTGACCGCCGTCCGCGAGGCGGTACCGCCTGCTGATCGCTACGGGAAGCGATCCGTCCAGCGCCCGGGCGGCCAACGCGTCCAGGTCGCCCGGGCCGGYGCTGGTGATGACGGTCTCCACGRTGAGGTCCTTGTCCTTGAACGCGGCGGTGCCCGGAGCGGGGAAGACAATGTTGAGCAGCCGGCCGTACGGCGCTGGCAGAGGCCGCCGACCCCACTGCGGCCCTGCTCGAGTTCATGACCTCGGTGGTCGAACTCCAGACCCACGACCGTTCACTCTGCCAGGCCGCCGCGTCCCTCTCCGACCATCAGCCCACATTGTGGCGCCGCTACCTGGCAGTGGTTCGAAGGCCTGCGCTCGCCGACGGCGCAGCCTCTGCCACTTCCAGAACCAGACCTGTTCCGCTCGCCAGGCTCTGCCGGTTCGAGGCCGACCACCGCACCAACGAAGTGACCTGCCTCACATACTGTCACACGAAGCGATGACGCGGTGTCTTGAGGCCGAACCCCCTGAAGCGGAGGAGACGCCATGGTCGAGAACACCAGTGTGGTCGTGGTCGGCGGCGGATACGCCGGCGTGATGGCCGCCAATCGCCTGACGCAGCGCGACGACGTGACAGTGACGCTGATCAACCCGCGCCCGACCTTYGTCCATCGGATCCGCCTGCACCAGGTGGTGGGCGGCTCCCACGACGCGGTCGTCGACTACCGAGAGGTCCTGGCCGAGGGCGTCCGGCTGGTCGTCGACACCGCGGCACGGATCGACGCGGYCGAGCGCAGCGTGGCGTTGGCGACCGGCGGTACGGTCGGCTACGACTATCTGATCTATGCCGTGGGTAGTGGCAGCGCCGACTCGGGCGTGCCCGGAGCGGCCGAGTTCGCCTACCCGACTGCGACCCTGGAGGAAGCGGAGCGGCTGCGGGCGGTCCTTTCCGCCGCGCCGGCGACGGCCGCGGTGACGGTTGTCGGGGCCGGCACGCTCGGCATCGAGACCGCCGCCGAGCTGGCGGAGGCCGGCCGTACCGTGACCCTGGTGTGCGGCGAGGTGCTCGGTCCGTATCTGCATCCCCGGGTTCGACGCTCGATTGCCAGGCAGCTGGCCAAGCTTGGTGTGACCATGCTCGAAGGCCCCCACGCGAAGGTTACGGCGGTGATGCTCGATGCCGTGCAGCTCAGTGGCGGCCGCGAGCTGCCGAGCACGGTGACCATCTGGACCGCCGGATTCGGCGTGCCGGACCTGGCCGCGCGCAGCGGGCTGAGCACCGACGCCCTGGGCCGCCTGCTCACCGACGAGACGTTGACAAGTGTGGACGACGTGCGCATCGTCGCGGCCGGGGATTCGGCGGCACCGTCGGACCTGCCGCTGCGGATGAGCTGTCAGGCCGCCATGCCACTGGGCGCGCACGCCGCCGACACGGTGCTCAGCCAGATCGCGGGTGAGCAGCCCGCGCCTGTCAACGTGGGGTTCTTCGGCCTGTGCGTCAGCCTGGGACGTCGCGCCGCCACCGTACAGCTCGCCTCCAGGGACGACACCGCGAACAGGTTCTCCATCGATGGCCGCCTTGCTGCGAAGATCAAGGAAAGCAGTTACCCGGGCTTGGTCAAGCGTCTGGCGGACGAGGCGCGCAAGCCCGGCTCGCACACCTGGAAGTTCAAGGACGGCAAGCGCCGCCAACTGCTGCAGACCACTCGCGGCGAGGCGACGGCCACCGTCGAGCGGGCAGCCGCCGAGATATGAGCGACCACGCCACTGACCCCGCTACCGAGAATTTCGTCGCCTACCGCAACCTGCTCTTCACCATCGCCTACGAGATGCTCGGATCGGCGGCCGACGCCGAGGACGTCCTCCAGGAGACCTGGCTGCGATGGGTCAGGGTCGACCTGGGGCAGGTGCGCGACCAGCGCGCCTACCTGGTCCGGATCACGACCCGGCAGTCGCTCAACCGGCTGCGCGCCATGAAGCGCCGCAGGGAGGCGTATGTCGGCCAGTGGCTGCCCGAGCCGCTGCTCACCGCACCGGACGTGGCCGAGAACGTCGAGCTCGCCGAGAGCGTGTCGATGGCGATGATGATCGTCCTCGAGCGGCTCTCGGCGACCGAGCGGGCGGTGTTCGTGCTGCACGAGGTGTTCGACGTCAGCTACGACGAGATCGCCGAGGCCGTCGGCAGGAGCCCCGCGGCCGTCCGCCAGATCGCGCACCGCGCCCGCCAGCACGTCGATGCCCGCCGCCCTGGCAGGGCAGCATCCCCGAGCGAGACCCGGGCGGCGCTGGAGTCGTTCCAGCGCGCACTCGAGACCGGGAACCCGCAGCACCTCCTCGACGTACTCGCCCCGGAGGTCGTCCTTGTGAGCGACGGCGGCGGGATCAGGCGCGCCGCGCTACGGCCGGTGATCGGCGCGGAGAAGGTGGTCCGCTTCTACCTCGGCGGTTCCGGCAGGACCGAAGGCGTGATCACCTGCGACCCCACCGTGGTCAACGGGAACCCGGCACTCGTCGTACGCCTGGACGGCGAGCTCGACGGCGTCATGGCGATCCGTGTCGAGGGCGCCCGCATCACCGGCCTCTACTTTGTCCGCAACCCGGAGAAACTGTCCCGGGTCGAATCCGAAACCCCGCTCACCCTGCGATGAGGTGGGAGCTCCCCATCGAGGCTGTTGCCGCGTACCTATCGCCGCCAGAAGAAGTGGTGCACCACACCGCTCGGGCTCGGCACGCGCTCCAGGTGGTAGCGGTCGGTCAGCTCGTCCGGGTTGTCCCAGAGGCGGAGACCGGTGCCGAGTTCGAACGGGGCGACGGCGATGTGCATCTCGTCGATCAGGTCCGCGTCGAGGAACTCGCGAACGGTCGTGACGCCGCCGCCGATGCGCACGTCCCGGCCGCCGGCGGCGGCCTTCGCCTGCTTCAGTGCTTCGTGCGGCGTCGTGTCGAGGAAGTGGAAGGTCGTGTCGCTCAGGGTGAACGACGGCCGAACGTGATGCGTGAGCACGAAGACCGGCGTGTGGAAGGGGGGCTCGTCTCCCCACCAGCCCTGCCACTCGTGGTCCGTCCACGGGCCGCGGATCGGGCCGAACTTGTTGCGCCCCATGATCTCGGCGCCGATGTTGCGGGTGAAGTCACGGACGACGTAGTCGTCGAGCCCTCGGCTGCCGTCGGGTTCGGTGCGGTGGACCCAGCTGTCCGTGGCACCGGCCCAGGCGAACAGGCGCCCAGGGTCCGCGTGGCCAAAGGGGCGCTCGAGGCTCTGCTCCTCGCCTGCCCCGATCCCGTCCTGGCTGATGGTGAAGCAGTGGACCCGGACCCGCTGTGTCATGGCCTACCTCCCTGAGCGTGGGCGTCTCGCCCGTCGTGGCCGCGTGCCAGCTGGTGGCCGCGTACCAGGTGGTCGTCGCCGGCGCGCCCCGCGCGACAACGCCGGGGAAGATTTCTGGCTGCGTAGTGTCGCGGGAGCACCGTCGGCGACGACCACCTGGTGAGCTGCCACGCGGGTGGCTGCTCCGCCTAGGAGGAGACCGTGAAGTACCTGATCATCATGCAGATCGACCCGGCCGTGCTGGAGCAGCTCACCGCCGACCAGCAGCGGCAGATCCAGGAGGGGCACGGCGCGTTCATCGCCGCCACCAAGGAGCGCGGTGAGTTCATCGCGGCTCAGGCCCTCGCCGACCCCAGCCAGTCGAAGGTCGTTCGCAGCTCCGGGGACCGGCCCGAGGTGACCGACGGACCGTTCGTCGAGAGCAAGGAGTTCATGGGCGGCTTCTATCTCCTGGACGTCGAGGACGAGGCCCGGGCGGTGGAGCTGGCCCAGCAGATTCCCGATGCCAACATCCCCGGCCTCGCCCTCGAGCTCCGGCCGGTGATGTTCTCCGACCTGGGCGAGGGATGATCCCAGCTGAACCGTTCGGCGAGGGCGAGGGCCGGTGGCGCGAGCTCGCGCGACAGGCCCTCGCCCGGTTGCTGCGCAGCTATGGCACCGCCCAGTTCGACCTGTGCGAGGACGCCGTCCAGGAGGCGCTCCTGCAGGCGTACCAACAGTGGCCGGCGCGGTTTCCCGACGACCCGCTCGGCTGGCTGATCGCGACCGCACGCCGCCGGTACGTCGACCGCGCCCGCAGTGACGCCCGGCGCCGCGACCGCGAGACCCGCGCGACGCTGTTGGCGCCCCCGGTGGCACCGGAGACCGCCCAGCGGGACGACTCGCTGCTGGTGCTGCAGCTGTGTTGCCACCCCGACCTGCCGCGCTCCGGACAGGTCGCGCTGACCCTCCGGGCGGTCGCCGGGCTGACCACCGCCCAGATCGCCAACGTCTACCAGATCCCCGAACGCACCATCGCCCAGCGGATCACCCGGGCCAAGCGTCGCCTCGGCGAGCTCGGCCGGCTGCTACCGCCCCCCGAGCAGGCGGACGAGAGCGTCACCGCAGTGCTCGACGTGCTCTACGTGATGTTCGCCGAGGCACACCACACAACCGCCGGCGCGCCTCCCCGCGACGCGGATCTCGCCGCCGAGGCGATCCACCTGGCCCGGCTCCTTCGCCGCAGCGTCCCCGAGGCCACCGAGGCCACCGGCCTTCTCGCGCTGATGCTGCTCACCGAGGCCCGCCACCCGGCCCGGGTGGGGCCGGACGGGCGCCTCACCTCGCTCGACGAGCAGGACCGGGCCCTGTGGGACAAGGAGCTGATCGGCGAGGGCATCAGGCTTGTCGAGCAGGCCACCCCCGGCGCCGACCCCGGCCCCTACCTGCTCCAGGCCTGCATCGCCGCTCTGCATGCCGAAGCGCCCGACATCGCGACAACTGACTGGGTCGAGATCCTCGCGCTCTACCGGCTTCTCGAGATCGTGACCGGTCACCGGAACCCCACGATCACCCTCAACCGCATCGTCGCCCAGGCCATGGTCGACGGCATCGACGTCGCCCTCGCCGGGATCGACGCGCTGGAAGCCGACCACCCTGGCCTTCCCCGCCTGGGCGCCGTCCGCGCCCACCTCCTGGAGCAGGCCGGCAGACCGGACGACGCGGCCACGGCCTACCGGCGAGCCATCGCCGCCACCGTCAATCTCGCCGAGCAACGCCACCTCAGGCACCGCCTGCGACGCCTGTCCGACGCACACACCTGACGCACACACCTGACGCGCGAAGTCGTGCTCCACAGCGTCACACCGGACCGCATGYCGGACATGTTCTGGGCAGCCGATCCATGTCGACGCCGGAGGTTGATCAGAATGGGGCTGCCGGAGGACGACGAGCTGGATCGCCGCATGCGGTCCGCGGACCTGGTCGGGCCGGCTCTGGCGACCGGCGCGGACGTCGGCCGCCTGGTCAACGAGCTTGCGAGGGCGGTCGTCGACACCGACGCCGGGTCGACAGGCAGGACCACAGGCGGGACCGCAGGCAGTACCGCAGGCGGGACCGGGTCGATCGGCACGACGACGGAGCGGCTGGACCGGTCGACGCAGTCACGACGCCGGGGACCGACGTCGAGGCGAGTGCCGGGAAGACCTCGCGCGTGGCAACGTGTGGCTGTGGCCGGGCTTGCGGCCGCAGCGCTCCTGGGAACAGCGTTCGCGTCCAGCGACGGCCTCGCCCGCACGGGAATCTTCGGCTCGCCGGGATTCACCGAGAGCGACACCAGCGAGTGGCTCAACACCGGTGCGCCGGATTTCCGCGAGGTCGTGGAGTCGTTGCGTCCGTCCGACATCCCGCTGCCGGCCGGGCGCAGCTGGCAGCCCGTGATCGACACCCAGGTCGCCAATGGCCAGCGGGAGCCCGCGATGATGCAGGTCACCGGCGTCCGGTCGGCCTTCGCCCACTACGCGGTCTGTGTCTGGGACGGTGAATGGCTCGCCGCACGGCAGGCGGGTGACACCGCCCGGGTCGGGCAGGCCGCAGAGGTCATACGCGGCGTGCCATCGTGGCCCATCTTCGTCGAGACCGATGGGGGCGGCACCGTCGACTGGCTTCGCTCCATCGCCGAGGCCGCGACTCACGGCGACGAGGGCCCGATCCGCCAGGACATCAGGGCGAACTGCAGCTCCAGCTGGATCGGTGTCGACCAGTGAGATCTGAGCCTGTCAGCTCGGGTGCCGAGGCAGCATCGAGAACCGCGGCGACAACGACCGAGGAATGGTTCACCGGCCTTGTGAGTGCGGTCGGCCCACGGCTTCTGGCTTTCCTCGCCCGCCGGATCGACCCGCCAGCCGACGCCGCCGACCTGCTCGCAGAGGTCCTGATGACCGCGTGGCGCCGGGTCGCCGACCTGCCGTCCGACGGCGACGCGGCCGCCGCCTGGCTGTTCGGCATCGCCCGCCACACGCTCGCCAACCACCGCCGCGGCCAGACCCGCCGGGCCGCGCTGGCCGATCGTCTTCGCACCCATCTCGCCACGGTCATCCCGGCGTACGACGCGCTGCCCGAGCAGGCCGTCGAGATCCGGGCCGCGCTGGCACAGCTCACCGAGGCCGACCAGGCGGTGCTGACGCTGGCCTGCTGGGACGACCTGACCGCCGACGAGATCGCCGAGATCCTGCGGATCACGCCGTCGGCGGTCAGACAACGCCTGCGCCGTGCCCGGGAGCGACTGCGCCAGGAACTGGCCGTCTCTCACCCGGCAACCGATCAGGTGGCCTCATCGGAAAGTCCCGCCTGACCGCGCGGCTCACCAGCGCGACTCACTCGCCCGTCCGTTCCGCTGGTCGATGGGCACGATTGCCGTGACCGACCGCGTCGCGGCGGCTGGCAAGCGGTTTCAGGTGGTTCGGCCGTCGAACCGCGTGAGCAGGTCCAGGGTGAGGCTGCGGAGGCGGCGGGCGTCGTCGAGATACTGCGATTCCGGCTCCAGTGGCACGCGCTGGCCTTCCAGTACGGCGGTCAGCCGTTCCTGCTCGGGTGGCTCGAGGAACGGGAGGATCTGGGCGACGGCGGTGGCCACCGACTTGCCGATCACCTTCAGCTGGTCGATCTGCGTGGCGGTCGCCGGGTCGTACTCCCCGGCAAAACTCGTGGCCACCACGCCCGGGTGGTTCAGGACGTACCGGATGCCGGTGTCGGCGTGCGTGTCCACGACGTCGACGCCAAGCAGGTCGTTGAGCCGGCCGGCGTGGCCCATCGCACCGACACCGTGGTAGCCGCGTTCCAGCTGAAGGTCGTCCCACCGGACCGGGCCGGTCTGTCCGGCGCCCCCGAAGTTGAGGACGACCGGGCTCTCGGCCCGGCTCAGCGGGCCGACCAGGCCATGGCTGAGCAGGAACCGGCTGAGGTAGAACAGCGCGAAGTTGCTCTCGAACCCATCGGCGGTCAGGGCGCGGGTCTGCCGGTGGAATCGCGCACCGAGCACGAGGACGTCGAGAACCGGGTACTGCTCGGAGATCTGGTCGGCCAGGCGGCGGTTCTCGGCCACCCTGCTCAGGTCGGCGCTGACGAACCGGGCCCGTTCGCCGGCGGCCTCGAACGCCCTGCCCTTCTGCCTGTCGCGTCCGACGACGAGCACCTCGAACCCTCGACGGAGATACACCTCGGCGAGCCCTCGGCCAATGCCGTCGGTGCCGCCCGTGATCACTGCCGTAGCCATCCGTAGCTTCTCCTTCCTGGAAGAAGGCCATCCAGACCAGCGATTCTGATCTATCGGGCGGGGCTCTCGAAGACGAGCGACGGTGTGCGGATCCGAGCCGACCGCGGCTCGGTGGGGTCCGGCAGGAGAACTCAACTGTCGCTCGGACTCCGGGGACTGTCGTCGGGGTAGGACGTCGCCGCGATATCGGGGTGGCTCTCGCCCAGCTTTCGCACCGCGCGGGGAAGACTGTCGATGGCATGGTCCCGGGCCCGCCCGTCGCCGCGGGCCTGCCAGACCGCAACGAGGTTGACCGTCGTGCGCATGGTGTCAGGATGATTGTCACCCAGTGTGCGCAGCGCTTGGTCGAGGTTGTCCTCGAGGAGATGTCGAGCAGCTGCCAGATCGCCCTGCGCCAGCAGGATCGCCCCGAGATAGTTGGTTGCCCGGATGATGTGTGGATGGTCCTGGCCGAGGACGCGGGAGCCGCGTTCACGGACGTCCTCAAAATACCGTCGCGCCGGTTCGTAGTCATGTTCGACGAAATAGGTCGCCGCGATCTGTGCCGTAACGGTGATCGCGTGCGGATGATCTGCACCATGAATAYGGCGGACGCTGGTGAGCAGTTCCTCGTCCTCGCCGGGCTCCGGGGTCGATCGGCTGCGCTCGAGGCTGACCCCTCGGTGCCGCATGCGCCTGAAGGTGAGTACCTGTTGGGCTTCCTCCGGCTGGTTCTGTGCCCACATGGTCGCTGCCAGGTTGGCCGCGGCGAGCATCGAATCGAGATGTCCCGCTCCGAGCGTGGTGGTCCACCGCCGATGTGCGTGCTCGGCCAGGCGACGACTGTTCGTGTAGTCGCCGGCCGCACGAAGGGACCACACCAGCCAGAGGACGAGGTCCCGGGCAGCGGCGGTCGGGAAGTCCACGAGATCGGTTGCGACCGCGTGCGGGTACAGCCCCCCGTACGCCCTCCAACCCGACGGCGCCGTTCGGTGTTCTGGATGCGCCGCGGCCAGCAGGTGCCGAGCCGCGTCCAGCAGCACACTCCGCTGCCCGGCCGGGGTGGCTTCCTGAAAGATCGCCCGGGCCAGTCGGTGCATCATCACCGTGTCGTCCTGCAAGGGGCGAATCACCGAAGCGCGCGCCAGGTGGCGGACGAGGTCCCGATACGCCAGCGGGTCCTGGGCCACAGTGTCCAACGGTGGCGGAAGCATGCTGGCGACCCCGGGATGGATGAGGCTCACCGGGATAGGCCGTGGGCCGAACTGCGCCCATAGCAGCGTGAGCGTGGCTGCGGCAGGATCATCAATGGCCATCAGGACCTCGGTGAACGTGGCTGCGACCGAGACGTGCCCCGGCGGCGGGTTGCGGCTCAGCACATCCCGCACACGTGACCGCAGGTGTTCGAGGTAGGAGTCCACAGGTGTCGCGGTCTCCGCGAGCCACGATCCGGCTGACTCCAGGGCCAGCGGCAGGTAGCCGACCGCTTCGGCGACGCGGTTGGCTTCGCGCGCGGTGAGTCGCGGCGCCCTGGCAGACAGCAGGGCGACAGCATCACGTTCTGGCAACTCACACAGCTCGAGCGGAACCGCGAGGCTGGACCACGCCGGATCCCGCGCTGTTATGAGCAGATTGCCACCGGTGGTACGGGCCGCGGCGGAGAGCAACCCATGTAGGTCGGCGGGCTCCTCCGCATTGTCAAGCACCACCAACCAGCGCGGGAACCGGCTTCCCTCCGCCAACACCGCGACTGCGGCGGAGGCGGATCCCTCCGCATCTCCCCGCACGCCGATCTCCAGCCGGTCGGCAAGGGAGGCCAGCGTCGCCAGGAGGCTCGCCGGCTGCTCCGCGGGCAGCCACCATACGAGGTCGTAGTCACCGGCATGCCGATAGGCGTACTCCACCGCGAGCTGGGTCTTCCCGACACCCGGAAGACCGAGGAGGACCTGAGGCAGGTTCCGGTCGCCGGACCAGCCCGCACGCAGGGCCGCAAGTTCCGGCAGCCGGCCGACAAAGTGCGGGTTCCTCAGCCACGGAACCGACCAGGGCACCATCCATGCCTGCGGGGCCACGGCTGGAGCAGCCGGCGTCACGGTCTCATCCGTGCCGGGCCCGACACCCGGCGCCTCCGTGAGGTGCGCTGCCCGGGCCCGCTGCCAGCGGGCTCGCCATTCCTCCACATCGCCGCCGCAGGCCCGCACAAATCCGAGCGTGACCTCCAGAGACGGAAACTCCCGACCGCCGGCCGCCCTGCTCAGTGCCGTCCGACCCACATGAGCCAAAGCAGACATTTCCCCGTATGGAGGCGTCGCGGCCCCGTACCGCAACACCCGAAGCTGTTGCGCGAAGTCATGTAGCGCCTCTCCGGGTGCCCCGGGCACCGGCAGCTCCGGCCGGCCACGCCTGGCCGACACGCTCTCCCCCGACATACGCCCCCCGATGTGCGCCGGAGACAACTCTGCGTAGTTGTCCGCTTCAGATCGTAGCAGTGCTGGTCATAGGCGCCGGACAACGCACAAACTCGGCGAACGCAGGATTTGACCGGGGATAACTCAAGGACCAGGAGGAGCCGGTACGCGCGGTACGCTGATTCTCCGATCCTCTTCATTCATCAAAAGATCAACTTCTTTAGGGACACCGACCTATCGGCGTCGAGGGCGGGCATGAGCCAGCGTAGTCATGACGGGCATCACCCGGGCCCGTTACACTTCTACGTCACGCATGCCACCAGCGATCAGCCATGGGCCGAATGGATAGCCGACCAGCTCGAAAGAAAGGGATTCACTGTCGAGCTGGGCACCCGGGACTGGCTCGCAGGCGAGTCGTATCTCGGCCGCATGAGCTCCGCACTGCAACGCGCCCAGTGCATCATCGCGATATATACCGACGACTTCTTCACCGGCGCAGACCTGCATCGCGCTCCGCACAACAGCGCGCTCTACCGGGGCCGGAAAGTGGTACCAGTGCAAGTACAGCCGTGCCAGGTTCCCGACATTGTCGCGGACGTTGTCCCTGTCGACCTGGTCGGGGTCGACGAGGCCGAGGCTGCCGACCGGCTGGCTGCCGGGATCGGCGCCTCCCCGAGTGGTCTGGCCAGAGGAATATTCTACCCCGGCCCCTCGACAAGCCCTGGCCATTCCGAACCCCGTTCGGACGTCGGGCTCCCTGCTCCCCCGATTACCCAGGAGCAGGCAGCCGCCGAGCGCCTCGAGCCGGAAGCCGCTTTCGGGACCGCAAAGTCGTTGCTCTTCAGCCCCGATGGCAGATGGCTGGTGACCGTTGAGGAGTTCGGTGCAGTCCGCGTATGGTCCGTGGACACCGGGAGCCTGATCGGCAGCCTGGTTTCCGGAGCAGGCCGGGTCTCGACTGTGTTCGGCCACGACTCGTCCATGCTGACAGTCGTCAGCTCCGACGGTGTCGGCAGGCAGTTGTCCATCGGACCGCAGCAGTCAGTGACGATTGGAGCCGAGTACCGGTGGCGGCCGGGCAGCGACGCGCTACGGCTCGTAGCCGACCACTCCGGCGCCGCGGTTGTAGCGACCTCCCGGTTCGGCGCCTGGCGCTGGCACCCCAACGCCGAGGCGCCGGAGCTGCTGCTGCCTGGCACAGACCTGCAGGTGCCGTTTGACGTCAGTCAGGACAGCCGTCTGTACGCCGTGGCGACCGACGCGTGCGACGAGGTCCATGTGCGTTCGCTCGGAGGAAGTCCAGAGCCGCTCTGGTCAGTGGACCACCGCCCGGCAGTCACCCGTGTCCAGCTCAGTCCTGCGGGAAGATGGCTCGGGACAGCCGACGAGACCGGTGCCGTCAGGGTCTGGGACACCGGGTCAGGGTTGCTCCGTTTCGGCCCCGCCGCCGCGGAATTCGGTTTTTCCTTCAGTCCTGACGAACGCCGGGTGGCGCTTGGCCTGGCCGGGAAGATCTCGATAGTCGACCTTCTCGCCGACGAGACCTGGACATGGGAAGAGCATGAGGGGATGCTCCGGCCACATCGCCTCACATACTCGCCTGGTGGCGAATATCTAGCTGTGAGCTGCRCAGCCCGGAGTGACGTATATATCCTCGAGGCGAGGCGGCCGGGAAGCTCCTCTGTACGCCTTCGACATCGAGGCTGGGTCAACTCAGTCGCATTCTCCCCAGACGAGCACGTCCTTCTGGTTGCTAGCAGGACACACCGGGTCCAGGCGTGGCTTGTCGAATCTGGGCCGACCGCTCGGGCCGTTTCCTCGTGCAACCAGAAGAAGGATATCGGTTGACGACTCGTAATCTTCGCGAGCACTGCTTCGACAGCTACACGACACGGGGGCGATCATGAGATGGGATGTGCCGGATCCACAGAAGGTTTCTCTCGCAAGATCCGTCATAACTGCCGCACTCGAGGAACGACTTGYACAGGAGGAGACACGGGCCGGTAAGCCCGGGCAGGTCCGGGTCATCTTCGACCTGAACCCGGATTTCCCTCAGGGCCGCGTGGCAGCGGGCGAACGAGTATACAATCTTCTCGGCGAAGCATTTTCGTTGTTCGGATCAATGAACAGCAGGGCCCAGTCCCTGTCTGGTCTCACCCGTGAGCTTGGTCGATCCTACGTCGTCGAGGAACTTCACCCAGAAGTCGTTCGGTGGATTGTCCGTATTGACATCGAGCGCGCCCAGTACGAGTTCGGAAGTTTTAATCTCCGTGCGATCAGGCGAGTATGGCCGGACTTCGAGGTACACCCGCTTCTGATGAAGTCAGTTGCCACGATCAAGGCTGATGCAGCGCGCGCAACATTCGGCGCGAATGGCGAGGGAATAAACTGGGCCGTCGTCGACTCGGGGGTCGACGCAAGCCATCCCCATTTCGCCAAATGGAGAAACCTCGACCTGCCCACCCCACTCGAGCACGTCGATCTCGTTGCCGCGTTCAATCCCCACTATCGCCAGAACACCCCTGCAGAGTACCTGGCTGCTGGCCGTAACATGGCGACCGTAGATATGCTCGGCCTCGGCCACGGAACCGCTGTCGCGGGAGTCATAGCGGGCGAAGTCACCGCCGACGACCACAACAACCATCTCCAGGTACGGAGAAACCTCCTCGACGGGGACAACACGATCGATGGACAGGTCAGCTCGATCACGGAGATCAGCGGAGTGGCACCCCGTACCAAAATTGTTAGCTACAAGGTCTTCAACGCCCGGCAGCCGGCCTACGTCAGCAGCGTGATAGCAGCACTGGAACACATTCAGCGTGTCAACGACTACGGACGGGACATCCGCATACATGGCGTGAACCTCAGCCTTGGCTACGTGTTCCGTTCGGAGTGGTTCAACGGGGGGTACTCGCCGCTCTGCAACGAGGTCGACCGACTGGTCCAGACGGGGGTTGTCGTCGTGATCGCGGCAGGCAACTCAGGATCGACCGGCGTCGGCGACCTCGGCGTCGGTATGACGATCAACGACCCGGGTAATGCCATGCGGGCGATCACGGTGGGCTCGACCCACCGAGACTCTCCCCACCGCTTCGGAATCTCCTACTTCTCGTCGAAGGGTCCGACCGGAGACGGGCGGTTCAAGCCCAACATCGTGGCTCCGGGAGAGTTCATCGTCAGTTCGGCCAGCTCCGACGCCAAACCGGAAGACGACGAATGGGACGGTTCCCACTACGCAGAGTTCACAGGCACCAGCATGTCCGCTGCACACGTCTCTGGAGCGATCGCCGCATTTCTCTCGGTCCGGCGCGAGTTCATCGGCCAGGCCGACAAGATCAAGGAAATCTTCCTTCACTCGGCCACCGATCTCGGGCGGGCGCGCGAGTTCCAGGGGGRTGGGCTGGTCGACGTGATGCGCGCTATTCAGTCGGTGTGATGCGCAGTGGTCCTCGAATCACGCACGCCTGAACGCGAGCGCCTCCAAGATCTGTTCGGGCGACTCGCTGAGATCTGTAGATCAAATCTCTTCATCGCGGCCTTCGTGGCCGTCGGATCCACAACGGCCGTCCTACTGATGGTCGTAAGACACCCCCATCTCGGCCTCGGGCTGATCTTGATGTCACTCCTGGTGATTGCAGGTCGAAAAATGGCGAACCTAGTAGATTCTCTCGGGCCAGACGAAGTCGCGGTGGTCACTGGCAGATGGTCACCGGAACCCAAGATCGTCACCGAGGGGAAAGTGATTCGACAGCCCGGTGACAGGGTTACGAAGATGTCGCTGGCCTGGCAGCCGGTCAGTTTTGAGGTCGAGTGCCGCACCTTCGACGAGATTCCGGTTGCCTTCGGCGCGACGGGATCCTTCAGACTCCGCTACGACCTCCGGGCTCTGGCTGCCGTGGCCCGAGCTTTCGGAGGGAACCACGGCACCATGAAAGATCACGTGAAGGCCTGCTACATGGGACAGCTGCGTGACGTGGTCGGGGCATCCACGGCAGCAGATATAGACCGGAACGCGGGACATGCGACAGCCGAGGCCATGCGCCGCTCTGTGCACATACTTTCGCGCGACGGGTTTGAGCTAAGCCCGCTGGTCGCCGAACGTGTGGATTTTTCTGACGAATGGAGGAACGAGCAGGGGCAGCGGCAGGTGCTGGAGGCCAGGTCGCATCGGGTGACTCGGGAGCTGGAAATCGAACGAGCGGTTCATCGTGAACGCGCGATGTTTGCCGCAATGGAGCAGGAGATCAAGGCAGAAGCGACAGCCAAGTCGAATTCGATAATCGAACTCGAGCGCATCAGGATAGCCGAGGCCCATCTGGCGCTCAACCGTAAGAAACGGTCCGACGATCGCGAGCACGAGCAGGCGATGGCCGTGATCGAGGCCTTCCGGCTCGCCGAGATGCTGAGGACGAAGGCTGGCTACCACGAGGTTCTGATCCAGCAGCAGATCGTCGAGAGACTTCCCGAGATTCTCGAGGCAAAAGGAAAGCTGGTTCCCAACCTTCGGACCTACATTGGCGGCTCTCAGGGGAAGGGGCTGGTCGAACTGATCACGGGGCTCGCCGCCATCGGCCCGGATATTATGCCTGAGCTTCGGGACGTGATAAACAGCCTGAGCAAGTCCGGATCCCCGGATGCGATAACCGGACCGGACCCCGGTCCGGCCACAGGCCCTCGTCCCGGAGATGGCAGCCAGATCGTGCCTCCCGACGACGCGGAGACGCCCTAGACATCAGCTCACACAGGCCGCGGCGGCGCAGCGCCGGTCGGCGAATGGTCCCCCTGCGGGAAGTCGAGGGCGAGAGCCTGGCGGACGGTGTCGCGGATGCGGTCGCGGAGCCAACGGTGCGGCGCGTCGGCGTCGTAACGGGGATGCCACGCCTGCGCGATGGTCAGCGTGGGCAGGTCGAGGCCGATGTCGAGGGCTACCAGGCCGAGGCTGGTGAGCAGGCTGCGACCAAGCCGGGCGGGTACCAGGCCGACCAGGTCGCTGCCGGCGACGAGCAGCAGCGCGGCGGAGTGGGACGGAACCGAGACGGCGACCGTCCGGCGCAGGCCCCGCGCCGCGAGGGCCTCGTCCAGCGGGCCGGCGAACCGCCCACGGCGGGATGCGGTGACATGCCGGGCGGCGGCGAGGCGTTCCGGCGTCAGACGGCCCCGGGTCAGCGGATGCCCGGCGCGGACGACGGCGAGGGCCTGCTCCTCGGCCAGGACCTCGATGTGGATCTCCGGCGAGGTCGAGTCGATCTCGCCGACCTCCAGGTCGGCCGTCCCGTCCCGGAGGGGGTCCTCGGTCGCGGACGGCTCGGGGAGGAACCGCACCCGCACACCGGGGGCTTCCCGGCTCAGCCGGTCGAGCAGATCGACGCCGATCGCGGTGGTCAGCGCGTCGCTGGCCAGGATCGTGAACGTCCTCGCGAGGGTGGCCAGGTCGGGTTCCCGAAGCGGGGTGAACACCGCGTGGGCCCGTTCGACCAGGGCGTGCACCTCAGCCTGGACGGCGAGCGCCCGCGGGGTGGGCACCATCCGATGGCCGGCGCGCACGAGGACCGGGTCGTCCATCGCCCGTCGTATCCGCCCGAGCGCGCGGCTGACCGCAGACTCCGTCAGTCGCAGCCGCCGCGCGGCACCGTTGACGCTCCCCTCCGCCAGCAGGGCGTCGAGAGCCACCAGCAGATTGAGGTCCAACGACGACGCCGATTGCATGCCATGCATTTTGCCATTGAGTAAGTTGCATTTGAGTGCAGGTCATCCCCTGCCTACGCTCGCCCTGTGACTGATGACTCCCCCGTGGCATCCCCTGCTCGCCCTCGGCGGGGGCCCCTCGCGCTGCTGGACCGGCTGCTGCTGCGCACGCGGGTCGACAGTGTCGACCCGCTGGCCCGGAGCACCCGCCGGATCGTCCTGACCGGCCCCGCGCTCGCCGGCCTCACCTGGACACCCGGCCAGAACGTGACGCTCTTTCCCCGGGACCCGACCCTGCTGGGCAACTGGCGGCAGGGCCTTCGCGACATCAAGCGCAGCTACTCCGTCTGGGAGTACGACCCGGACGGACGGCTGGTGCTGGCCGTGTACGACCACGGCGGTGACGCCCCCGGAGCGGCCTGGGCACGAGGCGTCGCCCCGGGAGACGAAGCGATCATCACGAAGCCGGACGGCCATCTCGTCGCGCGCACCGAGGCGGCCCTCCACCTGTTCGTCGGTGACGACACCGCGGCGGTTCCCTTCGGCGCGATCCTGCGCGGGCTGCCCGCGTCCGCCCAGGTCCGCGGCGTGTTCGAGTGCGACAGCCCGGCGGACGCGCTGCCGCTCCCCCGTGCCGAGCACCTCACCTGGACCTACCGTGACGGCGCCTCGGCCGCCGACTCCCCGCTGCTTCCGGCGGCGCTCGCCGGCCTCGACCTGCCCGATCCCCGTGAGCCCGCCGACACCGGCGCCGAAGGCCGGCCGGTCGCCTACGTTGCCGGTGAGGCCCGGACCTGCCAGTCCGTCCGCCGCCATCTGGTGAGCGAGCGGGGCTGGGACCGCCGGCAGATTGTCGTCCAGCCGTTCTGGACCCCGGGCAAACGAGGCATGGACTGACCCCCGCCAAGGTCACGACGTTTTCTCCTGAGCGTTCAGCAACTCGTCCCCGTGCTCGATGATCCAGTCGCCGAGCGCCTGCATCGGGCCGTCGACCAGGCTCTGYCCCAGCGCCGTCAGCGCGTATTCGACCCGCGGCGGAGCCTGGGCGAAGGCGCGGCGCTCCAGCAGCCCGTGCGCGCACAGTCGGCGTAGTGCCTCGGTCAGGACCTTGTCGCTCAGGCCGCCGATGGCGGCACGCAGTTCGCGGCGCCGGCGGGGGCCCCGGCGAAGAGCTGTCAGCACGACCGGGTCCCAGGTGTGGGTGAACAGGTCGGTCACCGCCCGGACACGGCAGTCCGCCACGAGCTCCTCACAGTCTCGTCCCTGGTCGTTCATCCCTGTCATGGTCGCAGGTCTCGCGCGCACCGACTGGTGTGTAACGGCCGCCCTAAGGTCGCCGTCGAAGTGGGTCGACGTGGTCGGCGCGAGTGCGGGGAAGGCGAGGAGGAATCATGCGAATCGGGATTCTGGGTACCGGAACCCTGGCGGAGGGCCTTGGGCGAGGCTGGGTCCAGGCCGGGCACGAACTGGTGATCGGCGGACGGTCCCGTGCGAAGGCGGACGCGCTCGCCGAGAGCCTCGGCGGGCCGACGCGGGCGGCCACCCCGCGTGAGGCCGTCACCGGGCGCGACGCCATACTCCTGGCCGTGTTGTGGTCGGGGGTCGACGACATTCTGCGCAGTGCCGGCGCGGCCGACGGCGCACTGGCGGGAATGCCGTTGATCGACCCGACCAATGCCGTCGAGCACGGTGTCGGTGTGCTGCTCACCGAGCACGGCGCCTCGGCCGCGGGCCGGATCGCCGCGGCGGCTCCGGGCGCTCACGTCGTGAAGGCCTTCCACCTCCATCCGGCCGACCAGTGGACGCGCCGTCCCGTGGGCGCCGGCGAGGAAAGCCCGGCGCCCACGGTGACGATCTGCGGCGACGACGCGACGGCGCTGCGGGTCGTGAGCGCCCTCATCAGTGACGTCGGTGGTGTGCCGGCCGTACTGGGACCGCTCGACCGCGCCCGGCAGCTCGAGGAGGTCGCGGGCTTCGTCATCGGCCTGGCGTTCGCCGGTTTCGATCCCGCTTCCGCCGTTCCCCACGTCCCGGCGGGGGGCGCGTGAAGCCGCCGGTGCCAGCACGGCTGCGCCGAGGACCGCCGCCCTGCCCCACAGCACCGGCAGCCGGCGGGGTGCGGCGGCGGCCGGGTCACCCGCACGGCCGAGTGGTCGAGGAGCGGTACGCCACCGATCTGCTCTCCGGCGACACCAGCCGGAGCGGCTATCTCCTCAAGGATCGGGTGGCCCAGGTACCGGAGTTCCTCGCCGCGCTGCGYCGGGTCCTCGACGGCGGCACCGCGCTCGACCCCGAGGTCGTCGCGCAGCTGATGGTGCGCCGGCGCCGCGATCCGCTCGAACGGCTGACCCCGCGGGAACGGGACGTCCTGCGCCTGATGGYGGAGGGCCGGTCGAACAGCGGGATCTTGACATCCTCTCCGGCCTGAAGGCCGAAGATTCCTGTACCTCGCGATACAGGTTCCTGATTCGTCAACGGACGCCTCCTCACTCCTGGGAGCGAGGTGGTCTCACTCCCTCTCCACAGGCAGCAACCGCGAGCCCCGCGGCCAGAATGTTCGTCGCCGCGTTCACGTCCCGATCGTGGACCGTGCCACAGCGRYGGCAGGTCCATTCCCGGACGTCGAGCGGCAGCTTCTCCACCCTCGACCCGCACACCGAACAGGTCTTGGACGACGGRYAGAACCGGTCGATCACGATGACGGTGCGGCCATACCAGCCGGCCTTGTACTCCAGCATCCGCCACAGCTCCGACCAGGACGCATCGGAAATCACACGCGCCAGCGAGTGGTTGCGGACCATGGAACGCACAGACAGATCCTCGATGACCACCGTTTGGTTCTCGCGGATGATCCTCGTGGACAGCCTGTGCAGACGATCGCGCCGCCGGTCCGCGATCCGACCATGGATCCTC
>NZ_MBLM01000187.1 GCF_001854655.1 Parafrankia colletiae | reverse complement strand
GGTTCGGCCCGGTCAGGCTTCCCCTTTTTTCGCGCGGAGGCTGGCCGCGTCCACGATCACCGATGACCAGTCGACCTGCCCGGCCGCACCGTGCAGATCAAGGATCTTCCGATGCAGCCGGGGCCAGACCCCCGCCCGGGTCCACGCCTGGAACCGACGGTGCGCCGTGGGCACCGACACCCCGAACTCGGCCGGCAGATGCCGCCAGGCACACCCCGAGGTCAGCACATAGACCACCGCGGTGAACACCGCCCGATCCTCGATCGGGGCAGTCCCACCGCCCTGCCAGCGATTTTCGAACCGGGGTAGCAGCGGTTCCACCAGCTCCCACAACTCGTCCGGGACCAGCCGCCCGGCGAGGCTGCTCTCCAACACATCCATGATCAGATATGTACCCGGAGCGGCCACGCAAGACACGCTCTAAGGACGACATGGAGCTGAACGGAGTCGGGATCTGGAGCACGCAGCTGCGCTTCGGGGATCCTGCCGAGGCGGCTGACGCCGCCGCCGAACTCGATGAACTGGGGTTCGCCGCGCTGTGGTTCCCCGACGCTGGGGGCCCGGTCTTCGACACGGCTGGCCGGCTACTCGCCGCGACCCGGCGCGTCGTTGTCGCGACCGGCGTGCTCAACCTGTGGATGCACAGCCCGGAAGAGACCGCGGCCCGGGCCGTGTCGCTGACTGCGGAGCACGGCGAACGATTCCTGCTGGGCATCGGCGTCAGCCACGCCGACGTGGTCGACGCCGGTGAACCAGGCCGCTATCAGCGGCCCCTGGCCGCGATGGGTGCCTTCCTCGACGCGCTCGACGCGGCGCAGGCGCCCGTGCCGCCGACCGGCCGGGTGCTCGCCGCGCTCGGCCCGAAGATGCTCGCGCTCGCGGCGAACCGTGCCCGCGGAATCCACGCGTATCTGGTCACCCCGGAGCACACCCGTCTCGCCCGCGAGGTGCTCGGCGCCGGCCCGCTCGTGCTGCCGGAGCAGACGGTGATTCTCTGCGGGACGAGGCAGGAGGCCCGGGCGATCGGAGCTGACTGGCTGCGTAGATATCTCACGCACCCGAACTACGCGAACAACCTTCTCCGGCTGGGCTTCTCGGCCGAGGACCTGGCCTCGGTCAGCGACCGGCTGTTCGACGCCATGGTGGCCTGGGGCGACGAGGAAGCGATCATGCGCAGGGTCGACGAGCACCGCGCCGCGGGGGCCGACCACGTCGCCCTCCAGGTACTCACCGAAGACGCGCGGGCCTTTCCCCGCGAACAGTGGCGCCGGATAGCCGCCGCCGTGTGATCGCGCCGCCGGGATACTCCAGGATGAGCGCCAGTCAGCCGAGGCTGGTGCTCCGGCAGCGCTGCCGGAGCACCAGCCTCGGTGCCGGTGCGAGGGACTCTGCCCGAGGCGGGGGACTACTCGTCAATCAGGTACTACTTGCTGATCCAGATCTCCTCGGGCAGCAGGGAACCGAGTCCGTACTGCACGAAGCCACTGACGCCCTTTCCCGCGATCACGCCAGGCTCGGCACGGGCCAGGAAGACCACGGGCATCAGGTCCACGAGCGCTTTTTCGAACACGGCGTAGGCCGTCTTGCGCTCGTCCTCCGTTGCGGCGGCGCGGGCGTCGGCGAGAGCATCGTTGAGCTTCGGGTCGTCGATGCCGGGCAGGTTGGCCGCGGACTTCCCGTTGAAGGTCGTCCAGAGCCGGGGCTCGGGGTCCTGGAAGAAGGCCGACGAGACCGCCGCGTCGAACTCGTGCGTGCGGCGCAGCGCGACGTACTCGGTGATCTCGGCGACCTTCACCTCGACCTTCACGTTCTTGAAGGCGCCCAGCTGCGCCTGGATGTTCTCCGCGATCGTCCTGTTCTCGGCGCTCGGCGCGCTGGTGAAGGTAAACGAGAGCGGCTTTCCGTCCGCCGCCAGTTCGTCGAACAGCTTCTGAGCAAGTGCCTTGTCCGTCTTGTGGAGCGTGGTACTCGTGTGGAACGGTGAACTGTCGGCGAACAGCAGGTCGGCGGGCCTCCCGGTGCCGTTGTAGACGGCGAGGTTCACCGCTTCCAGGTCCAGCGCGGCAGCGACGGCCCGGCGGGCGCGGATGTCGTCGAACGGTGCCCGGCGGGTGTTCATCGCCAGGAAGAGCCCGCCACTGAGATCCATGACGTCGGTGGCCAGGCCCGCCTGCTCGGCCTTGTCGAGGTTGACCGGGCTGGACTCGATGGCCAGATCGGCACCGCCGGTGAGCACCGTGTTGTACCGCTGGTTCGTTTCCGTCGCGGTGCGCATCGTCAGCCGCTCGAGGTACGGCTTGGGAGCGTCCCAGTAGCGCGGGTTTTTGACCAGCTTGAGGTCGGCCTGGCGGGTCCAGCTCTCCAGGGTGAACGGCCCGGCGCCGATGGGCGCGGCGTCGAAGGCCTGCGCCCCCTTCTTCAGGGCGGCGGGTGAGCCGATCCAGTTCAGAGTGGAGGTGACGACGGACTGGGCGAAGGCGGGCACCGGGTTCACGAGGGTGACCTTGAGGGTCACGTCGTCCACGACCTCGGTGGAGGCGACGTCGGACGCCTCGGCGAGGTTGACGGCCCGGGTCGCCGGGTCCTTCAGCCGGTCCCAGTTGAACTTGACGGCCTCGGCGTTGAGCGGGGTTCCGTCGGAGAAGAGCAGCCCGTCACGAAGTGCGAGGGTGAAGGTTTTACCCTTGTCAGTGGTCTCGAACGACTCGGCCATCTTGTACTCGACGCCGCCGTCGTCCTTGCCGGTCATCAGGGTGCCGTAGAGTGCGTTCCCCAGCACGGCGAGGGTGGCGTAGCCATTGCCCAGAATTGCCGGGTCGAGTGTGCGCGGTTCTGCCAGCAGGAGCAGGCGCCCTTCGCCGCCGGCGACCGGCTCCCCGGTCGCGCCTGTGGACGGACCCGGACCGGAGTCGCCGCCACCCCCACATGCCCCGAGGGCGAGGGCTATCGCGCACACGGCCGCGGTAGCCGTTAATCGGGTCCTACGAAACATCATCAACCTTCCGTTTTATGGGACGGAGTGCTTCCGCCGGGGAACGTGTCGCCGCGGCCAGGAGGAATCTGACGACAGCTCGTGGCCGAACCGGATCGAGGCGCGCTTCATCGCCCTGCGCTGTTTCGCGTTCGACGGCATTCACTGCCGCGATCTCCGCGCTCAGGCAGGCGTGATCCGCCGCCGCAAGGAAGGATCAGCCGTCGCTGCCGTCGCTGCCGTCGCGGCCAGTCAGGGTGCCGTCCTCGTGGGCCATCCAGTGCACGAAACGGTGCAGCGGATACATGGCGTCGTGCGGGTTGCCGATGGTGCTCGGCCCGGCCTCGCCCAGCCGGACGATGCGCTGCGCGCCGCCGCTGGCGAGCCGGTCGCGGTAGTCGGACATCCGCCCGAAGGGATAGAAGCCGACCGTCTGGGTCGCCACGTTGACGTACTTCATCGCCTCGTCGAGCGAGTCGACCCGGACCACGTTCGCGGTCTTGTTGATCGGGTGGAAGTCCACGGGCTCGTCCGAACGGATCACCAGCCCGTGGCCGTCGGTCCTGCCCCAGACTCCGAACTCGTCGTCAAGCATCGTCAGCACGTCGATCTGCTCGCGCAGGTCGGCGTCGAGCGGGCGGGCGTCACCCGAGGCGGCCGCCTTCTCGACGATGCGGGCATGGAGCCGCTCGCTGAAGCGGTCCGCGTCGGCCTGGTCCGCCTCGACGAAGACGAAACGGCTGGCGACGCAGGCCTCCTGGTTGAGGACCATGACGTCGGCGGCGGCGAGCTCGGTGGCGACGCCGAGCGCCTCCTCGGAGGCGAAGGCCTCCCTGCCGACCATCGAGATCGACGTCTTGGGGTCGAAGGACACCAGCTGGAAGCCCGGCCCGAGGTACTTGATCACGTTGTTGATCGCGTCGCCGCCGCCCCAGGCCACGATCTTGTCGAAGTACTGGGGGCGGTAGAGCACCTGCTCCACCGCGTCGTCGCCGCCGCGCCAGTAGACCGCAGACATCGACCTCACGATGGGGTGGTCGGGATCGATGTCCGCCATCGTCCGCAGGACCGCCACCGTGGTGAAGGGGTCACTGGAGGACATCTTGAACAGGTTGACGGCCTTCACCAACGCGCCCTGGGCGATGGATTTCACCGCGACGCCCGGGGAGTTGCCTGGCAACACGTGGATCAGCCGGGGAGCGAAGGCGCGGACGTAGCTTTTCCGGCCGGTGAAGTCCTGCTTGGGCACCCATTCGTCCAGGGCCCTGGGGTCGGGGAAGTTCTGCTCCACCACGGTCTCGAGCAGGCGCTTGTCGAGATACGCGGCGGCGCCCTTGACCTGCCCTTCCAGCACCGCGCGGGGAAGCACGTGGGTGCCGGCCATGCGATCGATGCAGTCCTGCACGAAGGAGTTCCGGGGATCACGGATCCGCTCGCCCGTCTCGACGAGGAAATCGATGATCTCGTTGAGCGGGACGTTCAGCAGCGGTGGCACCTCGGTGCGCGGGTGCACCGCGCGGTCCATGGCGATCCGTGGCGTGGCGAAAGTGACGCCCAGGTCGCGTGAACGGTGCGTGACGTCCTGGCCCTCGAAAAGCTCACCGCGCAGGAAGAACGGCGCGGCGACTATCGCGTCGGCGGGCTGGGGTCGGGTGTCAGTGATGCTCATGACAGGCCTCGCACATACGCGTCGACGGTGCCGGCACACCCGATCTTGTCATCGCCGCCCTTGAGATCAGCGTAGCGGGCGATGTTGTCGCGCACCGAGGGCCCTTTCTGGCCGCACTCGCAGGGGTCCAGATCGAGCGAGATCTTGTCGCCGGTGATGATGCCGCCCCAGCGCCCGTCGAGCGAAAGGTCAAAGAAGGCGGCGCGGCCTTCTGCCTCACCGGTCTCGTGCGGCAGCAGTGTCTCGCCTGCCTCATCAAGGACGAACGGGACGATCCACGGCGGCAGATGATAGCGGTTGCCCTTCTGGCACTTGGGCATACCGGAGTTGAGCTCCTGCATCGAGTAGTTCTGGAAATTCCGGCTGGCCGGAATGTTGAACGTCTCGTGGACGAACTCCTGGTAATCTGGCGGCAACTGTGCGCGCTTGAGCCCGCCGCCGACGTAGAGGCAGTTGTCGGGGTGGAAGTCCTTCGCCGAGTAGCCCAGGTCCCGCACGATCCTGGCTGCCTGGTACAGCGAGTTCCACATGCCGGCGATGTAGAGCTTCTCGTCGCGGTACCTGACGAGCGCCTCGGCCGCCGTGATCATCGCCCTGTCGAGAGACTCCTGTCGTTCCCTGGAGGTCTCCTCGAAGCCGGCCAGCTCACCGGGCAGCGCCGTGCCGTCTGCGATCTTCTTACGGAGCACGACCATCCTGGTCAGCGACCCGACCGTGATCGGCGGGATGGGCAGGCTGAAACGCTCCCTGGCAGGATCGCTGAACGCCGCCTGCTGGGCCTCCGCGATGACCATGTTCTTCGGGACGGCGGCGGTCGCTCCCACACCGATCATCCGTCGATCCCGCGCCGGCTTCACCCCCGAGCCCCAGGAGAACACGTTGACCGTGTCGATGCGAGACCAGGCCATGTCCTTCTCCGACGCGAGCAGCATCGCCGACTTGCCCGTCGTGCCGCTGGAGCAGGAGACGTAGTGACCCGCGGCCGCCAGACGTCCGATCCAGTCGTCGATGCCGTCGATGCCGGAGGTCTCGATCGGGCTGATCGGGTAGGGCGAGACGGTGCCCAGCCATTTGCCGAGCCGGTCCCACCGCTCCTCGATCAGGAAGCTCTCCGGGTAGCTCTTGTAGACGCTGTGCGGGAACAGCAGCCCCACCATGTCCTCGCGACTGCGGATCTCGGTGGTGCCGGACTCGCGAGCCCGGTGGGCCAGCAGCCGGATGCGGTCCCTGCGCTCCTGGAACCGCTCGTTCAGGGCGGCTAACTGCGTCTCGCGCAACTCGATGTGGGAGTGATCGAACCGATCCTCGGCATCGACCAGCCGGGTCAGCGTCTCGATAGCTGAGCTCACAGGGCATCCTTACTGCTGGTAGGGGTGGTCGAGCTCGCAAAACGGCACCTGGCGTGTATCATTAATCGATGTACCGGCCCAGCGCAAGAGGGACTCCGGAGCGAGGTGACGTGCACGACGGAGTGGCCACACCCCGACGCGGGGCGGGGCGCCCCACCCGCGAGCAGGCCGAGGCGCGCCACGAGGAGCTGCTCGACACCGCGCTCGACCTGTTCCTGGAGCGTGGCTTCGAGCTGGCGACGATCGAGATGATCGCCGGTCGGGTCAACATGACCAAACGCACGGTCTACGCCCGCTATCCCGACAAGGCCGCGCTGTTCCGCGCGGCGGTCCAACGCGCCATCGAGCGCCAGATCGCCCCGCGGGCCCTGCTCGAGAGTCTGGACAACGGCGACCTGGCCGAGACACTCGAGGCGATCGCCCGGCTACGGATCGCTCAGGTCGCGACACCCAACGGCCTGCGCCTGCAGCGGATCATCAACACCGAGAGCTACCGCTTCCCCGAGATCTTCACCGCCAGCTTCGAGCAGAGCGGCAGGCCGGTGATCGAGTTCGTCGCCGGCGTGATCGAGCGCGCCGTCGCCGCCGGCACGATCGCCCCCACCAACCCCGCACTCGCCGCATCCGTCTTCATGAGCATGCTGGTCAGTGGCCCGGTGAGAACGATCGTCAGCGGCCACACGCCGACGGACTACGAGCTGGACGAGAGGATCCAGTTCTCCGTCCGCCTGCTGCTCGACGGCCTCCTGCCACGCCAGGACGTTTCGCGGCCGTCGGTCACGCCAGAGACTACGGGGGGATCCCCTTGAAACTCGACGCAGACCGCCCCGTCGCGGCCGTCACGGGAGCCAGTTCGGGAATCGGTCGGGCGACCGCCCGCAAGCTGGCGGAACTCGGCTGGCAGGTGATCGGCGTCGGCCGCGATCCGCAACGCAGCGCCGCCGCCGAGACGGAAATCGCCGCAGCGGCGCGCGGAAACGGCTCCTTCACCATGATCCGCGGCGACCTCGCTCTGATGGCGGAGGTCAAACGGGTCGCCGGCGAGCTCCGGAACCTCACCGGTCGTCTCGACGTCCTCATCAACAACGCCGGCGGCGTGCGAGACAGAAAGATCATCACCGGTGAGGGTACCGAGGCGACCTTCGCGGCCAACCATCTCGCCCCCTTCCTGCTCACCCGGGAGCTGACGCCTCTGCTCAAGGGGAGCGCAGCCAGCCAGCCGCCCGGCTCCACGCGGGTGATCGCCGTGTCGTCAAGCGGCCACCGCACGGTCGCGGGACTCGACTGGGACGACCTGCAGAGCCTCGGCGACTTCCATCCGGCTGTCGCCTACTGCCGGGCCAAGCTCGCGAACATCCTCTTCACCCGCGAGCTGGCACGGCGATTCGGGCCGGACGGGATCGTCGCCCAGACCATGCATCCCGGTGTGGTCGCCAGCAACTTCGCCGCACACGGGGACGCGGCGATGCGGGCCCACATGGCCGCGGCAGACACGGCACCACCCGACGAAGCCGCCGAAACACTGCTCTGGCTCGCCACCTCACCCGAAGGCGGCCACCCGGCCGGACGCTACTTTCACGACAAGGCAGAGGAAGCACCTTCCGAAGCTGCGCAGGACGACGCCGCCGCCGCTCACCTCTGGACCGAATCCGAAAGCCTCCTGGCGAGGATCGGTGCGATCCGGCCGGCTGGAACCAGCACCATCCGGACAACGAAGGCCTCGGGCAGTACGGCCGTCGCCAGGCCGAAACCGCCCCTTTGATCACTGCCTCGCCGACGCGCACATGATCGGTGTCATCGCCGCGTTCCTGTCGGCACTGGCGGCGAGGGGATCGACGGATCCGGCGGACATCGGTATTGATCACACAGTGGCCAGCGGAATGTGCGGGGGGACGCGGCGGCAGGTGGATGGTTTCCGTCGCGGCCCACCCCGGACGCGTCGGTCTGAAGCTGCCCCGGTTTCGTTCACAGGTAGGGGTTTGAACGGTTACACGGCCTGACGGTACTCGTTGAATCGGGTTTCGTGTTCGTGGGGCTGAGACAGCCGTTGATGGAGTGGTGGCGTTGCCGGTTGTAGAACCCTTCGATGAAATCGAAGATGGCGCCGCGGGCCTGGTCGTGGGTGGCGAAGGTGGTGCGGCCACCGCACCTACGAGCGCGGCGAGAAGCTCGCCGCCTACCAGGCCCTGGCCTCCTCCGCACCCCGGAGGTAGCCGGACCCCTGTTGGTCGAGCGCGACGCTGGTACAGCTCCGGTCGGTGGTGGTGCCCAGGTCACCGTAGTGGCGGGAGCCGTTCCGGCCGTCGCGACGGCGCCTGGTTGGGAGTGGCGGATGCGGGTCCACCCGTTGCTTGATCATCTGGATCGCAGGTCGTCGTCGAGGTCAAACGCGAAGGAGTTCATCAGGAAGGCGGATGCCTCGAAGGCTCCGACTGTGAAGATGAGGTCCATAAGCTGCTGGGTGTCGAGTGCGGCGGTCAACGCGGCCCACGTCTCGTCACCGATTGCGCCGTCGTCGAGCAGCTCGTCAACGGCGCGCAGCAGCGTGGCGTCGAGCGGGCTCCAAGATGGATCGTCTGGCCCCCGCGTAACCTTGTCGATCTCCTCATCGGTCAGCCCGACGTCGCGACCGACGAGGACGTGCTGCGCCCACACGTAGTCGCACTTGCGACGCGACGCGACGCGCAGGACCAGCAGTTCCGTCTGCCGCTGGGCGAGGGTGGTCGCCAGCAGCACATGACCGTTGAGGGTGAAGAACGCCCGTGCCAGGTCTGGATGGTGCGCGAACGTCCCGAGGGCGTTGCGGGCCTTCGGTGCGCCCTCCTGGACGGACCGGGTGTGGCGGGGCGCGGGGGGTACCAGGGCGGCAAACGCTTCCCGCATCTGAGCCGGCCATTTCTTGGCGGGGAGCGGCTCGATTCGTGCCATTTTCATCGTTCCTTCCGTCGATGATGTACCGGGCCCATCATCCTCACCACTTCTCGAYCGGCGTCTTCTCCAGGTCCAGGGGCCGCGCGTAGGACGGATCTTTCTTGTCCCATGTGCCCTTGATGAAGCCGGCGAACGCCCCGGAGGAGAGGAGCGACGTGTCGCCGCTCATCGTCCACTCGAGGGTGCATCGGCGCAGCGCGATCTTCCATTCGCCGCCCCGGCGCTCGACGCGATCGAGGTATCGGCCTCCGAAGAGGTGAATGCTCTTGCCGTCACGGGCACGCATGGCACCGATGACGTAGCTTTCGCAGTGCGCCTCGTCGCCGTCGATCTCGCAGGTATGTGTGGTGATGTTGTGCAGGTGATCGATGAAGACTGATGCGTGAGCCTGGTTGGCGTACGCACCGTAGTCGGGGCCAGGCTTCACGACGGGCCCGTGCTCGTCGACTCCATCGTCGTGGTAGACGCTCGCCATCAGTTCGATGTCGTGGCGGTCGTGACCGCGCGACTGCTTCATGACGCAGTCGAGAATCGCGATGCGGTCCGTGACGTACCGGAGTTCACGGCGAATTTCCTTGAGCTCATCCTCGACGGACATGATGGTCCTCCCTCGTCGTATTAGCCCTGGTCGAGAAGCTCGCGGAGCAGGTCTGTGGTGCGGCGCCGCGAGGCCGCCCGCGACTCCCGCGTGTCRCCCACCGGAACCACATTGGCCCAGACGTCGGTGGCACCAGCGTCGATCA
The DNA here is from genome assembly GCF_001854655.1 of Parafrankia colletiae. Lineage (GTDB taxonomy): Bacteria > Actinomycetota > Actinomycetes > Frankiales > Frankiaceae > Parafrankia > Parafrankia colletiae. Next base: position 10,206 of record NZ_MBLM01000187.1, on the reverse strand, counting down.
GGCCGTGGAGCTGGCCGTGTACGGAGGCCTCGTCGCCGACGATGGCAGCCTCGGTCGCAGTGGAGGCCCCGCCGATCCTGAGGATGCGCTGGTAGTTGGGCAGGCCCCCGTAACCCGCGGCGGTAGCTGCCGTGGCGGCACGGGCCTCGTCGAGGTCGTCGTGGACGGCGACAGGGAGCCCGGCGACGATGCGCGGGGCCGGGCGGCCCGCCGCGGCTGCCGCGGCGTGAACCTTCGGCGCTACGTGGGTCTCGATCGCCCGTGGCGGGGCCATCCACAGCACCACGCCGTCGGCGAGCTGGCCGGCGACCCGGAGCAGTCGTGGCGACAGGGCTGCGAGCAACACGGGCACTGGGTGGCTGATGGGAACCATCCGCTCGGCGGTGCGTGCCGTCCAGTCCTCGCCCTTGACATCGACAGCCTCGCCGCGGAGCAGGCCGGTGAGGATGGTGACGTACTCCTCAGTGCTGCGGCCGGGATGGTCGTAGGACAGTCCATAGACGTCGCGGATCAAGCCTTCATGCGAGGGGCCGAGGCCCAGGGTGAAACCGGATCGGTTCATCGCGGAGACGACGGATGCGGCGCGGTTGGCCTGCAGCAGGGGATGACAGGGATAGGTCTGCAGGACGGCGGTGCCCAGTTCGATCCTGGCTGTCTCGCGGCCTGCGATGGCCATGGCGACGAGCGGGTCACCGGTGACGGCGCTCGCATACCACAGAGACGTGAAGCCTTGATTTTCAGCCTCCTTCGCCTGTTGGACGATTCTGTCTGCCGAGCTGCCCCCACCGGTCAAACCGATGCGCATTCCGACCTCCCCGTTACCGCTGTACAGACGTCCTACCGTGTTGTACGACTGTACAGTCGGCGTCCGTCGTCCGAAAGTAGAAGGCCAAGTTGCTCTCGGTAGTCATGTGTTCGCTTCGGTGGCAGCGTAGGGATCTCTGATGTGTGGGTTTCAACGGCCGACCGTGATCGGATTCCGGCCGCATGCGAGCAGAGCGACCCGATGATCCGGCGGRCGGTGGACGTGGGCGGCTGAACGGCTCCACGCAGGAGGCCCGGCGCCGCAGCCGGTCTCCACTCTCCGCTGCCGGCGACACCATCGATGAGGGACGCGGAGCATGATCAAGATCTCGGGGGGTGCCGCTGGGCACGGACACCTCTGACACGCCGGCCGGTCCGAGCGAGGCGGGCGCCCGGCTGTAGCGGGTGGCTGTCGGCCAACAGCCTGCCTGGCCGCGGGGGATACTGAGTGTGGTGTCCCATAGGGCTGCCGGCTACTCGTGGTGTTGGTCGGCCGGGACCCGCGGGATCGGCTCCGCGGCGTCAGGGGATACCTTCGCCAGTGAGCGGATGGAGCGGAGACGAGGAGGCAGAGCTGGTGGCATCCTCCCGCCGTGTCGGATCCACGACGTCCAGGACGCGAACACTGCTGTTGAACAGCGCGCAGCAGCTCATGCTTGAGCACGGCTATGCCGCCGTCACCTACCGAGGTCTCGCGGCCCGCGCCGGCGTTGCCGCGAGCCTCGTGCAGTACTACTTCCCCACCCTCGACGATCTCTTCGTGGCGCTGCTGCGGAGTGGAACGGACCGCATTCTCGAACGATTCTCCGAGGCATCCCAAACGGAGCAACCGCTCCGCGCGGTCTGGGAGTACGCGAGTGACAGGACCGCGACAGCCCTACTTCTGGAGTTCATGGCGCTCGCGAACCATCGCAAGGCCATTCAGAGCGAGATCGGTCGCGGTGGTGAGCGCGTCCGCGACGCTCAGCTCGAGGCTGTGTCCCGGCAGTGGACACAGTATGGCCTTGACGAACGGGCTGTGTCCCCGGCAGGGCTCCTGTTCATGATGAACGCTATTCCCCGCATGCTGGCGCTTGAGGAGACCTTCGGCACCCATACCGGTCATCGCGACGCGGTCGAGACCATCGAGCGGTTTCTGGACCACATCGAACCCCGTCGGCACGAGCGCGAAGAGCAGGATCTCGGGGCCGATTAGCCAGGGCCAGCAGAGTCTGTGGCGGTTCGGTACCGCTTGGGCCGGAGACGATCGGCTTGACTAATGCCTCCGGCCATCCCGGGGGAGCCCGAGGAGACCGGCTACGAGGTGCCGATCTCCGCCTCCGACGCTCCTCGCCTCCGCTCTTGCGAGACCCTCTGTCTCCACGGTGGCCCAGGCCCGCCGGGCCGTCAGACGCCGCCCGGGCCGTCAGCCGACGGCGACCTCGCCAACGAGGGTGGTGCGGTGCATGAGCCGCCGCGACGTCGCGGCAAACGGCGTCGCCCGGTGCAGCATGCCTGTGTTGTCCCAGATGACGAGATCACCGGCGCGCCACCGGTGACGTAGGAGGAATCTTGGCTGTGTCGACCAGTCGAGCAGTCTCTCCAGCAGAGCCCGTCCCTCGTCCGCGGGCAGGCCGATGACCTCTCCGGTCGTCGCGCCGAGCAGCAGCGACTTACGGCCGGTCTGACGAGTCCACACCAGCGGATGCTCCCGGGCAGGCACCCGCGCCCACGCGGCCTGCTGCTCCTCGGTCGCGTCCGGATGGGCCCGTCGCTGCGCCGTGGCGAAGCTGTGCACCACACGGAGATCGGCGATCCGCTCCTTCTCCGCCTCGGGGAGAGCGGCGTAGGCCGCATACGTGCTCGCGAACTCGGTGTCCCCGCCGTTCTCGTCCACCTCGCGCGCTGTCAACAGCGTCGCCTTCTGCGGCAGCTCATCGGTGGCGCCGTCGATGTGCCAGAGGAAGTTGCCCTGCCTGTACCAGGCCAGCACCACGTCCGTCTTCGACGGATCCAGCGTGATCGTGGCGATCTCCGGGAACTCGTGCTCACCCGTAGGATTCGGGACGACCTCGCCGAGTAGCTGGCTGAATATCACCAGCTCCCGGTCGCTGATGTCGGCCTCCCGGTAGACGACGACTCCATGCCGCTCCAGGGCCTCCAGACAATCGACTGCCGCCTCCCGGGTGGGCAGATCTCCACCCGACACTCCGGTGATCTCCAGGCCGATGTACGGGCTGAGGGGGATGGCGGCGACAGGCATGGCGCTCCAAGATTGTGCTGCGCTGACGCTGTACAGACGTACTACCAAGTTGGACGACTGTACAGCAGGCATGAGGCGAGCGACACTGAGGTGCCTGGAGGGTGGGGCTCCAGAATTTCCAGTTGGACGGTGACCCGCACGCCTGCCGGACAGGCGCGGTGCGGCGGCTGCTCTACGCCCACGCGGGCCGCCTGCTCTGCTCGTCGCCAGCCGCCCGGCCCAGGGCCGATCATTGGGACGGTTCGGCGGGTTGCCGCAGATTACTGCTATGCGGGCCCGGTGGCGGACTTGTCGTTCCCGCGGAGGAACGCGCTGATGGCGTCGCCGCACAGTTTCCGGACCTGGGTCGGGTCGGCGGCATCGGGCTGGGCCAGTGACATCGCGGCGGCGCCGCGGACCATGCCCATGACCACGACGGCCGCCGCGGCGGGGTCGACGTCAGCGCGGATCGATCCGTCCTGCTGACCAGCCCGGATCTGACCTGTCAGTTCGCGATGTCTGAGACGAGCGACCTCGTGGACGACGGGTAGATCGGATTCCGTGGGGAGGCTGGCTCCCCAGAGGACCACGACAGCGCGTGCCTCCGCGTCCGCCGCGGCGAACAGCTCGAGGTAGGTGTCCATCGTGACGCACAGCGTCTCGAATGCGGTGAGGTCTGAGCGGTTGCGCTGCGCCCGGTCGAGGGCGGCGGAGATCGCCGCTATCGCCTGTTGCTGGGCGCGGTCCGCGAGGCGGGCGATCAGAGCCTCCTTGGACCCGAAGTGGTAGGCGGGCAGTTCTCGGCTGCTGCCCGCCCGTACTCCGATGCTGCGCAGTGACGCCCGTTCGACGCCCCGTTCGACGATCATCTCGGCTGCGGCGCGCAGTAGCGCGGCCTCGGCTGCCGCACGCCGCTCCGCCTGCGTCCGCCGTGCTGGTGCGCGTCCTGCCTTCACGCCGGCGAATCTACCGAGCCGTCCAGGCATGCAGGTCGGCTGACGAGTCTTTACTTCCTTGGCGCACGCCAGGTAAGTTTTCGCCACTGAGTCCGGTATCCGGGCCCCGCCGCTGGCGATCGACGCGTGCTGTACCGATGGGATGCAACAGGTGAGGACGGGGTTGTGACCGACAAGAGATTCGCGGGGAAATCGGTGATCGTCACCGGTGCCGGCAACGGCCTCGGCCGGACCTACGCCGAGGCGTTCGCGGCCGAGGGCGCCTCGGTGACGATCGCCGACATCGACGTGACGGCGGCCCATGAAGTCGCCTGCACCATCGAGGGATCACTGCCCGTCGGCGTCGACGTGGCCGATGAGGTCTCCGTTGCCACGATGGTCACCACAACCGTCGAGCGGTTCGGTGGCGTCGACATCCTCATCAACAACGCTGGGCTGCACATGGGCTAGTACAACCTCACCAGCACGCTGCCGCTGGCGGACTGGCGCAGGCTGTTTGACGTGAACGTTTTCGGTGCCGTGCTCTGTGCCCGCCACTGCCGCGCCGCGATGACCGACCGCGGCGGCGGAGTGATCCTCAACCAGTCTTCCAACTCCTCCTACCTCGGCGGCGGTGCGTACAGCATCTCGAAGCTGGCGCTGAACGGCCTCACACTCTCGCTGGCCCGGGAGTTCGCTCAGGAGGGGATCCGTGTCGTCGGCATCGCACCAGGGATGGTCGCTTCCGAGGCCGTACTCGAACGGCTGGAGGACACCAGCAAACAACGCATGCTTGGCGAACAAATGATCAAAAGGTTCGGTCGGACAGAGGATCTGGTCGGGATGGCACTGCTGCTCTGCTCCGACGAAGCCTCCTTCGTCACCGGGCAGACCGTCACCGTCGACGGCGGGTTCATCAAACGCCTCTGACACCGTCCCGACGCGGTCCACCCACGTCGCTCGCAGYCCCTCCCTCGTGCGAGCCGTGGAACTACCGCTCGACCACGGGATGTTGGTCGGTGGGGTGGGCGGATTCCGGGATCGGCCACGGTGGTTGCCATCTCACGGCCAAACGGCTGGCGGAAGCGCACCCGTATCGGGAACACCGACGATCAGATCCGCTCTCTCGCCATGGGCAAGATCCCCGGAGGCCGGGTGCGAGTCCGCTTTCGCCTTCAGAAGACCGTTCGATGAAGGCCGCTCCCGGCTGCCGGCACGCCTGACCCGACGTCACGGCCACGGCAGTGCCGTGGAGCTCTGTAGCAAGGAGAGCACTGTGAAGGGGGGATTCATCGGGCTCGGTGCCATGGGCCTGCCGATGGTGCAGCGGATCATGACCGAGGGTCACGACCTGACCGTCTGGGCCCGCCGGCCGGGTTCGCTGGAGCCGTTCGCGGGGACCGATGTCACCCTTGCGGCGTCGCCGGCTGAGATGGGCGCGGAGGTCGACGCGGTCGGTGTCTGCGTGTTCGACGCGGCGGGGGTTGAGGAGGTCCTGTTCGGGCCGGCTGGCCTGGTCGAGGGCCTGCGCCCCGGAGCTGTCGTGCTTGTGCACGCCACGGTGTCGCCCGACCAGGTGCGCAAGATCGCCGAACGGGCGGTCGGGCACGGCCTGCGCGTTCTGGACGCGCCGGTGAGCGGCGGTGGCCAGCGGGCCCTCGACGGCAAGTTGACAATCATGGTCGGTGGGGACTCCGACACTCTCGCCGACGTCACCGAGCTGTTGTCGGCGCTGTCCGACCACATCGTGTACCTCGGTGGGATAGGGGCGGGCTCGAAGGCGAAGCTCATCAACAACACCCTGCTCTCCGCGCAGATCGCGCTCGCCGAAGACGCGATGCGGGCCGGACAGTCCTTGGGCGTCGACCCCGCGGGCCTCGCGGCGACCCTCATGACGAGCAGCTCCGCATGCCTCGGCTCGTCGATCCGGCTGCGGTCCGGTTCCATGCGGGCGATGRCCGACTCGGGGAACTATGTCACGCTCTTCAAGGACGTCGCGTTGACGGCGGACCTGCTCGACGACGCCCCCGGGAGTGAGCTCGTCGACGTGGCGCAGCGCTTCGTCACCGCCGTGCAGGGCGGCTGACCGAACCTCGGCACCGGTGAGCGTCACCGCGCCGACACCGTTCACGGACGTCATCGCCCCGGTGATCCCGACGTCGAACTATAGCTCAGCCCGAGGGGGAAATGCGCGCATTTCGTCGAGCTCCCGTTGGATAGCATGCCGCGCCGTGTCCGCGCGGCCGGTGGTCAGGAGCCGTTTGGTCGCTGTGACCGATATCGGGTCGAGGACGGCGAGGATCGCCGCCGCGTCGGCCGTTTCATCGAGAAGGCGAGCATCCGGAACGACACGCCAGGCGAGACCCATCCGCTGCGCCATGCCAGCGTCGATCCATTCACTTGAGAGCATCGCCCACAGCGCGTCGGGACTGCGGGTTCGCGCCAGCAGTAGTGCTGAACTTCCTGCTTCGGGGACGAGTCCCATCGCGGTGAACGGCAGGCGAAGTCGAGCCGATTCGGCGACCAGGACAAGGTCGCAGTACAGCAAGATTGTGGCTCCTATGCCGATCGCGTAACCGTTCACCGCTGCAAGTAGTGGCTTCTCGAAGACCGCGAGGATCTCTAGCAGACCGGTGAATTCCTCGCCTGCCTGTATACGATCCTYGGAGGCTGAGGTCCCATCCAGGAGGGATAGGTCCGCGCCGGCCGAGAACGCGCGTCCGTTGCCCGTCAGCACGACGACCTTTGTCGCTGGGTCGGCCGCGGCAGCTTCGAGGGCCAGTCGGAGGTCGCGATAGTCGGCGGCGGAGAAGGAGTTCAGGCGGGCGGGCCGGTCGAATGCCATCCAGCGCGTGCCGTTTTCTAGCCTGTTTTGTAGCATTCTGTATCTACCGGAGTCGGCTAGCCGCGAGCGCCAGTAACGAATTCGCCGCTACTCGTCGCCTTCGTCGTTCGGTTGCCGCGAGAAACGATGGAGATGTCGTGTCCTTCGGCCTCCCGCCGCAGCGCTCCTACCGTGCATCGCTCGACCGGCCTGATGGTGAACGGATCGAACGAGAAGAGTCGCATGGAGTTGCGATGTGTGACCTTGTTGATCTGCTCGTCGCTCAACCGGCGCACCGCTGCGTCGATGCCTTCGGGTGAGATCRGCCAGGTGCTGTCGGAGTGGGGGTAGTCACATTCCCAGGTGACCAGGTCCTGGTTCAGGCGGTCGAGATTGGCGAGACCGAAGTCGTCTACGATAAAACAAGTGATAACGTGTTCGAGGAAAATCTCGCTGGGGAGGCGATCGCCGAGATCAGGGTGTGTCCAGGCGTTGTGTCGCCGGTAGACGTAGTCGACCTTTTCGAGGAAGTAGGGAACCCAGCCGATGCCCCCTTCCGACAGGGCGATGCGGAGGTTTTTGAACTTCTGGAAGATCGGCGACCAGACCAGGTCGGCGGCGGTCGGGAAGATGTCGATGCCGGAGCAGGTGATCGTCACGTTCATCGAAGCGTCGGGGGATGTCGCCACGCCTACCCCTCCTGATCCGATGTGCATGGCCACCACGGTGTCGGTGTCCTCGCACGCCGCCCAGAACGGATCCCAGTGGTCCGTGTAGAAGGAGGGAAGCCCGAGACCGTACGGGTTCGCGGAGAAAGTGACACAGTGTGAGCCCTTCGCGGCTGTGCGGCGCACCTCCTCGGCCATGAGGTCAGGGTTCCAGATCGGTGTGATGGCGCAGGGGATGAACCGGTCAGGGTGCGATCCGCACCAGGCGTCCAGGTGCCAGTCGTTGTAGGCGCGTACGACGGCCAGCGCAAGGTCGGGATCCTGGGCTGCGCGGGAGGCGAAGAACTGCCCGCAGAATCGGGGCATGGACGGGAAGTTCAGCGAGGCGAGAACACCGTTCGCGCTCATGTCCCGCACCCGTTCGTCGACGTCGTAGCAGGCCGCTCGGATCTCCGCCAACGCCTGCGGTTCCAGCCCGTACTCCTCGGGCGGGCGGCCGGCGACCGCGTTCAGGCCGGCTGTGCGGGCCTCGCCCTCACCGAACACCCACTTGTCGCCGTGCTCGTCCGAGACGAGGCGCGGCGCCCGGTCGGCGTACTTGGCCGGAATGAAATCCTTGAAAAGGTCGGGTGGCTCAATAATATGATCATCTACGCTGACCAGGATCATCTCGTCCATCTGCATGACTATCTCCTAGGGGAGCCAAGAACCATCGGGAAGGATTCCGCTGCACGGACGCCGTTGGAGAACATTAGTTCGACGCCGGGTCGGATCTGGTAGTCCGGAATCCGCTCATGCCACAGTTTCAACGCGACGCGCAGCTCGAGCCGGGCGAGATGGGAGCCCAGGCACCGGTGGACGCCACCACCGAAGGCCAGGTGCCGGTTGACTCTGCGGTCCCACCGCACGGTGGTGGCGTCGGCGAGGTGCGTGTCGTCGGTGTTGGCTGCGCCGAGCATCGGCATGACGTTCTCGCCGGCTCGGATCAGGCAGCCGCCGAGCTCGGTGTCCCGTGCCGCGACCCGGCCTACCGCAGCCACGGGTGACTCCCAGCGCAGCAGCTCCTCGACGACCGCGGGGACGACGGACGGATCCTTCACGATCTCCAGACGTCGCTCAGGATGCTCGGCCAGGTAGGCGAAGAAGCAGTCGAGTGATGCTGACACGGTGTCGAGGCCGGCGACGAGGAACAGAAAACAGATGTCGAGGATATCTTCGCGCGTGAGACGATCACCCTCGACCTCGGCTTCGAGGAAGTAACTCAGAAGATCGTCGCGTCGCTCGCCCTGCCGTTCGTCGAGAATGTTGGTGAAATAGTCGTAGATCGCCTGGGCGGTCGCCGTCTGGCGGGCGGCGACATCCGGATGGCCAAGTGGTTTCCCCGCGACCGCGTCCGGCCGGATGATCCCGTCTTTCAGCGCGAGTACGGTAGGCAGCTCGTCCATCGGCAACCCGAGCATGGTGAGAAAGACCTGGGAGGGGAAGGGGACGGAGAACTGCTGTGTGAAATCGATCTCGTCGTCATCGCCGAAGTCGTCGATCAGATCGTTCACGAGCTGGGCGACGGAGGCTTCGAGGAGCTTCATGCGTTGCGGCGAGAACAGCGGGTCGAGAATCCTGCGGAACTTCCTGTGGTCGGGGGGATCGACTTCCAGGGGGATCAGCGGGCGGTGGTTTCCCAGCCTGCCCGTGTGGAGCGCGGAGGAGAAGGCATCGGGGTGATGCAGCGCCTCGTCGACGAGTGCCCAGCTGCTGACGAGGACTCCGACTCCGTCGACCCGCATGACCGGTGAGGTGTCGCGCAGCAGTCCGTACGTCGCCTGGGGATGCCGCCCCCCCAAGGCGTTCGGTGACGCTGGCGTGCGGTCCTCGGCACTCTCGGTGTCCTCTGTCATCGGCGGGTCCTCCTGCTCGACCGGACTATACAAACGTCATTTTTAATCATGCTAGCGTCGGAGCGCAACCACGAGCGGCTCGAAGGAGGATGGATGCAGGGACGGGTGCGTCGGGTGCTGCCGCCGGCAGAGGGGCCGACGGCGTTCTTCTGGACGTCCGGGGGCGACGGCAGGCTGCGCTTCCTACGCTGCCGTGCCTGCTCCTACTTCATCCACCCGCCGACGTCGTTCTGCCCGCAGTGCCACGGCCGGGCGACAGGACCCGAGGCGGTGCGCGGGACGGGCACGCTGTACTCGTTCACCGTGAACCACCAGGCCTGGGACGGCATCGGCGACGTCTACCTCATCGGTGTCGTGGAGATCGACGAGCAGCCTGGCCTCCGCCTGCTGACCAACATCGTCGGTGTGGAGCCGGAGAAGGTGAGCATCGGCATGCCGGTGGAGGTCGTGTTCGAGGACCACGATCCGATCTACCTCCCGCTGTTCCGCCCGGCGCCGGCATGAGTTGCCCTGTGTCAAGCCGCCGCTTGCCGAGCTTGATCGGYGACCGTTTTCTGATCTTGTTTGAGGRYTGTYTGGAGTGCGCCGTGGGCGGTGGGGTCGTAGGGGACGCCGTCCTRCCAGCAGCGCCAGATGACGTTGACCCAGGCGCGGGCGAGGACGCGCACGGCGTGGGGGTGGTCGTGGYCGCGGGCTCGGGCGCGCTGGTAGAGGTCGGCTGCCCAGGGGTTGGCGCGGCGGGAATCGCCGGCGAAGTCGCACAGGGCGTCGCGCAGGTGTTTGTCCGCGCCCCAGCGGAAGGTGACGGCCTTGACCTTGCCGGATTGGCGGGTGGAGGGTGCCACCCCGGCGAGGCAGG
>NZ_MBLM01000186.1 GCF_001854655.1 Parafrankia colletiae | reverse complement strand
GGCCGCACCCGCATCGCAACTTCGACCCTGCCTGTGCCACCGGCGTCGCGGCCTTAGCTTGGCAGCGGCTCTGTCGCGAGTGAGACAGAGCCGTGATCTAGATACTCCTTGCGAGTAGCAAACCCTCACATGGCGGGGTCGGGCGCGGAGGCCCCGTTAGGGGGAGTGTCTGATCAACGGCTCTGGCTCACTTTCGGTGGTGACGGAGTGTGGTCCCCGGTGAGGCTTGACGGTGGAAGGCGGCCAATCCGCCCGGCGTGTGGCGACACGATGTGTCATGGACGGAGCGGATCATCTCATTGAGCTGGTGTTTTCGGGTCTGTCACCGCTGGTCGTCGAGGATGTGGCCGACGAGGGCGAGCTGGTCCGGTTGCGGGCACGGACGCCTGAGAGGCCGGTGGCCTGCCCGGGTTGTGGGGTCGTGACGTCGCGGGTGCACAGCTATCACGAGCGGACGCTGGCGGATGTCGCGATCGATGCCCGCCGGGTCCTGATGATCGTGCGGGTCCGCCGGCTGGTCTGCCCGACCCGCGGGTGCCGGCAGACATTCCGTGAACAGCTCCCGGGGGTACTGGAGCGCTACCAGCGGCGCACGGACAGGCTGGCAGCTCAGACCGGCGCGGTTGTGCGGGAGTTAGCCGGCCGGGCCGGTGTTCGGGTCCTGTCCGCGCTGGCGATCCGGTTGTCCCGGCACAGCGCGCTGCGCAGCCTGCTGCGTCTCCCGCTCCCGCCGTTCGAGGTGCCCCGGGTGCTGGGCGTGGACGGCTTCGCGCTGCGCCGCCGGCGCCGCTACGCCACGATCCTGATCGACGCGCAGACCCGGCGCCGCGTCGATGTCCTGCCCGACCGCGGCGCCGACGGACTGGAGGCCTGGCTGCGCGCCCACCCCGGCGTGCAGGTGGTCTGCCGGGACGGCTCCGGTACCTACGCCGAAGCGGTCCGCCGCGCCCTGCCCAACGCGGTCCGAGCCAGCGACCGGTGGCATCTGTGGCACGACCTCGCCCAGGTAGCGCTCACCGAGGTCGCCGCGCACAGCGGCTGCTGGGCGAAAGCCGGCCCACCACCGAACGACGGCCCCCGCGCACAGACGACCCGGCAACGCTGGCAGCAGGTCCATGACCTACTCGACCAGGGTGTCGGCCTGCTCGACTGCGCCCGACGGCTCAACCTAGGCCTGAACACGGTCAAACGCTACGCGCGGGCCAGCAAGCCTGAGCGGCTGGTGCGCGCTCCCCTCTACCGGCCGACCCTGGTCGATCCCTACCGCGACCATCTGAAACGCCGCCGCGCCGAACCCCCCGCCGTGCCCGTGCTCCACCTGTTCCACGAGATCACACAGCAGGGCTATACAGGCAGCCACAACCTGTTCGTCCGCTACATCAACTAGGGCCGCGCCGACAGTGACCGGCCCGCGATCTCACCCCGGCGCGTTACCCGGCTCCTGCTCACCCGACCCGGCTCCTGCTCACCCGACCCGACACCCTCACCGACAGCCAACGCGACCGGCTCGCCGAACTYACCACCGCCTGCCCCGAAATGACCGCCCTCGCCGGACTCGTCCGCGGCTTCGCGGACCTTCTCCGCCCCGCTGACGGCAACGCCCACAGACTCGACGAGTGGATCACCACCGCCCGGGCCGCTGACCTGCCCCACCTGCATTCCTTCACCCGCGGTCTCGACCTCGACCGCGCGGCTGTCGACGCCGCCCTCACCCTGCCCCACCACAACGGCGGAACCGAAGGCGTGAACACCACAACCAAAAAGATCATGCGCCAGATGCACGGCCGAGCAGGATTCACCCTGCTCCGCCACCGCATCCTGCTCGGCTAACGCCCTGTCACCACCGAAAGTGCACCAGAGCCGTTGATCGGACACTCCCCCCACCCTGCCAGGTCGCCGGTGACCTTGCCGCAGAAAATTGGTTGTTATCTGTAATAGTCACCATCGCTTCGGTATCTATCGGCTGTTGCTATCGACGCGGCATCACCTGAGGGGATATACACAGAGCGAGCGTACGATGACGGGGGCTCGTCGCGACAGGACTTCCTGCGAATTGAGGGGGTAAGGCTGTGGCTGCGCCGATGATGGAGCTTGACCCGGAAGGCAAGGCACCGATTCTTAGTTACAACGTGCCGGAGCCGACGTCGTACAGCGGACGTAACGGCATCGTCCTAGACCTGGGCGAGGAAGACGGCAGCAACGTCGTCTTCACCGAGGCTGCCTTCGTGGTCCCGGACCGAGCCTCCATCGCACAGATGAGGGACGTCTCCGCCGGTCGAGTCGCCGACGCTCTGCGGCTCGGTAACGAACAGTTCTTCCCGAACATCAAGGCACCTGCGGCGACACACGCGGGCCTGTTCTCCGGTCAGCTCGCTGTGCATGCCAGCGACGGCACACTGGATATCGCCACCATCAGTGTTCTAGCTCGCGGCCTGCGCGCCAGAGCCGTGCAGGCCGACCTGTCGGCGCTTACCGATCCGGCAGGGGAACCGGCAGGGAGAGCGCAGACGAAACTGCCGCAGGCGGTGCGCGGCTCGGTCCTGGCGGGTCCGTCCCTCGCTGACCAGGCCGAGCGTCCACATCTGACCGACCTCGATATCGAGCACATCACCGACCAGCTCAAGGCCGGTAAGCGCTTGAACGTGTTCCGCACCCTGTGGGGTGAGTACGCCCATTCCTTCCTACCGGAACCGGCCAAAGCCCATCCGCAGATCGTGATCATAGAGACCTATCGACTCTCGTCCTTCCTCGGACAATACGGAGCGGGCCGAACGCTCAACACCTTCAGTTTGCTCCCCGGCGAGAAGACGACCATCAGCGTCAAGACCTTCCGCAAGAGCGCAAGCGACAGCAAATCGGCCTCCAGCGTCCTGGACTCCTTTACTAGGGAGAGCGCCGACGACTTCGAAAACTCCGTGCAGAACGAGCAGTCCGACAAGAAGGCGAGCCAAGGAAGCTTCGAGTACCACGCCGAGGCCGAGGCGAATGTGTCGTGGGGGTTTGGGAGCGCCAAGGTCAGCGGCGGCGTGAAGGGCGGCACCGCCTCGCAACGCGAAGAGTTCTCCAAGAACATCAGCAATGCGGTCAATAAACACGCATCCAAGGCGTCCAGCAAACGTGACGTCCAGGTCAACACCTCCAGCGAGGTGAAGGAGGAATCGGGCGAAGAGACCTCGATCACCCGGCAGTTGGAGAACATCAACGTCGGACGCACCCTGAACTTCATCTTCCGGCAGCTCAACCAGGAGCACATCACCCTTCTGCACCTGGTCGACACACGAGTAGCCTTCTGGAACGGCTACTCCGAGTCCGTCGAAGAGGTACCCCTGCCCAAGCTCGATGGCCTTATCGAGAAGTACATCCAGCCGGATCGGCGGGAGGAGATCCGCGAACTCATCCTCGACCAACTCAATACCGTGTACGACTACGACGATCAACTCGTCGACCCGCCAATTATCGAGAAAAAGAACGTTGCGGTTGGCGACTCGTACTGGCGCTTTCGCAAGAGCCACAAATCGACCTACACCGATGAGACCGGCAACCAGATCACCGTTCCCGGAGTCATCCTGTCGGCCAACAAGATCGTCATGCGCACCGAAGGGGTTATCGTCGACGCCATCCTCGGTCAAGGCAACGCCCTCGACGACTACTCGGCAGGACTGCAGCTGAGCGCGGTCAAGCAACGCGAACTTGAGAACAAGGTGCGGGAGAACCGAATCGACAGGGAGATCCTGGGCCGCGGCATCATCACTGATACCGATGCCGACAAGGCGGCGATATACGCTCAGGTCTTCCCAACCGCAGTGGAACTGCCTGGGAAAATCACGGTTTCGGCGACTGGCGACGACATAGTGGTCTCAACCGAGGTCTCCGATGAGTGATCCCCTTGCCCCGAGCGTCCTGCTCCTTCAGCAAACCGCCCTCGCTAACAACACGAAGGTACTGCTGTCAACCGCGCTCGCTGCCGACGCAGGAGCGCTCGGTACCCAGCCTCCCGCACTCGTTATCGACCAGCCGACAGCTGGATCGACTCTTCTTATCGACGCGACGCCAGCTATGCCGGTGATCAATTGTCGAGCACGGATCAGCGGCGTCAACCCAGACCCGACGGCCCTGACGGATTTCAGCTGGGACATCGTCATTTCCGAGACCCCGCGGCAGGGCTCTTGCCTCAGCGCGCAAGTTGTCTGCTCGAATCAGGAGACCGGAAACAGCACGGGAGGAAGCTGGACACCGGCCCTGGGCTTTATACAGGGAGGCGAGGCTCGAATAAAGGTCTCCGTCACGGTCAACGGGCGAAGACTGGCCGCTGAGGTGTCAGTACATGTCCGCGGCACCAACCCAACCCCCGCAACCATCACGGCCGCCTGCGGAGGTCCTGGCAGCGACGCCGACCAGGTCGCTTGCCACGAGAGCAGCCGACGACAATTCTGGACTGACGGCCTTCCCCTCAGAGGCAGTGGCGGTGACGTCGGCATCATGCAGCTCTGCAACCCGGCGGCCACCTGCGAGCAGCGCTGGAACTGGAGCGCGAACGTCACGCGAGGAGTCGCACTCCTTCAGACCAAACGAGCCGAAGCGACCGTCTATCTGAATCGCCACGCACCAGGCGGCAACTATCCCAACGACGGCCACCTGACCGACGCCGAGGTCCTCCAGCGAGAAACGCTCCAACGCTATAACGGCGGAAGATACTGGCAATGGGACAGCTCCGGAAACGTTTGGCGAGCACAGCCACCGAATACCTATGTGAGCGACGTTCTCCGATGCAGTTAGCGCGGATGTTTCGCTGGAAGKCATGAGCGCTGAGCCGTGTAGCGGCCGAGTCACCCTCGCAGAAGCCCGCCTCGGCCGGCGAAGAACGGGTTGCGGGGTCGAACACTCCAAACCGCCCCAGACCGGCCAGGACATCGTCGCGGACCGCCTCCCACGCCGGCCCGGCGAGCAGCTGGCATCTCGGGTCGCCCCACCGGTACCGTTCACCGCTGACCGGATCGACCGTGCCGTGCGGTTGTTGAGCCGCGGTGCGGTCACCCCGACCGCACCGACGGCGGTCATCACCTCCCTGGGCCGGGCGTGGCCGTTGCGGACCACCAGCCGGCGGCCGCGGTCGTCACACTCGTCGGCGAGTTCGGCAATATAGGCGTCAACCTCGGCTTTTAACGCGGCCGCGAGCATCCACCGCGCACCTTCCCGGACGATCTCATCGGTCYGGCGAAGGCCCGACCATCGAACTGCTCTCGGATCCGTTGTCCTCTGGGACTACCTGTCAGCACAGGTGTGCCTTCCCGACCGACGCGCCACCGTCAGCCTGGCTGAGACCTCAACTTCAGCGGCTACACGCCTCGGCCACAAATTGCCAGTCACGCGGCACGCCGGGAGATAGTTGGCGCCAATGACGATCCAGGTTCCTTCCCCAACGAGAGGGAGCTATGTGTATAAAGCCCGGAGAACTTCCTGACGGTGCACAAAAATACACCCGGGTGTGATGCACACCAGGACGAAGGTAATCGGGACATACCTACATCTAGTTTCCATCGCACTTGCAGCGGAGCCGTTCTCGTCGCACTCTGAAAAGCATGAAAACAGTTGACCGTCCCTACGCCTGCGCGTCGGCTCCGCGTCGTCCGGCCCCGAGGAGGAGATGCATAGTGCCGAGTTTATGCACACGCGTTTAAGGCGAGCCCGCGGCGCGCAARCACAGAGATGCTCCGCCAAGATCTGCGCCTTTGCACATACAAAGAGGACRGAGTTGTGTCATTGACAATAATCTAGGATGACTCGCCAGGCTTACAATAAGCGGAGTTCCAGTGACCGATAAAACCTCCTCTAGTACCGATCAAGGCGACCCGTTCCCCGCCACTCCTCCGATTCGCCTGAGGTATAGGATCCCTGTCGCTTGCCTCGTTGGGTCCATTTGCGCAACCGTAGGCGCCATATTAATCTCACCGGATGATGAAAAGGCAGGATTTGTACGTAACGGCGAAATCGCGAAGGCGCTACTCGCGCTGACGGCGGCGCTAATCTCGGTTGGAGTCGTATCATACTTCGTCTCCGACCATAATCGCGCTAACGAGCAACGCCACAAACAAGAGGAAGCGAATCGAGAGCGCGAGGAGGAACGAAACCGAATTAGCGCCGAGAATAAGCGTCGAAGAATGGAGGCGGACACGATTGAAAGACGTCGACTCGTGGGAGAGCTGCGCGATATGCATCATTCCATCACCACTTGCAAACTCAAGATTAGAGCGCATAAAAGCGTCAAAGCGTACGGGGTTGAGATTCGTGAGAGCGTGATTCCGGCCATCTCGCAGCTGGGGGCGGTGATTAGCGATGTGAATCACCGAAGCGCTACGCTAATCCCAGACTCTCAGGTAGAAGATATTATCGCGAAACTACGTGCTACGAAAACCTATCTGACGGAACTAGCGAACGAGTATGAAGTAAAATACTTCGATGCTGCGCGAGTTCAAGAGAAATATGAAGAGCGACGCWAGCGCCCAGATAACCGGGACGCCCCTGCTATCTCTCGTCACTTGAGGAGGCCGACTAAGTCTCGAAGGAGAGAATCTTCGGAAGCTTCGGGAATGGCAAATGGAAACTGTATGAGAAACARCAGTCCTGATGTTTCTGATCCGTGGACTTATCTCGTTGGCCGTGTAGGCTCCGATCTCTGCAGATTTCCGAGACTTGCCATACTCCTTGAGCTCCGTCCCGCGATAAATAGCGACAAGTGTTTACATGGGGTCATGTATACTCATCAATCGCAATTTTCGGAACCTATTCGGTTCGCTATGGACGCCATCGACCACAGTGGTCCCGATACGGTGGCAAATTGATCGGATCTGGCCGCCGCCCGCCGCTTCTTCATCCCTGCGCTCTCCCACGGCCGACGGCTCGTCGAGATTAGCACCGATCGCRCCGCGGCCTACCTGAAGCTGCCCCGGTTTCGTTCACAGGTAGGGCTTTGAACGGTTACGCGACACTACCGTACTCATAGAAGCTGGTTTCGTGGTCGTGGGGGCTGAGGAACGACTCATGGAGTTGATGCATCGCGAGTGGACCGTCGCGACGGCCGTAGCGGCGATCTTGCGTCGGCGGTACAGCCAGAGGTCGGTAGGCACAGAGGCCATGCGAGATCTGTAGTAGCCCTCTCCTCGAACACCCCCCTCCCTCGGGCAACGCCGGAGGCCCGCTTCCGGCGAGGATCACCGCGCCGCTGAAACATGGATCTGTCCCTGATCTTGTGATCGAAGTAGACCTGGGCGCCGTCAGGTCGCGAGGAGAACTCGTTTGCGGAGCAGGTCGAAGTTCGCCCTGCCATACATCTGCCGTTTGATCATTTTTACAGTTACGTGGAATCACGGCACGGGCGCGGCGCCGGCGTGCGGGCTGCGTGGCGAGGTCGGAGTCTCGGCCGGTGCGGCGAGTGGTGACACGTCGGGCGCGGCTCGACCTCCCAGGATGTGACGCCAAGGAGTGATATTCCTCCTGCGAAGAGCGACGGACTGGGAGGACGGTTGGAGGGCGGGGCGGCGCTGGAGGCGAGGTGGCCGGTGCTTGGCCGGCACGCGTCGGCGGCCGTCTGGCTTGGGGTCTGGTCCGATCTCGGGCGGGCGCCTCGGACGATCGAGGCGTATGCCCGTGGGCTGGCCGAGTATCTGCAGGTCTGCGAGCGGAACGGCGTCGACCCGGTGACCGCGACGCGTGCCGATGTCGCCGCGTTCGTGCGGGACCTGACCAGCCGGCCGAGCCGTCGGGGCGGCAACGTCGTGTCGATCGACTCGGGTGTCGGTCTGGCGAACGCGACGTTGCAGCAGCGGCTGGTCCCGGTGCGGTTGTTCTACGACTTCCTCGTCGAGGAGGGTGCGCGCGCGTCCAACCCGGTGGGCCGCGGCCGGTACACGCCGGGCCGCTGGGGCGGCGGCGGGCAGCGTGGCCTGGTGCCACGGTTGAGTCGGCTGCCGTGGATCCCCGACGAGGCGCAGTGGCTCGCCGTGCTGGAGGTGTTCCGGGGCGAGCGGTCGCGTAACCGGTTGATGCTCGCGCTGGCGTATGACGCCGCGCTGCGGCGCGAGGAGCTGTGCGCGCTGCGCACCGACGACCTCGATCCCGGGCGTCGGATGCTGCGGGTCCGCGCGGAGACGACGAAGGGTCGGCGGGAGCGGGTGGTGCCGTACTCGGCGGCGACCGGTGCGCTGCTGGCGGACTACCTCGTGCAGCGCGCGACGCTCAGCCGGGCGCGGGGACCGTTGTTCCTGTCCGAGTCCCGGCGTAACCGCGCGGAGCCGCTGACGTTGTGGACATGGTCGAAGGTCGTGCACGCGGCGGCGCTGGCGGCCGAGATGCCGCGGTTCTCCACGCACACGACGCGGCATCTGTGCCTGACGGACCTGGCCCGGATGGGCTGGGAGCTGCACGCGATCGCCACGTTCGCCGGCCATCGCAGCACCGACACCACGCTGCAGTACATCCACCTGTCCGGCCGGGACTTGGCGGACAAGCTCAGCCGCGGGATGGAACATATCCATGCCTTGCGGGTGCGGCAGCTCACCGAGGCCGCCACCGGCGGCGGCGCCGCGTCGCGGTCATGACCGCCGCCGTCGCCAAGCACCTGCCGTCGGCGGACGGCTGGCGATGGCCGATCGTGCCGGCCCAGTACGACCGCGGCCACCGGCTGACGGCTCGGGAGTGCGATGCCCTGCTCGGGCTGGACGTCGAGGGGCTGCGGCGTCTGCATCCCAGCCGCCGCGAGGCGTCGGGATGGACGGCCCTCGACCGGCTGCGGCGGCCACTCGACGACGTCACGGCCTGCCTGCAGTGCTCAGGCACCTTCCACCAGCGGCGGGCGTTGCTGGACGCGGTCGCCGTCGTGCTCGGCAGGTGCGGGCAGGAACGCCGGTCGTTCTGGGCATGGACCCCGGCCGACTGGCTCGCGCTGATCGGCCATGACCAGGCGCAGTTCCGCCGGTCGGTGCCGGCATGGGCGGATGAGTCCGCGCGGCCGTGCCTGGTCGCTCACGCCTATCTCCTGGGCGGGTTCACCGACTTCGATGCCCTGGGCAAGTTCAGCCGGGCCGCGCTCGCCTAGCGCGTCTTCGGCCGGCAGCCGGTCGACGACGCCGTCGGTGAACTGCGGCGGGTGCTCGCAGGCTGGGGTTATCGTCTCGGGGACGAGCGGGACAAGCTGCTTCCGACCGTGGTCTGCCATCTGCTGCTCCTCAACCGCAGCCCGCGGCTGGCCGACTGGTCCAGCGATCTGTTCGGTCAGGCGCGCGCCGAGGGCGGCCTGCCTGCGCACCAGTTCGCCGTGCTGAACGCCGTGCAGCGGGCCGCCGCCTCGCTCGGCCTGTGTGAGCCGCCCGCCCGCGGTGACAGTCGCGAGCCCACGCCCGAGGGAGTCCCGCCGTCGTGGGCGGACTGGGTGCAGCGCTGGTACGCGACCTCGACGCTGACGCCCAGGGTCCGGCGCGGTTTCCGGACCACCTTGTTGAAGGCCGGCCGGTGGCTTGCCGCCGAACAGCCCACGATCATCGAGCCGCAGCAGTGGTCCCGGCAGACCTGCGCTGCCTGGGTCGCGGCCCTCGACCGGATGCGGGTCGGGGACTTCGTCCAACGCGACGCCGGCCTTCACCACCGGGCCGGCCAGCCGTTGTCCGCGGCGACGAAGGCGACCTACCTCACCGCCGTGCGCACCTTCTTCCGCGACTGCCAAGAATGGGAATGGCTACCCCGCCGCTTCGATCCGCAGCGTGTGCTGGCCACCCCGCGCAGCGTCGCCGCCCAGATTGCGCCGAACCCGCGCACGATCGCCGACGAGGTCTGGGCGAAACTGCTGTGGGCTGGGCTGAACCTCGCCGCCGATGACCTGCCGGCCAGCCGTGCCGGCGTGTTCTACCCCCTGGAGATGGTCCGGGCGATCGCCCTGACCTGGCTGTTCAGCGGCCTGCGCAGCGATGAGATAACCCGCCTGCGCCTCGGTTGCATCCGCTGGCAGCAGCACACGGACACCGCCGGAACGGCTAGCGAGGGTGGTGACGCGGTCTGCCTGCTTGACGTCCCCACCCACAAGACCGGGACCGCGTTCACGAAGCCGGTCGACCCGCTGATGGGCCGGGTCATCGACGCCTGGCAACACGCGCGGCCGCATCAGCCGGCGATGCCCGACCGGCGCACCGGCGAGCAGGTCGATTTCCTGTTCGCCTTCCGCGCTCGCCGTGTTCCGCAGACCTACATCAACACCTCGCTCATCCCGGTGCTCTGTCGCAAGGCCGGCGTCCCGCGCGCCGACGTCCGGGGCGCCATCACCAGCCACCGGGCCCGGTCCACGATCGCCAGCCAGCTCTACAACGCCAAGGAGCCGATGAGCCTGTTCGAGCTGCAGGCGTGGCTCGGACACCGCTCGCCGCAGTCCACCCAGCACTACGCGAAGATCAGCCCTGTCACGCTCACTCGGGCCTACGGCGACGCCGGCTACTTCGCCCGCAACGTGCGCACCATCGAGGTGCTCCTCGACCGGGACGCCGTCGCCTCCGGGGCCGCGGCCGGCGGCGATCCTTGGCAGTACTACGACCTCGGCCATGGCCTGTGTTCCTACACGTTCTTCGAGCAGTGCCCCCACCGGATGGCCTGCGCCCGTTGCGACTTCTACACGCCCAAGGACTCGACGAAGGCCCAGCTACTCGAGGCCCAAGCCGGGCTACAGCGCCTGCTCGCGAGCATCCCGCTGACCGACGACGAACGCGCCGCCGTCGATGACGACAACGCCGCCCTCGGCCGACTCCTCGAACGTCTCGCCGACGTCGCCACCCCCGCGGGCCCGACGCCCCGCGAACTTCGCGCCGAACCCGGCGCACCCCTGCCGCTGATCGTCAAGCAGCCGACCTCCGGAGAACGCAGAGACCGCTAACCGCAGCACCAAACCGGCGTTAAACCGACAAGCTGGATTCCACAGAATGATGCGGTTCACGGCTCCTTCGACCTGTCCGGAGCTGTGCGCCAAGGTCAGTCCGTTGAGGACGGCGTCGTGGTCGCGCAGAACGCCGCGGGTGAAGCGGTGAAGTTCGGGCAGGTCGTCGGCGTCGACGGCGGCGATCCAGCCGTTGAGCCGCTCGCCGTGACGACCGGTGAGCATCTGCGCGAACGCCGTGACGTGGCCGGCGGTCTTCTGGAGGTCCTGGCAGCGGGTAAGGATCGTCTGCAACGCCAGAGTCTCCTGCTCGTCCAGGTGTTCGGGATGGGTGAGGATCCACCGGGTGACGGTGCGGACCTTGGGCGCCTGTCGTGCCGCGGGTGCGGCGGTGCCGTCGCTGGCGCGGAGGGGGCGCAGGTAGGCCAGGACCACGGCTCTGCTCCCGGTGTAGCCTCGGTCGCGGATCTTCTGAAACAGCTGGCTGCCGTTGGTGATCCCGGCGTTGACCCGCTCGGTGAGGTAGGGCTCCCACGGCCGCAGGATCGAACCGCGCCCGTCGCGGGCCTTGGCCAGGACGTCGTCGACGCTGGCGGCGCGGTAGTACGTGCGGACCGTTCCTCGGGCCAGGCCGAGTCGCGCGGCGATCGGTGTGATACCCACGCCCGCGGCCTTGAGTTCCTGGACGGCGGCGTACCGCTCGCGGGCGTGGCGCACGAACGCCCGCTGCTCGAAATGGGCGTCCCGCGCTGCGGCCACCGTGCTGTCAAGGTCCGCCCGCGGCTCGTCCGCGGCCTTGTCGGTGGCCGGTGGTTGCGCCAGGCAGGAACGGTGCTCGGGCGACCGTCGTCTCGACGTACCCGGCGAGGTTGCTCCACAGATGGAAGCGGTCCGCCACCTGCACCGCGTCCGGGGCACCGGTGCGGGCGCCGTCGGCGTAGGCGCCGGCGCGGTCCCGGCAGATCACCTGCGCGCCGGGATGCTCGGCCAGCCAGCCGGCGAACGTCGCCGCGTCCCGGTCGGGTAGCAGGTCCACCGGCCGGTGGCTGTCGAGATCGATCAGGACCGTCCCGTAGACCCGACCCCGGCGCAGCGCGAAGTCATCCACCCCGAGGACCGTCACCACCCCGATCTGCGGGTCTGACAGGGCCCGGACTCGGCGTAGCAGCGTGTTCCGCCCCGCGGGAAGGCCCATCCGGCCGGCGAGGCGTGCTCCGGCTCTGCCCGCCAACGCCAACCCGATCGCCTCGATCATCCGACCGGCGAGCGGGGTGAACCGGGCATGCGGACTCGTCAGACCCACGACCTGCTCCGCGAACGTCACCCGCGGACAGCCGGCTGTCAGGCAGCGGAACCGCCGAACCAGCAGATCGATCTCCACCTGAGCACCCGCGATCGCCGCATCGACCAACCGCCGGCGATACCGCCCGTGGACCCGCTCCGAGACCACCCCGCACCCGGGGCACGCACCAGCGGCTCCTCGAACACGGGCCCGTAACCGCAGCCGATCACCAGACCGGTCCACCCGATCGACAAACAGACCCGCCAGATGCGGAAGGAGAACCCCAAGGTCAGAGAGGCACCCRACACATGATCACAGAAGGTCGATCCTGGTCAGCGCGCACCCCCGTGGTCAGTCCGATCACAAGATCAGGGACAGATCCCGATTGCGGAGACCGTTGACAAGCGCTAACGCCACCAGACCCCGTCTATGCAACGGACCCAATAAGGGCGATAAATACAACTTGTTTGCGAATACGTCGATTCTCTCGCGCTACACGGATGACTCCGACAGGACCACTTAGCTACGATGTCCGGACGTTCGAGCTCTGCGGCATTCAAGACCCGTGAACGAGGAGACCCAAAGATGCGTCGGCTCGCGATCGCTCCCTTCGCTCTGACGATGTTGGCTGGCGCCGGCCTCGCCTTGATTAGTGCAATGCCTGAAAAGAATGAACTATTTTCGGCGCCGGTCGCCTCGACGAGTGGATGTCGTGGCGTCTCCTGCTCGGGACTGGACCCGATCGCGACGGGATGCGCCTCGGACGCTAAGCCCGTCGACACCGTCGACGTCGGATGGCATGAAACATCAAAGATTGAGCTTCGCTACTCCGCCCTGTGCGATGCGGCCTGGGCACGGCGCGTGCTATCGGGCGGTTTCGACCAGACGATCGGAAACGAGTTCACCGTTCAAGCGGCGACATCACCCGGCGGCACAATCGTGGACGCCGCGACCGTAGACGCGGCGGTATACGACCGGGAACCAGGCCGGTCCGGGTACAGCATGATGGTTAGCGTCGGAAGCGGCAGCGATGGCAACTACCGGGCGTGCGTGCACCCCGAGCGGTCGGGCTTCACGTGCACGGACGACAGATCCTTCGCTCTCAAGGGTCAGGTTGTCGCGTCCATCGGCCTGTCCGTCCTCGCTGACCCTGGCCCCGGCAACGCCATCGGCGGAGGGACGATCATCGATGCGCTGCCGGATGGCACCGAGGTGACCTTCGCCTGCTACCGGCGAGACGTCCCCATCCCGGGACCATACGGGACGTCGGACACGTGGGTTCGCATCGAGTCATACGACCCGCCTGGCGACCCCACCCCTGACACAGGCGAACAGATCAATCCCGGAAGCATCGACCGGAGCGGATTCGTCTCGGACTCTTTCCTCTATACGGGTGCGGACACTGCCACGTTCGCTCCGCCCTGCGACTGACGGCGAGCCAAGTGGCTTTGCGGCGCCACGTTACAACCACAACAGACGGCGCGCGCCGCCGTCTGTAGGAAGGCAGTGATGACAGCACCCAGCGGAGGCCCTGGAACCGGAGCCCCTCCCAGCGGCGCCGCCGGTGGAGATAGTTCCTCCGGCGATGGTGGCCCCGATACTGACGGCCGACCCGATTCGTCTGGCGAGGGTGGTTCCAGCGACAGCGGTTCCCTGGTAGGCAGGCTCAACCACTGGGTCAAGGAGCATCAGCTCCTCTCGGGA
The DNA here is from genome assembly GCF_001854655.1 of Parafrankia colletiae. GTDB lineage: Bacteria > Actinomycetota > Actinomycetes > Frankiales > Frankiaceae > Parafrankia > Parafrankia colletiae. The sequence goes on along the minus strand of NZ_MBLM01000186.1, from coordinate 5,969 downwards.
GCCGCAGTGCCGATTATGGTGGCCGTGGTCGGAATTCTTGTCTGGATCGGCAACCTCTTCGGCGGCTCGGCGGGCGAGAACGCCGAGCCGAACCGCTACCCACTGCCGGGCGACAATTCTGAGGGTGGCATCGACATCACGCTCCCGGACGGGAGCGAGGTACGCCCCGACGAGGTCCTGACAAAGATATGGGAGATCCATAACACGGGAACGGTGTTCTGGAAGGACCGGTATATGAGCAGGATGGAAGAGGATGCGGGGGGCTGTCTATCCGAGGCCAGGGTTCGTATACCTGATACGGCGCCCGGCCAGTCCGTTCAGGCGAGCGTGAAAATCACGACATCCAGCTCTCCTGGTGAGTGCTACGCGCGATGGAAGATGACCGACGCCGATGGCTCCCCGGTCTTTCCAACCAAGGAAGGTATCTGGTACAAGATCGAAGTCCTGACTCAATAGAGCGCGTGGGGTGCCATAAATTGGCCTGGCCGCGACCTTCAGCCACCACGGCCCGACCACCCCATTGCCGACCTGGCCCAGGAGCGGACCAAACGCCGACCCGTCTCCGGAGGCCTCATCAACGGAATACAAGCGGGTCGCCTAATGGCGCAGCTCAGAACCGGTACAGTACCTGCGGTACACACTGTCCTACCGGGACGTCGAGGAGCTGCTCGCTGAACGCGGCATAGAGGTTGATCACGTGACCGTGTACCGGTGAGCGCAGCGCTTCCCGCTCCTGCTGGTCGAGGCAGCGCGGCCGTGCCGGCACCGTCCCGGCGACAGGCGGTTCGTCGATCAAACGTAGTGAAGGTCGCCGGCCGGTGGACCTATCTCGTACCGGGTCGGCAGCAGGGGCGCGGCAGTAGTAGCCTTGAAGGCGATCGATGGCTGCCGGAGATCCACAGCCGTCCCAGGCATCGGCCGGGTGTGCACATCGTGAACCCGGACGGCGAACCACCATCCGGCAGCCGCCGACAATCCGCGACACACAGAACGCCCGTGACCTGCACAAACACACACCTGGCGGCACCATGCGACACTAGCCGACAGGCCGACCTACGGGCTTTTAACCGGTGAGTTCAGGGTTCGAGTCCCTGACGGCCCACGTCGAGAGGCGATCCATGCACCTTTCTCAGGCTTTTCCGGAATCCCTTTCCTGACATTTCCTGGGCTTCTTGACAGCTCGCAGATATGCGCGACCCTGTGGATCTCCGCGAGACCCCACCAGCCATCCCGACAGGCAGCTTCCAGGGCCGAAGCGTCGACATAAATCACCCTCCGGAGGCACGGCCTCCGGCGAGGTACCCTGACACTGCCACGGGCCGCTCGCCAGCGGCCCCACTCCGAAGGTGAGATCCTCATCGCTATATCCTCAACATCCTTGTTCTCCGCACCGGAGACGGCGCAGACCCGGCCGGGCCAGGCCCCGCCGCCCCTGACATGCGACCTCTTTCGTGCACCCGACTTCGGGGAACCTGATCCCGAAGCTCTCGACCTCCCAGACCTCGGACCCTCCACCCACGAGGCACCTGCCCCGCAGAGGTCCACCTCGCAGGCGTCTCGCCGCCCGCCCCGGCCGGCTGGGCGTAGTTCGTCGCCACGACCGCAGACCTACAGCCGCCGGACATACAGCCGATAGACCCCGCCCCGGGACGTCGCACACCCGCGGCGGCACTCGCGCATCCGACCCGGAACAGCTCACCCTGATCGTGCCTCGTCCAGCCTGAAGGCCGAGCAGCCTGCCAGCAGGATCCTCGGAAGCGGCCATGAAGGCCTCAGGAGCCGCGCCGCCTCCAGATCTGCAGTCAGATCGTCGCCTTCGCGGGATCCACCAGACCCCGGACAGCTCGATCCGCAGGTACCAGCGGCCCCACCACGAGCACCTCAGACCGGAACCGGCACCGATCGAGCCCCGGCATCGGGGGCCGGCACCAGCAGCGTCGACGCACCATCCGACCTGGCCGATCGGCAGCCCCGATCGCGGCACTCACCGCTGCAGAAGCGGCCCTAAGATCCTCCCCGCGTGGATGATCGGGGGGATCATGAGATCGACGTGCGCCCAGCCCTTCGCGGTGCTCGCCATCACAGCCACGGTGACCAGCTGTGAATCGTCACCAGAGGCGGCGGCGTCGGACCGCCCGTCGGCAACATCAGGCGAGATAACAACATGATCATTAATCATCGGTAGCCGCCACGGCGGACCTCGTCGACGCAACAGTGCCGTCAGCGGCATCACCTGGACGTGGACCGCCAGCGGGCCCGTGGACGCCGACGCGGGCCGTGTCACACCACCACCGCTCTGTTGCATCGGCCGTGACGGGCCCCTGGACCGGCGGTCGGGCATGATCAGGTGATGGGTCGAGGTTCGGTCACTCCGCCGGCGCCAGTGTCGGAGTTCGCCGGGTTCCGGTTCCCGCCTGAGGCGATCGTTCTGGCGGTTCGCTGGTACTTGCGGTTCGCGCTGTCGTACCGGGACGTCGAGGAGCTGCTCGCCGAACGCGGCCTCGAAGTTGATCACGTGACCGTGTACCGGTGGGTACAGCGCTTCACGCCCCTGCTCGCCGACGCGGCCCGGCCTTGTCGACACCGTCCTGGCGACAGGTGGTTTGTGGATAAGACGTACGTAAAGGTTGCCGGCCGGTGGACCTACCTGTACCGGGCCGTTGACCAGCACGGTCAGGTCATCGATGTCCTCGCCAGCACCCGTCGCGACCAAGCCGCCGCCCGAAGGTTCTTCGCCAAGGCCCTGTCTCATGGCCGCCGGCCGGTGGAAGTCACCACTGACAAAGCACCGGTGTACCCACGGCTCCTCGACGAGCCACTTCCCGAGGCCTGCCACGTCGACGCGGCCCGGGAGAACAACCGGATCGAAGCCGACCACGGCCGGTTGAAAGCCCGGCTCCGGCCGATGCGTGGCCTGAAACGGCTGCGCTCGGTCCAGACCATCAACACTGGACACACCATGATCCAGAAAATCCGCCGCGGCCACTGCGACCTCGCCGTCGACACCGACCCGAGACTTCGGCTGGCAGCCGCGTTCACCGAACTCGCCGCAGCCGTCTGACCGCCGCTCACCGGGCCGCAACAGCGCCGTCTCAGTAACGCCGGGATCTGCCGGAGCCCGAGAGTTGAGATGCCCCTCTGCGGGCTACCCTACTGACAGTCAGAAATTCCTTGTGGGAGGGTCGTAACAGCTCCCGCTCCGGGGGGCGCCGTGCTCCTCGTCAGGGTTTGCGGCCGATTCCTCCACCGATCAGCTTCTCGGTGAGTCGCAGCGTCTCGGGAGGCGGACCATCCGGCCGCCATAGCGGGTTGTAAACGACGCCGGGTTCGACGAGTTCCAGGCCATCAAAATAGGCGGTGATTTCTTCCAGGGTGCGGAACCGGCCGGTACCGAGGTCGGTGAGGATGGCCTTCTGGAGGTCGTCGGTCTGGGTGCCGTGATCGACGAAATGGGTGAGAAACAGGTAGCTGCCGGCAGTCACCGCGTTTCGGTACCGGGCAACCAGACCGTCCGGGTCCTCCTCGTCGTTGAGGTGATGGATGATCCCGAGCATCAGCAGACCGACTGGCTGGTCAAAGTCGATCAGAGACCGCAGATCGGGGTGACTGAGGATCTCCTCCGGCTGCCGCACATCGGCCGTGATGACCGTGGTGTACCGGTTCTCGGCGAGCAGGGCCCGGCCATGCGCCAGCACGATCGGGTCGTTGTCGACGTAAATGACTCGGGCCTCGGGGATGATCTCCTGTGCCACCTGGTGCGTGTTACGGGCGGTCGGCAAGCCGGAACCGAGGTCGATGAACTGGCGGATTCCCTGCTCCGCCAGGTAACGGACACCACGGCCGAGCACGGCCCGGTTGTAGATCGCGGCCTCGCGCCCGTCGGGGACGAACGCAACGAGCTCCTCGGCGATGGCTCGGTCCACAGGGAAGTTGTCCTTGCCGCCGAGGATCGCGTCGTAGACGCGGRCAACGCTCGGGATGGAGATGTCGATCCCCTGCGGCTGCCAGCCAGGAGGCGGATTACGGGTCGCCCGCGCAAGCGGATGAAGGTTAGCGTCACCCTGTGTCATGAGACCTCGATTTCTGCTGTTCCCGAAAGGCGGCCGTGGTCACTATTTCCTCACAGCCTGTCACATAGCCGCGAGCGACACGGTACGTATGCGGATATCGTAGGGCACCCTGGTGCCGGCCACGCGAGGRAGCGCTAGTCGGCGGCGAGCACGGCGGATCGCCGACGGGAAGCGGGTGGCTGCGCCGACCGGGGCTGTTCTCGTGGGCCGAGCGTCGAGTCCGGAGAGTCCGACACAGYGCTCGCACTACGCAACGGTCCCGCAATGTTCTCATCTGAACTCAAGTGCCCGACAACATTCGAGGGATGTCCTGAGCGGGAAAGGTTCGGRCTCACACGAACTGCGACCCGGTCGTATCGCGCACAGAGGGCTCAGCGGATCGCGTTCGGCGGATCGGGTGGTCGGTCGCTGGTCCCGTCTGCTGCGCCGCCCGGACCCTTCGATGCGTCATTGCGCCCGCAGCGATGACGACGGACTCTGATGGGCTTGTGTTTCGTTGGCCGCTAAGCTTTCGTTAATCCCTGTTGTACCCGCAAGTATCATCGCGATCACCACGCGTAACCCTGGAGGTCCCGTGACAGCGCCAGCGGCATCCACATCCGGCGTCGAGCCACTCCCTCTTGTTGCCGGCACCTGGTCCGTCGACATCGCACACTCCAGCGTCAACTTCCAGATCCGTCATCTGGGCGTGACCAACGTCCGTGGCCGCTTCGACACCTTCGACGCGACCCTGACCGTCGGTGACACGGTGGGATCGGTGGCCGTCGAAGCCGCGATCGACCTCGCCTCGATCAACACGAACCAGGCCGACCGCGACGCACACCTGCGCACCACCGACTTCTTCGACCTCGAGAAGCATCCCAGCATGACCTTCGTGTCAACCTCGGTCACGGGCAGCGACGATGAGTACGAACTTGCCGGCAACCTGACGATCAACGGCGTGACCAAGCCCGTCACGCTGAACGTCGAGTTCTACGGCGTCGATACCCACCCCATCGATGACCGTGTGCGGTCCGGGTTCGCCGCCACCGGCGAGATCCGCCGCAGTGACTTCGGCATCACCTTCAACATGCCGCTCGGCGCCGGCAAGCTGGCTCTCGCGGACAAGGTCAAGATCGAACTCGACTTTCAGTTCATCGCACCCTGACCCCTGCCGCTCACCGACCCACCGGCATCGCGTGGTGCTGTTGCGTTGCGGGAAGACAGCGCATGCCAGGGCCTTGGCGGCCTGGGGTCAGACAGCTGCTGCGAGCTCGGTGAACGCGGCTACCAGCCGAAGGTGGGGGTCGGTGTCGAGGGCGAGTTCGTAGTGTCCGCGGCGGATGTTCTGGCCAGGGCGTGCCCCGCGCTGACGGTCTGGACGGACCGGAGGCGTTTCAACCCGCGCATCGGCCGCAGCCGTCCCTTCAACCGGCCGTGGTCGGCTTCGATCCGGTTGTTCTCCCGGGCGGCGTCGACGTGGCAGGCCTCGGGGAGCAGTTCGTCGAGGATCCGCGGGTAGACCGGTGCTTTGTCGGTGGTGACCTCAACCGGGCGGCCATGGGACAGGGCTCGGGTGAAGAACCAGCGGGCGGCCTGGTCGCGGCGGGTGCTGGCCAGAACGTCGATGACCTGCCCGTGCTGGTCGACAGCCCGGTACAGGTAGGTCCACCGGCCGACGACCTTCACATACGTTTCATCCACGTACCACCTGTCCCCGGGCCGGTGCCGGCAGAGCCGGGCCGCCTCGACGAGCAGAGGCGTGAAGCGCTGCGCCCACCGGTAGACCGTGACGTGATCGACCTCGAGGCCGCGTTCGGCCGGCAGCTCCTCCACGTCCCGGTACGACAAGGCGAACCGCAGGTACCAGCGGACCGCCAGCACGATCACCCACCGGCGGCTACCGGCACCGAGCCTGCC
>NZ_MBLM01000185.1 GCF_001854655.1 Parafrankia colletiae | reverse complement strand
CTGTACGTCCGGCTGGGAGATCAGCAGCGTGTGCTGCGGCCAGCGGATGGCCGTCGCCACACGTTCGTGCTCACCACCGGGCCTGCCACCGGCTCGGACGAAATCGGGACGGGCCCGGCGAACGGGGTCGATGGCATCGCCCTGCCGGCAGATCTCATCGTCGGTTACGCGACGGGTACCGGGCCGGGAGCCGCCGTCTGGGAGGAACGGATCCCGCTGGCACGCCGGGCGGGAGGAGATCTCTCCCTGCTCGCTCCGGGGCTCGGGTGGCGGCGACTGCCCGCAGGCCCGGGGGCCGCCGCCGGGCCCGGCGGCGATCAGGACGCATGGCCGTGGATCTCAGCTGCGACCCGGCCGGTGCTGCAGGTCGATCTGGCACCCACCCGCCCCTGAGCGTCCCGCCCCCGATCTCCGCACCGTTCCCGGACTCGGCGCACCGTTCCTCCCCGCGCCGGCGTGGGGAGGAACGGTGCGGAGCGCAGACATTCGGCGGGCATATGGCGGATTCCGCGCGGAACGAATATTGGTGCCGGGTCGCGCTGAATCAGGACGCCGGCTAACGCAGCCGGCCAGGGCCCGATGGGCGGCCTTCGGCGTGGGTCCGCCCGAGTATCCTTTGCCTGCTGTTTCCGGTGTTTGACTTCCGGTACGTGACCCGCCCGCGCCGGGTTCAGTCTGGGGATGCGATGGGCCTTCTCCGAACATTCAGGACGTTATCAGTTCTCTTCTTCTGCGAGCAGTATCCGCCGATTGTCTGGGACGGCGCCGGTACCTATACCGCGACGCTCGCGGCCGCACTGGTCGGACTCGGGCACAACGTGCACGTGCTGTGCGCCCAGGGGCGCCGCATCACGGACACGGTGGAGCGCGGCGTGCACGTCCACCGGCGGCCGTTGTTGCAGGCACCGGTGACGCGCGCGCTCGGCGGTTACGGCGCCCGACTGCGCGGCCCGCTTTACCCGCGCGACTCGCTGGCCCTGCGGGCCAGTCTCTCCCTGTCGTACAGCGTCTGGATGCGCCACCTGCGGCTGCGCCCGGACATCATCGAGACGCAGGACGGGGAGACCCGTGGGCTGATCGAGGCCGTCCACGGCACCTACCCGCTCGCCATCCACCTGCACTGCCCGACGATGCTCGCCGTCCGTCTCGCGGGGCGGCCGCTGGGTGTACGCGGGCAGCTGGCCGACCGGCTTGACCGCACCTCGGCCCGGCGCGCCGCCGTCGTGACCGCGCCGTCACAGCTGCTTGTCGACGAGCTGCGCCGGAGCGGCTGGCTGGGGCGACAGGCCGTCGAGGTGATCCCGAACCTCTTCGACGCGGAGCCGTGGCGGGGTGTGCCGGACGTGCGGACCACCGGGCCGACGATCGCGGTGGTGGGGCGGGTGGAACCGTCCAAGGGCGTCGACGTGCTGCTGGACGCCTGCGCCCGGCTGCGTGCCGCCGGGGTGGTGCACCGGCTCGTCGTCGTGGGCCGCTCGGCCGGTGAGATCAACGGTGTCCCGTCGGGTGCCTGGCTGGCCTGCCGGGCCCGTGAGCTGGGGCTGGACGTCGAGTTCACCGGGCATCTGGCGGCCGGGGAGATTCGCGAGGTGTTCCGCCGGGCCCGGGTCGTGGCGGTGCCCAGCCACTTCGAGAGCTTCTCCATCGTCGCCGCCGAGGCGCTCGCGGCGGGACGTCCCGTCGTCGTGACGAGCCGGACCGGAATCGCGCCGTTCGTCCGGAGCTGGAACGCGGGCAGCGTGGTCGCCGCCGGCGACCCGGGTGCGCTGGCGGACGCGCTGGCGCCGTTCCTCCTGAACGCCGGCTGGGCGGCCGAGGTCGCTGACCAGGGCAGGCGCGGCGTGGCCGACCTCGATCCGGAGGCCATCGCCCGCCGCAAGGAAGCCGCCTACCGCCGGGGCATCGCGGAGTTCCACGCGCGGCGCCGCCTGCTCGCACCAACCGCACCAACCGCACGGGCCGCGCCCCGCGGCCCGGTCAGCCCGGTCCCGCCGTTGCCCGGGGCGACGCCTGCTCGTCAGCGGTCCGCGATGTCGCTACCGACGCCACGGTTGCCCGCCACGGACGGTCGAAGTCGAGGTGACGCAACGAACCGGCCGGGACGTAGATCTCGTACCGACTCTCCAGGACCGCCAGCAAGGATCCGCTGAGCGGCGGCGGAACCAGCGCGCTGCCCCCTCCGGCAGCGCGCGCCACCGCGGCATCGCCCCTGGAAGGGACGGCGGGGCCGGTCTGCGTGACATGCTCGGCGAGCGCCTGCTTCTGGTGTTCGCGCAGGCCGCGGGCGTCGACAAGCAGCGGCCGCAGCTCGCTCACCCGCCGGATGGGGGCCAGCAGCAGCCGGCGGGCCGTCCAGCGGCCGGTGCCGTGCCCGACGGTCCAGGGCCAGTGGGTCCAGAGCCACACGGTGTACTCGAGGATCTCGCCGCGGAAGCCGCTGGCCTGCACCGCCCGGCGGACCGCCTCGTGGCTCGCGTCGTGGTCCGGATGCCCCTCGCAGGAGGTTGGCACGAGGATCTGCCGGGGCGTCCGGCTGCCGACGAGCCGGGCGAGCGCGGCGGCGACCTCGTCGAGGTGCTGGTCCAGCGCGGTGTCGGGAAAGTCGAGAAAGACCACGTCACCCTCGTCGACGCCGAGGCGGGCGCAGGCCCGGACCGCCTCGCGCCGCCGCACCTCGGACAGCTGCCCCGAGGTCTCCACAGCGGAGGCGCCCCCCGCGCCGTCACTGACGATCGCTACCGTCACCGGGACGCCGGCCGCCCGCTTCCGCATGATCGCTGCCGCGCAGCCCAGCGTCTCGTCATCCGGGTGCGGCGCGACGACCAGGCAGGACGTCGACGCCATCGCGGCCGTGATGTCGAGCCCGCGGAAGGCCCACGCCCGCCGCCAGAACGCGCGGGCTGCCACCGGGACCCGAGCTCGCCTCCGCAACCCGCGCGCAGCCTTCACGCCGGACAAATACGCGGTGCCGGACAAATGCGCGGTGCTGGGTGAACTGTCGGCTTCGGGTGCGGAACCGGAAAATCCGGAAGCGTCCATTTCGCGGTACCCCCAAACCTCCGTGCCCCCCGCTCCGGCGATTCTCGCCGGAAAGGAACCCGATCGGCCCGGGTGACGGTGGGTCGCACGAGACCATGATTTCACTGGTCCCGCATCATTCGGTTCAGGCGTGTTCCCCGGTGGGTGCGGACCGCGGCGGGACGCCGTCGGGGCGATAGGTCCGCACGGGTGCGGAGGTCGGGTCGGTGCCCAGGGTGTTGCCGCACCGGGTGGAGAGCCAGCGGCGGCGCCCGGGTGTCGGCCGCCAGCTCTCGACGTCGAACGTGTCGCCGGTCGCGTACTCCTCGCTGCCGGAGCCGGGCACCAGGGCGAGGAACTCGTGGCAGCGGAGCTGGTCCTGCAGGCTCTCGGCGACTCCCCGGTCAGGTGTGCCGACACAGGCGCGGACGGCTGCCCAGATCTCGGCACTGGCGGCGTCCCGGTCGTCGGCGTGGCGTGCCTCGTCCTTGGGCCACACGGAGATTCGGAAGTCGCCGCCCGCCCACTCCTGGACCGTGATCTCCTCGATGTACCGGCTCGCACCGCAGAACGGCGCACCCGGAGCGGCGCCGTCGGGGGCAGCGGGAGCGCCCTGTGGGGCCGACGACCCGCGCTCCGAGCCGCTCCCGCCGCTGCCGGAGCCGCTCCCGGCGTCGCCGGCGCTGCTGGTGGCATCCCCGGGGTCGGCCGAGGCGGCGGGGGTGGGCGCGACGGCCGCGAGGTCGCTGGAGGAGCCGGAGTCGGCGGCCGAGTCGCTGTCCCCGTCGTTGCCCATCACGATCGCCGCGGCGGCCAGCAGGGCGACGCCGCCGATCAGGACCCCGCGGGACCGGCGGTGCTCAGTCATGCATCGAGGGTAGAGCCTCGCCGGACGGCTGCGCGGCGATCCGGCGCGCTGGTTCGCCCACCCGCCCTCGGTGCCGGCAAAAGTCAACACCTATCCCGTGGGCCGGGAGTCTGATAGTTCCCGTAGAGGTCGCCGTCCGCCCTGTGGGACCCGGAGGATCACATGTACCCGCCCGATTTCGTGACGCTCACCCCCGACAAGCCCGCGGTGATCCTCACCGGTGGCCCGGACGGTGAGGACCGCGTCCAGACCTACCGTGAGCTGGCCGAGGGGGCCGCGCGGCTGGCGCGCTTACTCGTCGACTCGGGCCTGCGCCCGGGCGACTGCCTGGCGATCCTCGCCGAGAACCATCTCCGCTATTTCGAGGTGGTGTGGGCGGGCCTCAACTGTGGCCTCTACATCACGCCGATCAACTCCCACCTGACAGCGCCCGAAGTCACCCATCTCGTGAACGACAGCGGCGCCCGGGCACTGATCAGCACCCGGAAGCTGGCCGGCCTCGCCGAGGAGGTCGTGGCCGACACGCCGCACGTGCTGCTGCGGCTCCTGCTCGACGGGACGTCCGCGCACTACGCGGAGCTCGACACGGCCGCTGCCGGCTACGCCGCCGGGCCTCGTGACGACGAGGTCCGCGGCTCGTTCATGCTCTACAGCTCGGGCACGACCGGTCGGCCGAAGGGCATCCGCTTCCCGCTGCCGGACACCCCCGCCTCGGCCGGCGATGTCCAGCTGCTGAACGGGACGGCGCGCATGTTCGGTCTCGGCGCCGACTCGGTGTACCTGTCACCCGCGCCGCTCTACCATGCGGCTCCGCTGCGGGTGTCCGCCGTGTTGCACAGTGTCGGCGGCACGGTCGTCGTGCTGCCGCGCTTCGACGCCGAGGAGGCGCTGCGCGCGATCGAGCGCTACCGGGTGGGCGCCGCACAGTGGGTGCCGACGATGTTCGTGCGGATGCTCAAGCTCCCGCCGGAGGCCCGCGGCCGCTACGACCTGTCGAGCATGCGGGTGGCCGTCCACGCCGCGGCGCCGTGCCCGGTCGACGTCAAGCGCCGGATGATCGAATGGTGGGGCCCGATCCTGTACGAGTACTACTCCGGTTCGGAGAACTTCGGGAGCACCGGGCTGTCCAGCGAGGAGTGGCTGGCCCACCCGGGCTCGGTCGGCCGCCCCCAGGGCGGTGTGCTGCACATCTGCGCGGACGACGGCACCGAGCTCGCCGCGGGGGAGACCGGCACCGTCTACTTCGAGAGCCGCGGCGCCGGCTTCAGCTACCACCGCGATCCGGCCCGGACGAAGGCGGTGAGCCACCCCGCCCATCCGGGCTGGCGCACCCTGGGCGATGTGGGCCATGTCGACACGGACGGCTACCTCTACCTGAGCGACCGCAAGGACTTCACGATCATCGCCGGGGGCGTGAACATCTACCCGCGCGAGATCGAGGACGTCCTGGTGATGCACGACGAGGTCGTGGACGTCGCCGTCTTCGGCGTCCCGCACCCGGAGCTCGGGGAGCAGGTCAAGGCCGTCGTCCAGCCGGTCGACCCGGCCGACGCCGGGGAGGCGCTGGCCGCGCGGCTGCTGGACCACTGCCGGGACCAGCTGGCACCGTTCAAGTGGCCGCGGTCGATCGACTTCGTGCCCGAGCTGCCCCGCCTGGACAACGGCAAGCTCTACAAGAAGCCCCTGCGGGACGCCTACTGGGCCGCCGCCTCCACCCCGTAGCCGTCCACCGCGGAGCCGTCCACCGTGCCTCACAGCGGCAGCGGGTCGATGTCGCAGTCGAGACGCACCCAGCTGACGGCGGACCGGGTCGCCGGGTGCTCGTCGCCGAGCACCCGGTCCAGGGCGTGGACCACCTCGGCGTGGAGGGCTTCGGCCCGCCCCGTCTCGCCCAGTGCACGTAGGTCCGTGGCCAGGTTCGCGTGGACCGCCAGCGTCGCCGGGTGCTCGGCGCCCAGGCACTGGCGGGCGCGGGCCAGGGTCTCCTCGTCGAGCGCGCGGGCCGTCTCGGGCCGGCCCAGCGTGTGCTCGTCGCTGGCCAGGTTGGCTGCACAGCGCACCCGCAGCGGATGATCCGGCCCGAGTTCGGACGTCAGCACCGCGAGCACCCGCGTGTTGAGCTCGTGCGCTGTCTCGGTGTCGCCGCGGAGCCGGTGGATCACCGCCAGATTCGCCTCGGCTGCGAGGGTGTGCGGGTGGCCGGCGCCGGCGCCGCTGTGGAGGCCGGCACGGACGTCCGCGCACAGCCGGAGCGCCCCGTCGAGGTCGCCGGTGTGCCGCAGGTCCGTCGAATGGCACTGCGCGGAGGCGAGTGTCTCCGGGTGGGCCGGGCCGTAGCGGGCCAGCAGCCGCTCCCAGGAGATCCGCGAGGTCCGCAGCGCGGTGTCGAGCTCGCCCGCCCGACGCTGCACGACGGCCAGGTGCCGCAGCGCCCGCAGCAGCTCCGGATGGCTCTCGTCGGCCAGCAGCACCCGCAGCCGGCCCACCAGCTCCTCCTGACGGCCGCGTGCGCCGGGGTAGTCGCCCAGCTCCCGCAGGTTGAGGTTCTGGCTGCTGTCGGACTCCAGGACGGCAAGGTCGTCCGCACCGGACCGGGCCCGGGTGCCCGCGCCCGCACGTGAGCGGGACCGGTGCCCACGCCGGCGCCGATGCCGGTGCCAGGTGTCGTCGTCGATGTCCCGGGCCTGCCGGACCTCGCCCGCCAGCCGCAGCGAGACCGCCAGGTCGTGCGCGGCGCCTAGCGTCAGCGGATCGTCCGGCCCCTGGGCGCGCACAGCGCGTGCCCAGGCGGTATGGCCCAGCTCGACCGCCCGGGCGAACTCGCCAGCCGCCCGACGGTCCGCCGCCACGGCGGCCAGCGCACGCAACGTCACCGGATGATCCGGCCCGTGGACCCGCTCGCCGATCTCCAGAACCCGCGCGTTGACTGGCGCGGACACCGCGTGATCCCCGACGGCGAGCAGCAGCCGGCCGAGCCACCCTCCCACCGCGACGGTGTCCGGATGCTCCTCGCCGAGGATGACCCGCCAGCTCTCGTGGGCCTGCCGGGCCAGCTCCAGCCCCTCCTGGTGGTCGCCCCGACCGAACAGGGAATGGACCGTGTTGACCAGCATGCCCCGCAGCAGGGGCTCCCGGCCCTCCACCGCACTCGCGGCGATCACGTGTGGGTACAGCTCCGCGTAGGCGGACCATGCCCACGGGGCCGCCGGCTCGCCGGGGTCGCTCGCGGCGAGCAGGCGGCGGGCGCCGGCACGCAGCTCCTCCCGTTCGTCTCCGCTCATCCGGTCGAGCACCACCAGCTGAACGAGGCGGTGCACCCGCAGCGCCCCCGACGACCCCGGAACTTCCGGCAGCCCCACGCGGTGGTCGACGCGCGCCAGGGCATGCCGGGTGATCGCGCGGATCGCCTCGCCCAACCGCAGCGGGTCGCGCAGGACGGCGTCGAGCTCGGGAGTGATCGAGACGTTCCGCCCGGCCCCGAGCAGTCGCCGCGGGATCGGGGCCGACGCCAGACAGGCACAGAGCCGCAGCAGCCGCAGCGCCGCCGGGTCGGACACCGCCAGCCGGTCCAGCGAGTCGTCCCAGGCCGCGCGCACCGGCAGCCGGTAGTCCAGTGGCGAGGACGTCCCGAGTGTCTCCAGCGGCCTGTCCGAGAGCAGGCGCAGGTACTCTCCGGCGGGCATGCCCGTCTCCGCCAGCCAGGCCGCGGCCTGCGCGACAGCCAACGGCAGGTCACCCAGAGCCTCGGCGACTCTGCCGGCTTCGGGCATCCTGCCGGCTTCGGGGACCGCCTCCGGGTCGGCCGTCTGGACGGTGTGGGGAGCGGTGCGGGAAGCGCCGATCGGGCCGGTCCGCCGGTGGAGCAGGTCGATGCTCTCCTCGCGGCGGAACACGTCGACCTCGAGCGCGTGAGCCGCTCCCGCCCATTCGGCGTTGCGCGACGTGACCAGGACACGGCCGGTGCCGCCGGCGGGGAGGAACCCGCGCATCGCCAGCGGATCGTCGGCGCCGTCGAAGACCAGGAGCCAACGGCGGTGCGGCCGGCCGGCACGCAGGGCCTCCAGGACGGCCGGGACGAGCCCTCCGACAGCTCTGTCAGCCTCGGTCGCTCCTGTCCCGGCTACCCTGGCCGTCTTGGCTCTGCGGACTTGCTTCGCCGTCCTGGCTGTTCCGGCGGCCTCGGCTTCCGGGCTGGTGCCCGCACTCGCCCCGGTGCCTCCACCCGTGCCGAGCCCGAGGCGCTCGGYCAGCTCCACCAGCGACTGCCGGACCTGGGTTTCGTCACCGGCGGGTATCCACCAGACCACGTCGAAGTCGGTCAGATGCCGGTACACGTACTCGATTGCCAGCTGTGACGTGCCCACCCCGCCCATGCCGAGCAGTGCCACGGGCAGGTCGGACGTCTCCCCGGCCCGTAGCCGTTCGTGCAGGTCAACGAGCAGGCCGGCGCGTCCGGTGAAGTGCGGATTGCGTGGTGGCAGCGCCCCCCGGAGCGACGGCGGTGGGCCCGTGGGTGACGGCGGTGGGCTCGTGCGCGGCAGCGGCAGCCGGGTCGCGGGTGCCTCGCCCACCACGACGGGTTCGATGTCCGCTGTCTCGATGTCGACGGCCTCGATGTCGACGGCCTTGACGTCCGTGGCCTCGGTGCCTGTGGGCTTGGCGTCCGTGATCTCGGTCTCGGCGCGTTCGGCGGCCGGCTCGGACGCGAAGGGCTTTGCCTCGGCAGGTTCTGCCCCGGTGGGCTCGGATGCGGGGGGCGCCGTGGACCGCGGCGTCTGGCGCTTTGTGCGGCGGCTTTTGGCAGCGGCGGTCGGGCCCGTGTCGTCCGTGGGTGTCCGGGCCTGGGGGGCGGCGGCAGAGAGAAGATCGCTACTTTCGGTCACGAGTTCAATACCAGTCGTGCCTGACGCATTCGGTGGTGTGGACACGCCGTGAGGCGTCCACGTCCCTGCCGGATCCTGGCGGCGCGGGCGCCAGAGCGGGGTCCGGGCGGGCGGCGGCGGCAGGCAGCGGTCGACTGCGGTGACCGTGAAACGTAGCGCGCAGGCCCCGCCTTTCAGAGCGGGGTTAGCGCGTCAGCTCCGACATCAGGGTGGCGGCGGAAAGGTGTATTCTGCCGGCCGTGGGGAGTCGGGTGGTGAAGCGGGCGTATCGGTACCGGTTTTACCCGACCTCCCATCAGGTGGAACAGTTAGCGAAAACGTTTGGTTGTGTGCGTTACGTGTACAACCGGGCGTTGTCCGAACGGCGCCGGGCGTGGGCTGGGGAAGGGCGTCGGCTCAGTCACGCGGAGACGGACAGGATGCTCACCGGGTGGAAACGCGACCCCTCGACGGTGTGGCTCGCCGAGCCGTCGAAGGGCCCGTTGCAGGCGGCGTTGCGGCATCTGCAGAGGGCGTTCGTGAACTTCTGGGAGAAACGGGACGGCCCCCCGTCGTTCAAGAAGAAAGGCAGGGCGCTCGACGCGGCGACCTGTTTCCGCAACTGTTTCACCTTCCGCGACGGGCAGGTAAGGCTGGCGAAGCAGGAGCAGCCGTTGGACATCGTCTGGTCGCGTCCCCTGCCGGAGGGGGCCGTGCCGTCGCGGGTGACGGTGTCGCGCAACGCCCGCGGCCAGTACCACGTCTCGATCCTGGTCGAGGAGACCGTCACCGGCCTGCCGGTGTCGTCGGGGCGGGTCGGGATCGACGCGGGGATCACGTCACTGGTCACCTTCTCCACCGGGGAGAAGGTGGCCAACCCTCGGTACGAGAAGGCCGACCGGGCCCGGCTCGCCCGCGCGCAGCGGGCGCTGTCCCGCAGGCGGAAGGGTTCGGCGAACCGGGCGAAGGCCCGCGCTCGGGTGTCGAGGATCCATGGTCGGATCGCGGACCGGCGGCGCGATCGTCTGCACAGGCTGTCCACGAGGATCATCCGCGAGAACCAAACGGTGGTCATCGAGGATCTGTCTGTGCGTTCCATGGTCCGCAACCACTCGCTGGCGCGTGYGATTTCCGATGCGTCCTGGTCGGAGCTGYGGCGGATGCTGGAGTACAAGGCCGGCTGGTATGGCCGCACYGTCATCGYGATCGACCGGTTCTRYCCGTCGTCCAARACCTGTTCGGTGTGCGGGTCGAGGGTGGAGAAGCTGCCGCTCGACGTCCGGGAATGGACCTGCCACCGCTGTGGCACGGTCCACGATCGGGACGTGAACGCGGCGACGAACGTTCTGGCCGCGGGGCTCGCGGTTGCTGCCTGTGGAGAGGGAGTGAGACCACCTCGCTCCCAGGAGTGAGGAGGCGTCCGTCGATGAAGCAGGAACCTGTATCGCGAGGTACAGGAATCTTCAGCCTTCAGACCGGAGAGGATGTCAAGCGTTCATCGCTCTTTCGGGTCGGCCGGGTCGGTAGGCGGCGACACTCCGCCCGCGATGATGGGACGGATGACGACACCCAGCGCAGTGCCACCGCCCGAGCCGCCCGAGCCGCC
The DNA here is from genome assembly GCF_001854655.1 of Parafrankia colletiae. Taxonomy (GTDB): domain Bacteria; phylum Actinomycetota; class Actinomycetes; order Frankiales; family Frankiaceae; genus Parafrankia; species Parafrankia colletiae. Next base: position 2,324 of record NZ_MBLM01000185.1, on the reverse strand, counting down.
CGCCCCGGCTGAACCGGCCGTCTCGCCGGGCGCCGCCGCGGCGCTCGACCGGGCAGCCGATCTGCTGCGCGACGCCGACGCACTGCTGGTCTGTGCCGGTGCCGGCATGGGTGTGGACTCCGGCCTGCCCGACTTCCGGGGCACCACCGGATTCTGGCGGGCGTACCCGCCCTACGCCCGTCTCGGGCTGTCGTTCACCCAGCTCGCGGACCCGGTGCACTTCGGCGCCGATCCGTCCCTCGCCTGGGGCTTCTACGGCCACCGCCTCGGCCTCTACCGCCGGACGGTTCCGCACGCCGGCTTCGCCGTGCTGCGCCGGTGGAGCGCCCGGCTGCCCGCGGGAATGTGGGTCTTCACGTCGAATGTCGACGGTCAGTTCCAGCGCGCCGGCGTCGCTGAGGTGGCCGAGGTCCACGGCTCGATCCACCACCTGCAGTGCCGGCTGCCCTGCACGCAGGACGTCTGGTCCGCCGACGGCGTCGAGGTGGACGTCGACCCGGAGACGATGCGGGCGCGGGACCCGCTGCCGCGCTGCCCGCACTGCGGGGACCTGGCCCGTCCGAACATCCTGATGTTCGGCGACTGGAACTGGGTCGGCCGTCGCAGCGAGACCGGTCTGGACGCGTGCGCCTCCTGGCTTGACGACCTGACCAGCCCGCGGCGGCTGGCAGTGGTCGAGATCGGCGCGGGCACCGCGGTGCCGACCGTGCGCCGCATGGCCGAGTCCGCCGCGGCGGCCGGCCGCCTGATCCGGATCAACCCGGATCAGGCGGATCTCCGCGGTGGGGCGGGCGTCTCCGTGCCGCTCGGCGCGCTCGCGGCTCTGACCGAGCTGGATGCCCGCCTGCCCTGAGCCTCCAGCCGAGGCGAGGCGTCAGCAGTCGCCCCGGGGCAGCTCCTCGACCACGCTGGTGCCAGCGCCCGCACGCGACTCCCACTGCCACGTTTCGCTCAGCCTCAGGCGGCCGTCAGGGAGCTCTTCCACCACCGACACGCAGTGGCCGGAGGCGGTGGTCCCGTCGGTGTGGAGCTGTACGTACCGGAAGTCCAGAGTGTCGCCGGCGACAGTGCCGACGAGGTGGCCCCGTCGGATCCGGCCGCCCGCATAGGTGGCTTCCACCAGGTCCCGGTCCTGTCGATAGTCGAAGAGCGTCCCGACGCCGATCTCGCCGCCCGTTACGTCACCGACCGGCGCGAACCGCCGCCCGTCCAACGTCCCCCAGGGGGACGGGTTCCCGGCCGGGTCCGGCGGGCCTTCCGCCGCCGGGCCCGTGCCCTTGGCCGACTCGCTCACGCCGTCGGCCGGCGGGGGTCCCCGGGCCGCTGCCCGTCGCGGATGGCCTCCACCACCAGGCCCATCACCCAGCTGACGGCCTGTGCCGCCGTGTCGGGGTCGAGCTGCCAGCCTCGGACGAGGCGCTCGTAGCCGGGGAGGCTCCACAGGACGTCCAGCACCGCGGCCGTGGCCCGGCGCTCGTGCTCCGTCCATCCGGTGCTGTGTGGGGCGACGGCGTCGAGGTCGAGATCGTCGTAGCCGACCCCGGCCTCCGTCTGCAGCCGGCGCATGACAGCGGCGTGCAGGTCGCGCTCGGTGGGAAAGTGCCGGTAGACGGTGCGCTCGCCGACTCCCGCCCGCTCGGCGCCGGCGCGGAAGGCCAGGCCGCTCCAGTCCCAGATCGGGAACTCGTGGACCAGGGCCGAGCCGGCGGCGACGATGCGCTCACGGGTCTGGCCGGCGCGTTCGCGGCATACCGGGCTGTCGTAGCGCCGCCGTTGCCGGGGCTGACCGCCTTCGCCGTCGGATGTTGCGGGCGTGCTCATATTGATGGCATCATACTGTCGCAAATCGATGACCGGCGCGAACCTCAACGTCGACGGCGGTTCCGACCTCTGCTGACCTGTGCTCCCGCGCCACCCGCGGCGGCATGCGTCGCATGTCGCGGTGAGTTGTCATGAGGCACCGTGAGCCGTCACGTGTCGGACCACACATCGATGACGCGGGCTTGGAAACACGCCTGCCGTTGGTTGGGTCCATCAGAGATGGCAGGCCGTGGCACGCGACCGTCGCCACGACCGGCCGCACGGGCCGCCGACCCGACGGGAAGATGGACGGATGCGCCGAGCGTGGACATGTCGACCTACGGCGTGATCATGGCGCCGGGTGGCGGGATGGGCGCGGCAGTGCACGAACGGCGGGWACCACAGCGACGGAGAGAGGCARCCCGGCATGGGTCGACTGACGCATCTGCAGCGGCTGGAGGCGGAGAGCATCCAGATTTTCCGGGAGGCCGTGTCGGAGTGTGAGCGGCCGGTGATGTTGTATT
>NZ_MBLM01000184.1 GCF_001854655.1 Parafrankia colletiae | reverse complement strand
TCCGCGACCGCAAGCACTACCAGCCGCCCGCTACCAATCCCGCACCTGAGCCGGCCCGCGCCGCTTGACAACGCCATAGAGACACCCCCCCGCGTCGTTCCGTGTTCAGGTGGCGACAAATTTTCCGTGACGGACTCGTGTCATTTCTCGCCGGACTGTCCTGTTCGTTAGCATTCTGTCCAGCACTGATTTGCTCTTCAGACAGTGATGTGAAGAGTGCGGGGAGTGGCGATCGCAGCGGCTCGTCGCCGATGGTCGTGTCCCGGATACCTCGTCCGGGACCAACGGAGGGGGACGCTGTGCGTGTTGGTGGTCGGTTCAACCGGTTAGCCGTGGCCGCTGGGTTCTTCGGCGCAGCCCTGGTCGGCTGCTCGACGGACAACAGCACGAATGTGAGTGTCGCCTGTACCGGCCCTGGGGTGACGCCTGACGCCGTCAAGATCGGATTTGTCGTCTCCGACTCCGGAGTCGGTGCCGAGGCGTTCGCGGCGGCGAGGGCCGGTATGGACGCCCGCATCGGCGCGGCGAACACGGCCGGCGGCGTCCACGGCCGGCGGGTGGAGTACGCCTGGCGCGACGACGGCGGCCAGCCCCAGCAGGCCAGCCAGGTCACCCAGGAACTCGTCCAGCAGGAGTCCGTCTTCGGGCTCGTCGCTGTCACGGTCGCGCTCAGTGAGGCGATGTCCCGGCTCGCGGAGGAACAGGTGCCGGTGGTCGGGTTCGCCGTGGAGCCAGGCTGGGCGGAGCACCAGAACATGATCTCCGATACCTACAGCGCCTCTCCGGAGACGGTGGGTCGCTACATCCAGGCTACTGGTGGCGAGAAGGTCGCCCTCGTCACCACCGGTACGGCGCAGACCACCGTGGACAGCGCGGCCCAGTACGCCGGCGCTCTGCAGAGCATCGGGCTGACGGTGACGGCGACGATCCCGTTCTCCGCGGCGGCTGACAGCCCTGCTCAGGTGGTGGCCCGTATCAAGTCCTCGGGCGCCGACTCGCTGCTCGCGCTCTCCGGGCCCGGCGACATCGCCACCATCGTGTCCACCGCCCGCGCGACCGGAGTGAATATCGGCACCGTCGTCGGGCTGAGTGGCTACGACCAGCAACTGATTACCGCCATGGGGTCGCAGCTCAGCGGGGTGTCGTTCCCCGTCTACTTCCGTCCGTTCGAGGCGGGGGGCCCGGCGATCGAGCGTTACCGTGAGTCGATGGCGAAATTCGCCCCGGAGTCCGGAAACTCCGACCAGCAGTTCGCGATGTTCGCCTACATTTATGCTGATCTGTTCCTGCGCGGTCTGGAGCTTGCCGGTCCCTGCCCGTCCCGCGAGGGTTTCATCAGYGCGCTACGTGGCCTCTCCGACTTCGACGCCGGCGGCCTCGTTACACCGGTCGATCTTGGAAAGAACATCGGAAAGCCCGCCGCCTGCAACGCCTTCGTCCAGATCAACGAAACCGGAACCGCCTTTACCGTGGTCCAGGAGCGGCTCTGCGCCGACGGCACGAACGGATCCGGAGGCGCGGCCGGAATCGGCGGAACGGGCGGTACCGGCGTGGCTGGCGAAACGGGACGCTGAACCGGACGCGCTGGGCGGGTCAGCAGGTCAGCGGATCAGCTGCTCACCGGTGTCGCGGACAACCCGTCGCTGCCGTACGCCTCCACGCTGTGCGGGGCGTGCCCGCAGGTCTGCCCGGTGGCCATCGACATCCCGTCGATGCTGGTGCACCTGCGCGGCGAGGTGGTGGAGACGGTGCCGGGCGAGCACCCCTACGAACGGGCGGTGATGGCGGCCGCGGGCTGGCTGATGGCCTCACCCCGCCGGCGGTCGGCGGCGCTGCGCCTCGCCCGGCTGGAAGTCATCCTGCTCGACGTCGACGACGCCGCCCACGCGGCCGTGGACGACGACCAGCCCGCGGGTCAGGCGGAGCAGGAGACCGTGGCGCCGCGCAGTTCGTAGCTCATCAGGCCGTCGCACCAGGTCATCTCAGGCTCGTGCTCCAGGCGCAGGCCGGGGAGGCGGAATAGCCGGTCGAGGAAGACCCGGGTCTCGTTCATCGCGACCTGGGCGCCGGGGCAGCGGTGGCTGCCGTCGCCGAAGCTCATGAAGGAGCCGACGGTCCGCATCCGCTTCGCCCGGTCCGGGTGGATGGAGTGCGGGCATTCGCCGACCGACTCTGGGTCGACGTTCGCGGCGCGGATGTCCACCGCGAGCAGCTCGCCCTTGGTGGCGGAGCCGGTGCCCAGGTCGGCGTCCTCGGTGGCCCGGCGGTGCACCATGGCGGCGACCGGCTCCAGGCGGAGGATCTCCTCCAGGATCCCGACATGCTCGGTCTCGTCGGCGGCGAGGAAACGAGCGCGCAGGCTGTCGTTGTCGAACAGGTGCCAGGCGGCCATGACGATGAACTCCCGCGTGGTCACCATCCCGGCGACCGCGTAGGTCATGCACTCGATGAGGATGGCCTTCTCCGGGTAGCCCTCTTCGATCAGATGCGAGATCACGTCGTCCTGCGGTATCTACTTCTTCGAGTTGCACGGCGACGCGCTGTTCTACGGGTTCGGCCTGCGGCCCGATCTCACCGGCCGAGGGCTCGGCGAGCAGTTCGTGCTGGCCGGGTTGGAGTTCGCCCGCCCCTTCTACGGGCAGCGCCGGGTCGTGCTCTACGTCGCCGCCTTCAACGAACGCGCCATCCGCCTGTACCAGCGCCTCGGTTTCACCGAGACCGGCCGGCATGCCGAGACGTTCGACGGTTACGGGGCCGTGGAGTTCGTCGACATGGAAAAGTCAGGCTGAGCGCCCTCTGCGCCGGGCCGGGTCGATGCGGAGGGCCTGTTCACCGAGAACGGCCCGTCGCTCGTAGACACCCGAGACCATGTGACAGAACGCCACCGAGAGCGGCGACTACTCGGATAAATCTGACCGCTGCTCACGTACTGCTCATATACACGGTCGGTTGCTCAGCTGTACCCGACGCCTACTGTAGAGATCGCTGGATCATGGCCAGTCGCCGTGCCTGGCAACGAGCTTGTTGGCCACCGGCCATGGGTCGACCGTCGTCGTAGTTCGCCAAACGCGTCGGTGCCGATGGTGATTCAGTACCGGTCCAACGCGTGCGCGTAGGGCACCGGCAGCGCCGCCGTGCCGCCACCCGGAAACCACGCCGAGCATGTTCGCCGATGGTGTTCCGGGACGACCGCCGCGAGCGTCGACGCGTCAGCGGCCGAGGAGTATCCGAGGAGCAGGCGGACCAGAAGCCCATTGTCGGGGATGAGCTCCCCGCGGGCCAGCTCGTCCATCGCGACGTCGACGGCGCCGCCGCGGTTCCGGCGCCGAAGTTCCGACTCAAGGGCTGCCAGCAGCCCCGACCGGTTCAGGATCGCGGCCATCATCCCGCCGGTCGGCGGGAACTCCTGCTGGTACGCGCAGCCCAGGTGCCGCGCGAGCCGCCCCACGACGCCATCGGACGGCTCCCGCACCCGAAACTCGCTGACACGCAGCTCCCAGGCCATCGCGGCTACGTCGGCGAGCAGACAGAGGGCGACGTCCGCGTCGCTGGCCGCCATCTCCTGGACAGTCAGCCCGAAGTAGCCGTCGCCGAACGACCGCCCCGCCACGATCGCATATCCCGCGAGCATCCCCTCGGCCTCCGCGACGATGATCTCCGAGCCTGGCCGCCAGGTCGTCCGGGTTACCAGACGGTTCCAGTCCGCGGGGCGTTCGTGGGTCCACGGCCGGTGGGCGTGCGTCGAGTTGTAAAGGTCCACCATCGCCGGCAGGTCCTCGGTCGAGCCAGGCCGGACCCGCGCGGTGGCCGGCGCAGCGGCGGCAGCGGCGCGTTCGACGTCGCGAACGCGAAGGTCCAGGTGGCCCTCGGCAACGGACGTGGCGAAGCCGAACTTCTCGTACACGCCCTGGATACCATCGGACACCGCCGCAACGGTCACCCGACGTGACATGCGCTCCAGCGTCTGGCGGAGAAGCCGGCCCATGTGGCCACGCCGACGGAAGGACGGTTGCACCTCCACCCCGCCGATACCTTCGGCGTCGACCGCCACCGCACCGAAACGCCACCGGAAGGAATGCACCTCCAGCTCGCCCACGGGCGTGTCCTCGTCTGCCACGAGCCGGCAGTAGCGCACGGACCGGTTACCCGCACCCGACTCGATCGTCTCCGTGTAGCGCAGACCGGGCTCCAGCACGACGTCGACCACCGGATGCATGTCCCGAATGTCTTCCCTCCCGGTAGATCGCGCAAATCACTGGCTGTGCCACGGTGACGTCAGCTGTCCAACGGCCTGGCGTCGCCACGGGAGCCTCAAGAGTAGGCATGCGCAACCCAGGGGAGGTACCGATCGTACCTGTGCAGGCTTCAGGCTTCTGACCAGAATCTTCTTGGTAATCGGGCCGATCTGTGGTCCGTCCCCGCGTTACACATGCCGCGCGGCCCGGCCGGTGGTTAGCAGCCCCGGGGGGGGACCCCGGCGCCGATGTTGAATCCAGAAGCATCCGGCGTGGAACGCCCGGAGCGCGGTCAAGTTCTGGCGTGAGGTGGCGCGGCTGCTGGTGCACGGGAACGTGACGTTCGCGGGGTGCGCGGGCGCGGCGGTGCGGCGGGAGTGGGGCCGGTCTCATGGGAGATGGTCTGGGCGGCGTGGCCGCTTCCCAGTCCGTTCGTCGAGCGGCCCGCTGTCGCGGAGGCGGTATGCGACGCGTGTTGCATACGCCGCACGTCGCGGACGCAGCGACATCAGATCCATCTGATTCATAGGGGCGCCTTCGTGTGAATCGTCGCCATCAGGCCGGCCGGCGGTGGGAGGATCGCCGAAAGGTAGTCGACCTTGACCAGGATTCCGATCGCCGCGTCCTGACCCCCGAGTGACGCGCTCGTGCCTCGGCGCGTCGTGGTGGCGGCGTCGGACGGCGGCGAGGCATGCCAGCGGTCCTGCTCAGGAAATCCAGAATTCACGCTGGCGGTAGCGCCTCTCCCAGGAGACACGATGAAGGATCCGGACAGGCGGTGGCATCACCGCCAGGAAATCACGCCGGCGCTCGGGAGAGGCACCATCAAGGATCCACGGCACGTAGGTCGCCGTTCCCTTCACGCCCTGCCGGCGGCGCATCTGACCGGAGAACGCCTTCCAGTGCGCGGGTGTCAGCGCCGACTGGATGAGCGGCAGTGCGGCCTTCTCCTCGTGCTGGAGATGGTGGCCTAGGACGGCCGCGACACGTTCCGCGAGATCGCCGGGGCGAGCCGCGGAGGCCTTGTCGGTCAGCGCGGCGTCGACGGCGGCGAGCAGCGGGTCGAGCTCGGCGTGTTCGGCCTCCATCTCCTCGACCAGGGCAAGGTCGGTGGGCCGGTCAGCCACCGCTTCCCGCAGCTGAGGCCACAAGGCGTTGTCCTCCACCGTGTGGTGTAGCAGCAGCTGCGTCCTGAAGTTCTCCCAGCCGGCGCGGACCCCAGGGGTTTCGCACCGGTCCGCCTCCGCCGCGGCGATGAACCGGGCGAGATCACGGCGGAAGGCATCATGTGTCACATACATCATGGTGAAGTCGATCTTCTCCGACGCTGAGACGGTCATGCTGGTCCCTCTCCTCTCCAGATACGCGCTGGGCAAGGCCGCAGGAGAGCCTGGCGTACGGCCACGGCGCGGCGTCGGTCAGGGACGCGAGGCGGTCGACGGAGACCCGAGTCGTCACACGTCGCCGCGGGCCTGCCGCTGGGTCTGTAGATGGGGCGATATCGGTGATGGCACCGCTCCAGGTGCGTGCCTGCGCGGCACCGGTTAGGAACCCACGTGGTCTTGCGGGGCAGCAGCGCAGCAGAGCCGCAGTCAGGAGCGGTGGACATCGGACGATCCTTCGGCAGGGTGGGAGCGGAAACCGTCACACCATCACCCAGACCGCGCCCAGTGGTCATTCCCTCCATGACGAACGATGTGTTCGAGGCGTCCTGTCTTCGTGACCTGCACGAATGCGTGCAGAGAGGGCTATCGCTTCGTGGGGGAACCGCCCGAGCTGGACACGCTGCGAACAAGGCGACCTGGTCGGCGCCCGTAGTGGACTGGTGCTGGCACCATGAGGGACATGCCCGACGGTTCGGTGACGGGGTCTGCTGCGGCCACGCTGGTGGTGATCCGAGGCAACTCGGGAGCGGGGAAGAGCTCGGTCGCTCGGGCGCTACGAGCGCGGGCCGGGCGCGGTGTCGCGCTGGTCGAGCTTTCCGACCGTCCTCTTGGTGTACGTGACGTCCGGAGCGGCGTGGGACGTTGATCCTTCGGCGCCGCTAACCTTTCGTGATCTCTACGTTCGGGACGTAGGGATGTGAGGGTGTGTGGACCGCAGGCGGGTTGTCGGGCAGATACGAGTCCAGGAGGTCTTCCTCGGGAGCGGGCGGCGGTCGTGGACGATCCTGTGGCCCGAGGGCGCGGTCTACGAGGAGGCGGACCGGTTCCTGCGTCGGTACGACGGCGAGCCGGGTACGCAGCGGACGTACGCGTACCTGCTGGTGGATCACCTGCGGTGGCTTGAACGCGAAGCGCTGGAGCTCGAGGCGGTGCGGCTGCGGGATCTTCAGCGGTACATGGGGATCGTCGGTGCCGAGGTGCGGATGCCGCTGGGTGAGCCGTGGCGGGTGGGCAAGCAGCCGTACGGCGCGACCACCTTGGGCACCGCGGCGTCGGTGCTGAAGGCCTTCTACCTTGGGCTGCCGGACGAGCATCGCCACGTCGAGCTTCGCCGGGACCTGGACCAGGTTCGGTTGCCGTCGAAGGTGGACCGGAACAGGTCGTTGCTGGGGCATGTGACCTCGACGATGCCGGCCAACCCGCTGGCACCGGTCAAGGGCGGCCGGCGGCATCCGAAGATGCTGCCAGACGAGGGCCGTGGCCGGCTGCTGCGGAAGGCGACCACGGCTCGCGACCGGATGATCGTCACGTGGCTGTATGACGGCGGGTTCCGGATCGGCGAGCTGTGCGGGCTGCATCTGGCGGACCTGCACTTACGGGAGAACGCCGAGTGCGCCCAGGCGCGCAGCGCCCACGTGCACATCTGCCACCGCGAGGGCAACGTCAACAAGGCCAGGGTGAAGACGAAACACCCCTGGCAGTTGGTGAACGGGGTCGTGCACGGCGGGTTGATCCGCCGGGTCAGCTCCGAGATGATCCACACCTACTTCGCCTACATGACCAGCGACTATCCCCGCTCGGCGGCGACCGGTCACGGGATGTTGCTGGTGCAGCTCGCCGGCGAGGACTACGGACAGCCGCTGTCGGCCGCTGGTGCCCGCGGCATGTTCCGCCGGGCCGGGCTGCGTGCCGGGCTCGGCCGGGTGCACCCGCACCAGGCGCGGCACACCTTCGCCACCGCGGTCCTGGACGCCTCGGCCGGCAACCTCACGATCGCCCGCGACGCCGGCGGTTGGGCGTCCGCCGCCACGGTTGACCAGATCTACGGCCACACGGACATCCACAATCCACAGTTCGACGCGGCCCTGCGCAAGGTCTGGAACCAGACGTGACCGAGCCCGTCGCTCGACTCGTCCCGCCGCATCCGGGCCGGGAGTCGCGGGACCGGCTGGAGATTCTGACCGCCCTGATCGGCGGGCCGGGCTTCGACCCTCTGTTCCGGGACGACGTCATCCGCGTCCCCCGCGACCATCCGGCACTGCACTGGAACTGCCTGATCGAAGGCTGCGACGGCTACATCCGCGCCCGCGAGCTGTGCGGAAACCACCTGAACCGCTGGCGCGAGGCGGAGGCTGCCGGCGTGGAACGGCTGGAGTTCCTGCGCACCGCCACGCCGGTCGCCGCGCAGAAGCGGCTGGCCGCGCCCGGCGGCTGCCGCGTGCCGCGGTGCGGCCGGCCGGCGGAGCGGAAGGTGCTCGTCGAGCTGTGCACCTTCCACCTGCGCCGCTGGCAGGCGTGCGCCGGATCGGTGCACGTGCTGGACGACGGCGAGTTCGAGGCATGGTTGTCCGTCCAGACGCCGTGCACCTCGTTCGGCGCATGCGCCGCGCAGTGCTGCACCGATCTGGCCCGCTCGCCGCTGCGGCTGTGCGAGGACCACGAGAAGCTCTACCGACGGGCCGGGTCCCCCGGCGGCGCTCGACTGCCGTCCAACTGGGGCCGCTGGTTAGACCGCCGCGGTCGCAGCGTCGCGGTCGCCTATGACGACGAGCCGGCGTTTCGCCGCTGGTGCCGCCAGGTCCCGCCGGCGCCGCGCCCGGGACAGATCAGCCTTCACGGCCTGAGCCCGCTGGTCACGGCGGAACTGAAGTGGGCCCTGCACGCCTACACCCAGCGCAGCGACCACACCCGGTGGTGGATGCACGCGATCCTGCGGGTCGTCGACGGCTGCCACGGTCTCACCTCGATGGCGGACTACGACCTCGACGGCGCGGGCGCTCACGAGCGGATGATCGTGACCGAGATTCGCCGCGATCTGGAGATCGTCTACGTGACGCCGAGCGAGAGCAAGACGGCCGGGTACATCGACTTCGAGCACTTCGGCCGCAGGATCACCCATCTCAACAGCAGGTTCGACCTGACCCTGATCCCGCAGCGGTGGCTTCGTGATCTGCTCTGGGACCACCTAGCGGACCTTCTCCGTTCAGTCGACTGCCCCCGCGGCCGGGGCACCTACTTCGCGATCCGCGTCGCGGTGCAGGAACTCGCGGCGTTTCTGGAGGCCAACGCTCCCGGAGGCGGCCAGGACCCACCGCTGCTGCGCGCGGGACACGTCGAGCTGTTCGTCGCCGATCATCGGCGCCGAGCCCGAGACCAGCTGCCGGCGCTACGGCCGAGCTACCACACCAGGCGGCCCGTCGTCACCGACGTCACCTGCAAGAGCACCTTCGACATCCTGCGCAGGATCATGCGGGCGGCGTTGGAGTCCGGCCGCACCGAGCCGGTCGGGCTGGACCGGGAGTTCGTCGTCTCCTTCCCGGCAGGAGACAAGCCCGTTTTCCGGCCCCGCAGCCCCTACACCGACGACACCGCCCGCTCTCTTGCCGAGCCGGCCAACCTCGCCCTGCTCGCCCAGACCGACATCGAGGACCGGGGAGCCCGCGACATCTGGGAGACGATCGTCATCACGGGGCGGCGGGCCGGCGAAGTTCTCGGGCTGCGGCTGGACTGCGTCGGGATCTACAACGGCGTTCCGCTCCTCTGGCACGACCAGACCAAGGTCGGCAACTACAACGAGGCCATCCGCATCCCCGACCACACCTACCAGCGGCTGCGGGACCGGCAACGCACGACCGTCACCCGCTTCGAGCAGCGCTACGCGCGGACACCGACGCCGCAGGAACGCGCGACCATGGCGATGTTCCCCCGCGGCTACAAGAACCCCCACGGCACGTATCCCGTCAGCTACACCTGGTTCCACGGGCACTTCCGCCGCTGGCTGCACGGCCTCAACCTCGGCCCGGCGGTCCCGCACCAGGCCCGCCACACGCTCGCGACCAGACTGCTGGCCGCCGGCGCGAGCCTGGCGCACATCAAGCGATACCTCGGCCATGTCTCCGAACGGATGACCGAGCACTACGCCAAGGTCGCGCTCAGCGACCTCGACGACGTTCTCCAGCAGGTCTGGGTCACCGGTCCCGGCGCGCCACAACCCGGTCAGCTGATCTCCGACAGGTTGACGCCGCTGTCGAGCGAGCAGGCCCACGCCTTGGCGATCGACCTCGGACGGCGCGCCACCCCGACCGAAGGCGGGATCTGCACCTACCAAGTCGTCGTCGACGGCGGCGCCTGTCCCTGGAAGCTGGACTGCGAGCACTGCGACAAGTTCGTGATGACCGGCGCCGACCTGCTCTATTGGCGGCGCAAACGCGAGCAGTGGTATTCCCTCGCCGAACGCGCACCCACCGACGAGATGGCCGACTGGCTGCACCAGCAGTTCGAGCCCACGGCCCGCGCCATCGCCGGACTGGAACGCGCACTCGCCGGACTCGGCCTGCTCGACGACGCAGCCGCGCTGGACCTGCGCCGCCCCCAGGACTACTTCCACCGCCTCTGGACCACCGCGTTCCGCACTACCGACCTGGCCACCATCGACGGCGTGGAGGCCACCGCATGACCAACTCTGAAGCGGGAACGGCGCGCACGACGGCCGCGAACCAGGCCCGCCAGCAGGCCACCCGCGACAAGCTCGACCGCATCGAGGCGACGCTGCGCACCCTGCGCCGCGAGCGAACTCCGGTCACCTACCCGGCCGTCGCGCGGCGGGCCGGAGTCTCGCGCACCTTCCTCTACCAGAATGCCGACGCCAAGAAACTCGTGACCACCGCGATCGCCGCCAGCGGCGACCAGCGACGCCGAACCCACGCAACACACGACGCGCAAGTCGAAGCGTCCTGGCACCAGCGGGCTCTCAACGCCGAGGACGCCCTCAAGGCCACCTACACCGAGATCGACACCCAACGGAAACGGATCGGCATCCTCCTCGGACAACTCCGAGACCTGCAAGCCGAGTACATCGAGGGCACCGCCCAACGCGTCGCCGAAGAGAACACCGCGCTCAAGCAGCGCGTCCACCAGCTCACCGACGACAACCGGGGCCTGGAACAGAAGCTGCACGCCGCCCGCTCCAACAACCGCTTCCTCGACAGGCGTCTCGCCGACCTCGAAGCCGAACTCATCGACGCCCAGCTGAACCGCCCGACAAGCGCCCGACCCGGTGGTCCCTGATCGGTGCCGCACCTGTATCCCGGCGGGCACTAAACCCTATGCTGGGCCGGTGACTGACGAGCGCGTCGAGGTGCTGATTGCCACTGCCGACGAGGACGACGCCGGCGCGCTACGTGCGGCACTCGGCCCAGCGGCGCCCGAGGGCGTGCACGTGTTCGAGCGCAAGAACCTGGGGGGCGACGCCGCGACCTGGCTGGTTCTCGCCTCGCTGCTGGCCCCACAGATCCCGGCGGTGCTGACGTTCGTGCTAGGGCTGGTCGACCGCAACCGGGTCGGGGTCATCAAGGTCGGCGATGTCGAGATCGTCAACCCGACCCCCGAACAGGTGGAGCGGCTGCTGGCCGACCGCGCGCCCCAAGCGCCCGGTGGATGAGGCGCTGCTGCGCACCGTGGTGGAGGCCCAGCTCGGTCGCCACCACAGCTGGAAGTTCTACGACCGGCGGAAGCCGACCTATCTCAACCTCGTGCTCGCCCACGCCGAGCGCCGCGCCAACCGGCCGGTGAACCTAGTCTGGGTCGAGGGCGGCTTCCCTGAACTCTTCACCCTGCAAGGCGGCGGCGTCACGGTGCCGGTGTTCAGCACGCGGTACGTCGAGATGTCCGGCGTCCTGCGCAAGACTCTCTCGAACGACTACAGCGACGCAGCGCTGCGCCGCGAGCAGGCTGAGTACGCCACGCTGCGGCTCATCGGCGAGATGGCGCTGCGGCTGGGCCACGCCGACCTCGCCGCGCGGTGCCTGGCGCTGTCGGTACTCGAGCGGCAGATCTGGATCCCGGACCTGGGCTACAACGACTACGAGATGCCGCCATATGACGAGGGCTACGCCGCGCATTGGTACTTCGCCATTCTGCACGAGATCGGCCACTCGGTGCCGTCCCCGAACGCCGGCCTCGTGGCCGACGGGATTATGCGTGCCGCAGTAGAAGTCGCGGGCCTCGACCCCGACCATGTGCACCGGTCGCTACAGCCGGCCGAGCTGCGCGCCGAGGTCGTAGCCGACATGTTCGCCGCCAGCATGCTGCTCGAAACCACCATGCTGATCATGGAAGACCGGGGCGAGGACTTCGACCCGTTGGTGTTCATGGGCGAGTGCCTGCTGACCGCGGCCGTGGTCGAGCTCGTCGAGCGCTGCCGGCGGTTCGTGCTGGACCCGGCGCCCGACGCGGCGGCCGTCGGTGGCATCGCGCTGCACATCCGCGAGATCTTCCTGCGCGGGCAGATCATCGACGACCTGCGCGCGCTGTTCGGCCCGGAGGGCCCGCCGGAGCAGGTCATCGCCGGCGCGCTGATCGAGATCCACGACGCGTACGTCGCCCCGGCGCTGCGCGACATCGCGCCCGGCGTCGCCGCGGCGATGAGCCAGGCGCGGGCGGCCGAACCGAGCACGACCGCGATCCTCGCCCGCCTGCGGGCCGAGACGACCGGCCCCGACCCCAGCGTCGGCCAGCAATTCGAGCTGCGCCGTCTGAATGAGCCACTCCGACTGAGCCCGACCACTAGCCCGCTGCTGTCCGAGCTGGCAGACCTCGCCCAGGCCGCCCCGTCGTGGCTCGACACAATCACAGGTCCCGGCCCGGACCCTGGCTCGTCCACAACGTCGCGTTAACCAAGATCGGACCCGCACTCATGCCGCGATCCGAGCGCGGCTCCTCGCGCGTCCAGCGACGATCTGTGATCGGAACGGACCCGTACTCCTTTCCGCCCACTCGATGCCCGTGGTCGGCCGCCCGCGCGTCGCTCGCTACCGACGTCCGAATCTCGGGAAACCGTGCGATGTGGCTTCGCCTGCGCTAGCCAACGTCACGAACATGTTCACGACGTGTATGCCCAGCTCAGAGGCGACTCAACACGCATAGACGGTCGGTAAGGTCGAGCAGGACTACCTGCGCCGCGTGGTCCTGAGGGAACCGGACGATCCCGGCGGGTTCGCTCCAGCGCTGATCGATCAGACCGTGCGATTCTGCCTTGATCGCGGCGTCCACGTCGCGCTGGAGGGCATCCTCGCCGCGGCCCGCCACGCCGTCTGTCGGTGCATATGGGAGCCGCCGCCGCACGGTCGAGTACGCGTCCAGTCTGTTCGACGAGGCGTGGGCAGCCAGCCCACGGTCGCATCAGATCATGGACGTACTGCTGCACGCATTGTCGGCTGCACCGCCGTTTCCTGGGCAAGGCGAGCAGTTGCGGGCGCGCGCGGAGGACGCGGTCGCCGCGTATCCCGACGACCACACTTTCCGGTTTCGGCTCGCGACCGGGCAGCGACGGTGTGCCCGCTTCACCGAGGCGGTGGACAGTCTCGATGCGGCTCTTCGGCTGCTGTCCGCTGCCAGGCTGTGGGACTCGCCATTCCGGCAGCAATACCTGCGGGACCGTGAGGTGTCGCTCGATCTGATGCGGGGCTACGCCCGTACAGCCACGCGGCAGCAGGACGCCGAGAGCCGCGATGAGGACATCCAGCAGGTGCGGGACCGGCTCCAAGACCCCAGCATGATGATCCGCCTCGTCGGGCTCGTTGCCGCCCTCGCCGTGGCGATCACGGTCTTCGCTGCCGGCGTGGCCGAGACCGACCCGACGGCCTCCGTGCGCACCCGGCTCGGGCAGGAAGTTGCTCTCGGTGCGAGCCTCCTGCTGCTGGCCCTGATGGTCACCACCGCCACCCGGTTCGTCGGGCGGCACGAGAAGCCGCGGTAGCCATCACGGCGGACTGTCAGCAGCCGATCCCACGTCGGTGCCAGTGGCTGGATCAAGCGCCTGCTGGCCGCACGAGGAGATGATCCCGCTGGCGGATCACGCGCTGTCCTGGTCACGCGCCCACCGAGCGGTGTCGTTCCGCGAGTCCACTGGCATGCCCACGGTAGCGAATCGATCACACCGCGGGGAGTAGGGGCCGGTACCGCCGCGAAGCGATAGCTGCTCCCCTCAGCGTTTTCCCAGCTCAAGCGGGGTCGAGACGGACGAACAGGTTCTTCGTCCTGAAGGGAATGACCCTCGGGCGCCGCCGGGACGATGGTGTAGCGGTCCCATTTTGCCTACCGTCAGTGAGGGCCGTACCCGTGACGAGGATCGCCTGTCCGACGCACCGTGACCAGCCCCGCAGCCCCAGACCCGACTCGGCCGACCACCGCGCCCAGCGGTGCCGACAGCCAAACACGGGCCCCCTCCGAACGACACGGGCGTCGCGGGGGCGTTCCTGATGGGCGCCGACGCTATCGCCCCGGTGGGTTCCGAGAGTCCGAACGTGACGCGGCTCTACGGCTTCTTCCTCGGTGGCGCGCACGGCTTCCCGGCCGACCGGGAAGCGGCGGCGACGCTGGAGGAGACCTGGCCGCAGATCCGTGACACCGTGCGGGACAACCTTCTGTTCCTGGGTGAGGCGGTCCGTTTCCTCGCCGGTGAGGTCGGCATTCGCCGGTTCCTCGACATCGGGTCGAGCATGCCGACGATGGGCAATGTCCACGAGCTCGCCCAGCAGCTGGCGCCGGACGCCCGGGTCGTCTACGTGGACAACGACCCAGTCGTACTCGCACAGCCTCCAAGGCTCTCACCGGCATGTTCGCGGTGGTCGGGGTCGGTGCCTGGTCCATACCCGCGTTGCACACGGCTCGGAAGAGATATTCCGCCACCGCGCTGCCAGATCCTCGTTGACGACGCCATCCCAAACCAGCCTAGGTGAAGCCGAAGGCGTTCTCATGCAATCATGAAAATCGGCCGTCAAAGCCTCGGCGGATCGGACAGGACGACGTTCTCTCGAAACGGCGGCGTACAGACGCACACTACCGAGAGGTTCGCTTTTCACGCTCCGACGGTCTCCTCCAGCGCCGCGAGATCGTCAGGCCAGACAAGGGTCGCCACGGCATGACCATGGCGTGTGATCCCTACGCTGCCATGGGCGCACTCGACATCACCGATGGCCTGCGTCGCAGTCCGCCGATTCGTCCAGTTAGGTGAGGATTCTTCTCGTTTCTCGCGAGCTCGGGCGCTGCCACGAGCAGTACCGTTAGCTAGGTCGTGACTACTAATTGTTTGCGGGTCGGAGATCGGTGTACATGATGAGCAAGCGATTCGGCTTGGCCGAGCCGGCGTCCTCCCGGACGTCGCCGGAGGTCGGGGCTGCTGCGCTGGCCGCCGCCGTAGACGTCGGGATGTGGGAGTATGACTTCCCGAGTGATCGGGCGCGCTGGGACCGGCGCACCGCCGAGTTGCACGGCCTCGACCCGGACTGCCTCCGCGGGACGATGGACACACTCTTCGCTCATGTCCACCCCGACGACATCCAGGCGGTGCGAACCGGGACAGAAGCGGCCCGGCAAGGGGTCGGCTTGTCCCCTATGGAGTACCGGGTGGTGCACTCCGACGGCTCCTACACGTGGATCTACGGCCGCGGCGGGGTCGTGTCGTGGTCGCGGCGGGGCCGCCCCCTCCGCTCGATCGGCATTTCCGGCGACGCCACCCCATGGAGATCGACCGTCGAGATCCTGCAACGCGCGATCCTGCCACTGGCCATGCCGGAACTGCCCGGGATCGAGCTGGTCGCACGTTACCTGCCCGCCGGCCGCGACATCGAGATCGGCGGTGACTGGTACGACGCCACCGCGCTCCCTGATGGCAACATTCTCCTGATGATTGGCGACGTCGGCGGTCACGGCCTGCCCGCCGTCGCGGCCATGGCCGAACTGCGCCATGCCGCCCGCGCCTACGCGTACGAGGGCCATTCACCCGCAGCCATCACAACCCAGCTCTCCGCGAATCTCGCCCCCGACGTGGATGGGCCCCTCGCCACCGCGGTCGTGGCGCTCTTCGCCTCGGACACTGGCCGGCTTACCTGGTCCTGCGCCGGCCACCCGCCACCGCTCCTGCTCACCGGCAAGGACGCGGCCTACCTCGACGACACCCACGGTCCCACCCTCGGCGTCGAACCCGCGTTCGTCTACGACCAGAGCGACCTACGTCTGGCGCCTGGAACCCGGCTACTTCTCTACACCGACGGGCTCGTGGAACGCCGGGACGTATCCATCACAGACGGGCTCGACACCTTCGCCGCGACCGTGTCCACCGCGGCTGAGGACCCACACCAGAACCTCCAAGGTTTGGCCAACCTCTGCGACAGCGTCCTCGCCACCGTCATCGGCACCGCCGACCGAGAGGACGACCTGTGCCTCCTCGCCATCCAGACGTCCTGACCCTCTGATCACGAATTTCCCTAGCCGTGAGGGCTGACCGTCACGGAGCTGACTCCGACGATGCCGGCGAGGGCAGCCCGGCGTGTTGCGCGCGCCGCGTCAGTCGTTGAATCCGCCGGCGCTGCCGAAACATCACGAGTGGGTCGGCTCGCAACAGCGTTCCGCAAGGCGCGCTGCCTGGCCGAGCCTGATGGGTCCCCCTCGGGCGGCGGCACGGCCGACTACATGCAGATGGCGCGGTTGAGGCGGGGCAGGTAATCCGTGTCCGGGTTGGTCGTCCCGTCGCCCATCCGCTCGGCCATGGCCGCGGCCGCCAGATCGCGGCGCTTCGGCAGTCGTGCCTTCTCCGCTGCGGCCAGCGCCGCTCCCATCGCGTCACGGGTCAGGTCGGTGCAGTAGGCCGGCGCTCCGGGTTGTTGGCGCCACGAGTCTGCGAGGCTGCCGGCGTCGAAGGCGTCGAGACCCGTGTCCTCGACGAGCTTCAGCGTTACCCGTCGATCCTCGTCGCGATCGGCGGCAATGGGGAGTGCGATCCGGTCCGGCGCGCCGGCCGGCTTGCCCTTCTCCGCGAAGGAGGCAGCGCCGATCGCGTTCCATGCCTTGGCGATCGGACGACCGAGTTGTTCGGCCACCCATAGGCTCTCGACCTGCCCCGCCTCGACAGCATCAATCTTGCCATCGCGGGCGGGATAGTAGTTCGACGTGTCGATCACGACTGTCTCGTCCGGAACCGCGGAGAGCAATGGTGCCACGGCCGGGATCTTACTGAAGGGGATGGAGAGGATCACGACGTCGATATCCTTCACTGCGTCGGCCGCGGGAACCGCGCACGCACCCGAGACCAGCACGTCGGCACCGATCGTTTCCGGTCCCCGCGAGTTGGCCACCTTCACGTCGTGCCCGGCCGCACTCAACTTCAGAGCGAGGGTTTTGCCAATATACCCGGCACCAATAACTCCTATCCTCATGCGAAAACTCCTTTTACTATTCACTATTTCATTCGAAATTAGGACGCTCGTTTTACCCGTGACAGCAATTTTCGGCAAGGTCGCGGAGACGACCGACCGACTTCTCGCCGGCACCTGGYGGCACCCAGAGTCCATGCGGCCGACACGGCAAGCGGAACAGGTCGTGCGCGCTGGACATCCACGCGCGCCCGGCACCCTGGCCGGCCTTCTGCACGACCTGCCTTCCCGCCTGCACAACACCTATAACAAAACGGATGCCGACTCCGTATTTGGACAGTATGAAACGGGAGGCAGCATCCGTTCAAATCCGGCGCTGGAACTCCGCCGGGGTGGCCAGTGGGTTTCGCGGCTACTGTAGCAACCGAGCATCATGATCGCGTTGAGTGGTCGTTCGGGTCGGCGGACGTGATGACGTAGCGCCTGGGCGATGTTGGTGGTGCCGGTCAGGCACAGAATCGCGATCGCGAGGTTGCGCAGGCGGGCCATGACCTGGGGTGCGGTGCCGATGCGGGCGCGGTGGGGGTCCTCGTCGAAGATCACGTCGCGGATCCAGTGCAGTCGGTTCTCACTGTCCAGTGGCCGCGAGCAAGGTCGGTGAGCAGGGCGGAACTGGCCTGGCGGGTCGGCAGGCTGGTGATCGCGTGGAAGGTCTCGGTCTGCGCTGGTCCGTCGGCAACGCAGGTCTTTGAGCTCGGGATGGGAATCTCGCTGGTCTTCGTGTCGCCGTCCCGGGTACCGCGCAGGGTTCTCCCGTCGACAGCGATCCGTCGCCGTGTCCTCGGCCGGGTAGTCGCGGCGGTGGCCCAGGTTCCGAGGAGGGTGTCCAACCGGTCGGCGGCGATGGTGACCGTTGCTTCGTAGCGAACGGCGAGTTTGTCGTAGCGGTTCGCGGCCTGGTCCTTCTTCTCCGGGATGGTGGCGCGGATCCCGCGCCGGCGCGGGTAGGCCCGGTTCCCCTTCGAGCTGTACGCCTTGTCCGCCAGCACCCGATCCGGACACGTCCTCGGCCGGCCGGTGCCGTGACGACCGTTCCGGGCTCTGCCGCCGACGCCTGTCGCTGGAAGGCTTCCAGTTCGGTCCGCGTCGCGCCGGAGAACGCGGACATCTCGGGCACGGCTCCCGCCACAGCCGGGACTGTTTCAAGATCGGTGTTTCCGGCCCGACACGCCGGGCCTAGGTCCGGCGGGATGGGCACAGTGAGTGATGACATCGGGTGATATGAGCCCTCGCAGGCAAGATCGGGATTCGGGGCGGCAGCTGTCGCCGGAGCAGGCCGCGGCAGCGGCGATGGTCGCGGACGCGAAGGCGCGGGGCCTGGCGCTGACCGGCCCGGACGGTCTGTTGAAGCTGTTTACCAAGACGGTGCTGGAAACAGCATTGCAGGAAGAAATGGTCGAACATCTCGGCCACGAGAAGAACCATGCCGATCATGATCGGGAGAGCACGAACATCCGAAACGGCAGCCGGACGAAGACTGTCGTCTCCGAAGCGGCCGGCGAAGTGGAGATCGCGGTTCCGCGGGACCGTGAGGGCACATTTGAGCCGCAGATCGTGAAGAAGCGGCAGCGACGCCTTTCGGGTGTGGACGAGATCGTGCTGTCGCTGTACGCGAAAGGGCTCACGACCGGGGAGATCTCGGCGCATTTCGCTGAAATCTACGGGGCGTCGGTGTCGAAGGAGACGATCTCCCGGATCACGGACGCGGTCCTGGGTGAGATGAGCGACTGGGCCTCGCGGCCCCTCGACCGCGTCTACGCCGCGATCTTCGTGGACGCTGTGGTCGTGAAGATCCGCGACGGGCAGGTCGCCAACCGGCCTGTCTACGCGGCGATCGGGGTCACCCTCGACGGCCACAAGGACGTCCTGGGCCTGTGGGCCGGGTCCGGCGGCGAAGGCGCCAAATTTTGGATGTCGGTGCTTACGGACCTGCGTAACCGTGGTGTGGCGGACGTGTTCTTCCTCGTCTGCGACGGGTTGAAAGGCCTGCCCGAGGTGGTCGAGAACGTGTGGCCCGCTACCACCGTCCAAACCTGCATAATTCATCTGATCCGCAACACTTTCCGGCTGGCTTCGCGTGCCGACCACGACGCCATCAAACGCGACCTCAAGCCCATTTATACCGCGCCGACGCCGGCGGCCGCCGCGGAGGCGATGGACGCGTTCGAGGAATCCTGGGGGAAGAAGTATCGGGCGGTGGTCCGGTTGTGGCGGAACGCCTGGTCGGGTAGCCCCGGCGCGTTGCCGCGCCGGGGCCCCCTCAGAACCGGACTGGCGAGTCGTCCCCGCATCCGGCTCAAGCAGGCCCCGAGGGGCCGCAGGATGGTGCGTGGCGGTGGTGTTGTGGCTGGTCACCGCGCCGCGCGGATGTGCGGGCGCAGGACGTGTGCACGAGGCGTGAAGCGTCGGGTCCGGTCGTCCGGCCCGGTCGCCGGTCGGTGGTGATCGCCTGTCGGCGGACCGCCGATCGGACTGTGTTGACCCACTGTTCCCAGTCGTCAGGCGACTGTGGGTCATGGTCGTGCAGGAGCCGTTCGCCGCAGAGCGGGCATCGCCCGCGCTGGCGGTCGAGTTGGATGAGCCCCCATCTGTCGATCGGGGGTTTCCCGCGTCGGCCGCGCGCCGCCCAGTAACCGACCCGGTCGGGGTCATCCGGGGATGCGCGGCCGTCGACCATCTGGTGCCGGACGACCTTGGTCCAGGCAGTCTTGGTGAGGTAGGCGCCACTGTCGCGGTCGCCGAACACCCACCGGTCAGCCCGGGACCTGTTGAACGTGCCGTAGTAACGGGCAATCACCCATTTCTTCGGCTTGTTCCGGTGGTTGCGCACCGCCCACTTGAATGTCAGCCACCACAGGTAGCTGTCGATCGTGGTGAAGGTGTGTTTGGAGACCACCGTCCGGTAGTAGGCCGCCCATCCCCGAAGGATCGGGTTGAGACGAGTGATCACCATGGTGGCGTTCCCGCCACGCAGGTTTCTCATCTCGGCGCGCAGCCGTTTCCGGAGTCGCTTCACCGCCACCGCGCTCGGCTTGATGAGGAGCTTGCCGTTGGAGTACCGGCGGACATGGAACCCGAGGAAGTCGAAGCCTTCCGTGAGGTGGACGATGCGGGTCTTGTCCTCATGGAAGGCCAGTCCTCTCGGTGTCAGCCAGTCGACGAGCCGCGCCTTGACCTGCTCGACCTGGTCACGGGAGTGACACAGGGCCACGAGATCGTCGGCGTATCTCACCACCACCGGGCTGCCTGGAGCGGTGTGACCAACATGAGTGCCGGTCAGGTATCGCACCCCGGCGGCGTCCTCCATCCCGTGCAGCGCCACGTTCATCAGCAACGGTGAAATTACGCCTCCAACGCACTTGGCAACTTCGAGTTCGAGGTCACGCTGAGCTACCGGCGGCTGGAACTGCCTCGGCGTGTCGAGGTGACGTCA
>NZ_MBLM01000183.1 GCF_001854655.1 Parafrankia colletiae | reverse complement strand
GATCATCATTCGACACGCTGACCCGCGCGCGGCCGCCGTTCAGGCGCCGGGTACCTGCCCGGCGATCACCCAGCTAGTCTTGTGCAGGCATCGGTTGCCTGTCGCAACCACTGCCGATTGACATCCTCTCCGGTCTGAAGGCCGAAGATTCCTGTACCTCGCGATACAGGTTCCTGCTTCATCGACGGACGCCTCCTCACTCCTGGGAGCGAGGTGGTCTCACTCCCTCTCCACAGGCAGCAACCGCGAGCCCCGCGGCCAGAAYGTTCGTCGCCGCGTTCACGTCCCGATCGTGGACCGTGCCACAGCGRTGGCAGGTCCATTCCCGGACGTCGAGCGGCAGCTTCTCCACCCTCGACCCGCACACCGAACAGGTYTTGGACGACGGRYAGAACCGGTCGATCRCGATGACGGTGCGGCCATACCAGCCGGCCTTGTACTCCAGCATCCGCCRCAGCTCCGACCAGGACGCATCGGAAATCRCACGCGCCAGCGAGTGGTTGCGGACCATGGAACGCACAGACAGRTCCTCGATGACCACCGTTTGGTTCTCGCGGATGATCCTCGTGGACAGCCTGTGCAGACGATCGCGCCGCCGGTCCGCGATCCGACCATGGATCCTCGACACCCGAGCGCGGGCCTTCGCCCGGTTCACCGAACCCCCTCCGGCAGGGGACGCGACCAGACGATGTCCAACGGCTGCTCCTGCTTCGCCAGCCTTATCCGCCCGTCGCGGAAGGTGAAGCAGTTGCGGAAACAGGTCGCCGCGTCGAGCGCCCTGCCTTTCTTCTTGAACGACGGAGGGCCCGCCCGTTTCTCCCAGAAGTTCACGAACGCCCTCTGCAGATGCCGCAGCGCCGCCTGCAACGGGCCCTTCGACGGCTCGGCGAGCCACACCGTCCCGGGGTCGCGCTTCCACCCGGTGAGCATCCTGTCCGTCTCGGCGTGGCCGATCCGGCGCCGTTCCCCAACCCACGCCCGGCGCCGCTCGGCCAACGCCCGGTTGTACACGTAACGCACACAACCAAACGTTTTCGCTAACTGTTCCACCTGATCGGGGGTCGGGTAGAAACGGTAACGGTACGCCCGCTTCACCACCCGACTCCCCACGGCCGGCAGAATACCCCTATCCACCGCTACCCTGATGGCGGAGTTGACGCGCTATCCCCGCCCTGAAGGGCGGGGCCTGCGCGCTACGTTTCACGGTCATACGGGAGGCAACGTCATGTCCCTGGTCCGGGTCCACAACTTCTCCGTGTCGCTCGACGGCTTCGCCACCGGTGAGGGACAGAGCCTGGAGTCGCCGTTCGGGCATGCCGGCGAGCGGCTTCACCGATGGGCGTTCCAGACCAGGACGTTTCAGCACATGCACGGCAACGCCGCCGCCGGCGGGACCGGTGTCGACGACGCCGTGGCAGGCACCTGGGCGAACGGAATCGGCGCCGAGATCATGGGGCGGAACAAGTTCGGGCCGCAGCGCGGACCCTGGCAGGACCATGAGTGGAACGGGTGGTGGGGGCCGAATCCCCCGTTCCACACGCCGGTCTTCGTCCTGACCCACCACTCTCGCCCACCGGTGGAGATGGAAGGCGGGACGACGTTCCACTTCCTCGAGGCCACACCGAAGGAGGCCCTGCGGCTGGCACGCGAGGCGGCCGGCGGTCTCGACGTCCGCATCGGCGGCGGACCGACCGTCGTCCGCGACTTCCTGGCCGCGGATCTGATCGACCATCTGCACATCGTCGTCGTTCCGATCATTCTCGGTCGCGGTGAACGGCTGTGGGACGGTCTTGAGGCGCTGGAGAAGCGTTTCACGATCGAGTCCGTGACCACGCCCAGCGGCGTCACGCACATGACCTTCACGAGATCTGCCGCATCCACCTCGGACGCATAACCCCCGCGCCTGCCTCCGCCGCCACGGCCCCGCGCCGCCACCTCGACACGGCACCGCCGCTGTCCACCGGTCGGGGTGCGGACCGTCGGCAACCTGCCCGCAGGCGCGGAACCGCTCACGACCGTACGTCAGCGGTCGGACACCGCAAGGACGATCTTTCCCTGGATGTGCCCCTGCTCGGCCCGCTCATGTGCCCGCCACGCCTCGGCGAGCGGGTAGACGCTGTCGATGCCGACGCGGACCGTGCCGGTCGCGAGCAGGTCGGCGAGCTCGGCCAGCTGCGTGCCCGAGGAGCGGACCTGACCGCTCGCGGTCTTGATGCCGCGCCGAGCCAGGTCGGCGTCGTGGTAGTCGCCGAAGAAGACAGGGCTGATCAGGCCGCCGTCCCTGACCGCGGGGGTGAGGCGGTGGCCGTGCGGGCCGCCGACCGTGTCGAAGAGGTGGTCGACATCCTTCGCCGCCTCCGCGACGTCGGTCGTCGTGTAGTCGATGTACTCGTCGGCCCCGAGACCGCGCAGGAAGTCCTCGTGGCAGGTGGACGCGACGGCGATCACCCGGGAGGCCCCGCGGTGGCGGGCCAGCTGGACGAGAAAGTGCCCGACCCCACCGGCCGCACCGTTGACCAGCACCGTCGTCCCGGGAAGCACCGGGGCGATGTCCACGGCGTACTGCCACGCGGTCAGGCCGGCCATGGGGACGGCCGCGGCCTGGACATGGTCGAGCGCGGCCGGCTTACGGGCAAGGTCCGCGGCGGGCGCGGTGGTGTACTCCGCGTAACCCTTCGATGCCTCGATCGTGGTGGGAAAGCGGAGCAGCCCGAAGACCTCGTCTCCCGGCGCCCAGGCGGTGACCCCGGGCCCGGCCGCCACGACCACGCCTGACACATCCGTTCCGGGCGTGAACGGGTACGCGACGGTGGGCCGCAGCGGCTCGGGGATGAGGCCGAATCCGGACCGCGCGTACCAGTCCGGCGGGTTCACTCCCGCGGCGTGCACGCGGATCAGCACCTCRCCGGGGCCAGGCTCCGGCCGGGCCACTTCGGCCAGCTGAAGCTCGCGGGGCGGACCGRCACGGTGTACGAGGATGGCCTTCACCGGGAACGCGTCTCCCTCCGGGTCGTCGGACGGATACCCGACGTGACTACACCCCATCCTTGCCGCGCTCACCCCCCGCACCGGAGCTACAACACAGTGGCTCTTCGCACTCGGCGCCGGCACTGGCTCCGACCACGGCCTTCTCGGCGGCCCGCGGGCTCCACCGCCACCATCGCGCACCCGATCGCGCACCCGCGAGCTTCCGACAGCGACGGCAGGGCCTTCGGAGATCGACCACGGGCATCACCCATCCCACCCCTTCCTTCCCTATCACTCCCTAAACTTCCTCACTGATCAAGCATGTAGAGTGTGTTTATGGAAGGTCTCTACTCCGTGGATCAGGTCGCCGATCTCCTGGGCCTGCACGTCCGGACGGTGCGTGGCTACGTGCGCGACGGCCGACTGAAGGCGGTCCGCATCGGCAAGCAGTACCGGATCGGGCACGACGATCTCGAGACCTTCACGGGCCGCTCGCTGGCACCGCCCGCGCGGGAGACCGCAGGGCGTCGGCGGCGGGTCGACGTGTCCAGCATCGTCGAGGTCGAGGCGATCGATCCGGACACGGCGAGCCGGGTGACCACCCAGCTCACGGGTGCCGCCGCCGGCCGCCACGGGACGCGGGTACGGATCGAGACGGCCTACGACGAGGAGAGCGCCCGGCTGAAGATCATCATCCTGGCCGGGCCCGACGACACGGTGACGGTCCTACGGCTCGTCCAGGCAGTACTCGACTCGTGAGCGGACGGCGTGGCTCCGCATGGCGACCTGGGTTCACACAGCGAGAGGACGGTCCTGTGGACGGGCAGCCCAGCAGCATCTACCGGTCCGAGAGCGGTCGGGACGAGGTCCTCCGTCGCTACGGCGACCTCCTCGACCGATGGTCGGTGCCCTCCGAGCACCTGCGCCTCGCCACGCGGGAGGGCGAGACCTTCGTCGTCGCATCCGGCCCGGCCGAGGCGCCCCCGGTGCTGCTGTTCCACGGTGGGGGGACGAACTCGGCGATCTGGCTCGGCGACGTCCCGGCGTGGTCGGAGCAGTTCCGGGTGTATGCCGTCGACGTGATCGGCGAGCCGGGGCGTAGCGCGCCGGCGCGCCCCCCGCTGGACTCGGAGGCGTACGCCCTGTGGCTGGACGATGTCCTGCGGGAGCTGGGAATCGCGCGTACGGCTGTGGTCGGGGCGTMCCTGGGCGGCTGGCTGGCACTGGACTTCGCCACCCGGCGGCCGGACCGGGTGGACCGGGTGGCCGTCCTGTGCCCCGGGGGTGTCGGCCGGCAGAAGTTCGGCTGGACACCCAAAGCGATCCTGCTGCAGCCGTTCGGGACGTGGGGGGCGCGCCGGACGATGCGGCTCGTCGCGGGCGTCGACGGCAGCCCGCGGGCCACGGCCACGACCACGACCACGCCGAGCGCCACCCCGCAGAACAGCGAGTTCCTCAACTACATGACGCTGATCCACCGGTCGTCCAGGCCCCGCCGGGACCGGATGCCGGTCTTCTCGGACGAGGCCCTGCGCCGGCTCGTCATGCCGATGCTCGTGATCGTCGGGGAGCGCGACGCCCTGCTCGACTCCCAGGAGACCGCCCGGCGCCTGGCGCAGAACGTCCCGCACGCCAGCGTGACCATGCTCCCCGGTGTGGCGCACAGTATCGCCGGCCAGACCAGGCCCATCCTCGAGTTCCTGCGCGCCTGAATCCGCATCCTCCCGGCGGGCACCGGACGCCTCCGGGCTCACACCCGCAGCAGCCATCGCCCAGGCCGTGATCCTCCATTGGAAGAACATCGGTTTTCACCACCGGAGACCCATCTGTCGAACAGCCGTCCACCGCCCGGGGGAACAGCGCTCTAGAGTGGGCGCGTAAATTTCCGCAGTTCCGCCGCGAGTTCCGCACCGCCCACTGCCCCCGGGCCCCAAGCTGGAAGATTCGTTGACGGTCACCATCCGGAAACCAGGCACCTGGACCGCACCTGCCACGGCGGGAGTCGTGCTCGGAATCGGGCTCGGAATCGCCTTCTCCGCCGCTTTCCTGTATTTCGCCGCCACCAGCAGGCTGGTCGATCTCAACATCTACCGCATGGGCGGAGACGCGATCCTGGCCGGCGGCGACCCCTACGCCGAACCGGACAGCGCTTCCGGCCTTCCCTTCACGTACACGCCTTTCGCCGCGGCCGCGTTCGCGCCGATCGCGCTGCTGCCCGGCCAGCTTGCGCAGGTCCTCTGGACGTTCGCCACGCTGGCCTGTCTCGGCGCCCTCTGCGCCCTCTGCGCCCTCCAGGCCCTCTGCGTGGCGAGCGTGGCCAGCACAGGTGGATCGACCTGCGGCTTTTCGGCCCGGGCAGCAGCCGTCACACCGAGGCGGCGCCTGCGCATCGTGGCCTGCTGTTCCCTCACCGGCTTCGCGCTGTTACTCGAACCAGTACGGAGTACCGTCAGCTTCGGGCAGATCAACGTCGTTCTCGCGCTCATGGTCGCCCATGACCTGTTCGGGCGGTGCAGGTTTGTTCCGCGCGGAGTGCTGACCGGCATCGCCGCCGGGATCAAACTGACGCCGCTGATTTTTCTGCCCTATCTTCTGCTCACCGGCCGCTGGCGCGATGCCGCCGCGGCGGCGGCCTCCTTCGGCGCGACGGTCGCCGTCGGGTTCGCCGTCAGTCCCCGGCCCTCCGCCACCTACTGGACGCACACGTTCTTCGACGCAGGGCACATCGGCGGCATCCCCTACACCGGGAACCAGTCGCTGTTCGGCGTGCTGTCCCGGCTGATGGGCGGCGCGGAGGGGGCGAGGCCGCTGTATCTGCCGCTCGCCGGGGTGCTGCTGGCGGCTGGCCTGGCCGCCGCGGTTCTGCTGGCCCGCCGCGGGCGACCGCTGCTCGGCGGCGCGACCTGTGCACTGACCGGCCTGCTGACCTCGCCGATCTCCTGGAGTCACCACTGGGTCTGGTTGGTGCCACTGCTGCTCGGGCTGTCCGTCGGCCCGCAGCGCCCGCCCTGGGGGCGCGCCGCGGCAGGGGCCGGTTACGCCCTGGCCGCCCTCGCCCCGATCTGGTGGGTACCGCACGGCGGGAACCTCGAGCTGGCCCACTCCGCCGGGCAGATCGCCCTCGCCAACAGCTACTTCGCGGCGGCCGCCGCTCTCCTCGCCGCGCTGCTGTGGCACGCCGCGTTCGCACCTCACCCACGCCGTGCGGGGCAGGAGACCTCATCCACACAGAGCGCGGACGGGCCGGGCGCGGACGGGCCGACCACGGCGGTCTCGGCGCTGCTCCCCCATCCGCGAGCGGCTGGCTCGGACCCGGCGTCGCCGGCCGGTGTCAGGAGGCGATGACCTGCCGGCGCTGACGGCTCCGCGGACGCGGGCCCACGGTGCCCGGCGGCGGGGCGGAGGGCGGGACGAAGGTGGTCGGCGGCACCGGCTCGGGCGACGATGGCGCGCAGTAGCCGTACTCGACGTGCCGCCGCCAGACCGTCAGCCGGCAGTGGTCGCCACCGTCCATCGTCCAGGTGCGGCGCTCGTCGCGGTCCTCGACCTGCACGGGACCGATCGTCGCGGGCTCGGCCGAGCGCAGGTGGGCCCAGGCATGGGCGTCCTCCCACGCGGCGAAGGCACCGACGAGCTCGCCGTCACCGTCGAAGACCAGGAATCGCCGGCTCATCGTGCTCCCGCCTTTCTTCTCCCCGCCGTCGCGGCGGTCTCGTGGCACATCATCGGATCCGGCGGGTGCCGGCCGGCGCCAGGAAGGACAGGGGCGCGACCAGATAGTCCACATAGTGGTTCTCCACAGCGAACGCGTCGGCGTCGGAGGCGGAGTCGAAAGCGAGGACGATCCGGCGCGCGCGGCGCGGACCGCCCGTGAACAGGATGACCCCGAACATCGACGATGATTCCGGGTCGTCCTTCTCTCCTGATCTGGCCGTGGCCGGGCGAACGCGTCTGCCGCAGGAACTCCTGCCGCGCGGATAACAGTTCATCGGGTCTCCGGTTCTGCCTGTACGTCCACCGGAGCCCGGCCGCCGCGGTCCCGGCCGCGGAAAGGGCCCACTCCGGACGCGATCACTGAGATGATCAGACCAGCGGGTGGAAGTACCACCGCGCCCGGGCAGGCAGCGCCCGGGGCAGGCAGCGGACGGCGCCGAGCTGTGGCTGCCCACGCCGCCCCGACCACCACCGACGCTCCCCCTGGTAGGTCCAATCGTCGACAACATCTCACCCAGGAGCTCGCTTTCGCCACTCAAGGTGAGCACCGCTTCTGCAGCATGGAGCTTGCATGACGCATATGCAAGGTCTTGCGTGATGGTTTCGCTACAGATTGCGCACTATCTATGCCATCAGTTTGTGGATACGTGACGGAACGCGTCACTGCCGACGCAATCCCTGGAGGAGGACCAGGTGACAGCGAGAAACAGCGGCCCGACCGTGCGGCGCCGCCGGCTCGGCGGCGAGCTGCGGCGGCTGCGTGAGGCCGCGGGCATCGAGGTGGAGCAGGCGTGCGAGGCGCTGCGGTGCTCGGCATCCAAGATCAGCAGACTGGAGAACGGGCGCCTGCCCGTCCGGACCAGGGACGTCGCCGACCTGCTGCAGCTGTACGGGGTGCCGCCGGGCGAGCATCGCGAGGCCCTGCTCGCGCTCGCCCGCGAGTCCCGCCGGCATGGCTGGTGGCAGGCCTACCAGGACGTCGTACCGGCATGGTTCGAGGTCTACATCGGCCTGGAGGCAGGGGCCTCGTCGATCAGCGTCTACGAGCCGCAGCTGGTCCACGGCCTGCTGCAGACAGCCGACTACGCGCGGGCGGTGATGCGGGCAAGCCTGCCCGAGGCGTCGGAGGACGAGATCGAACGCCGGGTGGCTCTCCGGCTGGACCGGCAGTCTCGGCTGCGCGAGGACAATCCGCCACGGCTTCAGGTGATCCTCGACGAGGCCGTGCTACGGCGGCCGGTCGGCGGGACCGCCGCGATGAGCGCCCAGCTCACGCAGATCAATCGGACCACCGAGCTCCCGAATGTCACCGTTCAGGTGCTTCCCCTCTCCGTCGGGGCACATGCCGGGCTCGGCAGCACATTCTCCGTTCTGACTTTCGCAGACGAGACGGATCACGACGTGGTCTATATAGAGAAAGGCGCCGGAAGCCTCTACCTCGAACGTCCCGCCGAAATTCGGCGCTATAGAGTCAGTCTTGATCGTCTGACGGCGTCCGCGCTGAGCCCGGCGGACTCCGCGGCCCTGATAGCGGATGTTTCGGAGGATTTTCGGTGAGAACGTCCAGAAAGCCGGCAGTCCCGGATCCGATGGCCCTGGCCTGGCACCGGAGCACCTACAGCAGCGGCGAGGGCGGCATGTGCGTCGAGGTGGCGCACGTCGACGGCGGCGTGGCCGTCCGCGATTCGACCGCGCCGCTGCGCGCCCTCCTGCTCTTCAGCGGCGCGGAGTGGGACGCCTTCCTCGCCGGGGTGCGGAACGGCGAGTTCGACGCACCGGCGTCCTCGATCGCACCCTGAGCCTCGGCCACGCGCCCGCTGCGGGCCCGAGGGCCCGCAGCAGCCCCGGAGTGCCCCGGGTTCCGGCACCGCCCGGGACGAGCCTGGTGGCGGCGGTTCCCTGCCTCTTGCGTAACCAGCCGCAGTCACGCACTCTGTAGATGTTCACCCGGTCACCGTTGACCGAAGGTGACATCTGCATCGGCTTTGTAGCGTTCGAAGGCGGGTTCCAGCCGCCCGGAGCCCGTCCTGCAGCGGAGGAGTGACGCCGTGAGTGCCACTGAGCGAGCACCTGGCCGGGCCTAGCCGGTCACGGCATCAGGCCCGGCACACCCCCGGCAGGCCGCCCGCGTAGGCAAGGCCCACGTCCCGCCCGCACGGCGCCTCGCGCGCCGCCCGCCACCCACCGACCAGATCGTCCAGCCGGCACCGCCCGGCCGGCGGTCATCCGGCTCCGGTCAGGCGTCGGCGGGCGCCGTCGGGTTGCCGGCTGGCTGGTAAGTCAGCAGGGTGACCGGCCAGCCGTGTCTGCCGCGCCGCGCTGTCCGCCCGCCGCGGATTGAGTTGTAGTCCCCTGTTCCCCTGGTACCGGGAGGTGATTGCCGTGGCCATCGCCACGACCAACCTGCTGAACACCCCTCTGCCCGATCCGCGAGTCGAGCGGGTCCGACGCGCGGCGCTCGCCGCGTACGTGGAAGGGAAGATCAGTTTCGCGCAGGCGAACTCCCGGGTCCGCAAGGCGCTCGACCGCTTCGCCCCCGACTCTCGGTAACGCGGCGGACGGGTCGGACAGCATCGGGCGCCATCAGATACGGATGATCGTCGCGAATGCTGTCCTACCCGGGGTCCCGCTCACGCTATGCACACATCCAGAAACTCTTGGTAACACTCCATGCGCGGTGCGTGAGATAGTCGCTGTGGCCGGCCGCCCGGGTTCACCCCCCGATCGCCCGGGCGCCCGGCCGTCCATCCTGGTGCCGGTCACGGCACCAGGATCTATCTGCCCCGTCGGGAGGCTTCTCAGTGCAGAGCCGGCGGCTCGGCCCGAGAAGGCTCCTGCTCGAGCGCGGCCCGGCTGAGCGCGGCCGTCCAGCGGTGGAAGTCGATCAGGGATGCGCGCGGCTCCTGCCGCCACAGCGCCTGCGCGACGTAGGCGGACAGACCGTTCGGGCCGACTCGGCGCAGAACCACGTCCAACAGGTCGCTGGGCAGACTGACTGTGACGGACTGGTAGCCCGAACCCTGGTGGCCCGTCTGGGGACCTGCGCTGTCAAACCCCGAGTCGTCCGCATACATGCGATCCACCAATCCCGGCCAGGCGGGGCCACACCCCGAACACCAGAAGCAACGCCCTCAGCGACCGACGGTGTCACCGGACATTTCACCCACGCGATGCATCTTTACTCAGCGCTGCGCACTCCGCAATGGGTCAATGACAACCCCGAACCGGTCACCGGACCGCCGCGCGGAGGCGCCGCCGGCCGTGGGCCCACTGCCGCCGAGACCCGAACCGGCGTCCGGAGCAGCCCAGTGCTCGTCCGCCACCCCGTGGACGTCCCCGGTCAGGAAGCCGTCGTCGGCGGTGCGGCGACGCTCCGCGCCCGGGCGTGGTTCCGCGCCACCGGACGTCGGGTCACGCGGCGGCAGATCCTCCAGCGCCAGCTCCTCCTCGATCGACCGGTTGGCAGCCATCCGGTCCCGGCCGAGCGCGGCGATGCCGGCCGCGACCATCACCAGCGACACCACGAAGGCCAGCAGCCGGGGGCCGTCCGGAGCGGGCTCGTCGAACAGGGTCAGGCCGAGCGTCACCGGCAGGAACGCGGAGACACCGCTGGTGACCGGGAAGGCGATGACAGCCGCGCGCCCCTGCAGGCCGCGCTGCTCCAGCCCCAGCGCGAGTACCGAGAACAGGATCAGGATGTACGGGGTCGGCGTCGACAGCAGGTCGACCAGCGGCGAGTCGCCGTTGCGGTGCTCGTGCACGGCCAGGCCGATCTGACGCGTCGCCAGCGTCGCGATGGCGTAGCTGACGCCGGCCGCCAGGCCGAACCCCAGCGCGGCGCCCGCGATCTTCCGCCTGGCCGCCGCGAGATTCGCGCCGAACGCGCACAGCAACGAGAAGATCAGCCCGAGCACCAGGAAGGCGAACAGGACGTTGCGGCCTGCCGGGCTGCCGACCTCGGCGTTGCGATGGAACGCGTAGGCCAGCAGGCCGACGCCGGCCACCATGAGACCCACACCGCTCCAGCCGACCCGGCTGATCTGCTCCCCCAGGGCCCGGCGGGCCAGCAGGGTGAAAACGATCATGTCGAGAGCCATCACCGGGGCCACCAGGGCCACTGGCGCCACCGACAGCGCATACACCTCGAGCAGGAACGAGCCTGCCTCGACGGCCAGGCCCAGCAGCCACAGCGGCCGGGTGACAAGCCGGGCGAGCAGGCCCAGGCCCAGGCCGGTGCCGGCCTCCTCGCGGCGGGCGGCCATCGCCTGCAACAGCGGCGCGACGCCGTACAGCGCCGCCGAGACAATGGTGATGGGCAGCCCGAGGACGAGCGCCGTGTTCATACGCGGCTCACCGTGGCAGCGTCCCATCTGCTCCCGATGGCCGCCGAGCCGGGGTGCACCGCCCCGGCACGGACAGCCACCGCACCATCATCTGCCGCAACGTGACGGCTCTCCGAGCTCATGTCGTGATACTTCGCTTCTCCAGAACACACCGGGCGTTGGGCGGGGTTGTGTCGCGACGGATCGTGCCGCGGCGGGCATCACCAGTTGGCGCCCAGGCCCACCTGCGCCAACGCCGCACCGAACGCCTGCTCCCAGGCCTGGGGCGTGGCGGCGACCCGCTGCGAGGGTGGCTTGACCCGATCCAGGCAGGCCAGTGCTGACCGGGTCAGGGACAGCGAGTCGGTGCTTGTCACCTCGGCGTGGCCGCGGTCGAGCTCCTTCTGCAGGTTGTCCCGCCCGTGGCCGGGGACGACGTCCATGAGCAGCAGGTCGCGCCCGATGACCCGGGCCTCGCTGCAGGTGTCACCCGACGAGGTCACGACAAGGTTACTCGCAGCCATCAACTCCGGGATACGGGTGGTGAACCCGAACGGGATCACCCGGTGGTCCCGTTCGGCGAGCGCCGCGAGCCGCGCGGCGAGCTTCTCGTTGCGCCCGGCCACGGCGAGGACCCAGACTCCGGCCCTGGCGAGCGCCTCGGCCGCCTCCACCAGCGGTCCCAGCCCCCACGAGCCGGACATGAGCAGCACGCACCGGCTTTCCAGCGGGATCCCGAGGTTGGCCCGCGCCTCCTCCTGCGTCGGCGGGTCGTAGAACGGGGCCCGGACCGGCGTCGGCACAACAGCAACCCGCGCGTGCGGCGAGAACCTGCGCACGTACCGGGCGGCGGTCTGCGACGTCACCAGGAACAGATCGGTGTTCTCCTGCACCCAGATGCGGTGCACACAGCAGTCCGACGAGAAGACCGCCGTGACCAGCCCCGGGAACTCCGGCTTCAGCCGGCTGACCGCGGCGGCCGCCGAGGCGAAGATCGAGACGACCATGTCGACCGGCTCGGCGCGCAGGTCCTCGCGCAGCCGCGGCACCAGGAACCTGCTGGACGTCCGCTCGATCGCGCGGGCGACCGGGCCACCGGTGCGAATCTGGGAGAAGTGCAGCGCGTCGTACAGGCCGGGAACCGCGATGAGCCCGCGGAAGGCGTTCTGCCCCAGCGTGCCGTTGCGTCCGTCCGTCATGCGCAGGCTGTCCGCGGTCCKGGTGCTGAACCCACGGCGTGCCAGCGACGTGGCGCAGGCCTCGGCCATCACGTCATGGCCCATGCCAAGGGAGCCGGAAAGCAACAGCACCCTGCCTCGGCGTGCATCGGGCCCGCCGTCCGCCAGCGCCCCGTTCACGACCACACCGGGGCCGGGCGTGACCGCACCAGCCCCCCTCACGACCGCGTCGATACCGCTCACGGTCGCGTCAATCCCGTTCATCTTCGTCACGCTCACTCCGATGAGGCCGCGGAGACGCCGAGATCCCCGACTGACTGGGCAGCCACCACCGGTGGCTGCCGATTCGCCTGATACCACTCGATGTACTGCCGGACCCCGTCACGGAACGGCGTCGTCGGACGCCAGTCGAGCAGCTCTGCCGCCCGTCGGGCGGAGATCTCCCGGCCGCGGAAATCCCCGGGCCTCGCGGGTACATGCTCGATGGCGACCTCGGGGAAGTACGCCTGGACGGCCCGGGCCATCTCCAGCACGCTGATCCGCTCCTCGCCCTCCAGGGCGATGGTCGTGTTCCGCGCGGCGTCCGCGAGCGCGAGCACGTGCGCATCAGCGAGGTCACGGACGTAGACGTACTTCCGGAACTGCTGGCCGTCACCGGCGACGGTGAGCGGGCGGCCGGCGATCGCGTTGGTGACGAACCGGGCGAGGACCAGCTCGTCCCGCATGCCTGGGCCGTAGGGGATGCCGTACCGCAGGATGGTGAATGCCAGGCCATAGGTCTGCCGGTAGCTCTGCAGGAGCAGCTCGGCCGCGAGTTTCGTCGAGGTGTAGACGTGGCCGGCCCGGGCGAGAATGATCTCGGCGTCCTCGGTCAGCGGTTCCGGCACGGGGCCGTCGCTGTGCCCGGACGGCGGCGGAATTGCTGCGCCAGATGATCTAGGCGGTTCAGCGGGACCGACCGGTGCGGCGGTGTCAGCCACCGCGCCGTAGACCCAGACGGTGCTGGCGAAGACRACCCGTCGCACGCCGCCGCGGCGGGCCGCCTCGCAGACCTTGCCGGTTCCCTCGACGTTGAGGCGCACCGTGCGCACCGGATCGGCGAACGCGAAGTCGACGTTGGACATCCCGGCGATGTGGAAGACGGTGTCGACACCGGTGAACGCGTCGGTGAGCGCGTCCAGGTCGAGCACGTCGAGCTCGCGGTAGGTGGCCCGTGGGTCCGGCCGGTGGCATGCGGCCAGGTCGAGGGAGAGGACGTCGTGGCCGGCGTCGAGCAGCCGGTCGACCACATGGCCGCCGATGAACCCGGACCCTCCGGTGACCGCGATCCTCATCGGGACGCACCGTCCAGGTCGAGGGCGCGCATGACGGTGCGGAACGAGCTGATGACGTGCTCGGCCTCCGCCTCGGTCATGTCGGAGTGCAGCGGCAGGCAGACGTGCCGGGCACAGATGTCCTCGGCCACCGGCAGATGGGCGCGGGCGTACTGTTCGAAGATCGGCTGCTGGTGCAGCGGGACCTCGTACACCTCACCGGCGAGCGAGACGCCGTGCCCTTCCCGCAACTCCTTCTTCACGCGCGCACGGTCCGCACCCGGGACGAGCAGGACGGGGTACTTGTAGTAGTTGGTGATGCCGCCCTCGACTGCCCGCGGCCGGTCCACGCCCATCGCATCGATCTCCAGGTCGTACCGTGYGGCGACATCACGCCGGTGGGCGAGGAAGGCGCCCAGGTGCCGAAGGTGGGCCCGCCCGGTCGCCGCGTGCACCTCACTCATCCGCCATGCGTATCCCTGCCGGATGTGAATGTTGCCGAGGAATCCGGCCTTGCCCTGGTCCCGGTAGACGCGGGCCTCGTCCCGTATCCGCTCGTCCGCGGTGACGACCATTCCACCCTCACCGCTGGTAATCAGCTTGGTGGGGTAGAACGAGAAGGATCCGGCAAGCCCGAAGGAGCCGGCGTACCGGCCGGCGAGGCTCGATCCGTGCGCGTGGGCCGCGTCCTCCACCAGGGCGATCCCGCGTTCGTCGAGAATGGCCCGCAGCTCGTCGATGTCCGGCGGAATGAGGCCGCCGATGTGCACGATGACGACCGCCTTCGTCCGGGGTGTCACAGCGGCCGAAACGGTCTCCGCGCTCAGCGCGAAGGTGTCCGCGCTCACATCGGCGAAGACCGGGTTGCCGCCGGCCCGTAGTACCGCGAAGGCCGTCGCCGCGAACGTGTTCGTCGGCACGACGACGTCGAATCCGTCCACGTCGACACTTCTGAGGATGATCTCCAGAGCGGCCGTTCCGCTGTTCACGGCGACCGCGTACGGAGCACCGTGTGCCGCGGCGAAGGCCGCCTCGAATTCCTGGGTGTGCGCACCGAGTGTGAGCGCGCCTGTTGTCAGGACTTCGGCCGCGACCGACGCGACCTCCGCCCGGTCTTCCGGTGTAAACACGATGCGCGCCGCGGGGACCTGCACCAGTTCAACCCCCCTAGGTCAACGAGCCCAGTCGCTGTAGTCGATCGCGCACGCAACGCGATCGGCCTCGCACGCTACCGGCTCGCCCCCAGGCCGGCTCCCAACGTCGCGAAACCAGACCATCCGACTGCTGGAAACCAAAGGTCCGGTCCGCCCGGATCACGTCGATTTGCCCCCACCCTGCTGTTGGCAGGCTACAGACCCACTTCGCAGCACTGACCGCCGCGACCGCACCYGGGCCGATCCAGCCGCCGCCAGACCRTCACCCCCCGGCCGACATCGAGCCGAAAGTAACGACACACGCGGCCTGGGCGATAGAGGAAGGCTTACATCCATCATGCACTACCGAACATCATCAGCCATGTTCGCATTGTCATCATCGGAATGAAAGTCTGTCACCACATGGGTGCGCCCAACCGGTGTCGTACAGCCGACGACCCTCACCGTTCGGGCCGTTCCGAACACCGGCTTGGCACCCGCTCCGAACTGCGGGGAGACTCGGGACCCGTATCAGCGAACAGCCGCCGCCACCTGATCCGACTTCTGACGACCGGCACAGCGACCAACCGACTACAGTCAGCACGAACGGGTTCGGTGTTTCGAGGGCGTTGCATCAGCATCACCAGCGCACTGCGGCATCACTCGCACGGCTCGACGCGGAGCCGAGACACCGGGGCCGGGAACCGGGGCCGGGAACCGGGAACCGGGAAAAGAAGAAGCCCCGGCGGGCCTCGCAGCTCCTGACGTACGGGGGGAACGTAGGCTCTGCGCGAAACTCGCCGGGACGTATAGCTACTTTACGACCCCCAGATGCCAGAGGCGACAGGACTAAAGTCCCAATCCCGAGGGTCCAACGGCAGGTCGCAGGCCTGGCCAGATCGGGTCAGGCCTCCTCGAAGACCACCTCGCCGCGGTCCGCGTCGAAGAACAACCAGTTGGACGGACGCCCGATCGCCGGACCCACGTTGACAACAGTCGTCACGAGCTCGGCCCCGGGGGCCCGGACGGGCACCGGTACCGGCCGGCCGGGAGTCACGGGAACGGACCGCACCGACCCCGGCCCGCCCCAGCGGATCTCGAACACTGCCCGGCGGTGCGTGTGCCCCACCAGGACCAGGGGAACGGCGGGCACGTCCCCGGCACGGGGAACGAAGGCGTCGGACTCCTCGTCGAAGTCCCAGCCGATCTGGTGCCCGTGCATCCCCACCGCGCAGTCGACGTGGGTGATCGATGTACCGGTCAGCAACGGCGCGAGCAGGTCCGGGATCTGCTCCGGCTCGAGCAGATCCCGGATCCGCTCCTCCTGGTTGCCGAGGACACGCCGCACGTCGACGAGCTCGGCCCACAGTTCGGGGTCGGGATCGACGACCTCGTCGAGCGGCCAGAAGCGGGCCGGGTCGTGCCGGCGCATGGGCACCTTCGCCTCCAGGTAGTCACCGAGGCACACGACCTCGTCGACGCCGGCCTGGCCGGCCGCCGTCAGAACCCGGCGCAGCGCTTTGCGTTTTCCGTGCAGGTCTGCCATGACCGCGTACCGCATGCGTCCAGCTTGCTCCCGGGATGACAGGTCGAGCCGCGCGATCAACACAAAGATCACAGCGAGCGGACGGAGGCAGCGCTCCGACTACCCAGAGGGGTGATCTCAGGACCAGGTTCTGGCAGAACAGGGACCAGAATGTGCCATTGGCGCGACCAGATTGTCACGTTGGCCACACACGGGAAACACCAGGGTGCTTCACTGCCACCGTGCCGCGACCGGACGTACACGACGGGCACCGTCACCTCGGAACGCTGCCGGCCCACGCCTATTACGGCGGGCCGGCAGTCGTCCCCACCGTCGGTGCCCGTGCCACCATCGCCGAGCTGCGGGCCGACCTGGACCACGAGGGCACCGCGGCGGCACTGGTGATCCCGAACTACGGCGTTCCGGACCCGGCGGTGCCGTTCGGGCTCAACGAGCTCTGTGTCGAGGCCGCACAGCGCGACGACCGGATCCTCGCCGGCCTGTGGGTCTCCCCGCGCCCCGCCGACACCGAGGCCACCGACCAGGCACTGGCACTCGCCCGCGAGCCGGGCGTGGCCGCGCTCAAGCTCAGTTTCCTGCCGGGAGGGGACGTGCACGACCCGGCCTGCCGGGACGCGCTCGATCGGATCTTCGCGGTCGCCGAGGCCCACGACCTCGTGGTGCACGTCCACACCTCACCGGGCGGGCCGGCCGACATCGACCGGATGGGGCGGCTGGTGGAGGACTACGCCGACCGGGTCGCCGTCCACCTCGTGCACCTCGGCGGCGGGGTGAGCGGGCACATCAAGCTGATCGGCGGGCGCTTCTTCGACTGGATCGCCGCCGGGCGACGGGTCTACACCGATGCCAGCTGGGCGATCGGCTTCGCTCCACGGTGGTTCGCGGCCGAGGTGGCGCGCCGCGGGCTCGGGCACGACCGGCTGCTTTTCGCCAGCGACGAACCGTGGAGCGACTACCCGGGGGAGCTCTCGCGGCTCACCGCCGCGATCGGCGACCCGGAGCTCGCCCGCCGGGTCCTGGCGGAGAACTTCCAGGACCTCTACCTCCGCCGCGGATCCGCTCCCGACCCCGCTGCCGCGAGATCCGCCGCGGGTTCCGCCGCCGGACCCCACGCGGCGACCACATCTGACGACCGCGCGAAGTGATCAACCTCGGGTAGACCTGTGGTAGTCGATCACTTCCGACCAGACCGAGACAGGAGCGCAGATGGAGCTGACGGAGCTGGAGCGCCAGAGCCTCACCGAGGTTCCGCACCCGTCGCTGCCGCCCGGGAGCAATCTGTACGGCTCGACCAAGCTCTTCCCCGACTACCAGGCCGAGGACGGCGAGTGCTACCTGACCCTCGTCCACGGCATCGCGCACGAGTCCTCGGTGAGTTTCGTGGCGATCCTGCAGGCCACCAGGGCGTTGCGCAAAGGCTTTGAATCCGTCATCTATTTCTACGGTCCGGGTTCGATGAACTGCATGGCCACCCGGGGCTTCCCGCACACCGGCGATTCCGCCTTCGCCGGCRAGCACAACATCAACGCGCAGATCGAGACCTTCATCAAGGAGGGCGGGAAGGTCTACGTCTGCCGGTTCGGCCTGTCGCTGCACGGCCTGCGCGAGGAGGACCTGATCGAGGGGGTCATCCCCGCGCACCCCCTCGACATCCAGGACTGTGTCATTTACTACACCCGCAAGGGCGCGATCGTGAACTCGACGTACATGCTCTGAGCGCCGTTTCCGGACGCCGCGGTCCGGCCGTCAGGTCGGCAGACAGCAACCGCTCCTCCGGGTACCGGTCCGGTCCCGGAACGGGCRTCATCCATATCTTCACCCCGCTCTCCCGCCCCTGCCCGCGGGCGCTGGTTCACGCGCCCCGGCAGGTCCGGCGCGGATTCCCGACGGGAGACCACAGATGAACAATGGTCTGGCGATCGATCGCCGGCCCGACGACGCGCCCGGCCCCCGGTCCGCCACCCGGTCCGATCCCCGGCCGCCGGGGGGTCTCGGCCTCGTCCTGCGCAGCGCCGTCGCCGTCCAGGGAGTGCGGGTCGCCGCGCCCGTCCAGCGGCGCAGCGGCGCGGGCCCGAGCGACGACGGCCACGTCGTCGTCGAGGGCCGCGGGCTGGCACTGCCGATCGTCCCCACCAGCAGGTACTCCGTCGACGCCGGCCGGCTGCTGTTCGACGGAGCCGATCTCGGCGTCGAGGCCACCCCGGTGCGCCGGCCGAGGTTCTACGACCTGAGCACCGCCGACGGGGTGCCGTACTCGCAGCTCGCGCGCCTGCACAGCGCGGACGTCCTGGCCACCACGGTGCTGCAGACCTGCGTGCGGTACCGCGAGCCGGACCGCTGCCGGTTCTGCGCGATCGAGGAGTCGCTGCGCGCCGGTGCCACCACGCGGCTGAAGACACCGGCGCAGCTCGCGGAGGTGGCCAGCGCCGCGGTGCGGCTCGACGGCGTCCGGCAGATGGTCATGACCACCGGCAGCACCGCCGCCGCCGACCGGGGTGCCACGCTGCTGGCCGAGTGCGTCCGCGCGGTCGTGGCGGCCGTCCCGCAGCTGCCCGTGCAGGTGCAGTGCGAGCCGCCCGCCGACCTGTCCGTGCTCGCCGAGCTGCGCGCCGCCGGCGCGAGCACCATCGGGATGCATGTCGAGTCGCTCGACCCGCTGGTGCGCCGCCGCTGGACGCCCGGCAAGGCGACCGTCCCGCTGGAGCACTACGAGCGGGCCTGGACGGAGGCCGTGCGCGTCTTCGGCTGGAACCGGGTGTCGACCTACCTGCTCCTCGGGCTCGGCGAGAATCCCGACGAGCTGGTCGAGGGTGCGCGACGGCTCATCGCCCAGGGTGTCTATCCGTTCGTCGTGCCGTTCCGCCCGATGGCGGGAACGCTCGCCGAGCGGGACGGGGCCCGCGCGCCCGAGCCGGACCTCGTCGCGGACGTGACCGCCCGGGTGGCGGCCGCGCTGACCGCCGCCGGGATGCGGGGCGCCGACCAGGCCGCCGGCTGCGCGGCGTGCGGGGCGTGCTCGGCGCTGCCCCAGGCCGGGGGATGATCGAGATGTCCGGTCTGCTGTCGGGCGGACACACACCGATCCGGAACCGGACGGTGGACACGCTGGCGGTCTGGGGCGACCGGCGCGCGCTGGCCGGGCAGCCGCCCTACCGGGTCGAACAGGCTGTGGACCTGGCCACCTACACCGCCTACGCCCGCCTGCGGCGGGAGGTCTTCGTCGACGAGCAGGGCCTGTTCCCGGCGAGCGTCGCCGGTGACCTCGACGAGGTCGA
Organism: Parafrankia colletiae; assembly: GCF_001854655.1. Classification (GTDB taxonomy): domain Bacteria; phylum Actinomycetota; class Actinomycetes; order Frankiales; family Frankiaceae; genus Parafrankia; species Parafrankia colletiae. The sequence continues at coordinate 1,182 of NZ_MBLM01000183.1, read as the reverse complement.
CGCGGACCCGCGCACCGTCGTCCTGGTCGCCCGGGTCGTCGGCGGCGTCGACGACGGCACTGTGATCGGCGGGGTGCGCCTCGCCCCGATCTGGCGGGGCGACGACATCGGGGCCTGGCAGGGCGGGCGGCTGGTGGTCGCCGCCGCGGCCCGCGGCCGGTACGCCGGGGTCGGTGCGGCGCTGGTCCGGGCGGCGTGCGCCCGCGCCGAGAACGAGGGTGTGCTGCGCTTCGACGCGGCGGTGCAGACCGACCGGGTCCGCTTCTTCGGCCGGCTCGGCTGGATGATCGCCGGGACGACGACCGTCGCCGGGCGTCCCCATGTGCTGATGCGCTGGCCCATCAACCGGCTGGCCGCCGTCGCCGCGTCGATCAAGGCACCGCTGGCGAACCTGCTGGCGGGCATGCGCCCCGGCGGCCCGGGTTTCGTCGGTGACGACGGCGCTCCGGTGCCCGGCACCGACGTGGTCGCCGCCTGCGACGCGATAGTGCCGTCGATGGTCGAGCGCGACCCGTACTGGGCCGGCTGGTGCGGGGTGCTGGTGAACCTCAACGACCTGGCGGCGATGGGCGCCCGGCCGGTGGGCCTGCTGGACGCGGTCGCCGGCCCGACGGTGTCCCGGGTGGCCCGCGTGATCGGGGGCCTGCGCGCCGCGGCGGAGCGGTACGGCGTCCCGATCCTCGGCGGGCACACCCAGCTCGGCGTCGCGTCGGCCCTGTCTGTGACAGCGCTCGGGCGGGCCGAGCACCCGGTCCCCGCCGGCGGCGGCCTGCCCGGGCACGCGGTGACCCTCACCGCCGACCTGGGCGGCGAGTGGCGCCCGGGCTACTCCGGGCGGCAGTGGGACTCGACGTCCGGCCGGCGCACCGCCGAACTGCGGGCACTGCTGGACCTACCACGCCGTCACCGGCCCTGCGCCGCCAAGGACGTGAGCATGGTCGGCATCGTCGGAACGCTCGGCATGCTGGCCGAGGCGAGCGGCTGCGCCGCCGAGCTGGACGTCGCCGCTGTCCCGCGGCCCGCGAACACCACGGTGGGTGACTGGCTCACCTGTTTCCCCGGGTATGCCATGCTCACCGCCGACGTCGACGACCGCCCTGTCCCGGCGACCCATCCGGCGACGTCCGGGCGCTGCGGGCGGTTGCGTAACGGCGCCGGTGTGACGCTGCGGTGGCCGGACGG
>NZ_MBLM01000182.1 GCF_001854655.1 Parafrankia colletiae | reverse complement strand
TATCGCCTGCGTGACTGACTCATTGATCTCCTCCGTTCACGGATCAATTATCCCTCATAGGGATCACTGTCCGAAGAACGGGGCCCACCTCACCCAGTCGAGCAGGCAGAGGGTGGGGCCGCAGAGGTTGGCCCAGTGCAGGTCTCCGTGCGCGGTTATCCACGGTGCGGGCGCCGTGGTGGTGATCGGTTCGCCGAGCATCCTGGGCATGACGTCGTCGAGGTAGGACTGCTCGATGGTGCGCCGGTCGGTGGAGACCGTGGCGAGGATGCGCAGGGAGCGGCGCAGTGTCTGGAACCATTGCCTTTTCGGTGAGTCGGTGAGCCACCGTGGCACGGTGGTGACGGCGAGAGGTCGGACGTGGACGCGGTCGTACAGCTCGGCGCGGTAGTCCCAGCCGTCGTGGTGATGGTCGTGGATCGCGCGTAGCGCTGGGCGTGGGATGGATCCTGGCAGCGCCTGCTGTGCTGTCCGTCCGCCGTCCCAGAACGTGGAGATCTGCCGTCCGGCCTCGGTGGCGGCGATCCGCAGCCAGCCTGGGCTGTCGGGGGTCATTACCGGTCGGCCGAGAGTTCGGCCGGCGAAGCCCCACGCTTCCTCAGTCCGGGTCCGGTCGACCGTGACCCGGAGGGCGGCGCTGGCGCGCTCGTGCGCGGCGTGCATGCGGGTGACGGTATCTGCGTCGTTCGGCGGTGGCCACATCAGCGTGCCTGTGGCGTCAGCGCTTCGGGGAGTGCGGGAGCACGAAGGAAGGTCTCGCGCGCTGTGGCGGCGAGTACACCTTGGGTCTCGACGTTCAAGCCGAGGCGGTTCCAGTGGAAGATCACATGGTGGGCGAGGACGTCGCGTAGCCCGCGGAGCAAGGTCCCGGCGTATGCGGCCTGACCAAGCGCCCGACCGGCATCGTGAACGGCTCTGGCCCAGATCCCCAGGTTGGCCAGCGGTCGGTCCGCGCCGAACAGGTCGCCTGCCGGGTCGGTGTCGGCGGTCAGCAGCCTGCGCAGAGCGGCGGCCAGCCGTTGAATCTCAGCAGCGGTGGGAGATGTTGCTGGCGGAGGGCGTAGGTGGCTGACGCGGTCGAAGACGTCGCCGCGTTCGTACCAGTCCAGGCCCGCGGTGCGCAGAAGCGTGACGATCAATAGCATCGACAGTTCGCGGCGGCCGAGAGTCGGCGGGGTCCTGCTGGTGGTCTCGCTGTGGATGCGGTCGAGGATGTGGCTGCTGTCGGCGGTGAACAGCCGGTGCGCGACGTCGGTGCCGACCTCGCCGCCGAGGGCGTATTCCTCTGGCTCGTAGATCCCTTCCGCCCAGGTGTGGATCGTGCCGGCCGCGGTCAGGTCGTCGAAGGCGGGGCGGAGGGTGGCACGGAGATCCGCCAAGGACTTGCCGCTGGTTGGGGAAAGCCGTAGCCGCCAGTCGGGCGACTTGCGCACGAACCACCAGGAGTCGACAGCGCCGGTGGTCTGGGCTTGGCGCAGGACAGGTGCCAGGCGGGCGGCTGCGGCGGTCTCTGCGCCCGCTGGGTCGGGAAACGTGACACGCACCTGGAACCAGGCGGCGCGTTGGACTGCGAGCGCGGCGCGACCTGCCGCCTGGTAGGTGGCGACCGCTGCAGCGAGCTGGTCGGGATGCAGGGCGGCATGGGCTGCCGCAGTGGGTAGCGGGATGCCGGCCAGCACCGCGAGTACGGCCTGTTCGGTGCCGATGTCTCGGCTGGGGACGGTCAGTGGATCAGCAGGCATCTGTCCCATCCGGTGGCCGGTGCGCCGGTGGCGACGCTGTGGAGGACGAGCGCGATGCCGGTCTCTCCTTCGAGGAGCCCATCAGCCCGCCCGCTGGTTGAAGGGGCCGAGAGCAGGAGGGAAGCGGCGAGTGTCGGCAGGTGGCGGCTGAGGGTGTCGGTGGTGGCATCGGCGGCGGCGCGGGCGACGGTTTGGTAGAGCCCGGCCCATCCGTGGCACAGCCCGGCTTCGGCGAGGTGGGCGAGCCGGGCGGAGTCGGAGATGCAGGTGGCGAGCGCTTGTTCGGCGGCGTTCTGGCGGGCGGTGTTACCGGTAGCGAGGCCGGCAAGCTGGAGGGCGCGGGCGATCCCGGGGGTGCCATAGCACCAGCTCGGACGGCCGGGGCCGGGCTGGGCCGGTCTCGTGGCCTGCTGGTCGGCACAGGTGATCCACTGTGGCCAGAACGGGCCGCCGAGGGTGTCTTGGCGCCACCGATCGTAGAAGGCGCACAGTGCGTTGATCGCGTCGGTCTGACCGTCGACGCGTATCCCAGCGCGTGTGGCGAGCGACAGCAGGGCCAGCGGGCCGGCGGTGCCGTGTGCCATGCCGAGGTTGGCGTGCCCACCGGCGAATTCAGGCGCGTTGCCCTGGGACGGGKCGTGGCTGCACCACCAGCCGGGCAGTTCTTCTCCATCGAGGTTGATGGGGGTGGTGAGGCGGACAAGGTAGGTGAGGATGCGGCCGAGGGCGTCGTCGCCGGGGGCGTGGGCGAGGAGGTGGGCGCCGATGCCAGTCAGTCCGCTGATGACGTCGTACTCGGTGAACTGGACCGGTTCGCCTCGGTCGATGCGGGCGTTGGCGGCGTCGACGCGGCGGTGGGCGATGGTGGCGACGGCTCGGTCGAGCGCGGTGCGCGCTGTGGTGTAGCGGCGGGTTTGCCCGGCGGCAGTGTGAACGGCGAAGGCGACCGCCGGGATGCCGGCGTAGAGCGAGCTGTTCATCGACACGCTGACGCGTCCAGACGTGGCTGCGGTCAGCCACGTCTGGACGGAATCCCAGTGCCCTGCGCCGGCGTGCGCTCGTTCTGAGTGCAGGAGGGCGATGCCGGCCGCTCCGTCGGCGAGCGACTGCGCGGTCTGCCCGAGTTCTCCGGGGGTCGGGACGGTGAGGCGGGTGGCGAGGCTTGCTGCGGTGGCGGCGGCCTGGTCGTGGTCGATCATGAGACGGTCGCTTCGGTGGTTGCGAGGGCACGTGCGGCTGTGGCTCGGGCGAGGGCGATGCAGGTCTGTTCGGCTGCGGGGTTCAGGCCGAGGGTTCGGACGGCGTGCAGGTGCAGTAGCGAGGCCAAGGCCTGGTCAGGCGGGCGCTGCGCGGCGAGGGCATTCCAGTAGGCGGCCAGCGCTGCTGCCCGCGTCTGCCAGGCGGACAACACGGCGTCGGCCCCGGGCACGGCCCGCAGATAGGCGAAGCCATCTGCGGGGTTGGCCAGGTGCAGCGCGACGGTGCGTTCCGCCCGTGGGACGCGGGCCGGCTCGTGGGGCAGCACGTCACGAAGCCACCGCATGCCGGTGGAAAACGCGCGGGTGAAGGCGATGGCCATATCGACCAGGCCGGCGACGGTGATCGCTTCGACGGGCAGGCGGGCGCTCGCCGCGAGACGGCGGGTGGCGAGGGCGGCGGCGGAGTCGGCGGAGAAGACGGCTTCGGCGGCGGTCATCGCCGGGCCGTAGCCGTAGCGGCCGGTTTCCGGGTGGTAGGTGTCGAGGTGGAGGTTGGACAGCAGTCCGGCTTCGCGCTGTGTCGCAGCCCAGGTTCCCAGCCGTGCGGCCGTCAGCCCGTAGCCGCCGGGTTCGGTGACGGCGAGGCGTAGCCGCAGGTGGGGCTCGGTGTCGCGGTACGGCAGGAACCACCACGCGGGCGGGTTGGGCCACTCGTCTAGGAGGTCGTCGAGATGGGCGAGCAGCTCGGTGAGCCGGTCGGGGTGGCCGTAGAGCCGGGCCGACAGCCACGGCGACACACCGGGTAGCTGGGCATCCGTCCGAGCAACGGGCACGGTCGCGGCGAGGCGCTCCGGTGCCGGCCCCGGCAGGGGTGCGGCGGTGGTGGCCAGCGGGATGACCAGTTCGTGGGCGTGGCCGCCGAGCCAGCCGAAGGTTCCTGGAGCGGCGTCCTCGTCAAGCCGGGCAGAGCCGTGCCGCTGCAGATGATCGCGTAGCAGGACCAGGTGGGCATCAATGTGAAGGTCGAGACGCAACCGGTTGTCGGTCTCGACGAGCTGGACCCGCGTGGGCACCGGAATCGCGCCGCCCCAGCGGGCCAGCGCCCCGCGCCATGCCTTCACCGACGCGGCGCGGCCGGGCAGGTCGGCCGCTGTGAGGTTCCAGCGGGCCGGGGCGAGCACGGTGCGTCGATGGACGAGCCGGGGCAGGAACGGCAGCCCACCGACGGTGCCCCATGAGAACGGGATGGAGACAGCGACGCGGGCGGTGGGCAGCTCGCACAGGAACCGTGCCAGCGGATGGGTGTGGTACCGGAACTCCACCGCGTGCGCGGCGGACGGCTCGACGAGACGCCGGTCGGGCAGCGACACCAGATAGAGCCCCTCGGCGTCGGCTCCGACAGCCAGGTCGGCCGGGCGCAGCACGCCCGGACCGGTGTCGTGATGCTCAGCGAGAGTGATCACCGTGTCGGTGAGCTGCGGCGATCGGGCCACGCCGACGGTGGCCGCGGGAAGCGGCGGACAGGACACCTGCGCGACTGTCGCGCGGCCCCGCATGGTGGGCAGGGCCGCGTAGGTGTTGCGGAACCGGTCGAAGGATGCGGGGTCGAGCAGGTGCAGGAAGCGGCCGGTGGTGGTTGCGGCGGTGCGCCCGCCGCCGGTGACCCGCAGGGTGAACAGGCCGCGTGACAGTGCTGTCGGGTCGTGGGCGTGGACCTCGGCGATGAGTTCGGCGTGCGGCGGCACCTGGGCCGGTGCGGTGTCGCCAGCCAGGGCGACTATCTCGGCTTCGCCGAGGCGTACCTCGATCGTCCCGTCTAGGACCGCTCGTTGCGCGAGGGCGGCCAGGCGGTGGTCGCGGGCCGTGCTTACCCCGGGGCGGGAGGTGCGTGTGGAGCCTCGGAAGGTGGCGGGCAGACCGAGGCCGGTGTCAGGGTTGACGGCCTCCAGCAGCGGGACGAGGGCGGCGGGGCCGTAGCGTTCCAGGAAGGCTTCGTGCCAGTCCGCCCACTCCGGGGGTACGGCGGTCGGTGTCGTGAGCCGGGCGAGCGCCCGCGCGGCGGCGCCTGCCTCTTCGGTGACAGCTGCTGGCAGGATCACGTCGGTGTCCAACACGAGGTCGATGTCCAGGTCCGGGTCGGAGCTGGGAACGACGCGGCGCTGAAGGTCGGCTGCCTGCGCGCGCAGCGCGCGACGGTCCGAGGCGGAGCGCGAATTGTTGTGATGGGTGAGCAGGTCTCGCAGGTCGCGGACCGCGCTGAGGCGGTCGGTGAGTGGGGGCAGGTTGTCGACCTGAGCTGCGGCCAGCTGGTCGACGATCTCGCCGAACGGATCGGTGAAGGTCGTCGCCGGGCGGAGGGGCGTGTGCAGGAACCGGCGGCGGACCAACTCGATCAGCATGGCCTCGATCTGGCTGGAGGCGGGAGCCGGTGCGTCGGCGGCGAGGCGAGTAACCAGGTCGGCGACGGGCAGCGAACGGGTTGCGTGGCGCAATGCGGCTTCCACAGCTGGGGTGCGGCGCACCGATACCTCGGCCACCGTCTCCTGTCCGGCATCGTTGCCGGGACGGACAGCAGGGCCGGTGAATAGTCGGTCGCCGCGGGCGACCGACAGCCCGTCGGTGGCGACCGGAAGCCGTCGCAGCAGCGTGTCGCACGCTTCCAGATCGTCGGCGAGCGCGGCGAGCCAGCCGCCGCCCGGCCGGGCGTGAACCCGATGCTCGTCGCCGAGCCGGACGCGTACCCGCGGACCGAAACCCGCGGGCGCGACACCGGCGAACAGGCCGAACGGGGTGGCACGCCCGACCATCCGCAACACGTACCGGGCTGTCGCCGTGACAGCCCGACGGGCCGCCCGCCGATCGTGGCACTGCCCGTCGAGGACCGACGCGACCCGCGCGGCCAGCGAAGGGCTGGCGAGCGTCGTCGCGTCGGCGAACACGGGCCGTGCCCAGATGTCCCGCAGCCAATCCGTCCAGCCGGCTACGGCGCTGTCGGTGTTGTCGTCGAGGTCGGGCCATGGTGGCAGGTCGACATCGGTGGGGACTACCGCCATCCGTAGCAGCGGAACGTCAAGGCTGCGGTACATCACGCACCTCTCAGCGGCGGAGGATCAGTCCTGCTTGCAGCTGGTGCAGGCCGACGCGCAGGTCTTGCCGCAGTTGTCGCTGGTGGAACGCAGCAGCTCGGGGATGACGGGCCCGCCCTCGAYGATCTCGACGTCCAGGTCGTAGTCGCCGGCGAGGGGGAGTGGGGCTGGAGCGGTCGGTTGGGCAGGAGTCATGGCGATGTCCCTTTCCTTCGAGGGGTTGGTGGTGAGCGCGTCGCTGTGCTGGTCAGGGCCAGCTCAGGACGACGGTGCGGTGATGCTTGGCGATCACCCGGCCGGGCGGAAGCGCTGCGGCCGGAGTCGCGGCCGGGTGGACGCTGATCGTGGCCGGCGGTCCGTCGCGGTGGGTCCGATCCCACGCCTGGACCTGCGTGGCGACCAGGTCGGCGAGGCGGTCGGCGTCAGGGCCGTGGGCGTAGGCGCCGAACTCGTAGGTGTCATCGCCGGACTCGACCTTTCGCAGGGTGAGGTAGGCGAAGCTGCCCGCTTCCACGACGGTGGGCGTACCGATCGGTGAGACGGGGTCGACGAGTTCTCGCGCGGTCTGGGAGCGTGCGCGGGAGAGCAGGCCATAGTTGTCGAGGGTTCCGGCCAGCCACAGCAGCAGCCCGTCGAAGGGCTCCATCCCGCCGAACCGCACCTGCGACCACGCCTCGACCCGTGGGGTGAGYAGGGCGGCTCGCAGCGCGGCGGCGTCGAGCTCGGGTATCTGCTCGTCGAACCGCAGTCCGACGTCGRCACCGTGGAGCGGGACGAGGCGTTCGGGATGGGCGCCGTCGCCGCGCACGGGCACGAAGCCGGCCATCTGGTGGTCGAGACTGACTAGAGTGCCATCGCGGGGTGTGAGCGCGACCGTCCGGCTCAGTCCCCGCATCCGTAGGGGAACGATGATCCGGCCGTTCGGGGCGAGTTGATCGGTCCAGGCGGGTGGGATGTCCCAGGCGCCCGCGGTGACGATGATTCGGTCGTAGGGAGCCTGCTCGGGGGCCCCGTGCTCGGCGTCGGCCAGCAGGACGTGTACCTGCTCGTAGCCTGCCGCCGTCAGGCAGTGGCGGGCACGCTCGGTCACGTCGGCGTCGATGTCTATCGTCGTCACCACGCCGGTCGGACCGACGAGTTCCGCGATCAGCGCGGCGTTGAAGCCCCCGGAGCCCACCTCGAGTACCCGCATGCCGGGGCTGATCCCGGCCTGTTCGAGCATCGTTGCCTGGAGCCACGGGGCGGAGACCGAACTGACTGTCACGCCGTTCTCGTCGTGCTTGGTCCGCACGATGTCGTCGGCGTAGGCGTCCTTCAGCGAGACCTCGGGAGCGAACAGGTGCCGCGGCACCGTACGAAACGCTGCCTCGACCTCCTTCGTTCTGATCGAGCCCTCCGCGATGAGGCCGTCCACGAGACGGGCCCGCAGATCCTCAGCACGCGCTTCCCCGCCGGCTCCGGGTGGTTGTTGTTGCCCTGGCATGTCGCTCACACGGTTCTCCCTCCTGCGATGTCGGTGATTGGTTTCAGTCCCAGGTGATCAGGAGCTGGGCTGATGGTTTCGTGAGGAGCCGGCCGGGTGGTGCCGAGGCCCGGCTGGCATCGGTGGGGTAGACGCGGATGGTGGGGTCCGGGCCGCCGCGCCGCTCGGCGTCCCACACGCGGACGTCGTAGGTGAGCAGGTCAGCGAGCCGGTACCGGTCGGGGCCGTGCGCGACGACACCGATCTCCACGCCGGTCCCGCCGGCAGGGGTGAAGGTCAGGTAGGCGAGGCTGTCGTCGGACCAGCAGGCGGACACCCCGGCGGGCGTCGGGAGCAAAGGCAGGTCGGGTCCGATGGCGGTGTCGGTGCCGTGGAGCCGGCCGTAGGTGGGCTGCACGGTGGCCAACCACAGGTCCAGGCTCGGCAGGGCATCCGCGGCGGGGGAGAGGGCCACCCCGGTGGAGTGGATGTGGCTCGGCCCGCTGATCGCGCCGCGGAGCGCGTCGGGATCAGCGTCCTGGTCGTCGTCGATGTCGAGGCGGATCCCGTCGGCGATGCGGATCATCCGGGGCGAGGAGGCACGGGCCCCGGCGCCTTGGAGGCGGACGAAGCCGTAGGGCCGCATCGAGTCGGAGGTCAGAATCTCGCCGTCCCAGCTGAATCCGACGGTGCGCAGCAGACCGCGTAGCTGCAGTGGGATGACGATGCGCCCGCCGGTGACGAGCTGGGTGGTCCAGGCGGGTGGGATGTCGGGTGCGTTGACGGTGACGACGATCCGGTCGTAGGGGGCGCGGAGCGGGAACCCGAAGTGGCCGTCGTTGATTAGCGCTGTGACGTCGGTGTAGCCGGCGGTGCCGAGGCAGGCACGGGCACGGCGGATCACAGCCTGGTCGATGTCGATGGTGGTGACATGGCCGGTCGGCCCGGTCAGCTCTGCCAGCAGTGCCGCGTTGTAACCGCCGGAGCCGATCTCCAGGATCTGCTGGCCGGGTTCGACCTGGAGCTGCTCGAGCATCGCCGCGACGGTGGAGGGCCGCGACACCGAGCTGAGCGGGGCTCCGTAGACGTCACGTTTCGTGACGACGACGTTGTCCTTGTATGCCTCCTCGGTGGAGGCGTCGGGCAGGAAGAGGTCCCGGGGCACGGCGCGCAGCGCGGCCACGACCGGGGCGGAGACGGGCTCCTTCGCTAGAACCAGGTCGACCAGCGCCGTGTGCAGCAGCGCGATCGAAGCCTCCGCGGAAGCGGGCATCACCCCACCCCGTCGAGCAGGTCGTCGTACTCGCCCCGCTTGACCGCACGGACGAAGTCCCCGAACGCGCCAGGGGTGGTCCGCACCGACGGGCCCAGACTCGACCTGATCAGGACACGGTGCTCGTCGAGCGCGACCTCGACGGCATCGGGCACCGTCGGGTCGAGCTCGGACGGACGCCGCCATCGTGGGACGGCCGGGACAGACATGCCAGTGGGCGCAACAGACACGGGTTCCTCGAAACGATGTGGTCGGCGTGGACGGGTGGAGCCCGCCGAACCCGGGCCGCACGACTCGGCCCAGGCCCGGCGGGAGCTGAGGCAGCGACGCGGCATCCGCCGGGGGTCTCGTCCGACGCGAGCTGCTGCGACGGACGGGACCGGATCGGCATGTTCACCACGCGCAGCACCCATGACACACTGCGCCCAAACGGAGCAACAGACAGCAACGGCTCGTTGCGTGCATGCAACAGCTCGTTGCACCCACCTGCGAAGGCGTCAACGGGGAGGCCGAAGGTGCAAGCTGGTCAGCGAAACGACGCACTCGCCGACCTGGCAGACCTGCTGCAGAACCTGCGCGATCAGCATCGGACCAATAACACCCGGCTCGAAGCCCGCACCGGATTCAAACGCCAGCAGATCTCCCGGGCCCTCAACGGCCAGGAGATCCCGTCCGCGGACCTCGCGGACGCGCTGGACACCGCGTTCGCGGCAGGGGGAGCCATCCGGCGATTGCGGGACGAAGCTGTCAGGGAGAAGCGGGCCCGGGATCTGGGGCTCGACCCGCACAGGCAGGAGGAACCCGTGGACGCCAACCGCCGGCAGGCGTTCGAACTCGCCGCCGCGAGCCTCGTCGCCGCCCAGATGTACCGGGAGTGGACCTCGTCCGCGCCCGACGTCCTGACCCTTGACGAGATCGATGACGCGATCAACGCACACACCGTCGCGTTCACCGTCGAACCGCACCAGCGGCTCGCGCCGAAGGTGTGGAAGACGTGGAAGTCGGCGCACCACCATCTGATGAACGGCAGCGGCCGGGCCCGCCCGCAGACCCAGCTCACCGTCGCCGCCGGCTACGCCTCGTACATGCTGTCGCGGCTGTCGTTCAACCTCGGGGACACCCTGGCCTCCCGCCGGTTCATCCGCCTCGCCGAAGATCACGCGAACCAGACCGACGACGTCGTCCTCACCGCCTCCGTCGGGGAGATGGTGACCACGCTGGCGTTCTACGGCCGCCGCTACCAGGAAGCAGCCGTCTCGGCGCGCAAGACCGCGGTCGTGGCGGACCACCCCTACACCCGAGCCCGGATCGCCAGTTACGAGGCACGGGCCCTCGGCGCCCTGGGCGACGCCGCGGGGACCAGGACGGCGTTGAACCGGATGYGAGCCTCGGTCACGGACCTGCCACTGCAGCCCGGCATCAGCCCGTTCGGCCCGGCCGCCGCCGAGATGATGTACGCCGGGGTCCTCACCCGCATCGGTGGTGGCGTCGAGGCGGAACCGATCGCCCGCGCCGCGCTCGCCGCCTACGAAGGCGGCCAGGCCGCCGGCTTCGAGGACTACGGCCACGCGCTGCTCGCGCTCGCGGCCAGCCTCACCGCCCGGGAACAGCCCGAGATCGACGAAGCCGCGGCCGTGACCGGGAAGGTCGTCGACATGCTGGACACCCGGCCCACCGCCTCGGTCTCCGACCGCGTCGCCGAGATCGCCACAGCGTTCACCGGCCACCCCACCGTCGAACCCGTGCGCGACTTCTGGGACCGCTGGCAGGCACGCCCCCGTCTCGAACTCACCACAGGTCAGGCGTGACCATGGCCCTCCACTACGGAACCCCGTCGGTCGTCACCATCCCCACCGTGCTCACCGAACGGCTGGTGCTCCGCGGCTGGAAGGCTGCCGACCTCGACCCGTACGCGGCGATGAACGCCGACGCGGAGACCATGCGCTACCTGGACGGCACGTTCGACCGGGCGGGCACCGAGCGGCTGGTCACCCATCTGATCGGCATGTGGGCGATCCGCGGGCACGGCATGTGGGCGGTCGAGGACCGGGCCAGCGGGGAGTTCCTCGGCCGCGCGGGCACCTACTTCGCGCAGGGCTGGCCGGGTGTGGAGGTCGCGGTGTCGATCCGCCGGGACCGCTGGGGCCAGGGCCTGGGCACCGAGGCGATCACGGCGGCGCTCGACTTCGGGTTCACGCACCTCGACGTCGACGAGCTGATCACCGCCACGCATCAGGAGAACACGGGCATGAACACGATCGCCCGCAAGCTCGGGATGACCTTCCGGGAGATCGCCGACGTCGGCCCGTGGAAGGCGAACAACGTCCACGCGATCAGCCGGGCCGACTGGGCCGCCCGCCGACCCGATGAGACCCAACGCTGACGGGTCCCCCGGGGCCCCGCACGAAGGGCGAACAGCGTCGTAGTGCCGCCGGCCATCGGCGCGGTGCGCTCCGATGCTCGTTTCCGTGAGCGAAACTGCAGGTTTGCCCGACTAGTGAAGAATATATCGATTAGTCTGTTATGCCCGTCGGAGGGGGTCGCAGGCTTGTGGCCTGCGGAAACGACGCTCCGCAGAGTCGTTTCCCTGGATAGGAAGGCCCGTGTACGGCGAATTGACAGGGCATGGGCGGGGTTGTCCCGGGTGGCGGTATGGAGCTACGGTCGTGTCCGCCCCCTTGACCGCCGGACATCGACCCGCTAGCGGGTGGCCGGTTCGGTGGGAGACGGGGCGCTGGTAGCAGCGAGGCGCTGGGACGCGGTTTCCGTCGGCGGTTCACTGAACTGGTGACGGAGTGTGAAGCCTGGGGTGTCGCTGCGCGTCGGGTGGCCTGCGAGCCGCTCTTGGGAGTTGGTTTCCCGGGGCGGGGGACGCGGGTCCGCAGCCGGGTGCCACCTGTGTGGCGTCGTGCCGGAAAGGAGGGACGACAGCGATGGCGTCCATTCTCCGTTCGCGGACCTTCCCGAGAATCGCCTTCTAACCAACCACGCCGGTCGGCCAGCGTACCGCGGGCCCCTCATAGCGGCTCCGGGTGGCGGTCCGCTTGGGTGACCATGTCTGGGCCGGCTGGCCCGCCGCGTTATGAGACGGTGGGCCAGCCGGATAGCCGACGCGTGTGTTGACGCAGGTGAGCACGGCTGGGCAGGTTCGCGGATGGATCCAGACTCGACTGTCCTGGAGCAGGTATTCCCACGACTTCGACGCGCGGGCGGGGCCGGCCGGTAGGTCCGCTGGCACTCCTGCAGGGTTTGACCGACAGAGACCTCTACCTACTGGATGTGCTGGCAGCGCATCGTGTCCTGACCGCGGAGCAGGTGGCCGCGTTGCTGTATCCCTCGGTGGATCGGGCGCAGCGCCGGCTGCTGGCGTTGACACGCCGAGGAGCGTTGGAGCGGTTCCGAGCGCGGGTGTATCCCGGGTCGCAGGCGTGGCGATACACGCTGAGTTATCCGGCGGTGCAACTCGTCGCCGCGAGGCGGGCGGAACGGCCGGCGTCTCGGTCGGCGCACAACACCACAGTGCTCCGCTTGGCGCGGAGCCGCACCCTCGAACATCAACTCGGTGTGAACGGATTCTTCACCAGCCTCGCCCGCGACGCGGCTGCCCGCCCCTTGACCCGATTGGCTAACTGGTACTCGGAGTCCACCGTGGCGACCGCGCTCCAGTGGGATCATGGAATCAGGGAAGCGATCCGTCCGGATGGGTACGGCCGGTGGATCGAGGGCCCACGTGTGACGACGTTCTTCATCGAGTACGACCGGGGTACCGAGTCGCTGGAACGGCTGGGCGGCAAGATCACTGGCTACGCGACCTACCTACCGGGCATGACCGTGTTGTATCACCTGCATTCCGCGCTTCGGGAGACGCACTTCCACCACAAGCTCATCGGGGCTGGCCGGGAGGGGGTCGCGACCACGACGGCTGAGCTTCTCGCCGCATCGGGAGAAGGGGTGAGCGGCCCTGTCTGGTTGCCCGCTGGGCCGGGCACTCGGCGTCGCCTACGGCTGAGTGAACTGCCAGGCAGCGGATTTGCTCTGCAAGCCAACGAGTGGGGTGCTGGTACCGCCCCGATCCCAGCGCCGCACCTTCCAGAGGTCGCGTGAGCCCCGCCCTCAGGGAGAGGCGGCGGCCGGCTCTCCCGCCGGCCGCCAGTGTGCTCTCACCTCGGCGCGATGGCCGTTCCCGAGGACGGGCCTTGCTGGTCAACGGCGCGGTGCAGCGCCGCCGCCAGCGCCCGGCCTTCCGCCGGGGTCAGATAGCAGGCGCCGACATCGCCGAGGGTGTTGTGCAGACGCAGCAGAATCACCGGCCCGGTTGCGGTGCCGCCCTCGGGGCGGATCAGGATCTCTGTCCCGTCGAGGTGACCGGTGAGGATGCTGCTGCCTGCTCCGTAGTCCACCAGCCTCGACACGCGGTCCTGCCCCTCCGGCTGGTTCACGACTGGGTCCGGCTCCCGGTCGTGACCTGGCGGGAACGGGCCGGCGGGCCGCCGGATGCCTCGCCTCATCGGAGGCGGACCCGGCGGGGACGGCCGGTCCCGTCCTGTTCGGCGACACCGGTAGCGATCAGCAGATCGAACACGTTCGTCACCGCCCCGGCGGAACGGCCAACCACGCGAGCGATCTCCCCGGCCGACCAGGCCCGGGTCCGGTCCCGGCCCAGGCAGGCCACCACCAACTCCCGCAGCCCACCCGGCGCCAGCCGGCTACCGGTCGACGTCAMCCGGCCCTGTGTCTTCCACACCGGCGCGCCGTCGTCCTCGGCCCTACTGACCTGGGACGGCATCTCCTTCCCCGGGCTGGACGGCACAGGCGGCGGCGTGTCAGCCGAACCCGGCTTGTCGGCGTAGCTCCACTGGTCCGGATCCCGGCCGGCACCATGCCGCCGGCCAGGAACGCGCACGGCACGACCGCCGGCCTCCAGCACGGTCAACGCACGACTCACCGTCGTGCGTGCCAGCCCCGTCTTCTCCACCAGATCCGCCACCGTCACCGACCCCTCCGCGGCGGCGAGCGCCCCTGCCACCAGGCGCGAGGTACCGGACCTGTACCCGTCATCATTCAAGGAAACCGACACCAGAAACCCTCCGCATATTTTCGAACGGCGACCCGACATGCGCCCGGCCGTCAGCAGGAGAACTCCAAACCGGCGCCCTTGCAAGCAAAAACCAAAAGAAAACCCGGATGTCTACGTTCCGGGTATCGGAAGTTGAGAAAAGTCTCGGCGGAGATCTCCAGTATCGGAGTGCAACGTCGAGCAGGAAAAGTCCGAGGTGCCTAGGTCAAGGAGAACAGGGCTATCGCATCAAGCGATGACACGACCCCGCCAGACCCGAGCGCAATCCGGCCCGCAGCCGGACGCCGCCCGGCCACCCATCGRCCGAAGAAACCTGTCAGGCGGAGAAGCCCAGCCCTCCCATCTATCGACGTTGTCGTCGCAGCGCCGCACTTCATTCCCCTGACCGTTGAGGAACGGGCCGCCGCTGTCAGCGCCCTCACGGACCTCCTTCGTGCACATCGAAGCGGACAACAGAAAGAGCCGCAAAATAATGTCGAATGACGTTCGTCCCGCCGTCGAATGCGAGCAATAATAGACGGTGATAACCCGGGTTTCTGTCATTATCGGTGTTTCGTTGACCTGTCGATCGATCAATCCAGAGGAGCCCTGACGTGACGTCCAGCCATCGAAAAGGCCGCATCCACCAGCCTGACCACACGGCCAGACGAGTGGCGATCTACCTGCGCATCTCCACCGATGAGAAGAACCAGCCGTTCTCCCTGGAAGCGCAGGAGACCAAGCTCCTCGCGTTCATCACCAGCCAGGATGGCTGGGAGCTGACCAGCAAGTACATCGACCAGGCATCCGGCGCCACCACCGACCGCCCCCAGCTCCAACGCGCCCTCACCGCCGCACGCGCAGGGAAGTTCGACATCCTCCTCGTCTACCGCCTCKACCGCCTCACCCGCTCCCTACGCAGCCTCACCGAACTCCTCGAAACCCTCGACGAAGCCGGAGTCGCGTTCCGTTCCGCCACTGAACCGTTCGACACCGGCAATGCCACCGGACGCATGATTATTCAAATCCTCGGTGTCATCGCCGAATTCGAACGCGCCCTCATCATCGACCGGGTCATCAACGGCATGGAAGTCAAAGCCAGCCTCGGGCAATGGCAAGGAGGGTCCCGCCCGTACGGCTACCAGATCGATCCCGACACCGATTACCTGACGGTAGACCCCATCGAAGCCCCCATCGTCCGCCGCATCTTCACCGAGTACGTCAACGACCGCCTCGGCAGTCAAGCCATCGCCCGCAAACTCACCGGCGACGGCCTACGCACCAAAACCGGCCAACCCTGGTCCCCCGCCGCGATCCTCACCATCCTGCGCAACCGCGCCTACATCGGCTACATCAGCTTCCGAGGTATCGACCACGCCGCACCACACCCCACCATCATCGACCCCGACCTCTTCCACCAAGCCCAGAAAATCCTGGCGGAACGCGCCGAATCCACCGCCACCAAACGCGCCGCGTCCGGCTCCGACTACCTGCTCACCGGAAAGATCCGCTGCGCCCACTGCGGCAAGCACTACATCGGCACCGCCGCCCGCGGAAATCTCTACCGATACCGCTACTACAGCTGCTGGACCCGCAACCGCTACGRCACCAGCATCTGCTCCGCGGAACGCCTCCCCRCCGAACAGGTCGACGCGGCCATCCTCAACGCCATGATCGAAACCTACGCCGGCAGCGGACTCGTCACCGAAGCCGCCGCCGCCCTCGCCGGTCGCATCGCCGACACCCGCGCCGCCCACCGCGCCGAACTCGCCACCGTCGACAGCGAGATCAGCAAGGCCGAAACCGCGATCGACCGCTACTTCAACGCCTTCGAAGCCGGCACCATGACTGACGCCATCGCCGGAGGCCGCATCGAGAAACTGACCATCAAGATCAAGGAACTGCAGGGGCGCCGGGCCGAACTCGTCGACCACCTCGCCGACGACGCCACCCAACCCGTCCCACCCACCGCCGCTGACCTGACCCGCCTGTCCACCCAGATCGCCGACGCCATCCGTGACGGCGCCCCGGCCACACTGCGTCGACTCACCGATGCCCTCGTCGCCGAGATCACCGTCACCAGCCGCGCCCACATCCAGCCCACGTTCCGCATMCCCACCCAGCCAGYCGAACCCACGGACGGCACCGACAACGGGCAGAACGGAACGCAACCATCCAGCGACGCTACGGAGGTTCGCGCAATACACGGATCGGTGCGCCCGGCAGGGATCGAACCTGCGACCCAGTGCTTAGAAGCAATTGGGGCTGGTGCGACATGCTGAAATGCCTGTTCGCAGGTGGTGCGCGAGCGTCGGGGGCATAGTTATCAGCTGTATGACGGGGCAGTTTTCCGTCGCCTGGAAGGCGGTTTTCCTTGCGCTGTGCTCGGGGGTTTCTTGCTGGCCGTCGAACTCTGATGGGGTGCGCTGTGCTGAGCTGACGATGGCGCGGTGCCAGCAAAGCCTGGCGTTCTGTGGCGGGGCTGTGGTTCCGGGGGATGGGGATTCTGGTGGCGCTCGGTGAGATGTCTGCGATGGCCGCGTCGAACCTGGCCGACGGGTGCATGATGACGCCAGCGGAAGCACTGGCGACACGATAATAGAATTCGTTGAAGTACACCGACTGTGTCATTTCCGCGGTGGCTGGTCATCCTGGAACACGGTCGGTCGTCCACAAGACGATCGCCCGGTCGGTGCTGGTGGAGGCGAGCAGGGTGCGCCTGTCGGGGAGCTTGATGGAGGCCAGTGCGGTCACCGTGTCGGTGTGGCCGGTGAGGGGTTTGCTGACTGGCTGTCCGCTGCTCGGGTCCCATAGCACCGTCCGGTTGTCGCTGGTCGCGGCAAGCAGGGTGCCCCCCTCAGGCAGCGTTATGGAGGCCAAGGCATGTATCCGGCGGGTGTGGCCGGTGAGGGGTTCGCCGACTGGCTGTCCGCCGGTCGGGTCCCACAGCCGGATCGTCCGGTCGCCTCCGGTGGAGGCGAGCAGGGTTCGTCCGTC
>NZ_MBLM01000181.1 GCF_001854655.1 Parafrankia colletiae | reverse complement strand
GGCCAGGGCACTGACCCACCCGATGTGGCCAGTGAGGTGGTGGCTGGTTCCATTCCAGATAGCGTGTGCGGGTCGCAAGGGCCGGTCAGAGAGGAGCCGGGCGGTGCTATCGGCGAGGGTGTGTGCTTGGGTTTTGCGGGCGGAAACTTCGATCCATTCCAGGCGGGCAGCCTGGGTGTCGCCGTATCCGTAGGCGAGCTGGAGCGCGCTGAGAGCAGCGAGCGCCTGGGGATCGGTGAGGTGGTGCTTTAGTTGGAGCAGGGACGGGATTCCGACGTGGAGGGCAAATTCGGGGTCGTTGAGAAGTCCGGGAAGTGTTTTGGCCAGGGCAGCGTGTTCAGGTAGGTATTTCAAGGCGTAGGAACTGCTGTTCGGCCAATTACGCTGTCCGATGGGTTCGGAGGGCRTAAGGGCCGCTGCGATGCGCAGGTGCGCCGCGTGGGTGGCGGTCGCAAGGTCGTCAGCGAGGTCGCGCAGGTCATCGTCGTCGCTGTCGATGAAGGCTGTGCCGGTGGTGAAGTCTCGCAGGCTCTGATGCCGTGGGAGGTAGAGATCCTGGCGAGCACTGGCCCCGCGGCGGGTAGCAAGGAAGGGCCGGAAGACGCGGCGGAGTAGGGCTCGGGTGTCAGAGTCAGCTACGCCCGCGAAGGTGGCGATGGCGGTGGCGGTTTGGGGTTCACGGATCGCAGTCAGTGTGGCGAGAACGGGTAGGCCTTGGGCCTGCCAAGCATGGTCGCCGAGGTCAGCGCGCCAACGGTTGAGGTTGTCGGCGTAGTAGCCGACCAGTCCCACGGGCAGGCGGTCGACGTCGCGCGGGTCGCGGTCGTGGTGGCGGACCTGGTCGAGGAGGGTTAGGGCGTAGATCCACACTCCGCCGGAGCGGTCAAGCAGCGTTGAACAGAACCGGTCGGCCGGCATCCGATTCCTGCGCAGCGCGGCGGCGATCAGCGGGTCGTGGGCGCTGACCGCGGTCAAGTATCCGAACAGGTCTTGGCGGTTTGCGGCGCTTTCGACATCGATGCGTTCCACGTCCCGGGACCCGGTGGGGATCGCGACTGTTTTGGGTCGGGTGGTGGCGACGATCGCCGTGCCCGGCGGTAGGGCCARGGGGAGTCCGAGGGGCAGTTCCCCAAACTTCGAGGGTGGGGCTTCGTCGAGTCCGTCGACGAGGAGCACGACCGGCTGGCCGGGCTCGGTCTTGTCGCGGATTCGGGCGGCGTCGCAGAGCCGGCTGTAGAGCCAGGCCGTGGCGTCGGCGTCGGCGGGGAGGACCCCGCCGGGGGTGGCATCGTCGAGCTTCCAGCGGGCGATGAGTTGTGCGGCGAGGTTCCGGCGGGCGGTTTCGGGGGTGCGTCCTTCGGGGAGGCGGGTGAAGTGCGCGGGCCAGACTCGGGTGAATGCCAGGTAAGCCGCTAACGCCGACTTCCCCATCCCAGCCTCAGCTTCTACCAGCAGATAGGCACCCCAGCGCTGCAGCACACACCGGTTGATGAAGGCGTCGATCTTGTAGATCAGGTCGGCGCGTCCGCGGAACCGGGCGACCGGGTTGTCCGGGTTGGCCGGATCGGATAGCCGTAGATCCCCGGGTAACGGGTCGAGGGGGATGGTAGCGTCGCGCAGCAGCCGGAACGGGCCGGAGAACCGCTGTTGGAGGATATGCCCGTAGTTGACCCCGATTGCCTGCCCTTGAGGAGCCGAGACGTCGTCGACCGTGGGCCGGTTTCGATCGTCTGGGGTGGTGTGTCCGCTGGCGCTGGGAATCATCGGCCGGGGTCGTTCCGGTGCTGGGTGATCTGGCCGTAGTTGATGCCGGTGGCCTGTCCGCCGGGTGCGGTCACGGTCCCGATCTGGATGCGGCCTGCTGCCGGGCTGGTGGTGCCCTTGTCCGGGTCAGGTTCGGGTGCCGGGAACGGCGGTGGGGCCGGTGTGTGCGTGCTGGCGGGGAACGGTGGGGCGGTGGCTGGTTTCGCCCGTGCGCCGGACACCGCCAGGTCGGCTGTGTGCAGGAGATCCGTGCGGGCGTTGTCCTGGGGCATGCCGAACAGGTCGAGGGAGACGACTTGGCCGAGCAGGCCTGGCCGGGGGCAGTCCTCGATGCGGGTGACGAGGAGTTTGCGGGTGGCGCCGGTGGGGTCGGAGGCCCAGGCGGCGCGCCATTCGGCGGCGCCGTAGACGGAGCGGGTGTAGGCGTGGGAGAGCACGGCGATCGTGCGTGCCGCGCGGGTGACGCCTTCGTCCATGCCGGTGACCCAGTTCGACCCGGGTACGAGGTCCCAGGCTTGGATCAGGACCCGGTAGCTGGCTTCTTCCAGAGTCCAGGCGATCCACTCGGCCCACGGCCGGTCGGTCTGGGTGTAGGAGATGAAGAAGTCCCAGCCCGCGCCACCGCCCGCGCCGGTGGTGCTGTCCGTGTTGCCCCCGTTGCTCACCCGGACAGTGTGCCACCGGGACAGGTCGGGTCAGACCRTGTACGGCGTGTGCCAGGGCACGGGTCTGGCCTGCGTCGGGACGGTGGTCGAGGCGCGGGCCCGTGTGCGGCGGGGCTATGCGGGTTGATCCTGGGCGCCTGTCGGGGATCTTCGCGGGGGGCGGAGAGGGGGAAAGTTATCAGGTCACTGAGCGCAATGAGCCGCGATGYGGGCCGGTTCCTGCTCTGCTGGTGCAGGTCAGGGAGCTGCCGGCGATCGGCGGGGAACGGGTGGGAGACCTGGTGCCTATTAGGCGCCAGAGCGGGTTTCGGGCCCGTGTTGGCCGATCTTGCTCGGCATCGTCGCAGGTCAGGGGCCGATTTGTGCGCCCGGCAGGGATCGAACCTGCGACCCAGTGCTTAGAAGCAATTGAGGCTGGTACGGAATGCTGAACTGCCTGTTCACAGGTGGTATACGAGCGTCGGAGCCATAGTTATCAGTTGTATGACGGGCCGGGTATCCGCTGTCTGGTGGGCGGTTCTCCTGCGCTGTGCTCGGCGGTTTTCTTGCTGGCCGTCGAACTCCGGCGGGATGCGCTGTGCTGAGCTGGCGATGACGCGGCGCCAGTATGGCCTGGCGTTCTGTGGCAAGGCCGTGATTCCGGCGATGCGCGGGTTCTGGCGGCGCTGGGTGACATGTCTGCGGTGGTCGAGTCGAACCCGGCCGACGGGCTGGCGGTTATGCTGCTGTGTGAGGAATTTTGAATGCGTTAACAAGTGGGTTTTTGTAGATGGCTCGGGTTGGATCCGACGGTGTTCTTTTCCCTGGCGGATTTAAGGGAACGCGTGTGCGTCGGGGTTTATGTTCGGTAGGTGG
>NZ_MBLM01000180.1 GCF_001854655.1 Parafrankia colletiae | reverse complement strand
GGTCGGCGATCCGCCCAAGGGTCGGCTCCTCGGCCGGAAGCGCCTCCCCGTCAGCGGCCGGATCGGCGTGGTCAGTCCAGGCGGACGGCATCATGGACTTGCTGCCGTCCGGTAGTTCAAGGACCAGCTCGAGTGCACCGTGCCGGCGCATCCGGCCGAGCACCCGCAGCTCACACCCGTCGAACGGGTGTCCCGGCCTGGTCAACCGCACCGTGAACACCGACGCCCTGTCCAGGATCACGACACGGTCTCCGCTCCGGGGCCGTGGCCGCCGGCGGCCAGCACCGCGCGGGCCGCGAGCCCAAGCACCCGGCCGTCCAGACCGCTGACCGCGCTCAGGTCGAGCAGCACGCCCGCCGCGAGGCTCGCGGCGACCCGCAGCACCMTGCCCTCACCCCGCGAGCACACCAGYCGCCCCGCGTCCACCGCGGCGACCACACCGGCCCAGTCCACCCACGCGAACCCGTCCACCACCCTGACGAAACCGTCGAGGAAATCCCGCCGGAAAAGCCAGAACACGTGGGCGACCAGCAACTCGACAGCGGCCACCGCGCACATGTCACCGTGTGCGTACGATCGCAGCGCCGCGGAAAGGTCCTCGAAACCAGTAGTGTGTCGCGGACTCGTTCGGCAGTCTCGACCATGGGGTTATGATCGCGATTCTCGCCGAAAAGATCCGTGACCAGCGGTTCCTCAGGCTGGTGGGCGATATGCTACGGGCGGGGTATCTGGAGGACTGGACCTGGCACGCCACCTATTCTGGCGCCCCCCAGGGCGGGATTGTTTCACCCATCCTGTCCAACATCTATCTCGACCGGCTCGATACATTCGTGGAACAGGTACTGGTCCCGGCCTGGACACGCGGGAAAGTTCGCCGGGAGAACAGGGAGTACGGCAACACAACGGCGAATATTCGCTACTGGAAGAACAAAGGTGACCGTGACCATGTCAAGGCCCTGCGTCAACGCCAGCAGTCGATGCCGAGCGTGGACCCTCACGACCCTGAATACCGGCGGCTACGTTACACCCGCTACGCCGACGACCATCTCCTGGGATTCGCCGGCACCAAAGCCGAAGCCGAACAGGTCAGGGACCAGCTCGCCGTGTTCCTCCGCGACGAGCTGAAACTCGAACTCTCCACAGAGAAGACCCTGATCACCCATGCCCGCACCCACAAGGCGCGGTTCCTCGGCTATGATATCTGGACTCATCAAGCCGACACCCGGCGCACCCGGGGCAGACGCTCGGTCAACGGCACCATCGCCCTCGGCGTCCCGCCCGAGACCGTGAACACCAGGTGCCGGACCTACCAGCGCGGACAGGGTAAACCCCTCATCCGCAACGATCTGATCCGGACCAGCGACTACCACATCGTCGCGACCTACGGCACGGAGTATCGAGGCTACGTCCAGTACTACCAGCTGGCCGGAAACATCAACTGGCTCAACAAGCTCCGCTGGTCCATGGAACGGTCGATGATGTCGACCCTGGCCGCCAAACACCGCCGCCCACCCTGGGTCATCCGCAAGCGCCTACAAACCACCGTCACCACCCCGCACGGGAAACGGCGGTGCTTCGAGGCGACCCAGCGCACCCCAGCGGGCAAGGTGTTCACCGCCAGATTCGGAGGCATACCGCTACGCCGGAACAAACACGCCCGCGTCATCGACGGGGCATGGCCGACCCGGCGGAAAAGCCAGCTCGTCGCCCGTCTGACGGCAGGGACCTGCGAACTGTGCACCTCACCTGATGGGATCACCGTCCACCACATCAGGCGGCTTTCCGATCTCCACCGATACAGCTCGACAGACACGCCATCATGGGTGGAAGTCATGCGGACCAGCCGACGGAAGACCCTGATCGTCTGCGCCCGCTGCCACACCGACATCCATCGGCGACCTCACACGCAGTAGCAACGCTGGAGAGCCACGTGCGTCGAAAGATGCCCGCGTGGTTCGGGAAGCGGCCCGAGGAAACGGACCGGCCACCAGGCCGGCACCGCGCCCCGGGCCGACTTCACGCCCAGCCTGTATGCCCAGCTCGCGGCCCTGCCCTGGGGTCAGGTGAGGACCACCGCGCGGACCGTCGAGCGTGGCCACGGCCGCCGCGAGCGGCGCACCGTGAAAGCCACCGAGGTCCGCGCCGGACTACTGTTCCCGCGCGCCGTGCAGGCGATACGGATCACCCGCCGACGTCAGCCACTCGCCGGCGGACCCGCCGAGACCGAGGTCGCCTACCTGATCACCAGCGTGATCGCCTGTCACATCTCAAGCGACTGACGCCTGCCCGCTTGCCCCGGCAAGCCACTACCAGGACCTTGAACACATCACGTTGACAATGCGGAGACTACCTCCGTATCCGTTTGGGAGGAGAGTGGACGCTGTCTCCTCATGCTGTAAGAGACCGCCCACCGGCATCCCGGTCACGACGATTCACGTCGCTCCGCTGAAGAACCGCCTCACGAAGCGGACGCCGCCATCGATAGGAAAGCAGGAACAGCCATGCCCACCCTCGGCATCATCGGAAGCGGAAACATCGGCGCAGCCGTCGCGCGCCTCGCGGTAGCGGCCGGCTTCCCGGTCGTCGTAGCCAACTCCCGGGGACCGGAAACCCTCACCGACCTCGTCGAGGAACTGGGCGCGCTGGCCACCGCGGGTACGGTCGAGCAGGCCGCCCAGGCCGGTGAGCTCGTCGTGCTGGCGGTACCCCTGGCGGCACACACCGCCATCCCCGCCGAACTGCTCGAAGGCAAGATCGTGCTGGACGCCAGCAACTACTACCCGTCGCGTGACGGCCGGATCGCCGAACTGGATGAGGACAAGACCACGACCAGTGAACTGATCCACCGCCACTTCCCGGGAACGCGGCTGGTCAAGGCGTTCAACAACATCCTGGCCCACCACATCCCCCTGCTTGCCCGCCCCGCCGGGGCCCCCGACCGCACCGCACTGCCGATCGCCGGTGACGACGCCGACGCGAAGAAGGCCGCGGCGGCCCTGATCGGACAGCTCGGCTTCGACACCGTCGACGCCGGCCCGCTCGCGCAGAGCTGGCGCATCGAACCGGAGACCACGGCCTACACCCGCCTCTATCTCGCCGACCCCGCCACGCCCTTCGAGCAGGTGATGCAGGCGCCCGCCCGCCCCGTTCCGGCTGCCGAGCTGCACCGCGCGCTCGAAGCAGTCGAGCGGCTACACGTGGCCGACCGCACCTTCTGACCCCCGGCGGGCGGTGGCCGACCCAGCGTTCCGCGATCGCGTTCGCCTGCGGCGACTGTGGCGGTGTGCGCACCACGTCGATACCGGCCCCGGCAAAGACAGCATCGAAGGAAACCGTGAACTTCATGTCGCGGTCACGGATGAGGAACCGGAACCGGTGGCCACGTTTCTCGAGGTCCATCAGCAGGTTCCTGGCCCGCTGGGTGACCCACGCCGCGGTTGGATGCTTCGTGACCCCGAGGACGTGGACACGGCGGGTGGCGTGTTCGACGACGAAGAACACGTAGATCCGCTGGAGGAATACGGTGTCCACGGTGAAGAAATCGCAGGCGAGGATGCCGGAGGCCTGGGTGCGTGGGGACGTGCGCCAGGAGGTGTCGGCCCGCCGGGGCGCCGGATCGACACCGGTGCGGTGCAGGATCCGCCAGACGGTGGCGACCCCGACCGGGTAGCCCAGCCCGACGAGCTCTCCCTGGATCCGGCGGTGGCCCCAGATCGGGTTCTCCCGTGCGAGGCGCAGGACCAGCTCGCGGATCTCCCTCCGCACCGGCGGCCGCCCGGGCGACTTCCGTGGATAGGTCCATTTCCGTGCGAGGAGGTCACGGTGCCAGCGCAACACGGTGGCCGGGGTGACGAAGAAG
This sequence comes from Parafrankia colletiae, assembly GCF_001854655.1. Lineage (GTDB taxonomy): Bacteria > Actinomycetota > Actinomycetes > Frankiales > Frankiaceae > Parafrankia > Parafrankia colletiae. The sequence goes on along the minus strand of NZ_MBLM01000180.1, from coordinate 19,189 downwards.
CTGTCCCAGCGAGCCCGGGGTAACAGCCGGGACAGGGCTGMGAGGATCACCGGATCCGCCGGTTCCAGCGCCGGCCGGTTCACCTGACGTCGTAACACCGCCACCTGGTGTCGCAGGACGAGGAGCTCGACGTCCTTCGCAGCATCCCCGGGGACTCGGAGCAGCATCAGTCCGAGAGCGTTGCGTGTCAGGGCGTAGAGCAGGGACCACACCATGACCATCCAGCCTGTCTGACGCAGGCCCAGTCCGGCAGGCAAACGTGCAGGTCACCGCCCAAATCGGGGTTCTGGAGTCCCACAGGCACCGTGTGGAGGTCGAAGTACCTCTTGTACGCCCGGGAGAAGCCTCGAGCCGGCCTCGCCGGTGAAGGCTGCTTCGACCATCCGGATTGCTTCCTTGTAGTCCGCGAAGACCTTGGAAATGGGCCTCGTCGCAGCGTCGAGGACGTCGTCGGTTTCCTGCGGGGAGCGCCCACCCGTGTTGAACACGATGTGACCGGAGCGGTCGATCAGGCTCAGCGACACCGGGCTGTGGTCCATCGCGAGCCGGAAGTAGTTGGCGATCTGCTCCCGGTCGGTCACGTCCTCCAGCCGGCAGACCATGTGGGGCTGGCTGTCCCCGAACCGCTCCGTGAACTCGTAGGTGACCGTGGAGGCAACCTGAACATGGATGATCTCGCCTGCCGGCCGGGCGAACCTCATCCGGTACTGCGGGAACCGCTCGCCGGAGCCGCCAGGGCCGTGGCGGACGACCCTGCGCTCGTAGCGGGCGAACAGCTCACGGTCCGACTTGGGGACCAGGAACAGCCAGTGCCGGCCGAGCATCTCCTCCGGCTCACTCCCCCACCTGTGCATGCCTACACCCGTGGCCTCGACCTCGACCGCGACGCCGTCACCAACGCGCTCACCCTGCCTTACAGCAACGGCGGCGCCGAAGGCGTCAACACCAAAACCAAGAAGATCATGCGCCAGATGTACGGCCGAGCCGGCTTCCCGCTCCTCCGCCACCGAATCTTGCTCGGTTAACCCTCCGTCACCACCGGATGTGCGGCAGAGCCCGTCTCCCGATGTAAGGCCGAGTTTCGCTCTGCAAAACGGGTGGTCGACCCGATTTCGCGCTGTGAAACAACGGCTTGTAGCGCCGGTGCGACCTGGCGCACATTTCCAGGACCGCAATGTGGCCGTAACGGTACGGCCGCCCGGAATTTGGGGTCTGTATGATCAGACGGTTCTTTGTCGGCACTGATGTCGGTGGGACGTTTACTGACCTGGTGGTGCTGGAGGAGGGAAGTCCTCCCCGCCTGTTCAAGTCGCCGACAACGCCGCAGGACCGTGCTGTCGGAGTGGTCTCCGCGCTTGAATTGGCCGCCGACTCGTATCGGATGGGTCTCGTGGAATTCTGCGGGTCCGTCCGCTATTTCGCGCACGGCACGACGGCGGCCACGAATGCGTTGATCGAACGTAAGGGCGCGCCGACCGCGCTGTTGACGACCCGCGGATTCACCGACACCATGGCTATTCAGCGGTCGATGACGTCCTGGGTGGGAATGGGCGCCGCCACCGGTCACTACAGTCGGCGTCGCAATCCCGACCAGATCGTGCCGCGTGAGTGGATCGAGGGAATCACCGAGCGGACCGACGCGGCGGGCGCCGAGATCGTCGCCCTGAACGAGGACGAGATCCGCGCCGCCGTACGCCGGTTGCGTGCGTCCGGCGTGCGCGCGCTGGCCGTGTCGTTCCTGTGGTCGTTCGTCAATGGCGCGCACGAGGCCGAGGCCGCCCGGATCATCACCGAGGAGTGGCCCGAGGCTTACCTGACGCTCTCCCACAAGATTGCCCCGGTCATCGGCGAGTACGAGCGGACCGCCACGACCGTGGTGAACAGCTACCTCGGCCCGGTCATCCGCAACTATGTCGAGGGGCTGGAGGACCGGCTGCGCGCCTCGGGTTTCCAGGGCGAGTTCTCGATCATGGACTCCGGCGGCGGTGTCATGCGGGCCCAGGACGCCGCGCAGCGGTCGGCGTCGATGCTGACCTCCGGTCCGGCCGGGGGAGTGCTGGCCTCGCTCGCGTTGGCCGAACGGCTCGGGCACCGCAACGTGATCACCTCGGACATGGGCGGCACGAGTTTCGACGTCGGACTGATCATCGAGGGGGCGCCGCTGGTCGAGCGGGTCAGCGAGGTCGGTGATCTGCACCTGGCGATGCCCCGCATCAAGGTGACCGCGATCGGGGCGGGCGGCGGGTCGATCGCCTCGGTCGATGAGTCAGGTGTGCTCGTGGTCGGCCCGGAGAGCGCCGGTTCCGTCCCCGGCCCCGCCTGCTACGGGCGAGGGGGCGACCGCCCGACCGTGACCGACGCCGATGTGGTCCTCGGGATCATCGACCCGGCGTACTTCCTCGGCGGCCAGATGCCGCTGGACCCGGCGCTGGCGGAGAAGGCCATCCGCGAGCACGTCGCCGGACCCCTCGGGCTGTCGGTGGAGGAGGCCGCCGCGGGGATCCGGCGAGTCGCCGACAACCAGATGGCCGACCTGCTACGCAAGGTCACCGTCGAGCAGGGGCACGACCCCCGCGACTTCGTGGTGTACGCCTACGGCGGCGCCGGCCCGACCCACGCCTACGCCTACACCGAGGCGGCCGGTATCGACACGCTGGTGGTACCGCCCACGGCCACCGTCCACTCTGCCTACGGCACGGTCATCTCCGACCGGTACCGCGCCGTGCAGACGACCGACGTGCAGCGCACGCCTCCAGGAGCGCCTGATCCCGCCGAGCACCTCGACGCTGCGCGGATCGACGCCGCCCTCGACGACCTCGTCGACCAGTGCAGGGCCGATCTGGATGATGATCCGCGCGCCCGGTTCGTGTGTATCGCCTACCTTAAGTTCCGCCGCCAGTCGCACGAGCTGCCCGTCGTAGTCCCCGACGGCGAGGTCACCACCGAGGTGCTTCGCGGCGTCGTCGCCGAGTTCAAGGCCGTCTACGAGCGGGTCTACGGCGCGGGTACCGCGCTGCTGGGCGCCGGCGTCGAGTTGCACACCCTGCGCGTGGAGGGCCGCGTCAGCGTCACCGAGGTCTCCGAGACCGCAGCGGCCGGAACGACCGACCTGCGGACAGCACGCATCGGCGAGCGGCTCGTGCACTTCCCCGAGACCGGCAGGGTGCCGACCGGCGTGTTCAGGGGTGAGGAGTTCGGACCCGGAGCGGAGCTGCACGGCCCGGCGATCCTCGAGTTCCCCGGTACCACCGTCGTCCTCGGCCCCGCCCAGTCGCTGCAGGTCGACGACGGCAACAACCTCATCATCGACTGCAGGGGGAACGCGTGACCACCATCGATCCCGTGACCTTCGAGGTCATCCGCCACCGGCTGCTGGCCATCACCGACGAGCAGGGTGCGACGCTCGCGGCGATCTCCGGCTCGACCCACGTGGTGGAGGCCAGCGACTACAACGTCGGGCTTTACCTGCCCGACGGCTCCGTGGCCGCGATGGGTCGCACAATCCTCTCGCACGCGTCGTCGATGGCCGCCATCACCCGGTCGGTCATCGAGGACTGCACGGAGGATCCCGGCATCCACCCCGGCGACATGTTCCTCGTCAACGACCCCTGGAAGGGCACGGTGCACGCCCAGGACGTCGGGCTCATCGCGCCGATCTTCTTCGAAGGTGAGCTGCTGGCCTGGACTGGCGCGATGTGCCACATGGTGGACGTCGGCGGAATGACGCCCGGCAGCTTCTGCATCGACGCCACCGACTCCTTCCAGGAGGGGCTCCAGCTGCCGCCCGTGAAGCTGGTCGAGTCCGGGAAGGTCCGCGGCGACGTGTGGAACGTCGTCCTCGCCCACACCCGGATGCCCTCGACGGTCAACCTCGACCTGCGGGCGCTCGTCGGCGCCAACAACACCGCGATCAAGGCCATGAAGGGACTGGCCGAGAAGTACGGCGCGCAGACCGTCCACACGGTCATGGCCAACCTGATCGAGTTGTCGGAGCGTCGGCTGCGCAACCGGTTGGCCAAACTGCCCGACGCCCGCCTCCACTCCCGGGCCTTCCTCGACAACGACGGAGGGCTCGGAGAGGTCTACGAGGTCGACCTCGTCCTCACCAAGCGCGGCGACACCCTGCACTTCGACTTCTCGGCGTCGTCGCCGCAGGCCAAGGGCTACATCAACTGCGCACGCTCGGGAATGATGGCCGGCATCGCGGCGGCGCTGCTGCCGACGCTCGCCTTCGACGCCCCGTGGAACGAGGGATTGTTCCAGGTCGTCGAGGTCGAGTGTCCCGAGGGTCTGATCTGCAACGCGGCCCGTCCGGCGGCCGTGAGCGGTGGCGCGCTGGAGGCCGGGTGGATGGTCGAGATGACGGCGGTCGAGTGCCTGTCCAAGCTCGCCGCCTGCTCCGAGGAGCTGCTGCCAGAGGCACAGGCCACCCCTGCCGGCGGCCCGGACAAGTTCGTCCTCACCGGCACCGGTGAGGACGGGGCCCGCCAGACCTACGTGATCATGGACTGCTTGGCAACCGGCGGCGCGGCCTACAACCACCGCGACGGCGCCTGGACCCAGGGGCAGCACAACATCGAGCGGCAGCGGATCTCCAACGTGGAGGCCGTCGAGATGGACTCGCCGCTGCTGTACCTGTGGCGCGGCCTCGTGCCCGACTCCGGTGGGGCCGGGCGACACCGCGGTGGCATGAGCATGGGGGCGGTCTACGCGATCCACCGGGGACGCGACGTCACGGCGCTCAACTCCGCGCACGGCTGGGAGGCGCCGAACTCCACCGGGATCTTCGGAGGCTACCCGGGGGCACAGAACACCCGCACCGTCCTGCACGGCAGCGATGTCAAGGCACGGCTGGCGGCCGGTGAACTTCCAGACCTGGAGACCCTCTCGGGTGAGCGGCCCGTCATGCGGGGACGCCAGGGCCAGTACGGGCTCGGTGAGCACGACATCCTCGCGACCGTGCCGCAGGCGGGCGGTGGCTGGGGCGACCCGCTCGACCGTCTGGTCACCGACCTCCAGACCGACCTCAACCTCGGCGCGATCACCGCGGACGCCGTGGCACGCCTGTACGGCGCGGTCCTCGTCGACGGCCGGGTGGCCGCCGAAGAGACCGAGCGGCGCAGGGCCGAACTCCGAGCGGACCGGCTTACCTGGCCCACGCGACGAGCCCTGCCCGCGGCCCCGGACGACGCCGTCCGCCTGCACCCGCTCGGCGACCGGCTCTCAGTGCTGCGAGCGGGCGGCGGCCACTGGATCGGCTGTGTCTGCGGGACCATTCTGGCTCCCGCGAACGAGCCGTGGCGGCAGTACGCCGGACGCCAGGTCAGCCACGACGTGCACGAGGTGAGCCATGCGACCCGGCTGAGCGATGAGCTGGAGCTGCGCCGCTACGCCTGTCCCTCGTGCGGCATGCTGCACGCCACCGACGTGGTCCGGCGCGGCGCCGACGACCTCGACGACCTGCGTCTGTTGGACGCCTGATGGCTCGCGTCGTCCTCGCGGCGGCGACCTCGCACGTCGGCGCGATCGTCAAGGACCCGCACACCGCCCCGGCCGACTCCGGCGTCCTGCACGACGCCTGGCGCCGTCTGGACGCCGAGATCGCCGCCGCCGAACTCGACGGCGTCGTAGTGGTCGCCACCGACCACTACGAGACGTTCGGGCTGGACAACTACCCGGCCTTCTGCCTCGGCGTCGCCGACGACTTCGAGGGCTGGGGCGAATTCGGCAACCCTGGTGGCCGGATCAAGGGCCGCCCGGGGCTCGCCGCCGAGCTGCTCCATGGCCTGACCGAGGCCGGGTTCGAGACCGCCCGGTCGCACACGATGCGCCTGGACCACAGCTTCACGGTGCCCTGCACCAAGTTGCCGGCCGCCGCCGCCGCCGGGGTGGTGCCGCTGTTCGTCAACTGCAACACCCCGCCGCTGCCGACGCTGCGCCGCTGCCTGCGACTCGGCCGGGCCCTGCGGGAGACACCGGGAGAGGCCCGTATCGGGGTCATCGCGACCGGCGGCCTGTCGCACTGGGTCGGGCTGCCGCGCTTCGGCGACATCAATCCGGCCTTCGATGAGGCGTTTCTGTCCCTCCTGGAACGGGGCGGGGTGGCGGAGACGCTCGACTGGAGCGATCGCTGGATCGAGCACGAGGCCGGCAACGGCGCGCTGGAGCTGCGGACCTGGCTGATCGCCGCCGGTGCGGCCGGGTGCGGGCCTGCCCGCACCTACGCCTACCGGCCGATGCCTGCCTGGACCGTCGGCATCGGCATCGCCGCCTTCGAGGTGGCGCCATGAACCTCGTCGGCCTCAACCGCCTGGCCTGGGACCTGGAGCACCGCCGCGCGGAGCTGCGCGAGGACCTAGCTGAGGCGCTGCTCGGCTATCCGCTCACCAATCGGGAGCGGCGGGCCGTGCTGGCCAGGGACGCCGCCTGGCTGCTGGCTGGCGGCATGAATCCGGTCGCTCTGCGCAACCTCATGGTCAGCCTCGGGGTTCCGCACAGCGCCATGTATGCACTCCCGACGCCCGAGGAGGCGACCATGTGGGTGACCTTCCCCAGCGGCGGTGATGAGATCCGCGGGTATCTGGCAGTTCCGGCGACGTCCGACGGCACGCCGCCGCCGGCGGTGATCATTGCGCACGAGAACCTCGGCGTCACCCAGCACCGGCAGGACGTGACCGAACGGATCGCCGCCGCCGGGTACGCCTGCCTGACCGTCGATCTGTACAGCAGGATCGGCGGCCGCCCGCCCCAGGACTACACGACGCCGGAGGAGCGCCGGGCGAAGGCGTTCCTGGCCGCCGCCGATGAGCAGGCCGTCCCCGACCTGGAGGCGGGCCTGGACTACCTGGCCGGGCGCGGCGATGTCGACGCCTCGCGGGCGGTCGCCATCGGGTTCTGTCTCGGCGGCGGGCTCGTGCTGTCCTGGGCGACGCGGACCGACCGGTTGTCGGGTGTGGTCGCGCTCTACGGCCTGCCCGAGCTCCCGCCCGCCTACAGCCCGACCGGCCGCACCCGCTCGCGCATCGAGACCGCGCACACGGTCCGCTGCGCGGTGCAGGCGCATTTCGGCGGTAGCGACGAGGTCATCCCGCTCGACCAGGTGAAGAGGCTGACCGAGGCGCTCGGCGAGAGCGGCCAGGATGCCGAGGTCTTCGTGTACGAGGGCGCCGGCCACGCGTACCACGACGACACCCACCCCAGCCACCACCGGGAGGCAGCCGAACTCACCTGGCAGCGCTCGCTCGACTTCCTCGCGGCTCACCTGTGAGCCTCTGGACGGATCTGCTGGGCGCCGAGCTGCGTGTCATCCCGGTGGCCGGGGTCGGCACTCGGGCTGTGCTCATCGGCGAGGGGCCGCCGGTGGTGTTCCTGCACGGCAGGGGCGGTCACCTCGAGACCTTCGCCCGGAACCTGGCCGCGGTCGCCGCGGGCGGGTACCGGGCGATCGCCCTGGATCTGCTCGGCCACGGTCTGACGGAACGTCCGGCGGACGGCCGCTACACCATCGACGCGCTCACCGGGCACGCGACGGCGGTCCTGGACCGGCTGAACCTCGACCGAGTCCACCTGGTCGGGCAGTCCCTCGGCGGCTGGGCGGCGGCACTGCTCGCGCTGGCGACGCCCGATCGGGTGGCCGGGCTGGTCCTGATCGAGCCCGCCGGGCTCCAAGACGAGGCCGAACGCCTGTCCGACACCAGGGTCCAGGCCGCCTACCGGTCCGGAGGGCAAGCCTACGAGCAGCCCACCGCGGCGGCCGTCGCGACGCGGCTGCGGGGGCTGCTGGCCGATCCCGAAGTGCTCGATCCGGAACTGGTGCAGGTGCGGGCCCGCCTGTACGCGCCGGACGAGGCACGCGCGGTGCACCGGTCGGTGCGGGCGGCCGATCACTCGCCCTGGCTGCTCACACCCCAGCGGCTCGGCGAGCTCACCGTTCCCGCGCTGTTCGTGCGTGGTGAGCACGGGCACACCCCGCCGGCCGTCGTGCGGTCCGCCGCACAGGCGGCCCGCGCCCAGGTCGTGACCGTGCCAGGCGCGAAGCAATGGCCGCAGTTCGAACGGCCGGACATCGTCAACAACGCCATCCTCGACTTCCTTGGAGCACACCCGTGACCTTCTGGACCGACGCACTCGGYGCCGAGATCCGTTTCCGCGACGCCGCTGGCTGGCGTACTCGATCGATCGAGGCGGGTGCGGGAGAGCCCGTGATCCTCATGGGCGGCCTCACCGGGCACGCCGAGGCATTCCTGCGCAACCTCGGCCCGCTCGCCGACCGGGGCCTGCATGTCTACGCGATCGACGCTCTCGGCCACGGTCTCACCGCCCGCCCCGAGGACGTCATCTACCACGCTCCGATCTTCACCGAGCACCTCATCGGCTTCCTCGACGCCATTGGGGCCGACCGGGCCCATTTGGTCGGTCAGTCGCTCGGCGGCTGGACCGCCTTCTACACCGCCCTGCACCACCCCGACCGCGTGGCCCGGCTGGTGTCGGTCACCGGCGCCGGAGTCCTGCTGTCCACGGCCGACCGGGCCGCCGARAGTGAGCAGGTGCACGCCCGGGTCCAGGCCGTCACGGCCAGGGCCACCGCGACGCCCACGCGCGAGAGCGTCCGCGCCCGCTTGGAGTGGCTCATGGCAGACCCCGCGTCCGTGACTGACGAACTGGTCGAGTGCCGGTACCGCTACTACACCCTCCCCGGCAGCGAGAAGGCGCAGGCCAAGCTGGTCGCCGAGCAGCCGAGCACGGAGAACCGGGCGCACATGCTCGACGAGGCGGCGCTCGCGCGGATCGAGAACCAGACGCTCATCGTGTGGACCGACAACAACCCCACCACCCCTCCCGAGGTCGGCCGCCGGGCCAGCCAGATCATGCCCAACGCCCGTTTCGACATGATCACCGACGCGGGTCACTGGCCGATGTACGAACAGCCCGAGCAGTTCAACCGGATCGTCGGTGACTTCCTCGCTGAGGATCGGCCGTGACGGCCCCGGCGGTGGAGGTCGCGCTCGGCTGCCGCATCCTCGCGGCAAACGGGAACGCCGACATGATCTGGGGGCACCTGTCGCAGCGTGACCCGGTGGGTGACGGAGTGTGGATGAAGGCGGCAGGCTTCGGTCTAGAGGAGATCACCGCCGACCGCGTCATCCGCATCGACCGGTCGGGGCGGCGGATCGACGGTGACGGCAAGGTCCACTTGGAGTACCCGATCCACACCGAGATCATGGCCGTGCGATCCGATGTCGGAGCCGTCGTCCACAGCCACGCCGAGTCCGCGGTCGCCCTCGCGGCGACCGGGCAGACGCCACGGCCGATCGGGCACGAAGGCACCCTGTTCTGGCCCCCTGACCTGCCTGTCTTCACGGAGACCGGCGACCTCGTCCGTGACTCCGCCCTCGGCGCGTCGCTCGCGGGCGTGCTCGGCGACCGCAACGCCGTTCTGCTACGGCAGCACGGGCTGGTGACCGTCGGGCCCGACGTCCCGACCGCGGTCATGACGGCGATCTTCCTGGAGAAGGCGTGCCGGATGCAGCTCGGACTGCTGGGCGCCGGCTTCACCTGGTCCGACGAGCCCGAGGCCCTGGCCAAGCGCGACCGGTGCTACGGCCCCGACCAGCTCTCCCGCGCCTGGGAGTACCTGGTCCGCAGCGCCTGATCGCCCCGACACCCGCAACGCATCGCACCCCAAAACCAACCCCCGAAGGGCATTATCATGTTACGTCCGTCTGCCATCCGGCTCGCCGGAGCCTTCACCGCCGCCGGGCTCGTGTTAGCAGGCTGTAGCTCCGCCGCGGGCTCCGAAGGGGCTTCCCCCACCTCCGCCCCGACGCTGTCCGCCTCCCTCACCAAGGCCATGGCCCCGACAGCGGACAGCGCCTACAAGGACCCGGGCCCCGCCGTCACCGGCGTCTCCAGCCTGGCCGGCAAGACCGTCTGGTACATCCCGCTGAGCTCGCAGATCACCACCACGCAACTCGTGCAGACCAGCCTGGCCGAGGCGCTCGGCACCGCCCACATCGACGTCCACGCCTGCAGCGGAGACGCCAACCCTTCCACGATCGCGGGCTGCATCACCAGCGCCATCAACGGCAAGGCGGCGGGTGTCGTCTTCGACTCGATCGTTGCCGGGTTCGTGGCGGAGGGCATCCGGCAGCTCAAGGCGGCGCACATCCCGGTCGTGATCGCCAACGAGCCCAACCCGGACGGTGACTCGCCGGGCGACGCCTCGCTCGCCTATGTCCCGGGCAACCCGATGCAGGCACTGCAGGTCCTCGCCCAGTGGATCGCCGAGGACAGCCACGGCAAGGCGGCGGTACTGATCAACGAGGTCACCGATGCGCCGCCGCCGATCGCCTACGTACAGAACGGCTTCATTCCGGCCCTCAAGAGCGCCTGCTCCTCCTGCACCGTCACGGTCAACAAGATCCAGTCCGCCAACTACTCGCTGATACCCTCCTCCACCAGCGCCGCGCTGATCTCCAACCCCACGACCGACTACGTCGTCTCGGAGTTCGACGCGTTTGCCGCACCGACCCAGCAGGGCGTCCAGCAGACCGGGAAGCTCAACGCAGTCAAGGGCGCCTCCGCCGGCGGCCTCCTCGCGCAGCTCCAGACGCTGAAGTCGGGGACGTTCCTGCGCGCCGATGTCGGCACGAACTTCGCCTACCAGGGCTGGGCGATGGCCGACCAACTGCTGCGCCTGCTGACCGGGGCCGCGCCCATCACCTACCAGGTGCCGCTGCGGCTGTTCACCGCCGCCAACATCGGGAGCCTGGACCTCACCAACCAGGCACAGATCTCCGGTGACTGGTACGGCAGCACCGCCTACAAGCAGATGTTCACCCGGCTGTGGGGACTGGGCAATTGAGCCCGCACCGCCTCAGCGTCGCCGGGCTGTCCAAGACGCACGGGTTCAGCCGGGTGCTCCACGACGCCGCCTTCGACGTCGCACCCGGCGAGGTCCACGCGCTCGTCGGGCAGAACGGCTCCGGCAAGTCCACGATCGTCAAGATCCTCACTGGCTACCAGGGCGCCGACGCCGGGGGAAAGGTGATGATCGACGGCCGGCACCTGGCACTGCCCGCCCGCGCGGCGGATCTCCGTAGCCTCGGAGTCTCAGTCGTCCACCAGGACCTCGGGCTCAATCCGGGCGACACCGTCGTCGACAACATCTGCGTCGGTTCATGGCCACGGCACACGGTCACCCGCCTCATCAATCGGCGGCGCGCCACTCAGCAGGCCCGCGACGCACTGGAGCGCATCGGCGAGCAGGTCGCGCTCGACGCCCTGGTCGGTGACCTTCCGATCGCCGACCAGGTCAGCGTCGCGATCGCCCGCAGCGTGCGCAACCTGCCCAGCGGGGGAGGGCTGGCCATTTTCGACGAGTCCACGCGGGCGCTGCCTCCGGACTCGCTCGGCCACTTCTACAACCTCACTCGGGCGCTCACGGAACAAGGCACGGCCGTACTGCTCGTCAGCCACAATCTCGACGAGGTGCTGACGCGCGCCGACCGCGTCACCGTGCTTCGCAGCGGCCGCGTCGTCGCCTCCGGCGCATCGACGGCCGGGCTCACCGCCCCTGACCTGACCCGGCTCATCCTTGGGCACGCGCTGGACACGGCCGCCGCCTTCACGAGTGCGAAGGCCGGAGGCCACGCTGAGCTGCAGCTGCGGGAGGTGGGCGGCGGACTACTCACCGACCTGTCGGTGTCGCTGGCGGCCGGGGAGATCGTCGGTATCACCGGTCTGGCCGGTTCAGGTCACGAGGAGGTGCCCGCCTTACTGACTGGCGCCCCGGGCAGCCGGGGAGAGCTCCGCCTCGGCGAGACCGTGCTGGACCTGCGCCGACTGACGCCTCGCAAGTCCATAGACGCGGGCATCCACGTTGTCCCGGCCGAACGAGCCCGCCGCGGCCTGGCACTGGAGCTGTCGATCAAGGACAACATCGCGCTGTCCCGGCTGCGCCGTGGCGGTATCCGGCCGCTGGTCGGGGCCGGGCAGCACACGGACACGCGGGCGGTGATCGAGGGACTGGACGTCCGTCCGCCCCGTCCCGACGCCCTGGTGCGCACGCTCAGCGGCGGTAATCAGCAGAAGATCTTGGTCGGACGGGCCATGCTGGGCAGCCCGCGGCTCCTGGTCCTCCACGAGCCCACCCAAGCCGTCGACGTCGGCGCCCGGCGGGACATCCACTCCGCCATCCGTCGCCAGGCGGCGACCGGAACACCCGTCCTGGTCATCGCGAGCGACCCGGCCGAACTCATCGAGCTGTGTGACCGGATCCTCCTCGTCCACCGTGGCCGTGGCCGCGAGCTGGCCGCCGGTCACACCGTCGAGGCCTTACTCGACGGCATCTACTCCGAAGTGACACTCGAGGGGGCCACCCGCCATGGCAACTGAGACCCAGCAACTGCGCCTCGGCGCGCCGGCAGCTGCGCTCCGCTTCACCGAGCGGTGGAGCATGGTCGGCCTCTGGATCCTGCTCGCACTGGTCTTCGCGCTCCTAGAGCCATCGAAGTTCGCCACCTCAGGCACCTTCAAGACGATCTTCGGGTCGCAGGCGCCGTTGCTGTTCCTCGCGATGGCCGTGCTGTGTACGATCATGGTCGGCGAGTTCGTGGACCTGTCCGTCGCCTCCGTGCTCGGCCTGGCCGCCACACTGCTGCCAGTACTGGCCGTCCAGCACCATGTGCCCATCGCGGTGGCCTGCCTCGCGGCCCTGGCCGCCGGCGTTCTCGTTGGTGTCGTCAACGGTGCGCTGATCGTGTACCTCGGGGTGAACACCATCGTGGTCACCCTCGGCATGTCCACGCTGCTCCTCGGGCTCGCCTTGTGGAGCACCGACCTCAACAGTGTCAGCGGCCTGGACCCGCACGTCTCCTCAATCGCGCTCACCGACGTATTCGGGCTGCCTATCTCATTTTACTACGGCATCGCCCTCGTCCTCGTCGTCGCCTACGTCACCGCGCTGACGCCCCTCGGCCGGCACATGCGCTTCGTTCACGCCAACCGCGAAGTCGGACGGCTGGCGGGAGTCCAGGTCAACCGCATCCGTTTCGGGGCCTTCGTCCTCGCGGGGCTGCTCAGCGCCGGGGGAGGGGTGCTGCTGGTCACCGGCGTAGGCGGGTTCGACCCCAACTCCTCGGGCACCTACCTCCTGCCCACCTACGCCGCGGTGTTCATCGGCACGGCCGTTGTCCGCCCGGGCAGCTTCAATCCGATCGGCACCTGGATCGGCACGTACTTCCTCGCCACCGGCGTCATCGGTCTCCAGGAGCTGGGGCTGGCCGCCTGGATCTCCAACGTCTTCTACGGCGGCGTACTGATCGTCGCGGTCGCCGTGTCCACCATCATCGGCCGGCGGCGACGTGGCTGACGCACTCGCGTACCAGCTCACCGATGGCGGTGAGGCGCCGCGTCCCGCACCGCGACACCGGGGCGATGACGGCGACGGCACCGGCGGCCTGCCCCTTGTCCATCACCACCACACTCGCACCCGCGACACCGGCGGCGAACTCACCGCTCTCCACGGAATAGCCGCGCTCCCTGGCCCGGTCGATCTCGGCCAGGAAGGCGTCGGTGTCGGTGATGCTCCGGTCGGTGCGCCGCGGCAGGCGCAGCGCGGGCATCAGCTCCACCACCTGGTCACGCGGCAGACTCGCCAGGGCGGCCTTCCCGATGCAGCCATTGGCGATCAGGGACCTGCGGCCGACCGGAGACAGGACACCCAGCACGTGCTCGGCGTCCCGGCGCTGGATGATCACCAGGCTGCGGTCGCGCCAGTCGATCTCCGCGGCCAGGACGGTCTCGCCGGTGCGCTCGGCCAGCCGCGCCACGATCCGCTCGGTCACCGACGCCACGGGTGAACCCTTCGCGGCGACCGGCGCGAGCTCGAGCAGGCGGGTGCCGAGCCGGTAGCTGCCGTCCTCGTCACGCCGTAGGACGCCGTAGGCGAGCAGCGAACCGGCGATACGAAGAGTAGTCGCCTTCGACAGCCCCACTCCCTGAGCCAACTCGGTCAGAGTCAGGCGTGGGTGGGCGCTGCTGAAGCACGTAAGGATCTCCAGAGCGCGGTCGACAGATCGCACATGGCTCACTGACAGTGACGAGCCTTTCGGGTCAACGTCGGACACCTCTGTCTCCTCTCCGAGGTCAGAACGTGTGTGGTCCACGTCTCACGGGCTAAGCCTGCGCCCAAGGTAACGCACATGGACCTAAGTGTTTCGCCTGGTGAAACTCCGCGATGGAGGGCCTCATGATCGATAATGCTCGCGGCGAGCTGGCCGGACGTCGGATACTCATCATCGGAGCGGCCTCGGGCATAGGCGCCGCGACCGCCGAGCTCTGTCGCGTTCACGGAGCCATCGTGCACTCCGCAGATCTCCAGACAACCCCTGACGGGGACGATGTCGATCTCCTTGACGAAAGGTCGGTGGCGGCCCTCGTGGATCGGGTCCGGGCGCGCTGGCCGGCACTTGACGGCCTCGTCGTCACGGCTGGAGCCTCCCACCGCGGGAGCATCGCGGATACCTCTCCCGAGACTCGCCGCGCGCTCCTCACACTCAACGCGGCGGCTCCCGCCGACGCGATCGCCCAGTTCCTTCCCCTGCTCGCGGAGGGAGACCGCCCGTCCGTTGTCACGGTCGCCTCCGCGACGGGCCTGCGTGCCTATCGCGACTTCGCCGCGTACGCAGCCTCCAAGGCCGCGCTCATCCACTGGTCGCGGGCCGCCGCCCACGAGCTCGCGTCCTCGGGCATCCGAGTGAACTGCGTCTGCCCTGGCCCCACTGATACGCCGATGCTCCGCGGCGACGTCTCCGACTCCGCCGACGCGCTCGACTTCATTGCGACTCTGACCGCACGGGGCCGACTAGGCGCCCCGGTCGAGGTCGCCGAACCGATATCCTTTCTCCTCTCGCCCCGAGCGTCGTTCATCACCGGAGCGGTGCTGGCGGTGGACGGTGGAGAGAYGGTCCATGATGGTCGATGAAAATCCGCTGGCAATGAGATGAGCGGGAGTTGTGGATCTGGCGCTGACCCCGTTTGCGCCGTGAGGCGCGCACCGGGCAGGACGCGTTGGCGTTCGGTGATCTCGGCGCTTTTCGCGTTCTCGCYCAGCTGTGACAGGAATCCCTCGAGGTCGGTTGCGAGTGCGAGGTAAAGATCGCGGTCGGCGATCTGGCTGCCGAGCGCGTCGAGTTGGCCGCGGAGGTTCGCTTCGCGGGTGCGGAGTTCGGGCATTCTCGCGCGGAGCTCGTCAAGTGTGATCAACTGTTCCTGGAAAGCGAGCTCGACCTGTCCGCGCTCACGCTTGGTGGGATCCGAATCACGAGCCTGGCGCAGCCGGCTGTCGATCTCGGCGCGGATCAGAGTCGGATCGCTGATCAGTTTCGTGATGTGTTCCCAGACGGTCTCGTCGAGGTAGTAGGCGCGGACCGGCTTGTTCCAGCACACACGGCCGTTCTCGTAGCGGTAGTCGTCGGAACCGAGACACCGGTAGTAGTAGATCTTTCTGTTCGTGGTCCGTGTCGAGGTGCGGTAGTAGCCGTAACCGCAGGCCGAGCACGCTGCGAGGCCCTGTAGCAGTGACGGCGTCGTCTTCGTGTTGCGGGGCGCGAAACGCTTGTTTTCCTCGATGCGGGCCGCGACCCGTTCGAATATCTCCTCGCTGACCAGGGCGGGCACCACGGTCCCAGCGGTTCTTGCGGCCGCTCGTCAAGAACGTTCTCATCGGCTCCGAGAAGATCATAATCCGTCATCGCATCCCACCTCGCCAACGAGCATCGGACCGCGACACTCCAGTCGCCAGCGCGGATACGGAGGGTGACCGGAAGGCGAGTTGTCAAGTGCGTTGGGGGCGTAATCAGCCCGTTGCTGCTGAATATTGCCCTGCACCGGATGGAAACGGCTGCGGGGATGACCTCGCCGGCGTGGCAGCGGCCGCGGGCTTCCGCCACGTCGTGGACGTCGAGGTCCCCAGCGCCGAGCCGAGCCGGAATGGGTCACGTCGGTCGACGTCGACCGCGAACGCGTACCAGGAACCTGATACCCCGCCGGGCCAGCGACGCCCCGGCGTTCCGTCATGTGGAACAAATCTTGGTCCCTGGTGAAACCACGCCTATAACAGTGGCGTCAGGCTATTCACTCCAACACCTGGCCTGCTGGTCTGGAGGTTCCGTGTCCACAGCACCACCGCAGGGAGACGCGATGACCACCGCTCCCGCCGTCGACGCGTCGACGATCGCCGCCGCCGACCGGCTCGTCGCCGCCGAGCGCACCGGCGTCGCTTGTCCTCCGGTGCGGGACGTGCTCACGCCGCACGACATCGCCGCCGCCTATGCGGCGCAGCGAGTGAACATCCAGCGCGGTCTAGCCGCCGGTCGTCGGATCGTCGGGCGCAAGATCGGTCTGACGTCGGCGGCGGTGCAGCGGCAGCTCGGCGTCGGCCAGCCAGACTTCGGCGCGCTGTTCGCAGACATGTGCGTCGCCGACGGCGATGAGATCCCCGCCGGCCTGCTTCTGGCACCCAGGGTCGAGGCCGAGGTCGCGCTGGTACTCGGCGCCGACCTGCCCGATCCAGATACCACGGTCGTCGAAGTGCTGCGGGCCACCGAGTTCGCGCTGCCGGCCCTCGAGGTCGTCGACAGCCGGGTCGCCGGCTGGGACATCACCATCGTCGACACGGTCGCCGACAACGCCTCCTGCGGCCTGTTCGTCCTCGGCGCGACCCCGGTGCCGCTCGACCGGGTGGACCTACGTGCGGTCGAGATGCGGCTGTGGAAGGGCGCGGACATCGTCTCGCGCGGCACCGGGGCCGACTGCCTCGGCGGTCCGCTGAACGCGGCGGTGTGGCTTGCTTCCACGCTCGCCGCCGTCGGCGACCCGCTGCGCGCAGGCGACGTGGTGCTGACCGGCGCGCTCGGCCCAATGGTCGCGGCCGCGCCCGGGGACGCCTTCGAGACCGAGATCAGCGGGCTCGGCTCGGCGCGGACGAGGTTCGCCGCCGCACCCGCGGAAGGGACGCAAGGATGAGTAGGGCCAAGGTTGGCGTCATAGGGTCGGGCAACATCGGGACCGACTTGATGATTAAGGTGCTGCGGCTGTCGGACCACCTGGAAATGGGCGCGATGGTCGGGATCGACCCGGGTTCGGACGGGCTCGCGCGCGCGGGCCGGCTCAGGGTCGCGACCACCGCCGAGGGCATCGACGGGCTCGTCCGGATGGACGAGTTCGCCGACATCGAGATCGTCTTCGACGCGACCTCGGCGGGCGCACACCGGAGCAATGACGAGGTGCTGCGGGCGCACGGCAAGCGGGTCGTCGACCTTACCCCGGCCGCGATCGGCCCCTACGTCGTCCCGCCGGTGAACCTGGACGCGCACCTGGACGCGCCGAATGTCAACATGGTGACCTGCGGCGGCCAGGCGACGATCCCGATCGTCGCCGCCGTGGACGCCATCACCCCGGTGCACTACGGCGAGATCGTCGCGTCGATCGCGTCGAGGTCTGCCGGCCCGGGCACCCGCGCCAACATCGACGAGTTCACCGAGACGACGTCGGCGGCGATCGAGAAGGTCGGCGGCGCGACGCGCGGCAAGGCGATCATCATTCTGAACCCGGCCGAGCCACCACTGATCATGCGTGACACGGTCTACTGCGTCGTCGGCGACTGCGACGACGCCGCCGTCACCACGTCCGTGGAGGAGATGGTCGACCGGGTGCGAACCTACGTCCCCGGTTACCGGCTCAAGCAGAAGGTCCAGTTCGACCGAGTCGCCGCCGGCGACTCACTACGGACCCTGGCGCCGGCCTGCTTGAAGGACGTCGTCAAGGTCTCGGTCTTCCTTGAGGTCGAGGGCGCCGCCCACTACCTGCCGGCCTACGCCGGGAACCTCGACATCATGACCTCGGCCGCGCTGCGCACCGCCGAGCGGATGGCCGAGCTGACTCGCACGGGGGTGAACGTCTGATGGGCGGCCTGGAGACAGTCGGTACCGCCGACATCGCAGCGGGCGCCATGGCGGGAGCCGCCGTGCTGGCATCGTGCGGGCCGGCGACGGGCGCTAGCGTTGCGGACGTCCCCGTCACAGCGCCGCTCTACATCCAGGACGTGACGCTTCGCGATGGCATGCACGTCGTCCGGCACCGCTACACCATCGAGCAGGCCGCCACGATCGCCCGGCTGCTCGACGAGGCCGGCGTGGCCGCCATCGAGGTCGCCCACGGCGACGGCCTCGCCGGCTCGTCGGTGAACTACGGCGTCGGCGCGCACACCGACTGGGAGTGGATCGAGGCTGTCGTCTCCTCGATCTCCCGGGCCGTCCCGACCACCCTGCTGCTGCCCGGCATCGGCACGCTGCACGACCTGCGGCGCGCCCATGAGCTGGGTGTCCGCTCCGTCCGGATCGCCACCCACTGCACGGAGGCCGACATCTCCGCGCAGCACATCGCGGCGGCCCGCGAGCTGGGCATGGACGTCGCCGGCTTCCTGATGATGTCCCACCTGGCCTCGCCGGCCGAGCTCGCCCGGCAGGCGAAGCTCATGGAGTCCTATGGCGCGCACTGCGTCTACGTCACTGACTCCGGCGGCCGCCTGACGATGGACGATGTCAGGGCCCGGTTCCGGGCCTACCGCGACGTGCTCGACCCCGGGACCGAGACAGGCATCCACGCCCACCACAACCTCGGACTGGGGGTGGCGAACTCGGTCGTCGCCGCCGAATGTGGCGCGGTGCGGATCGACGCGTCGCTCGCGGGCCAGGGCGCCGGCGCCGGCAACTGCCCGCTGGAGGCGTTCATCGCCGTCGCGGACGTGATGGGCTGGAAGCACGGCTGCGAGCTGTTCGGCCTCATGGACGGCGCAGACGACGTCGTGCGCCCGTTGCAGGACCGGGTCGTGCGCGTCGACCGGGAGACGCTCACCCTCGGCTACGCGGGTGTCTACTCGTCGTTCCTCCGGCACGCCGAGACGGTCGCGAGGCGCTACGGTCTCGACACCCGCTCGGTCCTCGTCGAGGTCGGCCGCCGCGGCATGGTCGGCGGCCAGGAGGATATGATCACCGACGTCGCTCTCGACCTTGTCGCCACCGCTCGAGACCGCTAGGGACTGTTTCAAAAGATCGTTAGCGGAGCCAGATGTTGATGGCAGCGATGGTGACCGTTGCCTGGTAGCGGACGGCTAGCTTTTCGTAGC
>NZ_MBLM01000179.1 GCF_001854655.1 Parafrankia colletiae | reverse complement strand
GCCCTCGGTTACACCGTCCGCTTCGACCCCCTCCCCGAGGCTGCCTGACCCCGGGACACGCTGCCACCTCACGTTATTTTTCGGGTCAGTACTAGCGACGGGCGGTCATCTCGTTTCGGACGTGCAGGGACGCAAGGTCGGCGGCCGTCCGGCCGAGGGCACGGCCTTCGCTGTCCGATGCGGTCACCGACTTCGCCACGACCTCCGGGAACATCTTCGTCGTCGTCTGCCGGACGGAGTCGTCCCGGGCGGCGAGCACCGGCAGCAGCCGGTCGTGGCCCGGTTCGGCGGCGGCCTGGGCGCCCACCTCCTCCGTCGCGGCCTTGAGACGCTCGCCGATGCGGGTCGCGAACGAGGTGAGGAACGACTGGCGGAACGCGCGGGTCCGGGACCGCCCATGACGGTCCTGGCGGGAACCAGCCTGCATCATCGCCGTGGTCGCCTGCACAAGCAGGGATGTGTAGAGCACCTCGACGGCGTCCAGGTCCGACGGGTAGCCGATCACCGTCGAGAAGCCGAGGCTCTTCGCCCACACCGCGCGGCAGCGGTTCACGTCGGCGATCACGTCCAGCAGGATTGCCTTCGCCACCTCGTAGGGGTTGTCGATGCCGAGCCGGCGGCCGCCCGGTTCGGCTGCCTTGCTGGTGCTGCGCGCCGCCAGCAGCGCCTCGTCGATGCTGTGCCGGGCCATGAGCTGCTGGGCCTTGGCGGTCAGCGCCTCGGCCTCCTCGGCGAAGGTGGTCGATTCGGCCTTCGCCAGCAGCCCGCGGACCTTGTCGAGCATGCCGGTGTCGCCACCGAGGCCACCGGCTTCGGCCCTGTTGGCAGCGTCTGCGCCGCGCCGCGTGCGCCCCCGCGTCGTGCCCGGGGCAGGGCACAGCATCTGAATCGCGGGCAGGCCGTGCAGCAGGTGGAGAAGCTCCACGACGTCGAAGAGCACCTCGACCCTCTCGAGGCCTTCGCGGGCGCCCCGGGCCGCCAGCCATTCGTCGTCGTCGTTCCACCAGGCAGTTGCGTCGAGGGCCTGTAGCTGCGCCTCCCACTGTTCGTCGACGGTGGCGGCGGCATAGCGGCGCATCTGCGCGGCGATCGCGTCGAGAGCCAGCCGTGCCACCCGTGGGCCCGCCTGCCGGCCGGCGAACCGGTGCACATCCGCCGGCTGCCAGCCGCCTCGCCAGCAGAGCTCGATGATCCGGTCGAGCCAGGCCAGCAGACAGCGGTTGACAATCTCGTGGCCGGCCGGCCCGCCCGACACCGCGGCCAGCGCAGCCACGTGGCGCGTGAGCGCGGACTCGTCACCGCCGCGACGGGCCTGCAGCGCGGCGGTGAGCTGGAGCTCGGCAGACGCCCAGCTGAGCTCCCGAGGGTCGGGTTCCTCGTCGAACCCGTTCGACGGACCGGCAGCCCACGAACGGTTGCGTTCGGCGCGCGCCTTCTGCTTGGCCCTCCGCTTCTCGCGGTTCCTGGTACTCATGATCACCTCGTCTGGTGCGGCCGACTCCCCGACGTCGATTGTGCGGCCCGCGGCAGACAGTCCGGACACCCGCCGGAGACGAGAACCGCACGAGGCCACCGGGTGGCCTCCCGGTTTCCGATGGCCCGCGACGGAGCCGCGCCAGCGAAACAGCTGCCTCAAGCGCTACATCACCCGCGAGATCTACCGCATCCGCACCGCCGCACCGCCACTCGCCACGACCACCACCCCAGCCACTTGACAGACATGGAAGCGTCAGAAGGCCGGGGGTTCGAGTCCCTCCGCTTGCCCCCCACCGGTGACAGTAACTAGGGTTTGCCGACCTCCACGAAGCCGGACTCATAGGCGATGATGACCGCCTGGGTACGGTCACGTGCGCCGAGCTTGGCCAGCACGCTGCTCACATGCGTCTTGACGGTCTGGGCGCCGAGGTATAGCCGGTTGGCGATCTCGATGTTGGACAGTCCCTCGCTGATCAGCCGGAGCACGTCGGCCTCCCGGTCGGTGAGGACGGCCCGTCGCATCGCCTCGCGGGCCTCCCGGTCCGGTCGCCTACCTGCCATGGACCGGATCGCTTCGGGAAACAGCAGGCTCTCGCTGCAGACGATCGCGCGGACGGCCTGGAGGATCTCCGCGGGCCGGGCACGTTTGAGCAGGAAACCGTTGGCCCCGCTGCGGAGCGCCTCGTAGACGTAGTCGTCCAACTCGAAGGTGGTGAGCACAAGGATCTTCGGCGGATCGGCGACGTCCGCGAGGATCTCCCGGACAGCCGCCAACCCGTCGACCCTCGGCATCCGGATATCCATGATCACAACGTCCGGGTCCTTCTCCCGGATCAGTGGCACGACCTGCGAGCCGTCAGAGGCCTCCCCGACAACGTCGATCTCGCCGCCTGACTCCAGGATCACACGCAGCCCCACACGCACCAGTTCTTCGTCGTCGACAAGGAGGACTGAAACCGGCACCGGGCCATCCTGGGCACGTTTCATGTTCTGGGTGTCGCGAACACAATCGCGGTCTTCCTTGCGGCCGTCCACTGTCACGACCGACCGTCCGCTGTGATGACGCCGTTCTCGTAGCTGGAACCGGCCAGGCCGCGACGCATGGCCTGAGGACCAGATCCCATGCCGAGGGGAAGCCAGGCTTCGACGATCCAGTGGTCGTCCCGGGGCTTCGCGCTGAACTCGCCACCGAGGAGCACGGCACGTTCCCTCGCTCCTCGCAGGCCTTTGCCGTCCTGCCGCGGTGGGCTGATGGATCCGGCGGGCAGCGGGTTGACGACGCGCATTTCCAGACAGGAGTCGTCCACGACGACATCGATGGTCATCGTGTTGCCGGGCGCATGCCGTAGCGCGTTGGTCACCGCCTCCTGCAGGATCCGGTAGGCCTCCCGCGACACGACCCCGGGGATGCCGTCGATCCGTGGACTGACGTCGGCGAGGATCGGGGTTCCCGCGGTCCGTGCGCCGTCCAGCAAGGTATCGAGCTCGGCCAGCGTGGGACGGGCCCGCGGTCCTACCGGGGCGTCGCGGAGGAGCCCCARGGTCCGTTCGAGATCGTCCATGGCGCGCCGACCGGTCTCCTCGATGACTGTCAGCGCACGGTGGACGAAAGCAGGATCGGTGCTCGCGAGCTGCTTCGCCGCGCCGGCCTGCAGGATGGTCAGGGTGAGGGCGTGGYCGATGGAGTCGTGCAGCTCCGCGGCGAGTCGGTTGCGCTCCAGGAGCTGCTCGGCCCGGTGCTCGACCTCCGTCAGCCGCTCGGCCGGAGACGGACCGAGGAGGGCCCGGGCCGCTCGCGCCTGAAGCTCGCCGGCCGCGACGATCGTCCCCATCAGGGCGAGAACCAGAGGCGGCGCCAGGAGCGGGCCCAGAAAAAGGTGATCGCTGTCCAGCACGCGAATCCCGGCGGCCTGCAGCGGTCCCTGTCGAAAAGGAGCGAAACCGAACTGGACGGCGAGGGTGAACCCGTTTGCTGTCAGCGCCAGGACGGCGACGCCGAGCCAGACACGGAAAACCAGCCAAAGCCCGGTCCGCCGCCGGTCGTACAGCGAACGCGAGGGCGCGAGGCTGATCTCGGTGCCATCTCGCGGTTTCAGGAGCCATCGCGCCTGGGCACCCTCCGCGTGCCGGGTCCCGGGCGCGATCGCGGCGAGCACCAGCAACGGCAACGGGGAGATCAGGCAGAAAAGCAGGGTACGTGGCAGGGATTCATCGAAACCGGGCACCACCATGACACAACTGCCGGCGAAGACCCCGCCCATGGCCAGGTGCAGCCAGCGCGTGTACACAGCGGGCCGGAGCAGGGCTGCGACAAAGATCGGCACTGCTCCATGATGCCTAACGCCATCCCCAGAACACCTCCCCCAAGGGAGGGAGCGAAGGTGAGACCACCGGGGGATCCGCTCGGAGCATGCCATGGCGCCTACTACGACCATGACAACCAAGGAGGAACGACCGCCCCGGGCGTGCGTCGAGGTTCGGGATCTCACCAAACGCTACGGACCGAACGTCGCTGTGGACCGGCTCAGCTTTCAGGTCGAACCGGGTCGGGTGACCGGTTTTCTCGGTCCCAACGGGGCGGGCAAGTCGACCACCATGCGGATGGTGCTCGGCCTCGACCGGCCGACGGGTGGCGAGGTGCTCATCAGCGGCCGGCCGTACGCGCAGATCCGGGAACCGTTGCGGCACGTCGGTGCGCTCCTTGATCCGTCCGCCGTGCATCCAGGCCGGCGGGCCCGTGACCAGCTACTGGCCCTGGCCAGGAGCAACAGGATCCCGGACGCACGGGTGGACGAGATGCTCGACCGGGTGGGCCTGACCGCCGCAGCCAGACGCCGGATCGGCGGATTCTCCCTGGGCATGCGCCAGCGGCTCGGGCTCGCGGCCGCGCTGCTCGGTGATCCTCGGGTGGTCATCCTGGACGAACCACTCAACGGCCTCGACCCCGAGGGCATCCAGTGGGTCAGGAGCCTGCTCAGGGAGCTCGCCGAGGATGGACGGGCGGTCCTGGTCTCCAGCCATCTCATGAACGAGATGGCGGTGACCGCCGACCATCTGATCATCATCGGCAGGGGCCGTCTGTTGGCCGACGTCAGCATGACCGAGTTCGGCGCCCGGTACGGCCGCGGCCGGGTACGGCTGCGCACGACCAGGCCCGAACAGCTGGGCAGGGCCCTGGCTGCCGTGGGGCTCGCCCTGACGCCGAGGGATGGCGGGACGTGGGAGGTACCTGGCGCCCAGCCGGACGAGATCGGCGCGGTTGCCGCCCGCGAGGGCGTGCCGCTTCAGGAACTCGCGCTGCACAGCGACTCCCTGGAGGAGGCGTTCCTGCGCATGACCACTCACTCCACCGAGTTCACCGCCGCCGCCGGACGGGAGGGCGCTCTGACATGACCTTGCAACCGGTGCTGTACTCGGAACTGACCAAGATTCGATCCCTCCGTTCCCTCGTCTGGTCGCTGGCACTGGCCGCCGTCATGCTCGTCGGCTTCGGTGCCTTCGCGTGCGGGGCCTACGGCGAGGCCCAAGCCGCCAACGACGAGGTCTTCCGACCGCTGGTGCTGGGTTTCTGGGGGCTGAACTTCGCCCAGGTCGCGCTGGCCGTCTTCGCGATGCTGTCCCTCGGGGGCGAATACGAGAAAGGCACAATCACCACCTCGCTCACCGCCGTTCCCCAGCGGACCCACTTCTACCTGGGCAAGCTCCTGGCAACTGCGGGCCTGTCACTGGCCATCGCCCTCCCGGCCGCACCACTGACCTTCTTCCTGACCCAGGGTCTGCTGGACGAGCACGGGGTATCCCTCGGCGATCCCGGAGCGGTGCGGGCCGTGATTTCGTTGATCCTTTACTTTCCGCTGCTGACCCTTCTGTGTATGGGCCTCGCCGTGATGACCCGTTCCCTGGCCGCGACGTTGGGTCTTTTCCTGCCGTTCCTGTTCCTGCTGTCCCCGTTGAGCATGGAGGTTCCCAGCCTGTGGAACGTCACCCAGTTCCTGCCCGACCGGGCCGGGCTGTACGCGGTCATGAACGTCCAGCCGGACCCCGACGTCTTCTACAACCCGTGGCTGGGCCCACTGATCATGGCTGTCTGGGCGGCGGCTGCGGTCCTCGGTGGCTGGCATGCGCTGCGCAGCCGTGACGCGTGACCATCGGAGCGGAGGACATGGCGCCGCCCGTGCTTCGAGCCGGCGGTCTTTGGATGGTCCCCAGGGCGGCGCACCGGAGACCCCTACAGATCATGCGATCTGCCGCAGATCGTTCCCGTAGTCGAAGATGATGCGCATGCGGGCACCCAGGGCTCTGGCGTACCGGCTCAGTGTCGCGACCTCGTTCGCGTCAAGATCGCCGTTCTCGATCTGGCTCACCCTGCCCGGGGAGACGCCCATCAGTTCGGCGACCTGGCGCTGGGTCAGACCCAGCCGCTTCCGTTCCTCGGCGAGGTGGAACGCGCTGGCCCATGCCTCGGTGCGCGCACGCTCGGCGGCGAGCGCCTCATCATCCCCGTCGTGCAGTTCGGCGCGGATGTCGTCCCAGTCGTGGAACTCGGTCATACTTCTTCCCGCCGTTTCCTCTCGAAGGCCAACCAGCCGTCGTACGCGACCTCTGCCATCGGGACTGYCGTCCTGTACCACTGTGACCAGTCGCCAGCCTTGTTTCCCGCGACCAGCAGCACGGCCTGCGACCAGGGATCGAAGGCGAAGATCACTCGGATCGAGATCTCCTGTCCAGATCGTGGTCGTAGTTCCTTGAGGTTGCTGACCGCCGATCCTCGCAGGGTGTCGACGAGCGGACGCCCGAGTCCTGGCCCGCCCTCTGCGAGCATGTCGATCGCCGCGTTGACCGACCGGTAGGTGCCCGGATCCGTCTGGCGCAGCGCGCGTAGCCAACCCCGTATCTCCGATGTGGCCTTGATCGTCCACCGGCGGGGAGGTATCGCTGACATGACTTAACTATAGCTCGAGCTAAACATCATGTCCGCGGTCCGAGTGGCCCACCCGGCGGCCTCTTCATCGGTCTTGATCGTCAGTGTCGGGGAAGGCCAGGGACGTGGCGCAGGGTACGTCGAAGCCGAGCTCGACCATGCGCGCGGCGATCCGCGACGGAGCCCAGCGGAAACGGAACGACGCGGCGAGCACCTCGGCCCGCGAGACCGGCCGCTCCGCGAAGGCACCGGACGTGTCGGTCAGCAGCTCTGCCAGCTGCCGGTCCACACCGTCGACGACGCTGTCGAGTGCGGGGTCGGCAGGCGTGGGCACGGCGCAGCCCAGGTCGGTGAGCCGGTTGACGACCCGTCGCGGTGACCATCGCAGACAGCCGGCCGCGCCGATGACGTGAGAAAGGGGCGCGGGGTGCCATCCCAGCCAGGGGCCCCGCCCATCCAGACGCAAGCTCAGCAGGATGGCGTCCTGCGCGGTCAGAGCGGTCGCCGCGATGTCGGGCAGGTCCGACGCACCCGGCACGGACAGGCCGAGCCCCGCGAAGGACTTCCGGACGCTCGCCAGGTCGCGCCGGGTGAACTGGGCCACGGCCAGGATCTGCGCCGGCGACAGCCGATCCGCTTCCGACGCGGACGTGTCCGCGCGGTGGAACGCGACGGTCGCATGGTCGCGGTCCGGTCGATCGAGTTCTCGCGGCTCGCCGAGTATCTCCAGACCCAGCCGTTCGTACCGCTCCTGGACCTCGCCCACGTCACAGGAAAGGACGCAGGCCGCGTGGTACACATGCGCCAGCGGTACCCGGTGATCCGTCAGCCGCGGCGGCTTCCCGTCCAGGAGACAGCTGAGCCGGACGACGTCGACGGAGTCCACGTCGTCCGGCAGGCGTTCCGGCAGGCCCGTGAGGGTGAATCCGAGATGCCGCAGCCGCGCGACGATGTCGCGCGGTGACCGTCCGGTGATCCCGGTGGCGGCCAGGACGTGACCGACGGGAATCTCGTCAGTCCCCAGCCACGGTGGCTCCCCATCCAGCGCCCAGCTGAGTAGGTCGACGTCGTCGAAACCAAGGTCGCCGGGAAAGCCCGCCCCGGAGTACAGCTCGAGACCTTCGCCGAGTCCGGCGATCCAGGCAGCCAGTTCCGCCGGGCTGTGGGTCTGGCCGCGGGCGGCGTCACGGTAGGCGGTGGCGAGGATGCTCGCACGACTGAGCCCCGCCCAGCCATGGTCGAGGGCCGGATCGGTGGTCACGTCGAGAAGATCGACGACGGTACGTTCCTCCGCCGCGGTCAGTTCGACGTCCGCCACCGTGCCGATGTCGAAACCCAGCTTCTGCGCCCGCTCGGCGAGAGCGTGCGGGGTCTCCCCGGTCTGTGCCGCGACGCGCAGAACGTGAGCCGTGGTGACGCACCCGTCCGGGAGAAAGGCCTCGTGGTCGTCGAAGTCCCGCGCCAGCAGCGCGATGTCGGACGGCCGGACGGGTGAGGCTGCCCACCCGTCAGGATCCGCGGTCGCCAGCCCGAGCTGGCGCAGACGGAGCGCGACCTCTGCGGGTTCCCGGCGCAGTCTGGCAGCTGCCGCCCGCACCTGGGCGGCAGCGACGAAGTTCCCGAGGCGGAAAAGGTTCGCCTTGCCGTCGAAGGACGAGCTGAGAACGACTCCGTCATCGTGGGTGATGTCCAGGTCGCCGATATCCGGTGTTGCGACCCCCGCCTCGGTCATGACTTCCAGGGTGGCGTCGACGGAAAGTCCTGCCGAGCCGGTTATGTAGATGAGGTGGCGGATCTCGCATCGGCCTGTGGTCGCCACATCGTCCAAGGTAAAGCCATCAAGCTCGGCGATCCGCCTTTTTTGGGAAGGTGACGGAACGAGTGTCGGTGCCACGGTGTAGCGGCTGGATTCAAGGGTCTCTGTCAGACTGGAGTAGGTATTCTTTGACGCGTTTGCCAGCAGGAGCAGGTGAGTGCGATCCACAGGCGCACCTGTCGTCCACAGGGGGTGGTCATAGTGGACGTTCGGGAAGTGATCGATGATGCTGGAACTGGCCGGCAGACGGAGCGTCCGCGCCAGCGGGAAGCCCAGTTCCCGGAGACGCTCGATCTCGTGGTCTCTGCTGCCGGCTGTGTCCGGTCGCAGGCTGCTCAGATAGCTGGTGGGAACCGGGAGAGTGCTGAGCGCGTGGTTCGTGTCCCGGCTGGCGATGAAGGCGTCTCGCTCGCCGGCACCGGAGGAGGCGGGTACGCCGACGCGCGGTGTCCGGTAGCCGAAGTGGCGCAGTCGGGCGCAGACCTCGGCGAAGGACGACTCGGTGTGCAGTACCGACCGGAAAACATGGGCCAGGCCCACCCGCCCTGCCGGCAGCCATGGATCTCTCCCGTCGAGCTCACTGCTCTGCAGGACCAGGTCCATCGGTGCCGCGTCCGCGGACCCGGCGGGAGGCGGCCACACCGGGAGGCCGAGCATTCGTAGTCGATCGGCGATCGTGCTCGGCTGCATCGACAGTCGGCTCGCCGCAGCCAGGACGTGACCAGGCTGGACAGCGTCATCTCGGCGGGACCACTCCCACAGCGGCGTCTCGCCGTCGAGTCCGGGGCTCACGAGGGCGCGGTCCAGATCCGTGATCTCGGTGGCCTCGAGGTTCTTGAGGCTGGGGATCTGGAAACCGAGGCGGCGCATCCGTCGTCCCGCTGTCTCCGGGAAACAGCGCAACCTGGAGGCAATGAATGCTACAAAGCCTCGGGAACGTCTGGGGGTCAGCTGATTCCTGCCCCAGTAGTTCAGGATCAGGAGGTCGCTTGGGGTCACTCGCCCGGATTCGTCACCGGAGTCCTGAACTTGTTGGGGAAAACCCGTCACGCGAGCCCAGTCGGCCATCCGTCCGAAGTGGGCCGTGTCGGGAATGGCATGACTGTGGAGAAAATTCGTTCCGGAGCGGGCCACGGGCCGATTAGCCGGTGCGGTGACCGGCCCGATACCCATGTCAATGGCTATCAGCCCTGTCCGCGCGGCTGGGATCCTGATGTCACCCATACCGGGCCAGGATTCGTCGTCCGTGGCCATCGCCGCGAGCACCGCGTCGGCGACCAGGGGAAAGGAGTAGGCGAAGGCGATGAGCCATTCGACGGTGACCTCGATCATGTCGGTCACCCGTAGCGCCGGTATCGCCGCTGAGAGCAGCGTGTCGACAGCCGGCTCGTCTGTCAGTTTCCGGACCTTGTTGCGGTCGACCGACAGCTCGGGTACCAGTGGGCCGGTCAGGTCGAGCACCACGCCGAGCACGGCCTCCCCAACCCACAGCCCGTCGGCGAGAATCGCACCGACTCCGTTACACCACCACGCCCCTTGGCCGGCACTGACAATCTGGGTCGTCAAGCGTCGTAGTTCATCCTCCAGCGGATAGATCTGCCCGACGGGTGCCGACGGGGCAAGCCGCCCGGCGGGCCAGTGTTCCAGGGCAGCGCCCTCGGCGGCGTGGGTGTCGAACTCGGCGACCCACAGGATCCGGCGCAGGACGTCCACGCAGGAGATCGGCGGGCGCTCCGGGTCCCGGCTCAGGTACAGCCGCACCGTCGTGCCGCTCTCCCGGCCCGGTCCCAGTGGCTCGATGCGGAAGAGGTTGCCGGGGCCGGCGATGGTGACGCGCAGCAACTCCCCGGGCCGGCCGTCGGGGCCGAGGCGGCATGTCTCGACCCGGATCTCGTCCGCGATCATGAAGTAGCTGAGGACGCCCACCCCGAACCTGCTGTTCGGGTGGAACTCGACCGGTGGTTCGCAGGCCGCCCAGCGGCCCATCTCCTCGACGACCTCGGGCAGGTCGACCGTCCGGGTGCCGGCCTCGGCGAAGACGTCGGAGATCTCCCGGTAGCCCATGCCGATGCCGTTGTCGCGGCACTCGATGTAGGGCGTCCCGTCCGGCTCGAAGCCCTGCCGGAAGTCGATCCGGCCGGTCCAGGCCGAGGGGCTGCCCGTGACCCGTTCCAGGTACTCGGTGCGGGCGCGGCGGTAGCGGCAGGCGTCCAGCGCGTTCTGGTAGAGCTCGCGTACGGCCAGGGCGCGGTTCTCGTAGAGCTGCTCGCCCATGAGCAGCTCCTGCACCCTGTCCTCGGCGAGGCGGAACTGGGCGCCGGCGGAGGTGTAGCCCGGGTGCCCGTCGACCTCGGCCGCGCGGACCCCGTCGGCGGTCGCATGGGTGGGCATGCCAGCGAGCGAGGGGATCTCGGCGGTGGCCCGGTGAGCCTCGGCGAGCAGCGAGTCGAGGCCTGCGGTGTGACGTTCCAACGCGACCTGGAGCGCCGGATGGCGGCACTGCACCGACAGCGCGCGGGTCGAGCGGCCTCGGCCCTGCCACTCGGCGCGCCGCAGGGCTGTGCGGATGTCGCCCAGATCGACCGGGTCCGCCACGCCGAGGTGTTCGACGAGGACGGCCGGGAGGGCCGCGAGCTCCAGCGCCATCCGCTGGCCGATGGCGAGCAGGTAGGCCACGAGCCGTTCCCGCAGTGGCATCTCCTCACTCGTCGCCGGTGCGACTGTCACCAGGTCACGCAGCGCCCGGACCCGTCCGGACTGGTTCAGGAAACTGGGCGTCGCCCGCAGCGCGGTGAGGATCTCCGCGGCCCGCTCGGTGCGGAACACCTCCGCGGCGAGGCTCTCCTGACCGCTCTCGGCGTCGAGACCGGTAAGCAGCTCCCGCAGAACCGCCTCCCAGCGGGCTGTCACGTTGGACTCGCACCATTTGTGGGCCAGCCACCAGGCGACGTACGCGGCGGACGTCTGGTCGCCGGCGAGCTGCGCCCGTTGGATGCGCCGGACGAGTCGGGGATGGGTGCGGGTGAACGCGTCGAACTCGGCGCGCTCTGTCCGCACGGTCAGAAGATCGACCGAGCCCGGGTGCGCGAACGTGGCGCGGGCGACGAGGATCGTCCACACCGCCTGGTGCAGGTAGGGCCCCGCGACGAGCAGTGCTGCCTCGGCCGCGGACAGCTCCTCCGAGTCGGGCGGCAGCTTGCCGACGAGGAACTCGACCCGGCGGGCCATCCGACGCGCAAGATCCGGGTCGTGCCAGGGATCGTCCGCCAGCACCGCGGCCGCCTCGTCGTACGCCCGGCCGAGGCGGCCGATCACGGTGGCCGTGGCGGCACGCAGGGCGGCGGTGACAGGGCCGGCGGCCGCCCGCTGCCAGGCCTGGTGGTGATCGGCGGCGGCCGTCCAGGCATGCGGAGGTGTTTCGGCGACGTCGCCGCCAGGCGACCGGGGGAAGGGCCGGAACCGGAACGGGTCGCAGGGCGGCAGCGGGCGCAGAAGACAGTGCGAGCCCTGTGGGTCCCTGCGCTCGACGTCGTCTCCGCAGCTGCCCTCGGCCGGGTGCCGTCCCGCGTGAATCCGCGGGTCGAGCCCGGGGGAGCGGCCGGGAACCTGGGTGGGAGGAGGGCGCGCGACGCCGGACATGGCGCGTTCCAGCGCGAGGTGCAGCTCCCCGAGAGTGCTGGGCAGCGGTCGGACGGACAGCACATCCACCAGTGCCCGGGTGAGCGACGGACGAGCGGTGGGAACACCGTGCTCGTCCACGGACCCGGTGTCGGCCGGCCCGCGGTAGACGTAGGCGACATCCACCCCGGGCGCGGAACTGATACGACCGGTGCCCCATCCCTCCTCCGTGACCAGACTGCGGACACCGTCGTCGAACGCGGTGCTCCCGTCGACAAGCACCAGCACACGCGCGGCGGCGGAGCGGGCGAGAGCCCTGGAGCAGTCGACGGGAACGCACAGGTCCCAGAAGGGCTGGTATCCCACGGCGGCGTCCGTGGGAACGAGGAAGTCCCCACCCTCGTCGGCACCTTTTCCAGCATGGTGGACGGCGTTTCCGGCGAGGAGGAGGAGCAGGGTCGCGCCGGGCGCGGCGCTGCTGAGGAACGTGTGGACGGCCGTCTTCACCGCACTCGTACCCGCCCGGGAGCGATCGTGGATCTCCGCGCGGTAGCCGGCGGCTTCCAGCCGCTCCGCCGCGGTGTCGAGCATGCCCGACAGCCAGGGCAGCGCGGGTAGCCGCTCGTCCTCGTACGAGGCGACGCCGACGAGAAGAGCCTGGAAGGCGGCGGGGTGGTCCGCTTCCGGGGTCACCCGGTCGTCGCCGGTTCCGGGGAAGGCCGGTGAGGCTGTGGCATTCGGGAACGCACCGGCTCCGGGAACGACGGYCAGGCCGGGGAAGAGAGGTTCGTGGGCCGGCTTGGCGCGGCCTGCGATCACCTCCCGGACCCGCGCCAGCAGCGCACCGCGGGCATGACGCTCCGCCATGCCGAACAGGTCGAACGAGACGACCTGGCCGAGCAGGCCGGGGCGGGCACAGTCCTCGATCCGGACCGGGATCAGCCGCCGGCGGGCACTGTCCGCATCCGCGGCGACCGCAGCCTGCCATTCCCGCGTGCCGTAGGCCGAGTCGAGGTAGGCGGCTGACAGCACGGCCAGGGTTCGGGTGGCGTCCCGGATGCCGTTCTGCATCGCCTGCGTCCAGTTGGTACCGGCGACCATGTCCCAGGCCTGGAGCAGGACTCGGAACCCGTCCGCTTCGAGCTGCCAGGCGATCCACTCCGCCCAGGGACGGTCCACCTGGGTGTAGGAGACGAAGAAGTCCCAGCGATCGGTGGAACCTGCGGTGTCGTGACCCCCGTCGAACACATGCGAAGTATGGCAGCCCGTCACCACAGGGAGCTTCACCGTCACAGATGTTCCTGCTGCTGACCCACGGTAATGGCTGCGCCGCCGACGACGAAAACCGCACGGAAGTCAGGTGGGCCTGTCGACGCCGAACTGCTCCGTGGCCAGGCGGCGGGATTCGTTCTCGTCGAGCCAGTGCAGGGTGAAGATCTCCCCGACGAAACGGAAGCGTCCCGCATCCCAGTCGTCGAGTT
The DNA here is from genome assembly GCF_001854655.1 of Parafrankia colletiae. Taxonomy (GTDB): domain Bacteria; phylum Actinomycetota; class Actinomycetes; order Frankiales; family Frankiaceae; genus Parafrankia; species Parafrankia colletiae. The sequence continues at coordinate 10,725 of NZ_MBLM01000179.1, read as the reverse complement.
CCTCGGGAAGATCGTCAGGGGCGACGACGCTGTCCGTGAACGGAAGGCCTGAGCTCGGCAGGTACAGGTCCAGCGTCGCCGCGTGGCGGGGGTCGGACCAGCGGCGCCACCACAGGGCGCCGCCCGCCCGCTGCGACCAGAGCGTCGGACGGACGAGCAGCAGGCCGGCATCGTCCTCGCCGTCCCGAATCCGCGCCACGTGGTGGCTGTACCGTTCGAGCCTGCGGTCAGGAGCCGGAAGGGGAGTATACGGCGGGCGCCATGGCACCGGGCGACTCCTTCCTGTTCCGAACTCGGGGCGCGCGGCTTCGTGTACGCAGCGGACGCGCTGCGCCAATCCCGAAACATGCACGTGGACTAATTCTCGCCATGGTTAGAATAACGGGCGGTACACAGTTCACCACATCAGGCCTCCCTCGTGAGGTCACGACTGGCATCCCTGCGCCGTCCATCCGCATGATTCTGTGCGGGAAACGGCAGGTCGGCGGTATCGAGAACGATGTAAGGGCCGCCGATGGACCTGGTACCCCGCGAGGTGACGCATGAACGACAAGGCTCTGCTCCCGCCCGTTGTGGTGCCGCGGGCGGCTGCCACCCCGGCGGAGCGTCTGCTCTCCGAACGAATCCTCCTTCTCGCTGACGCCCATGGTCTGCGGGAGCCACCCGGTCTTGACCCATGCCACGGCGGGCTTGCGGTCTGCGGTGGCCGGACGGACCCGTTCACGAAGATCGAGAAACTGCGGGCCGGTGGCTACTCCGGGCCGCTCGTCGGAGACCCCGCCCTTTACACCACCCGCGTCGCGACCGCCGACGAACCCTTTGTGCACGCAGACGGCGGCCTCTTCGGGTCCGGGCTGGACCTGGCGCTGGACGGGCAGATCAGCCGCGGCGCGACGGTCGCGTTGACCCCGACCGGCTACCTGTTGGAGGGAGACAGYGCCGCACTGCGTGCGACAGTCGAGGCGGCCGAGAATCTTGCCCGGATCGACACGGTCGTCGTGATCCCGGCTGCCGTCGGCTGGCTCGCCGACCCGTATGTCGAGCTTCTCACCGAGGCGCTCGCGGCCATCCCTCATCCGGTGGCCCTGGCCCTGGGAGGGCAGTTAAACCCGCTCGACGGGGAGGAGCAGGCGACGGTGAACCTTCGTCGCCTGCTCGTTACCGTGCCGGGCGTCGCTCCCTGGCGCACCGACTTCGCCGCGTTCGACGGGGTGGCCCACGGCGCGCCGTTCGCCTCGATGGGCGCCACCGCCGGACTGCGCCACATCATCCCACCAGGCGAGAGAGCGCTGACCGTCAGAAAGGGCGGGGCGACGCCCCCGACCGTTCTTTTCCCCGAACTGCTGCGCTTCACCAGCGGCCACACGCTGGCGACCCGCTATGCCAACCACCCACCTCCGACGTGCGGTTGTGTGGTCTGCCGGGGCAGGCCACTCACCCGTTTYGAYGGCTACGACGGAGACATCCGCGCGGAGGCGAACGCGCACAACGCCGCCGCGTGGAACGAACTGCTACCCGCTCTGTTCCGCGAACCGGGCCTCGGGGAACGCCAGGCACTCTGGAAGAAGACCTGTGTCGCCGCCTACCAGGCCCACGAGGTCGAGAACGTCCGACTCCGGCAGATGAACGCCTTCAAGCCACCACGGGACGTCGTACGGTTCGCGACCCTGCCGGTCACGCACGCTCCGACGACGCTGCCCGCCCAGGGGCAATCGGGCATTCGGCCAGGTGCGCCCGGTACACCTCCTCGGTGAACCACCAGGTCCGGGCCGAGACCCGAGCGGCCCGACAGGGCTCCGGCGCGACCAGCATCTCGACGGGCGAACCCTCGCCCGCGAGGAACAGGCCGACGCCGTAGAAATCCGCCTCCACGCAGGCTGCCAGCAGGTCACGCGGCGCCCGATCCAGGACGATCGCGCGGGCGCAGAACGGCGCGAACCGACCCGCCTGTTCCAGTCCGCGCCGCCATCCACGAGTGGAGATCACGGCCACCTCGACCTTCACCAGCGGACGGGCAAGCCTGATCACTGACCGATCGTCGACACGAAGGCAGCCCGGCGGGGCCTTGGCGACGGCACGCCGTTCCCGTCCGCCGAGGCCCATGCGGTCGATCGGTCGGCCCGGGGGGAGGCCCAGCAGCAGGTCCAGCACGCCGACATCCACGACCGCGCCCAGACCGGCCCTTCGGCGCCGGCTGTGCTCGTACCGGTCGAGGTCGAAACACAGCAGGGCCTCGGTCCCCAGCACGGCCGACTGACACGACCAGCCCGCGGCCGGCGCCAGCCGATCAGCGACTGCGGCCAACCTGGATCGCCGCGCGGTCGGCGACGCCACGGGGCTGGACACGGCGTCAACTCTGCCGCACCCACACCCCGTACGGCCAGCCCGCCGACCTCGGGCGGTGTGCTGGCGTTCGACGAAGTGGATCTCCAGCCTGCGGGGCGTGTTGCGTGGTCCGGTCGAGCTGTCAGGATTTCGCGGGCTCGTAGTCGAGGCGCAGGGTTGGTCCGCCAACGGCCTCGGTGCCAATGGCCTCGGTGCCGGCGGCGGTGGACGTCCGGTGGCGGGGGACGAGCAGCGAGCCGAGCGTCCCGGCGCCGGTCGCGGCCGCGCCGACGAGCAGGGCGACGCGGATGCCGTCGGTGAAATCGGCGGCGGTGGCGTAGCCGCCGGCTGTGGCGAACACCGAGGCCAGGACCGCGATGCCGAAGACCCCGCCGACCTCGCGGACGGCGTTGTTGACGCCGGAGGCCAGACCCTCGTGCTCGGTCGCGACCGACCCCATGACCACGTTGGCGACCGGGACGAAGAACAGGGCCATGCCGATGCCGGAGACGACGAAGGCGGGCACGAGGGTCAGGAACGAGGTGTCGGGGGCCAGGTCGGCGCGGAGCCAGAGCAGTCCGCCGGTCATCAGGGCCAGGCCGGTGACCATCAGCGGGCGTCCGCCGATCCGGTCGGACAGCGGGCCGGCGATCGGTGCGATGAGCAGCGGCATCACCGTCCAGGGCAGGGTGCGCAGTCCGGCGTCCAGCGGCGAGTAGCCCATGACGTTCTGCAGGTACTGGGAGATCAGGAAGATCGAGCCGAACATGCCGAAGGAGAAGAGGGCCGCGACCGCGTTGACCGCGGCGAACCCGCGCCGGCGGAACAGGCTCATCGGCAGCATCGGCGCGCCACCACGCCGCTCGGACCGCAGCTCCCAGCCGACGAACGCGACGAGTCCGACCGCGCCGGCGATCAGCGTGCTGAGCACTGCGGGGCTCGTCCAGCCATGCTCCTGGCCTCGGACCACGCCGAGGACGATCCCGAACAGTCCCAGGCTGACCAGGGCGGTGCCGGTGACGTCCAGCCGGCTGGACGCCTCACGGCTCTCGGTGAGGCGGGTGAAGGCCAGAGGAATCGCGACCAGGCCGAGTGGGACGTTCAGCCAGAAGATCCACTGCCAGGCGGCGCCCTGGGTGATGGCCCCGCCGACCAGCGGCCCGAGCGCGATGGCAAGACCGGAGACGGCGCCCCAGATGCCCAGGGCGGCGCCGCGGCGTTCGGCCGGGACCGCGGCCGACAGCAGGGTCATCGACAGCGGCAGCACGATTGCCCCGCCCACGCCCTGCACGGCCCGGGCCGCGATGAGTGTGCCGACGCTCGGTGCCAGCGCGGCAGCGGCGCTGGCCACGGTGAAGATCGCCAGACCGGCGGCGAAGACGCGGCGGCGGCCGAGCCGGTCGCCCAGCGCCGCGGCGGGCAGCAGCAGGACCGCGAACGCCAGGGTGTAGGCGTTCACCGTCCATTCCAGCTCGGCCAGGCTGGCGTCGAGGCTCTCCCGGATCGACGGCAGGGCCATCGTGACCACCAGGTTGTCCAGGGAGGTCATGAAGGCGGCGATACAGGTGATCACGAAGGTCCAGGTGAGGCGGTTCCGGTCGGTGGTCATCGGCTTCCCTCCAAGGTAGTGACTGACCACTTCCTTCGGTGGTCAAAAAAGGCCACCGAAGGCCTGGTGCTGCTCAGTCGATGTCGATCGCGCCGGTGGTGGCGTCGGCCGTGTCGTCGGTGTCAGTGCTGGGTGCGCTCACCGGTGGCGTCGTCGGTGTCGGCGCTGGCCGGGCCCATGAAGCCCCTGGCCAGAGCCTCCTTGCTCGTCTCGATGCCCGCGCCGTCGGAGCAGATGATCTGGGCCCAGCGTTCGTCGAGGGCGGGCAGGTCCATCGCCGCGGAGACGTTGCAGAGCATTCCCATGGCGAAGAAGGCGCGCAACACGTCGACGTCCAGACCGGTGAGACGCTCGACCGCGTACCAGAGGTCGCGGAACCCCCGCCGCGTCGCGACCCGGATGTCCGGATCACCGCAGGAGGCGTAGGCCTGCATCTGCATCAGCAGGTAGCTCGGTTCGGCCAGCAGGTCGTTGTAGGCCGTGGCCATGGCGGTCAGGGCCTCCTGGCCGGACCGCTCGCCCGCCGCAGCCTCGAAGGTCGCGACGGTGCGGGCGAACGTCTCCTTGACGGCTGCCAGGAACAGGCCCTTCTTCGAGCCGAACAGCCGGAACAGGTAGGGCTGGGAGATTCCGGCCGCGGTGGCGATCGCCTCGGTCGAGGTGCCCTCCAGCCCGCCCCGGGCGAACTCCGACACGGCTGCCGCGAGCACCGACACGCGCCGTTCCTCCGCCGTCTGCCTCGCCCCGGTCGTAGCCACACGTCGAAGTTAGTGGCCAGTCACTACCGCGTCAAGCGGATCATGCGTGGCAGTCGAGATCCATCTCCTGGCCTCCTCCGGTCCCGACGCCCGTCGCCCGAGGCCCGGCGCGCCGCTTGAGGCCGATGGCGCGGGCCGTGTGTCGTCGCCGGCCAGCTCGCGGACCCCGGTGACGTTGTGGACCCGGATCCGGGGATGCACGCGGATCCGCTGGGTTCATTGGCCGCAGATTCGGATCAACGCCTCTGACGGCCAGTGAACTGTTTGTGGATTCGACGCCGACGTGCACTCCCGCGCGTTCAGTGTTCGTCAAGTGCCCGCGCTCTATCCTGACCCTCGATCGCGGCCGAGAAGGCCGAGAAGGCCGAGAAGGAAGACGCGCGGGAGTCTAAGGTGTCGAAGGACGATGTGGTTTTCGTACCGGTCGGTGGTCCGCTCGGCGGCCCGGCCGCAGCAGGCCCGACGACGTCGCCCTGGATTCCGCGTTGATCCTGTCCAGTCTGCCTTTCGCTCTCGGCATCGTCATGTTCGGCCTGGGCCTCGGTCTGACCCTGGACGACTTCCGGCGGGTGGGCCGGCATCCGAAGGCGGTCGGGGTCGCGCTGCTCTGCCAGCTCGTGGTGCTGCCGGCGATCTGTTTCGGCCTGGTGATCGCCTTCCGGCTCCCGCCGGAGCTGGCGGTCGGGCTGATGCTGGTCGCGGCGTCACCGGGTGGCCCGACAGCCAACCTGTTCAGCCACCTGTTCGGCGGGAACGTCGCGCTGAACATCACGCTCACCGCAACCAACTCGGTGCTGGTGGTGGTCACCCTGCCGATCGTGGTGAACCTCTCGGCAGGGCATTTTCTGGCGGACGGGGCCGCGGTCGGGCTGCAGGTCGACAAGATTCTTCAGGTCTTCTCGATGGTGCTCGTGCCGGTCGTGGTCGGAATGCTGGTGCGCGGGCGGGCGCCGGAGGTGGCGCGACGRCTCAACCGCCCCGTCCAGATGCTGTCAGTGGTGGTCCTCGTCGGAGTCATCTCCGCCGTGTTGTTCGGGCAGTGGGAGAACCTCGCCGACTACTTCCTGTCGGTCGGGCTGGCCGCGTTGGCCTTCAACCTCGTGAGCCTGCTGGTCGGCTACGGTGTGCCGCGTCTGGTCGACGTCGATCATCCCGCGGCCGTCGCGGCCGGGTTCGAGATCGGCATCCACAACACCGCACTCGCCATCACGGTCGCGCTGAGCCCAGCGTTGTTGGACAGCGCCGAGATGGCCATCCCGGGCGTGGTGTACGGCATCGTCATGTTCTTCACGGCGGCCGGGTTCGGCTGGCTGGTCACTCGTCGATCCCGGCTGAGCCCGACCGCGCTCGGCGTTCCTGGTGTCGAGTGGTGCGATGTTCCTGGTGTCGGGCAGTGCGATCAGAGCCCGGCGAGGAACCTCTCGATGCGGCGGGCAAAGAGGTAGGACTCGCGTTCGGTGGACCGCACGCGGGCCTTCTCGGCGGCGGCCACTACGACGGTGGTGGGTTCGCCGCGGGCGTGGAGCAGGCGCGCTCGCAGCAGCAGGACAAGTCCTTCGGCGTAGCGCTGGCCGTAGGCCTCGAGGTCGTGGTCCGCTCGGTCGAGGGCGATACCCGCCTCGTCCGGCATGCCGGCGGCCAACCACATCTCGGCGATCAGCGCGTGGCCATAGGCGACTCCCCACCGCGGCGGGTCGACCAGCGTCCCGGTCAGGAGCTGTTCGGCCTCCGCCGCGATACCGCCCGGGTCATCGCCGGTGAGGGCACGCGCCCAGTACCAGTTCAGCCGCACGTAGTGCTCCTGCTGGACGGCGGCGCGGCCCGTGYCCACGGCCATCCACCGCTCGATCGTGCGCATCACCCAGCCCGCGTCACCGGCCATCGACGCGATGATGGTGACGTAGTACGCCCAGGTCGCGACGGCGTACGGGTCCTCCGGGCCGTTCCACTGGTCGATCATGGTCGCTGCGGTCTCGACGTCACCGTGGAGTGCGGTGACGACGGCCAGCCAGCCGGGCCACTCACCCGAGACGTCACGCCGGATCGGGGTCTCGCTGTGCGACGAGACCACCCCGTCGAGAAGGGCGGGGTCGTTCCCACTGAAGCACCGGTAGGCCTCGCCGATGTTGCCGCTGTCCCACTGATGCAGGCCCCAGGCCTGCCGGCCGTACACCTGGACGACCGGATCGGAGGACGCCTCCCCCTGCTCGGAGAGCCGGCGGACCAGACGTTCACGGTCCCACTCCAGGAAGGTGTAGGCCCCGAAGAGACGAGCGAAGAGGAGGCCGGCGGCCTCGACCTCGCGGCCGAGCTGGCGGGCCAGGTGTTCCGCGCGCTCCAGCAGATCGAAGGTCGTTCCGCCGAACCCGGCCTGGCGGCGCGGGGCGATGGCGAGCAGCGAGAGGGCGGAGAGCTCGAGTTCCGGGAGCCCGGCTGCTCGCGCGATCTGGGCGGCTGATTCGAGATGCCGATCGGCGGCCGTGAACGCGAGCTTGGTCGCGGCGCGGCGGCCGGCGCGCTTCAGCGCCTCCACGGTACGGACCGGGTCGGCGAGGGGACCGGCGGCCCGCAGGTGGTACGCGAGGCGCTCGGTGATCGACTCGTCGTCGGCGAGGCCTTCCTCGAGCGCGTCCGCGATGCGCAGATGCAGCCGGATGGCCTGCTGATGTGCGGCTGTCTCGATGACCGACTCGCGCACGATGTCGTGCGCGAAGCGCCACGAGAGCGGGTCGTCCGGTGCCGATTCGAGCAGGCCGAGCGCGCGTAGCGGTTCGAGGCGTTCGAGGCAGTCCGTCCTGTCGACGCCGGCGGCACGGGCGAGCAGGTCGAGGTCGAGGTCACGGCCGATGAGCGCGGCGACCCGGAGCAGGTCGCGTCCGCCGTCGTCGAGGCCTGCCATCCGGTCGCGGACGACGTCCCGCACGGTGGCCGGCACCCCGGTGCGGGCCGATGCCTCCCCGCCGTCGTCGCCGCCGTGGCTGTCGCTGAGCGCGCCGCGGTCGCTGAGGAGCCGCGACAGTTCACGGACGAAGAAGGGATTGCCGGCAGTGCGCACATGGATGTTGCGGGTGACATCCGCGCCAGGTTCGTGGCCGGTCTCACGACGGATGAGTTCGGCGACCTCGGTCAGGCCGAGCGGGCCGAGTCGGATCCTGCGGTGGCTGGTCAGCCGGCTGGCGGCGGCGAGTACCCGCGAAAGGTCGGAGCCGGGTCCGGGCGCGCGGTCGCGGAGGGCGCCGATGATCGCGGTGCCGGGGGGCAGTCGGCCCGCGAGGTGGCCGAACAGCTGGAGCGAGGCCGCATCGGCCCATTGAAGATCGTCCAGGACGAGCAGCATCGGCCGTTTCGCGGCAGCCTCGCCCACGACGGCGACGACCTGCTCGAACAGACGGAACTGTGCGCGGGCGCCGGAAGCCGGCGGCGCGGCGTCATCGTGTCGGGATGCGAGGAGACCACCGAGTTCGCTGGCCAGCCACTTCTCGCGCGCCGGCGCGGGCAGTCCGTCGAGAACAGCCCAGAGCGCCTGCTCCCACGGCCACATCGATGGTGTTCCGTCGCCTTCCAGGCAGGAAGCCCAGACGACGTGCGCTCCACGCTGGTCCGCGGCGGCGGCGGCCTGCTCCAGCAGGCGGGTTTTGCCCACCCCCGGTTCGCCCTCGACGATGCCGAGCCCGGTGCGGCCGGCGAGGGCCGCCTCAATGGCCTGCCGCAGCACGCCGAGCTCGTCGCGCCGGCCGACCAGCCCGGCTGCCTGCCTTGCCGGTGCGCGTGCGCCCGCGCCCGCGCTCGCGTTCGTCGTGACTGCGCTCGCGGCCGGCCTCGGGGTCTGCGTCAGCACTCGCTGGTGCGCGGCCCGCAGCGCCGGGCCGGGGTCGATGCCGAGCTCCTCGGCGAGGCGGTCGCGGACCGCCTGAAACGTCGACAGCGCCTCCGCCTGCCGTCCTGCGGCGCCGAGGGCGGTGATGAGGCTGGCCTGCACGGGTTCGTGGAACGGTGCCATCGACGCGGCCAGCTGCAACGGCGGGATCACCCGCGCCGGCTGGTGTGACGCCACGGCCAGGTCGGCCGCTGCCGCGCAGGCGGCATGGAACTCGTCGTCGAGGGCGGCCAGGACGGGTGGCGTGGTCGATCCGTGGAAGACTCCGTCCCCCGCGGGGCCCTGCCAGAGGCCGAGCGCTACGACGTAGTGGTCGAGCGCCACGTCGCGAGCATGCTCGGTGAGAGCGGCCTGGGCGGCCTTGAGGAGGTCGCGGAACGTGACGAGGTCCAGGGCGCGTAGGCCGGCGTCGAACACGTACCCGTTGCCGCGGCGGTGCAGGTAGGTACCAGGTTCCCGGGCGGGCAGCGCGGGTTCGAGCACCCGCCGCAGGGCTCCGACGTACTTGTGAATGATGTTGAGTGCACTGGCCGGGACGTCGTCGGCCCAGATCAGGTCGATGAGCTCTCTCGTGCTCACCGGGCGGCCCACGCGCGCCAGGAACAGCGCCAGCATCTGCGCCTGCTGACGGGGGCCGGCATCCAGCTCGGCGCCGTCACGCCACAGCCGCAGCGGGCCGAGGATCTGCAGGCGCAGCGAACCGGCGCCGGCTGGTTGATCCGCGCTGTCAGGCCGAACTGGAGAGGCTCGCCCAGCCACGTCTGTCGACTCCCGGATGGACAGGACGGCTTTGTCCGCTTGCGACCGCTGTGGGAGGCGGCGCGCAAATACTAGCCGAGCTGGCTCGGGCCCGTGGTACGGAGGTGGAGATCCGGCTGGCGATGAGTTCCGGGCCCGGGCGCGGTCTGTACAGGCATGGACGTCACGAATCTCGCCGACCTCYATGACCTGCCGCTGCTGGACTGGGCTGCCGTCCAGGCGCGTCTGGACGCCGGGTTCACCCAGGCGCCGGGCACCGGCGGGCCCAACCGGCACACCTGCTGGCTGACGACGATCAACGCGGACGGGTCCCCGCATGTCACCGGCGTCGGAGCGCTGTACATCGACGGTGTTTTCTGGTTCGAGACGGGGGAGCGCACCCGCAAGGCGCGCAACATCGCCCGCGATCCGCGGTGCGCGCTGAGCCTGGCCACGGAGGAGTTCGATCTGGTGGTGGAGGGCCGGGCGAGCCAGGTGACCGACCCGCCGACCGTGGCGGCGATGGCCGCCCACTGGAGCGCGGACGGCTGGCCGGCGCGGGTGGACGAGTCCGGTCGGGCGCTGACCGCGGAGTTCAGTGCCCCGTCCGCGGGGCCGCCGCCCTGGCACGTCTACCGGATCATCTCGTCCGCCGCCACGGCGCTGCAGACTGTCGAGCCCGGCGGGGCGAGCCGTTGGCGCTTCTGACGGTGCCTGCCGGGTACCACCGGACCTGTCCGGGGGTGGGAGGCCAGTCCGCGGTGCCTCCCACCCCCGGTCTCCACCTGCGGATCGTCCAGCGGCGATCAGACCTGCCGGGCGGGCCGCCGGGTCAGACATCCCATGTTCTTTGATGTCAAGCGGCGATCTGTTCAGTGACGTGCTGTGGCCAGGCGGTTGCTTCGTTGTAGGGGGTGTGGGTCTTGAGGCAGCCGTGGAGGATGCCGACGAGCCGGTTGGCGAGCTGGCGGAGCGCGGCGTGGTGGCCGGTGCCGCGGGCGCGGACCTGGTCGTAGTAGGCGCGGGCGCCGGGTGAGGCGTTCAGGGCGCAGAAGGCCTGCTGGTGCAGGGCGTCGGCGAGGCGGCGGTTGCGGGCGTAGCGGGCTAGGGCGACCTTCTTCTTGCCGGAGGCGCGGGTGATCGGGCTGGTCCCGGCGTAGTTTTTCCGGGACTTCGCGTCGGCGTAGCGGTCGGGGTCGTCTCCGAACTCGGCGAGCACCCGGGCGGCGAGGACAGGTCCCAGGCCGGGCTGGGACAGCAGGATCTCAGCGTCCGGGTGCTGGCCAAAATGGGCATCGACCTGCTCACCGAGACGGGCGATCTCGGCGTTGAGCGTGCTGATCAGTCCGACCTGGGCGCGCACGACCGCGCCGTAGGCGGCGGCGGTGGCCGGACGGACCGGCAGCTGGACCTCCTGG
>NZ_MBLM01000178.1 GCF_001854655.1 Parafrankia colletiae | reverse complement strand
CTTCAACCCCTCGGTCTTCCACACATCGGTATGCGTCGCCGACCCGTGATCGAACGGGTTGATCCCCCGCGCCACCGCCTCCGGGTTACGGTGCACCAGCAGATCCACTCCCAGCTCCGCCGCGACCTTGTCCCGGAACTCGTACATCGCCCGGAACTTCCACGTCGTGTCCACATGCAWCAACGGGAAYGGYAACCGCGACGGATAGAACGCCTTCACCGCCAGATGCAGCAGCACCGAACTGTCCTTACCCACCGAATACAACATCACCGGCCGCTCACACTCCGACACGGCCTCCCGGAAAATCTKGATACTCTCCGCCTCGAGGCGCTGCAAATGCGTCAGTCGGCCCATGGATGGGCTGCCCTTCTCTCACGTCACCCCGTCACGTGGCGGGGTGGATTCTCGCTGGTCCTCGCTTGGCGTCACGGTGTACGAGGGTCAGGCGGACGGCACGGGACTCTCCTAGGAGATGATCACCGGCAGGTTCGTCCATCCCCTCGTCGTCGACGTGTGGTCGAGCACCGCGTTGTCGCGGTCGACCTCCCAGTCGGTCCACCGCTTCAGCACCTCGTCGAGCACAACCCGGCCTTCCATCCGGGCCAGTGAGGCACCCAGGCAGAAATGCAGTCCGTGGCCGAAGGCGAGGTGCCGGTCGATCCGGCGGTGGATGTCGAAGGTGTCCGGGTCGGTGAAGTGGCGCTCGTCGCGGTTGGCCGAAGAGTTGAGGAGCAGCACGGCGCTGCCCGCGGGGATGGTCCCTCCGTGGTGTTCGACGTCTCGGGAGACGACCCGGCCCTGGACGGGCGAGGGCGACTCGAAGCGCAGGATCTCCTCGATCGCCTGCGGGACGGCGGACCGGTCGGCAGCAAGTTCCCGGCGCTGGTCGGGATGCTCACCCAGGAGCTGGCCGGTCCACCCGATGAGTCGCCTGGTGGTCTCGTTGCCCGCGCCAGCCAGGACGGAGGTGTAGGTCAGGACCTCCTCGCGGGTGAGCCTACGCGTGGTACCGGTCTCGTCCGTGAACTCGGTGGTGATCAGCTCGGTCATGAGGTCGTCGGACGGATGGGTGGCCCGCCAGTCGATGTACTCGGCGAACGGCTGCGCTGTCGAGTGGGCATCGGTCGGCGGCGGCGCCTCACCTTCGGTGAGCTGGTGGCGCCGCGTGCCGGCGTCCCGGATCGCCTCCTGGTCGCCTTCGGGGATGCCGAGCATCATGCCGATGACTCTCATGGGGACGATCGCCCCGAAGTCGGCGACGAAGTCGAAACTCTCAGCGCCGGACAGCTCGTCGAGCAGCCGCGCGCACAGCGCGCGGACCTGCGGCTCGAGCGCGGCCATCTTGCGCGGCGTGAACACACGCGAGAGCAGCCCACGATGAATGTCGTGAACCGGCGGGTCCTCCGCCAGCAGATTACCCGGTGGCAACCGCACCCCGGCCTTGATGATCTCGAGAACGAAGCCCTCACCGGAGATATACGTACCCCAGTCGGTCAGCGCCCTCTCGACATCGTCGAACCGGCTCAGTGCATAGAAGTCGTACTTCTCGTTGTAGTACAGCGGCGCGGAGTCCCGCAGCCGCCTCCACACCGGATAGGGATCCGCGTCGATCGTGAGGTCGTACGGATCGTAGTAGATCTCCGCGCCCTGTGTTTTCGTCACATCGAACTCCCGCTCACGATGCCTCCAGACATCACGGCCAGATAATCTTGTCGCGCATCGTGGAACGCTCGAGCATTCCGTAGGTCTCCTCGCCGTCCCACCGGTAACGCACCCCGCCCTGGTAGAGGACCGGGAAGTTCGGCATCGCCGGCCGCTCGGTAACGTCGAAGGTCGACAGGGCGGTCTCGCCCTCGATACGGGTCCGCCCGAGTTCGGACTCGAACACGACCGAGACGTCCTCCCCCGTGGGCTGYAGCCTGCCGAGCCAGGGCGCCTCGACCACCCGGGCGGGGATGAGCGGACCGTCGCCGTTGTAGAGGAAGCCCTCGTTGAACGTCGGCACGCCGTCGTCGCGGGGCGGGTAGGCGATGTAGCCGAATGCCCGGCCGCTGGGSAACAGCGCCGACTGCCAGCAGTGCCCCCGGAACTCGGCGAGGTCACGGACGCCCTGGCGGCGGATCCGCAGCCCGCTGCCGGTGAACGTGTGCTCCTCGTTGGCGACCCGCAGCGACCCCTGGGCACGGAAGAGCTGCTCGTAGCGGGCACCGCCCATCAGCCCTCCCTCGACCGAGGACTCGAGCCGCTCGCGTGCCTCGGGCAGCAGCGAGCCCTGGATCCATGGCGGTGCGGCCATCGTGGCCTCCACGTGGAACTCCAGATCCACCCGTGGACCGTCGGAATCACCGGCGATCAGTGCCTGCGTCGAGGTCTGCACCGCGGTGCCACGGAAGGTCACTGTCCAGGTCCGGAACGGTTCGACACACTGGAACGCCAACGGGCCCGTGCCCAGGATGGTGGGACGGCCCTCGCCGTCGAGGGTGGGCAGCGACTTTCCCGCCTCACGCAGACGGTAGACCCGCCCGTCGGGGAAGGCCACATTGAGCTGCAGCTGGTGGGCCTCCCAGTCCGAGGCGACCGCCTCGATCGCCACCCGCGGCACGCCGAGCACGCCACGGTCGTCGGAGATCCACATGCTGGCCGAATCGCGCATGTCCGGGTTGTCGGGCCGCTCGGCAAAGACGTATTCGCGTGTGGCGTCCAGCCCACCGGTGAGATCAACAGCCATGGGTGCCTACCCTTTCAGCGAGCAGTCCAGTGTTTCGTGCGTGCGGTGTAGCCGGCGAACAGCGGGCGAATCTCGTCGATGTCGATGCCGAACGTGGCCGGATCGGGGTGCACGTTCTTCTCGCGCTTCTCGGCGTTCTCCCTCCACCACCGCTGCATGCCGGCCTCGAACTCCGGGGTGACGGGTTCGTCGAGCCAGGCGTAGAGCCCGCGGACCTCGCCTATCGGGTCACGCTGCATCGCCCTGAAGTCGATGTCGTAGAACCGGCCGCCCCGACCCGCATCCCGGAAGGCCAGTGCCCGCTCCATGCCGACCGACCAGTGCTCGACGTTGAGTTCGCCGAAATAACGCAGATCGATCTCGTCGCAGAACGAGGTGGCCACCGCGCCGTAGAGATCCGCGACCGACACCATGACCTCGGCGGGGTCACGGTGGGTCATCACGAACCGGGCATCCGGGAAGACCCGGTCGAGATGGTCAAGGAACAGCAGGTGGGTCGGGCACTTCAGTCGCCACGGCTGGGCTGGAAAGCCCCACTGCAACAGCTTGAGTGTGCGCAGCTCGTACCGGTAGGTCGAGGTGAGATCAGTGTCGAGAAGCCACTTCGAGTACGACGGGACGTACGCGAACGCCTGGAAGTAGTGCGCCTTGAAGTCCAGCGCCATCAGGCTCTGGCACTCCGTCGGCCCGGTCGCACTGGCCGGCACGAGCGCACCGCGGCGCGGCGACGTCCTCGTCCGCTCTTCGACGCTGGCCCGACCGACCTCGATCCTGGGATCGGAGCCGCGCACCGTCGACGGCGGCGGGCACGGCGCCGTCGCCTCCCACATCCGTAACGATCGCGCGTTCGGATCTTCGGCCAGCAGGAACGACAACGCCGTCGAGCCGGTCCGCGGCAGGCCCAGCCCGATCAGCGGCGCAACGATCTGTTCGTCGTCGATCTCGGGATGACGCCGGTACCAGTCCTCGATCCGCAGCCGCTGCGTCAGCAGGCCGAGGAGGAGTCGGCGCAGCGCCACCTGGCCGGCGTCGTTGAGTTGTGCCTCGTTCTCCAGCGCACGCGTGAGCAGCTCCAGCCCCTCGCGAAAGGAGTCGTCGCCGAAATCGTCCAGTCCGGTCTCCGCCCGAGCCGCGTCGAGCAGTTCTACATGTGCTGTCATGGTTCTCCCCTCCGGACATGGGTGATCGCATGCGGAAAATCGGCGGTGCGTCGAGTTCCCACGGAATCCGAACCCTGCGGCATCTGGCGCCACGGGTGGGCAGAAATCAACAGAAGTCGGAGCCGCCGTCCACGTTGACGTTCGCGCCGGTCATGTACGTGTTCCGGCGGGAGGCGACGAAGGCGATCACGGCGCCGATCTCACTCGGCGCTCCGGCCCGCGGCATATGTGCGGGGTGGCCGAAGTGCTCCGCGATACCCCGCATCACGGCGTGCAGGTCGTCCGGGTCGATGCCCTGGCCACGGGCCCACAGGGCCAGGCCCTCGGAGGCGAAGCTGCCCGGCGAGACGGTGTTGACGAGGATCTCCTCGTCAGCCAGGGTCAGCGACAGGTTCTTGGTGATGCTGGTGACCATGGCCTTGGCCGCGGTGTACGCGATCAGCGACGCCGTCTGACGCTTGGTCGAATGCGCGGAGATGTTCACGATGCGAGCCCATTCGGCCGCGCGCAGCAGGGGCAGCGCCGCCCGCACACAACGGACCATGCCCATGACACCGACATCGACGGCGGTCAGCCAGTCGTCGTCGGTCAGCTCCTCGAAGGGGCCCATCCGGTCGCCCTTCGGGCCGGTCGCGTTCACGAGGATGTTCAGCTCGCCCCACCGGTCACGCACCTGGTCGAACGCGGCCGTCACCTCGTCCGGGCGGGTGATGTCGGCCTGCAGGGCGACGGCATCGGCCGCCCCGAGCTCAAGCAGATGAGCGACAGCCGCGTCAAGATTCGCTCGACCGCGCGCGAGTACCGCGACCTTGGCACCATCCGCGGCGAGACACGCCGCGGCAGCCAGTCCCATACCCTGAGTCCCGCCCTGCACCACCGCGGTGGCGGCGGCTAAGCCAAGATCCACAATGGTTCCTCCCGAACGCAGGCCATCTTCACGGCAGTAGGATGTCACCAATATGAGTGCTATGGCAACACCTGATCCGGACGGAAAGGCGGCGACACCACCCCGCCGGCGCTACGACAGCCCGCGCCGGCGGGAACAGGCGGCTCAGACACGCGAACGGATCATCGACGCCGGCTCGGCCCTCGTCCACAGCTTCGCCCGGTGGGACTGGAGCGATCTGACGTTCCGGGCGGTGGCCGAACGTGCCGGCGTCGGCGAGCGCACCGTCTACCGGCACTTCCCCAACGAGTCCGATCTGCACGAGGCTGTCCTGCGCCGCCTCGAGGAAGAGGCGGGCATCACCTACGAAGGCCTCGACCTCGATCAGCTTCCCGAGATCACCACGCGATCCTTCGCGACACTGTCGTCCTACGCGGTCCCACGCTGGACCCCCGAAGGCCCCGAAGACGGGCCGTTGATCCTCAAGGACCAGCGCCGCCGTGACGCGCTCGTCGCCGCCGTCGCCCGACACACGGCGGACTGGCCCGAAAATCAGCGCGAGATGGCGACCGGCATGCTCGACGTCCTGTGGCACGTGCCGTCCTATGAACGGCTGACCACGATGTGGAACCTCGATGGCGACCAGGCGACGAAAGCGATCACCTGGGTCATCGGCCTGCTGGTGGACGCGATCCACGAAGGACAGCGACCCGACTCGGCATGACTTGGTGGACCTCGTCGGGCCTGGGGGCCTGCCGACCGGGCTGAAGTGCGGCGCAGCAGGCGACCGCCACGGCACCTAATCGTGCTCCACGAATCATCGAGAACCTTTCAAAAGGGTTCGAACCAGTTTCCAGCAGGGTTCAAACCAGCGGGGTACCGAAACAGAGGGATCCAGGCAAGGATGGCCGGAATGGCGCCGACCAAAAGCACATCTGGTCGTGATCGCTGGGCAGGGCGCCGTCGAAGGGTGAGCCAGGGGTTTTCCCGCCGGCTGCACGGGTGCCCATGGACCTGGTGGCTGCCGCGCCCATCAGCCGGCATCTACCTGGGGCTGTGGGCGGGAAACCGGGCAGGGTCAGTAGACGAAACGCTCGACGCGGATACGATCGGGGGATTTTCCGCTGGCGAGCAGCGTCCGTTCCACGCGGTCGGTGAACCGCTCCGACCCACAGACGGAGAACAGCGACTCGCTTTCGGCCGCCGGCAGGAGACCGAGAATGTCCATGTCCTGGAGCTGACCGGCCTGGGCGTTGTAGCGGCGCCGCACGGCGAGGTGGCCGCCGTGTTCCCTCTCCAGTGCATGCAGCCCCGCGTCGAACACGGCGGGAGTGGAGTCCGCGGTCGTGTACAGCATGTGTACCCGCAGGAGGCGCTGACCCAGCGCGGTGGCAGCGAGTCGTTCATCCAGTTCGACACGAGACCGCCGCGCACCCGCTGCACGGTGACCCGTATCTGTTCCTCGTCTCGCGTACCACCCGCGCGACGCGAAGCGCGTAGAAACTCGGGCCCGGGGCAGCCTCGGCGGGCCGGCCGGGCGGATCACCGACAAGGAAGAGCACCCGCGGCCGCGCCCGCAGCGGCGCGCGGTCCGCGAGCACGAGGCCTGGCCCGGTGAAGTTCTGCACCCATCTTCGACACTGCGGGTGGGCCGCGATCTCGTCCGTAGTTTCCTGATCCCATGCCTCTGGCTGCGCTGGGGCTGCCTCGTCGTTCCGACTGTTGTGCCGCGCTGGTCCGTCGACTGGCTGTACTGCGGTACGGGCGGTCTCGCGGCATCGGGAAGCGTGGTGTTGGGCGCGGGAGATCCCGGTTCCACCGAAGACCTGGGCGGTCTGACGTCTCGGCGCGGTTCACGTCGAGACGTCAGACCCTGGCTGCGGGAGCCGCGCGGCCGGGCGCCGTCCCCCGCCCGGCCAGGTGAGCGGGGTCCTACGCGTTGGTGCCCGCCGAGCTGACCAGCGTGAAGTAGCGGGCCGTCGGCGGGGGCGTGAGCTGGACGCCCTCCGGGCGGGTCATCATGCCGGAGGCCTGGGCCAGCCCCAGCGCCGTTTTCGCTGCCTCGACGTCGCCTTCGATCTCGTAGATCACGACGAAGCTGTCGCCGTCGACGGCGGCCAGCCGACGGATGGAGACGAAGCCGTCGATCTGCAGGATCTCCGGCAGGTGCTTGTTGTCGTACCAGTCGTGGTAAGCGGTGGCCTCGTCAGGCGAGGCGGGGCGCGACTCGACGATCAGGACGCCGCTTGCCATGTGTGCTCCGTTCGGGTCGGTGACGATCGGTCGTCGCGGTGGACAAGGCCGTCCTTCATGACGAAGCGGACGTCCTCGGTGCGGGTGATGTCCTGGGAGGGGTCGCCGGGGACGGCGATGATGTCGGCGAGGTAGCCGGCCTTCAACCGTCCGAGCTCGTGGTCCAGGTCGACGAGCTCCGCGCTGGTGACGGTCGCGGCCCGCAGGGCCTGGACGGGGGTCATGCCCCGCGATACCAGTGCGATCAGTTCCTTGGCGTTGTGACCGTGTGGCACGGCGGGCGCGTCGGTGCCGCAGGCGATCCGTACCCCGGCCGCGATCGCCTTCGGGAGCATCGCCCTGGCCTGGGGGAACACCACTGCCGCCTTCTTGCGCAGCTCGGGTGCGGCCCGGGCGATGTCCATCGCGTCGGTCAGGTAGGTCGTCGACACCAGGAACGTGCCGTGGTCGGCCATCAGGGTGAGGGTGTCGTCGCTGGCGAGGAAGCCGTGTTCGATGCAGTCGATCCCGGCGCGCACGCAGGCCCGGATCGCTCGGTCGCCCACCGCGTGCGCGGCGACCCGGATGTCGGCCCGGTGCGCCTCGTCCGCGATCGCGGCCAGCTCCTCGTCGGAGTACTGCTGGGCGCCCGGCCCGGTGCTGTGYGACATCACCCCGCCGGAGGCCGACACCTTGATGACCTTGGCGCCGTGGCGGATCTGGTAGCGGACGCACTCCCGCACCTGGCCCACGCCGTTGGCGATCCCCTCGCCGATGGACAGCGGCATGACGCCGGGTGCCAGCCGCTGGAACACGGTCGGGTCGAGGTGCCCGCCGTACGGGGTCACCGCGTGGCCGGCCGCGATGATCCGCGGGCCCTCGGCCCATCCCTGGTCGATGGCGCGCTGGAGTGCTACGTCGAGCAGGTAGCCGCCGGTCTTGACCATCAGGCCGAGATTCCGAACCGTGGTGAAACCAGCACGTAGTGTGGTACGGGCGTTGATGGTTCCTCGAAGGGTGCGGTACGCCGGGTCGTCCTGAACGCCGTGCATCGGCAGCGGCAGTCCCGTCGGGGTCTCGGGCCCGCCGATGAGGAAGTTGAGCTCCATGTCCATYAGCCCGGGAAGCAAGGTGACGTCGCCCAGGTCGAGCTCCGTGGCACCCGCCGGCGGAAGGGCGGGGTTCACCGCGGTGATGCGGTCGCCATCCACCACGACCACCGCGGGCGAACGGACCTCACCGGCGTCGATGTCCAGCCAGCGCGCGGCGCGCAGGACGATCGGCGCCGTCACGGCACCGGCTCGGTGAAGCAGTCGAAGGTCGACGAACCCGTGTCCGGGACCTTCGGCTGGTGCCACACCTCGACCGGGAACGACGCCTGGATCAACGAGTAGATCAGGTGCAGGAGGTTGGTGGCGTCGTCCGGCAGCGCGTCGAGCGGGAGTTTCTCCAGGTACGCGACCGCCTCCTCGTAGCGAGGGGTGACCGCACTGTAGAGGGCCTGTAACTCCTCCATCGAGCTGGCGAGCCGGGTGTTGTACCGCTCGTGCTCGGTGGGCAGGCACCACTTCCCCGCGAACGGTTCGAGTTCGGCGAACTCGGCGGGAAGCAGGTGGCTCATGAACGCGCTCCCTCGTAGTCGTTCACCCAGTCGCGCACCGCGACGTGCAGATGCCGGCACAGGATTTCCTGGTCGTTCAGGTGGAACCGGTCGACGTACCCGGTCTCCAGCATCATCTGTGTCGCCTCGAGGGTGTTCGAGTCCTGCAGTGCGAACTCCTTGAACGTCACCGCCGCCATCTCCTGCGCGATCCGCTCACGGATGTTCGTGGCCGGCAGGAAGTAGACGTTGCCCTCGAAAACGTGCGTGTTGTAGGAAGTCGGCCAGTAGTGGTAGGTGAGGTACCAGCCCTGGCTCCAGATGAGGATCACGAAGTTCGGGAAGAGCTGGAAGGAGTCGAGGCCCCAGGGGTCGCAGCCCGCCGGGTTGACACCGCGCGGCATCTCACCCAGGTCATACTTCTCCCACGGGCCGAAAAGACCGCTGCGGGTCAGGATCTCGGTCGGCTTGAGCAGCTCGGCGTCCATCTCCCAGAACCGGACACCGGACGTGCTGACCAGCCGGTGCGGCCCCTCGATCTGGTAGTGCGGCGCCTCGAAACCGGCCTGCTGGGCGGCCGCGGAGTACTTCTCCGGCGACTGCTTCGCGTGCAGCACCGGTGCGTGGTAGAACTCCGCGAACGCGTCCATGTACAGCTTCCAGTTCGCCTGGATGGTGGTGCTGTACCCGAAGCGGGAGGTCTGCTTCTCGAACGGGTAGCCCTCGAGATCGGTCACCATCGGCCCGAGGAACTCGCGCAGTGTCTGCTCCGGCTGTCGGGCGAAGTTCACGAAGATGAACCCGGCCCAGACCTCGCAGTGCACCGGTGCCAGGCCGTTGCTGCTCTTGTCCAGGTCGAAGAACTCGCCCTCCTGCTGGACGAAGATCAGTGCACCATCGAGGTCATAGCGCCAGCCGTGGTACTTGCAGGTGAACTGCCGGCAGACACCCTGCGTCTCCCGCTTCGGGTCGTCCGTCCACGCGAGCTTGTTGCCCCGGTGCCRGCAGATGTTGTGGAAGGCGTTGACCTGCCTGCTCTTCCCGCGCACCACGATGATCGAGGCATGGGCGGCGTGGACGTCCTTGGTGAAGTAGCTACCGACCCGCGGAAGCTGCTCGACCCTGCCGACGTTTAACCACGCACGCTTGAAGACGGCCTTCCGTTCGCGCTCGTAGTACTCGGGGGAGATGGAGTCCTCGTAGGACACCGGCTCCGTCCCGAGAGCGGGATAGTGCTGCGTCCAGCTACCTTCCGGTGGTTTCGGGAAACGCGGCATGGTCCACCTCCTGTGGTGATGCGGTCATGGAACAGACGGGCTACCCGGTTCGACCCGGGATTCTGCGTGTACCGCGGTGTGGCTTTTCGGGTCGGGAAGCTGGTCGGGGCCCGTCGCGGGCAGCAGCCCGACGCTGTTGAGCAGCATCGCGAGACACACGTAGCTGCCGACCACGAAAATGACCTCAAGCAGCCGCCGCTCGTCGAAACGGCTGGCCAGGCGTTCCCACAGCGCGTCGTCGATGACGTGCTCGTCCACCAGCTGGTCTGCGGCGCACAGCAGGTCGCCGTCCCGCTCGTCCCACAGGGGCGCCGACGCGCCCTCGCGCACCGCGCTGATCTGCTCGGAGGTCAGGCCCGCGGCCTGCGCCATGCGCAGGTGTTCCGCCCACTGGTAGCGGCAGCCCGTCCGCGCGCCGACCCGTAGGATCAGCAGCTCCCGGTCGCGGGGGGAGAGCGCGCCGGAGTCGATCAGTGTCCCGTTGAAGGCCAGCCAGCGGGCGCCGACCCGGGAGTGGCGGGCGAACAGGCCGAGGATCGGCGGCATCGGCGGCGCGTCGACGGCACCGGACAGGTAGCGGTCGGCGCGGGCCAGATTGCCCCGCAGCAGATCGCGGTCCTCCTCCGTCCACTCGGCCACCGGCAGGGGCGGCAGCCGAGGTTCGGCGCGGGTCACAGCACGGACCCTCCGTTGACTCCCAACACCTGGCCGGTGATGAAGCCGGCTTCCTCCGAGGCGAGGAAGGCGGCCGCGGCGGCGATGTCGTCCGGGGCGCCCAGGTGGCCGAGCGGAATGGTGCCGGCCATCACCTCGTTGGCGGGCAGGTTCCCCTCTGCCTGGGACTGGTGCTGCATCGGCGTCTCGATCCCCGAGGGCGGGATGCTGTTGACGGTGATCCCGTGGGAGGCGTACGCGCGGGCCAGCGATTTGGTCAGCACGATCACCCCGCCCTTCGCCGCCGCGTAGTGCGCCATGGTCGGCGAGCCACGCTGCGCGCTGGACGAGGCGATGGTGACGATGCGCCCCCAGCGCCCCGCGACCATGTCCGAGATGGCGGCCTGGCAGCTGTGGAAGGTCCCGGTGAGGTTCACCGCCAGGACCAGGTTCCACTGCTCGAGGGTGATCTCCTCGAACGGATCAAAAGCGACGAGGCCGGCGCTCGTCACCAGGATCTCCGTCGGCCCGAGCACCGCGCGGATATCGGCGAAGGCATCGTCGATGGCGGCGCGGTCGGTCACGTCGACGGCGTATCCGCGCGCCTGTGTCCCGGTGGCTGACAGCTCCTTGACCACCCGTTCCGTGGCGTCGCCGTCACGGTCGAGCACGGCGATGCGGTGGCCACGCTCGGCCAGGTGGTGGCAGGTGGCCTCCCCTATGCCGGACGCCCCACCGGTGACCACCGCCACCCGGGAGCGTTGTGTCCTGGTCCGCGGCATTGTTGGGTTCTCCCTCATTCGTAGACCACTTCGACGACCTGGGTCGTGGGCACGGCCTGGCAGGTGAGCACCCAGCCCTCGGCCACCTCGTCCGGCGTCAACGCGTCGTTGATTCGCATCTCGGCGCCTCCCTGCACGATGCGTGCCATGCAGGTGGCGCAGCTTCCCGTCTCGCACGAGGAAGGCGGGCGCAGACCGGCGAACCGGGCCGTCGCCATGAGCGTGTTGCCACGACGGTGCGCGGTTGTCACGGTCTTCCCGCCAAGCTTGATCGTCACCTCGATGTCATCCACCGCAGCCGGATCCGGCTGCCCGGCCGGCTCCTGCAGCGGCGTGAACCGCTCGATGTACACCTTTGAGGGGCCTACGCCGGTGTCCCGCAGGCCCGCCGCGACGATGTCCATGAAGGCGGCCGGCCCACAGATGTAGTGGACGGCGTCGCTGTGCGCGCCGGCGACTCGGGCGACGTCGGCGTGACCGACGAAGCCCCGGGCGGCGTCCTCGTGGTGCTCGACGACCAGACGGCCCGGGTACTGCTCCACCAGCGCGTCCAACTCGTCACCGAAGATCGCCGCCGGGCGGTCGCGGTTGGCGTAGAGCAGATGAACCCGCCGCGCAGAGCTGACCAGGGCTGTCCGCACGATCGAGAACACCGGTGTGATGCCGCTGCCGGCGGCAAAAGCCACGATGTCGTGCTCTCCCTGGTCGAGCACGAAGGTTCCCCCCGGCGGAAGGACAGCGAGGACGTGTCCTGCACCGACCGTGTCGTGCAGCCAGTTCGAGATCAGCCCGCCGGGTACCCTCTTCACCGTCACGCGCAGCTCGGCGTCCACGACCGGCGAGGACGACATCGAGTAGCTGCGGACGGCAGTCCCTCCGTCGGCGGGTATGCGGAGCGTGACGAACTGCCCCGCCCGGTAGGCAAAGAGTTCGGTCAGTTCGGATGGCACGTCGAACACGATCGAACTGGCCTCGGCCGTCTCCGTGACGATGCGCAGCACCCGCAGCGGGTAGTACCTGTGGCGTGCCGTGCCCGCCGGCACCGCCTCCCCCGTCGAACCAGCGCCGCCTGGCAAGGCCTCCTCCTGCCCTCGTCATCGGGCCGACCTCGGGCCGACACCTGTTCTTCATATGACTAACCTCACGCCAACGCACCGAGGGCGGTGGAGACCCGTGGCAGCGGCCGGCGTAAGACTGGAACCGCACCCGAAGGACTGCCAGTAGCGGGAGGACGGACATGGCGCCGGCACGGCGAAGCCCGGTCGATGACTCGGCCACCCGGACAGCGCTTCTGGACGCCACGGAATCCCTCATGCTGGAGGAGGGGTACGCGGCGGTCACCACCCGCCGGTTGGCGGGCAAGGCGGGGGTGAACAACGGGCTTGTCTACTACTACTTCGGGACGATGGACGGCCTGTACATCGAACTGTTCCGCCGTGGTGCCGAGCGGAGCCTGGCCCGCCTTCGGGTGGCGCTGCAGTCCCCGCAGCCCCTGTGGGCGCTGTGGGATCTGACGCACGACTTCTCCAGCAACGCGCTCACGATGGAGTTCACCGCGCTGGCCAATCACCGAAAGGCGATCAGGACCGAGATCGCGGGCTACTCGCGGACGTTCCGGGAACTGCAGCTCGAAACACTCTCCGAGGTGCTGCGGGGCTACGGCGTGGACTGCGGGCGGTGGCCGCCGGTGTCCCTGATCCTGGCCATGGCGGCGATCTCCCGTTTCCTGCACATCGAGCAGGATTTCGACGTCCGGACCGGCCACAACGAGCTGATCGCGGTGGTCGAACGCGAGATCCGCGCCCTGGAGGGAGAGCGCCGCCCGGCTCAGGACGATGTTGTCGCCTACCAGGCCGCCGGCTAGGACCGAGGGCGAAGCGGGCCGACTCAACGGATCGGCTCGTTACCGAAGATCGTCGTGCGCAGCAGTTCGCGGGGCGAGTCCGGGTCATAGGGAGCCGCGCGGTGCACGACGCCGGTGTTGTCCCAGATGACGGTGTCGCCCACCGACCAGTGGTGGCGGTAGACGCGCTCGGGTGCCGTCGTCCGGTCGAGCAGGTCGCGCAGCAGATGCCGGCCCTCGCCGAGATCCATGTCGACGACGTGGTCCGTGTGCGCGCCGATGACCAGTGACTTCCGGCCGCCGCGCCGGGTCCACACCAGCGGATGGGTGGACGTCGGGCGGGCCCGCCACCGCTCGAGCTGCTCGGGGGTCGGCTGAGGCACGACGGTGCGCTGGGAGGCCTCGAGAGAGTGCACGACGCGCAGCGAGCCGAACAGCTCCTTCTCCGCCTCGTCGAGCGCCTCGTAGCCGGCGTAGGTGCTGGCGAACTCGGTCTCCCCGCCCCGGGCGGCCACCTGCCGGGCGCTGAGCACGGTGGCTTTCTGCGGCGGCTCGCCGTGCAGCGGGGTGCAGCCGTCCATGTGCCAGTAGAACGTGGCCTTCAGGTAGTCCGCCGAGGAGTTCTTGGACCGGTCGAGGGTGACCCGGTAGATGCCCCGGACGGGGTGGTGGCCTGGCTCGTCGTCGATCTCGCCGAGGCGCTCCGAGAAGGCGACCTGGTTGTCCGGGTCGAGGTCCAGGCCGCGGAAGACGAGCACGCCGTACCGCTCCAGAGCCGCCAGGACCGCGCCCGCGACCGCGTCGTCCTTCGCCAGTTCCGCCGCGGTCAGGCCCCTGACCTCGGCGCCCACGGTCGCGGCGAGGGGTTCACAGGTGATGGTGGCGGTCACGGCACAGGCTCGAGATGGCGGTCGAAGTAGGCGGTACCCGCATCAATGACCCTGGGCTGGTGCCAGACCTCGACAGGAAGCGAGACCATGATGAGCGAGTACACGAGGTGGAGCAGGTTCTCCTGCGGCTCGGGCAGCTCCTGCAGCGGGAACGTGTCCAGGTAGGCCATGGCAGCCCGGACCCGCGGGAACGCCACGTCGTAGAAGGCCTGCATGTCGATCATGGTGCTGTTCAGCCGCTCGCGATAGCGGGCCGCCTCGGTCGGAATGCACCACCGGGCGGCGAAGGGCTCGAGATCGGCGAACTCGGTGGGAAGCAGTGGCTCGCTCACGCCCGCACCGGCTTTCCGTCGCGGAGATAGGAGCGGACCCAGTCGTCGGTGACCTTGTGCAGGTGGCGGACGGTGATCTCCTGGTCGGACAGCGGGTACCTGTCGATGACCCGGGACTCCAGACCCAGCTGGGTACCGTCGAGCGTCCCGGCGTCCTGCAGGCCGGCTTCCTTGGAGATGACCGCAGTGGCCTCGTGACGGATGCGCTCGCTGGCGTTGCGCGACAGCGGGAAGTAGTACGACATCTCCCACTCATGCGTGTTGTGGGAGGTCGGCCAGTACTGGTAGGTGAGGTACCAGCCCCGCTCGTAGATCAGGATGACGAAGTTCGGGAAGATCTGGAAGTTCGAGATGGACCACGGGTCCAGACCCCCGGGGTTGAGCCCGGCGGGGAGGTTCGCCGGCTCGAGCTCGGGAATGTCCGGGCGCTGCCAGGGCCCCATGAGGCCGGCTTCGAGGTTCGGCTCGATCGGGTACATCTGGTCGTGCGGCAACAGGTGGCGCGGTACGCCCTTCCAGCCGCCCGTGCTCACCACCCGGTGGGGCCCGTCGGTCTGGTAGTAGGGCGTCTTGAAGCCGGACTCGAAGCTGCGCAGGCTGGGCACCTGCTGCTGCGAATGCAGCACCGACGCGTGGTAGTACTCCTGGAAGGCGTCCAGATAGATCTTCCAGTTGCTGTTGAGCTGTGCCCTGAACGCGTACCGCTCGGTGACCAGGTGGAAGGGATAGCCTTCCATGCCACGCACCATGGGGCCGAGGAACTCGAGCAGCGACTGGCTGGGCTCGTCCGACAGGTTGACGAAGATGAAGCCTTCCCAGACCTCGCAGTGGACCGACACGAGCGGGAACTCGGCCTTGTCGAAGTCGAAGAACTCCTCCTCCTGCAGGACGAACTTCAGCTGACCGTCCAGCCCGTACCGCCAGCCGTGGTACTTGCACATGAACTGCCGACAGATGCCGCTGGTCTCGGTTGTCGGCGTCTGCTCCCACACCAGCTTGTTGCCCCGGTGGCGGCAGACGTTGTRGAAGGCACGCACAGTGCCGTCGAGATCACGGGCGACGATGAGTGACGTCCTGGCCACCGCAAGGTTCTTGGTGAAGAAGCTCCCCTTGCGGGGCAGCTGCTCGACCCGCCCGACGTTCAGCCACGCCCGGCGGAAGACTGCCTCCCGCTCAAGCTCGTAGAACTCCGGCGAGATCGAGTCCTCGTAGGAGACCAGGCCGGTGCCCAGTTCCGGGTAACGGCCGGTCCAGCTGGCCTCCAGCGGCTTGGTGAGGCGCCCCATGAATCCTCCCGGTGGTCTCCATCAAGATCCCCGAACCCAGGTGTTCTCCGGATGACTAACTGTTCTACAAGTGACTAACATAGGAGCTGTCGGGGCCGCAAGGCCCCGCAAGGCCCCGCCGGGACCCCCTGGATCACCGCAGCGGCGCACGTCAGGTGGCCGCGGGGGCCGAAAGGCCCGGGAACCACTTGTCCGGGGCGGTAGGCGTCGAGGTTGGGAGTGCTCGTGCGGGATCGACGGCAGCTGTTCATCGGGGGCGAGTGGGTCGCCCCGAGTACCGACGGCCTCATCGAGGTCATCTCCCCACACACCGAGGAGCTGGCGGGCCGGGTGCCGGCGGCGAGCACCGCGGATGTCGACCGGGCCATCGCCGCCGCACGGATGGCCTTCGACGAGGGGCCGTGGCCGCGCGCCGACCCGGCCGAGCGGGCCGAGGCGATCCGCCGGCTGGCCGCCCGCTACGACAGGTGCCGCGACGAGCTGGYCGATCTCATCACTGCCGAGCTGGGCGCCCCGATCACGTTCGCCCGGCGCGCGCAGGTAGGCCTGCCCGGGATGATGATGAGCGCCATCGCCGACATCGCCGCGAGCCTGCCCTGGCAGGAGAACCGGCCGGGCGTCTACGGCCAGGACGTGCTGCTGCGCCGCGAGCCCGTCGGTGTCGTCGCCGCGGTCGTCCCCTGGAACATGCCGCAGTTTCTGACCGTCACCAAGGTCATCCCTGCGCTGCTCGCTGGCTGCACGGTCGTACTCAAGCCCGCACCTGAGTCCTCCCTGGACGCGCCGTTCTTCGCCGACCTGATCGACCAGGCCGGCCTGCCGCCGGGCGTCGTGAACGTCGTACCCGCCGAGCGGGAGGTGAGCGCCTACCTGGTCGCGCACCCCGGCATCGACAAGGTCTCCTTCACCGGCTCGACGGCCGCCGGCCGGCAGGTCGCGGCGGCGTGCGCCGCCAACCTCACCAAGGTCAGCCTCGAGCTCGGCGGAAAGTCAGCCGCCATCGCGCTGGACGACGCCGACCCGACCACCGTCGCCCAGGCGGTCCGCTTCTCCGGCATGGGCATGGCCGGCCAGATCTGCAACTCCCTGACCCGGGTGATCGCGCCCGCGGACCGCCTCGGTGACTACGCCGAGGCGCTCGGCGCGACCCTGTCGGCCATCCGGGTGGGGGACCCAACCGACCCCAGGACGGAGATGGGCCCGCTGGTAGCCCGCCGCCAGCAGGAGCGGGTGCGCCAGTACATCGAGGCCGGGACACGCGAGGGGGCCCGGCTCGTCGTCGGCGGCACCGACCTGCCTGACGGCGTCGACCGCGGATGGTACGTACGGCCCACCGTCTTCACCGACGTCGACAACACGATGACGATCGCCCGTGAGGAGATCTTCGGCCCGGTCCTCGTCGTCATTCCGTACCGTGACACCAACGACGCTGTACGCATCGCCAACGACTCGCAGTACGGCCTGGCCGGTGCCGTGTTCACGGCAGACACCGAGCGCGGCCTCGACATCGCCGGCCGGGTACGGGCCGGAACATTCGGCGTGAACCAGGGCTACTCGATGGACCCGGCAGCGCCGTTCGGCGGGGTCAAAGGCAGCGGGTACGGCCGTGAACTCGGCCGGGAGGGCATCGAAAGCTACCTCGACATCAAGTCGATCTCCGTCGCCGCGCGGTAGCCGAGCCCGGGGCTGCGTGGCCCCCTCTCCGCTCAGCGCGCGTCCCAGTCCCGCCGAGAGCGCGGCCCCGGTCCTGCTGAGCGCGGGGATGACGACCTCCCGGCAGGGTCCGGGGACTCTCACACATGCCGGAAAAGTTGATCTTCTTCGAGTGGCCCCGGGGTCGAATATCTGCGATCTCTTGCTGGCCGACCTTGCAAAACCGGCGGTGGATGGTGTCGGCGACCTTGAAAGGCGACACCATGTCGCATCAACGCAGATCAGACCGCCGCGTCCGTAGTCGTCCTGTCGCACCAGAACTTGATGTACGCGCGCGAGTAACGCGAGTAAACGGTCCACCGACAACGTCCTCGCAGATCGGACCCCAGCCCGATCTTGACCGTCCGCCGCAAAAGCGGACGGTCTACCAGTGCCGACCTTGAGCACCGCTGCAGGTCATGGCACCGACGCGACCGGGCCAGACAACCTCCGTTGCCACACGAGACCCATACCTTGTGGCAACGTCCGTGAACAGTTGGCATCCGTGGCGAGCAGTCGAGCGGTAGGAGCGGGTCCACGGGCAGGATCGCCGGCGGTTGGTCGATGCGGCGATCACGGGCGCCCAGGCGGGTTCCAGCGGGTGATGACGTCGAGGGTGGGCGCGGTCGCGGAGCCACGTGGCTCGGCGACGAGGCCAGCGGACTCGGCCACCTCGGCCACGTCGTCGATGGTCTTCACCAGGCGGCCGGCGGTTTCGGCGAGCAGGAGTGCGCGGGTCAGCCGGCCCTTGGTCTGCTTCGCCTGGTAGCTGAGCGGACGGCGGACCCAGCGCCCATCGACGAGTTTCTCGGTCAGGGCACGCACAGGCAGGGCGCTGGCGCGGATCGGTCCGGAAAGGGATGGCACGGTCGCGTAGTCCGACGAGCGGAGGTCCACGACGAGGTGCTCGCCGACGGCATCCGGCGCGCGGGCGACCAGCAGGTCGGGCAGAGCCGGCGCGAGCCGGGCGCGCCAGAAGGCCCCGAGCGCGGTCGGTGTGGCCTCGCCACCGAGACCGGGGATCGCCGCCGCCATGCCGACACGGTGGTCGGGCACCGGTTCGGTCGCGCCGAGAAGGCCGAATGCCCCGCTGGAGACGAACAGGGTGTGGCCGGCCACTGCTCGCGCGGCGGAGGGCAGCGCCGCCGGAGCCAGCGCCTGGAAGAGGACGCCCGCGAATCGGTCGAGCGCTGGCATCGTTGGTGCGTCCAGTATCGCGATGTTGGCGGCCAGGTCCGCCTTCGCGCGCGAGGCCGGCAGCCGCAGCGCGAGGATCGCCGCGTGCGGGTCCGCCCGGCAGACCGCCGCGAGCGCCCGCGCGACCTCGGCGCGAGGTCCCGCGAGTGGGCCGTGGCCGAACCCGACCGTCCGCAGCGACGGCCCCTCACCCCCGTCGGTCTTCGCCTCGCTCGGCGGCAGCAGGATCCGCACCTACCCGACCTCATCTCACGATCTCGACATCCCGGCGTTCTGTGCTGCCACGCTACGGCCGCATCGAGGACGATCAGCGGCTGGCCGCGGCCGCCCGGCCACCCAGATGGCCGCCGCGCGATTGCCATGATCGCCGTCCTGCTGAGGTCGGGACCGGGCCGGCCTCGGCGAATGTCGACATCGCCCTCGTTCGTCCCGGCCTCGCTCGTGTTCGGGCCGGGCTCCCGGCCCTGGTCGACCTTCCGACAGTCTCCGTCTCCGCCCCGATCCCAGGCACGCCCGCCTGTGCTCCGCGCGCCTCGGCGGAGGCGGACGTCGAGGACGGCCCGCTTCCTCCGAGGGGTGCGATACCGGGTTAGCGAGCCAGCCGGTCCCCTGAAACTTGGCGGTGACGATCGGCACCTCGTTGATGTCGGCCCGTCGAAGCCCTCGGTACCCCTGCGCGACGGTCTCGCGGAACATCGGATCGGAGAGAACGACGGCCAGATCCAGCCGATCATGATCCTCGAGCAGCTCCCGGACGGGGGTCGCGCCGTCGCCCACCGCCGCGCCGACGCGACCCCCGACGAGCCCATCACCGACATCCCCCTGACCTACACCGCCCACCCCCTCCTCCGCGACGACCCGCCGCCCGCCGCCACCGCCCGCTGACGCCGTCAGTCGGCGGTAGGCCTGCTACCCGCGCCGCCGTGGATCCGCAGGTACTGGGCACGGACCGCGTCCAGGCTGGCGTTCGTCTCATCGACCTTCCAGAAGTTCCAGGCACCCGGGTTCGCGTCGGTGGCATCCTTGGCCGCCGCCGACGGCG
This sequence comes from Parafrankia colletiae, assembly GCF_001854655.1. Lineage (GTDB taxonomy): Bacteria > Actinomycetota > Actinomycetes > Frankiales > Frankiaceae > Parafrankia > Parafrankia colletiae. The sequence continues at coordinate 4,947 of NZ_MBLM01000178.1, read as the reverse complement.
AGCCGAAACGCCCGCCCGATTCGGTGCGGATGCGCCCGTCGGCGAGCAGGGTCGCCCGGTGCTCGGTTCCGCGCCAGCGACCGATCAGTTTCTCGTTCGGACGGACCAGCCCGGCGGACAGCAGGTCGGACAGACGCACCCCGTGATTCCGCCGTCGCGGGCGGGCTCCGCCGGTGCGGCCGGCATCCGCAGCGGACGCGGGAGCGCCGGCCGCCGTGGACGGCAGGGGAAGGCCGAGGGCATCCGGAGACCAGATCCGTTCGGCCATCGCCTGGTACAGCTGGCCACGCGACTGGACATATGCCTCGACCGGGTCGTCAGCCTCGTACGCGCGAAACCTACTGTTCAGCCCATGCTTCTTGGTGAACTCACGGAAGTTGACGATGCCACGCCCGCTCAGCGTGGAGGCGTCCAGCGACGCGGCCAGCCAGTTCGCCCGCAGGTAGGTCGGCATCTTGCTCTCCAGCGGCGCGCTGTTCACGCTGGCGTTCTCCGCTCCGTCCAGCAGGACCAGACCACCGACAAGCCCACGGACCTTCTGGAAATCCGCGTCGGACGCTGCCTGCCCGGAGTACGTTCCCGACTTCCTGGTGAAGAGGTGCTCCACCTCGTACGGACGGCGCCCCGACGGGACGCTCAGTAAACGGACGATCGGGTCGTCCTTGCCGGAGCCCTTCTCCAGCCAGCTGGTGAGCCGGGCCAGCAAATAGACCACGAACGGCCGGTTGGTCCCCGGGCGGTAGCGCAGCTGCGGGACTTCGGAGAAATGCCGGTACCAGCCGGCCGCAACCCGGCCGAGGATCCTGCCCAGCTCGTCCGCGGTGCGGGACTCTCGCACCGCGGGGCGCAGTTCCGCCACCAGGGTGTCGAGTTCCTCCGGCTCAGAGTCGGCCTGCCGGAGCGTGTGGGTCACGAAGTAGAGGTCAAGGAAGTTTGCCACGAGCTCGCCTTTCCGCTGGACGGTCGGCGACGAGTCCGCACGATCGGCGGCGGCCAAGGTCAGGTCGAACTGGCGCGGTAGCCGGTTCAGCGCGTTGAACCAGACGCCATCCAGCCCTGGCGTGAAGTCGTCCGCGGCAGCGAGGAGCGTCACGTACGGCTCGTGCAGCGGCTCCAGGTAGTCAGTGAACAGCGCGAGCTGCCGATCCCGCCTTTTGCTGGGCCAGATGCTGTCGGCGTGCCGATGCAGCCACTCGTGCGGCGCGTTCTCCCGGGCCTCGTCGCTCCGCCCGGTCGGGTCGACATCGAAGAAGTGGGCCCGCAAGACAGTCCGGACGAACTCGAGCGGAGCGTCTTGGCCCAGCCCGTCCAGCCGGTTGACCATGGCCTTCCACCGCCGGTCGAGCTTTCCCCGGTCGGCGTGCGTACCGGTGAGGAGATATCGCTTGAGCAGGTCGAGCGGAGCGAGACGCAGGCCGCGGTCGTTCATCGCGACGAACATCTCCTCGCCCCGCTCGGCGTCCCCGGCGTCCAGCTCCACCAGCGACACCCGGTCGAGCAGCCACCAGCCGAAAAGAACGAGCACATCCTGTTTCAGGCGGTCCGGCCAGCGGGCGAGCAGATGCTTCGAGGCCTCCTGCATGCGGAGCACGTCGGGCGACTCGCCGTCCGCGCTGGTCGGGCGGTCGGTGAAAAGCTGGTCGAAATAACTCTCGTACGCGTCGATGCGCACGGCGAACCGCCGCCGGGCCCGGCTGTCACCGCGGATGAGCGTGCGCACCCTCGCGTGCAGGTCCTGGGCATCCTCCCGGTCGGCTGTCAGGTCGAACAGGTGGATCAGGACCAGCAGCAGCGTGACGATCCGCTGCTGGCCGTCGGCCAGATAGGTCTGGTCACCCCGCCGGTAGGTGATGATGGAACCGAGGAAATAGGGATCGTAGTACCTGACATCGTCCTCGGTATGCGTCTCGTCCCACTGTCGCTGAAATCTGTGGGCCAGATCATCGATGAGCTGATCGATCTGCGGGAGCCCCCAGGCATAGGTCCGCTGGAAGGAGTCGAGATGGTACGAGCGCCCTTCGAAGAGCTCCAGAACGGTGATCGCGCTCGACGACACGATGGGTTTCGGGGAATCAGGAAGCCGCACCACCCGGGTCACCCGGCCCCGGGACGGCGACGCCAGCCGTGCACCGGTACCGTCATGCGACGAGTGCTTTGGCTACGACGACCGGCCGACTGCCGCCGGACCAGGAGTAGCCCGGCCGCACCACCCGGACTACCTGGCCCGGGCGATGTCCGTCCGGGCCGCTGGAGTCGTGCAGGTCGGGGTCGAACGCGGCCTGCTCGCCGACGTGGCCGATGGCGGTGAGGTGGCTGCGGTCGGCTTCCTGCGCGAGCCAACTCACGATGTCGTGGGCCGAGCGGCCCTCGGCGGCCAACTCGTCGACGGTACCGACCAGCTCGGCGAGCAGCGCGGCCTTCTCCTGGTCCCGCTGCTCGGACCAGCCGATCTGGGCCCGCGGGCCCGTCGTCTCCGCCCGCGCGAGGCTGTCGGCGATGTTGTCGGCGTACGCCCGCACCAGCCACGCCGGGCCGCGCCGGCCCGCGTACGCCGACAGCGCCTCAAGGGACACGCGCGAGGGATGCGCGACCGGCGACCACTCGTACAGCGCCGGTTTCGGCTTCGAGATGTGCGGATGCGCCCGGAAGAGCGGGCGCAGGCGATTCCACTGCCGGGTCACGTCCTCGGATCGCACACCAGCGGCAGTGAGCACGGCTCTTATCTCCTGCAATCTCACCGGACCGCGGGCGCGCCTGATCACCTCCACGAATGCTGATCCTGAATCGTCAGCGAACTGCTTTGCGAGAATCCGGTCGTCCATAAAATCCTCACCCCGATCGGAATCATAGTCGCAATCGACGGAAAACCCACAGAAACATCAGCGAACGTGCGATCCGACCGCGACACCACCCGGATCCGGCAGCGCGGCAAGCCATCGGCACCCCAAAAAAACTAACGGAAACGGGCGGACCGCGGACTTCCTTCCGCACTATTAACCACTCCCGTGGCCGGAAGTGGCGTATCGACAAAAATCAGCCCTTATGCGCCACTCGCGATCCATTCAGGGGCCCGACCGAGATCCTCAGCGACCTGCCCGCCAGCCGGCCACCCGACCTCGGTGCGCAGAGCGTCACAGTGCACGTCCGAACCAGCCATGACGGCATCGTGCTCCGTCGTGCCACTGCCGCCGCGAAGACGCTGCCGCGCTGAACGCGATCCGCTGCGGCGCAGAGCAACCGGTTCGGTAGCCACGCCCCGGCGGCGAGCGCGGGCGGCGGGCGAACCCTGGGGGGATAGACGGCCCACGACCTCCCCGCATCCACCACCGCGCGCCCCTGGCCCCGCAAATCTGATCACGCTGCTGAGGATTCACTGGCACCTTCAGGAGCAGGAACGGGACACCGCCGCCGAGTTGTGGATGGAAAGTGGCTGGATCTTCGCCTAACCCACTGGCCGCCCCGTCGACCCGCGCGCCGACTACGAGGAGTGGCGCGACCTGCTCACCGACGCCAAAACCGCGCGGCACGGCTGCACGACGCACGCCACACCGCCGCGACCTGCTGCTCATGACGACGGGGTAACAGGTACAAACGAGACCAGGACTGAGACCACAAAGCCCGCCGAGACTTCGGCGGGCTTCGTATTACCTACTGGTGTGGGTGGGCAGGGGCGGGGTCGAACCACCGACCTTCCGCTTTTCAGGCCGAACTGACCGTCGTTTCAACGTCCGCGGACGTTCGTTTTCGGCCGTGGAAGGCCGCTGAGGTACGTGGTTGTTCGCCAGCGTCGCTACACCCGTTGCTACACTTCGACGAGGCCACGAGCGGGGCGTTCCGACCGGCCCGGCAGCGCCAGCGCACGGCCCAGCGCACCCGGACGGCGGGCGCGACGGCCGCCGGCGCTCCAGCCTCGGAGAAGGCACCGAAACCAAGGAACCCCAAGGTCGCTCCGTAGAACCGGCCCAGGGAGTTCGTGACGTCGAGGCCATCGAGGATTCCGTCGCGCGCGCTCATGATGCTGCCAGGCGATCCATCWCCAAACGCGTCGACCGTGACCACCAGCGCGTCGCGGCAGCGGCAGACGAACCTGCTGCGCTCGACTCGGTGCGCAGCGCGTCACGGATCTCCCCCGCGCGGCGGTCGAGGTTGCACTGGCGGCCAGCGCGGCGCAACGCGGAGGCGATCCGCGCGGTCGACAGGGCCCCGGCCCCGCACCGGGGTCGGGACGATCTCCAGCACGGCCAGGGCGTCGCGGGTGGCGAGCTCGACGGCGAACGCGACCAGTGTCGCCGGATAGAACTCCCGCGACGTACGGTCACACCGGCACCACGCTTGTCACCGTCCCGGCGACGCTCATCGCCCAGATCGCCCAGGTCGAAAGCGAGCTGACCGGGTGTTTTGACAGGCGACCGGACGCGATGATCCTGCTGTCCCAACCGGGGCTGGGACAGGTTCTCGCTGCCCGGGTGCTCGCCGAGTTCGGAGACGACCCGACCCGCTACAACACCAAGGCCCGCAAGGACCATGCCGGCACCGCACCGATCACCCGCGCATCCGGCACCAGACGCGTCGTGCTCGCCCGCATCGCCTGCAACAGACGGCTCCGCGACGCTCTCTACCTCCAGGCGTTCGCCGCCCTGACACACCTCTCCCGGCGCACGGGCCTACTACGACACCCACCGCCGCCCGCGGCGCCACCCACCACCAGGCGCTGCGCGTCCTCGCGAACCGGCTCGTCGGGATCCTGCACGGCTGCCTGCGCCACCACACCCCCTACGACGAAACCACCGCCTGGCGCCCCGCCAGAGCACCGACCAGAAGATCGCCGCTTGACAGTTAGAACCGTGGGATATCTAGGCGGTGAGGAGCGCTTCGACCTCGCGGCCCCAGTCCGGATACATCGCGGCCTTCCGGGCGTGCATCGCGAAGATCGCCTGATGCAGCCCG
>NZ_MBLM01000177.1 GCF_001854655.1 Parafrankia colletiae | reverse complement strand
GCAAACGCTGGGTCATCCGCTGGAAAGGCGCACTCAACGCCTTCGACGTCGCCTTCGACGGCCGACTCACCGCAGGCCGCAAGTAGTCCGATTCGCCCCGGTTACACCGCTAACTTTACAGACCCGTGGATGTGGTCTGGCCCGTGCCGTCGAGGCTGGCTCGGCGCGAAGGGAAGATCATGAGCGGGACGCTCGCTCCCTTCGAACGCAACACTGCGCTGGCCCCGCGCTGGTTACCTCGGCAGAGAAGCTGTCTTCGCTCCGGCTGATCCCGTCGGATAACGGGGTCGCGTACGGAGACTTTGGGCAGGGTCGAGGTGTTGGGCCGGATGGCCAGGCCAAGCTGTGCGGCCCGGGTTCGGCTGGTCGGCAAGGCTCAATGTGGGTGGCCGGTCGGTGCGGATAGCAATGATCAGGGTTGTGTGATGGCCGCTGGTGGTCCTGTTCTATGGGGGGGTATGGTCAACAGTTTCGACGTTTTTGTCTCCTATGGGCATGCTGACCAGGTGTGGGTACGTGCACTGGCGGAGAATCTGGAAAGCGCGGGCCTGCATGTCTTCTACGACGAATGGGAGATCGTCGCCGGGGATCGGCTGATCCACCGGCTGGATGCGGGAATCCGAGGCTCGACGTCGGGGATTTTGGTGGTCAGTCCGCATGCGCTGTCGCGGCCGTGGGTGGCCGAGGAGTACGCAGCAATGCTCACCCGCACGGTTACCGGCCAGCAGCGGCTCATCCCCGTAATGCTCAAGGATGCGGAGCTGCCGCCGTTTCTGGCGTCGCGGGCGTGGGTCGACTTCCGCCACACCCACGACCCCGCCGTCTACACAAGCAGGGTCAGGGAGTTGGTCGCGGGGTTGCTCGGCCAGCGGAGGTCCCGCCCGGCCGCGGACGGAACAATGCGTCCTCCACCGGACCTGGCATACCGGGTTGAAGGCCCTCGCACCGCAGTTCTGCACATCACCCCGCAAGGGGTGAGCGTGAGCACCGCTGATGGGACCGTCGAGGGCCAGCCGGCGGGGATGGACTGGTCCGCAGGCCAGGTGCTGCGGGAGCTGGACCGGGTCCGGACCCGCAGATCGACCGATGGGCTGATCTTGCGTGCCGCGGACACTGGTGGTGCCGACGCGGATCCGCTGGATAGAGCCTTGCAGGCCGCCGGGCGGATGCTCGGCGAGCGGTTCCTACCCGCCGACGTGACAGCCGCCCTCACCGGTGAGATCGCCGCGGTGGTACGCGGCGGGGTTAGTCTGCAGCTGGCGGTCCAGACTGCGGACGCGGTGGCTGATCTGCCGTGGGAGACGCTCACCCTGCCTGGGCAGAGCAGCCCGTTGGCGCTCCATCCCTCCGTACAGATGTACCGGGGTGTCGCTGGGTTGGGAGCAACACCAGCTATGGGGATCCCGGGGCCGTTGCGAATCCTCGCCGTGATCGCCAGCCCCGACCACGGCGATGGCCACGGTGTGCTGCTGGACTACGAAACTGAACTCGCGCGGATCCTCGACGCCGTCGATCCCGCCCGCCGCAAAGGCGAAGCCTACGTTCGAATCTTGAACGGGGGTAACCGCACGGCGATCCGCGCGGCGCTGCAGCAGGAACGGTTCCACATCCTGCACCTGTCCTGCCACGCCCAGCCGGGCCGTCTCGTCCTGGAAGCCGAGGATGGCGCCGCCGACCTGGTCGACACTCAGACCTTCGCCGAGCAGGTCCTGGTCGCCGGGCGGGGCGTGCCGCTGGTAGTGCTCGCCGGCTGCTCCACCGCCCTTGGCCCCCAGCCAACCGAGGGCTCGGACGGAAACAGCGCCGGAACCGGAGCGGATCAGCTGCCCGGGCTGGCCCGCGGGCTTCTCGCCCGCGGTGTGCCGGCGGTGCTGGCGATGACTGCCCCGGTCAGCGACCTGTATGCCACCGACCTGGCCTCCCGTTTCTACGGCGAGCTGTCCGGGCGGGCAGTCGTCGACCCGTTGGCCGCCCTGACCGACGCCCGCCAGGGGTTGGAAACCGGCCGCGCCGCGCTGCCTGCCTCAGACCGGCGGGCGGGGATTGCTGAGTGGGCAACCCCGGCCCTGTTCCTACGCGGGCCGACGCTCCCGCTCTACAACCCGGCTGACGGTTTCGAGACGATCGTGGAGCCGGCCGAGCCGGTGCTGGCGGAAGGGATCGTGGTCCGCCGAGTCGGGGAGTTCGTCGGCCGCCGCAGCGAACTCCGCACCCTGCGCCGCGCCCTGAACGGCGATGGCTCCGGGGTAGTGCTGCATGGCATCGGTGGGGTCGGGAAGTCGACGCTCGCCGCCCAGCTCCTCGCCGATCTTGGCGAGGAGGCCGGGCTGGTGGTGTCCCTGACGGGCGCGGTCGCGGTCGATCAGATCCTTGCCGCGGTCGCCGGCCGGCTGGCGTCGTGGTGCTTCGCCCATAACATCGACGTCGAGGATGTCCGGCGCCGGCTGATCGACGTGCTGCGTTCCGGGACCCTCTGGCAGGAGCGCCTAGGCCTGGTCGCTGAGCATTTGCTGCCCACGTTGCCGGTCGCCCTGTTGCTCGACAACGCCGAGGACACCCTCACCTCCCTAGGCCCCGGTGGCGGCCACCGGTTCACTGACCCGCAGTTGGGCGCGTTCCTCGCCGCGTGGGTGGGTCTGTCGAGCCGGGCGCGGTTGCTGGTCACCAGTCGCTACCCTCTACCCGTCGACACTGCGACCGCCCGCCGGCTGACCGTGCACCATCTCGGCCCGTTCTCAGTGGCGGAGGCACGCAAACTGCTCTGGCGGCTACCCGCCCTCGACGCACTGACCCCCGCAGAACAGTCCCGGGCTATCACGGACGTCGGAGGGCATCCCCGCACCCTGGAATACCTCGACGCCCTCCTTGCTGGCGGTCAGGCACGGTTCCCTGAGATCGCAACCCGGCTCGAACACACTCTCCACGCCCGCGGGATCCCCGACCCGGCTGCCTGGTGCATCGGCTTCGCGGGGGATGTGGACAGGTCGCTGGCCGAAACCATCACCCTTGCAGTCGATGACATTGTCCTCGACGACCTCCTTGCTCGRCTCGACACCGTCCCGTTGGCCCGGCGTCTGCTGGACGGGGTGGCGGTCTATAGGTTTCCCGTCGACCACAATGGCCTGGCCTGGCAGGTCGCCGCCGCCAGTGCCCCTGCCCTCGCCCCTGACGGCGACGCATCCCTTTCGCGGACCCATGAGTTACTCGTCAGAGCCCATGAGCTCGGCGCCACGACCCTGGAAGAGGCCGGTCTCACCGACATCCAGGTGCATGAATACGGGGAATGGGTCGCGCAGCAAGGCCACCTCCCGTTGGCGATGCCTGACAAGTTCGACACCGCCCTAACCGCCCTGCTCGACCTCGGCCTACTCACCCCCGTCCGTGACGCTGACAACCGGGCAGCATTTACCGTGCACCGCTGGACCGCGACTGCCCTGCTCGCCCGTACCACCCCAAATGACAGTGTCGAAGCCCACCGGCGCGCAGCTTCCTATTGGCAGTGGCGCGCTGTTATCCGCCCTCAGAGCCGGCTCACCGAGATCATCCGGCAACTCGAGGCCGGGTATCATCACCTCACCGCAGGCAACCATGACGCCCTGAAGATCACCACCTACGCAGCATGTATTCAGCTGCACACCTGGGGACTGTGGGACTGGGAGGAAAAGATCTGCCGTCACAATCTCACGCGTCTCCCCCCTCGCCATCGTCTCAGTGCCGCCTTTATCCGCAGGCTCGGTGACATCGCTCAGGGACGCGGCGATTACGCGGCGGCGGAAGGCAGCTATCAGCAGGCACTGATCCTCTTCGAGGAGATCGGGGACCGCGCCGGCGTCGCCGCCAGCTTCCTCCAACTCGGCAGGATCGCCGAGCTGCGGAGCAATTACGCGGCAGCGGAAGACAGCTATCAGCAGGCGCTAGTTGTCTTCAAAGAGCTCGGGGACCATGTCGGCGTTGCCAAAGGATACAGCCAGCTCGGCACCATCGCCCAGCTGCGGGGAGACTATACGGCGGCGGAAGGCCTTCACGAGAGATCCATGGCCGTATTCGGAGATCTCGGAGATCTCGGAGATCGCGCAGCTCGCGCCATCTGCCTCCACCAGCTCGGCATCATCGCTCAGGAACGGGGGGATTACGAGGTCGCGGAAGGCCGCTATCAGCAGGCGCTGGCCATCTTCGAGGAGCTCGGAGACCGGGCTGGCGTCGCCAGAGGATTCGGCCAGCTCGGCGTGGTTGCCTATTTGCGAGGCGATTACGAGGTCGCGGAAGGTAGTTTCCAGCAGGCGCTGGCCATCTTCGAGGAGATCGG
>NZ_MBLM01000176.1 GCF_001854655.1 Parafrankia colletiae | reverse complement strand
GATTACGAGGCTGCGGAAGGTAGTTTCCAGCAGGCGCTGGCCATCTTCGAGGAGATCGGGGGCCGAGGTATCGCCACCAGCCACAGCGAGCTTGGCAGGATCGCCGAACTGCGGGGGGATCATGCTGTGGCGGAAGGCCGCTATCAGCAGGCGTTGGTCATCTTCGCGAAACTCGGGAACCATGCCGGTGTTGCCGCCAGTTTCGTTCATCTCGGCGACATCGCCGCGCTGCGGGGATCCTACGAGGCTGCGGAGGAATGCTATCAGCGGGCGCTGCTCATCTTCGCGAAGCTCGGGAACCATGCCGATATCGCTGCCAGCTTCGGCCAGCTCGGCAGGATTTCTCAGCTGCGAGGAGATTATGCGGTTGCGGAAGTCTGCTATCGGAAATCTCTAGCCGTTTACATGGAGCTCGGGGACCAAGCCGACATCGCCACCATCATCTCTCGACTCGGGATTCTGTACTCTGCGCAGGGTCGTGCAGCTGACGCTGTGCCGTACACTGTGATGGCTCTGATAATTCGGCTCCAGATCGAATCCCCCGACGCCGCCGTCGACCTCCACCTGCTGCGTCAACAGAGGGAAGATATGGGCGACGCTAAATTCCGGGCGAGCCTCGATGGTCAGCACTCTCCCGAAAGTATCGACGGAATTCTCGGCATCCTTGACTCCGTGAGATCCGAAGAATAGCCATGGTTTGAGAGTCGAATTTCCGTGGAATACGACCAGGTGGGCGCTGTCGCCGTGTTCCTCGGTGAACTCGTACCCGTCCTCGTCCTGATACCCAATGCGTCATCTCCGCCCACCAGTTCCGGGTGCCGGATGTAAAGACCCGGTCGCGAAAGTTCAACTTTGCCATACAAAAAATGTAGTTCGCAGGACTGTTGTGCCCACCGGTAGACCGTGACGTGATCAACGTCGATGCCCCGTTCAGTCAGTAGCTCCTGGACGTCCCGATACAACAGCGGAGATCGCAGGTGCCAGAATGATCTCGTGGACGAGCTGGACATGGATGGTGCCGTGGACGAGCTGGAGATCGCCTGGCGGCAGCTGAGCTTCGGGCAGAAGGTCACGGCGAGCCTGCCGCATCTCGCGGCGCAGGCGCTCGCCGACGGGCACGACAGTCCGGCGTTGCGCGAGCTGGCGGGGCTCGGCGTCCGTGACGATCTGCTGGCCCGCCGCTTGCTCCCGCTGGTACTCGAGGAGCTGGATCGTGACCTTGACCGGGCACCTGGCGGCTGGGGTCGGACGGTGCCCTGGGAGACGGCGCGGGAGCAGTTCGAGGCTGGTCTCGTCGACCGCACCGACCATGCGCTGACAGCTGTCCGGCGTGATCTCGCAGAGATCGGCGGTACGGTCGGCCGCCTGACGCTGCACTGGGCGGGCAGCTATGGCGACGACGGTGAGCCGCATCTGCTGGTCGGCTTCGACGGCGAGCCCTGTCGCGGCGGCGGGAATCCGGCCGAGCCCCTGTCTGGCAGGGATCTGGCCGAGTGGGTGCTCTCCCTCGCCGCGAATACGCAGGAGGCCGTGATGGAGCTGTTCCTGTGCTATTGGCCGACCTGTGCGCGGCATCGCCGCGGCCTGCACCTGCATGATTCCTATGCGAACGGCGACGACGAGGGGGAACGAGGCGAGCAGGGGTGGCCGGTGTGGCGGTGCCGCGCGGAAGGCGGCCACCTCGTCGCTCCGGTCGGCGGTCTCGGAACCGGCTCGCCGACCGGAGCCTGATCCGTAGGCGGGCGACGGGTGCACCGACGCCGCGGCAGCCGAAGGTGAGGCCCCTCGATCGGCCGCGCGGCAGTTGAGGTCAAAGAAGCAGCATGGTGAGGGTGGCCTCGTACCAGGCGGCGACGGAGGCCTCGTCGCGGTCGGGGTCGTCCTCGTAGAGCAGCCAGGCCGTGTACCAGTTGCACGTCGTCCACACCGTGCGCGAGGCGTCGTCCACGCTGAGACCGGGCCGTAGGCCACCGCCGGCGGCAAGGGCCGCCACGAACAGCCGCGTGTCCTGCAGGCGGCGCCGCTCCTGCTCGCGCCAGGCGGCGGCGATCGACTCGTCCTGCGCGGCGGCCTGGACGTAGGCGCGGCTGATCTGGGCGTTGCGCCTGGCCCGGCGGCCCGCGAGCACCCCGAACAGGTGCAGCTGGCTTCGCTGGTCCGCGGCGCCCATCGCGGCGCGGAAGGTGTCGTCCTCGGCGAGCGCGGTGTCGGTGCCGTCGTCGACGGTCCGTTCCAGGGCCAGCTCGAGCAGCCGCGCCTTGGACGCCAGCGCGTAGACCGACTCGACGGCCACGCCGGCCTTCGCGGCGACGGCCTGCATCGTCGTTCCGGCGTAGCCATGGGTGCAGAAGAGGTCGACGGCGGCGTCGAGGATCGCGGCCCGGGTCGCCTGGGCCTGGGCGGCCCGGCGGGGCGAGTGGTAGCTGCGGGTCGGCTTCACGACGACTTGCACTCCAGGTGACATGGAATCAATACAGTCTGACTGTATTGATTCTAGCGAGGGAGCCTCCGATGGCGAAACCGACCGCCTATCTTCTGATCCACGACGCCATCCGCCTGGAGCTGCGTCGCCTGGCCGACGTGACGTCCGAGCTCGCCGACGGCCGCCGGGTCGCCGGGCCGACGCAGCTCGCCGCGCTGCGCGACCACGTGAACGACGTCCTCGACGTCCTGCACCACCACCATGTCGGCGAGGACGACTACCTCTGGCCCCTGCTGCGTGACCTCGGGCTGCCGGCCGACGGCCTGRCCACCCTCAGCGCCGACCACGAGAAGCTCGACCTGCTGATCCAGCGGCTGCGCACCGGGCTGGCGGGGCTCGCCGGCGGCGACCGCGGGGCGGTCGGTGCGCTCGCCACCGTCACCGGCACCCTGCACTCCCTCATGGACGAGCATCTGGCTGTCGAGGAGTCACTGGTCGTTCCCGCGATCGAGACCATGATCACGGACGCCGAGCTGACCCGGCTCGAGAAGCGGATGGGCCGCGACTCGACGGCGCGGATGTCCTTCGCACTGCCCTGGGTGGCCGAGGCGGGCCCGGACCGGATGGCGGAGGTCGCCGGCGGGATCGGGCCGCTGCTGCCCGCCCTGCTCGCGGTGAGCCGCGCCGGTTACCGGCGCCGACTGGGTATCGCCTACGGGGCCCTCGTGGCGGAACCGGGCCCGGTGCGGCTGCGTGGCGCGGCCGAGATCGTCATCCCCGCCCCGGTGGAGGAGGTGTATGCGGCGGTCTCCGATGTCCGCCGGATGGCCGGGTACAGCCCGGAGTGCTACCGGTGCGAGTGGCTGGACGGGGCCTCCGGGCCTGTGGTCGGTGCCCGGTTCCAGGGCTGGAACCGCTTCCGGGGGTTCCGATGGTCCCGTGAGTGCGAGATCGTCACCGCCGATCCCGGCCGGATGTTCGCGTTCCGGACGCGTCGGACGAGTCTCCGGCCGGACAGCACGCTGTGGCGGTTCGAGTTGCGCGAACACCGCGCAGGCACCCACGTCAGCCAGACGTTCGAGCTCTCCGCCGGGGCAGCGGTCATGCTGTTCGAGCGGGTGAGCGGCCGGGAGACGAGTACCCCGGCCGCCATGCGGCGCACCTTGGAACGGCTGCGTGACGACCTGGCCCGCCTGCCCGTGCACGCCTGAGTCGACCTGCCGCAGGGCGATGTAAATCCGCCCGAAAAGGTTGACGCGGGCCGCCGCACTGCGAATGCTGAATGGCTGGTGCGGAAAGGGAGCGAACAGCGGAATGGTGCTCTGGGGAAGTGGCGTGGCCGGCCGGCGTGTGCGACGCTCGATGCCGGACTTCACCTGGAGTAAACGGAGGCGGGGCCGGGTAAGCGCGGGTCGCCGCCGTGCCCCGTGGGCAGCAGCCGGTCTCTCGGCGGTTCTCCTGACGGTGTCGAGCGGGTGTTCTGGCGCCGCGGATGCTCCGGCTGCGCCGGACTGCGCGAGCGCGCCGGGGATTACGGGCGACACCGTCCGCCTGGGTCTGCTCATGTCGGACTCGGGGACTGCGGCCAGTCAGGTCATTGGTGCCCGGTCCGGCATCGACGCGCGCATCGAGTCCGAGAACGACCGGGGTGGGGTGCACGGCCGCAGAATTGTCTACGACTGGCGCGACGACGGATCGAATCCAGCGGCGAATCTGATCGCCGCGCAGGACCTGGTCGAGCGAGGTGGGATTTTCGGTCTGCTCAGCGCCAGCGTCGTGGCCACCGGTTCGGCCGATTACCTGCACGAACGGGAGATCCCGATCGCTGGCCTCGCGACGGAGCCGGCCTGGTCGAGCTACGACAACATGGTGAGCTACCTGAACCGGGTACCGACGGCAGTCGTCTACGACACCCTGGCGCAGTTCGCCCGGTCGAAGGGGGTGCAACGAGCCGTGATCGTCAAAACCTCGATGTCAGCGGCCTCCGAGGTCGGGGCCCAGCGGATCGAGCGGATCCTGCGGCACGCCGGAATCGAGATCGTCGCAGCCGTCGACTACACGCCGAACGGCATCACCGCGGCGACCCTGGGCCGCCAGATCGCCCAGACCGGAGCCGACGGCCTGTTCGGCGCGCTCGCCGGCGACCAGTTCGCCGAGGTGTACAACGGCGCGGTGGCGGCCGGTGCCCCGCTGCGTGCCGGCGTGGGAACCAACGGGTACGGCCATGAGCTCCTCAGCAGGTACGGCGCGAAGATCGCCGGGGCCTACTTCTACCTCGCCTACCAGCCGTTCGAGGCTGATACGCCCGCCCAGCGGGAGTATCAGGCAGCGCTGGCGCGTCATGCCCCAGAGCTTCATCCGCCCGACGCGCAGGCCGCCGTCGAGTCCTACATCGTCACGGATCTGCTGATCAGAGGACTCGACGCCGCCGGGCCGTGCCCCACCCGGGCCGGGCTGCTCGCCGCACTGAGATCCATCACGGACTTCGACGGCGCGGGCCTGCTGCCCGGACCGGTCGATCTCACCAAGGGTTTCGGCCAGTCGGCGAGCTGCCTCACCTTCGTGCAGGTCAACCAGGCCGGGACGGGCTTCGACGTCGAACAGCCGCGGTGCGGCCAGCCCATCTCCGGCCCGGCTGCGTGACACGGCGGGTGCTGGTGCTCGGCGGCACCGCGGACGGCCGCCTGCTCGCGGAGCGGCTCGCCGAGCTGCCCGACGTGCGGGTCACCTACTCCCTCGCGGGCCGGGTCACCGCGCCCGCGCTGCCGCAGGCCGCCGGCGCGGCCCGGATCCGCGCCGGCGGGTTCGGCGGCGTGGACGGTCTGGTCGACTATCTCCGGTCCGCGCGGATCACGGCGGTGATCGACGGGACGCATCCGTTCGCCGCCGTGATGACCGGGACGGCGGTGGCGGGCTGCCGGGCGGCCGGAGTACCCCTCCTGGTCATGCGGCGGCCAGGATGGACCGAATCCGCCGGCGACCGCTGGCACCGGGTGCCCTCACTCGACGCGGCGGCCCGCGCCCTCGACGGACTCGGCGAGCGGGTGTTCCTCACGACGGGCCGTTCCAGCGCCGCGGTGTTCGCCGGTCTGGACCGGCACTGGTTCCTCCTCCGGTCGGTCGAGGCCCCCGGGCCTGTGCTGCCCGCCCGGTCGGAGATCCTGCTGGAGCGGGGCCCGTTCACCGTCGAGGGGGAGACGGCGCTGATGCGCCGGTACCAGGTGGACGTCGTCGTCACCAAGGACAGCGGCGGCACGCTGACGGCGGCGAAACTGAGCGCCGCGCGGGCTCTGGGCCTGCCGGTGGTGATGGTCGACCGGCCCCCGCTGCCGGCCGGCGCAGCCACCGTGCCGGACTCCGGCGCGGCCCTGCGCTGGCTCGACGCCCAATGTGACGGAGCGGGCGGCCCTCCGGACCCACCAGGAACGCAGGACCCACCAGGAACGCCGGGCTCCGCGGACCCGCTGGCGTGGCCTGGCCGCTGAGCGGCGGCCGGTTCAGCTCTTGGCGTCCGACCACCGTTCGGAGACCGTGATGTCGGCGACGAACCGGACGCCGCTGCCCGCGGCCCAGTAGCCGGCCGTCGCGTCCAGCGCACGGCGGGTCGCCGCCACCACCTCGTCCGCCCGTTCCGTGGGCACGTGGAGCAGCAGCTCGTCGTGCAGGCAGAGCACGATCTCCCCGCCGAGCGGCACGAGCAGCTGGCGCACCGTCACCGCCCACGCCTTGAACAACTCGGCGGCCGCGCCCTGGACCACCGCGTTGCGGGCGAAGCGGCCCCAGCTCGCGTTGACCCTTTCCGGATCGCGCGCGCCGTCCGCCTCGTCCGTGCCGTCAGGCCTGACGGGCAGCGGGATCCGGCGCCCGCCGAAGGTCCGCAGCGGGGGCCGTGTCACGCCCGCCGGCGCCGCGGGCTCCCGGCCGACGGCCTCGGCCGCGTCGAGGTAGGCGAGGGCCACGGGGTAGGTCCGCCGCATCTGGCGCAGTGCCTGGCCGGCGGCTCCGGACGTCTGCCCGTACATCGCGGCGAGGACGGCGACCTTCGCCGTGGGGCGGTCGACCCGCAGGCGTGCCGCGACGGGTGCGTACAGGTCGTCCTGCGCGGTCGCCCGGGCCAGCTCGGGATCTCCGGAGACCACGGCGAGGACACGGGGCTCGATCTGGCCGAGATCCGCGCGAACGAACCGGTACCCGGGTTCGGCGATCACCGCCACCCGCAGGTCGCCGGGCAGGCTGTGCAGCCCGGCGTCGGCCGTCATCCGGCCCGCGGCGCCGTCGCTGCCCCGCCAGCCCCCGCGCAGCCGCCCGTCGGCGCCGACATGATCGTCCAACCAGCCGAAGCCGTAGGTCGTGGCGATCCGCTCCGCGCGCCGCCAGGCCAGCAGCGGCTCGATCACCGGGTGGGCGCCGCGCAGCGCGGTGAGCCGCCACGACCGGGTGTCCGGCACGTCGATGCCGACCGCGGCCAGGCCGGCCCGGAGTGACAGCGGGCTGCGCAGGTCCACCGACGGGCCGAGATGGCGCAGGACGGGGGCGTCACGGGCCTGCCTGGCCGTGACCCGTCCGGTCTCGTCACGCGGCCTCGGCCCGATGATGCCGGCGATGGTCCGCTCGGCGGTCGGGCGGTGCACCGGCAGGCCGCGCCGCGCCAGCTCGTGGGCGAGCAGCTCCGCGGCCGACTCGGCGCGCGCCGTCAGGACGGCGAGCGGCACACCGGTCGGGCGGACCCGCGGGTCGGGCAGGGCCCGCAGCGTCCGCTCCTGGGCAGCCATGGCCACCAGCGCCAGCTCGGCGAACCGCTCCGCCCGCGCCAGCCTCACGTCCACCCCGCCCGCCGCGGTTCCGCGCAGGGTCTCCTCGATCCACCCCGGACGGAGCTGGCCGTCCGCCCCGACCGGGCCGTCCGCCCGGACGTCGTCCCCGACCCGTCCCGCGTCGCCCGTGTCGGGGAGCTTCGGCGACTCGTCGATGGTCGCCAGCAGGTCGAGCTGGCCGTCGCTGCGGTGGCGCGGCGGCGACGGCGGGGGCGGGAGCCCGCGGACGGCGGCCCAGACCGCACCTGGGTCGTCCCGCCGGCCGCCGTGCAGGACGCGGTGGACGGCGGCCAGATCCCAGCACAGCGCGGGGGCTGTGCCTCCGTCACCCGCCGGGCGGAGGCCCCGACCGGTGGAACCGGCATCGGCCCCGGAACGGTCGTCGCCGGCCCCTGCCAGCAGCGACCCGGTGCCGCGTATCGTCCACCACACCCATCGGGGCGAGAAAGCCGCCTCCACCGCGCGGAGGACGGCGGCGGGGTCGGCGGAGTAGGCCCACGTCGTCCCCCCGTGCGCCAACGCGACCCCGGTGTGGCCCACGGGGACCACCGCCACCGGCGAGCCGCGGCCTGCGCCGGCCGCAGCAAGCGCCCGCACCGCCGCGCCGCCGCCTTCCGCTGTCGCCTCGGCGCCGGCGGCCCGGGGGCTGCGTGGGGCGTGGGGCGCGCTGGTCCCGGGCGCCCTGGTCACGCGGTCATCCGGATGCGGACCGCAGGACATCGTCGGCGGCGCGGGCCCGCAGGCCGTCGAGGAGCACCGTGGTGAGGTGGTCGTCCGCGCGCGCACCCGGGCGGCACAGTGCGACGTTGAGGATGCCGATGACCTCCGCGGGCGGGATGTCGGAACGCAGCGTGCCCTCCCGCTGCGTCCGCGCGATGACGTGTGCCAGCAGCGCGTTGAAGTCGGTGACGAGCTCCTGCAGATGCGCGGGCGGCGGCAGGCCGGCGGTGAGGTCCTTGATGACCGCCAGTGGCAGGTCCGTGCACAGCGCCACCAGGCGGAGCAGGGTCGCCCAGCCGTCCTCCGCCGGGGCCTGCTCAGGGGCGAGCAGGGTCCGCAGGGCTTCCGCCGCCACGTCGACCAGCAGGGCCTGCCGGTCGGGAAAGTGCCGGTACAGCGTGCCGACGCCAAGCCCGGCCGCACGCGCTATCTCCTCCATGGACGCCGCCGAGCCGCGCCGCGTCAGCAGGGTGCTCGCTGTGGTGACGATGAGCTCCCGGTTCCGCCGGGCGTCCGAGCGCACGGGCCTGACCTCCCCTCGGCACGATCCCCTCGGACCGATCCCAGCAGTGCCCCGCGACGTCTCGGCGACCACCTCCGGCGCCTCCCGCCCGGAGCGGCGGGAGGCCCGCGGTGGTGCCGCGGCACGTCCCGCGACTGGCCCGTCGGAGATTCCGCGGGTACCTCTGCCGCCGGACATCATGCTACGGTCTCGCCGACGCAGAAACGGAATTCTGGATTCACCTTGGGAGGATCGCTGAAGATCGGCCTCTATGTCAGTGGCGCCGGCCCCAGCCCTGACGTACTCATCGACCAGGTACGCGCGGCGGCGGACGCCGGGCTCGACAGCGCGTACTTCAGCCAGCTGCTCTCCTGGGACGCCCTCACCGTCGCCGCGCTCAGCGCACGGGCCGTGCCCGGGATCGAGCTGGGCACGGCCATCGTGCAGACCTATCCACGGCACCCGCTCGCCCTCGCCGGCCAGGCACTCACCGTGCAGGCCGTGAGCCGGGCGCCGTTCACCCTCGGCATCGGCCCGAGCCACCCGCAGATCATCGAGGGCAACTTCGGCTACAGCTACGACCAGCCGGCCCGCCACATCCGCGAGTACCTGTCCGTCCTGCGGCCCCTGCTGCGCGGCGAGCCGGTCGACCACCGGGGGCAGGCGGTCACCGCCTCCGGGATTGTCGACGCCGCGGGTGTGCCGGCGCCGTCCGTCCTGCTCTCCGCACTCGGGCCGGTGATGCTGCGCACCGCCGGCGAGCTGGCCGACGGCACCGTCACCGTCTGGACCGGTCCCGAGCTGATCGGCGACTACATCGCCCCGACGATCAACCGGGCCGCCGCGGCGGCCGGCCGGCTCGAGCCGCGGATCGTCGCGACCGTCGTGGCCAGCGTGACCGATGATCCCGACGGTGCCCGGCAGTGGGTCGCCGAGCAGCTCGGCTTCGCGGCCAGCTTCCCCGGCTACCAGGCCGTGCTGGAACGCCAGGGCCGCACTGGCGTCGCGGAGACCATCGTCGCCGGCGACGAGGACACGGTCGGCCAGGCGCTCGCCGCGTACGCCGCCGCCGGCACCACCGAACTGGTCGTCGGCCCGATCGGTGACGAACGGGCCCGGGCCCGGACGCTGGACCTGCTCGCCGGCCTCCGCAAGGATCTCGCGCCGGCTCCGCCGGCATGAGCGTGGTGTAGACGCGGCCGGTTGCGGACCAGGGGTGCATGCCGAGGCGCCCGGCCTCGTCGGAGCGCAGGATCCGGGCGGGGCGATCACGGCGTGGGTGGAGGCGTCGAACGTGATGCGGAACTCCACCTCGACCGTGGTCGGCCGCAGCTCCAGCGTGTCGACCGACTCCCGGATCCGGCTCGTCATTTCCCGGATCGTGCCCATGGCGTCGTCGATCGCCCGGCCGGCCCAGGCAAGAACGTCCGCCGGACTGAGCGCAACCTGATTGAGGCCGGGGGCGAGCTCGACCCGTATCGGATGCTGCCGGATCCTTTCCTCCGTGGTGGGTTCCCGCGGACCCACCACGCTGCTGGAATCGACTGCCTGCGGCACGTGCGCCCCCGTTACCTGCATGTGCGTCGCCACTATCCGCGGAAAGGGTGCCACCCGGAAAGGGCTCGCAGTAGATGCCGGGTGCCGCCCTCCTYCCAGTCGGGCTGTTCGTTTTCTCGGAAGCACCTCCGCTGCTTTCTTTGAAGCAACACGACGGCGCCTTTGCCGGGCTCCCGGGCCCAGGTTCGGGTTCGGGTTCGGCGGCTGTCGTGACAGGCACCGGGCCGGGCCGCCAGCCCGCATACGGAGCGCGTCATCCGGGCGCATACGGACCGGGCCGGCGAGGCGGATAGGCGGCGGGCTGGCAGGGCGCATAAAGGGGCGGCGCGGGAACGAACTCGGTATGGTCGGCGAGATCGTCGATCCGCCGGAGCGGCCTTGCGCGCGGGCCGGCGAGTTCGTACCAGCCGGGCCGGGCACGGACGATCGAATGGGGTGTGTGATGCGTGACGCGGTGATCTGTGAACCGGTCCGTACCGCGGTCGGGCGCTTCGGCGGGGTGCTGCGCCCGCTGAGCGCGCAGGCGCTCGGCGCGGCGGTGCTGCGGGGCCTCGTCGAACGGACCGGCCTGGGGCCGGCGGATCTCGACGACGTCGTGTTCGGCACCTGTTACCCGACGATGGACGCGCCGGCCCTCGGCCGCGTCGTCGCGCTGGACGCCGGCCTGGACATCAGCGTCCCCGGCCTGCAGCTCGACCGCCGCTGCGGGTCGGGCGTGCAGGCGGTGGCGCTGGCGGCGATGCAGGTGCAGACCGGGGTCAGCGACGTCGTGATCGCCGGCGGCGCGGAAAGCATGAGCAACGCGGCCTACTAMTCCACCGGGATGCGCTGGGGCGCGGGCAGCGGGGACGTCACCCTGCACGACGCGCTCGCCCGCGGCCGCRTCACCGCCGGCGGTGAGAACCATCCGGTGCCCGGGGGGATGATCGAGACGGCGGAGAACCTGCGCCGTGAGTACGGCATCGCCCGCGCCGAGCAGGACGCGCTCGCGCTGCGCTCACACCAGCGGGCGGTGGCGGCGCAGGCCGCCGGCCGTTTCACCGACGAGATCATCCCGGTGCGGGTGCCGGGGCGCCGCGGCAGCGTGACGGTCGTGGACGTCGACGAGCATCCGCGGGCGGACACCACCGTCGAGTCGCTCGCGGCCCTGCGGCCGGTGATGGGCCGCACCGACCCGGAGGCGACGGTCACCGCGGGGAACTCCAGCGGGCAGAACGACGGCGCCTCGGCGTGCGTGGTGACGCACCCGGAGGCGGCCGAGCGACTCGGCCTGCGCCCGCTGGCGCGCCTCGTGAGCTGGTCCGTGACGGGCGTCGAGCCGGGGCGGATGGGGATCGGGCCGGTCTCCGCCACCGCGCGGGCGCTGGAACGGGCGGGGCTGAAACTCGCCGACATCGACCTCATCGAGCTCAACGAGGCGTTCGCCGCGCAGGTGCTGGCCTGCACCCGCGAATGGGGCTTCGGCGCCGCCGACTGGGAGCGGTGCAACGTGAACGGGTCCGGAATCTCGCTGGGCCACCCGGTCGCGGCGACCGGCGGCCGGATCCTCGCGACGCTGCTGCGTGAGATGCACCGCCGGGGCGTCCGCTACGGCCTGGAGACCCTGTGCATCGGCGGTGGGCAGGGCATCGCGGCGGTCTTCGAACGCGTCGACGGATAAGCCGCACGTCTCAATACAAGCCCGGTGCGGCCCTGGGTTCCCGGCATAGCGGCACCAGTGAAATCATCGTGGCTGACCTGGGTGACGTCGCTGCGTTCCCGATCGCTGGACGACCGTTCGGAGGGAGATATCCGTGGACCTGATGCGAGCCGCCCGCCTCCACATTCCCAGCCGCACTCTCACGATCGAGGAGGTCCCCAGACCTGTTCCCGGGCCGTGGCAGGTGTTGGTGAAGGTCGAGGCGGCCGGCGTGTGCATGTCGGACGTCCACCTCATCGACGGCTCGCTGGGCCGGCCCCGGTACCTGCCCGACGACACGGTCACGATCGGCCACGAGGTCGCCGGCACGATCGAGGAACTCGGCCCGGACGTGCCCGAGCTGGCCGTGGGCCAGCGGGTCGTCCTGCAGGCCGGTGAGGTCCGGGACGGTGACATGCACACCCGCGGCATCGACTTCGACGGCGGCTGGGCCGAGTACGCCCTGGCCGGGGTGGAGTCGGTGTTCCCGCTGCCCGCCTCGATCCCGTTCGAGCAGGCGGCCATCATCCCGGATGCCGTGTCGACCCCGTGGGGCGCGATCGTGAACACGGCCGCGATCCGGCCTGGCGAGGCGGCGGGGGTGTGGGGCGTCGGCGGGCTGGGCGCGCACGCCGTCCAGGTGCTGCGGGCGGTCTGCGCCTACCCGATCGTCGCCGTCGACCCGGTCCCCGCCGCCCGGGCGCGGGCCCTGGAACTGGGCGCGGACCTCGCGCTCGACCCCCGGGACAACACGCTCAAGGACCGGATTCTCTTCCTCACCCGCGGCGCCGGCCTGAACACCGCCTTCGACTTCGCCGGGGTCCCCTCGGTGTACGACCAGGCGTTGGGCGTGCTCGCGCAGGAGGGCCGGCTGGTGGTCGTGGGCCTGTCCGGCCGCCCGCTGACCATCCGCAACAGCACGACCTTCGGCTACATGAAGCACCAGGTCCTGGGACACTTCGGGTCCGGGCCGGAAGTCGTCGCCCGCCTGGTGGACCTGGTGGAGCACGGCCGGCTCGACTTCTCCCGGTCGATCACCGACGTCCTGCCGCTGGAGCAGGCCAGCGTCGCCGTCCAGCGCATGCACACCAAGGAGGGCGACCCGCTGCGCCTCATCCTGCGGCCCTGACGCGCGTCGAACCGGGCTCGAACGTCCCGGCCTCGGGGGGCCGGGTTCAGGATTCGAGCCGGACGGCGAGCATCGCCACGTCGTCGTCGTTGTCCCCGGTGCGGCCCAGCGCGGCGAGCAGGAGGTCGCACAGCTCCTCGGGCGGCAGGTCCGGCGTGGCGCTGCGCCGCAGCAGCTCCAGGCCCTCGTCGATCGGGCGGGCCCGGTCCTCGATCAGCCCGTCGGTGTACAGCAGCAGCGTGCTGCCCGGTTCCAGGACCAGCTGCGACTCCGGGTAGTGCGCCACCCCGGTGCTCAGCGGCGGCCCCGGCTCGACGGGCAGATACCATGGCTCCCCGCGCGGCGGCATGATCAGCGGTGGGAGGTGCCCGGCGGACGCCACCGTCAGCGACCCGTCCGCCGGGTCGAGGACGCCCATCGCCACCGTGGTGATGGTCCCCTGCTCGAGGCGGCTCATCGCCGCGTCGAGCTGGCCGAGGACCACGGCCGGCGCGAACCGCTCCCCGGCGTACGCCCGGGCGGCCGCACGGATCTGGCCCATCGTCGCCGCGGCGTGCAGCCCGTGGCCCATGACGTCGCCGATGACCAGCGCGGCCCGTCCGTCGTCGAGGTGCAGGACGTCGTACCAGTCGCCGCCGACCAGTGCGCCGGCGCTGCCCGGCAGGTAGCGCCAGGCGACGGTGAGCCCGGCGACGTCGGGTGGCCGGCGCGGCAGCATGCTGCGCTGTAGCGTCACCGCGATCGCCCGCTCGCGCTCGTACTGCAGCGCGTTGCCGAACGCGCCGCTCGCCCGCCGGACCAGCTCCTCGGCGAGGGTCTCGTCCCCGAGGTCCGTCCCGTACGCCGGCCGGCCCGGGTCCGGACCGCCCTGCTCGGCCGGATCCTCCTGCTCGCCCAGGTCCTTCTGACGGCCCAGGGCGACGACCGCGGCGGTGCGGCCGGCCACCAGCAGCGGGAAGGTGAACGTCCCGGTGCCCGGGTCGCGGACGGCGACCCCGCGCTGCGCCGCCGCGATGACCGGCGGCGGCGGACGCCCGGTCAGCGTGCGCAGTGCGTCGGTGCCGCCGGCGGTGGCAGCGGTCACGGCGGTGGCTTCGAGAAGAGACGCGGCGCCGGCACCGTGCATCGGGATCCGCCAGGCGGCGGCCGCGTCCGCGTACCGGGGCACGAGGAGCCCGAGGAGGCGGTCGAGGATCTGGCCCGAGTCGAGGGTGGACGCGAAAAGCTCGGCCGCGGTCGTCAGGAAGGCAGCCCTTTCGCGGGCCCGCCGTTCCGCGGCGAAGAGCCGGGCCCGTTCCATCGCCAGCGCGGTCTGCGCGGCGATCGCCTCGGCGAACGACCGCTCGTCCGGGTCGAACAGGTGTGGATGGTCGAAGGAGAACCGCAGGGCGCCGAGCACCTGGTCGGTGACGACCAGCGGCAGGCAGCACATCGCCACCACCGACGGCTCGAACCGGGCCAGGTCGGGATAGCGCAGGTAGCACTCGGCCCGCGACTCCAGCCAGACCGGGCGGCCGCTGCGCAGCGCGTCCACGGCCGGCAGCTGGTCGTCCAGCCGCTCCGCCCGCAGCTGCGCCATGAGCTCGTCGCCGTACCCGACCGCCCCCGGGACCTGGACCTGCGCCGCACCGCCGGCACCCGGCTCCGCGGGCACCAGCAGGCCACCGCCGACGGCCCCGAGCGCGGTCACACTCTCCGAGACGACCACCGCCGCCACCTGCTCCGGAGTCGTCGCGGTGGCCAGCGCCGCGGTCACCCGTTGCAGGCGCGCCGCGCGTTCGGTGGCCCGCCCGGCGAGGACCTCGGCGTCGAGGGTGTCCAGCAGATACTGCTCGAAGGTCGGTGTCGCCACCGGCGCGCCGCCTGTCTCCAGCGCGCGCAGCTGATCCACCAGCGAACGGACGTACCAGCGGCGGAACGCGACGTGCTGCGGCGGGGACTGCAGGGTCAGCAGCCGTGCCGCCCGGGCGTAGCTCTCGATCTCCTCCAGCGCCGTCAGATAGGCGTCGCCGGCCTCGGCGGAGGTGGTGGACAGCTCAAGATCCAGGGTGGTGCGGGGCACGCCGCTGGCGGCCGCGGTGAGCGCCAGCCGCCGGATCGCCTCCCGCGGTTCGGCGAACCTGGTCGTCACGATCCGCAGCAGGTCCGCCAGCCGCCCCGGCAGCGGACCGCTGGACCCGTTCCGCGCCCCGGACGTGGCGAGGGTGAACTCCCGCATCAGCCCGTCGACATGGTTCTTCGCCGCGAGCAGCAGATCTGTCGGGACGTCCCCCAGCCTGATCGCGAGCCGCGCCGCGCCACCCGCGTCGGGTGGCGCCGGGTCGGGTACGCGCGGGGTAGCGGGTAGCTCACAGGGGGGGACCGCCGCACTGGTGGCGACCGCCGCACTGGTGGCGACCAGGGCCCCGTCGCCGGCCAGCTCCGCCCAGACGATCTTGCCGCTGCCCGTCCGGTCGACGCCCCACCGGGCCGCGAGCGCGGCGACGAGGCCGATGCCGCGGCCGGTCAGCCCCAGGCCACCGGCCGGCGGGCACACCGGCGGCGTCGCACTCCCGTCCGCGATCTCGACGCGGACGGCCTCGTCGCTGACCAGGAGCCGTGCCTCGACCGGCGGCTGGCCGTGCAGCCAGGCGTTCGCCGTCAACTCGCTGGCGATCAGGACGGCGTCCGGCCGCAGGTCGGCCCACTGGTCACCGCGCAGCGCCGCGCCCACCAGCCGACGCACCGCCGACGGCGCTGATGGCTGGCAGTCCAGCTCCCACTGGCCGGCCCGGACCCAGCCCTCACCCGGCGGAGACCAGCCCAGAGGTGCCGCCGCAGCCAGGCCGTAGTCCACCGACCATGTATACCTGCCTTCGCCGGGAAACACCTCCCGGGATACTTCTGCCCGAACGCCGGGTTTCGGGCTGGTCGCCGGCTTCCGGTGCACGGCGTCATCCTCCCGGCGCGTGCCGCCTTCGGGGTGGTGCCGGGAGGTCCCCGTCGATGCCGCCGCGCGGGAGGTGAGGCCGGCATCGAACCGGGTGAAGGTCCGGGAGGCCTGGAGCCGCGGTGGGTAGGACTGCGCCGAGCAGGTGACCGGCCGATGCCCGCATCGGCCAGGAGGGGAGTGACACCGGTGACCATCGATGCGACACCAGCTGCCCGGCCCGTCGTCGCGACGGGCCGCGAGACCGCCGGTGAACAGGCGGGCGGCGCCGGGATCACGCAGCCTCGCTGGACCCACATCGCGCTGCCGTCGGGTGACCTCGACGCCTCCATCGCCTTCTACACGTCCATGACTCCGCTGGTGGTGGTGGCGATGCGGGAGGACGCCGACGGGCGCAACGTCTGGCTGTCCAATCCCGGGCAGTGGGAGACGCCGTTCGTGCTGGTACTGGCCTCGTTCAACGCCACCAGGGGCAGCCAGCAGGGCATCATGAAACCGTTCGCGCACATCGGCATCGAGCTACCCACCCGCGCTGACGTCGACAGGGCCGCCGACCGGGCCCGGGCCGCCGGCTGCCTGCACTGGGAACCGCGGGACATGCCCGACCCGATCGGCTACATCTGCGCCGTCACCGACCCGGACGGGAACGTGATCGAGTTCAGCCACGACCAGCGGGTCTTCGCGACCGTCCGGGAGCTGTGGGGCCCGAAGTCGTGACCTCGGCAGCCACGGCGTGACACGCGGGGTGGCAGAGGAAGCCACGGGGGAGTGGTCCGCGTTCCCGTTCCCGGCGCCGGTCGCCGCCTACGCGGCCGCACTGAACGCGGCCGACCCGGACGCCGTCGCGGCCTGTGTGACGGAGGACTTCCGCAACGAGCACGCCTCGCCCGCGGGCCGGGCCAGCACCGGACGGGCCGCCTACCGGCAGCGGCTGCCTGGGTTCCTGGCCGCCTTCCCGCAGCTGCGCTACACCCCCGAGGCGCCGCCGATTGCCGCCGGCGACCGGGTGGCCGTGCCCTATCTGATGACGGCCATGCTCCCCGGCGGCCCGCTGCGCGTCCGCGGCCTGTGGCTGGTGACCATCCGCAACGGCCTGATCGCCGAACGCGTCGACTACTGGGACAGTGGCGCCGTCCCGGCTTCAGCGGGCTGACCCGCCCTCCCRCTGCCCCTCGAATCTGTGATCTTCCCCTGGTCTCTGTAACGACTCGAGCGAGAGCGAATGCGCGAGTTCGGCGCTGAGTACCCTCGTGACCGGAAGTTCTACCGGACGTAGAACTTGTGCGGAGAGGAATCCCGGTGGGCGGCAAGGTCAACTGGCTCGTCTGCAAGGTCGGCTGCATCGAGTGCGGCATCATCGAGGAGCCGGCGCTCATGATGATCGGCGTGTACACGGACGAGGAAGCCGCCGTCGCGGCCGCGCGTGAAGCCGCGCACACCATCGCCAGGCGCTGGGGGATGACCAACCCCGAGGAGCCGTACGCGGTCCGCGCCGCCGAGGTTCTGGGCTCGCGGCTGGGTGCCGGATGGATGTGGACACCAGCGGATCACGAACAGGTCTACGCAGTGCAAATCCCGTTCTGACGCCGCCTGCAGGGCACTCGCAGAGCTACGGGCACTTCCCCGCGAGGGAGGCGTTGCTCGCCGCGGTCCTCGACTGGGCCAACGGGCGGATCGGATTCGGCGGCGAGCTGTCGACCGACGGCCGCGGAATGCCAGAGCCCCGCGCCGGGTGAACGGCTGCGGGGCTCTGGCTCGTCCCCCTCAGGCTGACAGACAGGGCACGGGACCGGTCCGGGACGGTTCGCGGCGGCCGCGGCCGCACGTCTGGGCCCGACCCGGCTGCCCGGGCGATGAAGTCCTCCGCTTCTCCGCTTGCGCGGAGCCTTCCGGGAAAGGCGGCGGAGAATTCCCTACCGGTCAGTACCGGGCCTCGGCAGGGGCATCATCCGCAGTTGCCCCAGGTGTACCGGTTACCGAACGCGATGGTATCCGGCGAGCCGCCCGGTGAGGCGATCATGCCGTCGTACTGAACGCACTTCCCGCGGGCATACCATTGCACCGCGGCGTAGTAGCCGAAATCACCGCTGTCATCATGCCAGCCGGTTCCGTCATCAACCAGGAGGCCGGCGTTGGTGAAGCTGGGCGCGCCCACGTAGGCTGTCTTGATGGTGACGACGCAGTTGTACCCGGTCGCGCTGTTGTACAGCAGATAAACGTCACCTCCCTTGGCGCCCGAGGGGGTGCTCAGGGTCCGGTGGCCGTCGCTCGTGTCGCTCCAGCTCCCCCCGAACTCGTTGGAGCAGGCCGAGAAGCGGCTGTAGGGATTCGTTGCCGCGTGGGCCGGCGAACTGAACACGGCCATCATTGTTGCAACGAGAGTGCACAGGGTGACCATGGTACCCAGTCGTCGGAACTTTCTCATGCTTTCTTCCTTTCTCTGTCTTCCACGTCGGGGCCGCGCAGATCTCGGCGGCTGCGCCGACCTCGCTACTGCGCAATGGTTATCGTGGTGAATTTGGGTGGAACACGATCTCGCCACCACCGAAATCGTGTGCCCAGCTGTTCCGGGCGAGGATCCGAGAGGTGCACTCAGCCGCAGTGCACGTCATGCGCGTGAATGGCCGAGTTATTGATCCCGCCGCCCCAGTCAATACAGGAGCTGGGTGCATAGACATACACCGGTCTGGTGTGGTCGGTGTAGTCGTCAGCGTTCTCGGTCTGGTCCTGATCGCCCGACAATGCCACCTCCGCGTACATAAAAACGGGGTCTCCGGGCGTGTCGCGAACGGTAACCACGCAGTTTTCCTTCGTGGCACTGCTGTAGGTAAGGAAGACGGTGCCGCCCGTCACCCTGACCGAATCGATCACATTGAAGCCGGGGCCGCACTGCCCGCCGTACGTGGCCGCGTGGGCGGCAGAGGGAGACACAAGAATCGCCCCACCTCCCAGTCCCARCATCAAGGCAACCAGAAACGTCATCCGTCTGACTCGTCCGGCAACGGGAAATCCCTCTCCGCGCACCTGTGATCAACTCCCTGTCGGTAGAGAACGAACTCGGTCGGAAAATCTCTCGGTAGACATCCCGCTTCCGGGACGCCCGTCAGTGGATCAACAGTCGGGTCGCCCCTCCGGAGACACGCCTTTTCTTGCCTGCGAGCAACGGACAGGCGAACGAAGCACGCGATCCGTCGGCGGGCACCCACGGCAGGAGGTGATGGCACGAGAAGGCGCTGCCATCGGCCGTTCGGACGCCTGCCCGGACCAAGTAAGCCAGCCCGAACGTTGACCGACCAGCAGGTTTGCATCTGATCAATCAACCCCGGACAATCTCCTCCGGGCCGCGCAGGTCAGCGCGGTCTGTGTCATGGAGGAGACCCGGGAGGTGCGTTCCAGGCCCTCGCTGTCCCTCACGTTTCACCGAGACCAGCACTCATTCACCAGGCCGACGACACCATCACCGACGACCCTGCAGCCACCGTCAGAGGAGCCTGAGCCGTGACCCGTCCTCCCCTTCGGTCGTAATGCCTCGAAAACCACGGCCGGTCGACCCGACCGCCGGACCCCTGCAGTCCTTCGCTCACGACCTCCGACTTCTGCGGGAAAAGTCCGGCCAGCCGCCCTATCGAGCTCTGGCGAAGCGAGCGGGCTACGGCGCCAGCACACTGTCGGAAGCCGCTGGAGGGGTTCGGCTACCGACTCTGGACGTCACGCTCGCCTTTGTCGGTTCCTGTGGCGGTGACGTGGAGGCCTGGCGCCGCCGGTGGCGGGAGGTGGACCAGGCTCTCCGGCCGTCGGGGGAAGAGCCGCGGGCGTCGCGGCCCACGGAGGAAGCCACCGTGCAGGATCCGCCGGTCGAGCCCGACGAGAAGAGCCCACCGGATCAGCAGGATCCGCCTGGCCGACAGGGTCCGCCGGCGACCGACTCGACTGAGCAGACCGGGGCCCCCCGGAAAACAACGCGCCGCAGACGGCTGGCTCTTCTCGTGGGCGGGGCCGTCCTGATACCTCTCGTCGGTCTTGCCCTGCTGGCGCTTACCGATCGCGTTCCGGAGGATGAGAAGGCCGGCCGATGCCCGACGGCCGCCAGGGGAACCCTCTTCTCAGGAACCACGTATGGGAACGGAGCCAACGTCCGTTCCGGCGCCAGGCTGGACCGCCCGCTGCTGAACACCGTGGCACCCGACTGTGCGGTTGGCTTCATCGGATTCTGCGTCGGGGAGAAGGTTTTCGATTCAACGGCCGGCATCCCCGACGCACGCTGGTTCATCCTTCCCCACGGCGACGGCGTGGTTGCCTCGGCGGTTATCCACGGAAATCCGCCGTCGAACATTCATCCCTCGGAGTGCCCCGACAGCCATCCGGCCCCTTCCGAAATTTCCCTGAAGGTCGCAGTCATCCCGGAGGATCCATTGTCGGCAGCTCTGCAGGTACACGGGCCGCATGTGCAGATCGTTGGTTTCGCCGCCTATTACGCAGAGGAGCCGGACAGTCCGTCCATTCGCCGCTGGCACCAGATCGGCTTCACTGGTGAGGCCAGTCCCCTTTTCACCGTGGACTGGCACCCGGGCCAGCTCCGGCTGCCCGTCGAACCCGGCGAGCGCGTGCCTGTCGCCGCCGTCGCCTGCCTCGGTGGAGGTAGCCCCACCCACGTAGCGCATATCGCCGTCCTGCACGCGCCCGGTCCCACCGCCCCCGCCGAACTCACCCCGCTGCCGACCCCGCTCTCCGCCCAGGACGACGAGAACGCGCGACAGGTGGCATGCCGCTACCCCATCATTTCTTGATCAACTTTTGGGGGGCGGATGGGCAGATAATGCTGGCTGGTTGGTCCGATCTGTAGGGAAGCTGTTCTGGTCCCAGGGATGAGAGCCCGAGTGCAGCCGTCAGATGAGATCGTCCGCGTGGTGCTGGAGCTGTTGGAGTCCGGCGGTTACGAGGGTGTCCGCCTCCGCGATGTGGCGCTGCGGGCCCAGGTCT
>NZ_MBLM01000175.1 GCF_001854655.1 Parafrankia colletiae | reverse complement strand
GTCCCCACCCAACGCCGCCGACAGCGCCAGATCGCACAGCACCTTGCCTGGATCGTGCACCGCCCGACCCGGCCGCCACGGCGTCAACGCCACCGACAGGGCCTGCCCGAGCCCGCTGGCCCGGACCGTCTCGGTCAGCATCAGCCCGCCCGCCTGCGACACGATTCCACGCCCGGCGGCGTCCACGCGGACAGACGGATACAGAGCGGTAGTCTTCACCGCGAAGGTGCTCCTTGGTTCGGTTGATTCAGGCCCTCAGCAAGCCCGATCCTCCCAGCTCAGGAGCACTTTCCTATTCCCGGCACCCCAACAGACGATCACCCCGGTGAAAGCCCGAGGTTAGTGCATTCCACCACCACGGGGCCGGGCCGGAGCCTGGACCACTTTCGGACAGCACTGTCACGGCTGACCGGAACGGCCGCAGCGTGCGCGCTCGTGCCGGCTCAGYCGGCGCGCTTGTCCCGCCGCAGGTGGCGCAGCTCCCGGCGCAGGCGGATCTGCGGGATCACGCCGATCAGCAGGCCCACGACCAGCCCCGCCGCGGCAGCCGCGGCGAGCGCGCCGGCGACCGACATCTCCTGCGTGGAACCGAACACCCAGATGCTCAGCCGCTGGTCGTTCTTGACGACGAACACGATCACCAGGATCGCGATCAGCAGAATCAGCACCGTGATCGCGTAGGTCGTGTAGGCGACCCCGGCGCGGCGGCCCGGCCCGGAACCACCGGCGGCGGCCGGCCCGGTACCCGGGGCCGGCGCGGGCCCGCCCGGAGGGACCTGCCCCGGCACCGGTGGCGCCGAGGGCGGCGGGAACCCGGTGGTGGTGGCCGGGCCGGCTGCGCCACCCACCGCTGGCGGGACCTGGCCCGGCGCCACGGCCCGCGGCGCCTCGCCGCCACCGCCCGGCTGCTGTGGTGCCGTCATCGCCCGCCCCCTGCACAGTCCGTCCCGGCAAACTCCGGCCGACCCGGCCGACTCAGACCGGCAGGGCCTCCGTCGATCCGGGCACTGATACCCGTGCACGCAGTCTAGGACGGCAGGTGCCATATGCTGAGTCCCGCGGACGAGTTGGCCGGGCGGTCGCGTCGGCGCCGGGGCGCGAGTCCTGGTGCCGCCGAGGAACGTCCGGGCTCCACAGGGCGGGGTGGTGGGTAACGCCCACCCGGGGTGACCCGCGGGACAGTGCCACAGAGAAGAGACCGCCGGTGCCCTTGGGCGCCGGTAAGGGTGAAACGGTGCGGTAAGAGCGCACCAGCGCCCGGGGTGACCCGGGCGGCTCGGTAAACCCCACCCGGAGCAAGGTCAAGAGGCCCCGGCCGGTCACGGCCGCGGCTGCGCAGGCGTTCGAGGGCTGCCCGCCCGAGCCTGCGGGTAGACCGCTGGAGGCCGCCGGCAACGGCGGTCCTAGATGGATGACCGTCACCGGCAAGCCGCAAGGCGACCCGGAACAGAACCCGGCGTACAGGCCAACTCGTCCGCTCCATCTGTGCGATCGCCGCGATCAGCACTGATCTGTCGCGATCTTTCGGCGCCCTGCGGCTTCTGCTGACCGCGGCCGTCCGCAGACGGTCCAGGATGAACGCTGATCGAGGAACTCTCACGCCAACCCACTCGGTCGCTCGTCACCGTACGTGAGCACCGGCCCGGCGACGCGAAGACCGCCTGGCCCGTCCATCCCTGCATGTCAACAGGAGCCGGCGCCCATAGCGACTACCCGGGCGGCGAATCCGGCCGGCGGCCCGGGCCGGGCCGGGCCGGTATGAACTGTTACTCAACGACCTGGTCAGTCGCGTTCAACCAGGTCGTGCACGGGCAGCGGAGCGTTGAGCGGCGAGGGCCAGGTGATCGTGGCGGTGCCGTGAACCTTGCGGAACTGGCACACGGGCGCCTCGGAGGTGGGGATGGTGGTTCCCGCCGGCCAGTAGGCGTAGGCGTCGCCGGGGATCTTTCGGCCGTGGGCATCCCAGGCTTTGAGCTGGGCGACCAGTTCCTCGGCCGCCTCGGCGGCGTGCGGCCCGTAGCCGCGCGCGCCGAACTCGTGGCCCCCGTCGGGCCGGCCGCTCTCCCGCACCTCCATCACGCAGAAGGAGTCATCGAAAACACCCCCGAAGGGAAACCAGGTTCTGCAGAAGCCCTCGGCCGCCAGCGGCGTGCCAGGCCCCGCCTCAACGCGGCAGAAGCCGGGCAGCAGGCCGGCGAGCCACAGATGCAGGTCTGCGAACTGGCCTTGGGCGGGAATCATGCGCCCGGACCAGGCCTGGACCGGGTCGTGCTCCAGCGCGCCGGTGAGGGCCCTCGGGTCGTCGATCTCGGTCTCGTCGAACAGGAGCGTGACCACCCCGCCGGCTGGGTCGCGCAGGTGAAGCCGACGCTCGCCGCGCGCTCCCAGCCCCTGCATCGGCACGAACCCGCACAGCTGCGCCGATGTGCTCGCCCAGTGCTCTCCCGAGCGGCGGAAGGCCAGCGAACGGGTGAACGTGTTCATCCGCAGCGGCACGACGATCACACCGTCGCCGGTCAGCTGCTCCAGCCAGGCGGGCGTCAGATCCCACGCCCCGACCGTCACCATGATCGCGTCGTAGTCCGCGTGGGCGGGTACGCCGTGCTCGGCGTCCGCGGTGACAACGCGGACCCGGGCGCCGTAGCCGGCCGCGTCCAGACCCGCGGTCGCGCGGGCGGTGATCTCCGGATCGATGTCCACGGTCACCACCTGGCCGGTAGCACCCACGACGTGCGCGAGCAGGCCCGCATTGTAGCCGCCACTGCCCACTTCCAGCACCCGCATGCCCGGCGCGATACCTGCCTGGGCGATCATCCGGGCCTGCAGCCACGGCGCCGACACCGTCGACAGGCTCACGCCGTTCGGGTCGGCCTTCGTGACCGGGGACTGGTCGACGGCGTAGCCGTGTCCAGCGGCATGCCCGCAGGCATGAACAGGTGCCGTGGGACGGTCCGGAACGCGGCTTCCACCTCGGGCCGGCTGATCCAGCCGTCGGCGAAGAGCCGATCGGCCATCGCCGCCCGCAGCTCGTCGGCCTGGTCGGCACCTGCTGCTCTTGGGGCCTGCGTCACGTCACGCTCCCGTGGTGTGTGACTGTGCGGTGACACGATCACCGTAGGGCCCTCGGGATCATCATGGCCAGGCCTGTGCCCTGGTGTGCCGTGCGGGACTACTGGGCGGAGAGGCGGACACGGGAAGCGGAAAGCCCTGGGCTCATCAGCTCATGAGGCCACCGGCTGTAGCTGCTCCCGGCCGATCACGCCGGCCCCCCGACAGATCACCAGTTCACCGTCGTGGACGCGGATCTCGTACCGATACTCGCCGTTGACGGCCTGGTAGCCGAAGTCGGTGAGCTCGGCGCGCCGGTGGAGGTTGGTGCCGGGATCGGTGATCGAGGCACCGTAGTAGTGGAGGCTGCCGGCGTTGTCCTGGCAGATGGTCACCGCGTGAAGCGGTGTGGTGAACGCGGCGACGAGGGTTCCGGCGCCACCGGGGAGGGCCGCCGCGACAGGGTCCGGGCAGGCGGTTGCCGCTGGGGGTGTCTCGCCTGAGGGGGACGTCTTCGCGTCGCTCGCCCCGACGTAGGCCACCGCACCCAGCCCACCCACGATGACGATCACGATGACGATCACAGCGCCCAGGAGTACCGGTTTCCGCGGCCTGCTGGAGATGCCAGCGGCAGCGGGCGGAACGTGTCGAGCAGGCGGGAGCGCGCTGGATCTGGGCGGCGGAAAGAACAACGCGGTGTCCGCCGCGGAGGTTGCCGATGGTGCAGCCGGCTTCGGCGCGGCCCGACGATCGTCCCGCGCCCGCCCCGGTGATGGCGAGAGATCAGATGGAGTGTCCAGGGTGCGCGCAGTAGGCGACATTCGCCGCTCCGCCGGTGAAGGTCGGGCTGGCCGCTCAGCCGGGGAGGACGGCCGGACCCGCGACGACGGCTCGGCCCGAGCAGACGGCTCTCGCCGGGAAGACGGCGTCGGCAGGGAAGACGGCGTCGGCCGCGACGACGGCTCGGCTTCGGGGGACGAGGATGCCCTCGTGGCCACGTTCCGGGTACTACTACATGCCATGCAGGAGGCCGCGCCCGGCTCGTTCCTGGTGGCGCACAGGTCGCACTGCCACCCTGATCCGGTGGTCACCGTCCTCGCGGCGGCAGTCGGCGCGTGTCGAGGTGGTGCTGGTCGCCGAGGCTGGCGGGTGTCCGTCGGTCGGCCCGCGCCGGACTCGCCGCCCGCGGTGGGACGGCGAGTCCGCTGACAGGCCATGCACTGGCCTTTGTCCGCGGCGTTGTTGGTCTCGCAGGCGGGACAGGTCCAGGTCTGAGGAACCATGGCTGAAGGACCACTCAGTACGGGACGTCGACAGCAACACGGACGACCCGGCGGCGCAGGTCGTCGGTGAGCTCGGCGGTGGCCTCGAGCGGCGCGAACGAGACCCAGTCGGCCGCGTCGGCCAGTTCCTCGACGGCCAGCAGCCACTGGTGCCGGCCGGGCGGCGCGTGCTCGGGGTGGGTCGGCCGGCCACGGCGCGGCGGGCCGGCGGAAGGCGTGGGCTGTGGTCTGCCTGCGATCCCGGCCTGCCGGCTGCGCGCGCCGGCAGGCCACTCGCCGGCCGCAGGAGCCTCGCTCCGGTGGTGCCACCGAGCGAGGCCTGGTGGCCTGAAGATGTCTGCCAGCAACCCGTCGAGGAACATGCGGGCCGCCGGTGCCTGGTCTCGGCCGATCAGAAGCGCAAGCGTGACCCGGATCCCACCGCCGGATGAGGCCTCGTCACCGGTCGACGGCGTGAGCACGATCGTCAGTTGCTCACGGCTGGGATCGTCGGCCGGGGTCAGCCTGGCGAGGACGCAGCTGCTTCTGCGGCTCCGGAGCACTGCTCCGTCCGGCCAGGTGACATCGATCCATTGCTGGCCGCAGCGCAGCTCGGCCTCCTCACAGCGGAGAACGACCGATGTCGGCGGTGCCCACCCGGGCAGCGCAGCCGGCGACGTCGGGAGGTCGGTCGCCGACGGACGGGGTTGTTCAGAGCCGTTCTGGCCGCCTCCCGCGCGGCCAGAACGCCAGAGGGAGATCACAGGCTGTGAGCGATCGTGTCAACAATCTCGTCGAGCTCGTACTCCTCCAGGCCGGCGCCGGCCCGCGAGGGGAAGTAGATCGTCCAGTTCCATTCCTCAGCGAGATCCGGCCACGGCGGCCGCTCGGGGGCGAAGAGAACGAGCCGCTTGGCGGAGTTCTCCATGACCGCCGACTGACTGGTGGCATAGCCCCACTGCTCGGAAAGCTCCTCCAGATTCCGGGCGATGTGCTGGGGATAGGAGGGGGCAGCCACCGCGGAGGGAGATCCGAGCGGGTGCGCCGATGCGTCGGTGAACATCACGACGACGTGCCGGCGACGGTCCATACCTCTCTCCCAGGAGGACTGCAGTGCCAGCGCCAGCGCTTCGAGCGCCGACTCGGGCTCGTCGCCACCGCCGGTCGCGACGAGACCCTTGACGAACCTCTCGAACCCCGCCGACTCGTCCGGGAGGACGTAGAATTCGCTCTCCTGAATCGCATCCTGGGTATTGTAACCGAAATCACGGAAAGCGATGACCTTGATCCGTAGCTGGCTTGTGGACTTTCCCTTCCTGCCCATCGCGGCGTCCAGGTGGGCATGAAACGACAGGGCGTTCTCCTTCACCCTGTCGATGACAGGCCCCATGCTGCCGGTGACATCAATGCACATCACGATATCGACTGCGTACTGCAGGTTTCCCTGGTACAGGGCCATGTGTCCAGCCTTTCTTGAGCATCGCGGAGGGGTCGAGAAAGGGAGCGGAAAGGGCTCACAGGTTTATCCGCAGCCGTGACCGCGGCCGCGGTCGGCTGTCATGAGGCAAGCCCGCGGTCGGCGGAGTGACGGACGGAGGCGGAGTGGCTGCAGGGGGCGCACTGGCGGGCGGACCGCCCGTGTGGCGGCTGGCGCCGTCATGTCCCACGCTGGTGCGGATCCGGCTCGTCCGACCTGGCACGCCGGTCACCGTGCCGTCAGGCCTCGCCTCGAACCGCCTGTCCGACCCCGCCGACCGGGGCGTCGAGGGCCGTCCGCCGGCGGCGAGCCGGCAGCTGTCCGCGCTCGCCACGACGGCGAGGAACTGGTCGACACCGGGACGCCGGTCAGGATCTCGTGCGGTCAGACTCCTGACGAGATCGGCCACCTTGTCCGTCAGCCGACGGTCCGGGTCCAGTGTCTGGCCGGAGCTGACGGCGTCCGCAGGCGAACCGTACCCGCTGCCGAAGCCGGGCAGCGCACCAGTCAGGTAGTAATGTGCCACCAGCCCAAGCGCGAACATGTCGGCCTTGGTCGTCAGCTGTGACCCGCCGACCGACGGGTCACCCTGCACGTACCGGCACCATTCCGGGGCACCGAACAGCAGGTCTCCGCCGACGACGTCACGGGCGGGCGGATCACCGGCCACGTAGGCGTCGTCGAAGTCGATGAGCTTCGCGACGTGGAAGGACGGGGCCGGTGTCCTGCGCTGGATCAGGATGTTGTCCGGCTTCAGGTCCCCGTGCACCACCCCGATGTCATGCAGCAGACGCAGGCTGATGGCAAGCGTGCGCAGCAGAACATGTGTCTGCTCGGGCTCGAGCGGTATCGCCGGCTCGGCTTCGGTGATCTTCTCGGTCACCTTGTAGTAGGACGAGCCCTCGTGAAAGAAGTCGAGGGCGAGCACCAGGTTGCCGGCGCCGACCGCGTCCGGCCGAAGCATGCTCGCGACCGCGTGGTGGCGCCGTTCGAACTCGGCGCACTCGGCAGTCAGCCGCCGCCGTTTCTCCTCGCCTGCGCTCGGCCCCGGCCGCTTCGGGTCGAGGTATTTCTTGATGAAGTAGTCCTTGCCGTTCTTGCGGGCGAAGGCCCAGACACAGCGGCCCGCGCCCTTGTTCGACGGCTCACTGACGATCTCGTAGCCGTGGAGAACGTCACCCCGTTTCATCGCACCTCCGTGCGCGGCGGCGGCATCAGCCGCTCGTAGCCGTACCGGTAGGCCGCCCAGGCCTCGTCTCGCCAGCGGCCGAACTCCGGGTCGCCTCGCGAGGCCACGTCGCGGTGGGCGCCGGGTGCGTAGCGGTCGAACACGACGCTGGTCCGTTCGGCGAACTGGTCGCGCAACGCGGCGAAGCCCGGAAAGCCCAGGCCGACCAGGCTGAGCGAGGCGTCATCGCCCGTGTAGGAACGGACCCGTCCCACCAGGCCCTTCGCCCACTCCAGCTCGCTCGCCGAGTCACGGAGCGCCTGAAGCAGGTGGACCTCGAGGTCTGCCGGGGTGTCGACATAGCCGAAGAAGCCGTCCGTCGCGCAGAGCAGAACACAGGGCGTGTCGACGACCAGCTCCGCGCAGTCGATGTAGAAGTCCCGGTCAGCGCTGGCGACGTTGGTCATCGGCGGGTCCTGGAGCAGCTGGTGCAGCGCGTCGGTCTCCACCGTGTGGTCACGTGAGAGTGCCTGCAGGCCGGCTCCGGGAGTGAGCAGGTACACCCGGGAGTCCCCCGCCCAGAGGATCTGGCAGGTGACCACGTGCTCGCGCCGCTGGTAGCGGGCCACCGCGACCGTGGTGGGCAGTTCGCGCCGCGCCGACCCGGAGATCTTGCTGCGAGTCGCGGGTCGCATTTGCCCGAGCATCGTGCCCAGGTGAACCCGCAGGCTCTCCGGCTCGAAGGAGCAACCCGCGCGAAGCTGGGCGCAGAACCAGGACTCGACCGCGGCCCGGGCCACCCGGGAACCCACCCAGGCTCCGGACCGGTCCACGCCGTCGCCCGACCGGTACGCTGTCGCGGCCCCGGATCCACCGGAGCCGTCGAACACGCCGATCAGCCCCTCGTCTCTTCTGACCTGGTGCAGCAGCAGCGGTTCCGCGTCGTCGCCGTGGCCGATCTCCCGTTCCGTCCAGACGCCCAAGCCGACGACCTGGTCGCCCGAGTAGGCCCAGGTGCCCTCCCCCGCACGCACCTTGTTGATGACGTCCGGCATCAGTGACCAGGCCTGGCGGTACCGCGCAGCCGGCTGGCCCGGGGAGCACCTGCGGGGCGGGCGTCACCGGGGCCTTCCGGGAGCGGCTCGTCCTCCGGCGGGCCGTCGGTCGCGTGACCGCGGCTGTCGCGGCGAACCGGGTCGCGCCACGGCGGGTCCTCTGACGGGCCGTCTGCGCGGGCCGAAGTCGGAGCGGTGCGGGTCGAGGTCGACGCGGTACGGCCTCCGTCGGATGCCGCTTCGGCGGCGGAGCCCGGCCGTGACCCGTCGACGTCCCAGCCGCGGCTCGACCCGGGCTCGGGGGCGCCAGTGAGCTCGCGAGCCGTCCCACGCAACCGTCTGGAGCGGGTTCCCCCGAACGGGGCGCTCGACCCGGACAGCAGCCGCCTGCGCACCTCCGCCTCGGCCTCCGCGAGCTCGAAGGGCTCCAGCTTGTCGTCGGTGCGGGTCAGGATGGTCTCCCAGGCGCGGGCGAGCATCTCGCGCTCGGCCGCCTCGGCGGAGTCGATGTAGGCCAAGGCGGCCCTCGCGCCCTCGGTCTGGAAGATCTCGGCAATCAGCGCCTCCGCGCCGCGCTCGTCGAGCGCGCGGAGCGTCGCGTTCCGCTCCATCTCCGCGAGCCTGGTCTTGCGTTGGAGATCACGGATCGCCCGGCCGGACTGCTCGATCTCGTCCTCGTCGAGGAGAAGCTCGACATGGCCCTCTCGAAACCCGATCGCCGAGTCCCCGGCGAAGTGCCGCAGCCGCTCGTTGAGCGCGCGGCGCGCCTGGTGGAACTGCGTGATGTCAAAGTCGCCGGCGACGTCGGTGAGCATCCACCGCAGGTACTCGCGTACCGCGGCCGCGACGTCGTCGATGCCCCGGGCCAGCACGGCACGCGGGTCCTTCACATAGCAGACCAGGCTGACCCGGCCGCGGAAGGCGAAGGCCGGGTCGCGGCTGGGAAGTGCCAGCTCAAACATCACCCGGTGATCACGGACGTCGATGACGGAGAGCCACCGATGTGTGCCCAGCCACGCGGCTGGCACCGGCTCCCCCGCCTGAACGGCCAGGACCGAGCCCTTCGCCGAGGCGAGGAGGAGCACCGTGCCGTCCTGCGGCGACGCGATCGGCTTCAGCCACCGGATGGACGGCACCTCACGGTGCTCGATCAGCGGGTTGTAGGTCAGCTTCACCGGCGTGGGCCTCCCGTCATCGTCGAACGTGGGTCGAGGACGTCCGCCTCCCGCGGAGGCGGACGTTCGGTCAGCTCCCGGCGGATCCGCCCCGCGGCCGCGTTGGGCCGCTCGCGGTCCCCGGCCCAGCGCCCCAGGTGGTAGACGAGGCGCTCGCGGTGCTTGCCCGGCCGGGCCGCGACGCCCAGCAGGACGTCCTGCAGGCCCTGGTAGGCGGTCGGATCGTCGGTGACATGCCGTTCCAGGCACTCGCGCAGGGCCGACAGGGCCTGCGTCTGCGCGGGTTCGCGGGCCAGGGATCGCGCCCACAGTTCCTGCAACGCGGTGAGGTGCCCGGACGCGTGGGTGAGCAGCAGCGGCGTCAGCCTCGGCCGCATGGACGCCAGGCTGTCATCGACGAGTGGACGTTCGGGGCGGGCCTCGACAGGCGACGTGGGGGCCGACCGCGCCGGCTCGGACGATGCCCGATCCGGGCCGGAGGACGCCCGATCCCACGAGGTCCGGATCCGGGAGTGCGCCGCCGGGGCCGCGCCCGCGGTCGGTTTCGTCGTCCCGCGCAGCCGCGTCGGCTCGTCCACGGCCGAACGGTCCGGCGCGGCGCGGTCCGGCGCGGCGCGGTCCCTGTCTGCCGGCGCCGGTTCCCGTCCGGGCGTCAGCGCGGGTTGGCGCACGGCGAACGCGAACGCCGACAGTGCCTTGGTCACCATCGGCGAGAGGTCCTGCGGCTCCGACCAGTCCAGCAGCGCCGCGAGGACCTCGGCGATCCGGCCCTGTTCGATCAGCTGGACCAGGCTCAGGCTCACCGGGATCAGCGTGCGCCAGCCGGGACGATCGAGGATGTCATGCAGGACGTCCAGCGCCCGGCGGGGCGAGCGGGCCCCGAGCGGCCCGCCGGCGGCCAGCGCGGCCGTCAGCCCGCGCCGGCGCTGCGGGGGCGCCGGCCGGTCGACCGCCCAGTCCGTGATCAGATCCCAGACGGTGGACGCGAGCTCCGGCCGGCCACTGACCACCTGCAACGCGACCGCGGCGGCCTGCCGAGCCGGCGGCGAGGTGCTGGCGGCCAGCGGCCGCAGGAAGCGGTCCATGGCGTGGTCGCAGTCGTGCCAGGCGATCATGCCGGCGGCAGCCGCGGCGCGGGTACGTACGTCGGTGTTGCGATGGGTGGCCAGCGTCAGCAGCCAATCCTCGATCGCGTCACGGCGGCCGTCGAAGTACGTCCAGGCGTAGCCGAGCACGGCCTGCTGCACCGCCGGCGCGCGGTACCGGATGCGCGGCGGTCCCGGCGCCGGCCCGTCGTCGCTCTTCGGCGCGATCTCGATCCACCGCTCGTACCGCGCCGCGTGGTCGCGGAAGCGCACGTCGGCATGGTCATCCACTCCGGTCGGGCTCAGCATGCGGTAGAGCAGCATGCCGGCGTCCGACACCGGCAGGTAGGACGCGCCGTCCAGCGCGGCGGCGGCGAGAACGAAGCTGACGGCGGCCAAGTCCCTGTTGCGCGCGAACCAGTCCCACACCTGTGTCATCGGATCGGCCAGTTCGCGTACCACCGCGGCGAGATCGCCGCCCTCCCTGAGAACCGTCGCGAGATGCGCGGCGATCCCCGGCTCGGGTCGGGCCTTCAGCAGATCGAGCGCCCCCGCCCGGTCGAGGCGTGCACGCAGCTCGCGCGCGTCGGCCCGGTCAGGATCAGGCCCCAGCAGGTGCCGTTCGACGACAGCGACCGAATCCGCCGCTCCGAGTTTGGTCAGGACATGGCCCGAGTGACGCACAGACTCCAGCAGAGCCGAAGGTGGCGTATCCGTCACGAGGACGAGGAAGCTCCGCGCGTCCCGCAGCCGTCCCGCAGCGCGCGAGATCCAGCGATCGTCGTCGACGACGGACGTCGACGCACCGGCCAGCCCCGGGGACGTCGACGCGAGATCCTCGAGCAGCACGAGGTACCCGCCATCCTCGCCGGGCGGTGCCCAGTCCGCCGCGGAAACCACGCCGCTCCCGGTGGCCACATGGACGGCACCCGCCCCGCTCGCGACAGTCGACGCCTCGGCGGAGGCGGAGGCAGAGGCAGAGGCCGCGGCGGGCGCGAGCGCCTCGGTCAGCAGGTTGTAGGCGGCGCTCTCCCGGCCCGTCCCGGCTGGGCCGGGCAGGATGAGTACCCGCCGCTCGACCAGGATCCGCAGCGCCTCCGCGTAACCCTCGGGCCGGAGGTAGCAGCGGATCGTCCGCTCGATCTCGTGCGGCTCGACCTCGCGGAACTCGGTCGTGCTTGTCGATCGGCCCGGGTCGCCCGCCCCGATACTGAACCCGCCGCCAGCGGTAACCGTGTCGTTGAACAGGGCCAGCGTGCCGATACGCAGGCTGCCGCCCTCGACACCATCGAGCCGGTCGAGGATCTGCTGGGCGATGGCGGACACCCGGGCGGACTCGCCGAGCTCGTCGCCCGAACCGTCCTCGCCTCGCAGTGCCCCGAGGACGTCGTCCTCGGAGTCCGGCGGCTCACCGTCCTCGGTTCGGTCCTCGGTGCCTGCCCTGAGGTCGGGCCGTCCGCCGGGTTTCCCGTCAGCCGCCGGCTCCGGGCCGGGATCGTCACGTCCGCGCGGGCCGCGCGGGCCGTCCGCTCGGTCGTCAGAACCGGCGGACGGTGCCGCGTCCCAGGCCGGTTCGCGGTCAGGTGGGCTCACCGCACCACTCCTTCATGGTCCGTCCGGTGCTGTGGCCGGCCGCCTCCGGCCAGCCAGGCTGGTTCAGAAGCTGAAGTTCCCCTTGACCTTCACTTCCTCCTCGAAGACCACCTGCTTGCCGATGTCAATCTTGCGAGCCCGCATGCTGATCGCGGCGCGGTCGCGGACGGCCGGCATCGTGTGCGGCGCCAGTTCGTCCGCCTGGGCGGCGAAGGCCGCGTCCGCGGCGAGGAGAGGAACAAGGAGATCACGGACGAGGAAGAGCGCGTTGCGCTTGTCGGGGCGGCGGGCGAGCCTCGCCAGTGCGCCGGTGGCACGGACATCGCCGGCCGTTCGGGTGTGTACGAGCTGTACGAGGCGGGCCACCGGCGCGCCGGGCTCCGGCTGGTCCTGGCTGGCATGGGCAAGGCTGACCGCCACCCGCATCGCCAGTGCCGCCGGATCGAGCCCGGCGTCGGGGCCCGCTTCTCGGCCGGTCGCTTCAGCGGTGCCACGGTTCGGGTTCGGGTCGTCGGACATGGTGGGCCGCCGCCTCTCATCCGGATTCGACGCGGGCGAAAGGCGCGCCGCGGGGCCAGCGGCCCGCAGCGTGTCATCCCCCCGCAGGATGCGTTGCTGAAGTTCTCTGAGTTCAGGACCCGGCTCGCCGGCGATCTCATCGGCAAGGGCCGCGTGAATCTCGGTGTACACGTGCAGCGCCTCGTCCTGCCGGCCCGCCCGGTAGTTGGCCATCATCGCGAGAGCCGCCACCCGTTCGTCGAGCGGATGCGTTCTGCGTAGGTCGGTGATTTCGGCGATGACCTGGTTGTGGCGAGAAAGGAGCAGCTCGCCCTGCAGGCACGCTAGCAGCGTTTCGCGGAGTTCGTCACACAGAGACAGGCGGAAGTTTTCCACCCAGCGACCAGAGATCCCGGCGAGTGGCTCTGTTGCCCAACCGATGGACTGCCACCCCCAGCTGGCGAGCGCAATACGACCCAATCTGACGGATTCAGCCGATTCGCCCGCACCGGAGGCGGCTTTTGCTAAGCGTCTGTAATGGTTGAAACGGTGCAGATCTATGTTTTCTACGTCACGAGCGATCACGTAGGCGCCGTTGTTGCGAGGAAGCAAGCGACGTCCGAGTTCGACCTTTCCGCCGCCGAGCGCGACCCGAAGGTCACTCGCGTAGTCATGCACGCTCGCACGCGCTTTCGCCGGCGGCTCGGAATCGGGCCACACGTACTCGATCAGGCGTTCGGTGGTGACCGGCTGCCCTTCCGTGGCGAGCAGCGCGGCGAGGAGTAACCGGGGTTTCGGCGGCCCGAGGTCGAGGAGGCGGCCGTCCAGCCGCGCCTCGACGACACCGAGAACCGAGAGCCGCGGCGGGCCACCCCCCGCGGGGCCCTGCCCTGGCTCCTCGGCCCGCCGGGCCCTAGCCGGGCCCACGGTGTGCTCCTCGGGCCGCCCCCGGATCGGCTCCTAGGTCTCGACCCAGAAACCGACCGAGATGCGGGGATTGTGCTTGTTCCCGAAGGCGGGGTGCCCCGCCCAGGGAAGAAGGAGCGAAACAATGACCAACAGCA
Organism: Parafrankia colletiae; assembly: GCF_001854655.1. Taxonomy (GTDB): domain Bacteria; phylum Actinomycetota; class Actinomycetes; order Frankiales; family Frankiaceae; genus Parafrankia; species Parafrankia colletiae. The sequence continues at coordinate 12,732 of NZ_MBLM01000175.1, read as the reverse complement.
ACGGACGCCAGGACGGCTTCCTCCGGTCCACCCGGTGCGAGGGGGCGGGTAACTGCGTGGAGGTGGCGTTCGTCACCTACGTGGCGGTGCGCGACTCCAAGAACCCCGAGGGGCCGGTCCTGTGGTTCACCCTCGACGAGTGGGAGGGCTTCACCACCGGCGTGAAGTGGGGCGAGTTCGACGTCTGACCCCCGCGGACGCCGGCCGCCGCGGGCTCGACCCCGTGGCGGCCGGTCGCCGGGCATCGAACCCCGTTCCGCCTTCACGACGACCGGCCGGCGGCCGCGCCGACCTCGGCGGCGAGATCGGCCAGAAAAATCCGCGCGTCCGCCTCGAACACCGCGGCCGCGGCCAGCCGCTCCCACCGGCCACGGTAAAGCCGGACGTCATCCGGGCTGTAGGTCGTCAGGTTCGCGTGAATGGTCTCGACCTCCACAAACGGAACGTTGTCGGCCGCATCCTCGTCGGCGCCCTGGCCCGCGTCGAGTTCGTAGATGACGAAACTGTGCGAGATGTAGGTCGTCGCCGGCCGGCCCTGCGGGATGAGCCCGAGGGAGATGTTGTCGAGTGTGCTGAGATTGCGCAGCCTGTCCAGCTGGGCGAGCAGAACGTGTACCGGCCCGGGACACCAGCGCAGCGCCGCCTCGGTGACGAGAAAGTCGAAGCTCCGGTCGGTGTACAGCACCGCGTGCCGCTCCATGCGCCCGGTCACCGCCGCCGCGAGGTTCTCGGGAGAGTAGGGGATGTCGAACATCGCGAACACGCGACGCGCGTACTCCGACGTCTGCAGCAACCCCGGAACGATCGAGGGCTGATAGGTGAAGGTGCGGCGTGCTCGCGCCTCTCGCTCGCCCATCTCGCCTTGCAGGTGCCCTCGCTCCGCGAGGCCCGTACGCCAGTCACGCACGTCCAGCAGCGCGGACTCGGCGAGCGCGACCAGCGCGGCGGCATCCTCATCCGAGGCTCCCAACGCCTTCGCCCAGGCAGCCACTTCCCCGCGGGAGGCGGGCGTGCGGCCCGCCTCGATGCGCGACACCTTCGACTGGCTGATCCCCAGCCGGCCTGCCAGTTCCCGCCCGGACACCCCGGCGAGACGACGCAGGCGACGAAGATCGGCGGCGAGGCGGCCACGCGGGCTGCCCGGCGGCGCGGACTCGGGCGCACGCCCGCCACTCCCCCGCCTCTCGTCTCCGGGACCGCCCTGCATCGCCACACCTCACCGCACCTGACCGACTGTTCCGCACCCCCGATGATGCACTTTGATGCAGAACGATGCAACACGATGATGCAGGCGACTCGCGGCGGACCCGCGCATCAACGTGATCTCCCGCCGGAAGCGGGCGCGGAACTCGTCGTCCTCGGCCGACGCGTCCCACTCTGTGGGGGGTCATGTCGGTCCAGGTACTTGAACCCCAAGCGGTCGACGGTCAAGCCCTCGTCACGCCAGCCCGGCCGGTGGCGGGTCCGGCTGCGTCGCTACGCCGTGGCAGGCGGAACCGGCTGGCCCTGGTCTGTGTGCGTCGATCCGGTGTTGAGGGTGCTGGTGAGGAATGGGCTTGGCCGGCCGTGCCAGAAGATTGCCAGGTCGTCGCGGGCCCGAGTGGCGGCGACGAACAGCAGCGAGCGGTCACGTGCGCGTTCTCGCTGGTAGCGCCGCGGGTCGAGGTCCTGGTAGCGCTCGATCCCCGCTCGGGGGATGAGACCGGCGGAGGCGCCGGCGATGATGATGCGTCGGTATTCGAGTCCCTTGAACCGGTGCATGGTGCCGACGTGGACGCCGTCGGGTTGCTTTGGCCCGTCCGGCCCGATTTCGATCGCCGGGATAGCGTCTGCTTCCAGGTGAGCCAGCACGTCGTTGACCAGGTGGCGGGTCGGGACGCAGACGGCGGTCGAGCCATGGTCGTGCCCGGCCCACGCTTCGAGCTGTCCGCTGATCAGCTTGAGCTCGTCCGCCCAGGTCGGGGCGTCCTGTAGCAGGGGCTCGCCGCCGAGGAGCAGGGAGCGGTAGCCATCGAGGCTGTCGTCGCCGCCGTCGAGGTCGTCGTAGCTCTCACCGGTGAGCAGGCTCTGGGCGGTGCGCAGGATCTGGCGGGTGGTGCGGTAGCTCAGCGTCAGCCGGTGGCTGCGACCCCGGATGTTCACACCGAGGCTGCCGAGGGTGACATGGTTGGCGTAGATCCGCTGATGGGTGTCGCCGACGAGGAAGATGTCGTTCGGGCCCGGTGCGACCATGGCCCGCAGCATCTTCCAGTGCGCGGGGTTGAGGTCCTGCGCCTCGTCGACGATGACGTGCCGGTATCGGTAGGTGCGCAGTGAGCCTGACGAGGTGACGCCGGCCGCGGCGGGCTGCCCGGCGGTGCGTGCCGCCGCAGCGGCACGGTCCTGTTCGAGGTGGGCGGCCTGTTCTGCGACCTGGCGCCAGGTCCGCACTCCGGCCTCGTCGAGACGCCGGGTGAAACGTTCGACGAGCTGCCAGATCTCGTCCCGGTCTGCGCGGGACAGGGTGCGGCCCCGACCGGGCCGGCGGGCCTTGAAGTAGTCGGCGCGGGAACGCAGCACCTGGCCGAGGATGACGTCGGACCATTCGGCGGCGAGGAACTCGGCGTCCCACCGATGCTCACCGATCTCGGTGAGCATCGCGGCCCATTCCCGCATGGCCGCGTCGTCGTCGATGGTGCGCCGCGCCCGGGCCGGGCCGGTTTCGCCGACGACCCGGCTCGCCAGCCGGTCGATGTTGATGATGTCGACCCGTTCGACGAGTTCGGGGCCGACCAGGTCGAGGAAGCGGGCCCGCAGGTCGGCGGCGAGGTTGCGGTTGAAGGTGGTGAGCAGGATCGGCTTGTCGTCGCCTGCTCCCAGCCGCTTCGCCAGGTGCCCGGCGCGGTGCAGCGCGACGATCGTCTTGCCGGTGCCCGGGCCGCCGCTGATTCTCGTCGGGCCGGAGTACTCGCGGGTGACGTGCTTGCGCTGCGCCGGGTGCAGGAAGACCTGCCAGCGCGCGAACGACTCGGCCAGGACGGCCAGCAGAGCCGCGTCGTCGCTGGTCACCGGGGTTGCCGGTCGGGCTGCCGCGGCGGCGAGGTCGTCCGGGTCCACGGGCCCTTCCGCCCGTACCGGGGTGGTGATGTGTTCGTACACCTCGTCGGCGGTCCGCCCGTCGTACAGGGCCAGCAGGACGTCGGACGTCAGCTGTGGGGCGACCTCGGTGAGGCCGAGCAGTTCGTCCACGTCGGCGATCCGCCTGATCAGCGGGAGCAGCACCTCGATCACACCGAGTCGAAGCAGGTCGGCATCACTGAAGACAGCGAAGATCGGAGTCTCGGTGCCTGCCGGCTCACCACCCTCGCCGGGTCCGGCGGTGCCCTGACCGCCGTCGCCCTGACCGCCGGTCTCTTCCGTGGCGCCTTTCTCGTCGGGGGCCGGAGACGGCTGGGGCGGGTGCGGCCTCGCCGGGTCCGGCGGGAGCAGGCGGCCGACGATGCTGTCCCCGACGGCGGAGAGGTCGACGACCTCGATGCCTCCGGTGACCCGGTTGATCTCGTAGGCGTACTTGTCCTCGATGCCGTCGTAGACGTCCTTGCGGTGCCTGACCGCGACGAGCAGGTAGTCCTGGTTTCCGACGTGCAGCAGCAGCGCCCGATGGTCCTTGCCCACCCGCGCGGAGAACAGGCGGGTGTTTCCCTTGAGGYGCTTGAAGTGCAGACCCGGCGTGTTGGGATTCTGCCGGAAGGCACTCTGGAAGTCGTAGACGGCGCCCTTCTCGGYCCGGGTGAGCTTGACGATCTCCTTGTCAGCCCGGTCGAGGATGCGCAGCGTCACCCTGGTCTGGTCGGTCACGACTGGTCACCCCTCCACGGGCCGAACGGATCAGCGATTCCGGCGGCGAGGTCGGCGGCCTGCCATGCGGCTGCGGCCCGGACGACCCAGCCGGCCTGCTGGTAGGCCCCATCGCGGGCAGTGGCCTCCGCGTCCGCCGCGCTCTGTGGCTCCGCCACGGTCGGTTCCGCTCCGGTCGGTTCCGCTCCGGCCACCCACGGTTCGGCGGCCGGTGGTTCGGCGGCCAGAACGACCCCGAGCCGGGCGTCGGGCCAGGCGAGTTCGGCCTGCCAGGCGGCGTCACCGAGCTCGTAACCGACCTGCGGCACCGGTACCCCGCAGGCCGCGAGCTCGCGCGCCAGCGTCTCAAGCCCGGGCTCCCCGGGAGTGATCAGCCTGAGCACCTCCTGCCAGCCCGGCTCGACGGTTGGTTCGGTCTCGGCCGGGCCGCCGGTCGGGCCGGGTCCGCCGGGCCGGACGGCCCCACCGGCCGTCTCGTCGCCGTGATCGTCGGCACCGGCCCCTGGGGCCGGCTGTTGGTCGGCGGCTGTCCCGATCCAGGTCGAGGTCTCGGCGTCGAGCGGCTCCGAGCGGTGCACCGACAGCGCACCCGCCCCGGCGGCGACGCACAGCAACGACGGGTCGAAGCCGTCGAGGGTGCTGCGCGCCAGCTGCACACCGTCGCCACCGCGGGTGTCGAGGAACGGGACCAGGTTGGTCCAGTACAGCCAGGCGGCCCAGCGCTGCCGGTGGGCGGCGGAGTCGCCGGCGATCGCGGCGGGCCGGTCGTCGGCGAGCACGAGCGCGGTCCACACCACTCGGCCGGCGCCGAGCTGGTCGGCGATGACGACGATCGGGCAGTCGTGCGCGTCCCGAACGCTGACGACCGTGACCGGTGCGGCTGCGGCCGGCCCGGCCGCAGCGGGCGGCGCACCGGTGGTCAGCGCCGCCCGCACCGCCGCGGGCACACCTGCCCGGGTCGTGGTGGCGCGGGCCCCCTGCAGCTGCAGCAGGCCCGCGAGCACCGCGACCGTTCGGGCGTGCCACAGCTCGGCGTCAGGGTCACGCAGGTAGGCCAGCAGCAGCTCGACCGGGTTCGCCCACACGGTGTCCGTCAGTTCCTCGACGTCCCGGTGGGTCAGCACCCGGTAGATCTCGCGTGCGCCGGCCTGGGCGTTGCCGGCGTACGGAGGCCACACCGGTGGCGCGGTCGGCCGGCCACGCCAGGCCTCGACGTCCTCCCAGGTCAGCTGGAAGACGGTGATGCCGTGCGCGCGCAGCGCCGCGCGCTTGGCGGTGTCGTCGGCGATGCGGTTGTGTTCGGTCGAGGCGTGGTAGCGGTATCCGTCCAGGTAGACGGCGACGGTGGCCGGCTGGGCGTCGAGGCGGACGAACACCGCGTCCGGCCTGGTCCCGTGCAGGGTGTTCTGCAGTTTGAGCCGCCAGTGGACGACCTGGCCGTCGGGCCGGCTCAGCCGCAGGTCGGCTGTACGGGCCCCATCGGCCTCCGCGGTGCGCTCGATCGTCGCCCGACTGGCCGGGCGGGTACCCCAGTCGAGCAGGCCGGTCAGGAAACGCGCCTCCAGCTCGCTTTCCACCTGGTCGAACAGGGAGATCTGGTCGGTGCGCTGCCCAGGCCCCTCGGCGACGGCCCATCCGTCCAGCAGCGGACGCAGCACAGCGAACGCGTGGGACCGGCTGATCAGCGGAAACTCGTCGTCGCGGGCATCGCGAAGCAGGCAGCGGTGGCAGGCGGGCAGCCCCTCGTCAACGCACCGGCAGGTCTCGACAGCGCTCAGCGCGGCGGCGAGCACGTCCTGGAAGCTGTCGGGGGCGGCAAGGCGATGCAGGTAGCCGGTGCCGTCCGGCTGCGTGTCGTGCACGACGAGAAACTGGCGCACATGCCCGGTGCCGCCCGGGCCGGAGTCGGGCATGTGCGCCCGGACCATCCGCAGATGGTCCGGGTCGCCGCCGTAGCGGGCGGCGATCCCCAACCGCAGCGCCGCCGCGAAGGAGGCCATCCGCTCCTCGACCGCGGCGGTGACCGCGGGCACGAGGATGCGGATCGCCTCGGTGCGCAGCTCGTGCACCAGGATCAGCTGAAGGTGCTGGGCGGTCGCGGGCGAGCGGCGGTGCGGGCACCAGCCGCGGTGATGTTCCGCCTCCCGCGGGACACTGCCCGGTGTCGAGGTGGCGGTGGTGGCGACGAGCGAGCCGCCCTGCCCGGCCGCGGCGGTGGGAGGCGGACCGTCCGGCGCGGTGCCGCCGCAGACCACGCAGACGTGGAACGGGTTGAGCCTGACCTGCGTGCCGCCGAAGACATCACCGGCCGGCCGGTCGAAGCGGGCGGGCCCCAGGTTGAACTCCCGCACCACGGCCGCCCGGGTGTAGTCGATCCCGAAGGTGACCCCGGCGTGCCGCCACGACCGCAGCACCCGGTCGGGGTCGACGTCCACGGTCTGGGCGACCGAGTAGTACCGGACTGCCCGTTCCTCGGCGTCGTCGCGGATGCGGGCGTCGTCGCGGCGGTCGACGGCGGTCACCTTGGTCGGCCGCAGCACCCGGTAGCGGTGGCCGGCGTCGGCGATCGCACGGCTGCCGCAGCGCGGGCAGGGGGTGGCGTCGGACACCGCGCCGCGGGTGCGGGCGTGGCCGCACTCCGGGCAGACCCGCCAGTCCTCCCAGGCCGGCCGGTCCGGGCTGCCGATCTCCAGCCCGCTGATCCGATGTTGGTATCCGCGGACGTAGTAGGTGCTGCCGGGGGCGATCTCGCGCAGTGCCTGGCGGGCCGGCCGCGGGTACTCGCGGACCTCGCTGTGGTAGCGACGGTCGTCCTGCCCGGGTAGCTGCTCATCCCAGGTGAGCGTCGCTTCGAGGAGCGTTGTCGTGTCGGTCAGGGCGTAGTTCGGCAGCAGCCCGAACTCGACGAGGGTGCCGTGTGCCTGGGCCCGGCCGATCTGGCCGATCCGCTTCCGGATCGCGCCCTGCTCCGCGCGCAGGCCGCGGGCCTCCCTGCGCTGGTCGGGGTCGGACTCGGCCAGGGCGGCGATCGCCGCGGCGATGGCGTCCAGCCGGTGCCGCAGGCCGTCCAGGCGGGTCTCCCAGGCTGCGTCGACGCGGGCCAGTGCCTCGGTCACCTCGCCGGCCGCGTAGCCACGCAGCTCCGCGGCGGCCTCCGGCTGGATCTCGGTGCCGAACAGGGCGAGGAACACTTCGACCGCGTCGGCACCGACCCCCACGGCCGCCGGCCCGAACGCCGCCAGCCAGCCGCTCGGGCCGAAAAGCTCGGCGGCCTGCCTCGGCAGCGGGCCCACGCCGGGCAGCTGGCCGCGGGCCGCACGGTCGACGAGGTGCGCGACGTACTGGCGGCGCAGGATCTCCACCGCCGAGAGGTAGCAGCCCGGCGGCAGGATCTCCCCGGCCAGCATCTGGCGGGGCTCGGCGAGGTAGTAGCGGTCCCGGGCGCGGTTGCCCAGCAGGGTCAGCACGAACGCGTTGCCGCTGCGCCGCCCGGCCCGGCCGGCCCGCTGGACGTAGTTCGCCGGTGCGGCCGGCAGGGAGGCCAGCAGCACCGCGGACAGGTCCCCGATGTCGATCCCCAGCTCCAGCGTCGGGGTGCAGGAGAGCACGTTCGGGTCGGTGTAGCGGTCACCTTCACGGAACCGGCGCTCGACCGTCTCCCGCTGGGCGCGGGTGAGCACGCCGGTGTGCTCGGCGGTCACCACCCGGTACACCCCGCTGCCCAGGTAGAGCCGGCGGTAGTAGTCGGCCGCGGCGGCCGGGTCGGGCGCGGCGGCGAGGCGGCCGGTGCAGCGGTAGCGCTGGCAGGGTTGGCCGGCCCAGTCCGCGACCCGCCCGGGGGGCACGGTCTGCACCCAGGCGCACGCGTCACAGCGGATGCCGGCCTGCTCCGCGGCGGCGTCGTCGAGCAGGCCGACCCGGACATGCCCGGGTTGCAGCCCGAACACGGAGATGGTCGGGTCCGCGGTCAGTGGGCGGCTGGCCAGCACACCGACGCGGGCGAGCTCGGGCAGCAGCCGGCTGAGGAACTCGTCGGCACCGGGCCGGTCCAGACCCTCCAGGCAGCGCCGCGCCCAGTCCTGATACCAGCCGCCGCGCGCGGTGAGCAGGTCGAATACGCTGCGCCGCCGCGGTGACGACAGTGCGAACGCGGGTGCGGAGATCCCGTCGGGGAACGCCGGCATACCCTCCGGTCGACCACCCCAGACCATCCACCGCCGGCCGCCCTGTGCGAGGTAGCCGTCCAGCCAGCGGTGGCGCACGCCGCCGCGGACGCGCAGCCGTTCGAGCAGCCCGCGGACGAACGCGGCCAGCCGTGCGTCGTCGGGCAGCCCGCCGGGCAGCTGCGTGACCTTCCCGGTGAGCAGCAGGTCCCGGCACAGCGCGGCGATCTTCTCCGGTTCGTCCAGCGCCACCTCGGCGGCGGCGGTGCGGGTGAGCTCCAACGTCCGGCCCTGCCGCGAACGCAGGCCGAACTCCAGAACGGTCGCGAAGCCGAGCCGGTCGGCGACCAGACGCCAGGTGTCACGCCCGCCGGTGTGCTCGCCGGCGAGCAGCGCATCGATGCCGGGGAAGTCGTGCAGGTCAGGCGGGATGATCGCGGCCAGCTTCGCCCGGTCGGTGGCGGCGGCGACCAGGTCGGCGACGAGCACGTCGAGAGTGACCGGGGCGCCGGGCGTCAGCTGGTCGGCCAGCAGCGAGCGCAGCGAGAAGGTGTACGAGCGGTTCGCGACGAACCCGGCCCGGTGGGCGGCGTCCTGCACCGAGTCGTTGAACAGCAGGGTGCGCTGCTCGGCTCCGGTCAGCTCACCGCCGGTGAACAGCTGGGTGACGGCCACGGAGGCCAACGTCGCCAGCCCGGCACCCAGATAGCGGATGCCCTGGTCGAGCCCACAGGCCGGGCAGCGGTCCAGCTCGGCCGCGTGGTCGTCGCCGAGGTCCGCGAGGACGGCGACATCGCTGCCGCCCCCGCCGGCCTGCAGGACGGCGGTGCTGCCGCCCGGGGCTGACTGCCCCAGGCCCCGGTCCTTCGCCGGGTCGAACGGGCGGATGCGGCTGCCCGCGGCATCCAGGACAAACAGGCCGGCGCCGTCGCCGGCGATCTCGGCGGAGGTCGCGGCGATCAGGGCGCGCACCCGCCGCCTGTCGCGGCCCACCGCCGCCCGGTAGATCTTCGTCGCGTCGGTGACCAGCTCCTGCGGGTCACGCTCCGGCGAGATCGCCGACCAGCCGGAACGGCCGCAGTGCCGGCAGTACACCGCCGGCAGCAGGGCCTGGCTGGTGTCCGCGACCGCGGCATCGGCCTCGGACGCGTCGGGCGCCGGTGTCCGACGGGCATCGCCGTCCCACAGGAACGCGGACTGGCGGGCCACTCCGCGCAGCAGCCGGGAGACCGCCCGCACCCACAGGTGCGTCTCGACACTGACCAGCGGACGGCCGGGCCGGGCCGGGTCACGGGCCGCGGACAGCAGCCCGACGAACCGGGCCAGCGCGAGCGCGGCGACCTCCGGCTCGTGCTGCAGGGCCAGCCCCCAGCGGTAGGCACCGTGTCGCGGCAGCAGTTCGAGGATCTCCGCCGGTGTCCGCGGCTCGTCGCCGAGCAGGCCCAGCACGGCATGGGTGAGGATGTGCCGGCGCAGCAGGCGCCCGAGCACGGCCGGGTCGAGCGTGTCGACGCCGAGGACGGCCGCGACGACACGCCGCATCGACCAGGTGTCCCGCGCAGGGTCGGGAATTCCGGCCAGATCCGCCGGGTCCGGCAGCGGCAGGTTGTAGTCGACCTGGTCGAGAATCTCCTCCGGGCGCTGCCGGTTCTCCCCGATCAGCGCACCCGGGTCGAAGACGGCGCCGAAGACCTGCCCGGCCACCTCCCGAATGGCCGCACCGCCGTCACCAGGCACTCCCCCGCCGTCACCCGTGCCCGCCGCGTCACCGCCACCGGTGCCGGTGCCGGTGCCGTGCGAGCCTTCGCCCAGGGTCGCCGAGGTGGCGACCGGGCAGGCGTTCCCCAGCGGGCGGCCCGGCTCGGCCAGGCCGGTGACCGCTCCCAGTCGGCGCAGCAGCATCGCCACGTCGGTGCCCTGCGCGCCGTCGTAGGAGTGGAACTCGTCGAGCACCACGTAGGCGATCTCGGCGCCGTCCCACAGCGGCACGTCGTCGGCCCGCTGCAGCAGCTGGTCGAGCATCTTGTAGTTGGTGACCAGGATGTCCGGCGGGTTGCGGCGCATCTCCGCCCGGGAGGTGAGCACCCGCTCGTAGGTCGTCTCCGCCACGTCGCCGACGTAGAGCCCCGCAGTGACCTGTTCCAGCCCCGGCGAGGCCAGGAACTCGTCGATACGCTGCGTCTGGTCGGAGGCCAGCGCGTTCATCGGGTAGAGCAGCACCGCCTTGATCCCGCTCCGCCGCGCTCCGTTCTCCCCACCGGTGCGGTGCGCGCGGGCGCAGTGGTCAAGGACGGGAACGAGGAACGCCTCGGTCTTCCCCGAACCAGTGCCGGTGGTGACCAGCGTCGGCTCGGCCGGGGACCGCAGCGTGCTCAGCCGCTCGAACGCCCGTGCCTGGTGCTCGTACGGCACCCAGCCGCCACCCGGCCGCCATTCCAGATGCCGCTCCCAGCCCGCGGCCGCCGCCCGGAACGGAATACGCACCCGCAGGTACGGCCCCCGATAGATACCGTGCTCGGGATGTTCGAGGAACCGCTCCAGCGCGGCCCGCTCATCGGCACCGGCCAGGGCGAACGTGGTGGTGAGGAACTGGGTGAGAATACGCCGTAGCCCGTCCGCCGCCAGAGTCGGCCTCACCGATCCGCTCCCCCACCCGCTTCAATGCCCTGTTCGGCTTGGGAAGGCCGCCCGGCAGGCTCCGGATCACGCCAGCCGGCGTCCCGAGCCGTCTGAAGCYGGGCGCTGAACGCGGCGTGCGCCTGACGCATCTCGGCCTCCCGATCAACCTTGTAGAACGGCGCAGCGTATCCCTCCGGCGGCTGCTGGTGCCGCGGGTCCTCCAGGTAGCGCTGCAACTGGAGGTAGTGCTCCTTCGTCTGCCCTAGCCCAAAGTTGAGCCGATCCCCCGCGATCTTCCTGCCTGCGAGGTCGAACCAGCTGTCTTCCTCGTAGGCCTGCAGCTGCGGGAAGCGCGCACGGTACATCGCGACAAGCTGATTCGCCGAGATATTCATCATTACCGCCGCCAGCGCATCAAGCTCTACCAACGCCGCCCGCCGCGCCAGTTCCGTCCGCAGTGGCGTCCGAATATTCCATTCCGGCTGAACATCCCCAAGCGGCGACGCATTCGGCACTCGAATAACCCACTGGTCATCAAACCAGTCTTGATTGAACAAATCGACCCAAAGAGGAACGTAGGCCTGGGTAAGACAGTTCAAGYGGAGAACGCGCAGCAAGATAGATTCAGCAAGAGGATGGCGATCCTCCAACATCGGCATGACAATGGCATCCGATACATGCATATGAGCTCGCCCCATAACCCGGACCATATAGTCGAGGGGCAGCGTCGACCAGAGCCCRGCGAGTAGCGAAGTAGCTCGATTTCCAGAGAGCGCCAGACTCCGAACGGTACTTACGTGAGATGGCCCCGGGGGAACAAGTGCAACAAACAGGCTTCGAGCAGTATTATTTGGAACCATCTCTCGCCAGACGACTCGAAAAAAATCCGTGCAGGGYCGAATCGACTCCTTCAAGAGATAGGAGTCGATTTCCTCATCGATGATCCCGCTCACACCGACAGCAGCAGGAAGGGTGCGAATCCTCGCCTCTGAAGTTTTACGAAGAACAGAGAGGCGAGTATAGTCAATCCATCGATCCTGGCTATTTCGGAAAATCTCTAGATCGGCAACACGTCGATAGTCGGTCGTCGGAACTGCACTAGAATCTAGTGTTCGAAGATCGATCGGATCGACGTAATTACCAGTATTAGGCGGCTGCTTAGCAAGAGGTGTGGCCAGGGAGAACTGCGGCCCACGAAGAATTACTTCCGACCATTCATCGGGTTCAGCAAAACCTTTCTCAATAAGCCCCGACTTCTGTGCGCTGGATTCGTCAAAACCGCGACTTATCCTAGGATTCGCCGCACCGAGTCGCAGTGGCCATTGTGTTAGCGCCTGAATGGCCGACTGCTCGTCGGCTGTAACCGGGTAGAGTAGCCGCGCAGCGTCGCGAGACCCTCCGCTGTCACCGAGTAGAAGCATCCAGTCTGCTAGCACATCACTGGTAACGGTGAGCACACGTCCCACATGCGGCCGCAGATCCCAAGCTCCATCATGCTTAATGCTCGGCAGGGAGCCACTTCCGTCGTGGTCGAGYGAGGCCGGCAGGGTCTCCGGCCCGAACAGCCAGCTCAGGTGTTTGAAACTGATCGGCTGTTCACAACCGTAGATCTGGACTCCGAACTGACGACTCCAATCAACCTCTTTGAAGATCAAACGACGGTTCTGGAAATGGGCGTGCAACCGGRGATGGCGATACGCGGCAGCGCGTAGCTGCGCCTCCTGTACGCCAGCGAAGTGCGTGTCGGGGTGAACGAGACCCGRAATTCCGAGAGAGTTTGCGTGGCGCCAAACCTGGACCATAAAAGCTCTATATAGGTTCGGCTGTGATCCGGCGAGCAAAGAATAGGTGATCGGCGAGCTGAGAGAGGCAACGGTGGCCGCATTATTCGACAACTCGACAAGGGAGTTTTTCCGAAACTCGGAATAGTCGGTTTCGCATGCGATAACCAGCTGGTTCGATCAGACCCTGCCCAAAATTCCGCCGGAACAGGAAGCGGGCAACCCGGACAGAAACCCCCTGGCGGCAACGAACCGGAAATCCTTGCGCGTTCCGTCCAGGATTTCTGGAGCTCGCGCCCGGTACCGGCATGAGAGGCCCCCTTCGTGGCATG
>NZ_MBLM01000174.1 GCF_001854655.1 Parafrankia colletiae | reverse complement strand
CCAGCGTGGCGCAGGTCGGCGATCTCGATCCGTTCGTCCTGCGACAGGAACCTACCGCTGACCGTGCGGACCGCCAGGCGGTCCAGCGCCGGAACGAACCCCACCACCTGGCCGCGGCGGTAGGTCTTGTAGCCGCGCGACCAGTTGTTCCCCGCCGTCCGAGAGACCCCAACCTCCCGGGCGGCAGCCGAGATGCTCCACCCCCGGCCACGGAGCTCCATGAACCGCTGACGCTTGGCCGACTGCGGACGCCGCCCCGGCCCCTTCTTCCCACGACGAGACGACAACACAGCCCCCGAACCTAGGCAGTGTTGCGACCGCCGCTAGAAACCACCCGAAGTAAAACTGCGCACCCTCCAACCTTGGAGGGTGATCACTGTGGAGGACTGGGCCGAGATCCGGCGGCTGCATCGGGCTGAGGGTGTCTCGATCAGCGAGATCAGCCGGCGGCTGGGGATCGCGCGGAACACGGTGCGCCGCGCGCTGACCTCGGACCGGCCGCCGCGCTACGAGCGGGCGCCACGGCCACGGCTGACCGACGCGGTCGAGCCCGCGGTGCGGGCGCTGCTGGCCGAGCATCCACGGATGCCCGCCAGCGTGATCGCGCAGCGGATCGGCTGGACGCATTCGAGCTCGATCCTGCGGGACCGGATCAGCCAGATCCGCCCCGAGTACGCCGGGGTCGACCCGGTAGACCGGGTGGCCTACGAGCCGGGGCAGGTCGCGCAGTGCGATCTGTGGTTCCCCGAGCCGCGGATCCCGGTCGGGTGGGGGCAGCAGCGGATGCTGCCGGTGCTGGTGATGACCCTGGGATTCTCCCGGTTCACCACCGCCACGATGATCCCGTCGCGGCAGGGCGGGGACATCCTGGCGGGGATGTGGCAGCTGATCGGCCAGATCGGCCGGGTGCCCCGGACTCTGGTCTGGGACCGGGAGTCCGCGATCGGCGGCACGGGCAAGGTGACCGCGCCGGCGGCGGCGTTCGCGGGGACGTTGGCCACGAGGATCCGCCTCGCTCCGCCGCGGGATCCGGAGTTCAAGGGGATGGTCGAGCGGACCAACCGCTTCCTGGAAACCTCGTTCCTCCCCGGCCGCACCTTCACCAGCCCGGCCGATTTCAACACCCAGCTGGACGGCTGGCTGGCCCAGGCGAACACCCGCCGGGTCCGCGCGATCGGCGCCCGCCCGATCGACCGGCTCGACACCGACCGTCAGGCGATGCTGGCGCTGCCACCGGTCGGACCGGCGGTCGGGCTCCGCCACCGCATCCGCCTGGCCCGCGACTACTACGTCCGCCTCGACGGGGTCGACTACTCCGTGGACCCCCGCGTGATCGGCCGTTTCGTCGAGGCGACCGCGTCCGCCTGGACAGTCACCGTCACCTGCGACGGGCAGACAGTCGCCCGCCACGACCGCTGCTGGGCCCGACACACCGTGATCACCGACCCGGTCCACCGGGCCACCGCCGCCGAGCTACGCCGCGACCAGGCCACCGCGCGGCGACGCCACCACGCCCTGCGTCAGCACGCCGACGGACACGTCGTCGCGCTACGCGCGCTGCCCGACTACGACGCCTTGTTCGGTGTCGATTTCACCGCACCCACCCGCACGGAAGCGAGCAGCCAGTGACCACCATCGGCATCGACGCACCCAGCGAGGCCGCGTCGCCGACCAGCACAGCCCACACCCGCCAGCCCGCCGACGGGCTCCCCGCCCTGCTCGGCTACCTGACCCGTGTGCTGAAGATGCCCACCATCGGCCGGACCTGGGAACCACTGGCCGACCAGGCCCGCGACGAGAACTGGTCACACGAGGAATACCTCGCCGCGGTCCTGCAACGCCAGACCGCCGACCGGGAATCCGCCGGCACCATCATGCGGATCCGCACCGCGCACTTCCCGACGGTCAAGACCCTGGAGGACTTCAACCTCGACCACCTGCCCAGCCTGCGCCGCGACGTCCTCGCGCACCTGGCCACCGGCACCTTCGTCGCCAAAGCCGAGAACGTGATCCTGCTCGGCCCACCCGGCATCGGCAAAACCCACCTCGCGATCGGCCTCGGTGTCAAAGCCGCCCAGGCCGGCTGCTCGGTCCTGTTCGACACCGCCAACAACTGGATCACCCGACTCACCACCGCCCACCAGGCCGGACACCTCGACACCGAACTCAAGAAGATCCGCCGCTACAAGCTGATCATCATCGACGAGGTCGGCTACATCCCCTTCGACCAGGACGCCGCCAACCTGTTCTTCCAACTCGTCGCGTCCCGCTACGAGCAAGGCTCGATCCTGGTCACCTCGAACCTGCCCTTCGGCCGCTGGGGCGAGACCTTCTCCGACGACGTCGTCGCCGCAGCCATGATCGACCGGCTCGTCCACCACGCCGAGGTCCTCACCCTCACCGGCGACTCCTACCRCACCCGAGCCCGACGCGACCTCCTCGCCAAAGACCGCCCCAACCGCGACTAACCTGACCCCGGGTGCGCCGATTCACCTCGGCAGAAGCCGTTCAGTTTTCGCTCGGCGTCAACAGGGGGGCACAGTTCTGAGCGATGAGGCAGTCTCGACCGAATAGTCGCCACGCGGGGAGGACCGACGCTCAAACGAGCCGAGTCGGGACTGCTGCGGGATAGCATCAGCGGATGGGCGGCAGACGTTACATACGCACTCTGGGAGGGCTGGCTACCACCGGTCGCAGCCAGAACTTTCTTGGCGCACCATGGGYGGCTCCGTTGGTGCGGAACGCRCCAGAAGATTTCCAGAGACGGTTGGCCGTGCAACTACTCGCTTTGTCACCGCACTACATCTATGCGGACGACGCAGAATCCGAGATGGAACGCAACCGCCGGTCCCGGGCAGACATGGTCAACCAGTTGCTGGGCTCGTTCCTCTCACAAGATATGCGAGTGGTCGACTACGGGTGCGGGCCAGGGTACTGGGCGGTAGCCGTGTCCCACAGTGTCAAGGTCGTCGAAGCAGTTGACATTTCCAAAGGCGTGTTGGCGTGCGCAGGCGTTGTCAACGCGGCGTCCAACATCGAGTGGGAGACACCTGCCGAGTTCTCGCACCGTACTGACCCTGTTGACCTTGCGTACTCCTTCGCCRTGGTTCAGCACCTCAGAGAACCCACATTGAGGGAGGCATTGGCGGCGCTTCGCCGTCGGGTGCGACCGGGAGGCACGCTCCTGCTGCATTTCGCTCTGCCTGGCAACGGTTGGAGCACAGAGCAAGAGTGGAAGGCCGACCGCTCTTTCCGAGGGCGCACCAAATGGCGCTTCGGACTAAACTGCTTCGGACGAACTCCCGACCAGATGACGGCCTACCTGCACCAGGCGGGATTCGGAGCGGTCTCTATCGAGACCCTGGAAGGCCGTACAACGGTCAATGACGACATCGCCCGGCAGCATTGGGCGATCGCCCGATTAGCGAAGCGTTGGGACCAGCCGCCCAATGTAAAACACCGGTCCCTATTGGTAAGAGGAACAGCAGCGACCATCGGAAGCCGTCGCGTCGGAAGTCCAGAGCCGAATCGGCCTATGAACTGCCCGTGCTCCAAGTTTCGACAGGATCCCAGTACGCATTCAAGTCACCCCCGTAGCGGATTGGCCAGCACCCAGCTAGCGGTGAGCCCTCGGCCATCACCGAGGGCCTCCGGCCGCAGCGCCCTGCCGCCGTCACTGGTGACGGCACGTGAGACTCCCAGGACTCCCATGCGCCTGGTGTCGGCCTGCTGCACGGCGCCGCCACCAGCCGCTTCAGCACCCTGCCGCCCGCCGGCGGTGGGAGTCTTGGGAGTCTTCGCCCGCGACAGACGGTCGCGTTCCGTCACCACACGGTCCCGACGACGACGACGACGGTCGGCAGGGTCCGGGGCCGGCTCATCCTGGCGGGGCGGTGAGGCGCCAGACCGGGCGGGCGGGGAACCCCGACCGTTCCGCGACGACACCGGCCCTGGTTCGGGCGCGCTGCAAGGTCCGCTCGGCGATCCCCTCGGCGCGGGCGGCTTTGCGCAGGCCCGCCCACGCCGCTTCGCCGCCCTGGCCGGCCAGGTGGCCGGCGAGCCAGGTGGCGGCGTCGTCGCGTTCGGCGCGGCTGTCGGGGTCGCGGGTCTGGGCGTCGCCGAGGATGTCTGAGACGCTGCGCTCGGTCTCGCCGAGGAACACCAGCCGGCCGACGTGCGCGGGGCCTTCCTCGGTGGCGACCTCGGCGGACTCGACGGTGTAGCGCAGCGAGGGCAGGTCGAGGCGGCCCAGGTTGTTCTTCGCCTGGGACATGACGCACGACCCGTCGTCGGCGTCGGTGTCGCGGGCGACCGCGAGCACCGCGCGGGCGACGGCGGAGAACGCCCGGCTCCCGGTGATCAGGTTCAGCACGTCCGCGCTGGCGGACTTGTTGAAGTGCGCCAGGCCGACCACCGCGCAGCCGGTGAGGTCGGCCATCGCGGCCAGCGGCTCGAGCGCTGTCCGCAGGTCGCGGTCGCGGTGGGTGTCGATCCCGGCGTGGATCAGCGAGAGCAGCGGGTCGGCGGCGAGCAGCGCCACCCCGAGCTGGTCGATCTCCCGGCTGAGCGCGTCGGTGTCGCGGGGCAGCGTCAGCGCGTCGCAGGCCCCGTCGTGCTCGACCTCGACCCGGTAGACGAGGTCCAGGTCCGCCCCGGCGACGTGCAGCCGCGGCGCGATGGTGTGCGACCAGGAGTCCTCGGTCGCGGCGTAGACCACCGGCCGGGGGCCTGCAGGGGCGGTTGAGGCGCGGGTTGAGGGGTTTGGCGGTCTGGGGGTGTCCGGCGCATGAAGAATCGTCCGGGGGGACCTGGAGGCCAGTGGCCTCCGCGGCGGGCGAGGGGGTGCGCGAATGGGGGACACGGGCGGCTCGCGGGGTGTTCGGGAGTACCAGCGGGTCGCGGCGTACGCGGTGTGCGTGGACGGTGATCGTCTGCTGCTGGCCCGGTGGATCGGGCGGACCGGGAAGCCGGACGGGGCGCGGTGGACGCTGCCGGGAGGCGGGCTGGACCACGGGGAGCATCCGGAGCAGGCCGCGGTCCGGGAGGTGGCGGAGGAGACGGGGCTCGACGTCGAGATCACCGGCCTGCTGGGAGTCGACTCCATCCGAGAGTTCTGGGCGCCGGACAGCACGGACTTCCACGGGCTGCGCATCATCTACGCGGGACGGGTTCTGGGCGGGGAGCTGCGGCCCGAATCCGGCGGGTCCACGGATCTGGCTGCCTGGGTGGCGTTGGCGGATGTCGCGGAGCTCCCGCGCACCCGGCTGGTGGACATCGCGCTCGGGCTGGCTCGTGCGGCCCCGCGGCCGGCCTGAACTCGACTCTGTACACAGGGTTGTGGATAAAGCTGTGGATTATCTTGTGGATATCCCTGTCCTTGGGTGCCTGAGGGCGGGGGTGGGTGTCCGGTAGCCGACACCGGCGGGTGGGACACAGCCCGTGGGCGGGCGTTGTGGCGTCAGGGCGTGAAACCGGAGGAGCGCATCCCATGCGTGCTGTTTGCCTGTTCTGGTAAGACGYGCAGGCGGCATCGGCGATGGGGTGGGGAGCCGGGCGGGTCCATCCCGCTGGTCGCGGACCTTCGGAYCCGCCACTCGGATCCCCTACCTGGGACGAGGAGACGACGTGGACGTGGCGTTGCAGCAGGCGGCGCAGGCCGCCAAGGGCTTCATGCCACCCGAGGAAGGCCAGGCGCTGTACGCGGCCGCCGCCGAACTTCCCGGCGGTGGGCTTATCTGTGAGATCGGCACCTACTGCGGGAAATCCACCCTTTACCTCGCCGCCGCCGCCAGGCTCATCGGGGCGGCGGTCGTCACCGTCGATCACCACCGTGGCTCGGAGGAGAACCAGGCCGGCTGGGAGTTCCACGACAACACGCTCGTCGACGGGCGGACCGGGCGGATGGACACGCTGCCCACGCTGCGGGCGACCCTCGAGTCCGCCGGCGTCGAGGATGTGGTCACGACCGTGGTCGGGCGCTCCGAGATGGTCGGGCGGTGGTGGTCCACCCCGATCGACCTGCTCTTCCTGGACGGCGGGCACACCGAGAAACAGGCCCAGGTCGACTACGAGGCCTGGGCCCGCCACGTCCGCCCCGGTGGCCGGCTGGTCATCCACGACGTGTTCCCGGATCCGGCGGACGGCGGCCAGGCTCCGTACCACGTGCTGCTGCGCGCGGTACGGGACGGATTCAGCGAGACGTCACGTACGGGAAGTCTGCGGGTGCTCCGCCGCCTCTTCTGAGGCCTGTTCCCGCCCGCACCCGCAGCCGGCGGTGGCCGGCTCGCGGGGCGCGGGCAGGCTGGGGGCCTTGCGGGGGAGATACAGCCCTTCGGGTAGACCATCGCCGCGGAAGGTGCGTTCGGTGGGGCCGCCGGAGAGCGTGTCGGCGGCGAGGATGACCGCGGCCGATGTCCAGGTGGACTGCTCCTCGGGCCAGTGGACCTGGCTGGCGAACTGCCAGCCGGTCCAGTAGCCCCCGCCGGGATCGCGCAGATGCTGCATGTTGCGGACCATCTGCACGGCCGCGTCGGTGTCGTCGGCGAGGTGCAGAGCGATGGCCAGTTCGCAGGTCTCGGCGCCGGTGACCCACGGCTCGTCGTCGACGCAGCGGATGCCGAGGTCCTCGACGACGAAGTCGTCCCAGCGAGAACGCAGCCGCGCCCGCGCCTCCGCCCCACGCAGCACCCCGCCGATCACGGGGTAGTACCAGTCCATGGACCAGCGGTCCCGGGACATGAACAGCTCCGGATGGTGGCGCAACGCGTGCCAGAGCGCACCGGCGGCCCGTTCCCAGTCAGGTTTCGCCTCACCGGCGAGGGCGGCCAGGCCGAGTCCGCAGCGCAGGCTGTGCAGGGTGGACGAACATCCGGTCACCAGCGCTTCGGGGTAGTCCTGGCCAGCGGGGTCGCGAGCCCACCAGATCTGGCCGCCGGGGGCCTGCATGTCCACCACGAAGTCCAGGGCGGCCCGGGCGACGGGCCACATACGGGCCACGAACTCCCGGTCGCCGGTGGCGAGCCAGCGGTGCCAGAGAGCCGTGGCCACGTAGGCGCACTGGTTGCTGTCGGCGAAGTCCTCCCGGACGGCTCCGCCGAGGTAGCTGGTGGCCCAGGAGCCGTCCGGGCGCTGATGGCGGTGCAGCCACTCCCAGGCGGCGTCCGCGGCGTCGACCCGCCCGGCGATCAGGAGCGCCATCGCGCACTCGAGGTGATCCCACGCGTCGGTGTGGCCGCCGGCGAACCAGGGGATGGCCCCGTCGGGCTCCTGGACCGCGGCTATGGCGTCGGCGGTGGCCCGCAGCGCGCCACGGCCGACAACGGCATGGATCGCCGCCGCGTCAGCTGCCCGCACGTCCGGCCCCCGCGGTCAGCGGCTCCGCTGTCAGCGGGGCGGCGGTGAACTCGTCATCCGGTCGGGGCGGTCGTGGTTTGCGCAGGTACAGCACCTCACTCTTGCCGAGCACCGGATCGAGCAGGCGTTCGGCGACACGGGTCAGTGCCGGGCGGCGCATCATGTCCCAGACCAGCAGGCGGTGGTACAGCCTGGTGGCCGGATGGTCGTCGTCGTGCACGCCGACCAGGCAGCGCAGCCACCAGTAGGGGGCGTGCAGAGCGTGCGCGCGGTGCTGGCCGATCAGTTCGAGGCCGTGGGCGCGCAGCTTTCCGATCAGGTCGTCTCGCCGGTAGATGCGGACATGGCCGCCCTCGACGTTGTGGTAGTCGTCCGACAGGGCCCAGCAGACCCGCTCCGGGAAGCGGGCCGGCACGGTGACCGCCGCGAAGCCGCCGGGGCGCAGCACCCGGGCGAGTTCGGCCATCGCGCCGCCGTCCTCCGGCAGGTGCTCCAGCACCTCGGCTGCGATCACACGGTCGAAGGTGCCGTCCGCGAAGGGCAGGGCGAGTGCGTCACCGCGCACGGACGCGGCCCTGGCGCCCGAGGGCACCTGCCGCTCGGCGGCCATCGCGCCGAACATGTTGTTCACCCCGCCGACCTCGTCGGCCGAGTAGTCCAGGGCGATGACCTGGGCGCCGCGCCGGAAGGCCTCGAAGGAGTGCCGGCCGCCGCCACAGCCGAGATCGAGGACCCGGGCCTTGCCGGGGACCGGGAACCGCTCGAAGTCGACGGTCAGCATGCGGGCTCGGCAGTGGAGGACGTCGGGCCTGCACCGGGACCCGTACCGGCCGTGGCGGGTGGGGTGTGAGTGGGCGGAGTGTGCTGTGAGGGCCGGCCGACGGCGGTCTGCGCGGCAGCGATCCGCGTCTCGTACCAGGCCGCGGTGCCGGCTGCGGCAGCCCGCCAGGAGAACCGCTCCTCGACCCGCCGCCGGCCCGCCGCGCCCATGCGTGCCCGCAGTTCGGGATCGGCCAGCAGGGTGCCGATCGCGCCGGCGAGCGCGTCGGCGTCACCGGGCCGGACCAGCAGTGCGGCCTCGCCGTTCGGGCCGGCGACCTCGGGCAGCGCGCCCGCCGTGGTGGCGACCAGCGGTAGCCCACAGGCCATCTCCTCCACCGCGGGGAGGCTGAAGCCCTCGTAGAGCGAGGGAACGACGGCTACCTCGGCGGACCGCAACAGCTCGATCATCTCGGGCTGGGGGACGTTGGAGCGGAAGGTCACCGCCTCGGTCAGCCCGAGCTCGACGACCTGGCGCTGAGCTGCGCCGCCCTCCCGGACCTTTCCGATACACACCAGGTGCGCCGGCCGTTCCGCCCGCAGYTTCGCCAGCGCCTCCAGGAGCACCATCAGCCCTTTGAGGGGGACGTCCGCGCTGGTCACCACAACGATCCGCCCCGGCACAGGCGTTGCGGTGCCGGCCGTCGGCTGGGTGGGCCGCGGGGTGAAGATGTCGGACTCCACACCCAGCGGGACGGTGTGGAGGAGACCGATGGGGACGTCCATGTCGGCGACGATCTCGTGGCGAGAGCTCTCCGAAGGCACCACCACACCGTCGAGACCACGGGCC
This sequence comes from Parafrankia colletiae, assembly GCF_001854655.1. Lineage (GTDB taxonomy): Bacteria > Actinomycetota > Actinomycetes > Frankiales > Frankiaceae > Parafrankia > Parafrankia colletiae. The sequence continues at coordinate 10,264 of NZ_MBLM01000174.1, read as the reverse complement.
ACCCGTGCCTGCATCGGCAGGAACGAGTACCAGCGGTGGACGCCGAGCCTTGCCCACCGGCCGGTCGTGGCGGCGAGGTGCAGCCGCCGATCCACCGTGATCGGGTGATGCACCGTGGAGACGACGGGGATCCCGAAGGGGCGCAGCGCACGGCGCAGTGGTATCAGGCCGTAGCCCAGACCCTGGTTGTCGTGGACGATGTCGAAGTCCGGACGACGACCGCCGCGTGGCCGCAGGGCCTCGAAGGCCCGGATCGAGAACGCCAGCGGCTCGGAGAACTGGCCGGTGCGCATCATGCCGAACTCGACGACGTCGGCAAGGGATCGGAACTCACGAAACCCCGGCCAGCGGAACGGGTCACCGTCGCGGTACAGGTCCAGGCTCGGCAGTTGCGTGAGGCCGACTCCCGGGTCGAGGGCCGGATAGGGCGGCCCGCTCACAACGTGAACCTGGTGACCGAGAGTGACTAGTTCACGCGAGAGGTGCCGTACGTACACTCCCTGGCCACCGCACGTAGGCAGACTTCGGTACGACAACAACGCGATCCGCAACGGTGCGCCCTCCATCGCTCGCGGGCTCCTACGGGTCCCGCGAGCCCGTGGACAGCGCCGTTGCTGGAACACTAGGACATTAAGCGGCGATCTTCACGAAAACTGCATAGTTACGGCGGCTTTGAACCGAAAAAAAGCACTCTGCGTAGTTGGCGGCGATAGCGGGGTCGAGTGTTGGTCGTTCGTTGGGAGTGAGTTTCCGAATCCGTCCAGACCGCCTGTCACCTGCTCGTCTCCCCCCGCCACCGGTCCGGCGGACCGGATCGGGGACACCACTGCCGCCACGCTCTGTCACGGCGGGCGACTGTTACTTTCTGTAATGACCGTCGGCGTGCCTGACCGTTGGTGGCCTGATCGTCGCCGCGGCGACTGCCGCCGCGGTCCGGCGCCTAGTCTGGAGCGATGCCTCCCGGTGACCTGGCCGACGCCTGTTCGCGGCCGCGTCGGGGCCGTCCCCGGGATGCGACGATCGACGATCGGGTGCTGCGCGCCGCCGTCGACGAACTCGCCGGCCACGGAGTCGGCGGCTTCAGCGTGAACAGCGTCGCCGCCCGCGCGGGCGTCGCGAAGCGCGGCATCTACGCCCGCTGGGCGACGCGGGACGCGCTCGTCCTCGCCGCGCTGGGCACCCTGGCGGCCGGCCTGGTGCCGCCCCGGACCGGCTCGCTGCGCGAGGACCTCCTGCGCCTCGCGCCGCAGGTGGACGCGGTCTTCACCGAGCCGCGCATGTCGATCCTTGCCCGGTGCGTGGCGGAGCTGTCCCGGTACCCCGACCTCTACGCCGCCTTCCGGCGTGAGTCGGTGGACCGGTGTGCCGCAGCCGTCCAGGACGCCTTTCACGACGCCCGGCTGCGCGGGGAGACCCGACCGGATCTTGACACGGATCTCGCCGCGAGTGCCTTCCTCGGCGCCCTGCTGACCCGGCAGGCGTTCGGGCGCCAGGCCTTCGGTCGACCCCGTGGGGCTCCGGACGACGCAGCGGCTCCGGACGGCATGACAGGTCTGGGTGGCGCGGCGAACTGGGAGGTCGCGGCGGATCGGGAGGTCGCGGCGGTGCCGACGCCGTATCACCGTCGGCTCGTCGAGTTCGCCCTCGCCGCGGCGAGGGGCTCCGACGCTGCCACCCAGGTGAGCGGCTGACCGCCTGCGGGTGCGGTCAGGTCGTGGCGCAGATGCCGGTCGGGGCGGCGGTGCCGGCGAACCGTGCCGCCACCCAGCGGGAGAGGTCGTCCATCGAGGCGTCGATCACCGTGCCGTGGTTGGCCAGGCCGTACCGGTGGTACTCGACCGATCCACCGGCGGCGCACAGCGCGCTGACCGCCCGGTCGGTGGTCGCCTGATGGATGACGGTGTCCAGCCCGCCCTGGAGCACCAGCCTGGGCGGGCCCGGCGCCTGCACGTACTGCCACTGGCGTTCCAGCGCGCTGGCGAACGGTTCGGTCCGCAGCGGGTCGCGGGCGAAGACACTCGTGACGGACTCGCCGGTGCTCGCCTGCAGCAGGTCGACGGCGCACCGGTTGTGTGCCACGGCGGTCAGCCGCCGGCCGGTGGCGGTGAGGATGGCGTCGGGGGCAAGGGCCGGATCGGCGGCCGCGAGGCCGGTGACCGCGAGGAGGAGGTAGGCCACCCCCTCCGGGAGGATCAGCATGTCGTGCAGCGAGGCGGGTAGATCGATCAGGGGTGCGGTCGCTGCCGCCCCCCGGACGCGGAGGTCCGGCGCGTAGTCGGCGGCGATGGCCCCGGCGGCGAGGGCCGCCTGGCCCCCCTGGGAGTAGCCCCACAGCACCACGTCCTCACCCGCCTGGGCAGGCCGCAGCGACCGCGCGGCGCGGGCGGCGTCCAGCAGAGCCTTCGCCGCTGAGTCCGCCTCGTAGATCGGGTGCTCGCCGGGGCCGCCCAGCCCGGTGTAGTCCGTCACCGCCAGGACGTACCCCTCCCGGACGAGCCGCAGGGTTCCGCCGATCGTCGACAGCGAAGGCTCGGCCCGCGACGGGGCGCAGGCGTCGTTGATCCCGGTCGTCCCGTGGCCGAACGAGACCAGCGGACGTCCCCCCGGGGGGACCGGGGAATCGGCCGGTGGGGCCAGGACCAGGCCGGTGACGAGGCGGTCCTCGTTCTGCGGCCCACGCGAGTGATAGACCACCCGCCAGGCGCGGATGTCGTCCGGCGCGGTCACCGGGGCGCTGGACACCAGCTCCCCGGGCTCACCCGCGGGCAGGTCGGCGAGGTCGGCGGAGGCCGGGCCGCCGTCGGTGGCGCGGTCCTCCAGCCCGTAGCCGGCAAGGTGGTAACTGAGGGCCGGTGCCGAGCTCCGGGTCGGTGCTGGTGCCGCCTCGGTCCGGCGGGGCTCCGTGGGCCACGCTGACCCGCGGGAGCACGCGCCAAGCGGAGCCGCGAGAACCAGGGCCCCGAGGGCGAGGCCGAGGAGACGATGCCGTGATCTCGCCACAGGTCGAGGCTATGGGTCTTTTGCGTGGAATCGGCTTCGGCCGGGCTTCGGTGAGGTTTCCGCCGGCAGCCGCCGTGGTCCGCCTGTGCCCGCGAACGGGACGGGTCCGAACGGTTGCCGAGGCGGACCGGCTGGTCGGGCGGCTGCCCGCCGGCCCGGCCGAGGCCGCAGCGGGGTCACGCCGGTGGCGTGAGACCCTGGAAATCACAGCCGCCAGCGCGGCCGGCTCGAAATCCACCAGGAGGCCCTCGACAGTGACCACGTTCGCGTCGAACACCCTGGCCCTCGGGCCGGACTTCATCAGTGCCGACAGCCTGGCAAAAGCCGGTCTTGCCGTGGTCCTGCTGATCGTCTTCGCGGAGTCCGGGCTCCTGGTCGGGTTCTTTCTTCCCGGCGACTCCTTGTTGTTCACACTGGGCCTGCTCATCTCCCGGGATGAGGTGTCGACGCCGCTGTGGCTCGCATGTGCGCTCATCGGCATCGCCGCGATCGCAGGTGACCAGGTGGGGTACCTGTTCGRCCGCAAGGTCGGCCCGGCGCTGTTCCGCCGCGAGGACTCGCGGCTGTTCAAACAGGAGTACGTCGACCAGGCCCAGGAGTTCTTCGAGAAGTACGGCGCCCGCTCGATCGTGCTGGCCCGCTTCGTCCCGATCGTGCGGACCTTCACTCCGGTGATCGCCGGTGTCAGCCGCATGAACTACCGGACCTTCGTGATCTTCAACGTGATCGGCGGCCTGCTGTGGGGCTGCGGTGTCACGGTCCTCGGCTTCTTCCTCGGGAAGATCGACTTCATCCGGGACAACGTCGAGGCGATGCTGATCCTCATCGTGCTGATCTCGGTGCTGCCCATCGCGGTGGAGGTCCTGCGCTCACGTCGCAGGAAGGCCGCGGAGCGCGGCTCCGCCGGAGAGGCCGGGAGCGCTGCCGGGCAGGAGCCTGCCACGGGCAGCCACTATGCGGAGGATCTTCGCGCCCCGGCGGCTCACGGCCCGGCGGGGCTGGCTGACCAGCGCGGCTACGGGGCCGGAAGCGGCGGTTACGGCGCCGAGGAGTTCCAGGGCGCTGCGCAGGATGACGACCTCGAGCGGACCACCCGCATCGAACGGGCCAACCGCCGCGGGGGCGGCCGGCACTCCGCCACCCGGAACCGGTAGCTCGCTCGCCGGCCTGAAGAGGTTCCGGCGGGCGACCCACTGATACGGGGGGATTCAGTGGGAGACACCCGCCGGAACCTGTCCACCGTATCGGGTTGTCCCGGCAGAGGTCGTCTTCCCGACACAACTAATGAGAAAAAACGGCGAACTGGGAGCAATCGGGGCATTGCGTCACCCGACCGGGGGCCCCGGGGAGGCTCAGAGCGCGTCCAGCCCCCRCTCGCCGGTGCGGATCCGAGCCAGCCCCTYGACCGGAACCACCCAGATCTTGCCCGCGCCGCTGCCCTCCGACGCCGCGGCCCGCCGGATCACGTTCACCACGTCGGGTGCGTCCGCGTCGGTCACGACCAGCTCCAGCCGGACGTTGCTCACCGACTCGTCGTGGAACGCGGTGCCCCGGAAGGTCTGGGTACGCCACAGCTCGAAGCCGTAACCCGTAGCCTGACCCAGGGTCATGCCCTGAACGCCGAACGTTGTCAGGGCGGCCCGGACGTCGGCCACGCGGTGAGGACGCAGCATCGCCGTCACCAGCTTCATGACCCGTCTCCACCCGTACCGGCGGACTGATGTTTCATCGTCATCGCATCCAGTGTCATCCACCGTGACGAGAGGATCGACCGATGTCCCTGCTGGACCGGAAGACCGCACCGGACCCGCTCGACCTGCTGCCCGCGCTGCCGTCGTTCACCCTGACCAGCAGCGACATAACGGACGGCAGCCCGCTCGGCCTTGACCAGGTGTTCGACGCCGCCGGCGGCGCCAACCTGTCGCCGCACCTGTCCTGGTCGGGTTTCCCGGCCGAGACGAAGAGCTTCGCCGTCACCTGCTTCGATCCGGACGCCCCCACCGGCAGCGGCTTCTGGCACTGGGTCCTGGTCGACATCCCGGCCGAGGTGACGGAACTGCCCACCGGCGCCGGCAGCGGTGATCTCGCCGGCCTGCCGTCGGGCGCCTACCACGTGCGAAGTGACTGGGGGGCGCCGAGCTACGGCGGCGCGGCCCCGCCTGAGGGCGACCGGCCGCACCGGTACGTCTTCGTCGTCCACGCCGTCGACGTGCCGAAGCTGGAGATCGACGCCACGGTCGCCCCGGCCGTGGTCGGCTTCAACCTGACCTTCCACACCCTCGCCCGGGGCGTCCTGCGCGCCACCTACCAGCGCTGACCTCGCGGCCTCGCGGCCCCGCGGAGCCGCGCTGCGCTGCCTGCCGGTTCAGCCGGCAGGCAGCCGGCAGGTCATCAGTCGTGATCAGTCCGGGCGACGGGCATCGGGGCGCGATACGGTGGCAGGAGACGTAGTCGACCAGGAGGAGCCGGTATGCGCAAGTTCACTCTCGTCGCCGTGGCGGCCAGCGCCGGTGCTCTCCTCACCGCGGCTCGCCGCCGCCGCAACAAGGACGAGATCGACCTGTGGCGCGAGGCCACGTCCGCGCAGGGCACTCGCTGAGCTCCTGGTCCACAGGCGCCGTCACCTCTGGTAGACCGGCTGGAAGATGCTGTTCCATTCGGTCTCCTCGGCGGCGGTCAGCACCCGGTACCGGTGCACGCGGTCGAGTTCCGCGCGGGTCGGGAACAGCAGCGGCGACCCGGCCAGCGCCGGGGAGACGTGCCCGCGGGCGGCCGGCACCGGGGTGAGGTACCGGATGTCCTCCGCGAGCATGCCGGCGACGTCCGGCCGGTACACGAAGTCCATGTAGGTGATGGCATCCACCGGGTTCTGCGCCGTCACCGGAATGCACATGCTGTCCGTCCAGATGAGRCCGCCTTCCTCGGGAACCACGAACTTCAGGTTCGCGCCGGCCGCGAGGCGCTGGTAGACGTCACCCGACCACGCCATGGAAATCCACAGCTCGCCAGCGGTGAGTGAGTCGATGTACTCCTGCTCGTAGTAACGACGGACGATCCCCGCGTCCCGCTGCTGGTGGAGTTTCTCGGCGGCCCGCCGCCAGTCGTCGGGCGTCGAGCTGGCCGGTGGGACGCCGATTCCGAGCAGCGCGAGATTCGGCAGGTCCTCGTTCTCACCGAACATTCCGACCCGACCCGCGAAGGCCGGGTCGAAAAGGTCCGCGAACCGGGAGATCTCCCGGCCGGTCCGCGTCGGGTCGTACGCGATTCCGGTGATGCCGGACTGCCAGGCCACGGTGAACCGGTTACCCGGGTCGTACGCCGGGTCCTTCACGCTCGGGGCGGCTTCGGCCGCGAACATCGGCAGCCGCCTGTGGTCGAGCGGCGCCAGATAGCCGAGCTCGATCACCCGACTCTGGACGTTGCCATTGGTCAGGACCATCAGGTCATAACCGATGGACCGGCCTGCGGCCAGGTCGGAGCGGACCCCTGAGAAGAAGGACTCGTTGTCCCGAATCGCCTCGTGGTAGCTGACCTGGATGCCCGTCTCCCGGGTGAAGAGCTCGAGCGAGGGATGCCCGGAACCGGACGCCCCGACGTCCATGTAGAAACGCCAGTTCGCGAAGTCGAGCCTTCCCGCCAGTTCCCGCCCCGACCAGAAACCCGCGACGTCGTCCGCGGCGCCGGGGGCACCCGGCCCGGTGCCGTCCCCACAGGCCGCCGCCAGGACTGTGGCACCCGACAGGCCAGCGAGGCGGAACAGGTTCCGCCGGCTCAGCCGCTGCCTGGTGAGCCCGCGGACCAGCGCCGGGTCGTGCAGTGAGGCGCCAACGCCAGTCATCCCGCTGCCCGATCCGTCCGCCGGCCGGTCCGGTCGGTCCGCTGGACCGTGGGTGCTGATCATGGTCGGGCCCCCTCCGGTTGGTGCTGTCCCGCTTGGACATGGTCGCCCCGCGGTCGGACGACCGGCTCGGGGGAGCCCCGGAATGCCTGTTCCGGGGCCCGGCGCGATCCGGGAAGCACTGTTGACCCGGGTGCCGTCGCCGCCTGCTCCCGCGTCGTGTCGTAGGACCGGCAGGCCGCGGGGAGCGTGGCGAGTGTGGCGGACGCGTGCGCGAAGTGGCGTGAGCCCTCGGCAGCGGGGGAGCCTTGACCCATGGCATTCCCCAACGCGCCCGGAGCAGGTCCGTCAACGCCACCGCCGGCAGCAGCGGCAACAACCCCCGCGGGTTTCGTGACCTCCTCGGTGGCCGCATCCACGTCGGTGACAACGTCGACATCAGCACCGTCGGTTGCCTCGTCCGTCATCCACCCGGGAAGGGAGCCGGGCCCCGAGTACACGCCGTCCGCCGTGCCTCTCGACCGGCTGCTGGGCTGTTCCCGCGCCCACGCTCGCCTGCTCGGCCTGGCGGTCGGAATCGACGACGTGACCGCGCGCCGGGCCTCGCTTCTCCCGGGCTGGACGGTGGGCCACCTGATCGCCCACCTGGCAAGGAACGCGGACAGCCACACCGGGATCCTCGGCGCGGCAGCGGAGGGGCGCACCGAGGACCAGTATCCGGGCGGACAAGCCCAGCGCGAGGAGGGCGTCGAAGCCGGCGCGGGCAAGCCCGCCCAGGAGCTGGTGGCGGACCTCACCGACGCGGTCCACCGACTGGAGCAGGCCTGGGACGGCACCCACGTGGACGTCTGGCGCGGCGRCCTCGGTCGGACGCTCACCCTGGGCGCCACCAGCCTGGCCGACCTGGTGTTCCTGCGGTGGCGCGAGGTCGAGGTCCACCTGGTCGATCTCGGTCTGAAGGACCTTGGTGGCCCGGGTTGGGAGGATCTGAGCCCGGCCTATGTCGAAGCCGAATGGGCCTGGTCCACCCGGCGCCTGCCCGACCGCGTCCCCGCGGACGTCACTGTCCTTCTCACTCCCGGCGACCGCCCCTCCCTCACCGCCGGGCGGGGCCCGCGAGTGCTCCGGGTCGACGTCCCCACCCGCGAAACCCTGCGCTGGCTGTCGGGCCGCTCCGAGGGCGATCCCGCCTGGCCTCCCCTCACCCCCTGGACCTGATCGGCCCCCGGGCGGTCTCCGCATCCGGCGGGGGGCCGGTGGCCCGGGCGAACGACAGGCCCGGACGAGGCTCGTCTATCGCGCAGACCGGAAAAATCCGCTCATGGTGACAGTCGTCGACGTTTGCTTGTCGTAAAACGTCGACGATGACCATCGTAATTCGGGCGATACTGGTCTGACGTTTTCCGGGCATGGTGACCGTCATCGTATTTTGCTTATAAGCAAAAGTTTACGATGACCGTGGGGAGCATCCGTCGGCTTACGCAACGAAATCCTGGGATGGGTATGGTCGACGTATTTTGCTTATCGACAAAATCCAACAGTCTCCAGTGGGGGATGACGTTAGACACGTCAACGATGACCAGCGGGGGTCCTGGCAAACAATTTTGCTGATTGTCAAACGATGTCGATAACCATCACGGGAGTCCGACTGATCCGCTGACGAAAACTGCCGCGGGGTTGTGTGGGATTATTTTGCTGATCGTCAAAATCTGACACTCCCCATCGAGGGATTTGGATAGCGCAGCTTACTCGTACCCCGGGTGGAGACTGTCATCGGAGTGCAATTATTTTGCTTGGCATCAATCGATGCCCATAACCACGGGCGTAAAGCGGTTGACGATTCCCGCGTTGACCTTCCAGGGAGTGCGTTCGCGACGTTTGCTCGATAACAAAATCTGACGGACTCCCCCCGGGGGCTCGGCGGGCGGTTTGCCCGAAATTCGAGGGAGTTGGTTACCGAAGTCGGTAAAGATTTCTGTGGGGAGATTTGAGTAGTGCGTCACCCGCGGATTCTGCGGGCCATATCCAGGTTCCTGCGCGCGTGGGCCGAGTGTAGAACGTTTGCTTAGTAACAAAAGCCATCGGTCTCCGAGAGCGGACCGTTCAGCGATCGCCCACCATGCAGCGCCGGCGATGCAGTGCCGGGCACATACCGATGGCCAGGGCTCGCGATGGCCGCGGTGCGCAGCCCTCGAGCACGTCGGTTCGCACGAAGCGCCGCCACAGATGACCAGCCCGGCCTGTGGCCGCTGGTCGCCCTGTCAGGCCAGTCGTGGCGCGGATGGGGCAGCCGACAGCTGCTCTCGCCGGTGCTGTGGCGGTTGTCCACACCCGGCGCGTATGTCGAAGCAGCGATGACCACCTATGGGCACCGCTGACCGGGTCTGGGCTGTTCGGTATCCCGCAGACCACCTGCCCGGCGGGCCCGGAGCCAGCGGCCCGAAACGGGCGATCCAGGCCCGGCGGGGCCGGAGGCGGAGCTGAACACCGGTCGAAACGGGTCGTGGTCATCGTGCGGTCGCCCGGCGCTCGGCGGACGGAATCCGTCCTCGGTTACCACCCGCGGTGCTCGTCACCACCTGGCAGCCAGCGTGACGACCGGGCATTCCACGGCCATCGCCGCCGCGCCGTGATCGCTCGCGGCCGGCGGAACTCGGCCCCGTGCGCGCCAGCCGGCACTACCCACACACAAGACGGCCATGGCCGGCGAGCAGGACCGGCAGACCCGGTGCCGACTTGCACCGTCGATCGGACCACGCCGGACATATCTGTCAACAACGCTCGTTGTGGCCAGCATGGTGCATAGCCATCTGTTTGTCACGCATCCGTGCCGTCCGGGCGTCGCCCGCATCGACGTACCCCACCAGTGGGCATCGTCGTAGATCCACGCCGAGGTTGTCCACAACGTGAACACATCCGCGAAACCCTGGATCCCTCCAGATGCGGAACACCACCAGAACCCACAGGGGCCGGCGTCTGAATCACTCGTGAATCAACGGTGGATCGACGTCGACTCCGCCAGCGGTCGCGAGTCAAGGCCCGCCGAGACGCGGAACGGCCATCGGAACCGGCGGTGCGCTGGGTGATTCCTGTGGATAACGGCGCCTCGGCATGAGCCGTCCGCCGTCCGTGCCGGTCGCGAGGCCCCGGGCGGGCGGCGAACCTCGGCTGTGGCACCCGCATGGCACGTGATGCCGTACGCTTGGGAACGTTGGTCACGCGGGGGCAGTGCAGCCCCGATGATCACGTCCGTCGGGGGCGTAGCTCAACTGGCAGAGCACTGCCTTTGCAAGGCAGGGGTTAGGGGTTCAAGTCCCCTCGTCTCCACACGCTGGGTCGTCCTGCTCGCTGATCTTTGATCAGCTTCGCGGTGGGCCGTTATGTCTTTCCGGGGGGCGTCCCCCGGGCCCCCGGGTGTCGGGCTTC
>NZ_MBLM01000173.1 GCF_001854655.1 Parafrankia colletiae | reverse complement strand
ACCGCCCGGCTCCGCATCACCGCCCGGCTCCGCGCCACCGCCGGCGTCCCGGTGGCGGCGGGTGTCCGGTCGGCGGGCTGTCGGCAGCCGGGCGGCGGGGGCGGTTGTGTCACAGGCCGTCAACGCCGGGGGAAGCCTGGTGGTGCAGCTCGTCGCCGTCCGCGCGCTCGGCGTCCACAGCTTCGGCTCGCTGGTGCTGCTGGTGTCCTGTCTGGTTCTCTGCACGGCGCTGCACACGGCCTTCGTCGGCGACTCGCTGACCGTGCTCGGCCGGGACGACCCGGGGGTGCGCGGGGTGCTGCTGGCCACCCACGCCGCCCTGGCGACGTGCGCCGCGGGTGTCGGCTACGGCGTGGCCGTCGGGCCGGCCGGGCTCGCACCGGGGGCCGGCCTTGCCTATGCCGGGCTGGTGGTCCTCTGGCTCACCGAGGAGCTCGGACGCCGGGCCCTGATGTCCGGGCTGCGGTTCTGGGCGCTGGCCCTCAACGACGCGACCTACGTCGGCGTCACCCTGCTCACGCTCGCCGTCACCGCCGCCGCGGGGTCGACGGTCAGCCTGCCCACCGTCGTGTGTGCGATGGCCGTCGGCGCCGCGGCCGCGATCCTGCTGGCCCTCGTCCAGCTGCCGCTCGCCGAACTGCGTCCCGGGCGGCCCCGGGTGGAGCTGATGCGGCAGGTGGCCGGCTTCGCGGTATGGCGTTCGCTGCAGGCCGGCCTCACCCCGGCGCTGCTGTTCACCGCCCGTGCGTTGACCAGCGCCCTCGCCGGGCGCGCGGCGCTCGGGCAGATCGAGACGGCCCGGCTGCTGCTGGCGCCGGCGCAGACGGTGGTCGCGGCGGCCGGCAACGTCCTGCTGCCGACGTTCACGGCGGACGGTGACACCGCGGCGGACCGTGACGCCGCCCGCCAGGCCCGCCAGGCCCGCCAGGCCCGCCAGGCCCGCCAGGCCCGCCAGGCCCGCCAGGCCCGCCGGGCCAGCGCTGCCCTGATCAGTGCCACCGTGCTGGTCGGCGCGGTCGCGGTGCTCCTGGCCGACCCGCTGACCCGGCTGCTCGTCGGGCCGGACATCGTGGTGCCGCGCGCCGCCGTGCTCGCCTGGGCGGCCTACTCCTGCGCCCTCGCCCTGGGACTGCCGGCCGGCAGTGCCCTTGTCGCCCGCCGGCGCACCAGGACGGTGTTCCTGGCCTGGCTCGCGGACGCGCTCGTCGGCGTCGCACTGGCGGTGCTGCTCCTGGACGCCGGTCATCCGGCCGCCGTACCGGCGGGGCTGGCCGTGGCCCGGGCGGGGAGCGCGCTGTTCCTGCACCTTCTGGTCAGCCGCGCGGGACGTCCACACCCACTGCCGGACGCGGCGGCACGAGCGGTGGGCATGGCGGCGGCACGGTCGGTGGGTACGGCGGCACGGGTGGTGGTCGCGGCGGTACGGCGGCCGGGCGCGGCGGGATGGGTGGCGGACGGCCGGGCTGCGGGAGTCGGAACGCGGCTGCCGCGGCTGCTGCCGGGCGGGAACCGTTGGACGTTGGCGTGCGTCGTCCTCCCGCTCATGCTCGCCAGCGACTACAAGGTCCGGATGCGGGCCCGGGAGGAGACCGTCTCCGGCCGTCCGGACCTGTTCGTTCTGCTGGAGATCGCCGTGTACGCGGCGATCGGCGCCGTTCTGCTGCTGACCGTCGCCCGCTCGCCCGCCCAGCGCCGCAACGCCACCGTCGTCGTCCTGGCCTGGGTGTTCGGGTGCTACTGCGTGCTGTCGACGTTCTGGTCGCCGTACGGAGGCCTGGCAGTGGTGCGGGCGGGGCAGCTGCTGCTGACCATCGCCATCGCCCAGACCGCCGCGCGGTACGCCAGCCGCGCCCAGCTGCACGGCCTGGCCCACGCGTTCGCGGCACTGGTCACGGCCTCGGTGCTGTTCGGCGCCGTCCACCGGTTCCCGCCGGTGAGCACCACGACCGCGGGACGTTTCACCTGGCTGTACGTCCACCCGGTCGTCGCGGGGATCTACCTGGGCGCGGCCACGGTGATCCTGGCCGTGTACCTGACGCACGCGGGCCGGCCGCACCGGATCTGGCCGGACCGGGCATACCAGCTGATGCTGGTCATCGTCGGCTCCGGGCTGCTCGCCTCCCGAACCCGGGGTGCGCTGGGTGCCGCGGTGGTCGTCGCGCTGATTTCGATGATCATGGGGGCTCGGCCCGTCCGCCGGCTCGACCTGCTGGTCGTGACGGGCGTCCTCACCCTGATCGCCGTGACCACCTCGTCGGCGACGGTGCTGACCTACCTGGCCCGCGGGGAGTCGACCGAGAAGCTGGCCACCCTCAACGAACGCACCAACCTGTGGTCTCTCGCGTTGGATGCCTTCGGGCACAGGCCACTGACCGGCTGGGGACTCACCGCGTCCCGCGGGATCTTCCTGGACCAGATCGGCCTCGGCGGCGGCCACAACGCGTTCATCAACGTGCTGGTGGACGGTGGCGCGATCGGCGCGCTGCTCTGGCTGGCCCTGTTGGGTGCCCTGGTGTCCGCGCTGCTGCGGCTGTGGCGCCGGGCGGGGCCGCGGTCGTCCCGGCGCGGCGACCTGACCCTGCTGATCGCCCTGCTCCTCTTCCTGCTCCTGGACGGACTGACCGCCGAGCACATGGCCGCGCCCGCAAACGTCGCGAACATCCTGCTGGCCGTGATCGTCGGGTGGACGGGCGCGTTGCTGCGCCCGCCACCGCGCCCCGGCCGAACGACCGCCCCGCCGGCGCGACTGCCGGCGCGACTGCCGGCGCGACTGCCGACGCGACTGCCAGCGCGACTGCCGACGCGGATGCCAACGGGGTTGGCGGCGCGGTACCCAGCCGGGTCGGCCTGATGGCCGGGCGCACGGTTCTCTTCGCGCACGCCTCGGCCGAGCTCTACGGCGCCGACCGGATGCTGCTCGACTCGGTACGGGCGGTCATCGCCACCGGCGGCCGCGCGGTCGTGGTGCTGCCGGGGGACGGCCCGCTGCGGCCGCTGCTGACCCGGGCCGGCGCCGAGGTACGCGCCATCGACATCCCCGTGCTGCGCAAGCACTATCTGCGGCCGGACCGGGCGCTCGGCCTGGCCGCGCGGATGGCCGTCGCGGTGGGCCGGCTGACCGGGGTGATCCGTCGGATCCGCCCGGACGCCGTCTACGTCAACACGCTCACGATTCCCAGCTGGCTGGTGGCGGCACGGCTGTGCCGGGTGCCCTGCCTGGTCCACGTGCACGAGGCCGAGCGGACCGGTCGGCTCGTCGGTGTCGTGCTCACCGCCCCGCTGCTGCTCGCGCGGATCGTCGTGGTCAACAGCGCCGCCGCCGCGCACATCCTGGCCCACCACGTTCCGGCGCTGGCCGGGCGGACCAGGCTGGTCCACAACGGCGTGGCCGGCCCCGCCGGGCCGGTGCGCGCACTGCCGCCCGACCGCCCCGGCCGCCCCGACCGCCTTGGCGGTCCCGGCGGTCCCGGCGGTTCTGGCAGTCCTGGCCGGCCGTGCCGGCTGCTGGTCGTCGGCCGGCTCTCACCCCGCAAGGGCACCGATGTCGCGATCAACGCCGCGCTGCGGCTGCGGGACGCCGGCCGGGACGTCCGCCTGGACCTGGTCGGCAGCACCTTCGACGGCTACGAGTGGTACGAGCGTGAGCTGCGGCGGCTCGCGGACGCCCCGGGACTCGCCGGCCACGTGCACTTCCACGGCTTCCAGCCCGACACCGGGCCGTTCCTCGACGCCGCCGACATCGTCCTGGTGCCCTCGCGGGTCGAGCCCTTCGGCAACGTCGCGGTCGAGGCCCTGCTGGCGGGACGCCCTCTGGTCGCGAGCGCGACACAGGGGCTGCTGGAGATCGTCGCCGCGGAGCGCACCGGCCTGCTGGTCCCCCCCGACGACCCGGTGGCGCTGGCGACGGCGGTCGGCCGCCTGCTCGACGACTGGCCACTGGCCACTCGGCTGGCCGCCGCCGGGCACGCCGACGCCGCTGACCGATTCAGCACGGAGCAGTATCACGCCAGGATTTCCAGGCTTGTCGATGGACTCATCGACACCCCACCAACGCCCCGTTGGTGATTCGTTGTTCATTGTTGGAGGCGGCGGCCCAGCTGTCGAAATAACGCATGCTGGATTCGGTGTCGCCGTCAGAATAGGGTGCCCCGCGTGCGTACCGGGATCCGTCACTGATTCCGGGCACCGGATATCCGCGGCGCCGCCGGGCGGGCCGCGGGAGTGTGGCGGAGATCGAGATGATCCCGCCCACCGTTAAACAGCTGGGCCGCCACGGCGATATGCGGCCAGCTGGGGGAGGGGATGCAATGAGGCGGCCCGGAACGAAGAGAAAACGGCGGGTGGCGTGGCGGCGGGCGGCGGGGGAGCTGCCGCTGCGGCGGAGGCGACAGCGCGCCGCGTCGGCGGTCGCGATGTCGGGGGCGGCGGTGCTCCTCCTGCTGGCCGGCTGCAGCGGCGACTCGGAGCCGGGCACGGGGCGGGCCGCCGCTCCGACCGCCCCGTCCTCGCTGGCCACGGTGCCGAGCGTGGTGGAGCGCACCGCCGCAGCCGTCCCGTTCGGCGCGCCCGCCACACCTGTCGCACCCGCCACACCTGCCCCGCTCGCGGCGACGACGCAGGCGGAGCCGGGCGGCGAGGTGGCCGTCTCGGTGACCGGGATCGAGCCGGTGCGTTCGCAGGGCGAAGGGCCCGGCCAGTTCACCGGCCAGCCCGCTGTCGCCTTCACCCTCGCCCTGCGCAACGTGTCCGGCCGGGCCGTCGATCTGGACGCCGTCAACGTCACCGTCTCCTACGGCGCGGGGGATCTGCCGGCCCAGCCTGACTCCGGGCCGGCGGCCAGGCCGCTGGCGGGCGCGCTCCAGCCGGGGCAGACCGCGAGCGGCGTCTACGTCTTCCTCGTCCCCGAGGAGCAGCGGAGCAGGGTGACGACCGTCGTCAGCTACGACGCGGCGAAGCCGGCCGTCTCCTTCACCGGTCCGGTCGGCTGACGGTAGCCCGTCGGCAGTTCTCGTCGGGAGGAGTTTCTCCTCGGTTTCACCGCCGGGTGGGCAGCAAAAAGGTCTCCTGATTCACGGATGCCCACCGCGGTTGGTTCGGCTGCCTTCCTCTCCGCGGCCCGAGTGGCCCGGAGGACCGTCTCCCCGGCGGGATTTCACGTGCACTGATCTGCCCAAACCGCGTCGGTTGTGCGAGTGCCTGAACCTGGGTATGGTGCCCTCCAATACGAGGGAATGCCTATTTGTCGCACAACAATTCCGCGCGCGGTACCGGCCGTGCCGGATCAGGAAGAGCGTGATGTGGGTGGGGGAACGGAAAGCAACGACAGGCGGAGCATTAGCCGTCACCGGGCGGCTGGTCGGCGTGCTTTCGGCCGTCGTCCTGGCCGTGGCCGGCACGGGCGTGTCCGTCCTGCTGGGGCCGCCGGGCGCGCTGCTGGGGCCGCCGGGCGCGCGGGCGGACACCGCGCCGCCGGATCCGTGGACTCCCGCGACGGTGAGCGCTGACGCGCTCCCGACGGTGCAGGTGAACGGCGTCGTCTGGGCCCAGGTGGTCGTCGGCAACACCGTCTACGCCACCGGGAGCTTCAGCGCCGCCCGGCCCGCCGGCGCGGCCCCGGGCACGAGCGAGACGCCGCGCGGGAACCTGCTCGCCTACGACATCACCACCGGCACCCTGATCGCGGGCTTCACCCACACCCTCAACGCGCAGGGCCGGACCATCACCGCCACCCCCGACGGCCGCCGGATCTACGTGGGCGGTGACTTCACCGCCGTCGACGGGCAGGGCCGCAACCGGATCGCGGCGTTCAACACCGTGGACGGGTCCCTCGCCACCAGCTGGGGCGGCGGTGCCGCCGCATCCGTGCGCGCGCTGTCCGCGACGAACACCGTCCTGTACGCCGGCGGGGTCTACGCCTCGGCGATGGGCAACACCCGCTCCCGGCTCTCCGCCTACGACGCGACCAGCGGAGCGCTGCTGGCCTGGGCACCGGCGGCGGAGAACGGCCAGGTCAACGCCCTGGTGGTCACCCCCGACCACTCCCGGGTCATCGTCGGCGGCCAGTTCAGCAGGCTGAGTGGCACGGCCGCGGCCGGGCTCGGCGCCGTCGACGCCACCACCGGTGCCGCCCTGCCCTGGGCCGCGAGCCGCGTCGTCCGCAACTCCGGCGACCGCGCGAGCATCAGCAGTCTGCGCACCGACGGCACCAACATCTACGGTTCCGGCTGGGTCTCCTCGGCCAGCAACGGCAACCTGGAGGGGACGTTCGCCGCAAGGCCGGACACCGGCGACCTGGTCTGGCTCGAGGACTGCCACGGCGACACCTATGACAGCTTCGGCGTCGGGGGGGTGGTGTACAACGTCGGTCACGCCCACTTCTGCGGCAACATCGGCGCGTTCGGGCAGACCGAACCCTGGTCGTACTACCGGGCTCTCGCCCACACCGCCGCGGCGACGGGAACCGTCGCGCGCAACACCCTGATCGGTTACGCCGACTTCGCCGGCCAGCCGGCCCCCACCCAGCTCACCTGGTACCCGCGGCTCGCCGCCGGCACCGTCACCGGCCAGAACCAGGCAGCCTGGTCGATCACCGGGAACAGTCGCTACCTGACTCTCGGCGGCGAGTTCCCGTCCGTCAACGGGGCGCCGCAGCAGGGCCTCGTCCGGTTCGCCATCAGGACGGCCGCGCCGAACCGGGTCGGCCCGCAGTACAACGCCGCCGCGCTGACCCCGACCGTCCGCCCGCTGGGCGGCGGAGCGGCGCGCCTCAGCTGGACGACGACCTTCGACAACGACAACGAGGCGCTGACCTACCGGGTCGTGCGGGACGGGAACACGGCGAACCCGGTGGGGTCGGTCACCGCCCGGGCCCGGTTCTGGGAGTCGAAGCCGGTCACCTTCACCGACACCGGCCTGGCCCCCGGCAGCACCCACACCTACCGGATCCAGGTGTCCGACCCGCTCGGCAACACCGTCGCCGGCCCGACCAGCGCGGCGGTGACGGTTCCGCGGGAGGCGTCCGGCGCCTACGCGCAGACCGTGCTGGGGAGCACCCCCAGCAACTACTGGCGTCTCGGCGAGGAATCCGGCACCGCCTCCTTCGACTGGGCCGGGTCCGCGGACCTGACCGTCGGCAGCGGCGTGACCCGCGGCGCGGCCGGCGCGATCGCGGGCGAGCCGAACACGGCCTCGACCTTCAACGGCGCCAGCAACGGCTTCGCCGCCACCTCCACACCGGTGCCCGGCCCCAGCACCTTCAGCGTCGAAGCCTGGTTCCAGACGACGTCCACCAGGGGCGGGAAGATCATCGRCTTCGGCGGCAGCCGCACCGGGACGTCCTTCACCTACGACCGGCACCTCTACCTGGCCGACAACGGACGTCTCACCTTCGGCGTGAACCCGAACGGCTTCCGGACGATCACCAGCCCCGGCGCCTACAACGACGGCCGCTGGCACCACGTGGTGGCGACCCTCTCCGGCGCGGGCCTGGCGCTCTACGTCGACGGCAGCCGCGTCGCCCAGGACACCACCACGACCTCGGCCCAGTCCTACCCCGGCTACTGGCGAGTCGGCGGTGATGACCTCGGATTCTGGCCGAACCGTCCCAGCAGCAACTTCCTGGCTGGTTCGATCGACGAGGTGGCGATCTACAACCGTGCGCTCACCCCCGCCGAGGTGACCGCCCACCGCGCCGCCGGCACCGGCGGGTAGCCGGACCTCGGCCGCCGGGCCGGCAGAGGGACGTCGGCCCGGCGGCTCCGCGGTAACCGCGGAGCCGCGGGCTGGGTGGTTCCGGCCGAGAAAGCGCGTACCGGGGCTGCTAAAAACAGCTCGCCCGTCTTATTCTCCATCTTCTTTTGTGCGCAGTTCGGTCGACAATCAAGGAGCCTTTTCTTGTTTGAAGGTTTGAGTGCTGACGGAATTAACGGGAGATGCATTATGTGTGTACGATGGATTCATCAGGAAATATTGGAGTGTTCGCGTCGTGTGAAGCGCTGACGATCCAGGCGCGGCGAGAGATCCCTGACATCCCCCGGTGGCACGGTCGGGTTCGCGCGCGGGCACGCATGTCCTGGAGAACGCGAGGACTGGCGATGCGCATTGCTTTTCTCGGCACACGCGGCGTGCCGGCGAACTACGGCGGCTTCGAAACTGCGGTGGAGGAARTCGGGCGGCGACTCGTCCACCTGGGTCACCAGGTGACGGTCTACTGCCGAGGAGAGGGAGAGGAGGAGTTTCTCGGGATGCGGCGCGTGGAACTCCCGGCGATGCGCCGCCGATCGCTRGAGACCCTCAGCCACACCGCGCTGAGCGCCGCGCACGCCATGCGGCACCGGCCGGACGTGGCACTGGTCTTCAACGCCGCCAACGCCCCCCTGTTACCCCTGCTCAGGGTGCGCGGCATCCCGGTCGCCGTGCACGTCGACGGTCTGGAGTGGCGTCGCGGCAAGTGGGCCGGCGCGGGCCGCCGGTACTACCTGCTGGCCGAGGCCCTGGCGGTCGCCTGGGCGGACGACCTGATCGCCGACAGCACCGCCATCGCGGACTACTACCGCTGGAAGTTCCAGGCCGAGTCCACCGTGCTCACCTACGGCGCACCGCTGCTCGGCCCGACCGGGACCGCGCAGGTCGCCAGGCTCGGACTGCGCCCGAAGGAGTTCCACCTCGTCGTCGCCCGCCTGGAACCGGAGAACAACATCGACCTCATCGCCCGCGGCTATCTGGCGAGCAGCTCGCAACATCCACTTGTCATCGTCGGTGGAAATCCCTACCCCACGGATCACACCCGCCGACTCGACCAGCTCCTCGCCTCCGACCCGCGCATCATGTCCCTCGGTGGGATCTACGACCAGGAACTCCTGAACACGTTGTACGCCGCCAGCCTGACCTATCTTCACGGGCACAGCGTCGGCGGAACCAACCCGTCACTGCTACGCGCGATGGGGGCGGGCACAACCGTGATCGCGACCGGCAACCCGTTCAACCGGGAGGTGCTCGGCGACGCCGGTTTCTTCTTCACCGAACCCGCCGAACTGGCGAGACTCCTGGAAGCAGCCGAAAAATACGCGGTGATCGGCGAACACTACGGCTCACGGGCCCGGGACCGCGCCGCCTCGGAATACGACTGGGACGAGGTCGCCATCGGCTACGAGAAACTCTGCCTGCGGCTCGCCGGCCGGGACGGACACGACCGGCCGACCCTGGCCAGCTCCCTCCGCCGCTCCTCCGAGAGCCACAGTCACAGTCAAAGCCACGGTCACGGTCACGGCCACGGCGTCGAGGCCTACCGATGACGGCCAGCAGCCTGCCTCGAGCGGGCCACCCGTCCACGGCGGCGGAGGCGGCAGTGAACGCCCCGCCGCAGGGATTCCGGCAGGCACTCGACCAGCTGCGGTCCGCGCAGAAGTCGCCGAAGGGAGCGCCGGCCTACTCCCGGTTCGTGAACCGTCGCCTCGGCCGGCTGCTCGCCGCCGCCGCCCATCCCGCCGGGCTCACCCCGAACCAGGTGACCGCGATCAGCGGCCTGTTCACCTTCAGCGGTATCGCCGTGCTCGCGGCCGTCCGTCCCAGCGCGCCCGTGGGGCTGGCGGTCTGCCTCGCACTGGTGCTCGGCTACGCCCTGGACTCCGCGGACGGCCAGCTCGCCCGCCTGCGCGGCGGAGGCACACCGGTAGGGGAGTGGCTCGACCACGTCGTCGACTCCGCGAAGATCCCCCTGCTGCACCTGGCGGTCGCGGTGTCCTGCTTCCGGTTCTCGACCCTCGGGCGCGGCGCCTACCTCCTGATCCCGCTGGCCTTCGCGGTCATCGCCACGGCGACCTTCTTCTCCATGATCCTCAGCGACTTCCTCCGCCGGTTGCGCCTCGCCGGCGCCGACGCGGGTGCGCCTGCGGCCGGGGCTTCGGCTGGGGCCGGGACTGGGGCCGCGGCTTCGGTCGGGGCCGGCGCGGGGGCTGGGGCCGTCCACGCGCCGGTCTGGCGGTCGCTGCTCGTCCTGCCGAGCGACTACGGCCTGCTGTGCCTGGTGTTCGTCCTGCTCGGCGCCGGCAGCGCCTTCAGCGCGCCCTTCGCCGTCACCTATGCCGCCCTCGCCGCAGCCAATGCCCTCTACCTGCTCGGGGCCCTGGCCCGGGGCTACCGTGCGATGTCCGCGCTGGGGGCCTCGACGCCACGCCCGGGTGGCCTGAATCCCTCGCGCCACCCGGACCCGGACCCCTCGGGAACCGTCCCGGTCATCGCGGCCTCCGGAACCACAGGAGCGGTCCTCCCGCGACGGTCACCCGCGGTGGTGCCGACGGCCGGGAGCCCCGCAGGTGCGGATACAGCGGCCGCAAGAACCACGACGACGGTCGGGCCAGGTGGCCGATGACCGTCGTCGGTTACGTCCCAGGCGCCTACGACATGTTCCACATCGGCCACCTCAACATCATCCGTCGCGCCCGGGACGCCTGCGACCGCCTGGTGGCCGGAGTGGTGACCGACGATGTCGTGCTCGCGGTCAAGGGACGTCCACCAGTCGTGCCCCTCAGTGAACGTATGGAGATTGTCGGCAGCCTGCGGATGGTGGACGACGTCGTCGCGGACCCGCACCGCGACAAGTTCGACATGTGGCCGACGGTCCGCTACGACATCCTCTTCAAAGGCGACGACTGGCGGGGCACGACGAGGGGTCGAAAACTCGAGGCGGACCTGTCCACGGTCGGCGCGCGGGTGATCTACTTCCCGTACACGATCCATACGTCCAGTACCCTGCTGCGACGCTTTCTCAGCCAGCCCAGTGGCGGCACCGGGGTGGGCACGGGCGGCCGAGCAGCGACATCGGGCGAGAGCTGAGCCGGGGCGGCACCAGCCGGTCGGGGCAGACAATCGAGCAGGCCGGGACGTCCCCAGTCCCGGCCGCCGCCACCGCCGTGCGCACCGCACTTCGCCCTCGCCGCCATCAACCCCTTCCTCGAAGCGGACATCGACGCGGCGGCGGGCGTGCTCCGACCCGCCCCACAGACCGCACCCAGCGCGACCGCTACTCTTGGGAGGCGGCCGCCGCACCCACGGTGGCCCGTCCGGGGCGGTAGCTCAGCCGGTCAGAGCAGCGGACTCATAATCCGTCGGTCGTGGGTTCGAGCCCCACCCGCCCCACCAGATTCCCCATGAAGGTCGGAGGTCTGATGGTGTCGTCAGAGCGGAGGGTGGCCGAACGGGCCCCGGTGACGCTTGACGACGTGCGCCTGCACCGCGAGGAGATCATCGCTCTGGGCCATCGCTTCGGCGTCCGCAATGTGCGCGTCTTCGGTTCCGTGGCCCGCCGTGAGGCGACGGCGTCCAGCGATCTGGACCTGCTGATCGACGTCGAGCCTGGCCATGGGTACTTCGATATGGCCGCCTTCGCGCTGGCGGTGGAGGATCTGCTGGGCGTGTTCACCCAGGTCGCGACCGAAGGCGGACTCAAACTGCGTATTCGTGACCGCGTTCTCACCGAAGCCGTACCGGTCTGAGGGAGAGGGCGTGCGGCGGGATGAGGAACGGCTGGCAGATATTCTTGAGGYGGCCGCGAAGATCGAGGACCRAGTACGACGTGGCCGCGAACGGTACGACACCGACGAAGATGTGCAGATTGTCCTCACGTATCTGATACAGGTGATCGGCGAAGCCTCATCATGAATTTCTCCGGAGATTACCAACAGATACCCTCAGGTTCCGTGGAGGGGAATCGTCGGGATGCGCCACCGTGTGGTGCACGACTATTTTGCGGTTGACCTCGACATTTTGTGGAGCGCTGCGAGCGTCGACGTGCCACGTTTGGCTGGAGAGGTCCGGAGGATCCTCGAGGACATAGCGTCCCGGGGTTAGGGGTGGTGGTGCTGGCGATGCTGCAGATGCCTGTAGGCACCCTGTAAATCATCCATCACGGCGACCACCGCTGGTGCACGCACGAGTCGGTGTCGATCTGCCAGGACTCCCGCCGGCCGAGATCCTCGTCCCACACCGGCCGTCGGGTCAGGGGCTCCGCCACTCGCATATGCGCCCGTCCATGCGCACGGGCGAACTCCGACCGGACGAACGAGCCCACTACCTCCCCGTCACCGTCGACCACCAGCAGCGGCCGGAGCTGTGATCGGATGTCTTCCGGGGGTGTGGTGTGCCGTGGGACGGCGGAGCGGTGGCAGGGGAGAGCAGACCATGGTGGCCGGCCAGCGCCGACGTCATCGGTCCCGGACGCACGGAATCGACGATGGCGACGTCGGCGGCGGTGCCGGTGTCCGCCGAGTGCCCAGCATCCGCCGAGTGCTCCGGGTGTCGTCGTCGAACCGGCGGAGGAGTTCCGGGCGCCAGGTCTCGCCGATGGCGACGACGGCGCCGTCGAGCCCTGCTTGCTGTCCTGCCGTGAACGCCGGGGCCTCCTGGGCGGTGACCCATCGTCCGGCGACGAGCAGCGGTGATGGATCCAGCGCGAGGACCGTGCCCAGGGCCCGCCGGTAGTCCGCGAGGATCAGCGGCGGGTCACCTTTCGGGTCGTCGTCGTAGGCGGCATCGCGGTCGAGTAGGGCCAGCACGACCTCCCGCACCCGTTGGCCGTCGCCCTCGAACCGTACGAGCCCGTAGACCGGTTCTTCCGCCTTCATGGGCAGCGGCTCCCCTCGCCGTCCGTCCTGCTCTGTCGCGCACCTTGCGGTGACGTTGAGCGTCGATCAGATGACGAGACGTCCCTACCGCCGATCGAGGACGTTTGGGACGTCTATGACGCTGTCCGTAACGTCCCCGGCGGGAGGGYGTGACAGTGGCGGCCCAGGGAACCAACGAACACTTGCGGGTGGCCATGGCATCGAGCGGTATGGAGATCGAGACCCTTGCGCGATCAGTCGGCGTGGACCCCAAGACCGTGCAGCGCTGGTTGAAGGGACGCCTTCCCCACCCCCGGCACCGGTGGAAGGCCTCCGACGCACTCGGCCGCTCCGAAGAGGAACTCTGGCCCGAAGCCAGCGCGGCCAGCGCCTCCGGCTCCCTCGTGACCAGCGAAATCGTGTCCGCCTACGCCCGCCGCGCCGACGCACCGTCGCAGCTCTGGTCACGCCTGCTGGACCGGGCCGGGACGACGATCGACCTCATGGGTTACACGATGCTGTTCTTCCCCGAACAGCACCCCGACCTACCCCGAGTCCTCGCCGACAAGCGCGCCCAGGGCATGCGCGTCCGCATCGCCTTGGCGGACCCGGAGTGCGCCGATGTCGCTGCCCGCGACGAGCTGGAGAACCTTGGCGGGACGCTCCYGGGACATATCAGGTCGACCGTCGGTCACTTCGAGCCCCTGCTGTCGAACCCCGGTGTCGAGCTGCGCTTCCACCGGGTGCCGCTGTACAACGCGCTCTACCGGTTCGACGACCAGATGCTCGTCACGCCGTACCTGTACAAGCTGCACGGCTTCCAACACCCCATGCTCCACCTGAAGCGACACAGCCCGGCCGGCCTCTTCGAGAGCTACGCCCACCAGTTCGAAGCCATCTGGACGGCACCCACCACCAGACCGCACGACGCCCGAGCAGACCGGGAGGCATGACCCGATGGGCCGCGTCGACTACTACCACGACCCCGAAGCTCCCGCCGCGAACTCCCTGGTCGTCGGAGGCTCCGCCATCGTCGCCGACGACCAGGGCCGCATCCTGCTCCAGCGCCGCAGCGACTCCGGGAACTGGGCACTACCCGGCGGGAAGATGGACATTGGCGAGACCTTCGCCGACTGCGTCACCCGCGAGACCAAGGAAGAGACCGGCTTCGACGTACGCATCGACCGCATCGTCGGCATCTACTCCGACCCCGGCCACGTCTTCGCCTACGACGACGGCGAGGTACGCCAGCAGTTCAGCATCTGCTGTGCCTGCACCATCACCAGCGGAACCCTCCAGGTCAGTGACGAGTCCACGGCCGTCGAGTTCCACGATCCCGCAGCCCTCGAGGATCTGACCATGCACGACAGCATCCGGATCCGCATCCGCGATTACCTCGTCGACGGCCCACCGGTACTCCGATGAGACTGCCGAATCTGYCTGTTTAGGATCAAGCTGGGGTGCGGGCCCACGCCGCGCGACGGCTGCGCGTGGCGCTGGGGCGCCATGCTCGCCGGCGCGTCGCCAGCCCACACCTCTCAGAGGATCAACGGGTGTCCAGGAGCCCCGTCGGCCGGCAGCGTCGAGGACGCGAGCCGTGGCCGTCAGAGCCAGACCCGCGCGTCCGCCGGGAGGGTCAGTCGCAGAGCCGCTTCCATGTGGTGGCGCCGGGCCGCAGTGTGAAGGTCACGCGATGTCCGGCGTTATCCGTGAAGGCGACCTCCGTCTCGCTCACAGGCGTCAGGATGCCGATCTGGGACGGGTTGCCCCAGCCGTCCGGCGGGTTGAAGTTGCCGTCGTGCAGCGGCGGGACCAGCTCGTAGTAGCGGTCCTGGTAGTGCGCCTCGCTGATGCCGCAGTGCGTGGAGAGCCCGTAAGGCACCGCCGGGCCCAGTTGCTCGGGTTCCGCGGGCGAGGACCCGCAGCCGCCGAGCAGCGCGGCCAGGCAGGCGACGGCGACCGCGCTGGCCGCGCGCGTCCCTGCCGAGGCGAGGACATACATCTGTTCTCCGTCGGTGTCGAAAGGGAAAGGCTTCCCGTTTCGACGTAGCGCGCGCTCCCCCGGTTCCCGGGAAGCTGCCGGGAAACAACGTCCGGTCTCGACCCGACTTGGTCCAACCCCCACAGTGTCTCTGATGTGCTCCGCCATCCATCCCGGAGGGCAGGCCGCAGTGGACGGCAGCCAGGGTGGCAGCCAAGCCCGCGAACAGCAGCGGACGGTCACGGACCCGCTGGACGAAGTCGAGCCCGTGACCGGCACCGGCGGACGTCGACGAACACCGGCGGACGAACCGCCGATGATCTCTTAATCCGCAGATCTGGCATCCGGCTAACGGTCACACCCCGTCGCAGCGTTCTGCTCCGCACCAGGTCCATCGCCGGGCTCAGGCGGTTCAGAGACGTGTTCTTGGTACAGCCATTCGTACAGCCAAGCCCACGGACGATGGCGAACGTCAGCGGACGACTGGAGAATCGGACATTGCGCCGACCGGGCTGTACAGAAGTCGGCAGACCCCCACGGACGAACCGCGCCGATCTTGTAGCCGGGAGGTCGACGGCCAGGATGCTGCCGCGCCTCTTCACTTCAGGATCGAGTCGCGGTTGGCGACAGGGAGGGCGGTGTGGAACAGGATGCCACCATCTTCATCCGGCCCCGCGCTGGGCACTTATGCGGCATCGTCCCGGCGATCGTGCCGTGCGGCACGAGCCACGACGACGGTGCTTACCGGCCAGAAAACGAACAGCACGAGCATGCCGAACCTTGCCGTCGCCGGATACTCGACATGCGTACCCTCCGCGAGTGACCAGGTACACCGGTTTCCCGGCGGCGCCCAGGTCCAGTGAGTCTCCCCGTAGTCGGAATCCTCCATGAGGGGCGGGCAGCCCAGCACGGCTTCACCCGCGAGCAAGATGATCCATCCGCTGAGACAGAACAGCCATGCGACGAGCGAGACCAACACAGCATTGCGAACGCCGCGACCCATGCGGGCAGTCTCCCGCACGCTCGGATCCTGCCTGAAACGCCCTGTCACGCCGGCTCCACGCCGTGGAACTTCCTACAGCCAAGCCGGCAGACCACGGCAGACGCCCGTGGACGGCGACGGAAACGCCGCAGGCAGTGGCCAGGCTGTACGGACGTCCGTGGTCGCCCACGGACGTAATGAGTCGATCTTGTAACCGGGTGGTCGGAACGCCCGCCGGGTGTAGCTACCGCTGTAGCAACAGCCACGGACGTCAGCGGATAGCGACGGACGTCAGCGGACAGCGCGAGCAGGCCCGACTCCTGAGACACCTGATGCTTTCCGTGCCTTACAAGCGAGTAGTCCACGCCGCTGGCGTCGCCCGTGGTCGAGCGAGCTCCCATCAGACCTCTTGTCTATGCTTAAATTTCTTTCATGCGTCACGAGAGTAGTCAGCCCAATGTTTGGCAGCTCCGCAGGTGCGGGAAAATAGTTGCCCGCATCCATGTAGAAACGTCCGACCAGCCATGGTTGGTCGGACGGTTTGAGCCAGAACCCGGTTTTGCTGCTCTCAAGCCGCTGTTCGATCGTGAGGTTTCATTGGTCGATTCGGACGGTGATCTGGACGTTGATGCGTTGGAGGTAGTACAGAATCGGATATGCCAGATGGTGGTGTTAGTCAAGCCGGATGGCTGCAAGGTTTCCGATTTCATGCTTCACCTTCGCGGAGATGAGGCATCATTTCGCTGGAGTGACGAGCCACTCGACGGACTAGAAAACTAGCTGTCGGATGATGGGTGCTGGAAGCTACTCGGACTGCGGGTTGCCGAAGCCCTGCGATGCGTCTGGCAAGGACATCCAGCGTGGCTGCTCTGCCCAAGCCGCTCACGTTGCGTGCCCATTCCCCGGCTGGGCGCCCGAGGATCTGACGGGACGCCGGCCGCGTCAAGGGCGCCCTTCGGGCGGTCCTGCGGACTGGCTGCGCCACCCTTGACCCGGCCGGCGTCCCGCGCAGGCTAAGGCGCTGACCGGGAAACGGGACAAAGAAATGGGAGGCACGAGAAGCGCCGTGACGCCTCAAGCCGGTCCGCAGCCAGTCCGCAGGACCATGAGAACCCGTCGAAGACGACGGCAGATGCCGCAAGGCATCCGCCCAGGTCACGCGGCATCCGCCGTCGTCTTCGACGTTTCCGAAAGTCCCTCATAACCCGTCGGTCGTGGGTTCGAGCCCGACCCGCCCCACCACGCTCCGTAGTTGGCCTCTGGTCGGGGTAAATAGGTTCGACCTATCGGTCGCGGCGGGCAGAAACTTGCTAAACAGGCATGTACAGCTGCCGCTGTTGCTGGTCCGTCGCCGGATCGGCGCGCAGCAACGCCTTCGGCAGGACGGTCCTCGCCGTCGCTGTCACCCGCTGGATGTAACGCCCTTCGCCCCGCCCGCCGTCCGGCAGATTCGCCAGCATGATCCCGGCCGGGCGCAGCACCCGCGCCACCTCGGCGAAGAACTCCGCGGTCGTCAGCGTCGCCGGCACCCGCCCGTGGGCGAAGGCGTCGACGACGACCACGTCGGCCGTGTCACCCCCCAGTGCGCGGACCGCCGCCCGTCTCTCGTGCGGGATGACGCGGATCCGGTGCCCTGGCGGAAGCGGCAGCCGCGCCCGCGTGAGCGCTGTCACCTCCGCGTCCGGTTCGAGCACGAGCTGGGGCGAGCCCGGCCGGACGTGCGCGGCATACCGCGCGAAGGTGCAGGCCCGGCCGCCGATGTGCGTCACCGACAGCGGGCCGGCTGGCAGCGCGTCGACCACGTCGGCGAAACCCTGGTTGTACTCGAAGTCCAGGTAGGCCGGGTCGCGCAGATCGACGTAGGGCTGCCGGCCCTGGTCCATCAGCATCAGCCAGCCGCCGGGACGGTCATCGCCGGCCAGCAGTTCGAGCCACGGTCCGCCCTCGCCACCCATCGGCCCACCGTGAATGTGCCTTACCGGCTGGGCGGTGCGCGGGGCCCGGCCCCGGCGGCCAGATTCACCGGGCTGCCGCGCAGGAACCGTATCCTCAGGTGTGACCGAGTCCGAAGACCAGCARACGTTCCAAGACCTCGGGCTCGGCACCGCAGTCCTGCGAGCCCTCACCGAACTCGGCTACGAGGTGCCGTCGCCGATCCAGATCGGCACGATCCCCGCCCTGCTCGCGGGCCGCGACGTCGTCGGCCTCGCCCAAACCGGGACCGGCAAGACCGCCGCGTTCGCTCTCCCAATCCTGTCCAGGATCGACGTGCGCAGCACCTCCACCCAGGCGCTTGTGCTCGCCCCGACCCGGGAATTGGTCCTGCAGGTAGCCGAGGCGTTCGGCCGGTATGCCCACCACCTCACCGGCCTGCATGTGCTGCCCGTCTACGGAGGGCAGGCCTACGCTCCCCAGCTGGCCGGGATCCGCCGTGGCGCGCAGGTCATCGTCGGCACTCCCGGGCGGGTTATCGACCACCTGGAACGCGGGACGCTCAGTCTGGGCGGCCTGCGCATGCTGGTCCTCGATGAGGCCGACGAGATGCTCCGGATGGGCTTCCAGGAGGAGGTCGACCGGATCCTCGCCGCCACCCCCGACGCCAAGCAGGTCGCGCTCTTCTCCGCGACGATGCCCGCGCCGATCCGCCGCATCTCCCGGCAGTACCTGCGTGACCCGGTTGAGATCACCGTCAGGGCGCGGACCGTCACGGCCGCGAATACCCGGCAGCGGTTCCTGACCGTCGCCGGGCCGCGCAAGATGGACGCGCTCACCCGGGTCCTCGAAGTCGAGCCGTTCGAAGCGATGATCATTTTTGTGCGGACGAAGTCGGCAACCGAGGATGTCGCCGAGCGGCTGCGCAGCCGCGGGTTCGCCACCGAGGCGATCAACGGCGACCTCAGCCAGCCGCAGCGAGAGAAGCTCATCGCCCAGCTCCGCGACGGCACTCTCGACCTGCTCGTCGCCACGGACGTCGCCGCCCGCGGCCTCGACGTCGAACGGGTCACCCACGTCGTCAACTACGACATCCCCACCGACCCGGAGTCGTACGTCCACCGCATCGGCCGTACCGGCCGCGCCGGGCGCAGCGGTGAGGCGCTGCTGCTCGTCACCCCCAGGGAAAAGGGCCTGCTCGCCGCGATCGAGAGGGCGACCCGCCAGCCGCTCGCCGAGATGGAACTGCCCACCGCGGAGGATGTGAACGCCCAGCGGGTCGCGAAGTTCCACGACGCGATCACCGCCGCGCTCGACGCGCCAGCCCACGCCGTCTTCAGGGACCTGGTCCTTGGCTACACCCACGAGCACGACGTTCCGCTCGCCGACATCGCCGCGGCGCTGGCCGTGATGACCCGCCATGAACAGCAGGAGTTCCTCCTCCCGCTGGACATCGCCCCGCCTGCCCGCGACAGGCCCGCCCGCGACAGGCCCGCCCGCGGCGCGGGCGGGCCGCGGCCGGTCTATGCCACCTACCGGATCGGGGTCGGGCATCGCCAGCGGGTCACCCCGGGCCAGATCGTCGGGGCGCTCGCCAACGAGGGCGGCCTGGACCGGGCGGATTTCGGGCGGATCGACATCCGGGCCGACTACAGCCTCGTCGAACTTCCCACCGACCTGCCCAAGGACACCCAGCAGGCATTGACCCGCACCCGCATCGCGGGCCAGCCCCTCAACCTGCGCGCCGAACGGCCAAGCCGGGAATCCGGTGCGCGGCTCGGCGTCAGCCGCCGAGGAAAATCCGCCCCTTCCGCCCGCAGGACGCGCCGCCCCGTCTGACGCGGCCCTTCCCCTCACCGACCACACCGGCGCCGGCCGCGGCCACGCTGGGGCGTGTCGCGGCAGCGCTGTGGGCATGCCCGCTGGCTGATCCCCACTCAGCTTTTGTTGATCTTGGCCTGTTGCGGGCGGCTCGTGTTCCCGGATCACAGTCCGAAGAACGGGGCCCACCTCAATCATCCTGTGCTGGGACAACCTCAACACCCACCGCAGCACCGCCATGCGCGTGTTCCTCACCTGCCACGCCAGCTGGCTGACCGTGGTTCCCCTACCCGCCTACGGCCCCCGACCTCGGGCCCCGTCGAAGGCGTCTGGGCCCACGTCAAACGCGACCTCGGCAACCACATCCGCGTCACCGTCGACCAGCTCACCACCACGATCAAGACCTTGCTCAAACACATCCAGTACCGATCCGACCTCATCACCGGCTTCCTCGGCCAGACCGACCTGCCCCTGGATCATCAACCCCCGTAACCAGACCCTGACCATTCAAGATCTGTAGCTCCGCTGCTTCTCAAGCCAGTCGGCTACTTGCGCCGCGTCGAAGCGGAGATACCGCCCGACTCGATACGCCGGAGGGCCCTCCCCGCCTCTTGTACCGCCGTTGTCGTCACGCCAGTCCCCTCCGGATCCGCTTGCCTGTGAGCACGTACACCGTGCGCTGAGTGCCGTGCGTCGCGCCTCCAGCTCGTGCCCGTTCTGTCGTTGTCCGATCCGGGTCGGTGGCCACCGCCAACGCCCGGACCACAACTTCGTCGAGGCCGCCGATCGCCAGGTCGGGGACGCCGGCCGGCGGGTCCAGCTCGGCGAGCCGGCGCAGGATCGCTGCGGTCGCCTCGAGGTCACCGATAGGTAGGGCGCGGATCGCGCGCCCGGCCTTGTCCTAACGCGACCGCACTGAACGCGCCGCAGGCGCCCGCGTAGCCGCCGCCGACGAGCTGGTCGATCTGGGAGCGGGCCGCGTCGATCTCGACGTCCGTCGGGGTGCGCAGCTCGGCCGGCATCCCGGCCCGGCCGGCCACAGGGCACCGCCGGCGCCGGATCAGCAGTCGTCGCCGGCCAGCGTGGTCAGCACCGCCCCGGCCTGGGCGGTGTCGGGATGCTCTGCGCCGAGGATTCGCTAGCGGGTGGCCACCACCTCGGCCAACAGGGCGCGTGCCTCGTCCCGCGCGCCGACGGCGGCGAGCAGCCGGGCGCGCCTCCCGAGTGCGGAAAGCAGCACCGGGCTGGTGCTGGGGAGGAGGTGCCCCAGCCGGGGGATCGTCTCGTCGAACAGCCGGCGCGCCTCGTTGGTGCCGTCGGCCCGGCCGAGAGCGTCCGCTAGGACGACGCGGGCGGTGAGCGTGCTGGGGGTCGCGCTGGGTCGGCCTGTCCGTCGAGCGCGGTGTGGGTGTCGGCGCGCAGTTGGGTGACCAGGCCGCGTGCGGTGCACGTGCCGACTTCCAACCGCTTGTGCAGCGTTTCCGCGGAGATCGGGCCGCGCTTGGTGATGGCTGCCGTCGGCTCACGTTCAGGGCGCGGTCCAGGGCCATGCCCGCATTGCCAGGGCGGCCACCGCTTCAAGGTCGCCGCGGTCGGCGCCGTCACGGGCCTGTTGGGCCATGCCTTGCATGACCACGCTGATGTATACCGCCAGCGCGCGGGCGTCGGTGCCGGCGGGCAGTTCCCCGGCGTCAATCGCGACGTTGACGAGGCGTTCGAGCGCGTCGAGGTCGGCGGTGCGCAGGGCGCGCAAAGCCTGTTCGACCTCGGTTGCGTTGCAGTTGACAGCGGCGCTGATCACTAGGCAGCCGCGCGGCAGGTCGGGACGGGTGTAGGCCCCCGCGGCCTCGCGCAACATGCGGTCCAGGCCGGCCTTGAGGGTCGGCTCCTCGATCAGCGCCCTTGCGATGAAGGCGTGGTAGGTCTGGCCGTAGACCTGCACGACCTCGTCGAACAGCTCGCGCTTACTGCCGAAGGCCGCGTACAGGCTCGGGGCGCCGACGCCCATCGCCGCCGTGAGATCGGCGATGGAGGTCGCCTCATAGCCGCGCTCCCAGAACAACACCAGGGCGTGATCAAGAGCCGCGGCTCGGTCGAACTCCCTGGGTCGTCCCCTTCGGACTGCTACCACATCCTCATTCTATACCGAACGCTAGAGAATCTGCTACAGTCCAAATTCTGTAGCGACCGCTAGAGAATCTGCTACAGTCCAAATTCTGTAGCGACCGCTTTAGAAGGATGTGGGCATGAGGACGCTGGCAGGCAAGACCGCGCTGGTCACCGGTGGCAGCAGGGGTATCGGCAAGGCCATCGCCGAACGGCTGGCCCGGGAGGGCGCGCTGGTCGCCGTCCACTACGGGAGCGACGAGGCAGCGGCCACGCAGGCGGTAGCCACGATCAAGAGCGGCGGCGGCAGAGCGTTCCTGATCCGGRCAAAGTTCGGGGAGGYYGGCGACGCCACGGCGCTCTGGGAGTCGTTCGACCGGGGCCTGGCCGAGTTCACCGACACGCCAGGCCTGGACATCGTCGTCAACAACGCCGGGATCGTCGCCTACGCCGCCATCGGCGACACCGCCGAGAAGGACTTCGACGAGATGTTCGCGGTCAACGCCAAGGCACCGTTGTTCATCCTCAAACATGGCCTGCACCGGCTCCGCGACGGTGGCCGGATCATCAACATCACCTCCGCGGCGGCCCGGATCGCCGTCCCGATGACCATCGCCTACTCGATGACCAAGGCAGCCCTCAACGTCCTGACCCACACCCTCGCCCAGGAGCTCGGGCCGCGCGGCATCACCGTCAACGCGGTCGCGCCCGGCGTCGTCGACACCGACCTCGCGCCCTGGCTCGCCGACCCGCAGCTAAGGGAGCGCATGGCCGCCCTGTCGGCCTTCCACCGGATCGGTGACCCGGTCGACATCGCCGGCGTCGTGGCCTTCCTCGCCTCCCCCGACGCACGGTGGATCACCGGTCAGACCATCGACGCGACCGGCGGCACCCTGCTCGGTGTGACCATTTAGAAACCGAGACGATCATGACCTTGTCGGGTACGTACGAGCCCAGCCCGTTCCGGCGGATCCGTGACCAGGTCGCGCTCTACGAGGCGACCGACGGGCGTGAGGGCGGCATGCTGGAGGACCGGCCGGTCATCATCCTGACCCACCGGGGCGCGACCACTGGGAAGCTCCGCAAGACGCCGCTGATCAGGATCGAGCACGACGGCGGCTACCTCGTGGTCGCCTCCTACGGCGGCGCGCCCACCCATCCCGTCTGGTACTACAACCTGCTCGCGCACCCGCTCGTCGAGGTGCGCGACGGTGCCATCACCCGCACCATGCACGCGCGCGAGGTATCCGGCGCCGCGAAGACGGAACTGTGGAAGACGGCCGACACGGCCTGGCCGCATTTCCCCGAATACCGCGCCCGCACCGACCGGGAGCTGCCGATGTTCCTCCTGGGCTCTCCCTGAACCCGCACCGCCCTCTCCCTTTCGCCCATGCAGTCTTTCTCCCCGTGCGACCCAGGAGGTCTCCCATGCCGGTCTCCAGCCGTGCCTGGCATCTCGCCGCCCGCCCGATCGGCGAACCCAAACCAACCGACTTCGTGTCCGTCACCACCACGGTCGCCGACCCCGGACCGGGTCACATCCTCGTCCGCAACGACTGGCTGTCCGTCGACCCGTACATGCGCGGGCGCATGGACGAAGGTGAGTCCTACATCCCACAGTTCGAGCTCGGCGAGGCAATGACCGGCCACGCGGTCGGGACCGTTGTCGCCTCCGGAGCCGACAACGTGCCGGTCGGGTCAACCGTGTTGCACTTCCTGGGCTGGCGCGAGTACGCCCTGCTCCCCGCCGCCGTCGAGGTGCTCGATACCCGCCTCGCCCCCGCCCAGGCCTACCTCGGCGCGCTCGGTATGACCGGGCTCACCGCCTACGCCGGCCTCACCCACGTCGCCCCGGTCCAACGAGGCGACGTCGTCTTYGTCTCCGCCGCCGCGGGTGCAGTCGGGTCAGTCGCGGGCCAGATCGCCAAGCGCCTGGGCGCCGCCAAGGTCATCGGCTCGGCCGGCGGCCCCGGCAAGGCCCGGCGCCTCGTCGAGGACTTCGGCTACGACATCGGGCTCGACTACCGGGCAGGCGACCTACCCGGCCAGCTCACCAAGGCCGCACCCGAAGGCATCGACGTCTACTTCGACAACGTCGGCGGCGACCACCTCCAAGCCGCGCTCGGCGCGATGAACCAGCACGGGCGCATCGCCCTGTGCGGTGCGATCTCCATCTACAACAGCGCCGAACCCCCACCCGGCCCGAGCAACCTGCCGCTCGCCATCGGCAAACGCATCACCCTGCGTGGCATGAACGTCGGCGACCACTACAACATCGCCACCGGCTACATCCAACAGGCCACCGACTGGTTGCAAGACGGCTCGCTGCGCACCGAAGAGACCATCCTCGATGGCATCGACAAAACCGTCGAAGCCTTCCTGTCCATGATGCGCGGCGCTAATACCGGCAARACACTCGTCCACCTTCCGTAGGGTTTTGTCAGGCCGTTGATCGTCTGGATTTGGGGATGCGGGATCTTTGAAGTTGACCCGTTCCTGTTCACACCTGGGCTGAGGAGTGAATTGCTCTTTGGGATAATGGTCCCGGGGAGGAGTGCAGGTGCCGAGATCAAAACCGCCGTACACCGAGGAGTTCCGCCGGCAGATGGTGGAACTGGTCCGGGCTGGGCGGATGCCCGAGGAACTAGCGAAGGATTACGGCCCGTCGGGGCAGTCGATCCGTAACTGGGTCCGGGAGGCCTCGTGCGAGGAAACCGCCACCGCGGACGAGCTGAGCGCCGCGGATCGCGAGGAGCTGAAACGTCTCCGGAAAGAGAACCGGAAACTCCGAGAGGAACGCGACATCCTCCRCAAGGCCACAATTTTCTTCGCGACGGGTGCGTCCAGAAGTCCGGCTATGCCAAAAGACGTTTAGYCGGGTGTAAGCCTGAGGTGGCCAGCCGGTGAAAGTCCGGCCCGTGGAGGTGTCAGAACCCGCAGTAGCTGGTTCCCGACGTCGGGAGAGATCCCAGGCGTCGAAGCGGAACGACAAAGTCCCTGTCAGGGGATGAGCAAAAGACCGGTCCGTAGCATGAAGCGAACCGTGTAGCGTCGTCAATGAAACCCGCGTGAGCGGGACAAGGAGGAGCCGAGCCTCTCCGTTGCGGGCGAAGGCCACGGACGGTGTCTGGGAATCTGGAGCGGACACCTATGAACCTCCCGGCGTATGGCGGGCGGAACGGTCGGAAGGTGACCGAGGGAACTGGAGAGAGGCTCGCCAGCTCTGGGTTCGCGGCCCAGAAAGAGTGACCTGCCTATAACCGGGGAACCGGGAAATGGCGGTCGGCTGGCAGCCAGTCGGAGGGGGAAATAGTAGTGCCGATCGCCGGGACAACACAACCCGGCGGGAGCGAAGGGCCCCTACTTCATCGATGCACTGGTTGAAGGGAAAGGCTCGGGTTGAGTGCCTCACAGGCTAGAATGACCCGCCACGCCGACGGTGTGGATTCGGTCCGTGCCCTCCAGCGAGTGCTCTACCGCTGTGCCAAGTCTGATCCCGACCGTCGTTTCCACGCGCTGTACTGCCATGTCGTCCGCGACGACGTTCTCTGGCGTGCGTGGCACGATGTGCGGTCGAACCGGGGAGCTCCCGGCGTCGATGATATATCGATCGACGACGTGGAACGCCTCGGGGTCGGGGAGTACCTACACGGCATCGCAGCTGACCTCAGGGCTGGCTGCTACCGGCCGGCAGTACTACGCCGAGTCGAGATCCCGAAAAGCGAACCCGGGAAAACTCGGCCGCTGTCGATCCCCACGGTCCGGGACCGCATCGTGATGACTGCAGCGAAACTGGTACTCGAACCAATCTTCGAGGCCCAATTCCTGCCGGTCAGTCATGGGTTCCGGCCAGGCCGTTCCCCGCTCGGTGCCTGTGAGGCTATTCGAGCCGAAGTTAACAGGGGACGGACCTGGGTGTTCGACGCCGACGTCGCTGACTGTTTCGGCAGCCTCGACCGTCGCGCGGTCATGAGCCAGGTCGAACGCCGCGTATCGGACCATCAGATCCTACGGCTGATCCGCGCGTGGCTGAAGATCGGAGTTCTCGACGACGGCGTGGTAACCGACCGGTCCACAGGGGTGCCGCAGGGCTCACCGATTACGCCTCCAACGCACTTGGCAACTTCGAGTTCGAGGTCACGCTGAGCTACCGGCGTCTGGAACTGCCTCGGCGTGTCGAGGTGACGTCACGACACAGGTGGTAGTACTGATCTGTCTGTGGGTGATCGTCGTCGTGTGGGTGCGGGTGAGTACGCCGAGCGGGTGAACGCTGCGGCGCAGCTGCTGGAGGGCGGYGTTCCGATCGAGGACGCCGCCCTTCTGCTGTCCGCGCGGTTTRGGGTTTCGCCGCGGCAGGCCCGGCGTTACGCCGATTCGGCGGCGGGTGGGCGGGTRGTCGTGCCTGAACCGACGGTGGTGTTCACGGTCAAGCTTCCCGCTGTGCTGGCCGAACGGATACGCGAGGAAGCCCGGGGCCGCGGCACGACGATTTCGTCGCTCGTGACCGGTGCGTTGTCGGACTGTCTCGTCTCAGCCGAGGCAGGAAGTCCGACGGATGAATGAGCGGGCGATCGCTCTTGAGTATGTGTTCGACCGCCACGCGGCCCGGGATCTGTCGATCGCGTACGGAGTCCTGGTTCCACCTCGGCGGCTGAAAATCCAGACGGACCAGCAGACAGGAGACGAGAACGGTGAACGTGGCGGTTTATGCCCGGGTGTCGTCGGACCGGCAGAAGAAGAACGAGACGATCGTCTCGCAGACGGCGGCGCTGCGTGAACATGCCCGGCAGATGGGGGCGGTACTAC
>NZ_MBLM01000172.1 GCF_001854655.1 Parafrankia colletiae | reverse complement strand
CGATCACTCGGCGGAACTCCTCCGGCTGCTCCCGGAGGGCCGGTACCGCGCTGCCGACGCCGGCGTTGTTGACCAGGATGTCGATCCGGCCGAACTCGGCGACCGCCTTCTCCACCAGGGCGGTGCATTGGTCGCTGACCATGCTGACCCACTGGGCCGGATCCTTCTTGTGGGAGAGCTCCATCTCGAAGACCTGTACGAGCCGTTCGACGATGTCGGCGAGAGATCCCGCTGCGTGCTGGGTGACGCGCTCACCGGGCATCACCTCGCGAGAGAAGTGATAGTCCGGCGGCTCGCCCTCACGCCCGCGCAGATGCAACGGGGCGGGGTCGGTCRCACTGTCGTTGCTCACTGCATCGCCCTTCGGTGGTCATCAAATATCGCCATCAGGCCGGGCACATCGACGTTATCCACCCGGTGTCGACTCTGCGTGAGAGGTTCGTTTCGAAAGCTGACGATAGTGACCCGGTGTTCCTCGCGAAAGGAAGACGGTGTCAGGTCCGAACGGTATCGAAGCTACCAGGCCCGCGTTGTCCGGCCGAAGGGAGGAAAAGGTCCCGAGCGAGAGGAGACATATCATCGAAACCTTTCACCGGCGTCCCATGACTCTTCTGGGGRATCCCCCGCAGGTGGTGGTGCGAGTCCGGTTGGTTCGGTGGATACCGTGAAACTCGCGAAGAATTCTCGAGGGACGTCGAAGGATGCGGCACGTCACGAGCGCGGAACCCGTCGACGGGCTTCCGGGCCGCGTCCATCGGGGGTGGGTCGCCGCGCTCGTGCCCGGTGCCAGATTGCGGCCCTGTCGCCGGGCCTGGACCTGTCACGGCGAGGTAGCTCCGTTGCCCAGTGACACCTCCGCCGGCCTGCGTCGCGCGGGCTGGGCCGAGCCTGCCGCCTGAACCGGACAGGGGTAGCCGTGCCGGGCAGATGTGTGACGGATATAACGACGGTGAACAACCATTCTCACCTGACGTCGCCAAGTTTTGTCGAGCGAGGCAGCATATGACCATTGAGGAAGCGACCGACTGGGCAGTGGGCGTCGATATCGACATCCCGACCGCGGCGCGGATGTGCGACTACGCCCTGGGTGGCTCGCGCAACTTCGCGGCCGACCGGGAGGCGGTCCGCCGCGCCAAGGATGCGTTCTCCAACATCGAGATGGTCGCCCGGTCGAACCGGGGCTTCCTGCACCGTGCCCTGCGCCACCTGGTCGCCGAGGCCGCATCACTCAGTTCTTCGACATCGGATCCGGGGTACCCACCCCACGGTCGGCAACGTTCACGAGATCAGGTGCAGGAGCCGGAAGCAGCGGGAACGGTTCCTCCGGCCCCGCTGCGGGCCGACGCTCCCGAGGACGTCACGCTCACCACCAAACCCACCCTCGCCCGATAGATGATCGAGAAGGCGCTCGACGCTGGAAAACTGGCCGGCTGGGTCACCGACAGTACTGGTAGGCCGTGAGTGAGGTGCCCGCGATGCGGGTCCTTTTCCCACGGACTCCAGCCCGAGTCGGGTAGGCCGCCGGCGAGGTGCCCGCTTGAACCGGGTCCTTTTCCGTCGGCCTCCCGCCGAACGATACGTGCGCCTTTCAGCGCATATCGCTCTCCAGTGGTTGTGCCGTGGGTTGCGTGGTGGACCGACCGGCGTGGATCGCTTCGTGGCAGGGACGGCAGACCACGAGGGTTGTGCGCCGTCGCAT
Organism: Parafrankia colletiae; assembly: GCF_001854655.1. Taxonomy (GTDB): domain Bacteria; phylum Actinomycetota; class Actinomycetes; order Frankiales; family Frankiaceae; genus Parafrankia; species Parafrankia colletiae. The sequence goes on along the minus strand of NZ_MBLM01000172.1, from coordinate 25,341 downwards.
CGCCATGAGTCGAGCCCACGCTGGTTTCTCGCGCCGTCCTGGTTTGTTGAGGTCCGCGAGGTGCCGGACGTGGTGGACTTCCACGCGGTCCGTTGCTCCGCACATCTCGTAGCCGCCCGCGAGGAGCCGGTGGATCAGCTCGTTGCCACGGACGGTTCCCAGGGTCGGTGCTCGGTCGGTGAGGGTCGCGGTGGGCTGTCGGTGTAGCGGAATACCGCCGAAACGTGCGACCAGTGGCTTCTTGCCATCGTCGCGCTGGACCGTGACCTGGAAGCAGGTTCTCGGCCCGCGGTCGGTTCGCACGGTGGCCTTGTATTTGCGGGCCATCGTGTTGACGTTGGACCGGGGCTTACTTGCCAGGGTCTTCAACATGGAGGTTTCCATGACCCAGCGCAGCTTCTGAAGCCGGTAGACGTCACCGGCGAGCAAATAGTACTGGACGACGCCCCGGTACTCGGCCTGATACTTCGACACGATCGTGTAGTCATCGTCGTGCAGCATCTGGGGCCGTTGCGCGGGTTCACCGCGCCTGTAGTACAGGGCACGCTTCTGTCTGATCACGTCGGGGGGTATTCGTGGCCCGATCGCGCCGTTGACCGCTCGGCGTCCCCGGGTAATCTTCGTGTCGGAGTGCTGGGCTACGATATGGTAACCGAGGAAACGCGCCCGCCCGGTCTGGGCATGGGTGATCAGCGTCTTCTCGCGGGACAGTTCCAGTTTGAGTTCGTCGCAGAGAAACCGTCTGACCCTTTCGGTGATCTCGCGTGCTTCGGCCTTGGGTCCGCTGAAACCGAACAGGAAATCGTCGCAATAACGCACGTATCGGAGCCGTCGGTAGCCCGGGTCATGGGGGTCCTGGCTCGGGAGTCGGCGGCGCTGCTGACGGAGCCGGCGTAACGCCTGCCGATCCCCGCGCCGCCGGGCACGGGCGATTGCGTACTCGATCCGCTGGTAGGCAGGGTTGACTGCCCTGCGCTCGCCCCGGTTGTAGTCCGGGAGCAGGTGTGTCACGACGTAGTTGTCCAGCCGGTCGAGGTAAATGTTGGATAAAATTGGGGACGCCGGACCGCCTTGTGGCGCTCCGGATAGCGTCGCTCCCCATTTCCAGTCCTCCAGGTACCCCGCCTTGAGCATGGCGCCCAGCAGCCGCAGGAACCGGTTGTCGTGAATTCGTTCTCCCACTGTTTCGAGCATGACCGTGTGGTCCAGTTCCTCGAAGCAGCGGGAGATGTCGGCCTCGATGAACCAGTGCGTTCCCTTCCAGACCTCGACTACCTCGCTCAGCGCGGTGTGGCAGCCTCGGCCTGGTCGGAAGCCGTGGGAGCGGTCGGAGAACTGGACGTCGTAGTACGCCTCTAACAGCAGGCGCACCACTTCGGCGACCAGTTTGTCCGACCAGGTCGGCAGGCCCAGCGGGCGCGTTCTCCCGGATCTCTTCGGGATGTGCACCCGCTTCACCGGTTTCCATCGGTATCGCTCGTGGCGTACCGCGTCGATGATGYGGTCGATGGTGGCCAGTGACATGCCGTCCACGGTTTCCCTGGTGACCCCGGGCGTCATGGCCCCCTTGTTGGAGTACAGACGCCCGTAGGCCAGCAGGTACAGCGCCGGGTTGAACAACTGCCGGTACACCCTGTCCAGCGGCAACCCTCTTCTTCCACGTTCACGGAGGACACCAAGGACTGTTTCGGCGCTCTGCATTACGCATGCCTCCCGTCCGTTGGATATCCGGCCACCTGTTCCCCTTTGCCCTGTCGGCGGCCTTCCCGCCGTCCCTGGTGGGGCGTGACTCCCACGACTACTATGGGAACTCCGTCACCCTAGGGCTCGCGCCCCTTAGGCGATCCCGCGGTACGTCTCTGTTGTACGTGTCGAGCGCGACGTAGGCGTTCCACTCACCTCCTTGAATGCCCTCGCTAAGCATCGCCCCATGTCCCGGAGGTTGCGCCGGGTCTCCGGTTCTGACCGGCACCGGACGTGGCATCGGTTTCAGACGTCCTTCCGATGGGTCTTCACATCTACCGTCTGGAGATTGGAATTCAGGCAATCCAGCTTTCGCCATATCACGCGGGTTCGACGACGGCCCGCCTTCGACGCCTTCGACGCCTTCGCGACGGCCGCCGTCTTCTGGCATGCTGCTGTCCCCTTCACCTTTCGGATCCAGGTGAGCCAGTGAACCCAAGGATCTTCTTCCAAATCCTTCCCAGCTGCGCTGGGGATACAACAGAGCGCCTCACGGCGCACGCCGGGCGTGAAAGTCTCCCGTCAGCCGGCGGACGGGAGGTGTACCGGCAGCGTTGCCCAGCCGCGTACCTGGGAGGAGTCGAGCTTCGCTTTCTCCATGTCGGGTTCCCAATCCGGGAATCGCTTGAGAATCTCCTCCACGGCGATGCGGGCCTCGAGGCGGGCGAGGGCGGCTCCGAGGCAGAAGTGGTTACCGCGACCARACGTCAGGTGGCGACCAATTTTGCGGTGTATGTCGAAACGGTCACCATCGGGCGGGAACATTCGATGGTCGCGGTTCGCCGACCCCATGAGCAGCATCAGAACGCTGCCCTCGGGAACGGTCTGTCCGTGGATCTCGACGTCGCGGGTGACGTACCGGCACGCCTGCAGCGCAGCCGGCTGYAGACGCAGGATTTCTTCCACCGCGTTGGGGATGAGTTCGGGGTTCTCGACGAGTTCTCGTCGTTGGGCGGGATCGTCGCCGAGGATCTTACCGGACCAGCCGATGGTTCGATTCGTGGTCTCGTTGCCGGCCGTGGCGAGCACATTAATGAAGATTAGAAGCTCGTCCCGGGTCAGGCGGCGGACTGTGCCCTTCTCGTCTTCGAACTCGGCGTTTATCAATGCCGTCATGAGGTCGTCGGAGGGGTTCTTCGCCCGCCAGTCGATGTACTGTGCGAAGAAGGTGCCGTCGGCGAACTGGTCGTCGTTGAACTCGCCGGGTTCCCCTTCCTCTCGCCGTAACTTCTCGTCCTGGTGGACCCTGATCTCCTCCTGGTCCTGTTCGGGGATTCCCAGCAGCATCCCTATCACCCTCATAGGCATTTTGGCGCCGAGGTCCGCAACGAAATCAAGCTGTCGGGCGCCCACCAGCGGATCGAGCACCTGGGCGCAGAAGTCGCGGATCCGGTCCTCAAGGGCGGCCATTTTTCGTGGGGTGAAGATTCCGGCGAGGACGCCGCGATGCACGGGGTGCATGGGTGGATCCTCGAAAATGAACACCCCTGGTGGGAGCTCCATGTTCGCCTTGATCAGTTCAAGGATGTTTCCGCGGGATGAACTGAACGTGGCGACGTCGACGAAGGCCTTGTCGACATCGTCGAACCTGGTCAGGGCATAGAAATCGTGCTTCTCGTTGTAGTACAACGGCTGTTCTTCCCGCATGCGACGAAAGATCGGGAAGGGGTCGACCTGAAGTTCTGGCTCGTAGGGGTCATAGTAGATATCCGGGTGTTTCGTAGTTATCACAGATTCGCCTCCTCGGTGGGATTCCTTCGCAACGTGCATAGCATGGGCCTGGAACGGTGGCACCGGTCGTCCGGCGTGGTCGTGGCCGGCCAGCGATAACGCCGTCCTCGGCTGCGGGTAAACCCGAGTTGGCCCACGTGCGCCGTGCCGCTGACGGCGCCGAGGGTGGCCTTGGGATCGCCTGCGGCACTAGTCAAGTAGATCGGGCTGCTCCTTGACGACCAGCTGGTAAAGCGCTTCGAACCCCCAGCGCGCCAAGGTCTCACCGCCGACCTGCCTGGCCGTGCGTTCGGCTGTCACGTCATCGAGCAGCCGAAGCCTTCCCGCTGCCTGGGCGAGGAGCTGGACCTGGGCGGCCCGCTCGGCAGTGATGAACCAGTAGGCCGCAGACTCCACCGTGGTGCCTACGGTCAGCAGCCCGTGATTGGCGAGGATCACCAGCTTGCCCGGGCCAAGAGCGCTGGCGATGCGCCTACCCTCGCTGGTACTGAAGACCACGCCGGTGAAATCGCCGAAGATCGCCTGATCCTGGTGGAATGCGCACGCGTCCTGCGTGATCGGGTACAGCGGCTCACCGAGCACTGATAGTGCCTTGCCGTAGGTTGAATGAGTGTGCGCGGCGGCGACCACCTCCGGCCTGGCCGCGTGGACTTCCGAGTGGATCGCGAATGCCGCGGTGTTCAGTGGTGGCTGTCCCTCCACGATCGCACCCTCGGCGTTCACCAGAAGCAGGCTCGAAACGCTGATTCGGCGGAAATCCGCGCCGAAGCGGTTCACCCAGAAATGGTCGGTAAACTCCGGGTCGCGGGCGGTGATATGCCCTGCTAGGCCTTCGCCGTAGCCGAGCTCGCCAAAGATTCGGTACGCCCCGGCGAGCCGCTGCTTGCGATGAAGACGCTCCTGTTCAAGGGTGCGCGTCGGCTCGGGACGAGGCCACAGGCCGTCAGTCGCGGGCGACACGATCGCGCCGTCTAGCGGGGCAGCTGTCATGGCGAATGCCTCCGGTGGAACTGTGCTGGACGGGACGAGTCGGCCGCGGTCGAAGGCTTCAACCCGCTACGTCGAAAGGCGGTTGCGAATCTTGTCGAGTGCGACGTGTGCCGTCAAGCGCGTGAGCGCCGCTCCAGTCCAGGGGCGGAAAGCCACCGCCGGAGGTGAGCGGCGGTGGGCAATGACGTGCCTGATCGTGGGCGGGGAGTGTCTGGTTGTCACGGTTGCTTCCAGGTTGGGGGCGGGCAGAGTGACACTGCGTGCCACCTCCTGGGTGGGGCGATCCGGTGGGTGGCAGGCTAGGCGGCTCCGGTCGGGTGAGGGGGCGCTCTGATCTCTGGACAACCATGGCACGCGGTGCCATGGTTGTCCAGAGATCAGAGAGGAATCCAGGTGCCTGCATACATCGTTCTCGACAGTCAAGAGCCGGAGCGTCTCGCCGAGTTCTATCGCGTGCTTCAAGGGGTCGAGACGCTACTGACCTACGACGAGGGGCGTTATCACGCCATGACGCCGAACCGTGAGGGCCTAATGATCGTCCTGCAGCGGGTTCCGGAGCCTAAGGTGGGTAAGAACCGGGCGCACTTCGACATCGTCGTCGATGACCTCRAGGCCGAGACGGAGCGAGTTCTTGCGCTTGGCGGGACGTGGATCGAGCCGGGAAAGACGCACGACCTCGAGGTGTTCTCCTGGCGGTGTATGGCCGATCCGGAAGGCAACGAGTTCTGCTTGTATCTTCTCCCGCCGGACATGAGCAACGATGCTGCCCCTAGCGAGGTCCGCACAGTACCTGGGCAGTGATGGCGCTAGTCGCCCGTCGCTGGCTGCCAGGCCTGGCGCCAGCTGGACTGTGTTGTCGCTGTGTCCAGCTCGCTGAGTGTGCGTGCCATGCGGAATGCGCGGCGCACGAGTTCGCCAAGGTCGGACGAGGCGTCGCCAAGCCAGCGTTCGTAGGCGGCGTTCGCGGCGCCCAGCGAAATGTGGCCGATGAGCTGTGGTCCCAACGCGTCCTCCGGTGCGCCGAGGCGGCGTGCCGCGAACCGGGCGATTACCGCCAGCCATTCGGCGTTTCGGAGCGAGGCATTGGCTTTGAGCGCGGGCGTGAACAAGATCAGTTCCATGCGCTGTCGATGGGCGACAGGGCCGTCGGTGGTCGCGCGGTTGAAGCGCATCATGCCCTCGGCGATCGCGTCAAACATGGGTCGATCGTTCGGTACCGCCGCGAACCAGTCATCGAGTTCCTTCAGAAGCTCGGCGAAGTTCGCGAACAGGATGTCGTTTTTCGACGCGAAGTACCGGAAGAATGTTCGCCGAGAGACGCCGGCGGCCTTAGCGATCTCCTCGACGGTGACTTCCTGGAATCCGCGCGTGGCGATGAGTTCTAGGGCGGCCTTCTCGATGGCCTCGGTTGAGGTCTGTTGCAGTGCGTTGGTCACAGTGGCCTTCCGTCTCGAGCGTCACGGCTCGGCTCCTCGCCGTATGAGCGGGGCGGTCCGTGAGCAGGGCCATTCGCATCCTTGCGCGATGTTGCGGTCCTCGGCTGCTGGTGTGTTCACCTTCCTGTGTGCGGCGTATCCAGAATAGGGATGGCACCGAGTGCCATGGTCAGCTACGCTGCCTTACAGCAACCTTGGGTCGCCGCGAGGGTGCGAGGCGTCATCGTGGTGGCACTGGGTGTCATCTCAGGTTACAGTGCTCGCAATTGGACGGAAGGGGCGTCATGGCGCAGGTTGCATCCGATCGGAGTGAGCGCTACGTCGTGGTATCGATCGACAGCCACGTCGGGCCATCGGTCGCCAACCAGTTACGGGACTACTGCGAGGCGCGATATCTCGACGACTTCGATCGCTTCGTCCGGGAGATGGAGAGTCACGGCCTGCTCGCGTGGCGGTCGTCGGAGGCCACGAAACCGGGTGAGGACGAGACCTGGTCTATCGGTCGGTCCCACGCGGAGCTRGGCAAGGAGCAGGCCGCCGAGTTCGRCAGAGTCGCGGGTATCCRCAACGCCGATCAGGTCGACCACCGTTTCCTCCAGCGCAGCTACGAGGCAAGCCTGGTCCCCGGCCTGCAGGACCATGCGGCGCGCATCGCCGACATGGACCGGGCGGGCGTGGCCGCGGCCGTGATCTATCACGGGGGTCTCAACGGCCAGTCCATCCCGTTCTCGACCACCGGCCTGATCTCGTGGGGGGACTCGACCTACAACCACCTTGAGCCCGCCGGTGTCCGGATCTACAACCGCTGGCTGGCGGACTTCGTCTCCGAGGCTCCGGAACGCCATGCCGGCATCGCCCATATCCCGATCTCCGATCCCGAGGCCTGCGTGCGCGAGGTCGAGTGGGCGGCGGCGGCAGGCCTGAAGGGCGTGAACCTGCCAGCCCCTCGCAGCGACCTGCCGATGCTCAACGATCCCGTGTGGGAGCCGCTCTGGGCGGTGTGCGCGGAGACGGGGCTCTCCCTCAACACCCATGGCGGTGGCGGGGAGCACTACCCCTACAAGGGCCCGGGCGCCCAGTCGATGTACATGATGGAGACGACCTGGCGTACCCGCCGCGGGGTGTGGGTGATGGTCCTCGCCGGCGTCTTCGCACGGTACCCCACGCTGAAGCTCGTGATGACCGAGCAGTGGATGGACTGGGCGCCGCAGGTCATGGCGGACATGGACGGCCTCTACTCGGGTCCCGGCGGATCGGCGTTGCGGGCGAGCCTGCCCGAGAAGCCGTCGACGTACGTTCGCCGCAACTGTTTCCTCGGGGCGAGTTTCATGGCGAACTGGGAAGCGAAGTTCGGCGTCGAGAACGATCTTGTGGCGAACGCGATGTGGGGCGACGACTACCCGCATGCCGAAGGCACCTGGCCGCACACCCGGGAATCGATGCGCTCGACGTTCTGGGACATCGCCCCGCATCACGTCAGGCGCTACCTCGGCGAGACGGCGATCGACGTCTATGGGCTCGACGCCGCCAGGCTCCGAGAAGTCGCGGACAGGATCGGTCCCACCCCGGAGGAGATCGCCACCCCTTTCACTCCCCCCGCGGACGAGGCGGTCGGCCTGTACGCGTTCCGCAACGGCCCGGGAATCTTCGCCTGACCGCATTCCACGCTGAGGAGAGTGAGATGACCGCCAAGCTGACGGATTCATCGCCGACACAATGCCGACCGGTGACGGACGAGGAGGTCGAGCACCTCCGCGAGTTCGGTTGGGTGAAGCTGACCGGCTTTATCGACCCGGACTATGTGCGGTCGATGCTCGACCTCGCCCGCGAGACGATGGGAGAGGACGCTGACAGCAACCCCATCTCTCCCGTCCTGGAGGCCGCCGTGGCCGAGGGGAAGCCCGGCCTCACCTACTTCAACGCCCAGCGCAGCTCCGGTATCTCGGACCCCGTCCTGCGCCCGCTTATCCACGAGATCGGCAGGAGCGCGAAGCTCCTTCAGCGGCGGGCCAGCGCGGACGGCGCCGGGGTGGATGTCCGCTACTACTCGGACTTCTTCGTGCCCAAGCTGCCCTCGGCCCGGCAGTCCCGGCACGGCGGGAACGGCGCGACCGCCTATCACCAGGACTTCATCACCTTCGCCGCTGACCGGTCCGGAGGGATGACCTTCTGGATCGCCCTGCAACCCTGCGGGCCGGACGCGGGAACGATGTCGTTCGTCAACGGCTCCCATCGTGCCGGCGTGCTTGGCGACTACACCTGCTACGACGGTGGTGACGCCCTCGATGTGTTCCCCGAGCTGCGCGAGCTTGAGATGTCCGAGCGCATGACCTATGAGCTCGGCGATGTCACCGTGCACACCCACCTGACGATCCACGGCGGCGGGCCGAACCTGACCGATCGGCCGCGATGGGCCTACATCCTCGTGACCCAGCCGGCCGATGCCTGCTGGAACGGCTCACCCTGCCCGAACTTCGACTCGAGCGCTATGACGCCCTGGCAGCGGTTCGGCGGCGAGCGTTTCCCGGTTATCAGCTGAAGGGAATACGGTGATCCCCCCCTCCTTACTGGGCCGAACCTTCATGCAGGTGTGCTGGATGGTTCCAGACCTTCGCGCGGCCATCACGGCGTGGACCGGCTCCGCCGGGGTCGGCCCCTTCTTCTGGTTCGACGGCGTGGCGTTCACCGACGGGCGACACCGCGGAAAGGCCGCCGCGTTCCCGCCGGTCAGCGCCGCGATCGCCTACGCTGGCGACCTGCAGATCGAGCTTGTCTGCCAGGACGACGACCACCCCGGTGTTTTCCGGGACATGTTCCGCGGTGGCGAGTCCGGCCTGCACCATATGGCGGTAACGTGCGCCGACTACGAGGCCGAACGGGACGCCTATCTCGCGACCGGTGCCGAGCTGGCGTTCGAAGGGGTGGCTGGCACGAGCCGCACCTGCTGGATCGACACCACCCCAAGCCTTGGGTTCATGGTCGAACTGTTGGAGCCGAGCCAGACGCGCGACGCCTGGTTCGCGCACATGCGCGCCGCTGCCCGTGCGTGGGATGGATCCAACCCGATCGTGGGGCTGGACTGAGTGGCTTCCCAGGATCCCGCGGCGCCCGAGCGTCCCGCGTCGGAAGCGGCGACGTTTCCGGCGCTACTCGCCGAGATCGTCACACGCCGCGGCGAGCACCCCGCGCTCATCCACGATGCCGACGTTCTCACCTATCGCGCGTTGGAGCGCCGCTCCGCCGACATGGCACGGGCGCTGCTCGCCAGCGGCGTCGGCAAAGGGACGCGGGTCGCGCTGCTCGCGCCCGACAGCGCTCTGTGGCTGACCACCTTCTACGCGGCGTTGCGAATCGGCGCCGTCATCACGCCGATCAGCACTCTGACGACACCACCAGAGCTGGCCCACATCCTCCGGACCAGTGACGCGCAGATCCTGATCGGCGCTCGTCGTTTCCTCCGCCGTGAGTTCGCGGAGAACCTGGTCGCGGCGCTCCCGGCGCTTGAGCGTGGCACCGCCGGAGAGCTGCGGCTGCCTGCGGCCCCACACCTGCGCTCGGTGTGGCTGGACGACGCCGACGGACTCGCGTGGGCGCGGCCGGTCAGCGAGCTGCTCGCCCGCGCCGCCTCGCCCACGGCTCCGGACGATGACCTGCTCGCGGCGGTGGAGGGGACGGTGTCGCCGGCCGACGACGCGTTCGTCGTCTACACGTCCGGTAGCACCGCGACTCCCAAGGCCGTGGTGCACGGGCAGTGGTCGGTGGCGCACCAGCCGCGGGCCTTGGCGCGGTACTTCCTGCTGACGGAGACGGACCGCACTCTGTGCCTGCTCCCCGCCTTCTGGATGGGTGGCATCGCGGCCGCGCTGGAGGTACTGAGCACCGGCGGGACGCTGATCTACCCGCGTTCACCCGACATCACGGACGCCGTCGAGATGATCGAGCGGTACCGCGTCACCTACGTTGTCGTCTGGCACGTGCTGGCGAAGCTGAGAGCGGCCGCGATCGCCCGCGGCATCGACGTCGACGCGATCCGCGGCCTGGGCGCGCCACCGCGCCGGGCGGACGGCGAGCTGATTCCCCCGGGCCTGCGCGCCAACCTGCTCGGGATGTCCGAAAGCTTCTCCATGCACAGCGCCGAGCCCATCAACTGCCGAATGCCTGACGGCAAAGCTGGTTCCTCCGGCCGTGGGGTGAACGGGATCGAGCGGCGGGTCGTCGATCCGGAGACCGGGGTGGAGGTAGCCCCCGGCGAGGTGGGCGAGCTGCAGCTTCGCGGCGGCGCGTTGATGACCGGGCTCTACAAGGTGGACCGTCGGGCGGTCTTCACGCCCGACGGCTTCTACCCGACCCGGGATCTCGTGCGCATAGACGCGGACGGCTACGCCTACTACGTCGGCCGCACCAGAGACATGATCAAGACGAGCTCGGCCAACGTGTCACGCCTGGAGGTGGAGGCGGCGCTGAACGCGCTGCCCGAGGTGGACCTGGCTTTGGTCGCGGGCCTTCCGGACCCGGAGCTGGGCGAGATCGTCGTCGCCGCCGTGGTCCCCGCGCAGGGCACGAGCCCGACGGCCGAGGGCCTGCGGGTCGCGCTGCGTGAGCGGCTGTCGAGCTTCAAGATCCCGCGGCGGGTCGTGCTCATCGCGCACGACGACGTGCCCCGTACCGAGACGGGGAAGGTGCGGCTGGTCGAGCTCAAGGAACTCTTCGCGGCGTGGATCGCGGAGCCGCGCGATGTGGGCCGAGGGGCAGCGCCGGTCCACTGACCATCACCGATCCGAGTTCCCACGAGTCACAGGAGCGAGCACATGGCAGACGCATCGGGGCGCCCGTCCGCCGAGGAGATCGTGCTGTACGAGAAGGATCCGGAAACGCGTATCGCCACGATCACGCTCGACCGTGCCGACGAGCTCAACGCCATGACGATCGACGCCCAGCACCGCTACGCCGATCTTGTCCGGCAGGCTGGCATCGACGACCAGGTGAAGGTTCTGGTGATCCGGGCGAACGGGCCGAACCTGGGCAGCGGTGCCGACTTGCCCGAGTTGATGGACATCATGGCCGGCCGCGGCGACACCACGATGAAACACATCGTGCGAATCCCCGAGGACGCCGACGTCGAGTACCCGCGGACGGGCACCTACCGCTACGGCGCGTCGAACGTGCAGTTCTACACGGACCCGAGTGCCGGGATGCGCAGTCTTCAGGACTTCAAGAAGATCAGTATTCTGGAGGTCCGCGGCTACTGCTACGGCTGGCATTTCTACCAGGCGGCCGACGCCGACATCGTCATTTCCGCCGACAACGCCCTGTTCGGCCATGCCGCATTCCGCTACGCCGGTTTCGCGGCCCGGCAGTGGCAGTGGTGCTCGATGATGGGTATCCGCAAGTTCATGGAGATGGTCTTCACCGGCCGGCCGTTCACCGCCAGGGAGATGTACGACTGCGACTTCGTCAACGCCGTCGTGCCGTTCGACGAACTTGAGGCGATGACCGCGAAGTACGCGCTCGCCTGCTCGCGCTCGCGGCCGACCGACACGGTGTTCGTCCAGAAGACGTTCTTCGAGATCTTCAAGCAGGCGCAGGGCGAGTACATGGGCAGCATCCTGTCGGGGCTGCTGGAGTCGACCGGCCGGCTGCTGCGGCCCGACGGCGACGGGCTCGAGATCAACCGCGAGACGCTGGACCGCGGGCTGACGAACTCCGTTCGCGACAACGACGAGCGTTTCCCGCCCGAGTGGCGCCTCAGTCAGCGTGGCCGCCGCGGCGCTCCGGAGGCGTGAATGGTCGTCCTGACGAACGCTCGCGTCTTCGACGGGCACACCATGCTCCCCGGCAGGGGCTCGGTGGTGGTGGAGGACAACCTCATCAGTGCCGTCAGCGGTGATTCCGGCATCGATGGTCTCGCCCGCGGCGACGTCGTCGACCTAGGCGGCCTGACCGTCCTGCCCGGCCTGATCACCTCACACCTGCACCCGGACTTCTACAAGTTCGACATCTTCGCGGGCGAGAAGCCCGGCAAGGAGCTGCCGCCCGGCGTCATGATGGCGATCGGTGTCCGCACCTGCCGGGTGCTGCTGGAGAGCGGCTTCACCGGCTACGCGGGCGCCGGCTGTGCCCACGACATCGACGCACAGCTCAAGATGGCCATCGCCGAGGACATCATCCCGGGGCCGCGCATCCGCGCCTGTGGGCATCACGTCGGCACCACCGGCGACATGAACAACCGCAGCCGCTGGTGGAAACGCTACGAGACGCCCGGCATCGACCTGGCCGGCGACGGCCCTGATGAGATGCGCAGGATGGTCCGGCAGGAGATCGGCCGTGGCGTGCAGACCATCAAGGTCTTCGCCGGCGCCGGGCACGGCATACCCAGCGCCACCTCGCGGAACATCTCGCGGGATGAACTCGCCGCCATCGTGCGCACCGCGCATGAGCGCGGCGCGAAGGTCCGCGCGCATGTGGCCGACAAGCCAATGATCATGGAATGCCTCGACCTCGGCGTCGACATCATCGACCACGGCGACGAGATCGACCGGGAGTGCGTCGACCGAATGGCCGAGGCCGGCACTTTCTGGGTGCCCAGCCTCGTCTACCTGTGGAGCCTGCTGGAGATCGGCTACGCGGAACGGTTCGGGGTGACACCCGCGATCTACGAGCATGTCCGCCAGATGCTTCCGGTGGCCCAGCAGGCCGGCGTGCCGATCCTGGTGGGGGACGACTACAGCGGCGTGTTCCGCACGATGATCAAGGACGATCCGCTCGACCACCAGGTCGGCAACTACGGCCGGGAGTTCGCCTTCTACTCGGCGATCGACGGCCTCTCGCCGGCCGAGGTGCTCACCTGGGGGACCGGCAACGCCGGGCGGCTTCTGGTCGACCCGCCCGCGAGAGTCGGCGTCATCGCGCCCGGCGCGCTCGCCGACCTGATCGTGGTTGACGGTGACCCGACCACGGATCCGGCGCTGCTCGCCCGGCCCGAGGAGACGCTGAGGGCCGTGATCCAGGACGGCTCCCTGGTCATAGACCGGTTGCCCGCGGGCGCGAAGGCTCCGGCGGCACCGGGACGGGAGGGGGCACTGCGATGACCGGGGCCACACCGACGAAGGTCGCCTTCGTCACCGGCGCCGCTTCGGGCATCGGCCGGGCGGCGGCCGAGGCATTCCTGCGCCGCGGGTTCGCCACCGCGCTCGCCGACCTGAACGATCGGGCGGGGCAGGAGGCCCGCGACGAGCTCAGCGCGCTGGGACCCTGCGTCTACGTCAGCTGTGACGTCACCCAGGACGACAGCGTGCGCCGCGCCGTCGCGGCCACCGTCGCCGCCTATGGCCGGCTCGACGCGGCATTCAACGCCGCGGGCATCGACGGCGAGCAGGGCCGGCTCCTCGCCGAGTCAAGCCTGGAGAACTGGAACCGCGTCATCGCGGTCGATCTGACCGGAATCTGGTCCTGCCTGCGCCACGAGCTGCCCGCGCTGGTCGCGTCAGGTGGCGGGGCGATCGTGAACTGCGCGTCGGTCGCCGGGATCCGGGCGGCTCCGACGGTCTCCGCCTACACCGCCGCCAAGCACGGCGTCGTAGGGCTCACCCGGGTGGCGGCCCGGGAGTACGCCCCGCACGGCGTGCGGGTGAACGCCCTGTGCCCGGGGACGGTCGACACGCCGATGTTCCGGGCGGCGATGTCCGAGGAGACGATCCAGCGCTTGGTGCTGGCCAACCCCTCGGGCCGGGTCGCCGACGCGCGGGAGATCGCCGACACCGCGGTCTGGCTGTGCGCCGACGCGCCGGCGTACCTGACCGGTCAGGCCATCTCCGTGGACGGAGGGGCGGGTGCCTGACCTGCCACGACGCCGCCCAGGACCGAGGCCGTGCACCCGATCGGTGCCATCGGGCGTCATGACGCGCGGTGGCCTTGTCGCAGGGACGTCGCCGCCGGAGGGCCGACGGCAGTGGATGAGCACGAGAGGACCGCGATGCATCGCAACCTGTTAAGCACCTTCGTCATCGACGCCCCCGCGGAGGTCCGGGACCGAACGGTGGCCTTCTGGGCCGCGGCGTTGGGCGCGGAGGCGAAAGCCACCAGGCTTCCCGCCTACCACATCCTCGAGGACGCGGCCCGACCGAACCGGATCGTCGTGCAGGATGTCGGCACCGGCTCGGCCGGCGTCCACTTCGACATCCACACCGACGATCTTGAGGCTGAGGTCAGGCGTCTCGTCGCCTGCGGAGCGACGGTCGTCGACGAGAGCTGGGCGAACCACCCGGGGCGCTGGATGATCATGCGGGACCCGGCCGGGGTGGAGTTCTGCGTGGTGTTCGCGCTGAACGAGCTGCGTCCCCAGGCCGACCGGGACGACTTCGAGCGCCGCGCCAAGGCCGTTGGTTGATTCCGTGATACCGCCCATGGACGACGCTGCTGAGCTGATCCACCTCTGCGCCGTGTACGCGCTCAAGATGTCCCAGGGCGACGTGCACCACATCATGGAGCACGTCTTCACGCCCGACGGCTCCTACTCCGCGTTCGGTGACACCTACGGGCTCGCGGACTGGCCGCGGCTGGTCGAGGCCGCGCCGAAGGGCCTCTTCCTCACCGGAGCACCCGTCCTCGACCTCGACGGTGACACCGGAACGGGCGAGGTACCCCTGCTGTTCATCGACCAGACCAACCACCGGATGCGGATGGGCTGGTACAGCGACACCTACCGCCGGACCGAGGCAGGCTGGCGGCTCGTCACCCGGAAGATGACGTTTCTCCGTCGCCACGGCGGGGCCGACTCGGGCATGCCCCACGACCCGACCCGGCCAGCCCCCACGACGACGGGAACGTCCGCCCCGGACGCGGCCGGCCCGGACTGACCGGCGGGCCGTCGGTCCACTCGTCGGACTCCGCTGCCGAGCCTGGTGCTCGGGCCGGCAGCGGGGCTCGACGGGGTGATCAGGACTTCGGCAGGCCCAGGACGCGGTGGGCGACGATGTTCTTCTGGATCTGGGCCGTTCCCCCCATGACGCTTTGAGCTCTGCTGTACAGGTAGGTCGCGAGCATGCTGGCGCCGAGTTCGTCGTGGGTTCCCTTGGCGATGTCGACGGCCGCGTGCCCCACAGTCTGCTCGACCCGGGTCATGAGGAGCTTGTCGATGGAGCCGTCAGCGCCGTGCGCCAGGCCGTCGAGGCGCTCGGACAGTCGCCGCCTGACCAGGTGCTGGAGCATGTCGGACTCGACGATCGCCCACGCGAGCTCCCGGAACTGTTCCGCGTCATAGCTGTCGGGGTGATCTCGCATGAGCTTCCGCAGCTGCGCCACGGTCTTGCGGTAGCGGCTGGCGTTGCCCAGTTCCTGCGGCTCGCGTTCGTGCGCCAGGATGGTCATCGCGACGGCCCATCCGTCGCCGGGCGTGCCAATCATGTTGGCCACCGGGACGACCGCGGCGTCGAACGTGACCTCCCCGAACTCTCTTGCCACGCCGCTGATCATCTTCAGTGGCCGCTGGGTGATGCCTGCCTGGTCCATGGGGATCGCGAAGGCGGACAGGCCTTGGTGGCCGCGGGTGTCCGGATCGGTGCGGGCCAGCAGCAGGCACCAGTCGGCCACGTCCGAGTAGCTCGTCCAGACCTTGTGGCCGGACACAATGAACTGGTCACCGTCGCGAACGGCCCGGGTGCGCAGGGACGCGAGGTCGGAGCCCGCGTCCGGTTCGCTGAACCCCTGGCACCAGCGAGCCTGCCCGCTGATGAGGTCGGGCAGGAACCGCTCCTTGATGTCGTCGTCCGCGTGCGCGAGGAGCGCCTGGACGAGGTAGCCGAGGTTGGGGCGCGGCGGCGCGTGGGCGGCCGCGAGTTCCTCGTCGACGATCACGTCATAGACGGTCGGCCTGTCGTGGCCCCCGTAGCGGGCCGACCAGGACAGGCCGAAGAAACCGGCTTGGTACAGGGACCGGTGCCATGCGGGCTGTTTCTCCCAGTACTCGTCCGAGGTGGACGACGCGGGCAGATGTGGGTTGTTCTCGGCGAGCCAGGCCCGCAGCCGCTCGCGGAACCGGGCCTCCTCGGGCGAGTCGGCGAAGTCCATCAGAGACGACCTCCCAGGCCGGCATGCTCGAGCACGCGTGCCAGGTTGGGACCGACGCCACCGAGGACATCGGTCGCGAGCAGGGCCCGGCGCAGGTACACATGCGCGAGGCACTCCCAGGTGTTCCCGACGCCGCCGTGCACCTGGACGCAGCTCTCGCAGACCAGCCGTGCCCCGCGCGCGGCGTAGGCCTTGGCGGAGGCGGCGGCCGCGAGGGCGTCCGGCGGGGCGAGCGCATCGACTCCCCACGCCGCGTACAGCAGCGCCGCCCGCGCACCCTCGATCTGGACGAGAGCGTCGGCGAGCAGGTGCGCCACCGCCTGGAAGGAGCCGATCCGCTTCCCGTACTGGACACGCTGCCCGGCGTAGGTCACAGCGAGATCCAGCGCACCCCTCATCGAGCCGACGAGGTCGGCCGTGGTGATCGTGAGAGCGAGGGCGGTCCAGCGTTGATGGTCGGCTTCCCTCAGTGACCCGACTGTCACCGGCTCCGCGTTCGGGATCAGTGCCGTCGGCCGGGTGAGGTCGATCGAGCCTGGTTGCCCGTACAGCCCCATGGAGACGAGGGTGCCGTCCGCGGCGAGGAGCAAGGCCGCCTCGGCGCCGCAGGAGTCGATCGCGAGCGCCGACTCACCCGGCGCCGCCAGGGCAGCGAAGTTGCGGCGGAGCCCGACTGTCTCGCGGACAACGGCCTGCGGAGCTCGCGCGAGACGCCGAAGCTCCATAGCCAGCGTCGGCCCGAGGAACGGCACGTCCGCGAGCCCGCGTCCGAGCTCCTCGGCGACGATGGCCACCTCGATCCCCGAGGCGCTGGGGTCGCCGCTCTCGTCGGGTGCGCGTAACTCCCGCCATCCCGAGATCTCGACGGCCTCGTCGAGCGCGGCCGCCCTCTTCTCGTCGGCGAGATCGGCAACCGCTCGCAAGCCGAGCCGGTCGATCACTTGGCGGGCGGCCTGGTGTAGTGCCCGCTGCTCATCGGTGTATCGAACGTCCATCAGAAGCCGTCAGCCGCGGACTCGCGCCGCTTGGGCTGTGGGTAGCCCGCGGTCACGTGAGGTACGTGTCGAGCGTGGCGTGGAAGTGCCGTATCCGGCTTTCCTGGTAGAGCGCCAGGGTGGTTCTGGCGGCGACTGAGGCGCGCAGCCCACGCTGGATGCGCCCCATCGTGACGCCGTCCTGGTTGAAAACGCGACCGAACACCCCCAGTTCAGGGACGCTGGTCCAGCTTTCGTCATCGCGCAGAACGCGGGTCGGTGCGGGGCTCGGCCGGATGCCGTCCTCGGGCAGCGGTTCCAGGACCATAATATCGATCACACAGGATTCGGGATCGTTGCCGTTGGGGCGGAATCGGTAGGCGAACGAGGTGAGCAGGCCTGCCCAGGGCATGAAGTTCGGAAAGAGAAGGTACTCGATACCGTCGAGGAGCTCCGCGTCACTCACGGCCGAATAGTCGCGCCCGGTGCGTGCGGCCAGCGACTTTCGCACACGCGCAGCAAGGGTGCTCCTCGCGTTCGCGCCCGGTTCGATGGTGACCTCGGCGTCGCGCGATCYCAGCATTCGGCGCACGATGGCGACATCGTCGGGCGGCTCCTCAAGATGGTCGCTACTCACCCCGACAGCAGTGATCATCCGGCTCACGTGTTGCCCGTACACGTCGTACTCGCTCAGCGAGTCCGCGGCGGTGGGAAGCAGCTGCGGGTGCGTCGCCATGGTGTGGTATGCCTCGATGAAAGCCTCCAGGGCCACCTTCCAGTTGCAGGGCATGACACGCACGATGTGAGCCTTGAGGAAGCGGTCCTCCAGCGGCCACTGCTCGAAGTGCCAGGGGAGGGTCTCGAGATACTCCTCAAGCGGCGGCGCGTCACGGTCGATGTTCACGAACACGAACCCCCCCCACGTCGCGACCCTGGCCTGAGGCAGGCAGAAGCTGTCCCGGTCGATATGAGGGAAGTCCCACGCAGAGGGAATCTCGCTGAGCGTCCCATCGAGATTCCAGGTGAATCCGTGGAAGGGGCACCGAATGTTACTCAGGGGACCGCCCTTCGGGCGCAGCTGAGTGCCTCGGTGCAGGCAGGAGTTGTGATACGCCCTGATGTCACCCGGCGCCGCCCGCAGAACGATGAGGGACCAGTCGGCGATGTCGTAGACGATCGAGTCCCCGACCTCGGGGATCTGCTCCTCCCGACAGGCCATCTGCCACACCCGGCCCCAGACCTTCTCGACCTCACGCCGATGGAACTCCGGGCCGAAGTAGCGTGACGGCGCGATGCCTCCCGGCTCCGTGTAACCAGCCGAGACCGCGCGCAGGCTCTCCGGCACCAGGCGCGTCTCCTCATCCAGTAACCGCTGGTAGAAGTGCTGGCCGCGGGCGATCCCATCGGGCACGAGTTCCTGGGATGGCGCGTCTGATGTGGTCACGTTCGTTCCTCCTTCACCTGATTAGGACCCGAGATCGTCACGCCGGCGGGAGCAGCACAGGCAGCAGGCCTCGGTCGACGATCTCCACATACAGCCCGCCGCGCGCACGCAGATAGGTGCACATCGCCGGCCGGTCGTCTCTGGTCGCGATCGACGCCGAGAACGTCCACCCGAGTGCTTCCAGAGCCTCGGTCGCGGCAGCCAGATCGTCGACCCAGTAACCAAGGTGATGGGCATGCCCCGGAGCCGCGGTCGCCCACAGCGTTCCCTCGATGGACTGGACAAGTTCGACGTGGTGCGTGCCCTCACGAGACAGGACATAGGCGGTCGAGACCGAGCGCGTACCCTCCTGGGTGCGCAGTCGCACGGTGGCACCGCCCTCATACCAGGTCACGCCGAGCACGGAGCCGAGTTCCTTCCTGGCGACGACGAGGTCATCGACGACGATGCCAGTGTGAAAAAGATCCGCAGGCTGCAGGATGTTAGGAACGGTGGATTTCACAGGTTCAGCCGACCCTTCACAATAAGAAGGAGCTGCGCATCCTGCACCTTGGTTCCACTGTGATTAAGCGGAATCTCTCCGTCGGCAAAGAAAAGTACCTTCTTGGGCACCTTGTAGCTCGCCAACCGCTCGCGCAGAAACGAGATGATCTCCACTTCCGTGGCGGCCGATCCCTCCTTCAGCTCGACGCAGAGAACTACTATCTGGTCTACGCGGTCGTCCTGGATGCCGATCACGCGTGCGAGTCTGACGGGTTCGAAGGCGTGGAGTTGCAGTTCGATCTCCGCGGGGGAGACGTTCGCGCCACCTGTTTTGATCATCTCTGTGCGGCGACCTGAAAAATAGACATTCCCGTCCTCGTCGTAGAAGCCCAGATCTCCGGTGTGAAAGAAGCCGTCAAGATCGAAGCACTGCGAGCGTGTTCGCTTCACGTATCGTTCCATCAGGGTAGGTCCACGGACGATGAACTCGCCCTGTTCCCTAGCGCCGAGAAGCCGCCCAGTCTCGGAATCGATCACCCGCAACTGGCTTCCCGGAAGCACGCGGCCATAGGAGCCGCCCCGCAGCAGCTCCCGGGGTGTATCGCTCGGAAAACCAGTAAAGAATGACGAGGTCTCCGACATGCCGTAGCCGACAGGCATGTTCCAGGTCACGTCACCGCTGACCGTGGGGTGCCGGGTGAACACCGACTTGCCATAGACTCTGGTACATGACGAGAGATCGGTATCCGGCCAGCGGGGATCCTCAACGAGCGCCCGCGCCTGATGGGCGAAGGCGTGCGGCTCGGTCACCCGTTCTCGTTCGAGGAGCCGCAACGCCTGGCCCGATTCGAAGCGCTCCTRCATGACCCACGTTCCGCCCACGGCTATCGTCGCCCCCATCGCGGCATTGAGGCCCGCGGTCCAGAACAGCGGGAGAGGGCTCCAGACCCGCGTAGCCGAGTTCCGCCCGAAGAGCCTGGCTTGCAACCACCATTGCAGCGCGACCGCCTGATGCGCGTGGAGGACCCCTTTGGGGCGGTCAGTCGTCCCGGAACTGTAGATGATGGTCGCGGCATCGGAAGGGTCGACCTGGGCCCCGACCGCGTCGAGCAGCGCGTCGCTCACCGAGCCTGCGCGATCGAGGAAGCTGTCCCAGCCCTGGAGGCCCGCGGACTCCGTCCCGGGCCCTAACGCCACGGCGTGTCGGAGGAACGGGTAGGAGGGATCCGCGATCGGCCCCGCGCCTGACGCGGCTGGGCAGAGTTCGACGAGGTCGACGGCAAACCGGCGGCGCCCCATTGATGTCTGCGTGAGCAGCACGCCCACGTCGGAGTGAGCCATCAGATAGGACAGCTCAGGCCCGGGTGAGAAGGTCGAGAGGGGCACAGCGACTGCTCCGGCAAGCGCTGCCCCGAACAGCGAGGCCACGGCTTCGGGGCGGTTTCCCATGAGAATCCCGACATGCGTGCCCTTGCTGGTGCCGGACGCGATGAGCGCCTTCGCGACCCGTCGCGCCTGATCGAGGAGATCGCGATAGGTCCAGCGCACCGTATCGCCCGAAAGTGGGTCGTCGAAGACGAGAGCCTCATGATCGGGAAGTGCCGCAGACCGCTCGGTGAGCACCTGGCCCAGAGTGAGCGCACCGACGTCAGGCGCCTCCAGCGACGGCGGGCCACTGAGTGTTCCGGACTCTGACACGCCTGACACTCTAGCCGGAGATGGCACTCGGTGCCATAGTCCTGGCAGTGGCGCGGACTGAGAACCGTGCACCACTGGCACTCGGTGCCAGTAATCGTCTAGTCTCCGCGGCGTAACGATGTTCGATCGCCGGGCTCTGACAAAGCCCGTGCACCGCGGGATGCGAGGAGGAGAACGAGTGAACAGTTTGACCTTCGACGGTGACGTCATCGTGGTGACCGGTGCCGGCGGCGGTATGGGCCGTTGCCACGCGCTCGAGCTCGCACGGCGAGGAGCGCGGGTAGTGGTTAACGACCTCGGTGGCCACCCCTTCGGCGGCGGCGATGACCCCAGTCTCGCGCAGGCCGTCGTCGCCGAGATCCGGGCCGCGGGCGGCGAGGCGGCCGCGAACACCACGTCAGTCGCGACGGCCGAGGGCGCCGCGAGCCTCACCGAGCAGGCCATGGACGAATGGGGTCGGCTGGACGGGGTAGTTGCCAACCACGYCATCCTGCGGGACAAGCCGTTCGACGAGATGACTCTCCAGGACTTCGACGACGTGATTGATGTGAATCTGCGCGGCGTCATGCGGGTCTTCCATCCGGCCTTCAAGGTGATGAAGGCCGGCGGCGGTGGCCGGATCGTTGCGATCACCTCGAGCGCGGGTCTGCTGGGATCGCATGCCCAGGCCAATTACGCGGCCGCGAAGTCCGGACTCCTCGGTTTAACTCGCACCATCGCCCTCGAAGGCGCCGCCCACAACATCAAGGCGAACATCGTCGCGCCAGGTGCGCTCGGCACGCGTATGCACCTCGCGATGGTGGAGGCGGCCACCTTCCACGCCGACTCGAGCGCTGATCTCGTGCGCAACGAGCAGGCGGCAGCGGCCCTCAAGCCGGAACGGGTCAGCCCCATCATCCCCGTCCTCACCCACCCGACCTGCCCCGTTACCGGCGAAGTCCTGTACTCATGGGGTGGCATGTACGGCCGGTTCGGCATCACCCGCAACGCCGGCTGGACGGCGCGCAACGACCTCGCGACCGCGGAGGAAATAGTCAGCCACTGGAAGGAGGTCGTCGACGAAGATTCCGCACGTGACGCGGGACTCGACGCCTTCGCGGGCTGAAGTTGGCCCGTTCCCGTTCACACCTGGGCTCTTTGGGATAATGGCCCCAGGGAGGAGCGTAGGTGCCGAGATCGCAACCGCCGTACACGGAAGAGTTTCGCCGGCAGATGGTGGAGCTTGTTCGAGCTGGCCAATCACCCAAGGCGCTGGCCAAAAAATACGGCCCGTCGGGGCCGTCGATCCGTACGTGGGTCCGCCAGGCCGAACAGGAGGAAGGCGTGCGGGCCGATGAGCTGATCGCCGCGGAACGCGACGAGTTGAAGCGGCTCCGGAAGGAGAACCGGCAGCTCCGGGAGGAACGCGAGATTCTCCGCAAGGCCACAGTTTTCTTCGCGGCGGAGACCGATCAGAAATGAAGTTCGCTCTCATCGATGCGGAGAGAACACACCACGCTGTCTCCGTCCTGGCTCGCGTGCTCGGTGTGTCACGCGAGGGCTACTACGCCTGGCGTCGCCGCAGCGGCCAGTCCGCTCGGAGCGCCGCCGACCAGACCCTGACCACGAAGATCACCGTGGTGCATGCCGCGTCGCGGGAGACATATAGCGCCCCGCGGGTGCACGCCGACCTGGCCGCCACGGGTGTGCGGACCAGCCGCAAGCGCGTCGCCCGGCTGATGAGACAGGCTGGCCTGCAAGGGGGTCACCGCCGTCGGCGGGTCAGTCTGACCCGCCGTGACCGGGCCGCTCACCCGCGACCGGATCTGGTCGGGCGCGACTTCACCGCCCCGGCCCGAATCGGGTCTGGACCGCGGATGTCTCCTAGTAGGACGGTTCCCAGTAGAGCAACGCTCGCCGCGGCGAGCACTGTGTCGACGTCTCACCAGCCACAAAGCACCATAACCATCGGGAGGTACCTCCACCATGACGGGCATCCCGCTCGATGTACGGGTAGCGCCGCCCGCGATCGCCGGCCCATGGTCTCGCCACGAGCCGGAGCGCGCCATCGAGCAGGAGCGCCTACACCGCAAGCAGCGGCTCGCCGGCGCGTACCGGATCTCGGCCAACTCGGCTACGGCGAGGGCATCACCGGACACACCACCGCTCGTGACTCCGACCTGACCGACCGCTTCTGGGTGGACCGGTTCAGCGCAGACTTTCGGCAGATCACCGTCTTGAGCCTGCTACTGGTCAACGCTGAGGGCGACATCGTCGAGGGCCAGCCGCCGCTGAACACCGCAGTGTTCGCGATAGATTCGGAGGTCCACGCGGCCCGACCGGACGTGGTCGCCGCGGCGCACGCTCACTCCCTCTATGGTAAGAAGGCCCTGTCCGCGCTCGGTGAGCCGCTACACTCGATCACGCAGGACGCGTGCGCATTCCACCAAAACCACGCGATCTTCGACACTTCACGGGCGTGGGGTCTTCAGTACCGGCGAGAGCCGACGCATCGCCACCGCTCTCGGCACGAAAAAGCTCGCAATCCTCGCCAACCACGGGCTGCTGACCGTGGGCACGACCGTGGAATCGGCAGCCTACTGGTACATCGCGGCTGCGTGCGTGGCCCAGACTCAGCTTGTCACGCAGGCGGCCGGGAAGCTCCGGTAGCTGTTCGACGACGATACGAAGCGCACCGGCTGGCAGGTCGGCGGCCGAGACCCTGGACCGCTGGTCGTTCGAAGCGCTCCAGATCATTATCGACGAGCAACCAGACCTCTTGAATAGAGACCATCGGATGCCGCTGACATGGATCGGGTCGGGTTCCCCTCGAAATTCTATCCAGCTTCGGTTCACGGATATGAGAATCTCAACAGGTCGGTGCCRCAGTGACAGATGACGGTCAGATCATTTAGCGGTACGAATGTATTCGACCATCCCCGGAGTGAATATCGGCCATCGGCGAATCGTTCCACCCGCCCACCTCAATGAAATTCTGTTATCAGCGGGTCGCGCGTGTCGCGGGCGAATTCGCACCTGCCGGCGGATTGCCGGCTGGACTTGAACCTTAAGAGAAGGGCTGCATGTGAGCAGGTGCGCGCACGTCTTCCCTACTGCATGAGCGGAAGCTCGCGGTCGAAGAGTCCGTTCTCGTGAAGGCAGCCACGAACCCATACCCGGCGCGACACCTGCGCGTTCGCCAAACATCCGTTCGATCGACGAGACTGGAGAAGAACGTGACACCAAAATGGCAGCAGACCGACCACCCGGTTCACCCACAGGCCTTGCGTTTCACCAAAAATATCCGTTCGATAGCTTTATTGGGCGTCGTCACGGTAGCGCTCGCCGTCACTGCGTGCGGCTCTGACGACGGCGGTCAAACGGCACCATCTGGCATTGACGCGGACGTGGCCGAGCTGCTCGGGCCGGCTGCGCCCGCGCAGGGCCAGCCGGTACGGATCGGTCTGGTAACAGATGGTGAAAGCGCGATCACGGACACCTCCGTCGAGCCTGCGGCCGCAGACGCCACCGTCGCATACCTGAACGAGCACAAGGCCGGGATCGCAGGTCGGCCGATCGAGTTAGTGAAGTGCGAGACGCTGGCGGACCCGGCCAGGGGCACCGACTGCGGGAACCGGATGATCGAAGAGAACGTCGTCGCCGTGCTGTTGGGTAACTCGGCGGTCTCGGAGAGCGTTTGGGAGCCGCTCCACGCGGCGGGCGTGCCCGTCATGATCTTCGCGGCCAGTGGTGCCGACCTCTTAGCCGACACGCAGTCAACCTTCGTCCTGACGGACGCGAACTTCGGCGTGGTTACATTGCCGCTACGACTCGCGGAGCAGAGCGGTGCCACGAAGGTCAGCTCGGTCGTCATCAACGTACCCGCCGCACTGAACCTCGTTCAAAACGTCGCTCCTCCGTTGTACGAGGCGGCGGGCATCGATTTCGAACTCGTCGCGATCGCGCCTGGGACAGCGGACATGACGCCGGAAATGCAGGCGGTCATCGATGGGGGCGCCGACCTGGTCTTCATGATCGGGAATGATGCGTTCTGCATAAGCGCGATGAACGGACTACATGCCGTCGGGTACGAGGGAGAGATTAGCGCCATTTCCCAGTGCCTGACCGACGCGACCCGTGAGGCCGTACCAGAGAACGTGCTCGAAGGGACGGTCGTATCCGCCTCGGCACCGGTCGGGCTCGACAATTCGTCGACCCGGATTTACGGCGCCGTAGTGGCGACCTACGGCGATGACATCGACACGAGTCAGACGCTCGGAATTAGCATGTTCACAACGGTTTCCGCCTTCCAAACAGGCACGGAAGGTATCGTAGGTGAGGTTACTTCGGAATCCATCATAGACGCGCTCAAAGCGATGCCTGAGCTTGACTTGCCTGGCGTGGAGGGCTTGCGATTCCGCTGCAACGGTAATGCCGTTCCCGACTCGCCGGCGACCTGCGTGCGCGGCGGTCTCGTGACCACACTCGACGCCCACGGCCAGCCTGCCGAATACGAAGCGCTCGGCGTCAGTCCGATCGAGGACTGAACTGCACCAGCGATAGATCAATCCGTCGCCAGCCGCGGTCACTACCGTGATCGGGAGTGTCCGATCAACGGTCGGGTAGCCCGAGGGATGTCTCTATGGCCTTGTCAAGCGGCGCGGGCCTGGTCGGGTGCGGGTTTCGGATTGATCGGCGGTAGGGCTTGCGGCCGCGGATCATGGCGTAGAGGACGTCGACGCGGCGGCGGGCGAGGCAGATCAGGGTGGCGTTGTGCCGTTTGCCCTCGGTGCGTTTG
>NZ_MBLM01000171.1 GCF_001854655.1 Parafrankia colletiae | reverse complement strand
CGTTTCAGGGTGGTCACCAGCGCCGTGGGCCCGTCACGACCACCAGTCACCTCATTTTCCCTCTAGGTGACGCCTCTTCGCGGAGCAGCGTGCGCAGCCTCTCGTGGCTGATGTCGTCGACCACCCCTCGGCCACCAGGAACTCCGCCAGCTTCGACAGCCCCGGGTCGAGAACGGGAGCTGATGCCCCGACGGCAGCGACGTCGCGATCTTCTTGGTCTCCCGGCGTTCCGGCTGGATGAACGTCCAGAGCCGGCCACCGGAGTACTTCGGGTACAGCAAGTCGAATCCGCCGGCAACTGAAGTTGTGGATCGCATCTCGGACCCGGTCCTCCGACGTGAACGCCTATCTTCGCGATCTTCTTCGGTAGCACGCCCTGCGCCGCGAGCAGGACCATCCCCACCCGCCTCCAGGTCACCACCGACCCCAACGACCGGCGTACTATCCGCAACTGCCTACGCCCCTCGTACAGAATCAGTCTCCCGGCCCCGCACCCGCTCCTCCACAGCACGGATCATCGAACCGGTGGTCCAATCAGCGGAGATCCGGCCCGGCGCGCCGCCCACCACTCAGGGCAAGCCCTGCCGGCTACAGCATTGGTTATGTGAGATCTAGGACACACACCCACCGGCTCGTCGGCATGAGTTGCGCATCACCCCGCAACACAGACCGTAGTTGATCACTGATCCGAATGGTCAATTTGATCACTGGACTGGACCTTCCACGAGTGCGGACCTTCTCGTGCCGCTGCCGATGATTGCAGGTGATGGACCTGCGACCGGCGGAGCGCAGAGCCTGCACAGYCGTGACGTCCGGACTACTTCCGCGCTAACACTGTGTGATTTTCACATTGATCCAACCCTGGATCGTGTTCGCCTCAGGCTTCCCAGCGTGGTCCCGCGGGGCTGTACTTCCCACCCGAACCGGAGGACCGAGTGTGCGCGGGACGCTACTGTTCACGGTGTCGTAGCCGATCGAGCCATCACCCTGCCCAAGCATTAGCTCCAGCAGTTATCGCCCATTCGACAATTACGCCTGACGGCGTGAAACCTGCCTCAGCACATCTATCCTTCTTGCCACCATGCGAACCATTCTACGTAGCCGGATGTTAATTACGAAGATAGCCAGCGCGATAACATAGTTCCAGCCACCGAGAGACTCCTGCCCAGGCAACGGAACCAGAGTGTAGGTGATGATCACGCCGGTCGCGAGGAACATCATGCCGACAGTCACGCCRCCAATCCAGGGCGGAAGATCATTCATCGACCGAGACCGAGACCGTACCGGTCCTCGAACTACCGGCCACCCCGACCGGATACTGGCTGCGATGATTCGTTTCATATCCACTCCTCCTTATCAAGTCGTGCACAAAGTTTCAGCCCAAGGCTAGCCCRGCCACAACCCTGATGTACAGGCTTAGGCAGCAGAACCCACCGAGGACGCCGCTGTTGCGCTTCGTTCCCGGGGATTTGATTAGCGGATGTGCCGGACGCTCCTGTCGTGGACCGGCCACGCGAGAGTCGCGATAGCGACCCGGACGGTGGGAGCCGGCGGATTGGAGTCTCAGGTGGCTGCACCCGTGCTCAGCGCACCGGGAGGAGCAACATGGCGCGACGGAAAACGCTACATGTGGCTGACAGCCCTCATGGTTCCACTGCTGACGATAGCGAGCTTCGGACTGTGGCACCGTACCGGAGTATCCGCCCACTGGTGGATCACGCCGTTGTTCGTCTTTCTCGCGATTCCGCTCATGGAGCTGAGAACCGCACCCGATTCAGGAAACATCCCAGAGGAGATTCGCGCGGAACTGGAGAAGGACCACTACTACCGTTGGTGCGTCTACCTCTATCTGCCACTGACGGCGATAGTATTGGCGACCAGCACCTACGCATGGGCAACAAACAGCCTGTCACCATTCRCCAAGATCGGCGCGGTGATTTCGGTCGGGACAGTTACGGGTGTTGGCATCACAGCTGCACATGAACTCGGCCACAAACGGAGTCCGGGGAATCGCTGGTCCGCTCGACTGATGCTCGCCGCCACATGTTACGGCCACTTCCGCGTCGAGCACAACCGCGGCCATCACGTCCGGATTGCCACTCTGGAGGACCCCGCGAGCGCTCGGCTGGGTGAGACCTTCTGGAGATTCTGGCCACGCTCGGTACTTGGCGGATTGCGCTCGGCATGGAATTTGGAGGCTCGCCGCCTGCAACTCCGCGGTCGGAACGTCGTCTCGCCGCATAACGAGATCCTGATCGGCTGGCTGCTTTCTACTGCGTTGTTCGCCGGGCTGGYAGCGGCATTCGGTCCAGGTGCCCTCGTCTTCGTATTCGCACAGGCAGTTGTGGGTTTCAGCCTGTTGGAGGGCGTCAACTACATCCAGCACTACGGCCTGGCCCGCAGTGTCAACGCGCACGGGCGGCGGGAGAAGGTGGGCCCGGAGCACAGCTGGAACAGCGATGCCGTGATTGGCAATCTGGCACTGTTCCAGCTGCAACGACATAGTGATCACCACGCTAACCCGACCCACAGCTATCAAGTACTGCGTTCGTTTCGAGAGTCGCCTCAGTTGCCATCAGGCTACGCGACCCTGCTGCCAATCGTCTTCATTCCGCGGGTCTGGTTCGCCGTTATGAACGACCGCGTCGTCGCGCATTACGGTGGCGACGTCACCCTCGCAAACATTGCGCCGCACTGCCGGGCCGCGCTACTGGACCGCTACCGCCCTCCAGCGCGGGCAGAATCGGCTGGCTTCTGAGACTCAGGGTCTCTGCCCATCAGCCCAGGTCTTTCGCCCTTGGCCAGGTGTGATCGCGGGTTGGACTCCCACTGCTGTTGATGTTGAGCTATGCCGCTGGACTGGCTGTGGCTGTCGCGGGTTCCCCGGCTGTCGCGCAGGGTGGACGCCCGTCCACGTCCGGGGCGGTTCTCCCATTCTGATTGGTGGTGGGAGGTGGGTGGCTGCGGACTATCCAGGGGCGGGTAGCGCGCGCAGGGTGGCGGGGGCCTGTGGCCGCGGGTCATCCGGGGGCGACGCTGGGGATGGTCGCCGATCCTGATGCGCGCCTGCCGGTATGAGCCGGGGCCGTATGGCGGCGGTCTACCGGTATTCCGGTCATTTTCTGTCGAAGGACCAGACCGCAACCATGCTGGCCGGGATACCGATCTCGGCGGGCACGGTCGGCGCGTGGTCCCGCCCGCGCCGCCGGACTGGACTGCTTCCGTGACACCGTCCGTGGTCTGCTGGCCGCCGGGCGGCGTTGCCGGTTACAGAAGCCCTCCTACGGGTCGGCCTTCCCGACGACCCGGCGATGCGGATCTC
Organism: Parafrankia colletiae; assembly: GCF_001854655.1. Lineage (GTDB taxonomy): Bacteria > Actinomycetota > Actinomycetes > Frankiales > Frankiaceae > Parafrankia > Parafrankia colletiae. The sequence continues at coordinate 25,504 of NZ_MBLM01000171.1, read as the reverse complement.
GCATGAGGCGCTCTACCAGGCCCCAAACGCCGTCCGGACAGTCTCGCCAGCGTCCGCAGCCCACTTGGCGATCGCGGGCGAACGACCGGCCGCAGCGTTTCTTCAGCGCGTGGCGCCGAACTGCCGGAGCAGTGGCGCCGCGCCCGGATCCACACCGGACGCGAGCGCAAGGTACACACTGGCGAAGTCGATCAGTCCGACCAGCGAGGCCAGCCGCTCCAGCGGCCCGGCCCCGGTCATCGCCAGCTCGGTCACGCCGACGCCGTACTCCCCCGCGACGGCCACAGCCCGCGCCGCCGCATGGGTAATCTCCGGGTGCTCGCCGGTGTCGTCCCGCAGTAGGCCCAGCCGCAGCCGGGTGGTCTCCACATCGTCGACCCGGTCGCGGAAGAAGTCGTCGAGATCGCCGGCCGCGCCGGACCCGGAACCCGACCCGGCGCCGGCCCCGAACGCCCCGCCGAGCAGCGCGGCCTGGTCGTAGGCCGGGTGAGGCAGCGCACCAGCCAGCGCCGGATACCAGGCGTGCGCGGCGAGCACGGCCGCCGCGCGGGCCGCCGCGACCTCGGCCAGCCGACTGGTGCCCCACCACATCGGAAGGGCACCGGCCAGTTCCAGCGCAAGCGTCTTCGCCGGGTTGACGAACGACTCACTGGACGGCCGGCACCGGATCGCCGTCTCCTCCAGGCGCACCGCGGCCGCCTCCACCGCCGGACCGCCGTCGCGCAGCAGGCCGAGCGCGGCCGCGGCGGCGAGCAGCGGAACGGCCAACGACCACAGGCCGGTATGCGCGGGCCGGGTCTCCGGAAGGGCCACGAACGGGGCGCGGGACACGCCGGCGAGATGCGCCAGCGGGGTCTCGGGCGGGCAGACCACGGCCAGCCGGCAGCCGCGGCGGTAGGCCTCCTCGACGGCGGAGCAGGTCTCGTTCGACGTCCCCGACGCGGACACGCCGAGGACGACATCGGCCACGCCGACCCAGCCCGGTAGCCCGTGGCGCCGGTGGCTGATCACCGGGACGGGAGCGGCCTGACCGACGACGGCCTCCAGCACGTCGGCGGCGAGGGCCGACGCACCGACACCCACCACGACGATCGCCCGCGGCCGGCCGTCCGACGCCAGCGAGGCCACCCCGGCCTCCTGGGCGAGCCGCCAGCCCTCGCGGGCCTGCCGCGCCGCCGAGGCGGTGTGCGGCAGCAGGTTGAGCGTGTCGGCCTCGGTGAGCCGGTTCGAGTCGTCCAGCAGGGACTCGTCGACGTTCACGCCGGCTCTGCGGAGCCGGGCCGGGCCCTGGTCCGGGCTCCGGTGCGAACGCCGGTCAGGATGCCGAGCCGGCCGGTGCCGGGAACGGCTTCGCCTCGTCGAGGAGCATCACCGGGATGTCGTCACGTACCGGGAACGCCAGCCCGCACGACTCGCAGACGAGGACCGGGGCTCCGTCCAACGTCTCCTCGCGCAGCGGGGCGTGATCCGGGCACGGGCAGGCAAGGATCTCCAGCAACAGGGGATCGAGGCTCATCAGAAAGTCTCCCTTCCACCGCGGATGCTGACGAGGATCTCGTCGCGCAGCCGGCACATAGAGGCATCATCGCGCCCCTCGACGTTCAGGCGCAGGAGTGGCTCGGTGTTCGACGGCCGGAGGTTGAACCAGGAGCCGTCGGGCAGCGAGACGGTCAGGCCGTCCAGGTGATCGACGTCCGAGGCGCGGCCGGCGTACGCCTTCGCCACCTTGCTCATCTCCAGCTCGGCGTCGGCCACCTCAGAGTTGATCTCCCCGGAGGCCGCGTAGCGGGCGTAGCCGCCGAGAAGGCCGGACAGCGGGCCCTGCTGACCCCCGAGCGCGGCCAGGACGTGCAGGGCGGCCAGCATGCCCGAATCCGCCCGCCAGAAGTCCCGGAAGTAGAAGTGGCCCGAGTGCTCACCGCCGAAGACCGCGCCCGTTCGGGCCATCTCGGCCTTGATGAACGAGTGACCCACACGGGTGCGCACCGGCACACCGCCACGCTCGGCCACCAGCTCCGGCACGGCCCGACTGACGATCACGTTATGGATGATGGTCGCCCCCGGCTCCCGACGGAGCTCACGCTCGGCGACCAGGGCGGTGATGACCGAGGGTGAGACGATCTCGCCACGCTCGTCGACGACGAAGCACCGGTCGGCGTCGCCGTCGAACGCCAGCCCGATGTCCGCGCCCTCGGCGCGCACCGCGGCCTGCAGGTCGCGCAGGTTCGCCGGCTCGATCGGGTTGGCCTCGTGGTTGGGGAAGCTGCCGTCGAGCTCGAAGTACATCGGGATGATGGTGAGCGGAAGACCGTCGAGCACGGCCGGGACGGTGAGACCCGCCATGCCGTTGCCGGCGTCCACAACCACCTTGAGCGGGCGGATGCCGGTGAGATCGACGAGAGAGCGGAGATGACGCGCATAGTCGTCGCGCAGGTCGCGCGTGGTGACCGTGCCCGGCCGCCCCGTGTACTCGGGGATACCCGCCTCGATCAGGGCCCGGATCTCGGCCAGGCCGGTCTGCTGCCCGATCGGCGCGGCACCCGACCGGCACAGCTTCATGCCGTTGTACCTGGCCGGGTTGTGCGAGGCGGTGAACATCGCACCAGGCAGGTCGAGCGAGCCGGCCGCGAAGTACAGCAGGTCGGTCGACCCGAGGCCGGCGGCGACGACATCCGCACCCTGGCTGGTGGCGCCTTCCGCGAAGGCGGCAGCCAACGGCACCGAGGACTCRCGCATGTCGTGGGCGGTGACGATGCGGTCAGCACCGAGCAGTCGTACGAACGCGGCCCCGGTCGCCCGGGCCACCTCCGCGTCGAACTCGGACGGCACCACGCCTCGCACGTCGTACGCCTTGAAGATCCGTGAGAGGTCGCGCACCCCGTAACCACCCTTTCCTGACCCGGCGTCGATCGACCGGGTTGACCTTATCCGCACCCGGCGACAACAACACCAGCGCCTTGCCGGAGGGCGGATCGGCGTGCGCCGGTCAGGACGGGCTCGGGACGGCGCGCAGGTGCCCGCGCCGGCCGCCGGGCGGACCCGGCGGCATGGACCCACTGGGCCCGGTGGCCCCTCCGGACCCGTTGGGCCCGCTGGGGCCACTCGGAGCACCCGGGCCGCCGGGCGGCTCGGGGCGGCGGGGTGTGGAGTCGCGCACCGCGTCGGCGAGCGCCTCGATGTCGTCGGACGTCTGCTCCTGCCCCGACGGTTGCTCGGCCTCGATCCGGACCACCGCCCACCCCAGCGGCACGGTCAGCCGGTCGGCATGGACCCCACACAGGTCGTAGGAGTGCGGCTCGACGAACGGCGACAGCGGACCGAGTACGGCGGTGGACTCCGCGTAGGCGTAGGTGAGCGTGGCGATCGCGGCCGCGGAACAGGCCGAGCGGGAGCAGCGCCGAGGCTTCACGTTCCGGACGGTAGACCCCGGAACGGGCGACGGCCACCACCGCCCGTCGTGTCGCGTACCGGCAGAGGTCACTGTGACGCAGCGCTTATCACTCGGTTGCTCCACGCACACAATTACACCAGAACGGCGCACACACTTCGACCGAAACCGCCTTCTGACGTCGTGTCGCTCCTGGTCGGGTACCCCTACGTGGGGGGTACCGGGCTGGTGGGGCCCCATCGCGCCGCCGCCGCTGTGATCGTCCGACGGAAACGGCGTTACTCTGTCACRATGGCCGAACCCGCCAGGACGCCCGAAGTGCGTTTCCCCACGGCCACGCGCCCCATCCCACCCCGCCGGCGGCGGGACCGCCGCGGCCGCGGCATGCGTGGCACGCTCCTACCCCCCGACGTGCCCGCCTACGCCACCCGCGGTGAGCGCTTCGACGACCTTGTCCTGGACGCTGTCGAGCACCTGGACCACAGATGGTCCGCCGAGCTGGCCGACGTCGAGTTCGCCGTCGAGGACGTCCCGCCGGTCAGTCTGACCGATGACAGCATTCCGCTGGCCTCCTACCAGCCGGCGTCCGGACGGGGCCGCTCCGCGACCCCGCAGCGCATCGTCGTCTACCGGCGTCCGCTGGAGGCCCGCGCCGTCATGCCCGAGGATCTCGCCGAGCTCGTCCTCGACGCGATCATCCATCAGGTGGCTGAGATGATGGACGTCGACCCCGCCGTGATCGACCCCGAAGGCCATGGCTGGAGCGACGAGGAGTAGACCCGTCGCGACATCCGCCCGACGCCGAACCAGAGCCGCTCACGACCGCCGAGGCGGGGACGGAGACACCTGTGACCATCGGGGAGAGCGCGCCGACCAGCACCGCGGGCACCGACAGCACGGAGACCCGCGGCCGGCTCACCAGCACGGTCGGCGCAGGCACCACCAGCGGCACTACCAGTGGCACCACCAGCACGACGACGGGCGCCGGACCGCGGCCGCACCGGGCCTCGGTCCGCGTCCTGGAGCTGCACGGTCAGTCCCAGCGCTACGCCTGGGGCTCCTCCACCGCGATCCCGGAGCTGCTGGGCGTTCCCGCTGACGGCGAGCCCGTCGCCGAGCTGTGGCTCGGCACCCATCCGCAGGCTCCGGCCGAGGTGGTCGAGGCCACCGGTCCGCAGCACGGAGCCGGGGCGGCGGGCACGGCCACGAGCACCGCGGGCGCACGGGCGCGTGCCGGTGTCACAGGCGGGCCCGGTGTCGTAGCCGGGGCCGACACCGCCGGGACCGACACCGCCGGGACCGACAAGGCGGCGAGCGACACGGCGGCGGCCGTTGCCACCGGGCCGGGGCAGCCGTCGCGGCGGCGGCCGGCCGGCCTCGGTACCCGCCGGGCGGCGGCCGACCTGGTCGGCGAGCTGCCCTTCCTGCTGAAGGTGCTCGCCGCCGACAAGGCCCTGTCGCTGCAGGTCCATCCCGACCTCGCCCAGGCCCGCGCCGGGTTCGACGCCGAGCAGGCCGCCGGGATCAGCATGGGTGACCCGCGGCGTCGCTACCGCGACCGCAACCACAAGCCCGAGCTGATCGTGGCGCTGACGCCGTTCCGGGCCCTCGCCGGCATCCGCGCACCTGCCGCGACACTCGCGATCGCGCGCGGGCTGGGCCATCCGGGACTGATGGCGGCGTTCGCGCCGCTGGCGACCGACCCGTCCGGTGGTGCCACCCAGGTCCTGCGCAGCCTGCTCACGCTCCCGCCCCAGGCGGGTGTCGACCTCGCCGCCGGTGTGGTGAGTGCCGCCGAGCGGGTCGGCCCGGGCGCCGACGAGGAGCTGCGCCGCGCCGCCGACCTCGTCCGGCTGCTCGCCGCGACCCACCCGGGTGACGTCGGCATCGCCGCGGCACTGCTGCTCAACGATGTCACGCTGCAGCCGGGTGAGGGGCTGTTCCAGCCGGCGCGGCTGCTGCACGCCTACGTCCAGGGTGTCGGCATCGAGATCATGGCCACCTCGGACAACGTGCTCCGGGGCGGGCTGACCCCCAAGTACATCGACGTCAACGAGCTGCTGCGGATCCTCGACCCGAGGCCCACCGGCGCACCGGTCCTGCGGCCGCGGACCCTGGCGACCGGTCCGGGGGGCCAGCTGCGGACATGGCAGGCGCCGGTGAAGGACTTCGTCCTGCGGGAGGCGGTCTGCACGGGCGGTCCGGTGACCGTTCCCGACCCGTCCATCCTGCTGGCGGTGGAGGGGCAGGTCGTGATCACCGGCACGGACCGGGCGGGGCTGCCGCTGGAACCGATCACGCTGAACCGCGGCTGCTCGGCACTGGTGACCGGGCCGGCCACGCTGCAGCTCACCGGCACGGGCCGGGTCTTCGCCGCGGGCGCCCGCGCCTGACCCGCCCGCAGGTGGCCCACCCGCACCCGGCGCGGCCGGCGCGGCCGGACCCCGAGGCGCGCGGCCGTGGGCGTGGGCGTTCAGGTCGTCAATGCCGCTGTTCAGGAGACACAGCCGGGCCGACGAGAAGTCGAGGGTCAGCCACCGGAGCCGGGCCGGAGCGGTACCGCCACGCTCCGACGAGCGGAACCACCGCCGAGACCGTCCGCGGTACCGGCGCGGTCAGCGTGACGGCAGTCTGCGACACAGCCCCCGCCGGCGGGTCGACCGGCACCGGAAACAGCGGAATGTCCGCTGGCGCCGGGAAAACGCCCGCGCCCGGCGTGGGTGGCGTGGCCACCGGTGGGCTGGCTCCCAGCACCTGGGTGGCGACCAGTGTTCCGCCGGAACCGACGACCCGGGCACCTGTCCGGCCGGCCGGCAGCTCCGCGAGGACCGCCCGGCCCGCGCCGACGTCGACCCACGTGCCGTCGACCCAGGCGGTGGCCGCCCGGTCGGGCGCCACCAGGACCAGCGCACCCGCCGTCCACCTGGGGACCGGGGCCGCCGCGACCACCAGTCCGGGCGGTGCCGGCCCGGCCCCCATGCCCACCGGGTCGCCGGAGACCTGACCGGTCCAGCGCGGGCGCTCAGGCATGCTTCCGGCCACCCAGACCGGGTCGGGGCCGCCGCCGGCCAGCCTCAGCGCCGCGACGACACCGGTTCCGTCGGTTGACTCGACGAGCACGGCGGACGCCGTCGCCGGTGCCAGTGCGATCGGGCGGTGCACCGTCGTCCCGGCCGGGATTCTGACGGCTTCCAGGCCGGCCGGCACCCGCGCACCGGACGGGCTGAGCACGGTGACGCGCACTGTCGCGGCCCGGCCCGGCACCGCGATCACCAGGTCGGCTGCCGGCCCCCGCGTCTCCCGCACCGCCGCGGCCGGGGTGAGCAGACCCCCGACCAGCACCCGGGCGGCCGGTCCGGCGGTGGGCGGCACCGGGGTCGCCTTCTCCGGACCACTCCCGCTGGCGCGGTCGACCAGCCAGCTCAGGACCCGTCCCGCCGTGGTCCGGATGTCGATGGCGGTCGCGGCGGCCTCGGGGGCCAGTGCGGCGAGGCGCCGGCTCACCGTCCGGCCGGGCGGAATCGTGATCTCGGTGCGCGGCGACATCCCGTCCGGCGACACGACACCCACGTCAACCCGGGCGGGGCGCGGCCCGGCGTTCGTCCAGTACAGGACGGGGTCCCTGCCGGCGGCGGTGGACGGCCCGGCGAACCAGGTGTGCGCGCGCGGCTGCTCGCAGCGGGCACGCAACGGCCCTGCTCCCGACCCGGGCGACGTCACCGTGGCGGTGAGGCCGGCCGCCGCCTGGCCGGCCGCGACGAGCCGAAGCGGGCCGCCGCCGGTACGCCCCCCGGGCGACCGGCCTGCCGGGCCGGCGCCCGGGGGGAGGCGGAGCAGTTCGTCGTGCTGGCGATCGTCGTCGAGCAGCGCCGAGCCGCCCGACGGCTGGACCGCCCCGCCTGGCCCGGCGCCGCGCACCAGGTCGAGGAGCTGTGGGACCCGGCCGTCCAGGCCGAGGTCCGGGCAGAGCAGGGTCGCCGAGGTCACCGATCTCGGTGCCGCGGACGCCGACGTGCGCGGCACGGCGGTCGTCAGCACGGACGCGACGACCGCCGCCAGGCAGACCAGCCCGAACGCCACGGGCACCCGCCATCGCCGGTCAGGCCTCATCGCGGGCACCGCCTGGCAGCGGGGGCCGGCGCCGGTGTGCAGGTCGCACAACGGCCGCCAGCAGGCCGGTGGCCAGCACCACGCCCACGGCACCCGCGCCCGCGAGCAGCACGGCACGATGCCGGGTGTGGTCGTAGCCGACCTCGAGCAACCCGCCCCGGGCCGGCAGGACGAAGGACTGCGCCCAGCCATCCACCAGCGCCCTCGTCAGCGGGGCACCGTCCAGGGTCGCCCGCCAACCGGGATCGGCTGCCTCGGCGAGCACCAGGCGCCGGCCGGCCGCTCCCGCGGGGATTCCGACCGCCCCGGACAGCCCTGCGGGGCCCGGCCGCAGCCCGTCAAGCGGCACCCCGAGCCCAGCGGCCCCCGCAGAGCCGTCGGACGCCCCGGCGGGGAGGAGCCGGGCCCGTGCCGCCGGGTAGGCCCGGCCGGTCACGGGGTCCATCGGGCGCCACACCAGGACGCCCGAGCCGCGGCGGCCGCGCCAGAGGCCGTCCACCGAGTCCAGCGCCGCGACCAGGGACGGGTCGGTCGCGGCGGCCGGCATGACGACCGCGGTCACGCCGAACCCCGGGAGTCCGGCCGCGGCTCCGGGGACGCCCACCGACAGGTCGCCGACCAGGCGGGCAAGGACAGTGGACGCCGCCGAGGACCGGTCCGAAGTCGCGCCGGGGAGGCGGGGGCCCTCGTCCGCCGCCAGCGTGTAGACCATGCGGTCCGGAGCGGACCCGCGCAGGACGAGCACTCGCGCGCCTGGGCCGCCGGTCCTGGCCAGTGCGGTGACGGACCTGGTCAGGGTCTCGTCGCGCGGGACTGGCCGAGGCTGGGCGAGCGGGGCGGCGACGAGGAGGGAGCCGTACGCCAGCGCCCCCCCGACGAACAGGACACGAAGAGCCCACGAACCGCCGGGCGCGGATGCCCGCGCGATGCCGACGGCAACGAGCAGGCCGGCACAGGCCAGGCCGTACTGTGGGCCGACCCAGACTCCGGCGGAGCCGGCGGTGGCCACCACGGACGCTGATCCGTCCGGCCAGGCGCTCTCGAGGATGACCGCGAGCAGCACTCCGGCCAGCCCGGTGACGGCGAGCGCCCAGCCGGCGGCGGGCGTCGCGGTGCTGCCCGGCGCTGCCCCCGGGTCTGCTCCAGCCTCGCCGGTGGTCGAACGCCGGCCGCGGCCGCGCCGGGGAAGCCCGGCGAGCAGGCCGCCGGCGGCCACGACGAGGAACAGGGCGGTGGCCTCGCCTTCGCCGCCGGAGGCGCGGGCCACCAGGCCGCTGCGCTCCGATCCGGCCACGAGGGCGACGGACCCCCACGGCCCTGGCCCGCCCGCGACCAGGCCGGGCAGCAGCGGCGCCGACGCGGTCACGAGGACGGCGACCAGGCCGAACAGGGCGACCGGCAGTCGGGCGCCCGACCAGCCGCCCCCGCCGGAGCGGCTGCGCCGGACAGCCAGGAAGGCGACGGGCAGGACCACGAGCGCGACCGGTGCCAGGGTGGGAGCGCAGGCGAGGAGGACGGTCAGCCCGACCGCGAGGCGCCACGCCGGCCAGCCGGCCCGCCGCGGCGCGGGACGGCCGCGCACGACCTCGCCGCGCAGAACCTCATCGCCCGTGGCCAGGACCGCGGGAAGCACGGCCAGCGCCACGGCGGACTCGAACCGGCCGGCGATCACAGACCCTGCCATGGGCGGGGACATCGCGTAGAGCGCGGCCAGACCGGTCCTCAGGCGCCGGGAAGCGGTGATCCGCGCGGCGGCACGATGGGCGCTGCAGGCGGCCGCAGCGGGTGCCAGCGCGAGCAGGGCCAGGCAGACCGCGCCGGCGTCGAGGCCGACCGGGGCGGCGAGGGAGGCGAGGGCGGCGAGCCCTGGCGTCCACGGGGGCGCGGCACCTGGCCAGCCAAGCGTGCCGCCGACCGAGCTCTGCCATCCGGACCACGCAACGGACCACAGGTCGCGGGTGTCAGCGAGCATCGGCACCCCGCCGCCGGACGCATCCGGAGCGAGGCGACGAGCCATGACCCCGCCGACGACGAGCAGCAACACGATCAGGGCCACGAAGGCCCGGGACGGGGCGGCCGTACGCGCCGCCGGACGGGCGCTGACGCTGGAACTGGTGCTGAGGCCCCCGGCCAGAGAGGTCGCGCCGCGCCGGGTCGGCAGCAGGTGCCGGGCCGCGCGCCGGGGAACGGCGGCCGTCCGGGCTGCCCGCCGACGCATCCGCGCCAGTTCGCAGGGACCGGCCAGGACCGCGCCGACCACCCATACCTCGACCGCAGCCGAGCGCCAGCGCTGACCGGGCCGCGCCAGCCGGCCCCCAGCCCGCCCGAGGCCGGTCACGACCAGYGCCAGCAGGGCAAACGGCCACCAGATGGGCTGCGTCAGCGTCAGGCGCACCCGCACACCGGCGGCCCGGTCGGCCCGGCCGGCCCGGTCGGCCCGGTCGGCCCGGTCGGCCCGGTCGGCCCGGCCGGCTACTCGCGCACCTGCCCGGACCCGGACGGTCGCCCGGGGCACGGCGACCACGCGCAGACCGGCGCGCGCCGCGCGCAGACCCAGGTCGAGGTCGAGGCCCGCGGTCATGCCGGGAGCGAGGCCGCCCAGGCGTTCCCAGGCGGCCGCGCGGATCAGCATGCCACTGCAGGAGACCGCCAGCACGTCGCGAGCGGCGTCGCCGGGACCGGCGACGGACCGCGCCGCAGTTGGGACCCGCCGCCCCGCCCGGTCGACGGTGACACCGGCTTCGACAACGGTTCCGGCCCCACCGACGGCAATCAGTCTGGGCCCGAGGACCGCGGCGCTGCGGTCGACCCTGGCATAGGTGAGCAGGCGGTCGAGAGCGTCGTGGCCTGGCACGACCCCGTCGCCGAGCAGCCAGTAGAAGACGTCCGGCCGGTCAGGCTCACCGCCGGCCCGCATGGTTTCGTCGGCCCGGCCGCGTTGGCGCTGGGCCGCCTTGTCGAGCTTGACGGCGGCGGCGACCGCGGCACCGAAGGACGTCCCGGGCGGAAGGTCGAGGACCACGACCGGAACCGCGCCGCCCGCGTCCGCCGGCCCGGGTGGCTCACTCGGGTGCTCGGCGCCGGCGGGCCGGTGGGCAGGTGGCCGACCCGGCAGCTGATCGGATCCGGTGCGCTGTGCCGGAACGGAGTTCGGGGCCGCGGTCAGGACCCCACCGAGATGGGCCACCACGATCCGGTCAGGGGGACGTGCTGCCGCGGCAAGATCCGCCAGAGCCCGGTCCAGATCGGTATCGCCCGGGCCATGGCCGGCGGACGCACTCCGATCAGGCCCGCGCGAGGTGCGCGGTGCTGACTCGGTGTGCGGTGCTGACGGGGCATGTGGTGCTGACGGGATGCGCGGTGCCGACGGGGTGCCCGGCGGCAGCGGGGTGCGCGGCGAGAGCACGGTACCCGGCGCTGGTGGGGTGCCCTGTGCACTCCCACCTCGCCGGGTGACCATGATCGCAACGACCCGCTGGCCGGAACGAACGGCATCTCGGGGACGAATCGCCCGAGTGCCGCGGCCGGCGCCCCGCGTTGGTGTGGTCATCGCGGGCGCCGTCCGTGGGATCCGGCGTCAGACGGCCCGTCGGCGCTGCTTGCGCCGCTCACGCTCGGACATGCCGCCCCAGATCCCGAACCGCTCGTCGTTCTCCAGTGCGTACTCCAGGCACTCGACCCTGACCTCGCAGCCGGAGCAGATGCGCTTCGCCTCCCGGGTCGACCCGCCCTTCTCAGGGAAGAACGCCTCCGGGTCGGTCTGCGCGCACAGCGCCCGTTCCTGCCATTCCATCGCCTCGCCGAGCAGATCCCCGAGACCGATGTCGATGACCTCGGCGAGGGAGTCCACCAGCGCGCTGCTCGTGCGGGGCGCTGGCACCTCACCGGGGCGGACCAGCTCGCCGRCCCCGTCGTCATCGTCCTCGTCGAGGTCGTCCTCGAGATCGTCGACCTCGGCGTCATAGCCGGGCTCGACCAACCCGGGCCGGCCGCGGCCAGGCATGACCGGCGGCGCGACCGCCGCGGCGGTCGACCCGGCCGGCTGCGGGTGCGGCCCGGACACGAACGCCCCGGACACGGGGACCGGCAGCGGTGCCGCCTCGTGAGCGGCCTCCAGCACCGGTCCGGCGTGGTGCTCAGCGGGACGCTCGACGTCCGCCAGGACGGTGTGGACGCCCGCGTCGGTGTGCTCCATATGGACTCCTCCAGACCCGTCGCGGTGCGGTCGGCCACCCCCCGGACGCCGGCGCGCGGTGTCTTGGATCCACACCGACCGGACGTCGCCCTACCGCACGAGTCCCGCCGACGGGGGGAATGACACGCCGGTAATTACACGCGCCAGACTTGGCCGCGTCAACCCCACCGACGCAACATCTTCTACAACCAGCGATGAGACCATAGCTCACAGTCACTGGGGCTCGTCACAGAGGGTCCCCGCAGACCAACCCTCCAGTACGGAGAGTGACGATCCGAGGGGCGCACCTGGGGCTTTGGGTCTCGGCCCGCAGGGCGAACACCCCATAGCGGACGTCRAGATTCCCGGACATCCCACCCAAACCTACACCGATCACCAGGGCGGCCAGGTGGCACCCGAGGCCACGGTCACACTAGGTAGTGCCACAAACGAGCTGTGACGATCCTCAGGTCACGATGGCGAGCATGGTGCGCGCAGCGTCACCACGTGCGGTGACGAGGCGTTCCGAAGAGACCACACCGTAGGTAGTGGTCCGCTGCCGCGGGGGACGTCCGGCCGCCCCGGCAAGCTCCTCCAGCTCGGCGATCGAGCGGCGTGAGCCATGCTGCGACCCCGCCATTCGGCTGATCGTCTCCTCCATGAGGGTGCCTCCGAGGTCGTTGACCCCACCGGCGAGCACCTGGACGCACCCGTCCGTGCCGAGCTTCACCCACGAGCACTGGATGTTGGCGATCGCTCCGTGCAACAGGATCCGGGCCATCGCGTGCACCGCCCGATTCTCCTGAATGGTGGGGCCCGGTCGGGCCACCCCGGCCAGATAGATCGGCGAACTGTGGTGGACGAACGGCAGTGCGACGAACTCGGTGAAGCCGCCCGTCTCCTCCTGGATGCGGCGCAGCAGCCGCAGGTGCGCCACCCAGTGGGCCGGGGTGTCGACATGGCCGTACATCATCGTCGCCGACGACCGCAGGCCGACTCGGTGAGCCGCGGTCACGACCTCGACCCAGGCCGCCGCCGGCAGTTTGCCCTTGGTGAGCACCCAGCGAACCTCGTCGTCGAGGATCTCCGCGGCCGTGCCGGGAATGGAGTCGACACCGGCCTCCTTCGCCGCGGTCAGCCACTCCGCCACCGACAGGCCCGTGCGGGTGACGCCGTTCATGACCTCCATCGGCGAGAAGGCGTGCAGGTGCAGCCCGGGAGCCGCCTTCTTGATCTCGCGGGCCAGGTCGAAGTAGGCGTCGCCCGGCAGGTCCGGATGGATGCCGCCCTGGACGCAGACCTCGGTCGCGCCCACCGACCAGGCGTCGCGCGCCCGCGAGGCCACCTCGTCCAGCGAGAGGGTGTAGGCGTCGGCGTCGCCGCGGCGCTGGGCGAACGCGCAGAACCGGCAGCCCGTGTAGCAGACGTTGGTGAAGTTGATGTTGCGGTTGACCACGAAGGTCACGTCGTCGCCGACGGTCTCCCGGCGCAGGCCGTCGGCGAGGGCGCACAGCTCCTCCAACGCCTGGCCGGTCGCCCCGAACAGGGTGAGCGCGTCGGCGTCGGAGATCCCGGCCGGGTCGGCGCCCGCCCGCCGCAGGGCGGCAAGCAGCTCCGGCTCGGCCCTGGGCACCGCGCCCCGCGCCACCATCACCCCGCCCGCCGCTGCCGCCTCGGCCGCTGTCGCGTCGGCCGCTGTCACGTCGGCCGCTGTCACGTCGGCCGCTGTCACGTCGGCCGCGGCTGCCACCCCGGGCGTGGCGGTCTCGGCTGCCGCGGCCTCACCCGCATCCGGAGCCGCCTCGGCCGCCGCCGAACCGGAGCCGTAGACGCCGTCCACGCCGGTGCCCGCCGCCCGCACCTGCTCGCGCAGTGCCGCCCAGTCCCCGTACACCGAGTCGAAGTCGGAACGGGTGTCGGCGCGGCGGCCCTCGACGTCCACCGCGGTGTGCAGGTCGGTGCGGCCGCTGTCCCCCAGCCCGCCGTCGGGCTCCTGCCAGGGGCGCCCGGTGGGCCGCGCGCCCGGGGCGAGCAGCCCGTCCGGACCGGCCAGCGCCGCCACGTGCCCGGCGACCCGCGGGTCGATCCAGGGCTCCTCCAGATGGGTGGGGTGCACGGTGAGCCGCGGCCGAAGCGTGAACCCGGCCTCCTCGGTCACCGCCCGCAGGACGTCCAGATCCGGCCAGGGGCGTTCCGGGTTGACGTGGTCCGGAGTGACGGGAGAGACCCCGCCCCAGTCGTCGAGGCCGGCGGAGAGCAGCAGGGCGCACTCGGCGGTGTCGACGAGGTTCGGCGGTGCCTGCACCCGCATACCCGGGCCGAACACCAGTCGGGTCACGGCCACGGCCGCCGCGAGCTCCTCGGCACCGACGTCCGGCGCTCCGCGCATCGCGGTGTCGTCCTTGGCCCGGAAGTTCTGGACGATGATCTCCTGGATGGAGCCGTACTCACGGGCGACCCCGCGCAGCGCGAAGATCGTTTCGGCCCGCTCGGCGACGGTCTCCCCGATGCCGAGCAGCAGGCCGGTGGTGAACGGGACGGACAGCCGGCCCGCGTCGGCGAGCACCCGCAGGCGCACCGCCGGGTCCTTGTCCGGCGAGCCGTGGTGGGCACCGCCGGGCGTGGACCACAGGCGGGTGGCGGTCGTCTCCAGCATCATGCCCATCGACGGCGCGACGGGCTTGAGGCGAGCCAGCTCCGCCCAGCTCAGCACCCCCGGGTTGAGATGCGGGAGCAGCCCGGTCTCCTCCAGCACGGCGATCGCGACCGCGCGCAGGTAGCCGAGCGTCGAGTCGTAGCCCTGGGCGTCGAGCCACTCGCGCGCGGCCGGCCACCTGTCCTCGGGGCGGTCGCCGAGGGTGAACAGCGCTTCCGCGCAGCCGGCCGCGGCGCCGGCGCGAGCCACCTCGAGCACCTCGTCCACGGTCAGGTAGGGCGCCGGGAGCCGGTGCGGGACGGTCGCGAAGGTGCAGTAGTGGCACCTGTCCCGACACAGCCGGGTCAACGGGATGAAGACCTTGGGTGAATAGGTGACAACACCGGGCCGCCCGGCGGAGACGAGCCCGGCGTCCCGGACGCGCGCGGCGGAGGCGCACAGATCGGTGAGGTCCGCGCCGCGGGCGGCCAGCAGGATCGCCGCCTCGGTGACGTCCAGGGTCGCGCCGTCGCGGGCCCGGCGCAGCGCCCGCCGCATCGCGCTGACCGACGGCACGGCGGCGGCAGCGACGGCGGCAGCGACGGCGGCAGGCGCGAAGGCGACGGACGGCGCGGCGGCGGAGGCCGGCGGCGGTTCCGGGCGGTGTTGGCGACCGGGGGTGGGAGTGATCGTCTCCCCGGCTGGTTCTCCGTCCGGTACCGCCGCCGTACTCGTCATGCGCTCACCCTGGGTAGATGGTCGTCTGGTTGTGGGATCCGACTGGCCGTGGAACGCGGCTGGTCGGCTGGTTGTGCCCCTGCCGGGGTCAGGCGGTGCTGCCGCCGCGGGCGCCGCGGGCGCCGCTCCGCCCGGGGGCGGCCGGCCGGAGTCGGTCGAGGGTTCCGATCAGCAGGTTCGTACGCCTGCGGGCAGCCAGGCGGTCGGTCCGCGCACTGCCCGCGGACGGCGCGCCGCCCCGCAGATCGGCGTGCCGGGCGGCCGCGACCTGCGGGGCCCGGACGCCGGCGAGGGCGCGGTTCAGGGAGGCGGAGAGGGCTTCGAGGCTCTTGGGGGTACGGGTGCTGGTGCTGCTGGTGGCCCGTGTGTTCCTGATCGCGGACATGGAGGTCCTTCCGGCGACGTGAAGAGCTGTGTCCATCTCACAGCCCTCTCTAACCAGAATCAAGAGATGGCAGCTTCGCGCCGCGATCGTCACAGCAGGCAACTGCCAGGAGACGCGGCGTACCGGGCCGGGTGAAGGTGCCGGTACACGACAATTCCCTCCTCCCCCGGGCCGTGGTCGTTACCCTGATCAGGTGCCACGTAACCGCCAGGAGGTCCCGCGCGAGGAGCGGATCGACGCGCTGCTTGCCGTCGCCGAGCAGCAGTTCCTCGCCCGCGGGTTCGCCGGTACCTCCATCGCCGAGATCGCCCGCGCCGCCGGTATCGAGCCCGGCTCGGTCTACTGGTACTTCCGGTCCAAGGACCATGCCTTCGCCGCCGTCCTGAACCGTCTGCTCGACGGCGAGACGGAGCGCATCGCCCGGCTTCCCGACGAACCGGCCCAGAAGCTGTTCGCGGCGCTGGACTCCGTCGAGCGGCGGCGGACCCTGCACCCCTGTGTCGCGGAGCGGGCGCCGCACGCCCCGCCGATCATGGAGTACCACGAGCGGCTGCACGAATGGCTGCACGGGCTCGCGCTGAGCGCGGTCGCCGACCTGGTACCCGAGCCCGACCGCGAGATCGCCGCGGACGCCGTGGTGGCGACGATCGAGGGCGGCCTGGCCAACCCGGCGCCGTCCCGGCCGACCAGCCACCTCGTCCGCTACCTGCTGGCCGCACTGGCCACCACCCGGACCTCCCCGGCACCCGCAGCCGCACCGGCGCCCGTGCCGGAACCACTGGACGCCGTCCCCCACTGACCGATCCGCAGTGGCCACCCCCGCAGACCGCACCGCCTGACGCCACTGAGCGCCTTGGGTGGCACCTTGGGCTGCCCCGTTCTCGCCACCGCTGTCCGGCGGTGGACGCCGGGCGGGCAAGCCGTGCCGCGTAGGTGCGAATTGCGGGTGGAAGGATGGCCCGGTGAGGGTTACCGCACTGGCTGGTGGCATCGGTGGCGCACGGTTCCTGTCCGGGCTGCGGGCAGCCCGGCCGGACGCGGAGATCACCGTGATCGGCAACACGGGTGACGACATCACCCTGCACGGTCTGCGCATCTGTCCCGACCTGGACACGGTGATGTACACCCTGGGCGGCGGGATCTCCGCCGAGCGCGGCTGGGGCCGCGAGGACGAGTCCTTCGTGGTCTCCAGCGAGCTGGCCGCCTACGGGGTGGGCCCGAGCTGGTTCGGCCTCGGTGACCGCGATCTGGCCACCCACCTCGTCCGCACCCAGATGATCGACGCGGGTTACAAGCTCTCGGACGTCGTCACCGCGCTGTGCGACCGGTGGCAGCCCGGCGTCCGACTGCTGCCGATGTCGGATGACCGCGTCGAGACCCATGTGATCATCAACGATGACCAGGGGCGTCGCGCCGTGCACTTTCAGGAGTGGTGGCTGCGGATGCGGGCGCAGGTGCCGGCCGAGGCGATCCTCTCGGTCGGCGCCGCCGAGTCGACCCCGGCGCCCGGGGTGCTCGACGCCATCGCGGACGCCGACGTCGTCCTGATCGGCCCGTCCAACCCGGTGGTCTCGATCGGGACGATCCTGTCGGTGCCMGGCATCGCGGACACCCTGCGGGTGACCCTCGCCCCCGTGATCGGCGTCTCCCCGATCATCGGCGGTGCGGCGGTGCGCGGCATGGCGGACGCCTGCCTGAAGGCGATCGGGGTGGAGACCTCGGCCCGCGCGGTGGGCGCCCACTACGGCGGCCGGCACCGGGTCGGCGTCCCGGCGGACGACAGCGCCGGGGCCCCGGCGGACGCCACGGCGGGCAGCCCGGAAGGCGGCGCGCCGGACGGCGGCAAGGGCACCTCCGGGGGCACGGAGCGGGAGGTTGGTCACGGTCTGCTGGACGGTTGGCTGGTTGACGTCGTGGATGCCGCGATCGCGGCGGACCCGGAGGCCGTACCCGGAGCTACCGTGAAGGCCGTACCGCTTCTCATGACCGATCTGGAGGCCACTGTGGCGATCGTGGAGGCGGCACTGGAGCTCGCCGGTGTCTGAGCTGTCCGCACCGGACCCGTCGGCGGCAGGCCCGCCGGACGAGGTGCCGTCGACAATGGGGCCGTCAACGCTGGGAACCCCCGCGCTGGGGACTCCGGCTCCCCCGGACGGGCCACCGGCAGGGTCACTGGCCGGGGATGCCGGGCACCGGCAGGTGCCCGCGGAACCGGCCCCGCCGACACCTACCGACTCCGCGCGCCCGGAGGTGCCGGCGGCGCCGGCCGGCCCGGAGCCGGCCGCGGGTGAGGGGCTCCGGATCCTGCCGTTGCGTGGGATCGGCGAGGTCCGTCCCGGCGACGACCTGGCGGAGGTGATCGCCGCGGCCTCCCTCGCCGGCGAGCGACTTCGTGACGGTGACACCCTCGTCGTGACGTCCAAGATTGTTTCCAAGGCCGAGGGCCGGCTGCTCCAGATCGAGGGTGACCGGGAGGCTGCCCGACAGGCCGCGATCGACGCCGAGTCGGTCCGCGAGGTGGCACGGCGCGGGCCGACCCGCATCGTCGAGACCCGGCACGGGCTGGTGCTGGCCAGTGCCGGCGTGGACGCCTCGAACATCACCAAGGACTCGATCGCGCTGCTGCCGGTCGACCCGGACGCGAGCGCCCGCGCTCTGCGCAGCGGCCTGCGGGAGCGGCTCGGCGTCGACGTCGCCGTGATCATCAGTGACACCGCCGGGCGACCGTGGCGGCGCGGGCTGACCGACATGGCTGTCGGGGTGGCCGGGATGGCCGCGCTGCGCAGTCACATCGGTGACGTCGACAGCTACGGCAACGAGCTCGGCATGACCGAGATCGCCGAAGCCGACGAGCTGGCCGCCGCGGCCGACCTGGTGAAGGGCAAGCTCGGCGCGACGCCGGTGGCGGTCGTGCGCGGGTTCGGRCATCTGCCGGACGACGGGGTGGGCGCGCGGGCGATGGTCCGCCCGTCCGCCGAGGACATGTTCCAGCTCGGGACGACCGAGGCCCGCCGGTCGGCCCCGTTCGCCCGCCGGACGGTGCGGGAGTTCACCGACGCCCCGGTGGACCCGGCCGCCGTCCGCCAGGCGATCGCGGCGGCGATCACCGCGCCGGCTCCGCACCACACGACGCCGTGGCGGTTCGTCCTCGTCGACGCCCGCCGGCACGCCCTGCTCGACGCGATGGCCCTGGCCTGGACCGACGACCTGCGCCGCGACGGCTTCGACGAGGACTCCGTGAGCCGTCGGCTGCGGCGCGGCGACGTGCTGCGCCGGGCCCCCGTCCTGATCGTGCCGATGATGGTCATGGACGGGTCGCACGCGTACCCGGACGAGCGCCGCTCCCGCGCCGAGGAGCGCATGTTCACCGTGGCGGTCGGCGCGGCCGTGCAGAACCTGCTGGTCGCGCTGGCAGCGGAGGGCCTGGGCTCGTGCTGGGTGTCCTCCGCGCTGTTCTGCGGCGATGTCGTCGCCGACACGCTCGAGTTGCCGCGCACCTGGACGCCGATGGGGGTCGTCGGGGTCGGTCATCCCGCCGCGCCCGCCCTGCCCCGGCCGGCCCGGGATGTCACGGCCTTCCTGCTGGAACGATGATCTTCAGGCGGCCGCGATGACCCCGGCGGCCGCCGACCGTGCCGCCCGACAGCGAGTCGGGCGGACCGGGTGTGCCAGGCCCGGTTCGACACTTCGTAGGATCGGACACCGTGGGAAAGAAGAGTGTCGCGCGTAACGCCCGTCTGGATCAGCTCCGTCAGGAGCAGAGGCGGAAGGAACGCCAGCGCGCCCTGCTGATCTACGGGACGTCCGGCTTCGTGGCCATCGCGATCCTCGCGGGGATCATCATCTACAGCGTCATCGACAACCGGTCGAAAAGCGAGGAACGCAAGGTCGGCTACGTGGCGGCGGCCAGCCCCGCGGCGACGGCCGCCGGCTGCACCGGCATCCGCAACGACGAGTCACGGGGCAACACGCACGTCGGGACGACGGAGACCGTCGACTACCAGGACATCCCGCCGTCGTCCGGCAGCCACGACGCGGACCCGCTGCCCGACGCGATCCGCTTCTACAACCCCGACTCGGGCATCCGCGTCGAGCGCGCCGTCCACAACCTGGAACACGGCTTCGTCGTCGCCTGGTACGACAGCGAGCTGCCCGACGACCAGGTCGAGACCCTGCGCACCGCGGCCAACGAAGCCGGCAACCGCTTCATCGCGGTGCCCTGGACGCGCGAGGCGTTCGCTGGCAACCAGCACTTCGTTCTCACCGGCTGGGACCGGACGCAGCGTTGCACCAGCGTCTCCGCGGACGTGGTGAAGGAGTTCGTCACGAAGTGGGCGAACCCGCCGGCGGAGGGTGCGACCTGGGACTCGCCCACCGCGTCGGAGTCGGGCCTGGCCGGCGGAACGCTGAACGTCACCGCGGACGGTCCCCTCGACGCGGCCGCCGCCGGCGGCATCGCGCCCGGCAGCGGGACGATGAGCACCACGCCGCCCAGCCCGGCCGGCGCCACGGACGGCACCGGTACGCCGGCGGCGGACGGGGGCAGCGCGCCGAACCCGGCCGACGACCCCGCCGCCCGCTGACCGGGATCGCGCGGCGCGGGGTCAGGACGCCGGGGACGTCCCGGTGCGGATCGGCATGAGCAGGTAGCGGTAGTCCTCTCCGTCGTCCTTGCCGGTCAGGACGGCGGGCTTGCTGGAGGCGATCGTCGGGTCCGCCGTGGCGAACCCGACGATCGCCTCGTCCCCCTCGACCGCGGCCAGGCCGTCGAGCAGAAACGCGGGATTGAACAGCACCGACAGCTCAGGGCCGGAGTACTCGACCGGCACCAGCTCGCTGGCCTGCGCACCGCCGCCGTCACCGGCCTCGGCGACGACCTGACCGGCCGAGAAGGTGAACCGCAGCGGCGCCGTCCTGGTGGCCACCAGCGCGACCCTGCGCACCGCCGCGGCGARCACCGCCGTCTGCGCCGTGACCGTGAGCTCTGACTCCTCCGGCAGCAGCCGGCGATAGTTCGGGAACGTGCCGTCCAGCAGCCGCATGATCGTCTGCCGGCCGTTGACCGACAGGCCGAACCGGGCGACGCCGCTGTCGTCGGCGCCCATCCCGAGCGCGATCCGCGACGCGGTGGTCGGCAGCCGGGCGAGGTCGGCGAGCAGCCGGGCCGGCACATGCGCGACGGCCTCCGGATCCTCCACCGTGGGCTGCCACGGGATCGTGCGCACGGCGAGCCGGTAGCGGTCGGTGGCGACCAGGGTCAGCCCGCCGCGGGCGATCTCCAGGCGCACGGCGGTGAGCACGGCGAGGGCGTCGTCCCGGCCGGCGGCGGGGGCGACCTGCGCCACGGCCGCGGCGAAGCCGAGGGTGTCGACCTCGCCAAGCGGCGGCGGGAACTCCGGGAGCGCCGGGTAGTCCTCCGCGTCCAGGGTGGGAAGGCGRAACCTGGCGGCGCCRCACTCGATGATCATTCTGGCCCCGGTGGCATCCACGACGACCGGGGCGTCGGGCAGATTGCGCACGACGTCGGCCAGCAGCCGGCCCGGCACGACCGCCCGGCCGGCCTCGGTGACGACGGCCTCGACGGGTGCTCGGGCCGCCACCTCGCCGTCGAAGGCCGAGACGGTCAGCGCCGGAACAGGGCCCGCCGTGCCCGGCGCCGGCAGCGCCGCCTCCAGCAGCAGGCCGGTCAGCACCTGGTGGGAACCGCCCGCCGGCTTCGGCACGTAGCGGGCGGCCCAGCCCGTCACGTCGGCGAGTACGTCACGTTCCACGCTGAACCTCATGCTGGGATTGTCCCGCTGGTCAACGCGGAATCTGCGCATTCCGCAAACGCCCACTCCCGCCGCGCCGCCGCCCACCGCCGCCGTGACAGCCGCACATCGGCGCGCGGACGCGCACGGGGCCGGCCCGGCGCGCCCCGGCCGACGGCCACGGAGACCGCTGRCCGGCTCCGCCGCGGACCGGCCCGCAACTGTCCGGCAGGTCCCCCCGCGCGACGCCGCGGGAACGGGCCCGCCCGCCAAACCACGCGGGGGTCGTCGTTTCCGTGACTGTGCAGGATAGCCACGGCACAATGGTCAGGACCATTCCTGAGCACTTTCGGGCGTTCGCCGACACCACCTTCGAACAGGAGGTAAAGGCGGGTCTATCGTCCGGTGGCAGTGCCGTTCGAACCATTGGTGCCTGTGGGGGAAGTCGTGGCAACAGAACATGTAAGTGCCGTGCCGGCGCGATCGGTGCCGGGCATCGCCGGAGGCGGACCCGGCGGGCACAATCCCGCGCTGGACGGGTTGCGCGCGATCGCCGTGCTGACCGTGTTCTTCCACCATATGGACCTGGTTCCGGGCGGCTACCTGGGTGTCGACCTCTTCCTCGTACTCAGCGGCTTCCTCATCACCGGGCTGCTGCTGGCCGAACGCGACCGCGAAGGGTGGATCTCGCTGCGCGCCTTCTGGGCGCGCCGCGCATTCCGGCTCCTCCCAGCCTTCTACATCTTTGTAGCGGCCGGGATCCCGCTCGTCCTGATCGTCAAGGGCGCCGACGATCAATGGCAGTTCCTGCGCAACGCCCTTGCCGCCGTCTTCTACGTCGCAAATATCCAGCGAACGCTGAATCCGCCGGACAGCGGCGCATGGTTCGGGCATGTGTGGACGCTCTCGCTGGAGGAGCAGTTCTACCTGGTCTGGCCGGTGGCGTTGGTGCTGATCTGCCGCAGTCGCCGGCTGCGCAACCGCCTGCCCGAGATCCTGATCAGCGCGGTGCTCCTGGTACTGATCTGGCGCGAGGTCCTGATCTCCGCCGGCGTGTCGAATCTGCGCATCTACTACGCCCCGGACACCCGTGTCGACGCACTGCTCGTCGGCTGCCTGCTCGCCGTCTGGCGCTACGAGGCGGCGCGCGGCACCGTCACACGGCGGTTCGGGACGCCGCTCCTGGAACGGGTCGCCCGGTTCGGGCCGGCCGGGCTGCTGGCCGTCGTGGTCCTCTTCGCCGTCGGTCCCGACCTGACGGGCCCGCCGACCTGGCTGGCCCGCGGCGGGTACCTGCTCGTCGCGGTCCTTGCCGCGGTCGCGATTCTCGGCGCCGACCAGCGCCGCCCGGGGTGGTATCACCGTGCCCTCAGCTGCGCTCCCGCGTCCTGGGTCGGCCGGATCTCCTACAGCCTCTACCTGTGGCACTTCCCCGTGACGGGAGTCGCCAACGACTCGCTGGTCCCGCGCTTCGGCCGGGTCCCCTCGGCCGGTGCCGCTCTGGTCGTCAGCCTGGGGCTGGCCTCCGCCTCCTACTACCTGGTCGAACGCCCCGTCCAGCGCCGGCGCCCCGCCTGGGTGAACGCACGCGGGACGTCCGCGCGCCGGTCCCGCCCCGCCTTCGCGGGCGGCGGGGTGACCGGTCCGATCGGGGTGATGACCAGCGCTGCCGGGGCACCCGGCATGACAGGTGCGCCCGGCGGAGGCAGCCTCGCGAGCCCGGCCGGGGCGCCCGGTGCGGGAAGCGCGGCGGGGATGACGGGCGCGGCGAGCGCGGCAGGAGGCACCGGGCCGGCCGGCTCCGCCGGACCAGCGTCGCGCCCCGGTGCCGGTGCCTGATCCTGCTGGTACCGACCTGGTCCGGGGACGCGGCCTCTGCCCTACTATGAGCGGCCGCGCCGCCACCGGTAGCCGGACCGCTTCGTTGTGCATCCGTTCGCCGTCACGGGCTCGCCCGCTGTGCAGCAGGAGGCAACGGCCGATCTCGGGCCGACACGGGTGGCAGGTGCGGACGTCGCTGGTCCTCCGCGACGCCTCTGATCCCCGTGTCCAAGGAGTGGCCGGCGTGCCCGACGACAGCGCCCCCGCAGACGAAGCCGACGGACACCCGCGGCAGGACGGTGGTGCCACCGCCGCCCGCGAGGTGGGCGAACCCGACTCGCTCGCCGACCCGTTCGCCGACCTGGTGCTGGACGAGGCCTTCGTCTCGGCGGCGACGCGCTACGAGGCCCCCGCCCGGACCAGACAGGCCGTCGCCCGCTTCGCCCCGCTCGAGGATGCGCGAGCCCGGCGAGGCTCCGGGCCGGGCCGGGGGCGCCGCGGCGCATCCCGGCGGGCCGCCCGCACCGCCGCAGCCACATCTCGGCGTGCCGGCCCGCCTGGGCCGGCAGCGCAGGACCTCGGCCCGCCCTCGCGCTCCCGCGGGTACCTGATCCTGGCGGTTGTCTGCATCCTCCCGCTCGCGGGACTCATCTACCTCTTCGGGCAGTTGCCGACCGACGCCCCGCCGCGCACCACCATCACCACCGACAGCAGCACTCCGCCCGGCGGCTCGCCCGCAGCGGGCGGCGACGGCGACCTCGGGCCCGATCTGAGCCTCCCCCAGGCCCAGTGGAGAGCCGGYCGGTGCTACAGCTGGATCCAGTCCGCTCCCGAGTCCCCCGTCGACGACGTGCCCTGTGCCGGCGAGCACCTTTTCGAGGCGGCCGGGACCCTCGACATCTCCCCCGCCTTCCCCGGCGATCATCACTTCCCGTCCGGGACGGAGTGGGAGGCCATCGCGCACACCCACTGCGGCCCGGTCATCACGGCCTACCTCGGGTACCCGCTGGATCCCTTCGGCAGGTTTGTCGACAACATCATCAGACCGCGCCGGGCGGGCTGGGACGGCGGCGACCGGATCATCGTCTGCGGTCTGGCGTCAGCTGGCACCACGGAGGACGACGAGGGCTGGTACCCGCCGTTCGAAGGCGCTGTCCGCGGTGCCGACCAGGCACAGGTCCACGCACCTGGCACCTGTTTCCGGGACAGTGACGGGTCGTTGACGGTGGCCCCGTGCGACAGCCCGCACCACGCGCAGAGCGTCGGAAACGCACGACTGCCGGACACCTCCGACGGCCAGCCGCCCTCATCGGCGCTGTTCTCCGAACTGGCGGCCGCCGCCTGTGCCGCCTCGACCGCACCCTATCTGGGCCCGGGGCCGGCGGACACGGTGTTCCAGGAGAGCTGGCACCYCATCCGCGCGGAGAGCTGGYGGGCGGGAACCCRCACGACGACCTGCACCGTGCGGCTCGTGGACGCGAACGGCCAGCTCCAGGAGACGAGCGGGCTACTCGCCCCGGCCGGCGAACGTGAGGCAGCAGCCGGGGTCGCCGTGTGACTGCTCCCGGCCCCTCGTTCACCCTCCGGACGGATGAACGATGACACCTGTTTCCCGGCATCTGTTACCAAAGTAACAGCAATCCGGAGACAAGCCTTTTTGGTAGAAGCAAGTCAGAAGCATCTGACACAGTTCAATCTCGCGCTCTATCAACACCACGGCCGCACCACAGCACGGCCGCATCGAACGTCCCACAGAGGGTGATCGATCGTGCCCCGGGCCTGGTCCTGAACAGCACGTCTGCCCCACGCGCCCTGGCGTCCCACGGCCGGAACCCGGCCCGGTGGATGCTCCCGGACCCAGGAGGAAACCGCTGGTGAGTCGTCGTCCCCGACCTCATCAGCCTTCGGCGGACAGCGGCCCCGCCCTCACTCCGGACGGCACAGCACAGCGCCAGCGGGCAACGGCGTCAACTCCCTCCACGACGCGTGGCGCCTCCGAGTCCCCACCGCGCGGCGGAGGGCGTCATCGCCGGCCGAGGAACGGGCGTCCGGTGACCACCTCCCGGAGCGCCGGTGGATCGGTCGCGCAGGCCCCGGCCACCGGATCAACTCCGGCGGCCGGGACCGGGGCAGTCGCGGCGACGGCGGTACTCGGAGTGGTCCCGCCCGGTGGCTCCCGTACTGCCCCGACCGCGGAACTGCCGGCCGTGCCGGCCGCCCCTCGCGGTAAGGCGGGCAGCACCGGCGGGGCCAGCGGCACAGCCAGGGCCAGCGGCTCAGGCAACGCCGGCCGATCAGGTAAGGGCGGCCGATCGGGCAAGGGCGGCCGATCGGGCAAGGCCGGCAGGTCGGCGGGTGGCACGGGCGCGGCGCGGAACCGCGCGACGCAGCGCAACCGGCGGGCGGGTCTGGTGCGTACCGCGGCGCTGCCGACCGCCGTCACCGCCAGCCTGCTGTTCTTCTGCACCGCCGCCACCCCCGGCAGCAACACCGGCAGGAACCC
>NZ_MBLM01000170.1 GCF_001854655.1 Parafrankia colletiae | reverse complement strand
GAGTCGGTGTATCGGAACATGACGACGTTCCTGTTGGAGAAGGAGCCCGGGTTCGGGTCGCACGGCGGGATCACGATCCCGGGCAAGCTCGACAAGCTCGGGTACAAGGGTGTCGAGACGACGGAGATGATCCTGGATGGGCACCGGACGCCGGCCAGTTCCATCCTGGGTGGGCCGGACGCGGCGGGGCGTGGTTTCTACCAGATGATGGATGGTGTCGAGGTCGGCCGGGTGAACGTGGCGGCCCGTGCCTGCGGCATCATGATCCGGGCGTTCGAGCTCGCGATCGCGTACGCGCAGCAGCGGCGGACGTTCGGCYGGYAGATCGCGGATCATCAGGYGATCGCGTTCAAGCTCGCGGAGATGGCGACGAAGGTCGAGGCCGGGCATCTGATGATGGTCGCCGCCGCGCGGAAGAAGGACAGCGGGCAGYGTAACGACGTCGAGGCGGGGATGGCGAAGTTCCTGGCCAGTGAGTACTGCCACGAGGTGACGACCGAGTCGTTCCGGATCCACGGCGGCTACGGGTACTCCAAGGAGTACGAGATCGAGCGGCTCTACCGCGAGGCCCCGTTCATGCTGATCGGCGAGGGCACCTCCGAGGTCCAGAAGCGCATCATCAGCCGCGCCCTGCTCAAGGAGTACAAACTCCGCGGCTGAACCAGGGTGGCCGGCGGCGAGCCGGCCACACGCCGTCGGCGGGTGCGGTGTCCCGCCCCGTCGACGGCGCCAGCCTCACTGGCCGGCTGGTGTCTGACCGGCTGGTGTGTCGCCCCGGCTCGGAAGGGCGACGACGGCGGACCCGGGCATGACGTTCGCGCCACGCTGGTTCGTCGCCCAGGTCTCCACCCGCACGACGTGGTCGCCGTCGGCGTCGATCTCCTTGGYCACCACGCGGCCACCGAGGCGCACCACGTCCGACAGGTAGACGTGGCTGYGGTACTGGCCGTGCAGGGCCTTGAGCGAGCCGTCGTCCCCCATCCAGTTGGTCAGGGAGTGGATCTGCCAGCAGGTGCGCTGGATACCGACGTCATAGGCGATCTGGGCACCCTGAAGGCGCGCCGCGTAGTCGTTGTAGTGCACCGAGTAGACCGGCTCCAGCGCGTGGGTGTTCGGGTCACGGAAAGCCCACTTCGGGTGCTTGTGGTAACGCCGCAACGCGACACCGTGCGCGGAGATGCGGGGAATCGGAGCAGCACCCGCGGCGATGTAGGCGATGAAGTCGGTCAGACCGATCGGGCCCTTGGTGATGACGTCGATCTCGTCGCCGACGGCGACGTCCTCCCAGTACCGCGGCACCGCTCCGCGCGGGCGCTCGGCGAGGACGTCCGCCTCGACCGCGGCAAGCTCGCTGTCGGTCCACGGGTGGGGCAGCTCGATCTTGCGGGAGTCGCGCCGCTTCTGCATCTCGCCGCGCTCGAAGCGCATCCGCGAGCAGATGAACGTGGCGACCAGCTCACCGTGCTGGTTGCGGTACTCCTGGCGCAGGAAGTCCTTGATACGGCGGCCGCCGAAGTTGCTGTCGACCGGCCCCTCGAACCCGTCGAACACCACCGTCGCCGTGATCTTGTCGTCCACGTGGATCGGCCGCTCGAAGGTCATGGTCGTCTCGGCGTGGAACCCGCCCAGGCCGCGCCATCCCACCTGGACGGAGCCGAGGCAGGCGAAGATGAAGCTGGGGGGAGCCACGATGCCGCCATGTCGGGTGCCCGCCGCATAGGCGGCGTCGGTCCACAGCGGGTTGTCGTCACCGATCCCCTCGGCGAAGCGCAGGATGGCCAGGCGGGTCGCGTACTCGTTGTTGATGCAGGCGTCGGTGCGCAGCTGCGTACCGATCAGCGCCCGCATCTCCGCCAGCAACTCGTCGGTGAACTTGCCCAGCGCCAGTTCTCTCCCGATTTCGTCGGTCTTTTCCTCATGTGTCGTCGTCATCTGTTTCCCATCTGCAGTCGGGCGGAGCGGATAGCAGTGGCGTGCTGTGGCCCCGGGGCCCTGGCTCCACGGGGATTCCACGGACCTGGGGTCGGGTTGGTCGTGGGGCCGGCGGCAGGGCTGGGCGGGGGGCCACGCGCACGAAGTGGCGGCGGCGGCGGTGGCGCTCGGCCGACGGGCCCCGTGCCGCGCGTGCCGGCGGGCGGTCATGACCGCGCTCYGAGCCAGCCGCCGCAGCGGCGGGACCTGCTGGCGTGAGCGGACGCGCCGCGTGGCGCCGTACGCCGGGACCCGGAGCGGGACCGACCGCGGCCTCGATGGTCGGCATCGACCACCCCTCCTCGATCGTTCCTAAATCAGAACGTTGGGTCGCCATTACGGATACTTTCACCGCCTGGGGTGGGTGTCAACGCGGCCGCGGGCGGCCCTCGCTGTCGGGGCCGAGGCGCGCACCTATTGACTTGCCGCGTTGGGCGCAGCTAATTTCCCTCCAGAGTTCCCGATTGGAGATGATGGTTCGTATATACGAACCAAGTGAGGCTGCGGATCACTCCGTCGCAGCCCGTCGTGCGGCCCGAGCTGTGTGCGGGCCGGCCGACAGGGGCGACGACGCTCCGTGGCGGGAGCCGGCCACGGCCTGCAGTGYCCCCGGGCCTGCCGGCGTGTGGTCGAGAAGTTCAGGGCCGGTCGTCGTCCGGGATCCATCGCGGGTCCCCACGTCGCCGGCAGTGTGCGACAGCGGAGGCGTCTGTCCCTCTCCGCGATGAACAGCCCAGGAGCCCCAGTGACCCGAGTCAGGACATCTGCGCGGCAGGCGAGACGGCGGCAGGGACGACTTGTCGGGAGTAATTCCCCCTTATCGTCCGACTGCTGCCGGGATGCGAAAGCCGCGAGTGCCTGGAACGAGCCTTCGGGAGGCATGGGTAGATCGGCCGCCGAGCCGCCCGACAACTCGTGGAGTTTTCCAGATGACGTTACAAGACGCGCCCGCACAGGATCTGCCGGCCGACCGGCCCATCGAGAGTGGGAACGAGTCGGACCCGAAGAAGATGCGCCGGGTCGCCACGGCGAGCCTCATGGGCACCGTCATCGAGTTCTACGACTTCGGTATCTACGCCACCGCGGCGGCCCTCGTCTTCGGGCATGCCTTCTTCCCGGCCCTCGGTGAACACGCCGGTATCGTCCTGTCGTTCGCGACCCAGGGTGTCGCCTTCGCCGCCCGCCCGCTGGGGTCGATCCTGTTCGGGCACTTCGGTGACCGACTCGGGCGCAAGCGGACCCTCATCTTCACGATGTCGTTGATGGGCGTCTCCACCGTCCTCATCGGCCTGCTGCCCACGGCGGCGACGATCGGGGTCGCGGCGCCGATTCTGCTCGTCCTGCTCCGCATCGCGCAGGGCCTGGCCGCCGGCGGAGAGTGGGCGGGTGCGGCGCTGTTCACCTCCGAGCACTCACCGAAGARCCGTCGCGGCTTCTGGGCGATGTTCACAAATCTCGGCGGCGCGCTCGCCAACATCCTGGCCCTGACCGTGTACCTCATCGCGGCCCTGTTCGTCGCCGACGACACCTTCACGGACTGGGGATGGCGCGTGCCCTTCCTCCTCAGCGCCGTGCTCATCGGCGTCGGTCTCTGGGTGCGGCTGAAGGTCGAGGAGACTCCGGCGTTCGAGGTCGAGGCGAAGCGTCGGCGTGGCACCCGCACGCTGCCGTTCAAGGAGGCTGTCGTCAACCAGTGGAGGGAGATCCTGCTCGGRGCGGGAGCGCTGGTGATGGCCTTCGCCCTCGGCTACATCGGGATCGCGTACCTCACCCACTACGGCACCGCCACGCTCGGCCTGAGCCGACCCGAGGTACTGTCGGCCGGAATTGCCGGAAACGTGATGAACGGCCTGGYCATCATCTCGGGCGGCATTCTGTGCGACCGGTTCGGCCGGAGGCGGATCCTGCTGATCGCCAGCGCCGCCGRCATCCCGTGGTCGCTTGTCCTGTTCCCGATTCTGGACCAGGGAACTCTCGCTGCCTTCTGGATCGGCATGGCGGGGACGTTCCTGATCGCCGGCCATGGTTTCGGCGTCGCCGGGTCGTTTATGTCCGAGCTCTTCCACACCCGCTACCGCTATACGGCGGCTGGGCTTTCCTACAGCCTCGCGGGTGTCATCGGAGGTGCCATACCGCCACTGATCGCCGCCAGCATCATCGACAGCCAGGGCGGATTCGTGTTCGGGCTGATTCTGGCTGCCTACTGCGTGGTCGCTCTGGTGTGCACGCTGGTCCTGCGGGAGACCGCGAACAACGAGCTGGTCGACCAGCCCGCRCCAGGGCAGAAGGCGACATCGTGACACTCACCGTCACCGCGGTCTCGGTGGGCCGCGTGTTCGGCCTGCACAAGCCGTCGCTCACCTATCTCCGGGGCTGGGGTGAGACGCTGGACATTCCGCTGATCATGTTCGTGATCCAGGGGGGTCCCGCCCCGGTCATCGTCGACACCGGAGCCGACCTGAGCCGGGCCTGGGAACACCACCGGATCAGGATGGAGCAGACGCCCGAGGAGCAGCCCGACGCGGCTGTGCGCGCACTGGGCATCGACCCCGACGAGGTCGGTCTGGTCGTCAACACCCATCTGCACTGGGACCACTGCTCCAACAACCATCTGTTCCCGAACGCCCGCATCGTCCTGCAGCGCCGCGAGATCGACTTTGCCCGCCGGCCGGTCGCGTGGCATCGCCGCCAGTTCGAGGCCGTGCCCGACCTGCCCCCGGCGTGGCTGCGCGCCGAGGACCGGATCGATGCGATCGATGGTGACAGCGACCTCGCACCAGGGGTCTCGGCGGTTTCCCTGCCCGGGCACACGCCCGGCTCGCAGGGCGTCCTGATCGAGGCTGCGACGAACCGCTATCTGATCGCGGGTGACTGTGTCGACCTGTACGAGAACTGGGAGGGCGATGCCGAGGCCGACCGCATTCCGTCCGGCTTCTTCACCGATCTCGTGGCCTACGAGGAAAGCGTGCGACGGATCGAGCGGTTCGGCTGCGAGGTCATCCCGAGCCACGACCCCCTGGTCGTCGAACGGCGGGTCTTCCGCTGAGCACGCGAACTTGATGCGTTGACCATCGACAAGTGGCATCTTAGAGTCGAAGGTACGTAAATGCGTATCGGTGTTCGATAGTGCGAACAGAACGTGTGATCATTGTCGAGCCTCGCCGGCCGCAGGGCCCGCGTGGACGGCGGAGAGGAAACGGCGATGAGCGGCTCGATCCCCACGTGGGGACGCGATGTCACGGTCGAGGAGCTTGGGGGCGTGYCGTACCGCATGTACGCGCCACGTGCCCGGCGGCTGGAGTCCCTGCTGGATCACGCTGACCGCTGGGCGGGTCGGGCCCACATCGTGCAGGGCGATGTGCGGCTCGACTTCGCCGATCTCGTGCCCGCGGCCCGCCGCAAGGCGGCCCAGCTGCGCGAGCACGGAGTGGTGCGGGGGGACCGGGTCGCGCTGCTGGGCTGGAACAGCCCGGACTGGGTGGTGAACCTCTGGGCCACCTGGTGGGCCGGCGCCGTTCCCGTCCTGGTCAACGCCTGGTGGAGCACGCGCGAGATGGAGCACGCCTTCACCCTGCTCACCCCCGCCGCCGTGCTCGCCGACCGCCGCCTGGAGCACAAGGTTCCCGCCGGGAGCCCGCTCGCGCCGTGGCCGATGGTCGGCGAGGTCGACGGCCCGCTGCCCGAGCGTCCCGACGGTGGCGACGAGAACGAGCCCGCGCTGATCCTGTTCACCTCGGGCAGCACCGGCTTCCCCAAGGCGGTCGTGCTCTCGCACCGCTCGATCATCTCCGGCCTGCACTCGCTGCTGCGTATCACCAAGCGGCTTCCGCAGGAACTCGAAGGCGCGGCGCCCAGCGTCGCCCTGCACACCGGGCCGCTGTTCCACGTCGGCGGTGTGCAGACCCTGGTACGGGGAGTCGTGGTCGGTGAGAGCCTGGTGTTCCCGGTAGGGAAGTTCGACGCGGACGCGGCGATGGATCTCATCACCGCACACGGCGTCACCCGCTGGAGCGCCGTTCCCACCATGGTCAGCCGGCTGCTCGACGCCCAGGCCCAGCGGCCGGTCGACCTGCACAGCCTCCGGTCCCTGACGCTGGGTGGCGCACCGGCCCACCCCAGCCTGTACCGGCGGATCCGCGAGGAGCTGCCGTCCGTCCAGGCCCGCGTCGCCACCGGCTACGGCCTCACCGAGAACGGCGGCCAGGCGACCGCGGCGAGTGGCCGCGACACCCGTGACCGGCCCGGGTGCTGCGGCCTGCCGCTGCCCACCGTCGAGATCTCCTTCGGAGACGGGTCACCGGGCGGGGACGGTGAGGTGCTGATCCGTGCCGCTTCGCAGATGATCGGTTACTATGGGGAGGTATCTGGTCCCATCGATGCCGACGGGTGGCTGCATACCGGAGACCTGGGCTACCTCGACGAGGACGGCTACCTCTGGGTGACCGGCCGGAGCAAGGATCTCATTCTCCGCGGGGGCGAGAACATCGCGCCGCTGTCGGTGGAACGCGCACTCGTGGGCGTACCCGGCGTCCTCGACGCGGCGGTGATCGGCCTGCCGCACGCCGACCTGGGCGAGGAGGTGGCGGCGGTCGTGGTGGTTGACAGGGYCACCGCTGACCGACCGGACCTCGTGGAGCACGTCATCAAGGTGCTGCGTTCGGAGCTGGCGTCCTTCGCGATACCGACCCGGTGGCGCTTCCAGACCGAGGAGCTGCCGGTGCTCGGGTCGGAGAAGGTCGACAAGCACACGCTCGCGGCGGCATTCGTCGCCGAAGCCGCCGCGTCCCGATGAGCAGCCCGGCCTCGGGTCGCCGCAGGCCGACGCGGCGCCCGAGGCCGGGCGCGGCCAGGGAGGGGTGATGGTGCGATCCGCCCTCGTCATCGGCGGTACCGGGCCGACCGGCCCGGGAGTGGTGCGGGGACTGCTCGACCGCGGCTTCGACGTGACGATCCTGCACGGCGGCCAGCACGAGGTCGAGCTGCCCGGCGAGGTCCGCCACATCCACACCGACCCGCACTGGCCGGAGACACTCGGTGCCGGTCTGGGCCGAGCGGAGTTCGACCTCGTGGTGGCGCAGTACGGACGGCTCGCGGTCACGGCGCAGGTCCTTGCCGGCCGCGCCGACCGGGTGGTCGCCGTCGGGGGCGCCCACGGCTCTCTCGCACATGCCGCCGATCCGCGCTGGGGCACACTGGGCAGGCCCGCCATGCCCTCCGAAGATGCCGAGTACCTGGAACAGGACCCGGCCCAGGGCACTCTTGCGGTCAGGATGGCCGCGGCGGAACAGGCCCTGTTCGACGCCCACGCGGCAGGCGCCTTCGCAGCGACCCTGCTGGCTTATCCCGTGGTCTACGGCCCGCGGCAGGTCGCGCCGCACGACTGGTGCATCGTGCGGCGCATTCTCGACGGCAGGCGCCGGATAGTCATTGCCGACGGAGCTTTCCGCCTGGAGAGCAGGCTTTACACCGAGCATGCGGTGCAGGCCGTTCTGCTGGCGGTGGACCACCGCGCGGCCGCGGCCGGGCGCAAGTTCGTCGTCGCTGACGACGCCGTGTTCACGATGCGCCAGCGCATCGAGTTCGTCGCCGCCCGCCTCGGGGTGGACGTGGAGCTGGTCGACATGCCCTACCAGCTGGCGACCCCGTGCCATCCCTACTGGCGTCACGGACCCGACCACCGGCTGCGCGGCAACGCCCGGATCCGGGCCGAGCTCGGCTACGCCGACACCGTCCGCCCGGCGGATGCCTTCGGCGCCACAGTCGACTGGCTGGTCGAGAACCCGCCCGCGCCTGGCGGTCCGGAGGAGAAGYGCCTCGGCGACCGGTTCGACTACGCCCATGAGGATGACCTGATGGCGCGCTGGGCCGCGCTGCGCGGCGGGTGGGCCGACGACGCGGAGCCGTTCCGGCCGGTCCACGCCTACCGCCACCCGCGCCGCCCCGACGAGACGTGGCACGCCGGCGGGGCGGCCACGCCGTCATAGTTGCGGCGCGGCCGTCCCGGCCCGGCTTGTACTGATGAAGCTCCTGTCCTGCTGACGGAGCTCGTGTCCTGACGACAATCCGCCCGCCCGCCCGGGTGGGGCGGACGGGCGGGCGGCAAACGGGCTCAGGCCTCGGCGATGGTCGCGACGTCCATCACGAACCGGTACCGGACGTCGCCCGCGGTGAGGCGGTCGTACACCTCGTCGAGCTGCTTCGCCGCGATGACCTCGACCTCGGCCTTGATGCCCTTCTCGGCGCAGAAGTCGAGCATCTCCTGCGTCTCGGGCATACCGCCGCTCATCGAACCGGCCAACGTGCGGCGGTTCGTCAGCAGCGTGTAGGGGTCGATCCGCAGCGGCTCGTCGGGCACGCCGAGATTGACGAACGTGCCGTCCAGGTCGAGCAGGTCGAGATGAGCGGACAGGTCGTAGCTCGTCGGGACCGTGGACACGATCAGATCGAACGAGTCCCGGAGCGCGACCAGATCGCCGGTCGTCCGGTAGTCGTCCGCCCCGAGGCGCTCGGCGTCGGCGCGGCGGTCCTCGGTCAGTTCCAGGACCGTCGTGTGCGCGCCGAGAGCGTGGGAGATCTGGACGCCGACATGCCCCAGCCCGCCGAATCCCAGGATGCCGACCCGCTTGCCGGGGGCCGCGCCCCAGTGCCGCAGCGGCTGGTACATCGTTATGCCCGCGCAGAGCAGGGGTGCGGCGCCGTCCAGCGGCAGGGCGTCGGGGATACGGGCGACGAACCGCTGGTCGACGACGACGAGCTCGCTGTACCCACCCTGCGTGGTCGCCCCGTCGCGACCCACTCCGTTGTAGGTCAGCACCTTGCCGCGGCGGCAGTAGGACTCCTGGCCCGCGTTGCAGGCCGGGCAGTCCTGGCACGAGTCGACCAGGCAGCCGACCCCGACGCGGTCGCCGGCCGCCAGCCCGCGGACCTCGGCGCCGAGCTCACGGACGACGCCAGCGATCTCGTGACCGGGAACGATCGGGTAACGGGTGTGCCCGAACTCCGCGCGGGCGTGGTGCACGTCGGTGTGACAGACCCCGGCGTAGGCGATGTCGATCAGCACGTCGCGCGGGCCGACATCGCGGCGCTCGACGGTGATCGTGCTGAACGGTGCCGTCGGGCCGCTCATGGCCCGGGCCTTGGCGGTGATCATGCTGACTACCTCTCGATGGCTCGCCGGGTCCCGGGATCAGCTGATGAGCGACTGGTACTCGAGGTACTCCTCGATGCCGTACCGGCCCATCTCCCGGCCGACGCCCGACCGCTTGAGGCCACCGTGCGGAGCGCGCATGTCGATCGCCGCGCCGTTGATCCGCACGCGACCGGTGCGGATGCGCCGCCCGATGTCCCGCGCCCGTGCGGGGTCGGCGGACCAGACCGCGCCCGCGAGCCCGTAGTCGGAGTCGTTGGCGATGGCGACGGCCTCGTCGGTGTCATCGAAGGGGATGATGATGACGACCGGCCCGAAGATCTCCTCCTGGGCGAGCCGGCTGCGGTTGTCGCCGACGAAGACGGTCGGCTGCACGAAGTAGCCCCGGTCGAGGTGCGCGGGTGCCTCCGGGCCGCCCGCGACGAGGCGGAGTCCCTCGTCGATGCCGACCTGGATGTAGCCGCGCACCCGGTCGCGCTGCACGTCGGAGACCACCGGTCCGAGGGTCGTCGCCTCGTCCGTCGGGTCGCCGATCACGTAGCTCGTCGCCTTGGCCGCGGCGATCGCCTCGGCTTCGGCCAGTCGTCCGCGGGGGACCAGCATGCGCGTGAGCCCACCGCAGACCTGGCCCGAGTTGCGGAAGGCGTCGCTGAGCCCGTCGACGACGGCCTTCTCCAGGTCGGCGTCCTCGAGGATGATGTTGGCGGACTTGCCGCCGAGCTCCAGGGCGACCCGCTTCACCGACCGCGACGCCAGCTCCATCACCCGGCTGCCCGCGCGTACCGAGCCGGTGAGCGAGACGATGTCGATGAGGGGATGGGTGGCGAGCGCCTCGCCGACCTCCGGGCCCGTTCCGCTGACCAGGTTGAAGACACCCTTGGGGAGTCCGGCCTCGACGGCGGCCTCGGCGAAGATGAAGCTGCTCAGAGGCGCGACCTCGGTGCCCTTGAGCACCATGGTGCAGCCCGCGGCGAAGGCCGCACCCGCCTTGAGCGCGATCATCCGCATCGGCCCGTTCCACGGGGTGATCGCCCCGGCGACCCCGGCGGGGATGCGCCGGACGATCGTGTCGTCGAACCGCTCCTCCCACACGACGTCCTTCAGGCTCGCCGCGGCGATGCGCAGGTCGTTGATGGCGCTGCCGGCCTGCGAGCGGCGGGCGAGCGTGATCGGTGTGCCGACCTCGCTCGTGATCGTGCGCGCGAGCTCCTCGGCCCGGGAGTCGAGGATGTCGGCGATGCGGGTGATCATGTCGATCCGGTCGTCGACCGTCGTCTGCGACCAGGTTTCGAACGCCCGCGCGGCGGCCTGGGCGGCGCGGTCGACGTCGTCGGCGTGGCCACGCGGTAACGTCGCGATCGGCTCCTCGGTGGCCGGATTGATGACGGTCAGGGTCCCGGTGCCGGCCGAGCTGACCCACTGACCGTCGATGAAGATCGCGTTTTTTTCGATCACGACTGTCGTCTCCCATGCGCGAGCACCGCGAGGGCGCACTGTCACGCGTACTACGGTCACGCGTACTACGGAGTTCGCATCTACGAACTCCGGTTCCTTTTGACGATCGCGACGCTACAGTGCGCGGAAATTCAGGTCAATGCGTCAACGGGTAGGACTGCCGGGCCCCCAGCAGTTGTGGCGGAGGTGGCGGACATCGAGCTGCTCTCGTGGCGGACGGTCCGCGTGGCTTGCGGCTACTGTGCAGGCACCTGTGGGGCGGGCCGCCCGTGCGGCGGACTGCCCGGGGCTCGGCTCGGGGGTCGCGACGGAAGGGCGGGCGCAAACGTGGTCGAGGGCCATCGGACGATCACGAGGGTGACCCGCATCCTCGAGGAGGTCGTCTACCGTCCCGGGATCAGCTACGCGGAGCTGACCCGCGCACTCGAAGCCCCGAAGAGCTCGGTCTACGGGTTCATCCGGGGCCTGCTGGACACCGACTGGCTCGTGGAGCAGGATCACCGGCTCTACCTCGGGCCCGCGTTCTTCAGTCTCACCATTGCCAGCGGCGACGTCCGCGCGGGCCTGGTGTCGACGTCCGATCTCGAGACCCTGCACCAGGAAGCAGGGCTCACGGCGTTCGTGGGTGTCCGCTCCGGTGACAGCCTGCTCTACATCGCTCACGCGGGCAGCGACATGATGACCGTGTTCCAGGCACGGTCCAACATCCGGCGCAGCCTCCTGAYGACGGCCGGGGGGCGGGCGCTCCTCGCGACGCTGCCCACGTCGGAGCTTCAGGCCTACCTGCGGCGGCGGGGTGCGGACGAGGTCGAGAAGGTCGAACGGTTCCTGGCGGCGCTGCCCGGTATCCGTCAGTCGGGGGTGGCGGTCAGTGTCAACGCCACCAGTCGGCGCACGGGGGTCGCCGTCGTCCTGCCCCACGCCACCGGGCGGGCGATCGCGGCGGTGACCCTCGTCGGCGAGAGCGTGCACGTCGACCCGCGGGTGGACGAGCTCGGCGAGCTCATCAAGTGCCACATCGGGAAATGGCGCCACCGGTCGGGGGCTTCGGTGCGCGAACCGCYGTAGCGGGGGCAGGCGTCCGGCGGCGGCAGGGGCCCCTCGCGATCGCCGGACCAGGGCGACCCGTCGCGGTGCTGCGGCTTTACCCCCTGTTGACACGGCCGATCTGCCGCCCTACCTTTCTGCCAGTCGTTAGTACGGTCACACGGTCGTATATACGTCCCGAGTGTGCGTGAAGATCTGCCCGCCGTGGATCGCGAGATCCGTCGGGCCCATTCGCGGTGGTGCGAGCACCACGGCGAGCGGGGTCCACACGCATCGCACCCACGTTCTCTTCACGCTGCCAGATCGACGCGAAAGCCCACCCAACCTCCGCCAGGAGCCCTAGTAGCCACGGCTGTGACCACGCCGTGGCTCCTCGGCGACTTCAGGCGCGTTCTGACGTCCGCGACAAAGGAGCCACAAATGCCCGCTATGCGACGACTGCCCTTACTTCCCTTACGAAGGTCGTCTTCGTCGCCGAGGTCGCGGCGGACCGTGTCCGCCGTCGCTGTCCTTGCGGTCGCCGGGAGTATGGCGGCGGCCTGCGGGGGGTCCTCGGACAACAGTGCGGGGTCGGACGGGGCACTGAAGGTCAAGATCATGTCGACCTCGGCGACCTTCACCGACCTTCCCACCACGGTCATCGTCGCGCAGGACTACTTCACGCAGGTCGGACTCGACGCCGACGTCAGCTTCTCGAATGCGAGCAACGCGTCTCTGGTCACCCAGGCGGTGATCTCCGGGGACACCAACATCGGTACGTCCGGTGCAGGCGCGCTGTACAACGCCTACGCCGAGGGAAAGACGAACCTCGTCAGCCTCGGTACCACCAACCCCAGTATCACCTTCGGGCTGGCGCTGAACCAGGAGACGCTGGACACTCTCGCCGAGCGCGGAGTGACACCGGAGTCGTCCGCGGACGAGCGCGTCAAGGCCCTGCGCGGCCTCACCCTCACCTCCTCGCCGGAGGGCTCCACCGGCAACACCTATCTGCGTCTCATGCTCAGCGAGCACGGCGTCGATCCGGACCGTGACGTGACGATCCTTCCCAACAACGACGCCACCGCCCAGATCGCGACCACGCGGCAGGGCCGGGTCAGCGGGTTCGCCCAGTCGTTCCCGCGGGCCAACTTCCCCGAGGCGGAAGGCTGGGGCGGACTGTGGCTGAACTGGTCGGTCGACCTTCCCTCCGTCCTGCCGCTGGCCGCGCACGAGTACTACACCACCCGCTCCTGGCTGGAGCAGAACCCCGAGATCGCCAAGCGCGTCATGCAGGCCATGTGGCTGGCCCACCGGGACCTGCAGAACCCGACCGATGAACTGCGGGACAAGGTCCGGGCGTTGCCGGAGTTCTCCAACCTGAACGAGACGGCCTTTAACGAGGGCTGGGAGTTCGCGGTCGGTGCCTACAAGGGCGCGACTCCCCTCACGACCCAGGAGATGTTCGACAACCAGGTCCGGATCGTGAACCTCACCCGTGACTCGCCGATCAGTTTCGGCTTCGACGACATCTACGACCTGAGCGCCGCGGAAGCCGCGCAGCCGTGACGAGGAGGCGATGATGTCGAAGATTCCCCTGACCGGGACCGCAGGGCCCGGGAAGACCGCGACCTCGGCGGAGAAGGGCCCGGAGTTCTCCTTCCAGAAGGTCAGCCGGAAGTTCCGCTCCGGTGACGGGGAGTTCACCGCGCTCGAGTCGGTCGATCTCGATATCGAGAGCGGCTCGTTCGTCTGCTTCATCGGTCCGAGTGGATGCGGCAAGACCACGCTGCTGAACATGTCTGCCGGGCTGCTGGCGCCGAGCGAGGGCGCCGTCTACTTCCGCGGTAAGCGGCTGAACGGGGTCAACACCGGGGTCGGGTTCATCACCCAGCACGACAATCTTCTGCCGTGGCGCACTCTGGAGAAGAACGTCGGGATCGCCCTCGAGATCGAGAAGGTGCCCCGCAAGGAGCGCCGTCAGCGAGTCGCCGAGGTGATCGAGCTGGTGGGGCTCAAGGGCTTCGCGCAGCGGTACCCCTCGCAGCTGTCGGGCGGTATGCAGAAGCGCGCCTCGCTCGCGCGTGGCCTGGTGTACAACCCCTCGACGCTGCTCATGGACGAGCCGTTCGGGGCGCTCGACGCGCAGCTGCGGTTCACGATGCAGAAGGAGCTGCTGCGGATCTGGGAGCGGGACCGCAAAACCATCATCTTCGTGACGCACGATCTGGATGAGGCTCTTCTGCTCGCCGACAAGGTCGTTGTGTTCGGAACCCGCCCGGGGCGCGTCGTCCACGTGGAGGACGTCCCGCTGGAGCGGCCGCGTGACCTCGCCGAACTGCGGCTCAGCCCGGTCTACGGCGAGCTCTGGGAACGACTGTGGAAGTTGCTGGACCACTCTTCGCCCGCGAAGGAGACATCGTGAACCCGACGCCGGTGTCAACAACGGCCGGAGCGCAGGCCGGACCACAGGGCGGACCACAGGGCGGCGGCGTCCAGGCCGGGCTGCTGGGCGGCCCCGTGGYGGCCACCATCACCAGCTCGGACGAGCAGTCGTCCACCACCGCGGCCCGCAAGCCGCGCCGCCCGATGGACATCAAGCGGCTGATCGTCCTCATCTCGCGGGTGGTACTCCCGGTCGGGCTGCTGGCGCTCTGGGAGACCGCGAGCGGGGATCCGGCGACCGAGTCGGGCGTGCTCATCGACAGCTTCTACGTCAGCAAGCCGTCCGAGATCTGGTCGGCGCTGACCGGCTGGGTCGAGGAGGGACTGCTGCTGGACAGCATCCAGGCGACCGTGATCGCAACGGTCTACGGATTCGCGGTCGGCGCGGTGCTCGGCGTTCTGGTGGGCATTGTGYTGGGCAGCARCCCGATGCTCGGCGAGATCTTCCAGCCGTTCATCGTCGCGCTCAACGCCGTCCCGCGGCTGGCCCTGGTGCCGCTTTTCATCCTGTGGTTCGGATTCGGCCTGGGTTCCAAGGTGGCGCTGGTCAGCCTCATCGTCTTCTTCCTCGTCTTCTACAGCACCTACGAAGGCGTGCGTGACGTCGAACAGCGCCTTATCGACGTGCTGAAGGTGATGAACGCGTCGAGGCTCACCGTGCAGCTGAAGGTCCGGATCCCCTCGGCTGGGACCTGGATCATTCAGGGTCTGCGGGTCTCGGTGCCCTACGCGCTGGTTGCGGCGGTCACCGCCGAGATCATCGGCGCCAACACCGGTATCGGTTATCTGATCCAGCGGTCGGCGGGTAACTTCTATACCGCTGGCGTCTTCGCGGGCATCGCGGTGCTTGTGGTGGTGTCCACCATCATCAACGCGCTGGTGACGCTGCTGGAGAAGCGCCTGCTGCGCTGGAAGCCGCGCAACCTGACCAACGCCGGAGCACCGTGAGCCTACGGTCTGGCTCCGGCCCGCTCGCGGGGATGCGCATCCTCGAGATCGCGGGCCGGGGCCCCGGGCCCTTCGCGGGCATGCTCCTGGCGGACATGGGAGCGGAGATCCTGCGCATCGACCGGCCGGATCCCCCCGCCCGCCCGCAGGCGCCCGACCACCGCCTGGAGCTGTACAACCGCGGCCGGCGCTCCGTGGTCGTCGATCTCAAGCACGAGGCGGGCCCCGAGGTGGTGCTGCGTCTGGCCGAACGGGCGGACGCGATCTACGAGGGGTACCGGCCCGGTGTCGCCGAACGTCTCGGGATCGGTCCGGACGCCTGCCTGCGGCGAAACCCGCGGATCGTCTACGGGCGCGGCACAGGCTGGGGACAGACCGGGCCGCTCGCGAGCAAGGCCGGTCACGACATCAACTACATCGCCCTCGCCGGGGCGCTCGACCCCCTCGGCTACGCGGGCGGGCCACCCGCCATCCCCCTCAACCTGATCGGTGACTACGCGGGCGGGGGCATGATGCTCGCCTTCGGCATCGTGTGCGCGTTGCTCGAGGCGCGCGGCTCCGGCCGGGGCCAGGTGGTCGACGCGGCGATGGTGGACGGGGCGTCGCTGCTCATGACCCTCTACCACGGACGTCGGATGATGGGCACGTGGAGCGACGAGCGCGGCACGAACTACGTGGACTCCGGCGCGCCCTTCTACAACGTCTACGAGACGAGCGACCACCGGTATGTCGCGATCGGCGCGATCGAGCCGAAGTTCCAGCGGGTGCTGTTCGACGCCATCGGCGTGGACCTCGACGGCATCACCATGCCGGTGTCGTCGGTGGACCGTACCGACTGGGCCGAACTGCGGCGCAGGCTCGCGGCGGTCTTCGCGACCCGTACCCGCGACGAGTGGACCAAACTGCTCGCTGACGTCGACGGCTGCTACTCGCCGGTGCTGGGCCTCGGGGAGGTGTCCGAACATCCCCATCACCAGGCCCGTGACGGGTTCCCGGAACTGGACGGGATTCCCCAGCCCGCCCCGGCGCCCCGGTTCGGGCGGACCCCGGCCGCCTTCGGGACGGCCCCGCCCCGACCCGGGGAGCACACCCGGGAAGCCCTGGCGGAGTGGGGCTTCACCGACGACGAACTGCAGACGCTGCACCGGGACCGCGCTGTCCGGTAGCAGCCGTGCGATCGCGGCAACGGCGATCCGGACCAACGGCGATCCGGTTCCCGACGGCGGTCCGCCCATGACGGTGCCCACCGGCAGCTGCCGGTGGGCACCGTCATTTCCGCTGGTCGGGCGTCTGATCGGGCGTCGTCTCTGCTTCTCGGGCCGGCTACTCGGACGTCGCGCGCAGGGCCGGCCATCCCGTCGCTCCCGCCGCGCCCAGCAGGACACCAACGGGCCGCACCGGCAGCAGGACGTCGGTCAGGTCGTAACGCAGCAGGGCGCCTGTGGGTAGCTGCACCTCGCTCAGATCGTCGTCGCTCAGGTCGTCGTCGGCCGGGGCGCCGGCCAGAACGCCGAGGTGGCGGATCAGGGCACGCAGGACGTTGCCGTGCGCCACGACCAGGACGGTCCGGCCCGCGTACAGGTCGGCTGCGATCTCCGACTCGTAGTACGGGCGGAGCCGGTCGAGGACGTCCGCGATGGACTCCGTCCGGGGGACATGAACGCCCAGCTCCCGGTACCGCACGTCCTCGTCCTGCCCGAAGACGCTTCCCTGGGCGATCGGCGGTGGCCTTCCGTGGAACGAGCGGCGCCAGAAACGAAGCAGGTCCGCGCCGTACTCGGCGCGGACCTGCATGCGGTTACGGCCCTGCAGGGCGCCGTAGTGGCGCTCGTTGAGCCGCCAGCTGCGCCGGACCGGGATCCAGTGCCGGTCGGCGGCGTCGAGCGCGAGGTCCGCGGTCGACACGGCCCGGCGCAGGAGGGAGGTGTGCACGACGTCGGGGAGAAGGCCGGTGTCGCGGAGCAGTTCGCCGCACCGGCCGGCCTGCACCCGGCCGCGTGCGGACAGCGGCACGTCGACCCAGCCTGCGAAGCGGTCCGCGGCGTTCCAGGCGCTCTCCCCGTGCCGCAGCAGCAGCAGGGTGGTGGACCCGGTCATCCGGGCGGGCTCCTCCAGATGGGCGGCCCGGTGGCGGGCTGTCGCCGCGCCCCGGGTGACGGTCGAGGGAGTCGTCGTGGGACTAGTCGTGGGACTAGTGGAGGAAGTTGTCGAGGGGGTATCAGTCGAGGTGTCCGCCTTCGCGGAGGACCTCCTCCGCGATACGGAAGGCCTCACCCGCCGCCGGCAGCCCGCAGTAGACCGCGGTCTGCAGGAGGATCTCCTGAATCTCGGCGACCGTGGCGCCGTTGGTCATCGCGCCCTCGATGTGGTGGGCGAGCTGCGCGGGCCTGTTCAGCGCGGTCAGCATCGCGACGTTGATGATGCTGCGCTGCTTGCGGTCGATTCCCTCACGGGACCAGATCCGCCCGAAGCAGACCTCTTCGGAGTAGTCCTGGATCACCTCGTTGAAGGAGTTGCGCTTCTTTTCTTTCGCCGCGACGTAGTCGGCGCCCATGAGCTCGCTCAGGATGCGCCGGCCGTTCTCCTTGTCGGTCACGTTGTCAGCCACGCTGTTTCTCCTCCTGCGTCGGTGTCGGGTGTGCTTCTGACCGGCCGGGTGTTTCAGCCGCGGTCGAGAACTTCCTGCACTTCGCTGGYCGAGAGCTTGATCTCGACGCCCGCTCGTTCGTTCTGCAGGAGCAGCGGTGTCTGCGAGTCGCGACCGCCCCAGCCCCGCTCGAGGGCCTCCGCGAAGTCCTCCTGCACGAGGCGGGCGGCGCGCATGGGGACGCCGAGCTCGTCGGCCAGCTCGATCGCCAGTCGAAGATCCTTGTTCGCCAGCGCCAGGGCGAACGAGGGCGGCTCGAAGGCGGACTGCAGGTAGCGGTCGCTGATGCGGTCGAACGTGCGGGCCCGGCCGATCGCGCCCTGGCGCATCGCGTGCCAGAGGGCCGCCGGCTCGACGCCCGCCTTGACCCCCATCGTGAAGACCTCGGCGGTCGCCGAGCGGATCATCATGCTGGCGCAGTTGTGGACCAGCTTCGCGGTGTTGCCCGCGCCGATCTCTCCGACGAGGATCACCTGGTCGCCGATGGCGTCGAGGACGGCGCGGTGGCGCTCGAAGGCCGCCTGGTCGCCGCCGACATAGATCGCGAGCTTGCCTGACCGGGCACCCTTGGGGCCGCCGCTCACCGGCGCGTCGAACAGTTCGATGCTGTGCTTGCGGCAGGTCTCGTGCACCTCGCGGACCACGGTCGGCGAGTTGGTGGTGAGGTCGAACCAGACGGYGCCCGCCCGCAGGCCGCTGCACAGCCCGTTCTCGCCGAGACCCAGTTCCTGCATTTCCTGCGGGCCCGGTAGTGACGTGAGGACCACGTCGACCTCGCGGGCCAGATCGATGACCGAGTCGGCCCAGGTCGCCCCGGCCGCCTCGTGTTCCGCGGCGCTCTCCCGGCGGAGGTCGTGCACAATCAGCTCATAACCGGCCGCGCGCAGGTTGAGCGCCATTCCGGCGCCCATGGCGCCGAGCCCGATGAAACCCACCTTCATGGTGCAGATGTCCTTCCGTTTTCAGAGACGAGAGGGCCCGGCCCGGGTGCGACCGTCAGCCGACCGTCTCCGGCAAGATCGTCTCTGCAGGTGATCGTCTCGGGGCGGAGCTCCGCCAGGGAGCCTTGTTCGCGCCTCGGCGTCCGCAGCATGTGCGCATATGCGAATGATCGATTGCATGCGCGAACTGCACGGTAAGGTCTCGCCGGGGGGGATGTCAACGTCCCGACTGCTCCGGGCGGCGTGCCTGCGGAGCGTGGCGACCTGAGGGTGATCGTCGGGTAGGCGTTGACAGTCATATGGGCCACTCTTAGCATCGGCTGTAAATGCGTACTCCTGTACGTAATTGCGAACTCGCCGTAGTGTCGGGCTCAGCGCGTCGAGCGGTTCACTGCGGCACACCCGGACTGGCGCGCGATCCGCGACGCTCGCGCCCGAGTGACCACGGAGGCCCTGGATGACCGCGCTCGAAGGCGTGAAGGTGATCTGTGTGGGGCAGTTCTACTTCGCTCCCTACTGCTCGATGTTGATGGCGCGCCTCGGCGCGGACGTCATCAAGGTCGAGGCCCCGGAAGGGGACCCCTACCGCCGGCTGCCCACCGTCGACCACGACGGCTTCCCGATCCAGTTTCGTTTTCTGAACTCCGGCAAGCGCACCATCCGCCTGGACCTCAAGCAGCCCGGCGGGCAGGAGATCCTCCGTAACCTCGTCCGGACCGCCGACGTCCTCGTCCAGAACCTGTCG
The DNA here is from genome assembly GCF_001854655.1 of Parafrankia colletiae. Classification (GTDB taxonomy): domain Bacteria; phylum Actinomycetota; class Actinomycetes; order Frankiales; family Frankiaceae; genus Parafrankia; species Parafrankia colletiae. The sequence goes on along the minus strand of NZ_MBLM01000170.1, from coordinate 10,444 downwards.
CCGGGGGCAATGGACCGGCGCGGTCTCGGCTACGAGCAGCTCAGCGCGATCAACCCGGCTCTGATCATGGCGTCGGGCACGGGCTTCGGTTCGTTCGGGCCGTATGCCGGCCAGCCCGCCATGGATCTCACGATCCAGGCACGCAGCGCGATCATGAGCACGACGGGCTTCGCCGACGGGGCTCCGGTTCGCACCGGTCCGTCGGTCGTCGACTTCGTCGCGGGCACGCACATGCTCTCGGGTGTGCTCGCCGCGCTGTTCCAGCGCACCCGCACCGGCCGCGGCCAGCACGTGGAGGTGGCCCTCCAGGACGCCATCATTCCCTCGCTGACGTCCAACATCGCCGGGCTGCTGAGCGAGGCGACCGAGAGCCACGAACGCACCGGCAACCGGCACGGCGGGCTGGCCGTCGCGCCCTACAACGCCTACCGCACGAACGACGGATGGATCGCGGTGCTGTGCCCGACCGACGCGCACTGGCGGCGGCTGTGCGAGCTGATGGCGGATCCCGCCACCGACGACCCGCGCTTCGCGGCCATGAGCGGCCGGTGCGCGGACATCGACGAGGTCGACGCGATCGTCGAGAGGTGGACGAGCGCCCGTCCCAAGGACCTGCTGGCGCAGATGCTCGTGGAGGCAGGAATCCCCTCCGCGCCGGTCGTCACGCTCCCGGAGCTGCTGGAGGACCCGCATGTGCGTGAGCGCGGCGTGCTCCGCACCGTCACCGACGAGCAGGGGTCGTTCATGACGATCGGCAGTCCGCTGTTCCTGTCGGACTCACCCATGGTGGAGCCGTGGCGGGCCCGTGAGGTCGGCGCCGACACCGACGAGGTCCTCACCAACGAGCTGGGCATGTCCGTCGACGACATCGCCAAGCTGCGGGAGGCCGGGGTGATCTGAGCCGCCGGAGTGATCCGAGTGGCCAGGGTGATCCGAGCTGCCGGGGGGTCCGAGCTGCCGGGGTGGGCAGGACGCCGCCGCGGCGGCCGCGCACGGACAAGGGAGGTCAGGTCGATGCCGACCGCGGGGGAGCCCACGACGTTCGTCCTGCTGCACGGCGGGCGGCACGGAGGCTGGTGCTGGCGCCCGGTGGCCACGCGGCTGCGTGCGGCGGGGTACGACGTGCACACTCCCACCCTGACCGGGCTCGGCGACCGCGCCCACCTGCTCAGCCGGCAGGTCGGACTCGACACCCACACGCGCGACCTGGTGGCGATGTTCGAGTTCGAGGACGTGCACGACGCGGTCCTGGTCGTGCACAGCTACGGCGGCATGGTGCTCGCCGGCGCGATGGAACACCTCGCCGACCGTGTCCGCAGCGTCGTCCTGCTCGACGCGCACCTCCCGAGGGCAGGGGAGTCGATGCTCGATCTGCTCGGTGCCACCCGGGCCGCGCAGATGGTCGCCCTCGCCGACGAGGCTGGCGAGGGCTGGTACATCCCACCCACCAACGCTGCCTACTACGGTGTCACCGACCCTGGCGAGGCTGCCTGGGTCGAGGCCCGGATGACGGCGCAGCCGCTCAGGACCTACCGCGACCCGGTCGCGGCCACCGCCCGCGCCTGGGACCACCCGACCCTGTTCGTCGAATGTCGTCCGACGGCACTCGAACCGCAGATGCTCAGCCGTGCGCGCGAGCGGAGCACGGCCGACCCACGGTTCCAGTACCGCGTGCTCGAGACATCGCACAACGCGATGGTCACCGACCCCGGGGCGGTCACCACGCTGCTCATCGAGGCCGCGAGCCTTCCGGCTGTCGCCCGCTGACGCGGGCCACCGGGGCCACCGGCGCCGTCGGCGGGTCGCCGCGGTGCTGTGCACCGATGCGCTCCGGTGGGGAAGGTCGCGACCAGGGAAGTCTGCTGCGTAGGGAGGAAGCTGTGGGCGAGTCGCGGGAGAACGCGGAAGCGCCGGCCCGGCGGATCGAGGGTTTCGCCGTGACGGGCGGTGTCTGGGCGACGGCCGTCCCGTACCCGAGTCCACTCGCCTACTCGTACTCCTACGCGGTGCGGGTAGCCGAGGGGATCGTGGTGGTGGATCTCGGGTGGGACTCGGACGAGGCCTGGAACGCCTTCCTCTCCGGGCTCGCGCGGGCGGGTCACAGCCTTGATGAGGTGATCGGGGCTGTCGCCACCCACGCGCATCCGGATCACTACGGGTTCGCCCGCCGTATCCGGGAGCACACCTCGGCCTGGATCGCCGTGCATCCCGCTGAACGGACACAGATCTGCGTGGGAGCCGCCGAACGGCAGGCTCGGGTCGTGGAGATCGCCGACTGGATGCGCGCCAGCGGCGTACCTGCCGCGCGGCTGGCGGACCTCGAGGCGGAACTGATCGAGCTCGAGGCGGTGCTGCCGGGCATCGAGCCGGATGTCGAGCTCCTCGACGGTGCGGAGGTGCCGGGTACCGGGGGTGCGCTCGTCGCGATCCACACACCTGGGCACACCGCCGGCCACCTCTGCTTCCACGACCGGGAACGAGGCCTGGTGTTCACCGGCGACCACGTTCTGCCCAAGGTGACCCCGAACGTGGGGCTGCGCCCCGGGTCGGATGCCGACCCGCTGGAGGACTTCCTCGAGTCGCTGCGGCTGCTGCGGAACCTTCCCGCCGACCTGCTGGCGCTGCCCGGGCACGAGTGGTCCTTCGACCGCCTCTCCGACCGGCTCGCCGTGCTCGAGGTGCATCACGAGGCCCGGCTGCGCGAGATCGAGCAGGTGGTGCGTGAGGGACGGGAGACGGTCTGGGAGGTGGCCCGCGCGGTGCGCTGGGCGCGCCCGTTCGACTCGTTCACCCCCCGGTCGCTGCGCTCGGCCCTTGYCGAGACGTACTCCCACCTCGCCCGGCTGTCCGAGGAGAAGCGTCTGATCCGTCGGACGGGACGGCCCGAGCGTTGGACGGTTGCCGAAGGCCGGCGGGACTGACGACTCCGGTCAGTTCAGTCAGGCCGCTCCGGCCGCTCCGCATGGCTCAGTCGCGGGACGCCCCGTCAGGGTCCGCCTCGGCACGATGATCCGTCGTCCGTAGACGCAGACGAGAGTGCCGTCCTGGTTGTAGCCGCGGGTCTCGACGGTGACGGCGCCATGGTCCTTTCTGCGTCGGGACTCCGTCTTGTCGAGCACGGTCGACTCGCCGTGGACGGTGTCCCCGTGAAAGACCGGGGCGAGGTGACGTAAGGGCTGGACCTCGAGGTTCGCGACAGCCTTTCCGGAGACGTCGGGGACGGACATTCCGAGCAGCAGGGCATAGACGTAGCTCCCGACGACGACATCCCGTCTGAACTGGGTTGTCCTTACTGCGTAGCTGGCGTCGAGGTGGAGGGGATGGTGATTCATGGTGAGCTGGCAGAACTGGTGGTTGTCGTGTTCGGTGACCGTCTTCCCCGGCGCGTGCCGGTAGACGGCGCCGAGGTCGAACTCCTCGTAGTAACGCCCGAACCGCATCTGTGCTCCCAACGGCAGGAAGAGGAGCTGCGGCTCGCCGCATGACCGCGGATCTGTTCCCGCGGGGCAGGGGCAGGGGCCCATGCCCCGTGCCTGACAGCCGCGCCGTCTCTTCGGCTCCGGATCGGTGGCCGTAGGCCACCCGAGGACATCCCGACTCCCAAGTGGTTCTTATATGAGAACCACAGTCCTTATATACGGACGAACGCTACGTTCGTCTCCTGGTCATGTCAAGACGCTCGGGGGCCTTGTGGTCGCGGGCGTCGCGACCGCGGGCGTCGTGGACACGGTGCGGGTGTCGTGTGGACACTCCCTCGGGCGGGATGGTCGCGGTGGGTGATCGGTTGGTGAGGTCCTGGTGGAGTCGGTCCTGGTCCGTTGACACCCCCATGTGATCATCGTAGTGTGATTGCAATTACGAATAATGGTTCGCAATTACGAACGTTCGTGGTTATGAACACTGCTCATCGTGAACACTGCGACAAAGGGGTGGCGGCGTGATCAATCAGGACCTCATCCTCATCGACGGTGAGTGGGTCCCGTCGTCCGGCACCGGCGTGATCAACGTCGAGAACCCGGTCACCGAAGAGATCATCGGTACGATTCCGGACGGCACGCCCGAGGACGTCGACCGGGCGGTGACAGCCGCCGCTCGGGCCTTCGACGGCTGGTCCCGTTCGACGCTCGACGAGCGGGCCGAGGTGCTGCGAGGCCTGGCCGACTTCGTCGAGGGCCGGGCCGAGGAGATCACCGAGGCGATCGTCCAGGAGATCGGCGAGCCGCTGAGTATCRCCACGGCTCACCAGACCCGGTCCACGATCAACCATCTCCGCAGCACCGCCGACGCGCTGGCAGAGGTCGACTGGGACGTGCAGGTCGGGGACACGCTCGTGCACCGGGCTCCGGTCGGCGTGGTCGGCGCGATCACACCGTGGAACGTGCCGCTGCTGATGATCGCGATGAAGGTCGGCGCCGCCGTCGCGGCAGGCTGCACCGTCGTGCTCAAGGGTACCGAGATCGCCCCGCGCAGCTCCTTCTTCTTCGCCGAGGGCACGCTGAAGGCCGGCCTGCCCGCCGGCGTGGTCAACCTGGTCAGCGGCACCGGCCCGGTGGTGGGCGAGGCCATCGCCGGGCACCGCCTGGTCGACATGGTCTCGATCACCGGCTCCGTACGCGCGGGCAGCCGCGTCATGGAGATCGCCTCCCGCACGGTCAAGCGGGTCGGGCTCGAGCTCGGCGGTAAGTCCGCCAACGTCATCCTCGAGGACGCCGACATCACCAAGGCCGTCACCGCGGGGATCGCCGACGCCTTCCGGAACAGCGGGCAGGTGTGCGGTGGTCTCACCCGTGTGCTCGTGCCCCGGGCACGGCTCACCGAGGCCGAGGACGCCGCTCGCGCCGCCGCCGAGTCCTACGTGCTCGGCGATCCCTTCGCCGCGGAGACCAGCCTCGGGCCGGTGGTGACCCGCGCCCAGCGGGACCGCATCCGCGAACTGATCCAGTCGGGTATCGACCAGGGCGCCACGGTGGTGACCGGCGGCCCCGAGCAGCCCGAGGGCCTAGCCACCGGCTACTACGTGAGGCCGACCGTCCTGCGCGGCACCCCGGACATGCGGATCGCCCGCGAGGAGATCTTCGGCCCCGTGGTGACGATCCTCCCGTACGACACCGAGGACGAGGCGATCGCGATCGCCAACGACTCCGACTAYGGCCTCGCCGGTGGCGTCTGGGCGGCCTCGCCCGTCCGCGCCCGCGAGGTCGCGCTGCGCCTGCGCACGGGCCGGATTCGCATCAACGGCTCCGCGGTCAACCCCCGTGCGCCGCACGGGGGCTTCAAGCTCTCGGGTATCGGCCGCGAGAACGGACGCTTCGGTATCGAGGAGTTCCTCGAGTACCAGTCGATCGGCTAGGAGGCCGGGCCGGCGGCCACGACCAGCCGGGGGCGACAACGTGAGCACAGAGAGAAAGAAGGGCGAGCGGACATGTCGGTGCGTGCTCGGATAGCGGTACTGCCGCCGGGGACCCATCTGCTCGAGTTCCGGGAGCTGACCATGCCGTCGCCCGGGCCGTTCGAGGTCATGGTCGAGCAGAGCGCGTTCGGGGTGTGTCACAGCCAGCTCGACCGGATCTTCGACTCCTCCCGGACCGCCTCGATGCTGCTCGGCCACGAGTCGATCGGGAGGGTCGTCGCGGTCGGTGCGGAGGTGACCTACGTGCAGCCGGGTGACCAGGTGTGCACCACCTGGATCCCCCGCAGCCCCCGGGAGGGCCGCCCGCCCCTGCCGTCGCGGCTGACGTTCCCCGACGGGGATGTGGCCGCCTCGCACAACTGCTACACGTGGGGGACCCACGCCCTGGTCGACGAGCAGTACGTCGTCCAGATGCCCGACGGCACCGACCCCGACCTCGGAAGCATCATCGGCTGCGCGCTGATGACCGGTGCCGGCGCCGTGATGAACAGTATCGATCTGCGTCCCGGCCAGTCGGTGGCCGTGTGGGGCGCGGGTGGTGTGGGGCTGTGCGCCGTCGCCGGTGCCGCGATCCTGGGCGCAGGGCGGATCATCGCCGTCGACGTGAGTGACGCGAAGCTCGCCCTGGCGGCGAAGTTCGGCGCCACGGACGGCGTGAACGCCCGCGAGACCGACCCCGTGGAGGCGATCCGTCAGCTGACCCGGCACGACGACGGAACCGCGGGCGCTGACTTCTGCCTGGACTGCACAGGCATCGGGGACAACATTCCGGTAAGCCTCGCGGCGGTGCGTCCGGGCATCCGCGGTGCGGGAGTGCGCGGYGGTACCGATGTTCTCGTCGGAATTCCGCGCAAACCCTTCAGCCTTGACAGTTTCGACCTGCTGAACGGTGAGAAAAGCCTGGCCGGCTCGGTCGGGGGCGGCTGCGATCCCGTCCGCGACTTCGCGACCTTTGTGAGCTGGACGAACGACGGTCGTTTCGACCCCGCCCTGCTGGTGACCGACCGGTTCGAGCTCGATCAGATCAACGAGGCCGTGGACGCCCTGCACCACGGCCGCGTCCGGGGCCGCGCGGTGGTCGGAGTGCGCGAGCTGGAATGACAATCCCCCGGAGGGGTGGGATGGGAGTTACCGCTGGTACCCCTGACGGCAGAAACTTCCGCGTGTGTGCGGTCCGGGGTCTGGTGGAGAGGAGCACACCACCGTCGCTCCACTGACCCCCGGAAGGYCGCCATGCCCACGACCACACCGGTCTCGACGACTCCAGCCGGTCACGCCCCGCGGCCCGGTTCCGTGGCGCCTGCCCCGCCGCACGCGCGGTCCGCGCTGGCCGCGGCCATGCTCGGGTTCTTCGTCGTGGCCCTGGACGCCCAGGCCACCAATGTGGCCCTGCCCGACATCCACACCGACCTCGGCGGCGGACTGTCCGGACTGCAGTGGGTCGTCACCGGCTACACGCTGATGTTCTCGGCCCTGCTGCTGTTCGGCGGCACGCTGTCCGACCGTATCGGCGCCCGTCGCGCCTATGGCGCCGGCATGCTCGTGTTCGTCGCCGCCTCCGTCGCCTCCTGCGGCCTCGCCCCCAACCTCGCCACTCTCATCGTTGCCCGGCTGGCCCAGGGCGTCGGCGCCGCCCTGATCACTCCGACCTCGCTCGCGCTGATCCGCGAGGCCTACCTCGACAGCACGCAGCGGGCCAGGGCGATCGCGTTCTGGGCCATGGGCGGCGCGGTCGCCGCCGCCGCCGGGCCCATCCTCGGTGGTGCCCTCACCCAGTTGAACTGGCGCTGGATCTTCATCCTGAACGTGCCGGCGGCGGCGCTGGCGCTCGCCGTGCTGAGCCGCACCGCGCGCACCGTGCGACGCGGCACGACCCCCTTCGATCCGGTCGGGCAGGTGACCGCGATCATCGCCCTCGGTGCGCTCACCTATGCCGTCATCGAAGGCGGTGGCCTCGGCTACACCAGCCCGGCCATCCTGGGCAGTTTCGTCATTTCCGCCGTGGCGTTGGCGGTGTTCTTCACAGCTCAGCGTCGCGGCAGGCACCCCATGGTTCCCCTCGCGCTGTTCCGCTCCCGCACCGTCACGACCGCACTGAGCGTCGCGTTCCTGACGATGGCCGCTTTCTACGGCGTCGTGTTCCTGCAGAGCCTCTACTTCCAGCAGTTCCGTGGGGCCGGTGCGCTGCAGACCGGCCTGTTGTTTCTGCCCATGACCGCGATGGTCGCCCTCCTCAACCCGGCCGTGGCCCACGTCTCGGCCCGCTTCGGTCCCCTCGTTCCCATCGTCGCGGGTCAGCTGATCATGATCGGTGGACTTGTCGCGCTCAGCCTCGCTCCCGCCGACGCGCCGCTGCTCCTGATCGCGGTACTCATGGTCCCCGTCGGCGTCGGTGGTTCCTTCACCGTCCCACCCGTCACCTCGCTGCTCATGGACAGCGTCGACGCCCACCAGGCCGGCACTGCCAGCGGCGTCCTCAACACGTTTCGCCAGCTCGGCGGATCACTCGGAGTCGCGGCCTTCGGGGCGATCGTCGCCACGGCGAGCTCGTTCCCGACCGGCCTGCACATCAGCCTTCTGTCGATCGCCGCCCTGCTCGTGCTGGCCGTCACGGCCACCATCCCGCTTGCGCGAGCCAGGCACGTGAGTGGGCTCCACCCCTGATCACCACACCCGTACACCCTTACCGGTGTCAGGTGTCGCGGGGCCAGACAGCCGCCGGCTGGGCTGGCGGCTGGGCCGCCGGCCGGGACAGCGGGCTGAGGCTGGTTCCAGCGCCGGGGCACGTCCCCGCCGTGTCCACCGCGCGCTGCCAGGAACCGCGCCTCCGGCGCTTGGCGTGATACATGGCCGCATCCGCCGCGCAGACGACCTCCTCGGGGCCGGCAGTTCCGGGCTCGACCAGGGCGACGCCGACGCTGGCCGTCACCGGGACCTGCTGCTGGCCGATGGTCAGATCCACGCTGGCGACGATGCGGTCGGCGACAGCTTCGACCGCGCTRCAGGACGTGACGTTCCGGCACAGGATTCCGAACTCATCGCCGGCGAGCCGGGCCACGACGTCCCCCGGGCGGACCACGCACCGGAGGCGGGCCGCGACCTCGCGGAGCAGGTCATCGCCCGCCAGGTGCCCCAACGTGTCGTTGACCCGCTTGAATCCGTCGAGGTCTATGAAGAGGAAGCCGGCCCGCGTCGCGGTATCCCTGGTCTCAGCGATAGCGCGTTCCAGGTGCGCGTACAGAGCCGCCCGGTTCGGCAGGTCGGTGAGCGGATCATGGAATGCGCGATGATGCGCGTCCGCGGCCAGGACGCGCTCCCGCTCGACCGATCGGGCCGCGATGCTGGCGGCCGCCACCTGCGTGGCCACGAGACCCAGAAAGCTCCGGTAATCCGCGTTCATCGGGAGCCGGTCGCTCAGACCGAAGATGAGTAGCCCGATGGGGCGTGYGTCGCCTGGCTCGGACAGGGGAACGGCCATGGCGGCCGTGGATGGTGGGACGTCGGCTGACTGCCGTAACCCCAGGCGGGTGAGGAGACGATCGACGATCATCGTCCGTCCCGTTGTCATGGAGTCCTCGAGCTCGGCGGTGGCGACGCCGTCCTCGAGCACAGCGGGGGTTTCCGCGGTTGCGGYGATGCCAGCCGACGCGGCGACCGTGAACGTCCGCGGTGTCTGCGCCCCGTCGAGGACGATGAGGCAGTACGGGATGTCCGAGGCGAAGCGCCCCAGCACCTCGATGCCGTGGACGAACACCTCTGCCTGCGTGGGCCGCCCGGCTGTGGCGCTGGCCAGCTCGTGCAGACATCGGAGGCGTCGCGTCCCGAGTACCTGCTGTGTGGTCTCCTGAAGAGCGGCGAACACACCGACCACGTCACCCGCCGGAAACTGCCGGATCGGGCCGTAGGAGAAAGTGAAGTAACAGTCCTCGAGATAGCCGTGGCGATCGAGTCTGGAAGGCCAGTCCTGCGCCCACGTCGCTCCACTGCCGGACATCACCTTGTCAAGCATCGGAAGAAGTCGGTCCGCCGCCTCGGGAAAGATGTCCAGAAACGGCTTTCCGATACATCCCGGATGCTTTCTCCCGAGCATCGGTATGACGGCGTCGTTGTGTATCTCGATCAGCTCCGGACCCCAGAAGATCTCGAGCGGGAAGTGCGACTCAAGGCAGAGGGACAYGGCTGTGCGCAACGGTTCGCCCCAGTCCCGGGCCGGGCCGAGGGGCGTGTCGGACCAGTCCATGGACATCATCAGGCGGCCTGTCTCCCCGCCGGCGGCGAAGATACGGCCCATGTCGCCTGGACCAGCCGCGGTGGAGCTTTTGTCTCCCCCGTGGTGGTCTGCGGCATCTGGACCCGAAACACCGATTTCGATCTCGCTCTACCTCGTCCGTGATCGTATCCCGCTTCCTTCCGTTTTTCCCTGGAGCAAGTCTCCGGAAACCCGGCACCCCGGCCGACCCGGCCGGCGCCGGCTCGAGACCAGACGTCCCGCCCGGCGTCCACACGCCGAGACCTCTTGACACCGCACTCCTGTTCGCATATAAGAACACAAGTGCGTATATAAGATCTGAGCAGACCGATCCGCTCGTCCCGCGCAGTGGGGGGAACACATGCAGTTCGGCCGGTACTACGAGGAGTTCGAGGTCGGCGCGGTCTACCGGCACTGGCCCGGCAAGACGGTCACCGAGTACGACGACCACCTGTTCTGTCTGCTGACGATGAACCACCATCCGCTGCACCTCGACGCCAACTACGCCGAGCGGRCCACCCAGTTCAAGCRCAACGTCGTCGTCGGCAACTACGTGTACTCGCTGCTGCTCGGGATGTCCGTCGCCGACGTCTCTGGCAAGGCGATCGCGAACCTGGAGGTCGAGTCGCTGCGGCACGTCGCGCCGGTCTTCCACGGGGACACGATCTACGGCGAGTCGACCGTGCTGGCCAAGGTGGAGTCGAAGAGCAAGGACGACCGTGGCATCGTCACCGTCGAGACCCGCGGGCTCAACCAGGACGGAACGCTCGTCTGCATCTACCGCC
>NZ_MBLM01000169.1 GCF_001854655.1 Parafrankia colletiae | reverse complement strand
ACTAATGGACGGGCTCCAACCTTCGGCACCAAGGAGGCCCGACGTCATCCGGGTGACCACGGACATTTTCCGTCGCCCCATGTGGCCGGCGGACGCCGGCCCCGGTCACTAATGAGTTCTGGGAGCCAGCCATCCGGCAGACTCTGGGCGGTAGCCGCTGGCAGGTCACGCCGGAGCTGGGCGGGGCCGAGCTGCCGCTGCGCCAGCTCGGCCCCGCCCGCTGACCCCGTCTCCTGACCGCCGGGTGGTCCCGCGGGTTGCGCGAGGTCACCCGGCGGTCAGCCGGTCACTGCCCTGACTGCCAGCCCGGGTCACCCGTCCTGGCGCCAGCCGGGCGTCATCGCCCCTGGTCGCCGCTGCCCTGCTGCTGACCAGTGGGCCGTACGGGACGTCCGGTCTGGCCGCCCTGCCCGGTCGCGGCGCCGCTCTGGGGCTGCTGCTGGCCTGGCAGGAGCAGCCCGGGGATCTGGCCCGTCCCCTGACCACCGCCGGCGCCCGGTAGCAGGTCCTGCGGGTTGGGCAGTGTGGGTGTGGGTGCGGCCGGGACGCTACCGGGGTTCATCAGCCGGCCGCCCTTCGTGCCCCGCGCGGTCGCCGGGTCCGCGGCGGGCAGCGGCTGCACCGGCTGGCCGGCCAGCGCCCCGCGCATCGACTGCCCGAAGATCATCGCGGGCAGGTCGCCGCCGTACACATGCGCCCAGTCCTGCCTGCCGATGCGGACGTTGCGCAGTGGGTGGGTCTCCGCTCCGTTCGGGTCGCCGACCGCGACCGCGGCCGCGATCTGCGGGGTGTAGCCCACGAACCAGGCGCTGGAGAACCCGTCGTTGGTGCCCGTCTTCCCCGCCGCGGGGTGGTTGAAGCGGGCGTTTCCGCCTGTTCCGTTGGTGAGGACCCCGGCCAGGATGCTCGTCACGGTGTCCGCGACCCCCTGCGACAGCACCCGCTCGCACTTCGGGGTGACTCCGACGTCGAGTGCCTGGCCGGCCGAGTCGACGATCGAGGACGCGAACCGCGGGTCACACCGGATGCCGCCGGCCGCCAGGGTGGAGTAGGCGACGGCCATGTCCATCGGGGTCACGTACTCGCCGCCGATGGTCACATCACCCTTGGTCGACGGGATGTCCTTGAGGTGGTCGGGGGAGACTCCGAGCCGGGTGGCCATCTCGACGACCGCCGGCACCCCGACCTCCTCCTCCAGCTGGATGAAGTAGGTGTTGACCGAGTCCCAGGTCGCCTTGCCCATGTCGTAGATGCCGGCCTCGGCGGGGTCTGCGTTCTGGTAGCCCTTCCGGCATTCGCCGGTGCGGCGCTCCAGGGGGAAGGCGGGGGTCTCGTAGCAGGCCGGCGAGTAGTAGGCCGTTCTCACGCCGTAACCCTGCTCCAATGCCGCCGCCAGGGTGAACGTCTTGAACGTCGACCCAGGTTGGAAGGGGGGCCCATCGGGCTTGTCCAGGGTCGGCAGCGGTACCACCGTCTGGTTGGCGGCGACATCGGTCCCGTAGGTGCGGTTGACCGCCATGCCGAGAATCGCGCCGGTTCCGGGCTGGATGACCACCTCGGTCGCCGACACCCGGCTGTCCCGCGGGATCGTCGAGTCGACCGCCGTCTGCGCCGCGTTCTGCACCTGTGGGTTGAGCGTTGTCTGAATGGTGAGGCCGCCCTCGTAGATGCGGCGCTCCCGCTCCTCCGCCGTCGCGCCGAGTGCCGGGCTGGCACGCAGCTGAGCGCGGACGTAGTCGCAGAAGAACGGCGCGGAGGAGGCCACGCAGGAGTCCTGCGCCCTCGGCTGGTCGCGGATGACCTCGATTGGGATCTGCCGGGCCGCGTCCGCCTGCGTGCGGCTGATGTAGTTCTCGTCCGCCATCCGGGTGAGCACCATGTTGCGGCGATCCCTCGCGGCATCCGGGTGGTTCACCGGGTCGTAGCGGGACGGGCTCTGCACCAGCCCGGCCAGCAGCGCCGCCTGCTCGAGCGAGACCTGCGAGATCGGGATGCCGAAGTAGTGCAGGGCGGCGGTCCCCACCCCGTAGGCCCCGTCGCCGAAGTAGGCGATGTTCAGGTACCGCTCGAGGATCTCGTCCTTGGTGAACCGCTGCTCGATCGCGACGGCGTACCGCAGCTCGCGCAGCTTGCGGTCCAGTGAGTCGCCGGCGACGGCATCGCGCTCCTCCTCGGTGGTGACGTCCTGCAACAGCACGTTCTTCACGTACTGCTGGGTGAGCGTCGAACCACCCTGGGTGGTCGTGCCGGCCTCGCTGTTGCGGGCGGCGGCGCGCAGGACGCCCTGCGGGTCGACCCCGTTGTGCTCGTAGAACCGGGCGTCCTCGATCGCGACGATCGCCTCGCGCATGATCTTCGGGATCTCGTCGCCCTTGACGGTCTGCCGGTTCTCGGCGCCGCGCAGCACCGCGATCTCGGACCCGTCCGCCGCCAGGATCCGGGATCTCTCCGGCAGCGGCGGGGTGATGAGGTTGGAGGGCAGTTCCAGGAAGTGGTCGGCGGACGCCTTCGCGAACAGGCCGGCGGCGGCCCAGAACGGCAGCGCGAGCAGCCCGACGACGACCCCCATCGCGCCCACGACGAGCCCGATGCGGGTGAGCTGGCGGCGACGGTCGACGGGGCGGCGGATCCCGCCCGTCGGCGGCCCGAACGGCAGGTCCTCGGGGGAGCCGGCCCGCGCCGGCCCCGATGCCGCGAACCGACGGCTCGGTGGACGCACGGCGAATTTGCCCCCTGGGTGCAGACCCGGCACCAGGGCACCTCTGCCAGACCCCCTCCCGGCGCCGGACCCGGACCGGGCGCCGGCGCGTCGCCCGGAGCTGGCGGCTCTCCCGGCGCGGGAACCGTTGCCAGCACTCGCGCCCGTGCCGCTACCCGTACCGGCGCGGCTGCCTGTGGAAGGGCCGTTGCCCGGGTCGGAGTCCGAGCCCGCGCCTGCACCGGTGTCCGTGCCGTCGCCGTTGCCGGCCCGGCCGGGCTCGTCGGCGTAGGCGATGCCTCCGTGTGACCCGCCCATGTCTGCCTGCCTCCGACCTGTGCCGGGGTCCCGTGGGTCCTGCTGCCGGCCGGCACGGCCGGACGCGGCTTCACCGCGGACCGGGGATGCCGACTCCCGTCGCTGCGACGTCGTTGTCACCCCCCAATGTGGGCCCGACCAGGAGGGCCGGAGCTCGATCTGGCGGACCCGTCAAGCATGCGTGACCGCGCGCCGAGCTGCTCACCCGGCCCTCGGAAGGTCATTGAACGCGTGCCGTCACATGACTCGGGGCGAAAGAGGCGGTTCGTCGCGATCACCCCGGAGGGTCCCGCGGTTCAGACGCTAGACGAGCCCGGGCCGGGGCGACCAGCCGGGCTGGGCGGGCTCCCGCCGCTGTTGACCTCACCCACGCGGGCCACCCCCGGAACCCACGGGTTGCCATACCGGGTGGGGGATGGCCGGCGCCGCGCGTACCGGATCCGGGCCGTGCGCCGCCTGCTGCACGGACGTCAGACGCAGGTAGGCGCGGCGGGTCCGCTCGCCGAGCACTGCGGAGAGGATGGCCCAGCCGGGCGCCCCGGGCGGCGGTGGCGGCACGACGACGGCGGTGATCTCCCGGACGAGCTCCGTGCCGAGGCGCTCGCGGGACTCGTCCGACAGCTGGTGGGTGCGCGCGAGGAAGCTGCGGGCCCGCAGCGCCAGGCCGTCGTCGACACCGGCCAGGTCCAGCAGTGCGGCCCAGCCGACCAGCTGCGGCGGGATGGTCGGCGGCGCCCCGGCGACCCGCGGCACCTTCACCTGGAGGACCACCGTGCCGGCGAAGACGTCACCGAGCCGCTTCGACCGGCTGGACACGACCATGCAGATGATCGCCGGCAGGCCGAGGAGCAGGCCGGGCCGCTCGCAGACGACGCCGATCAGCCCACGGGTCAGCGCGTGCCGGAACCGGATCGGGCCACCGTCGTCGCGGACGACCCGCAGGCCCAGCGCCATCTTGCCGAGGGTGCGCCCGCGCAGGAACGTCTCGCAGGCCACCGGATAGCCGAGCAGGATGCCCACGTAGACGATCAGGAACAGGGCGGTGGCGAGCGCCTCGTCCTCGGGCTGCACGCCGAGGAAGGTGACGACCAGCAGCCCCGCCAGGGCGCAGCCCTGGATCGCCAGATCGATCAGCCCGGAGACCATGCGTGAGCCCAGCCGGGCGACCCGCAGGTCGATGGCGACGGCCTCGCCCGTGACCAGCTGCGCCGTGCCGGCGGCGGCCTGGCTCACCGGCCGTGCCCCGGGCCTGTCGGCCGCTGGTGCGTCATGTCCGTCCTCTGTCCTGTCCGCTGCCCCGTTCTGGAAGAGTAGTGGGTGTCATGGATCTCGATGCGTATGTCGCCGTCCACCGTCCGGAGTGGGAGCGGTTGGGCCACCTTGTGGACCGCGCCACCCGGCCGCGGCGGATGGCGGCCGCGGAGCTCGACGAACTCGTCGAGCTGTACCAGCGGGCGGCGACCCACCTGTCGGTGATCCGGGGCCGTTCCTACGACCCGGCCCTCGTCGACGACCTGGCGAGCCTGGTCATCCGGGCGCGGGCCGCCGTCGTCGGCGCTCCGGACCGCGGCTGGCACGTCGTGGGCCGGTACTTCACCGTGACCTTCCCGGCCGCCGTCTACGCCCGCTGGCGCTGGGTGGTCGCGACAACGCTGGTCTCGCTCCTGCTCGCCCTCGCCGCCGCACTCTGGATCATTAACGACGCGCAGGCGCGGGGCAGCCTCATCCCGCCCGACGACGTGGCCGCGCTGTGCAACTCCGAGTTCGCCTCCTACTACTCCGAGCACCCGGCCTCGTCGTTCGCCAGCCAGGTCTGGACGAACAACGCCTGGGTGGCGGCCCAGGCGGTGGCGCTCGGGGCGCTGCTCGGCCTGCCGACGATCGCCGTCCTGGCGGCGAACTCCCTGAACCTGGGCCTCGTCGGCGGCTACATGGCCGGCTGCGGGGAGAGCGACCAGTTCTTCTCGCTGATCCTGCCGCACGGGCTGCTGGAGCTCACCGTGGTCTTCGTGGCCGGTGCGGTCGGCCTGAGACTGGGCTGGGCGATCATCGCGCCGGGGCCGCGGCGGCGGCTGGAGGCCCTGGCCGCCGAGGGGCGGGCCGCAGTGGCCATCGTGCTGGGGCTGGCGGTCGCGCTGGGCCTGTCCGGCGTGATCGAGGCGTTCGTGACACCGTCCTCGCTGCCGGCCGCGGTCCGCATCGGCATCGGGGTCCTGGCCTGGGGTGGCTTCGTGGCCTACGTGTGGGTCTACGGCAGCCGGGCGGTCGCCGCCGGCGAGACCGGCGACCTGGACGCCGCGCTCGCCGCGGACCTCGCGCCCGTCGCCGCCTGAACCGCGCCCGGCCCTGTCGGCCGGCGTGCCTACAACCTGCCGCGCGCCTTCAGCGTGAGGTACGTGTCGGTGACCACCGCCGCATAGCCCGCGGGGGGGACGTCCACGACCTCGACCCCACGCCGGCGTAGCAGCGCGGTCAGCTCACGCCTGCGCAGCAGCGTCTGCTCCGCCGCAGCCGCCGCGTACACCTGCCCGACGTCGTCGTGCCCGGCGGCGAGCTCGTCCAGCCTGGGGTCGCGCAGCGCGGCCACCAGCACCGTGTGCCGGCTGGTCAGAGTGGGGAGCGCGGGCAGCAGGCCCTCCTCGATCACCGCCGGCACCAGATCGGTGAAGATCACAATCAGGGCACGGCGGGACGACGCGCGCAGCACCGCGGACGCCATGCCGTCGTGGTCGGCCTCGACCAGCGCCGGCTCCAGGGTGGCCATCGCCTCGCTCATGCGGGCCAGCAGACCGTGGTCCCGCGTGTGCGGCAGGGAGATCCGGGTGGTGCTGTCGTAGGCGGTCAGGCCGACCCGGTCGCCAGCCCGCAGCGCGACGGCGGTGAGCAGGAGCGCGGCGTCCATCGCATGGTCCAGACGGGGAACGTCACCGACCCGCCCGGCAGACGTCCGGCCGGAGTCGAGGACGCAGAGGACCCGGCGGTCCCGCTCCGGTCGGAACGTGCGGACGACCACCGCGCCGTGGTGACGCGCGGTCACCCGCCAGTCGATGGTCCGCACGTCGTCGCCCACCACGTACTCGCGCAGGCTGTCGAACTCCGAGCCTGCGCCGCCGCCGCGCAGCGCCACCTCGCCCGTCACCTCGCGCAGCCGGGCCAGCGCGGCCGGGAGATGGCGGCGGGAGGCGAACGGCGGCAGCATCCGGAGCCGCCACGGCGCGTGATGCCGGCCCTGGCGGCCGGCCAGGCCCAGCGGGCCCAGCGAACGGACCGTGATCCGCACCGGTGCCCGGTCCCCGCGCCGTGTGGGGCGCAGCACCGTCTCCAGGAAACGCCGCTCACCGGCGGGCACCGTCACCGTGTGGACCCGCGGGCGGGCACCCGCCGAGGGCACCCATCCGTCCCGGATGCGGGCCCGTACGGTTCGGCGGCCGCCGTTGGTGACGGTGAACCCGAGCGTCACCGGCTGCCCCAGCCGGGCGGACGTCGGCCCGGACCGGCTGAACGTGCAGGCGCGCACCGCGCCCGCGAGACAGAGGTCGGCGATGATCAGCACACCGATCACCAGGTTCACGACCAGGAAGGCGGCGCCCGACGCGGGGGAGACGACCAGGACCGCGATGCCCAGCGCGACCAGCGCCACGGCGCGGCCGGTGATAGCCACCGCTGCCCCGCTACCGCGGGACGGGCACGGTGATGAGCACCTGGTCGAGCACCGACTCCGCGGTTGTCCCGTCCTGCTCGGCCTCCGGGCGCAGGCTGAGGCGGTGCCGCAGCGTCGCCCGCGCCAGCGCCTTGACATCGTCCGGAGTCACGTACGAGCGACCGGACAGCCAGGCCCAGGCCCGGGCGGTCGCCAGCAGCGCCGTCGCGCCACGCGGGGACACCCCGAGCAGGACGGACGGCAGCGCCCGGGTGGCCCGGGCCAGGTCGACGATGTAGGCGAGCACCTCGCGTTGGACCTGGACCTGTGCGGCCGCGTTCCGGGCGGCGATGATGTCCGCCGGTCCCGCCACGGGGCGCACGCCGGCGGCTGCCAGATCGCTCGGGTCGAAGCCGCCGGCATGGCGGGCCAGGATGTGGACCTCGTCCTCCCGCGGCGGCAGCGGCAGCGTGACCTTGATCAGGAAGCGGTCCAGCTGGGCCTCGGGCAGCGGGTAGGTTCCCTCGTGCTCGATCGGGTTCTGCGTCGCCAGCACGGCGAACGGCGTCGGCAGCCGCCGCGGCTGCCCGTCCACGGTGACCTGCCGCTCCTCCATCACCTCGAGCAGCGCCGCCTGGGTCTTCGGGGGCGTCCGGTTGATCTCGTCCGCGAGCAGGAGGTTCGTGAAGACCGGGCCCTCGCGGAAGGCGAACTCGCTGGTCCGGTTGTCGTAGACCAGCGAGCCGGTGACGTCGCCGGGCATCAGGTCCGGGGTGAACTGCACCCGCCTGGTGTCCAGCGACAGTGCGGTCGCCAGCGTCCGGACGAGCAGCGTCTTCGCCACCCCGGGCACACCCTCGAGCAGTACGTGACCATGGCAGATCAGGGCGATCACCAGCCCGCTCACGGCCGCGTCCTGCCCGACGACGGCCTTCGCGACCTCGTGCCGCAGCTCGATCAGGGCCCGCCGCGCGCCCTCGGCATCGGGCCGGGGCGGCGGCCCCGGCGCGGCCGTCACTGACGGCGGCCCCGGCGCGAGGGGCTGTGCCTGCCCGCCCGGCCCCTGAACAGCCGGCGTCTGCGCGGCGGGCATCTGCGCAGCCGGCGGCGGGGCGGCCGGCTGCGGGGGAGGAGGCGCCTGCGGGGGCTGCAGCGGGGCGCGCAACGTTGCCGAGCCGTCCGGCTCGGCCGGAGTCGCTCCGGGGTTCGGGGAGGTCACCTTCTGCCCACCTGTCGATCGAGTTCGTGCAGTTCACGGGCCAGCCGAACGAGGGCGGCGTCGCCGCCCGCCGCGTCGCCACCCGTGGCACCGCCGCCGGACGCCAGGCCCCCTGCCGGGTACATCGGCCCGGACGCGGCCCAGATGTAGCCCGGGGGCGCCATGCCCGGACCGTACAGGAGTGCCCCGACATCTCCGGCGGGCCGGCCGGTCTGCTCGGCGACGGCGGCGATCAGGACACCCGGGTTCGGTTCGTGTACGACCGTCCGGGCGATGCCGGGTGCCCCGCCGTCGATGGGCGGGCTGTCTGCACGGATGCCAAGTCGCTCCGCGAGACGCGCACGCAGGCCGGCGCGCAGCGCCTCGGTGGCCCGCTCACGGGCGTGCCCGGCGGCGTAGAGGCGGCCTCGGCCCTCCACCGTCTCCGCCGAGCGAACGACGACCGGGAGCGGCTCGGCGACGGGTGGCCCAAGCCGGCGCCCACGCCACGCCGCCAGCGCCACCAGCAGGATGAGAACCTGCAGGCAGACGACCCAGAAGCGGTCCGGCAGCAGATCGCTCAGGCTCTGCCGGCCGACCGGGTTCTCGCTCGGGACGAGCTGCTGCACCCAGTCCACCTGGAGATTCCGGGACAGCAGGCCCAGTGCCAGCGCGGCGTTGCCGGATTCGTCCAGCCTCGCATTGGTGAGGAACTGGCCGTCACCGAGCAGAACCAGCCGGCCGGCGGACTCCCCGGGGTCGGGTCGTACCTCGGGCCCCCCGGCCGGGGTGAGGACGGCGAGGCGGGCGGCCTCGGGAGAGCTGTAGCAGAGGTCCAGTCGGGGGGCGGTGCCCAGCCAGCCTCGCCGGCCGGGGCGGGGAGTGGCGTCGTCGGGAGGGGTGAAGCGGACCGCGTCCCCGATCGCGGCTGCCCCGGCGACGGTTGCCTCCGGCAGCGTGCATCCGGGCCCGGYGTCCCCGTCCGAGAGGTCGAAGCGGTCCGGCGGGGCGGTGGCGATCGGGATCCCCATGGCGGCCAGATAGTCCACGACAGGTCGTGACGGGGCGACCAGCAGCACGTCCGAACCGGCGCGGACGCGTTGCACCAGCGCGACGATCTCGGTGTCCGCCAGCAGGTCGGGGCCGGTCACCAGGAGCGTGCGCGGCGTGCTGTCGCCGGCCGGACCGGCGCCTTCCGGCGCCGCCGGCTCAGGCTGCAGCGCGGACCTCGCCTCCGTCACGGACACGGTGATCCCGCGCCCGCGCAGGATCTGCGCGAGGGCGAGCGAGCCGGCGCCACCCGGTGACTCGGCGTTCAGGTACCCGCCCTGGTCAGGGCCACTCACTGCGGCGACCACCACCGCGTAACAGGTCACCAGGAGGGCGAGGACCGCGGCGAGGCGCACGCCCCGGCCCACGGTCGCGGGCCGGGGGCCGCTGCGGACATGGGTCGACCCGCTCCCGCCTCCAGTGCCCTTCGCGCCGGGCTGCGCCTGGGCTGGCCCGGCCGGCGACGCCGCTGCCCGTGGCGGGCTGGCCTGCGGCGCGGTCATGCCGGGACCGCGCGGTAGCCGTCGTCCGACCGGTCCTGGCCCTGGCCGCGTCGAATCCTTGCGAGCTCCTCGTCGGCCCGCACGACCATCTCGTAGTCGTGCCTGGTCGCAGGCCTGCCGCCGTACCAGATCTCGCTGAAGACCTCGACCGCGGCCGACAGCGCCCCGGCCGGGTCACCGGACGCCCCGCCGGCCGTGACCCGCGGCGCCGCCCCGCCGGCCGTCGCGGCCCGCAGGTCGCTGACCAGCTCACCGGCTGTTCGCCCCGGCCGCGGGTCGATCAGGGTTCGCTCCTCGAGCATCCGAGCGACCGCTCGCAGCCGGGTCCGTACGGCGTCGGCGAGGTCTCCCCGCTCGGCCTGTGCGTTGCCCAGCGCACGAAGCTGATCCGCGGTGAGCGGGCTGGACAGATCACCGTCCTCCGGCTGCCCGGACGAGGATCGCCGGACCGGCCCGAGCCACAGCCGGACCACAACCAGCAGTGCCACGAGCACGAGGACGAGGGCCAGGGCGCCGAGCCCCCGGAAGCCGGCCACGCCGACATCGGGGTCGGGGGTGATCCAGTCCCACAGGTCGCTCAGGCGCTCGTTGAACCAGTTGAGCGCCCGGGTGAACCAGCCGGGGCCGGCGTCCCGGTAGACCTGCCGGGAGAGCTCGCGGCGCGCCTCCTCGCGGGCACCGTCCCGGGTGATGGGCGCGCCCAGCTGATCGCTGACAGCCGTCAGTACCGTCGTCAGAGGACCGCCCGGGCGGGCCGCGGTCACGACGCCGTTGCGCGTTGCCGGGCGGTCTCGGCGAGAGTCACGTCCAGGCCTTCCCGGCGGATTCGCTGGTCGATGTACAGCAGGACGATGGCGCCGGACAGCACCGGTGTCGCGACGGTCGTCGCGATCAGGTTGCCGATCCCGGTGACGATGTAGCCGGCAACGGTCAGATCCCCTTCGAAGGCATCACCGAAGGTGGCCTCGGATGTCGCCAGGACGATCAGGGTGACCATCGTGAAGACGAACACCAGCACGCCCCCCACCAGCGAGGAGAGCAGGACGACGCCGAACGTGCGCCACCACGACCCGCGGACCAGCACCCGCGAGCGGCGCAGCGCCGCGCGGATCGTCTGACCTTCCAGGACGTAGGCCGGGGAGGCGAGACACAGATAGATCGCCACCGCCACCGCGCCGACGATCAACGCGAGGAGGCCGAGAACGCTGAGCAGCGTGACCACCAGGGTCAGTACCAGCAACCCGCCGAGCCGCGGTGTGACACGCCGGACCGCCGCGCCGGCGGAGATCCGCGAGCCGAGTGCCGCCTCACTGACCACCACCGCGAGGACGCCGGACAGGAAGATCCCGAGCATGGCGTTCAGGCCGAACACCAGCAGATCGAGAGCGGCCACGGTGGCGGTGGACGAGTCCTCGCCGACAATCGCGGTGACGGTGCTGATGGTCTCGACCACCGCCGACACACCGACGGTCAGCCCCAGCGTCGCCCCGGGATTCGTCCGGATCGTGGTGAAGATCCCGTCCAGGATCTCGCCGACCGACAGCGGGCGGAGCGGGATCACGCCGGGCTTCGGCGCGACCGGCGGACCGCCCCACGGGCCGGAGCCCCAGGGCGGTGGGCCCTGATGCGGCCCGCCCCAGCTGGTGGGGCTCTGGCCGGGTGCAGGCCAGGCGCCGGGCGGCGGAGGCGGCGGTGCGCCCGCGCCGGGCGGCGGCCAGCTGCCGGGTGACGGTGGCCCACCGGCGGCCTCGGGCGGTGGGGAGTTCCACGACCCGTGTGGCGGATGCGTCTCCTCCGACGGCGGTCCCCCGGGGGAACCGGGTGCTCCGGGCCCCTGCGGGCCAGGCGTGCCGGGAGGGGTCTGACCGGCCCCGTCCGCCATCGTGGTCTCCCTGCGCTCGTGCTGTCCGTGCCGACCAACGTTCGCGGCATGCACATCGTTGCAGACTCACTACTTCCTCCACGTGGTCGGGCGCTGCGGGCTGCGGGCTGTGCACAGAACGTCCAGTCCGCTCGCGGATGTCCACAGCCGGGCCCGCAGCCCCGCCCTTCCCGTCGACGCCGTACATGCTCGACGAGTGACCACATCGCCCGTCATGCGAGAAGCGCCGGCGCTCCTTCTGCTCCTGCGTGATGCGCTGGCGACTCTCGTGGATCTCGTGCTGCCCCGGCCGTGCGCCGGCTGCGGGCTGCCGGGGTACGCGGCCTGCCCTCGGTGCGCCGCGGCACTGACGGGTCCCCTGGTTCTCGCCGCCCCGGGTCCCACGGCCAGCCCGGGGCGGCGAGGTCGCGACGTACGTGACCTCCCGCCTGCACCCACACCGTCCGGCTTCCCGGTCGCGCGCCCTTCGCGAGCCGCAGCGCCACCTGTCCGTGCTCCGGCCTGGGCGTGGCCGCCGTCCAGGCATGGCCCGGGCTCGTCGCCACTCGTCGCTGCCGCTGCCTTCGAGGGCGCCCCCCGAGCACTGCTGCTCGCCTACAAGGAGCGGGGGCGGCTCGACCTGGCCCCGCTGCTGGGGCGGGCACTCGCCCGGGCGGCCGCGGCGGTGGCCCGACAGCACCTCCGGGGCACGCAGGCCACCTCGGTGGTGCTCGTGCCTGTGCCGACGACCGCCGCCGCCCGGCGGCGCCGCGGCGCCGACCACGTCGCCCGGCTTGCCGTGGTCGCCGCACGGGTCCTGACCCGATTGGGCACACCAGCCCGGGTCAGCGGCGTCCTGCGGGTGCTGCGCCCCGGTGTCGACCAGGCCGGCCTCGGGGCGACTGCCCGCCAGCGCAACCGGTCCGGTGCCTTCGCTCTGCGGCCGGGAGTGCGGCCCGCGGGCCCCGGCGAGATCACGATCGTTGTGGACGACATCGTGACGACCGGAGCCACGTGCGGCGAGGCGATGCGCGCGCTGCGGGCCGGTGGCTGGGCCGCTCCCGCCGGCACCGCGGCCGTCGCCGCGACACCGCTGCGGCACGGCACGCTCCCGGCGCGACGCGCCAACACCCCGGATTGCCCGCCGTAATCCCGCCGAAGGAGCAGACTGGACCCACGAGCTCCACCCCCCGGGAGCCGACGGCGCAAGCCGGTGACGAAGGTGGCGCCGCAGGGTGCGGTGCGGTCTTCCAGGGCGAGGGCGATGTGGCGCACCTGCCGCTCCTCGGCGGGTGCGGCGTTCAGCCCCCCTCTGTGCCGGAGCCGTGAGGCCGCCCGCCGGGTGTGAGCGAGGCGGGGCCCGCTGATCGCGCCCAGCGACCGCAAGGCGGGTTCGGGAGCCCCGTTATGCCGGGTCGGAATCAACCGAAATCGGCAGGTCGGTTCCGGCATGGATCTGGCCAGAGAGGGGAAGGAGCCGAGCGTGGTGGGTCGGTGGAAAACTCGCCGATCCCATGGTCACGGACACAAGCGCAGGTGCCCGCATGAAGGGAGACGGCCTGCGGCGCCAGCGTCACAAGCCGGCACCAACAACTGACACCAGGAACGTTGACAATCTTCGGCGGTCCCTTCCAGGCACGGGTCGGCGCACGGTGACCCGTACCGGAACTTCGCCGGAGAACCGACTTGCTGGTCGCGCTGATTCGGTGCGGATCGGCCGGCCGGGCCAGGTGAACGGGAGGTGGATCGCGTGGACATCGTGGTCAAGGGCAGGCATACAGCGGTATCAGAAGGTTTCCGCAGGCATGTCCAGACCAAGCTCGCCAAACTCGAGCGACTCGATTCCAGGGTGATGCGGGTCGACGTGGAACTCTCCAAGGAGAGCAATCCCCGGCTGTCCGACATGTGCGACCGGGTCGAGCTGACCGTCTACTCACGGGGCCCCGTGATTCGCGCCGAGGCCGCTGCCGGGGACTCCTACGCGGCGCTCGACCGCGCCACCGCCAAGCTCGCCGAGCGCCTTCGCCGGGCCGCCGATCGCCGGGTCCGCCACCATGCCAACCACGCGGGCGCGAACCATCCCGGGCCGGGCCGCGCCGGGTCCCTGACAGCAGACCTGTCCCTCGTCCCTGACGTCCTCGTCCCCGACGGCAGTGTCCTGAACTCGGGCAACGGCCAGCCGGCCGCGGCTTCGGAGCGGGCCGCGCCCGAACCCGAGGCGGCCCCGGTGGCTCAGGAGTGGGCGTCGAGCAACGGTAGGTCGGGCACCGAGCGCGTCGAGGAAGTGGAGTACTCACCGATGGTGGTACGGGAGAAGACCCACGTCGCCGCGCCCATGACCCTCGACGACGCCCTGTCGAACATGGAACTCGTCGGCCACGATTTCTACCTCTTCCTGGACGCACGCAGCGGTCTGCCCAGCGTCGTGTACCGCAGGTGCGGCTACGACTACGGCGTCATCCGGCTCACCGGCGCGGCCAGCCGGAACGGCGCGGACGGCATGGACGGCACGCGGGAACCGGCGTCGGCGGTCATTTCCGCCGTGTGACGGTCGATCCCCCCTGCCGACGTGGGACCATTTGCCTCGGGTGTCGGACTCCCGGCATCGGTGCACACGGCACGTTCCACGGGGTGTGCCACCAGCGACGCGATGTCTGGTGGCGCACCCCGCGGGAGCGGTTCCAGGGGAGGTCGGAGATGACGGTGGACGAGCAGCGTTCCGAGGAGGCGCTGCGGACGCCATCGGAGGCGAATCCCATCCGGGTGCTGATCGTTGACGACCACGCGTTGTTCCGCCGCGGCCTGGAGATGGTCCTCGCGCAGGAGGTCGACATCGAGGTCGTCGGCGAGGCCGCGGACGGGTCGGAAGCTGTCACGATGGCCGCCGAGATGGCGCCGGACATCGTCCTGATGGACGTCCGGATGCCTCGGCGCGGCGGGATCGACGCCACCAGCGCAATCAAGGAGAAGGTGCCCAGCGCCAAGATCGTCATGTTGACGATAAGCGACGAGGAAGCCGACCTCTTCGACGCCATCAAGGCCGGTGCCATGGGCTATCTGCTCAAGGAGATCTCGATCGACGAGGTCGCCGCGGACATCCGTGCGGTCTACAACGGCCAGAGCCTCATCAGTCCGTCGATGGCGTCCAAGCTGCTCAGCGAGTTCGCGGCAATGATCAAAACCAAGGACGACCGTCCCCAGCTTCCGACCCCGCGTCTGACCGACCGGGAGATGGAGGTCCTCCGGCTGGTCGCCAAGGGGCTGAACAACCGGGATATCGCCAAGCAGCTCTACATCAGCGAGAACACCGTCAAGAACCACATCCGGAACATTCTCGAGAAGCTCCAGCTGCACTCCCGCATGGAGGCGGTGGTGTACGCGGTGCGGGAGAAGCTGCTGGAGATCACCTGATCAGGTTCGGGTCCGGCTCGTCCGCGATGGCCCGTGCACCGGCGCCGGCGGCATCGTCGTCGGGGCATGGCGTCAGCGTGAACTGACGGCGGCGCCGCCACGGGCATGCGTGACCGGCGAACGCGCCGGCACGGTCGGATCTCAGACCGGTGGGTCCGTGGCGAGCCGTGAGCCGATCCAGCAGTCATGCCGGGCGCCGTCTCCGAGGACGACGGCGCCTCGCAACGTGCCGTCAAGGGTGAAGCCGAGCTTCTCCGCGACCCGGCGGGAGGCGTGGTTGCCGACCGCCGCCCGCCACTCGACCCGCTCCAGCCCGAGGGCGCCGAAGCCCCAGCGCAGCAGTGCAGCGGCGGCGGCGGTCGTCACCCCCCGTCCGCGTGCCCCGGCGGCGCACCAGTAGGCGAGCTCCGCGTCGCCCTCATCTGTCATCTCCTGCAGAGCCACGGAGGCGAGGAGCTCCTCGGTCGTGGCGTCGACCACGGCCAGCGGCGCGCCGGTGGCCGTGGCCCAGGCATCCGGCGCCTGGCGGCAGACGAAGTCCTCGGCGTGGCCCTGGGTATAGGGCACGGGCACCCGCGTCCAGCGTGGGATCTCCGGGTCCTGGCAGGCGCGGAAGACAGCCTCGGCGTCGGACAGCTTCCAGGGCCGCAGATGCAACACACCCGCGGTGATCTCGACCGGCTCGAGTGGCAGCCGGCGTGCGGCGAGGTCCGCCGCCAGACCGGCCGACATCCAGCCGGCGGGCGCTGCCGGGCCGGCGGCGGGGCCGGAGCCCGCCGCGACCTGGGGGGCGGAGCCGGCCGCGGTTTCCGGACCGGGGGCGGAGCTGTGGCCGGGTGCGGCTTTCAGTCCCGGGGCAGATCCGATGTCGGAACGCATACTGCCCACGATGCCAGCGCCGGCGGGTCGCGGGCGGGGATCGCACGTGTGGCACGCCGGGCACCGGAGGGGTCCCACATTCGTTGGACAGTCGCGGGGAGCGGGAGAATCCGCATCGTCCGGGTGCGGCCAGCCGCTCCCGGACCCGCCGTGTCGTCGGTGGTTCGAGCTCGGGCCGTGGGCGACGATCGAAGGGCTAGCATCGTGGTGTCGGTGAGTTCGCCGACATGCCTGCCGGAGGAGTTCCGCCGTGGTTCTAGACAAGATCTTGCGCGCCGGTGAGGGCCGGATTCTGCGCAAGCTCAAGGCGATCGCCGAGCAGGTGAACCTCATCGAGGACGACTTCACCGGGTTGACCGACGCCGAGCTGCGCGGGATGACCGACGAGTTCCGCCAGCGCCTCACGAACGAGGAGGAGTCCCTCGACTCGCTCCTGCCGGAAGCGTTCGCGGCGGTCCGCGAGGCCGCTCGGCGCACGCTCGGCCAGCGCCATTTCGACGTCCAGATCATGGGCGGTGCGGCGCTGCATCTGGGCAACATCGCCGAGATGAAGACCGGTGAGGGCAAGACCCTGGTCTCCACCCTGCCCGCCTACCTCAACGCGCTGTCGGGCGACGGCGTCCACATCGTCACGGTGAACGACTACCTGGCCCAGCGCGATGCCGAGAACATGGGCCGTGTCCACCGCTTCCTCGGGCTGACGGTCGGTGTCATCCACCCGCAGATGCCGCCGGCGGTACGCCGCCAGCAGTACCAGTGCGACATCACCTACGGCACGAACAACGAGTTCGGCTTCGACTACCTGCGCGACAACATGTCGTGGAGTGCCGAGGAGCTGGTCCAGCGCGGGCACCACTTCGCCGTGGTCGACGAGGTCGACTCGATCCTCATCGACGAGGCCCGTACCCCGCTGATCATCAGTGGCCCGGCGGACAACCCGACCCGCTGGTACACCGAGTTCGCACGCATCGCCCCCCTCCTGGAGAAGGAGGTCGACTACGAGGTCGAGGAGGGCAAGCGGACGGTCGCGATCACCGAGTCCGGCGTCGAGAAGGTCGAGGACCAGCTCGGCATCGACAACCTCTACGAGTCGGTGAACACCCCGCTCGTCGGCTACCTCAACAACTCGCTGAAGGCCAAGGAGCTCTACAAGCGGGACAAGGACTACATCGTCACCGACGGTGAGGTCCTCATCGTCGACGAGTTCACCGGCCGTGTCCTGCACGGCCGGCGCTACAGCGAGGGCATGCACCAGGCGATCGAGGCCAAGGAAAAGGTCGAGATCAAGCAGGAGAACCAGACCCTGGCGACGATCACCCTCCAGAACTACTTCCGCCTCTACGACAAGCTCTCCGGCATGACCGGTACGGCGATGACCGAGGCCGCCGAGTTCTCCCAGATCTACAAGCTCGGCGTCGTCCCGATCCCGACCAACAAGACGATGGCCCGCGCCGACCAGCCGGACGTCGTCTACAAGACGGAGATCGCCAAGTTCGACGCAGTCGTGGAGGACATCGCCGAGCGCCACGAGAAGGGCCAGCCGGTCCTCGTCGGCACAACCAGCGTCGAGAAGTCGGAGTACCTGTCCAAGCAGCTCACCAAGCGCGGTGTGCGGCACGAGGTCCTCAACGCCAAGCACCACGAGCGGGAAGCGCTGATCATCGCGGAGGCGGGCCGCCGGGGCGCGGTCACCGTCGCCACGAACATGGCCGGCCGAGGCACCGACATCATGCTGGGCGGCAACCCGGAGTTCACCGCCCAGGCGGAGCTGCGGCAGCGGGGCCTGTCACCGATCGACACGCCGGAGGACTACGAGGCGGCGTGGTCCGCGGCGCTGGAGAAGGCGCGGGCCTCGGTCGCGGCCGAGCACGAGGAGGTCGTCCAGGCCGGCGGTCTGTACGTGCTCGGCACCGAGCGGCACGAGTCCCGTCGGATCGACAACCAGCTCCGCGGCCGGGCCGGCCGACAGGGAGACGCTGGTGAGTCCCGCTTCTACCTCTCGCTCGGGGACGACCTCATGCGGCTGTTCAACGCCGCGGCCGTCGAGGGCATCATGGACCGCCTCAACATCCCGGACGACGTGCCCATCGAGTCGAAGATCGTGACGCGCGCGATCCGTTCGGCACAGACGCAGGTCGAGGGCCAGAACTTCGAGATCCGCAAGAACGTCCTCAAGTACGACGAGGTCATGAACAAGCAGCGCACCGTGATCTACGAGGAGCGCCGCAAGGTTCTGGAAGGCGCCGACCTCCACGAGCAGGTGCGCCACTTCGTCGACGACACGATCGAGGGCTATGCCCGGGGTGCCACCGCCGACGGCTATCCGGAGGAGTGGGATCTCGACACGCTCTGGACCGGCCTCGGCCAGCTCTACCCGATCGGCGTCGACGCACCTGCCACCGACGACCGCGAAGGGCTGACCTCGGACCTGCTGCTGGAGGACCTCCAGGCGGACGCGCAGGAGGCCTACGACCGCCGCGAGCTCGACCTCGGCGACAAGCCGGACGGCGAGGCGGTGATGCGCGAGCTCGAGCGCAGAGTCGTCCTCGCGGTGCTTGACCGCAAGTGGCGTGAGCATCTTTACGAGATGGACTACCTGCAGGAGGGCATCGGCCTGCGGGCCATGGGCCAGCGCGACCCGGTGGTCGAGTACCAGCGCGAGGGCTTCGACATGTTCCAGACGATGATGGAGGGGATCAAGGAGGAATCCGTCCGTCTCCTCTTCAACGTCGAGGTCCAGGTCGCCGGCCGGGACACGGACACCGGCACCGCTGGTGCGGCGGCTGCGGTCGAGGCACCGGCCGCACCCGAGGCCCCGATGGTGCCGGCAGTCCCAGCGGTCAGCCAGCCGTCGGCGCCGGCACCGCCGTCGGCGCCTCCCGGCAGTGCCAGAACGGCACCGTCAGCAGCGCCAGCCGGAGCGCCGGCCACCCACGCGCCACCGCCGGTCTTCGTCAAGGGTCTCGAACCGCGCCGTCCCACCGGCGGGCTTCAGTACACGGCTCCCTCTGTCGACGGGGCGGCCGGGCCCGTCACCACCACGGTGGACAACGGAACGGTGCGGCCGGGCGGCGGGCGTGGCCCGGCCAGTGCCGGGCCCGGTGCCCGCGGCGGCGAGGCCGGCGCCGGGCGAACGGCGCGAAACGCTCCCTGCCCCTGCGGATCGGGCCGGAAGTTCAAGCGCTGCCACGGCGACCCTGCCCGTCGCAACGACGGCGACATCGGAGCCTGACCCGGAGCGGGGCCCCACCCGGCCAGCCGGGTGGGGCCCGAGCAGGCGTGCAGCCGTGGGAACCGGTCAGCCGAGTTGCAGGGTGGTTACCTGCCAGCGGTCGGCAGCGAGTTCCATCCGCAGCGCCATCGCCCGCATCCGGGGCCCGCGGCTGACAACCGCACTGACCTCCGCGATTCCCGGCAGCGGCTCGCTGACCCGGACGCTGCGCACCTGGCCGGACTGGCGGTTCGTCAGCACCGACGCGGTCCGCTGAAGATCATGCTGCAGGGCTGCCGTGGTCCAGGGCGCGAGGTGCGTCATCGGCCGGGCACCGGAGAGCACCTCGACGATCAGCCGCACGACCACCGCGGCCGTCCGCCGCGGATCTGGTGGCTTCCGCAGCTGCGCTGGCGGGCCGGCTTCGGTCGCGCCCCCGGTCTCCTGGCTGCCTGCCCGCGCGGCGGATGATCCGAGGCGGCCAGGCCCCGACGGCAGACGGCACGACGTGCCCGCTTCGCGGTGCCGGGGTAGCGGGATCGATGACTGCTCGGGTGGTCGGGCCAGTACCGCCCCCCGCTCGGCGAGCCGGCGGACGCCGCTGGTCACCTCACGAGGCGCAGTCGGTGTCGTGGCGCGTCCCGGACGTCCGGCCAGGGAACGCCCGGGCTGGCGAGGGCGGACGGCGGGGTCGGCTCTGCCGTCCGGGGCGAGCTCATCGTCGTAGGGCGGGTCGGTCGGCCGCACGGGCAGCAGCCCGGGAGCGGCGGCCACGTGCGGGGATCGGCGACGGGGCAGGGTCAGGGCGGTCGTCGCGGTCACGGCGGGCCTTTCACGGGCGGTCGGCGCGGTCGGAGGTGTGCTGTGTTCCGAGTGTGTTCGGGATGTGGCCCGGTCGAGGGTGAAGCCTGGTTGGCAGGCAGATCTGGCGACGGAGGCGACGCGGCGCCTGGTACCGATCACCGGCCAGCTCAGCGGGCCGGCGGCGGGACGAGGCGCTGGCCGGGCAGGATGACGTCCGGATCAGGCCCGATCACGTCCGCGTTCGCGGACCACCACCGTGGCCACTCGGCGGCGATCTGGTCAGATGTCGCACCCGGACCCAGATGGCGGGCCGCGATGGACCAGAGGCTGTCTCCACGTAGCACGACCACCTCCTCGGACGGCCCTCCCGGGCTGGACCGCGGGGCCGGGGCCGGGACAGGCGCGCCGGGCACCGTCCCCGGAGTGCCTGTCCCCAGCGGGGCCGCCGGCACCATCGGATCGCCGGTGCCAGCCTGACCGCCGGTGCCGGCTTGACCGCCGGTGCCGGCTTGGCCGCCGGTGCCGGCTTGGCCGCCTGTGCCGGCTTGGCCGCCTGTGCCGGCTTGGCCGCCTGTGCCGGCTTGGCCGCCTGTGCCGGCTTGGCCGCCTGTGCCGGCTTGGCCGCCTGTGCCGGCTTGGCCGCCTGTGCCGGCTTGGCCGCCTGTGCCGGCTTGGTCGCCTGTGCCGGCTTGGCCGCCTGTGCCGGCTTGGCCGCCTGTGCCGGCTTGGCCCGTGGCAGCAGGCTCGCTGCTGGTGCCGGCGCCTGGGGACGGCGACGGGGTCTGATCGGGGTGGCCGAGGAACGGCCAGCCCTGTTCCGACGCGCGCACGGGCGCGGGCCGGCCGCCGGGGTCAGGGGCGGCCGTGGCGGAGGGCGGCTGCGCCGCACCCGAGGGTGCGTCGGCCGCGCTGACCGGGGTCAGGGGCACGATCAGGACATCGTCCGGGAGGACGTCGCCGAGCACGGCGCTCAGTTCCTCCGCACTGGTGGGCGCCGGTCGGCCCGTGCCGCCCGCGGATTGCGCGGCCGTGCTCGGCTGCGAGGCGGTCGGTGTGCCCGGGCGTCCACCGGTGTCGCCATGGCCGAGGAAGGGCCAGCCCTGCTCGGACGCCCGCGGCGAGCCCGCGCCGGTGGCCGGCGGATCGGTCCAGGATGCGCTGTCTGCGGCGGGCATCGGGACCATGCCGGATGCGGCGCTCGCCTGGGTCGTGCCCGAGGCCGCGGCCGCCGGGCTCGCGGTGAGGAGCGGGCTGACACTGGCGGCGACGAGTGTGATGCCGAGACCGACCTCGACGATGCGCCGGACGGCCCTGGGGAGCACGCGGTTGGCCAGGGCCGCGAAGAGCCGACCGGCCGCGCCCGGCAGCGCGGCGAGCGACCCGAGGATCACTCCGGCGCACAGCCACAGCAGGCAGACCCAGGCGATCAGCCCGAGGCAGTTGGCGAGGGCCAGCTCGGGTGTGTCACGGAACCACGGCCCGATCTCCCCGAGTTCCGAGGGGAGGTCGGCCAGTCTCGGCCCGAACAGGACCAGTACGGCGGCGATGCCGAGTGCGGCGAGGCCGCCGCCCACCCGCGCGGCGGTGTCCCGTGTTGCCCCTGAGATCATGCTCCGTACCCGTCCGTCCGCTCTGGGTTCGGTGGGTGCCTGCCCCGGACGACCTTCGCTGCTTTGGTCGTGAGTAGGCCGAGGTGTCGTCGTTGGCTGGCTTGGTGGCCGTGTTGGCTCGGGGTCAGGGAGCTCATGCACGGACGATGCCGTTTGGTTACGTTTGCTTGTGTAACCCGCCAGAAGGTCGATGTCAATCGACTCTGCTTCGCTTGTCCGGCCTCGTGGCGGCTGACCTGGAAAAATGGAGGAACGCGCCGAAATGCGGTGGGAGGATCTCTTCTCGGATCTTGAGCTGCAGTGGGAGGCGGCCGAGGCGGCCGAGCTTGAGGCGGAGATCGCCGACCGCAGTCGGCGGGAGGCCGCCTACCTCCGGATGCTCGACCGGATGCGGCCCGCGGTGGGCGCGGAGGTCCGCTGCCTGCTACGTGGGGGTCCGGGCCCGCTCGCCATCACCGGCCGGCTCTCGGCGCTCGGGGTGGACTGGCTGCTGGTCAGTGAGACCGGCTCGACCGAGGTGCTGGTACCTCGCGCCTCGTTGCTGGCGGTTCGCGGGTTGACGACCATCTCGGCGCAGCCCGGCCACGAGGGGCGTCTGGCCGCTCGCCTCGACCTGCGGCACGTCGTGCGTGGGCTGGTCCGTGACCGGAGCGTCTGTGCGGTCGCGCTGCTCGGTGGCGCGGTGCTCACCGGGACGCTGCTGCGCGTCGGCGCGGACTTCCTTGAGCTTGCCGAGCACCCGCTGGGGGAGTTCGCACGCCGCAATGACGTTCGCTCCGGCTGGACAGTGCCCTTCGACGGGCTCGCCTACATCCGGAGAAGTTGAAACCGGACGGCGGTGACCGGACGGCGCGGGCCCGAACCACCCGCGACCGGAAGGCCTCTCA
Source organism: Parafrankia colletiae (assembly GCF_001854655.1). Classification (GTDB taxonomy): domain Bacteria; phylum Actinomycetota; class Actinomycetes; order Frankiales; family Frankiaceae; genus Parafrankia; species Parafrankia colletiae. The sequence goes on along the minus strand of NZ_MBLM01000169.1, from coordinate 9,082 downwards.
CGCGGCCGGCGGGGTAGGCCGGGGCAGCTCGGGTCAGTCGTCGGGCATGGCCTCGTTGCGGCTCATCGGGTTCGCCGCGACGAAGGCCCGGGTCTGCTCGTAGGCGCGCTGGATGTAGGCCTCGAGCTCGGTCCGCTCGACCCGCCACTGCCCGCGCCCGCCGATTTTGATCGCCGGGAGCTCACCAGAGCGGACGAGCGCGTATGTCTGGCTGGCAGAGATGTTGAGGATCTCCGCGACATCGCTGAGCTGAAGGAAGCGGTCGTTCATCAACGCCCCCTCTCCGGTGACGGTCGGCGCGTCTTCCCTGTGTATCAGAGTTTCCGCGTGACATCGCGTTCGAATGCCTCGGCTTGTGGATAACTGCACGCGATACCGCTTGATGAGCTGCCTCCTGGCAGCTGCTGTCGACCCGGAGGAAGCAACGACGGGCGAGTCCGAACCGGTGGCGCCGGGCTTCCCACCGCCCGCTGCGCGGGTCGTCGTCCCAGGTCAGGGGCTCCGTTGGCCACCGTCTGTCCAGCAGGCTTATGCCCCGCGACGGCTACGACGCATCGTGAGGGCACCGTCAGGCGTCTTATGTACGGGAAGCAGACCAGGCGGCCATAGTGACCGGTTAAGCCGTTATGGCCGACAGGACCGGTTGGCGGTTGTCGACCACGTACGCTCTGCGACCGTAGGGTTCGAGCAGTGCCGAGGCGTCGGCGAGTGAGGAGGGCCTGGTGACCGAGCTGACCATCGCACCGGCGCGGCCGGAGCCGACCCCACCGGTGCCGCCGTCACCGCCGGCGCGCCGGCTCGGCCGCCGCCGGTGGCGCGACTCCCGGCTGCTCGTCGGCGTCCTGCTGGTACTCGTGTCCGTCGTCGCCGGCGCCCGCCTCTTCACAGCGGCGGACCAGACCCGCCAGTGGGTGGTCGCCGCGGCCGACCTCCCGGCGGGGCACCTGATCGTCGAGAAGGACCTGCGCACGGTCAGCGCCCACCTCGACGGCGCCACCTCTGGCCGTTACTACCCCGGCGACCGCCGTGGTGACCTGGTCGGTGCCGCCCTGGCCCGTCCGGTCAACGCGGGCGAGCTGGTCAGCGGTGCCGACTTCGCCGGCTCGGGAGCACCGGCGACGAGGCTGGTGCCGGTGATCGTCAAGTCCGGCCGGGTGCCCGTGCTCGCCCCGGGTGATCATGTCGACGTCTTCGTCTACCAACCGGATGGCGCGCCACCTGCCGACGGTGGCGGCGGCACGGGTGCGGAGGGCGCCGCGGGCACTGACGGTCCCGCGGCGGGGGAGCCGGTCACCGGTGGTGCCGGCGTGGAGATCCAGGTGCTGCACGACGTCGAGTTCGTCGCCGAGGACAGGCTGAGCGGTGGTGACCGATCGCTGTCGCTGCGGGTGCCGGTGGACGACGCCATCCGGGCTGTCGCCGCGTCCCAGAGCGAGCGGGTCGACATCGTGAAGCTGGAGCGGGACGCCCGCGGCGAGGTCGGGTCGTCCGGCCCGTCCGCGGCGCCGGGGTACGGCCGGTGAGCCTGCCGATCCTGACCGCGGTCACGGACTCGGTCATCGAGGCCGGGCTGGTCTCGGCCTTCGACCGGCGTGATCTCGGTGTCACCGTCGTCCGCCGCTGTGTGGACCTGCCGGACCTGCTGGCTGCCGCGACGACCGGGGCGGCGCGGGCGGCGCTGCTCTCCGCGGACCTACGGCGGCTGGACCGGGACGCCCTGACCCGGCTGGCCGCTTCCGGCGTGGCCGTCGTCGGCCTGATCGCGCCTGGTGACGAGGACGCCGACCGTCGGCTGCGCCAGCTCGGGGTGGCCGCGGTGATCCCCGCGGACGCCACCGCCGAAGTCGTCGCCTCCGCCGTTGTCGAGGCGACCCGTGCGCTGGCGGACATGGCCGCCCCGCCCGCGCTTCCCCCGGCCTTCAGCGAGCCACTCACCGGGTTCCGGGGCGCTGCTGCCCTCGCTCCGGCGGGGGCCGCGGCGAGCGGCGCGGACGAGCCCGCCGAGCTCGTGGAGGGGCGTCTCATCGCCGTGTGGGGGCCGGTCGGCTCGCCCGGGCGCACCACGATCGCCCTCGGCCTCGCCGCCGAACTCGCCGGACTCGGCCAGTCGACCCTCCTCATCGACGCGGACTCCTACGGCGGCTCCGTCGGCCAGCATGTCGGCCTGTTGGAGGAGGCACCGGGCCTCGCCGCCGCGGCCCGCTCGGCCAACCAGGGCCTGCTGGACGTTCCCCGGCTCGCCCTGCTGTGCCGCGATCTCGGGGGCGGGCTGCGGGTGCTGCCCGGGATCTCCCGGCCCTCGCGCTGGCCGGAGCTGCGTCCCGCATCGGTGGAGACAGTCCTCGCACTGTCGCRCCGGCTGGCGTCCTTCGTGGTCGTCGACTGCGGCTTCTGCCTGGAGACGGACGAGGAACTGTCGTTCGACACGGCCGCGCCGCGGCGCAACGGCGCGACGCTGGCCGTCCTGGGGGCTGCCGACTCCGTGCTCGCGGTGGCATCCGCGGAGCCGGTCGGCCTGGTGCGGTTCGTCCGGGGTCTGGCGGAGCTGCGTGAGGTGGTGCCCCTCGCCGACCCGTTGATCGTGGTCAACCGGCTGCGCGGCTCGGTGGTCGGAGGGGATCCTCGGCGGGAGGTGTCGCGGGCGATGGCCCGCCACACCGGTCGTGAACCGGTCGCGCTGGTCCCGCACGACCTCACCGGCCTGGACGCCGCTGCTGCCTCAGGCCAGCTGCTGCGTGACATCGCCCCGACCTCACCGGCCCGGCTGGCGATACGTGATCTTGCTGACCGTTTTGTTGGGGTCTCCGGCGGGGCGCGGCGGCGGCGCTCGTCCCTGCGCCGAGCCCACCGCTGACGTCGGACGGTCCGCCGCGGGACTGCGAACGGCGCTCCGGAACGTTGTGACGGGCCCTGCGGCGGACGTGCCGAGGGGCCGGTAGCGCGCCTGCCCGCGGGTGGAGAGGGGCCGGTAGTGCGCCTGCCCACGGCCGTGCGGGACCGATCGAGGCCGAGTCGCTCCGGGCTGCTCATACCTGACAATGAGAATCAATTAGCGTGACATTCGGCTCAGTACGGTCTATTTCGCACGGCCGGCCGATGGGCGGTCTTCCGCATTGCCTGTCCGGTGGGGCGGTGGCTGGTGGCGACCATGGTTACAGGGAGCGATTCGAGGGCATCGAATCGTCAAGCGGTTACCCGCGAGCAGTGGCGACACCCTGGCTTTGGGTGATAAGGAGGTCCAGGATCGCGTCCCGTGGTGAGTAGTCTGCTGCGGTTCGTRCAAATCGTGGTCGGTTAAGTGGTCGACTCGCCGCCATCCGCATCATTCGTCTGTCGGGTACTGAATCGTTGCTTTCGGGGACGTTACGTTAGTGTGTGCGTGGACCGTCATCACGCAGGTCAGCGGGGTGGCAGAACACGTTGATCGCTCGTTCGAGACGGCTGGGGGTGTGTCGGGTGAGCCGGGAGTACGCGAAGGCCGTGGGTGCCCGCCTGCGGGCAATCCGGATCCAGCAGGGGTTGTCGCTGCAGGGCGTTGAACAGAAGTCGCGTGGTCGGTGGAAGACCGCCGCGGTCGGTTCCTATGAACGTGGCGACCGAATGATCAGCGTCCATCAGCTGTCCGAGCTCGCCGGATTCTACGGCGTTCCCGTCTCGGCGCTGCTRCCAAACGAGGATCAGCTGCCACCGCGGGAACGCAGACCACGAACGGTTCTTAACCTCGAGAAGCTTGCCGAGGCTCCGCCGGACTCGTCCGCACTGGTTCGGAGATGGGTCGCGCAGATTCAGCGGCAGCGGGACGACTACGCGGGGCACGTGCTGTCGATCCGTGACGGCGACGTCCGCGCGCTGGCGTTGCTGCATGACACGACGCCGCAGGAGTTCGCCGAGCGACTCCGTACCTGGGGAGTGCTGGAGACCAGCTTCCCCGAGGAGCACGAGCCGCCGGAGTAGACGACGCCGTACCGTGGCCGCCGCGGAACCTGGCGCCGGATGCGCCGCCATCCGGAAGCGTCGCGGCGGAACGGGGCGGCTGACCCGGCACAACCGCCGGGTCGGCCGGGTTGTGACAGAAGAGGCGCGGACGGCCCGTGAGGGAGCGGCGACATCGGTGTCAGCGCACACCCGGACCCGTGTGTGTGGCCGAAACACACCGCGCCGGGAGGTGACGCAATGCCGAGGAAGCGGGCTTCGCGTAGGGGACTCGTGCTCGGTGCGGGCGGTGTGCTCGGCTCCGCCTGGATGATCGGAGCGCTGCGGGCGATCGAGGCGGAACAGGGCGTGGATGTCCGTGACCACGATGTGGTGGTGGGGACGTCCGCCGGTTCCGTGATCGCGGCGCTGCTCGGTCTCGGGATCGGCGCGGACGTGATGGTGAACTCCGAGCGGGGGGTCTTCGAACCGGGTTATCCCGTGCTGGACTACCGGGACCTGGGGGCGTCGCTGCCGCCGAGGCCGCGGATGCGGATGGGATCACCGCGCCTGCTCACCGCGAGCGCCCTTCATCCGCGCCAGACGACACCGATGGTCGCGCTCGCCGCGCTGCTGCCGCAGGGCCGTGGGCAGATCGCCGCCATCGGCGACCTGGTGATCGCCGCTACCGAACGGCTCGAGCATCCGCTGAACCCGCTGGCGGCCAAGCACTCGGCGGCAGTCCCGTCCGGCGCCCGGCGCGGACGCCAGCAGGAACCGCTCGGGTCGAACGGCTGGCCCCTCCACCCGCAGCTGCACATCGTCGCCATGGACTTCGACACCGGCGGCCGGGTGCTGTTCGGGTCCGAGGGCGCCCCGCCTGCGCCCCTGTCCCACGCGGTGATGGCCTCGTGCGCGATTCCCGGCTGGTACGCACCGATCAGGATCAGCGGTCGGCGGTTCGTCGATGGTGGGACGCGATCGCCCGCGTCGCTGGACCTCCTCGCCGGCTCGGATCTGGACGAGGTGACGGTCCTGGCACCGGCCTGCTCGTTCGAGAGCGACCGTCCACGCAGCGCCGTCGCCCTCGTCGAGCGGCAGATGCGCCGGGCCGCGACCCGGCGGCTGGCCCGCGAGATCGAGCTAGTCCAGGCCGCCGGAATCAGGGTCACGGTCCTGTGCCCGGGGCCGGAGGACCTCCAGGTCATCGGCGGCAACATGATGGACCTGACCAGGCGGGCCGAGGTGTTCGAGACGTCGCTGCGCACCTCGACGGAGGCGCTGCGGGCGCTGCCGGCTCCGACCGCGAGCCCGGTCGCGCGCCCCGCGCGGAGCACCACCGGCCCGCGGAGCACCACCGGTTCGCGGAACACCACGGGAACACGGGGGGCGACCGGGCCCACCCGGGCGGCCACTGCGACGAGTCGGGCAGCGACAGCGCCCACCCGGGCGGCCACTGGGACGGCCACTGGGACGACGCGGGCCGGCACCGGTCCGACCAGGCGGGCCACGGCGCCGGCGCAGGACGCTGTGCAGGGCGACACGGTGCCCACGCGCGGCGGCGCACCGGCGGCGCGCGGCGCGACCGGCCCGCGGGCGGCAGGGGGAACAGCCCCGCGCACCGCCCGGGGAACATCCCGCGGAGCGGCCGGTGACGGATCTCGGGAGGAGAACGCGGACCTGGGGCTGGTCGGCTGAGCGCGGGTTGCGACACTGTGCCGCATGCGTGTCTACCTTCCCTCGACGCTGACCGCGGCCCGGACCGTCCTACGGGACCGGGCCGTGCCGGCCGGCACGGCCTTCGCGGTCACCCCGGCGTTGCGGGAGTGGTACAGCCAGTCGGACACCGAAGAGATGGAGTTCGTGGCTCTGCAGGGCGCGGCCCGGGCGTGCCTGCGGCTGCTCGACGCCGATCCGCAGGCCCCGCCCCGGCGGTTCGTCTTCGCCGCGGATGTGGACGAGCGGATTCTTCGCGTTCGCGATGATCTGGAGCGGGGCGCGGTCGAGATCCTCGAGCCCGTCCCACTGGGCCTGGTGCGCGCGGTCCACACGGACGACCCGGCTGACACCGAGGCACAGGACGCGGTGCGCGCCGCGGTCGAGGCCGTGCTGGAGTCCGATCTCGGCAGTGAGGACGCAGCCTTCGTCGTGGACGGCGCGGAGGGCTTCGAACTCCTGTGGTTCGCCACCCAGGAGCTTCCCGACCTTCTCTGATCCGGGGTGCGGTCCGGTGTGGCCTGCGGTGATCCGTGGGCAGCCCACCGGGCGTCGGGCCGGACGACCCTGCCTGCCCGGAGCGTGACGCCAACCAATCGGAGTAACAACTGGTTGTTGTTGGTTGCCGACCAGTTGCTTTCGAGGGGCTTCGGAGTCGGCAAGCGTAGTTCTTCTGCGTCCGTTGTGCGGGATCCGGCCTTGGGTGCCGTGGCGGTCATGTCGTCCCCGTGTTGCTTTTGGYGCCCCGCGGCGGGTGTCGGTCAACGCACCGAATAGTGTTGTTGCTGAACTGGTTGCTCCCCCACGGCTGTTCTTGTGTGGGCATGCGTACAGCTCCGGTCACGGTCGGTCTGCGGCGTGTTCCACGGTTTCGCGGGGTCGGCGTCGGTGTTCCGTCGTGTGTTCCTTGGCCTCGGTCTATCTGTGGCGTGACGTAGGAGGCTGGTGAACGGTGCTCTATCTCGCCGGGCAGATTCTGGTCTTCGTCCTGGTGGCGATGTTGATCGGCGCGGGCCTGGCATGGCTGTTTCTTGCCGCGCCCCTGCGACGACAGGCGCGCGGTGCCGAGCCCGCCGCAACAGAGACCCCCAACCGTGGTGATGCCGGTGAGGAGACCATCGCCGGTCAGGGTCGGGGTGTGTCCTCCGGTGGGTCCGTCATTGCGTTCGGGGTGGACGGCAGCGGAGCTGTGACCCGAGATGGCGTCGACCGGTTCGCCGGTACGAGAACGCCCGGGCCGGTCGTGTCGGTGGGCGTCGACGCGCGCGGTGCGGCGGACGGGCTGGCTGGCGACGACGCGTGGCGCCCGGCGGCGTCGAGGGTCTCGCCGGCGGACCTCGCCGAGCTGCTGACCCGTCTGCGGGATCAGGAACAGCGATGGGCCGCGGAGAAGGCCGAGCTGGCTGGGCGACTCGTCGCGGCGGAACGGCAGGCCACCGAGTCGGCGCACCGGGTGGCGAGCGCCGAGCAGCAGGTCGTGGTCGCCCAGGCGCGTATCGACGAGATCGAGTCGGCTCTGCATGCGGCGCCGGCCGAGATCCCCGCGGCAGGCACCCCTGCCGTCGTCGAGCAGACGGCGGGCCCAGCTGGCGTGCCCGGGGCTGTCTCTGCCACGGCGCCGGTTGTCACCGGCACGGTCGAGGATGTGGAGACCGTCGTGGATCTGGCCCGCGAGACGGCGCGGCTGCGCGTGCATCTGGAGGAGGCGGAGACCCGTGCCGCCAAGTTCTCCTCGCGGCTCGCCATGGTCCGCACCGAGGCGGAGGGCGCCCAGCGGCAGGTCGCGACCATGAGTACCCGGCTGGACCGCCATCAGGCGGAATGGGCAGCCGAGCGAATCAGGCTACTGGCCCGCATCGCCGAGGCCGAGGAGGCCCGCGCGGAGGTACCCACGGATGATCCCGATGTCGGTGGCCAGCAGGCGGAGCTGCCTCTGAGCGACGACGTCGACGACTCCGTCGAGGAGGAGGCCGTTCTGTTCCCACCGGCCGACGAGATCGTTCGAACGACAGACGAGCACCCGCCGGCGGACGAACCTGCCCTGCCGGCAGGCGAGCGCACTTCGGGTGCAGGTGGCCTCGTTGCTTCCGGCGCCAGTATGGCGCTTGAATCCGGCGAGGCGGTTGGGTCCGGCGAGGCGTGGGAGCCTGCCGACGAGATGGAGGCCGTAGGGAGATCGGAGCGCGGTGAGGCCGCCGTGCCCTTCCAGGAGGCGCGCGCCAGTGGTAGCGCCTTCGACGCCGGCCCGTTGCTGTACGCCGTTCATCGCGATAATGATCTTGAATTGGTCGGTGCCGCGTTGGTCGGCGCGGCGGCGTCGGCGGCCATGGCCGAACAGCACCACGTGAGCACCGCACCTGACGTTGCGGTCGGTGTGGGCGCTGGCAGCCTCGGGCACGCCGCTCGGAGCGCGCCGATGTCGTGGGGCGGCCCGGCCGAACCCCTGCCCTCCTCCGACAACCTGAAGGAGATCGTCGGCGTCGGGCCCGTGGTCGAGTCGCGGCTACGCGTGCTGGGGATCACCAGCTTCCGCCAGCTGGCCGCCATGGGCGACACGGATGTCGACCGGCTCGCGAAGAAGCTCGACGGCTTCGGCGGCCGGATCGTCTCCGACGACTGGGTGGGGCAGGCCCGCGACCTGCAGGCCCGCCACCACAGCGGCCTCGCCTGATCCACTGGCCTGGTCCCCACGGCCCGGGCCCGGATACTCCGCGGTGAGGCGTGAACTCGGCCGGCCAACCGGCGAGGCCTGACGGTTCCAGACCTCGCCGGTTGGCCGGCGGGCCCCGACGCCCGGCAGGACGCCACCCGCCGGGCTGGGGCTGTGCGACGGGCCCGGTGCCGGTGCCGGTCAGGGCTAGTGCGTTGACCGCGATCCTTTTCGGTTTGGTCAGGCGGCGTGTGTTCGGGGGCGTCCCCAGCGTTGTTGGYGTTCGGAACGGACGCGGGCGCGTTCGCGGCGTTGGGCTGCCAGGACGGCGGGGTGGCGGGCGTGGGTGTTGCGCCAACGCAGGTAGGCCTGCAGGTTCCGGGCGAGCGCGGGATGGTTGGGATGATCAGAGTTCCCCATCGCGAAGGTCCGCAACGGTCCGAACTGGGCTTCGATCGGGTTCGCCCACGACGCGTTCGTCGGGGTCAGGCAGAGCTGCACGTTGTTCCGTCCGGCCCAGCGGCGGATCGCCGGGGTGGTGTTCGCGGACAGGTTGTCACAGATCACGTAGACCGGGGCGGTGTCGGGGCGGGCTGCCCTGATCGTCTTCAACGCGGCCAGGGTGTTCTGCCCGCCTTTACGGGCCCGGGTGGCACCCCAGAGCTGGTCGTCGCCCAGCGAGTAGCAGCCGTGGAAGTAGCGCACCCCGTGGGTGCGATGGTAGGTCGCGGGCAGCCGGTCCGGATGGGACTCCGGGGCCCAGGCGGTGCCGTGGACGGGGCGGATCGAGAGCGGACCGAACTG
>NZ_MBLM01000168.1 GCF_001854655.1 Parafrankia colletiae | reverse complement strand
GGTCACTGGTGACTGCGGGCAGTTCAAGGGCATCCGGGAGACGCGACACACCGGCATTCTATCGACGTCCCGATCAATCAATCACCGGCGTGTGTTGTAGAAGCTATGACTCGCACGGGGGAAAGCATGTCGGCTTGATGTCGCCTCGTTGAGCGCGTCGCCGTTGACAACGGAACCAGCTCCCTAACTAAGCGGCATTGGTTTCGATCCACTCGTCGTGTTGTTCAGCCAGGACGGCACCGACGAGCCGTATGATGGCGTCCCGGTCGGGGAAGATGCCGACGACGTCGGTGYGGCGGCGGATTTCCTTGTTCAGGCGCTCCTGCGGGTTCGACGACCAAATCTGCTTCCAGATCTGCCGCGGGTAGGCAGTGAACGCGAGCAGGTCGGATTTCGCGTGGGAGAGATGGTCGRCGGCTTTGGGAAGCTTCTCAGTGAGAGCTTCGACAACTCGGTCGAACTGCACACCGACCGCGGTCGCGTCGGCCTGCTCGAAGACGGTTCTCACCAGCGTGGCGACCCACGGCTGCGACGACTTCGGGGCCACGTTCGACAAGTCGCGGAGGTAATGCGCCCGACACCTTTGCCACGACGCACCGGGCAGTGTCGACCCGATCGCGTTCACCAGCCCTCGGTGGGCATCGGAGGTCACCAGCCGCACTCCGGACAGGCCGCGGGCGACCAGGCCGCGGAAGAACGCCAGCCAGCCGGCGCCGTCCTCGCTGCTCACGACGTCGAGGCCGAGGATCTCCCGGTGCCCGTCGCCGTTGACCCCGACGGCGAGCAGGCAGTGCACGTTGATCACCCGGCCGTCCTCGCGGACCTTCATCGTCAACGCATCCGCCTGGACGAACCGGTACGGGCCGGCGTCCAACGGCCTCGACCGAAACGCCTCGACCTGGGCGTCGAGCTGCTTCGCCAGCACCGACACCTGCGACTTCGAGATGTTCGCGACGCCGAGCTGTTCGACCAGCTTGTCGACGCGGCGCGTGGAAACCCCAAGCAGATAGGAGGTGGCCACCACCGAGATCAGCGCCTGCTCGGCACGTCGGCGTCGGGTCAGCAGCCATTCCGGGAAATACGACCCCTGACGCAGCTTCGGTACCGCCAGCTCGATCGTCCCCGCCCGGGTATCCCACTCCCGCGCCCGATAGCCGTTCCGCCGATTCACCCGCTCCGGGGATATCTCGCCATATTCCGCATTGCAGACACCGTCCACCTCGGCGCCCATCAACGCCTCCGCGAACGCCTTCACCATCGAGCCCAGCAGATCCGGACTCGCTGCCATCAGTTCCTTGCCGAAACCCTCGGCATCGGTCACAGTCGGACGCACGGCCATCGCGTATCTCCTCCTCGAGTTCTTCGCGGTTCTCGAAAAGGATCACGCGGTGGTCGCTCTACGTCACGGACCGCCACTCCGGCGAGTCGCTAGACGATCACGATCCGTACACCACGTCCCTGGACTCCACTCCTGGCCGCGCGTCCGCTGGCGAGGACGTCGATGACCTGCCCGTGCTGGTCAACCGCCCTGTACGTCCACCGTCCGGCGACCTTGGCATACGTCTCGTCGACGAACCGGCTGTCACCAGGACGGTGCCGGCAGGGCCGCGCGGCGTCGACCAGCAAGGGCGTGAAGTGTTGGACCTACCGGTACACAGTTACGTGATCAACGTCGATACCGTGCTCAGCGAGCAGCTCCTCGACGTCCCGGTGTAGGTACCAGCGGATCGCCAGCACGACCACCTCAGGCGGGAACCGGAACCCGACGAACTCCGACGTCGGAGCCAGTGGGCGGACACGGCGTCGACCCCTCCTTCGATCACGACTGATCGGCAGCCGCGTGATGGCGGACTTCGCCGATGCAACAATGCCGTCCCGCCGCCACAGCACCTCAGTCGTGGGCGCGGCGGTACGCAGTGCCTACCGCCTCAACCCGGCCAGCGATCCGTTCACGGAAGGTCAACACCGTGGCCCTCCGTCACGACCTACGGTGGTTAGGCGTCGGGCCACAGCGGGGGCGCGGCCCGGCGCACCTCCTCCCCACCCACAGCCGTGACCACCCTGGCCCGGCGCGCCGACGAACCGCATATTTTCCCTTGCGGGGTTCGTTTCCCTCCTCGCACCACGGGACGCTCGCCGGCCGCGGCGGCGCCTGCGGCGCCCCGTCTACTCGGCGTCGATGATGCGCCGCACCCACAAGTAGCCCACGAACCTGGGCTTCGCTCTGGCGCAGTGGGCCTTCTCGCCCGAAGGTCACGGCATGGTCCTGATCTCCACACCATGAACGACTACGGAGCGCTACCAGAGAAGCCTTTGGTGGCGTGCGCTGGCGAGGCATTGACATCGCTCAGGCGCTGACCTAGATCCGCCGGACATGTGGGCGCATTGTGTGCGCGGATGCTCCGGCACGGCGTGGCATCGGCCGGCACGTTCCGGCACCGAAAACGCCCTGACCTCGGATTTTGCGGCACGATGCGGCACGTTCCGGTATGTTCAGWTACGCGGTGTTCCGTCTTGTAATCGAATGGGGCCATGRCCAGTTGGTAACGGCGCTGGCTGGGGGCTGGCCGCGGGCGGCGYGGTCGCGGTCTGCATCTGGCGGATCGGATATTTCCCGGGGGTGACGTCGAGATTAGCCATCGGGTGCGGCATTGCAGGGCGGGCCGTCGATGGCTGCGTCCTGCCGAATGAGCACACATCGAGCGCACGGGGCTACCCAGTGGCGATCGTAGGTCGATTGGATTTTCCAACCATCCAGGTAGGAGCCCTCTTGGTCGCCGCCGGCCCGGGTGTTGGGGCGACATTCGAGTCGTTTAAAAGCCGGTTGCTCTGCCAATTGAGCTAACGGCCCTGCTGGGAGTCATCGTACCGAACCCCCCGTCGAGAGGGAGGCCTGGGCGCGGGGGAGGTTGGCGCAGGAGGCGGGGTGGGGGGCATCGACCACGCGGTTGCGGCCCGAGTTCTTGGCTGCGTAGAGAGCGCAGTCGGCGCGGTCGAGGACGTCCGCGAGGGTGGTGTCGACGGGGGCGAGCTGAGCGGTGCCGACGCTGACGGTCACCCCAAGAGTACCGCGCGCGGTGCGGAACGCGAGTGCGGCGATGGTCTGGCGGAGGCGCTCGGCCAGATCGGGGGGGTCGTAGTCGGTGATCACGGCGATCTCCTCGCCGCCGATCCGGCCGACGATGTCGCCGGCCCGCAGGGTGGCGCGGATGCTGGCGGCGACGGTGGCGAGCACCTCGTCGCCGGTGGCATGGCCAAAGGTGTCGTTGACCTGCTTGAAACGGTCGATGTCGATCATGAGTACGGCGAAGGGCTGGCCGTTCCACCGGCATTGCTGGAGCCTGGCCTGCGCCAGTTCGAGGAAGCGGCGCCGGTTCGGCAGGCCGGTGAGGCAGTCGCTGGTCGCCTGGTGCCTGATCTCCTCGAAACTGGCAGCGGTGTCACACGCGGTGGCGATCTCGGCGAGCAGGTCGTAGGTGGCCTCGTCGGGTCTGGTGGCCAGAGCGGCGACGATCAGGCAGCTGCCTGTTGCCGCGGAGGGCGCCGGCCCGCCGAGAGGTGGAACTGCACCGGGAGAGCCGGGTGTGGCGGTGCGCACCGGTGCGGGGGGGAGCGCGGAGGTGGAGGTCGGCTGGACGGGTGGTCCGGGCCCGAAGACGGCGTCGGGCTGCGGCGTCGGGCCGGCGGCCGGTGCGGCGGCGAGCCAGGATCCGGAGGGGTGCCGGTGCCCGGGGAGTGGCCATGACCGCCCGGCGTGCGCGGAGGTGCCGCGGCCGTGGGCGGAGCTCAGGACGGAGTCGGCGATGTCGGCCGGTAACGGCTCACCGAGGGTGCCGGCGGCGACGTCGCCCCAGGTGGCCACGACCCGCAGTGTTCCCGACTCCTGGCGGCGCAGCACCCACACCGCCTCTACCGGCAGCAGCTGGGTGACCGCGCCCATCACCTGGCTCAGCAGGCAGCGGACGTCGGTCGTCGCCGCGCGGATCGCGGCCTGGTTGAGGCGTCCCCGCAGTACGTGCCGGCGTCGCTCGGCGACCACCAGCGCCCGCAGCGCTGTCGGGTCRCTGGATCGGCAGGTGTTCGCCAGGTCGGCGAGGTCCGTGACCATCAGCTCACGTTCGATCTGTGCGGCGACGGTGGACGCCATGGCCAGCAGGAGCGGGCTCGTGTCCTGTGCGGCGCAGGTGAAGTTGACCAGGCCGACGATGGAGCCGAAACCAGGGCCGTGCACGGGAGCGGCACCGCACGAATATGACTTGCCACCCACCGTGAAGTGCTCCCAGGAATCGATCAGAACCGGGTGCCCGAGGGTCAGCGCGGTGCCAATCCCGTTCGTGCCGATGATCGCTTCCGAGAAATCGAATCCGGGGACAATCGGCCCGCTTTCCATCGCGCTGCGCTCGAAGGTGCGATCGCCACCGGCATGGAAGAGCAGGAGGCCGTTCGCGTCAGCGAGCATCCCGATGACCGCGACCCCGGTCAGCCGTTCGACGGCCGCGCTCAGCACCGGCCGGGCGACCCGGGCGAACGGGGAGTCCGTCTCGACCTCGACGTACCGGGCATCTGCGAGTACAGGAGGTACCGCGTAGTCGCGGGCGCGTGCCCAGGACTGCCGGACGATGTCGCGCGGTGCGCAGTCGTGCCCGGGACCGCGTTCCGGCAGGGCCGGCAGCAGACCGCGGAGCCGGATGCCCTCCGGCTCCCGACCTGGCTGCTCGAATAACTGCCGATACGCCATCGCGCCGCGCGCCCGCCGTCCTGTCGGACCGATCACTTGTTTGCTGCCGTCAAAACGACGGTAACACGATGGTCGGTGCCGGGCATTCGCGGCGAATGTGTTTACTTTCCGCGCGGGTCAGAGCCGGTCATAGGACGTTTTTCGCCGGATAAGCGGCTGGTGCTGTCACCCAACGACGCCGGTGCACTGTTCGCCGCTCCGTCGTCTCTGCTGTCCGCCACGGTCAGCGCAGCCCGGAGCGACAGCCCTGCTCCTGCTGCACGCGCTGCAGCTTGCGGTGATGCTGCGCATGTCCGCCGGCAAGCCGGCGCGGGAGACCTCGGCGGCGCTGAGCGAGGTCCTCGGTCGCGCGTTGCGCAGTGAAACGGCTTCCCCGCCGACCGGCCGGCGCCGTCGTCGAGCCACCAGCTGACCCTGGACGCCGGGCCGCGACCGGTGACCCTTCCGCCGAGCAGGACGGAGGGCCACCGGCCGGGCACCTGTGATCATCCGGTGTAGTAAGGCGTTCCCGGGACGGCCGAGAGCACTGCCGGCGCCGCGGCTGGCAGCCCGCCGCCTCCGCCGCCTCCGCCGCCTCCGCC
>NZ_MBLM01000167.1 GCF_001854655.1 Parafrankia colletiae | reverse complement strand
CCGCCGCCGCTGCCGGTCCCGCCTCCTCCGCCTCCAGGAACGCCGCCGCCACCACCATTGCCACCGCCACCATTGCCGCCGCCGCTGCCCGTGCCTCCGCCGCCGGAGCCGCCGCCGGGAACGCCGCCACCGGGAGTACCCCCGCCGCCGGCCCCGCCTGGCGCGTTCGTGGCCGTGCCACCGCCTCCGCCGGTGCCACCCCCCGGGGTCCCTCCGCTGCCTGCTCCGCCCACGCCGCCGCCGGGAGTCCCGCCTCCGCCGCCTCCGCCCACTCCGGGAGTGGATGTACCGCCGCCACCCACGCCGCCCACTCCGGGAGTGGGCGTGCCGCCGACCCCGCCGACCCCGCCGCCGGCAGCGCCGGTGGTCGCCGGGACGGGGATGCCGCCGGGTCCGACCGCGCAGGTCGACACCCCGACAGCCGGGACGGTGACGAGCAGGCTTCCGGTTCTCGCGTTCCAGGGCGAGGCGATCACGGCCAGGGCGCGAGTCGGCAGCTCGATCGACTCGCCGGGCCTGATGGTGGAGATGCCCGACCCCTGACTGGTGTCGAACCAGCCGAAGCCGAAGGTCTCGTCGGACCGATTTCTGACCTTCCAGAGCGGGCCCTGCGCGGTGCAGGTGTAGCTCAGGACCAGCGGATTGGTCTCGAAGTCCTCAATGCCGTTGATATCCCGGTCGAAGGGGATGCGGAACGGCAGCAGGGACAGGAACTGGTCGAGTGTCGCGTCCCCGGTGCCGACGGGTGTCGACGACGGGCTGGTGATCACGGCACCAGGGGCGGGCGGCGCGGCCACGGTGGGGCTCGGGCTGCCGCTGGGAGTAGCGCTGGGGGATGTGGTCGGGTCGAGGTCCACCGAGATTCCGGTCTCGGTGGGCCAGGTCGGTTCCGGGGTGGCGAAGATGCCGGCGGTGATGTCATTGGTGGCGCCTGCCGTCGGCGTGGGCTCGGCCGAGGCGGGAATCGCCGCCGCGGTCAGCGCTGCCCCAAGAACACCGGCCGTGACGGCCCGCATTCTGTTGATACGCATGAATCCCTCTCCCTGACTATGACGAGTCGCCATGACACTCGCCGACGGCGCCCGTCGAACCACCGATTCTGGGAGGGGTGGCGGCGCAAGGTGCGGATCAGCGTTTGCCGGTCAGTCTCGACTGAGGCAGAAAGCTACCAACGTCTTGTTAACCCGCGACTCATCGGGTGCAGACCAGAAAACCGGCCGAGTGCTCGTCCGCGCTATTCGCGTACTGCGCGGCCGGCGTGCTGCCGAGGGGTCCGAGCGCATGATCGATGGAGTTCTTTCGATCATCACGGAGATCGCCCGAACCAGAGGCCTGATCGCGGTTTCGGTTGCCTGACAGGCATTTTCCGGGCCATGACGTCGCCGTTTGTCCGAAATGCGGGGATCTGGTACGCCCTCGCGTCGGCGGCCTTCGGTGCCCGCGCGATCCCGCACCGTCAGCGATCTTCGGCCGGGCGGAGCCCGCCGGGATGCGGGGGGATGGCGGCATCCCAGCCGCGGACCTGTATTTATCGGCACTTCCGGGTAGGCAAGTTCGGGTAGGTACCGGAGTGGTTCGCGCTGACCTGGCCCTGGTGCCGGTGCGTGGCCCACTCGTGGGAGCAGCCAGCCCGGATGGACACCCCGTGAACGGGGGTAATCGCGCCGTAGCACTCCGTCGCCAGAGCCAGGATAGATCATGTTTGGTGCCCTGACCTGGGAAAACATCGGAATTCGCGGCCGGTGCAGCGGACAGCGAAAGACACCGCGAGGTGGCCCGGTGACCACCCCGAGGGGCGCGACGCACCGGATGTGGGCCCTCCGGCCAGGGCCGGGTGGTGCCCGCCCGGCCGGAGCGACAAGTGGTTCTCAGCTGGCGCGGCGCGGTGGTGCCGGTCCGCCGCCATGCTTTCCCGTCGTTGATATATGGGTCGCCATCGGCCGCCCGGGTGCGCAGAAAGGTGGCTGCTTCTCCGCGCCGGGTGACCCTGATGCGGYGGAAGGTGCCCGAAATTTGTTGCCTGCGTGGCCGGGCGACACCGGACGGTGATGCGCCGAATGGACAGCCGCCAGAGCTCCCTCGCCCGAGCTTCCCGCCTACCGAACGGAATGCGCGGCCGGCGCCGGTTCCGGCGCAGCTGCCAGCGTCGACCAGTCGACCAGTTGTTCCGTGGCCGTCAGTCGGGCGGCCAGCAGCACGGCGCCGGTGGCCGGCGAAATCGTGGGCCACACGAAGCGGGCGCCCGGGCTGCCGGCGGTGACGTGAGCGGTGAACGCATCCAGGAAAGCGGGCCCGGACCGGAAGGCGCCGCCCACCATCGCGACCGGGAAATCTCCGGTGAGACCGGTTCGGGTGATGGCGGTGAGCGTCTGCTCGGCCAGCAGCCGGCCCGCCTCCGCGAGGATCCCGCGGGCCACCTCGTCACTCCGGTCGCCGCCGCCGTCGCCGGCATCGGCGCCGTCCTGGCCGCCGCCTGCCGCGGCAGCGGCGACCTCCGCGGCGAACGCGGCGATCCCCGACTTGTCGAGGGTCGTGTAGACCAGGTCGTCGACGTCCTCGACCTGGCTCAGGCCGTAGAAGGTGAGCAGGCGCGGCACGATGGCCGACCACGGGGCCCGGCCGTCGCGGAAGGCCACTGCCGCCCGGATCCCCTCCAGGCCGATCCAGTGCCCGGAGCCCTCGTCGCCCAGCAGATGCCCCCAGCCGCCGCAGCGCCACGTCCGGCCGTCGGCGGCCACTCCGAGAGTGTTGCTGCCGGTGCCGCTGATGACCGCCACGCCGGGCCGGCCCAGGGTGCCGGCGGCCCAGGCAGCGACGACGTCGTTGAGCACCAGCACGTGTTCGACCCGGGCGAGATGGGGCAGCCGATCGCGGAGCGCGGCCTGGTTCTCCTCGGAGTCGGCGCTGGCGATCGCGAGGACCGCCCCACCCAGGTCGCCCGCGGAGGCACCCGCCGCGTCGAGTGCGCCGCGCACCGCCTCCGTGATCGATTCCGCGGCCACATCGAGCCCGTTGACGTCCGGGTTGCTTGGCCCGGCGGTGAACGTGCTCAGCGCGGCGCGGCGGAGGTCGAGGACCGCGGCGGTGGTCTTGGTTCCGCCGCCGTCCACACCGAGGAGGAAGGAGACCGGCCCGGCCGGCTGCCGGTCGGCGCCGCGCGCGGGCGGCCGGAGCGCTGCCGGCAGCCTGATCAGCGGGGTCAGGCTCTCCGGTGTGGTGATCTCCGGTGTCGTGCTCGCCGGCTGTTGGCTGTGCACCTGCTGCCTCGCAATCCCGTCGCGCCAGGCCGGTGGCGGCGCTGGCTGGTTCCCGCGAGCGCGCTCTCGCGTGGCCCTGTCACTCCGCATCGTGCCGGTCGCCCGGCCCCCGGCTGCGGAGGCCGGACAGTGCCAGCAGCGGCGGGTCCCGTGTGTGGCCTTCCGGTGGGCGACCGCCGGCTCCTCGGTGGGCGTACGAGGCCCCCGACCGGACGTCCAGCCCTGACCCGCCCAGGCCGTCCGTCGGCCGTCGGTGCTGCGGTGACGCGGCTGATGCTGGTGAGTGTCCCCGTCGCRCATGCCGATGCCGCGGGATGTCAGTCCTGCCCGGGCGGGACCTGTGTCCCGCTGTGTGCCCGCTCACTCGACGTCCTGTGCTGGCTGCGGAAGGAGACGGTAGGACGGTGACCGATGACGACGACGACTGGGCGCCGCCGCCGGTGCCCGACGGAGACGGCGATCCCGTCGCCGCCGTGGACGAGGCACTCACCGAAGCCGAGGCCGCCCTGCGGGACTTCGCCTGGCTGCCGGACGCGGACGAGGTCGATGCCGCGACGACGATCCTGTTTCACCTCGACCCGGCACGCCGAACCCCGGAGACGCCGCTGCGCCGGGTCCTGCACCAGGCCCTGGGGGAGACGTATCCGCAGCTCACCACCTGGCGGCCGCGGCCGCAGTACCTCTACGCGGCGGTGAAGACGCTGCATCAGCTCGCGTCCGACCAGGCGGCCGGGGAGAACAGCGCCGCCCTGCTCGTCGGATGGGACCGACTGACCGCGGTGCTGCGCACCGTGACCGCGACGGCCGGCGGTACGGGCCGGGCGGCGCCGGACGCCCCGGGCCCCGGCGCGGAAGCGTAGCCGATGCCATCACGATCACGATGACGGTGATTCGGCACATCACGGACTGTCGTGGACCGTCGTGTTGCTTCCGAGACGGAAAAGGGAAACCAGGTGGTGCCGGGAGCACTCGTCGCCGAGTATCTGTCTCGTGTCCATTCCACGGCAGGGGCCAACGTCCAACGGCGATCGTGTGAGGAGTGAGCAACCAGGCCGCGGTGCCGGGGCCAAGCTTCCCTTCGTCGTCRCTCTCGACGACTCGGACACGCCCTACGACGTCGTCGACGCGCTGGCACTGGGACCGTTCACCAGCGGTGACCAGCCCTGGGCCCGCAGCGTCCGCATCGACCGCCTGCGGCCGGGCGCGAGCCTGCTGCCTGTCGACGCCGAGGTCGTGCGCACCGTGGTGGAGGATTCGCGCGACTCCCGCCTCGCGACCGGCGACGGCTGGACGGTGCGCGCGGTGCGGTGGCGGGGTGGCAGCGCAGAAGTGCTGGTGACCGCGGTCAGCGAGGAGCTGGCCCGCACCGTCCTGGACGGCGTGGTGCGTCAGGCGGCGGCGGAGTCCGCCACCGAGGGCACCGTCACCATGGGTTTCTGGTACCTGTCGGCGCAGCGGGGGCCGACGCGGATCACCCGCCGCGCCGCCACGACGGCGTGGCCGTCGATCCGGCGCAACTACCCGTCGGCGTCGCTGGAGTCGCTGGACCGGCTGATGGGCATGCGCCCCGAGGCGCTCGTGGGCCGGCTGATCCTGCTGCACGGCCCAGCTGGAACGGGCAAGACGACGATCCTGCGCGCCATGGCGCACGAGTGGCGGCGCTGGTGCCAGGTCGACTGCGTCCTCGACCCGGAGGCGCTGTTCGGCGACCCCGGGTATCTGATGGAGGTCGCGATCGGATCGGACGACGGGGACGACGACGACCCGACGGACGGTGACGGGGAGAGCCTCGCGTTGACCAGCGCACCAGGCCCGGGCGAGACGCGGCCCGAGACCACCGTGGCAGCCCCCGGCGGCACCGCGGCTCCGGCCGTGCCGGAGGCGCCGGCTTCTCCGGCCTCCCCGGAGCCCTCACCCTCACCCACGCCCGAGGCAGCGACCGCGCCGCCTGCTCCGGAGCCACCCGCTGCGCCGGCTTCCTCAGGTGCCCCGGAGGCGCCGGCCGCTCCGGAGGCGCCGCCCGCTCCGGATGCCCCGGCCGCGGAGGAGCGGCCCAGACGGCGCTGGCGGCTGCTGGTCGTCGAGGACTGTGACGAGCTGCTGCGGGGCGATGCCCGCAGCGTCTCCGGCCAGGCGCTCTCCAGGCTGCTCAACCTCACCGACGGCCTGGTCGGCCAGGGTCGCGAGGTGCTGGTCGCACTCACCACCAACGAGCCGCTGGCCCGCCTGCACCCGGCCATCGTGCGCCCGGGCCGCTGCCTGGCCCAGGTGGAGGTCGGCGCGCTGCCACGGGACGAGGCGATCGCCTGGCTCGGCAGCGGGACGGGGGTCGCCTCGTCCATGACTCTGGCGGAGCTGTTCGCGCTGCGCGACGGCCGGCTGCCCACCGCCGCGCAGGAGAAGGAAGGCCACACCGGCCTCTACCTCTGACGCCGCCTGCCGCCTGCCGTCCGCCGTCCGGCCACGACGGTTTCCGCGCGGGCACCCGATGCCGATATCGGATGAATTTTTGAATCATTCCCGAATATGGGCGGCTCCGGAGTCCGGCGGAATGCGTGAAATGATCGCTGTGGCCGCGGGCGGATTCATCTGCCCGCGGCCACGGTGCCGGTGCTTCTCGAGATGAATGTGGTGCGGCAGGTCGGCGTAACACGCCCGCTGTCGTACTTCGGTGACCGGCGGGGTGTTTTCGACTACTCTTCCAGGGCCGGGACGGGCATTTGGGGATGCTCTGTTCTCGTTCAATCATCAGTCGATAGGAGTCTGGGGGGTCGGTTCTGGGGTCCGACCGAAATCCACTGGGGAAAGTACTGGTGACACCGCGCCGGGGTGGGCGGGTCCTCGTTCCTGTGCGCACGGGTTCCTGTGCGTAGGCATTGCCGAGTGCGACCGCGGGAGACCGTCGGCGCCGGTGTCGTGTGCCTGGCCGGGCGGGCCACACGCGATGCGGCTTCATCGTCTCGACAATCATCGTCTAGACGGTCGTCCTTCGGGCGTTCGTTCGACTCGGCCTGACCCGACTCAGCCTCACGACCGCCATGCCCGTCTCCACGGACACGGCACGGTCCAAGAAGAACGACCAGCGGATCGGGCGGCGTAGCCATGCCCTCCTCCGCTCAGTTTCGGACGTCTTCGTCCGCCATCGCTCGACACCGCCGGGTCGTGCCCATCGCGCACGCCCGGAGCGGCCCCAAGGAGCTTGAGATAATGAGAATCTTTGTAGTTGGTTCCGGCGTTGTGGGAACGGCCACCGGCAGAGGGCTGCTCGAGTCCGGGAACACGGTGACATTCATCGACGTCGCGCCGGAGCGGGTTTCCTTCCTCGCCGGGCTCGGTCTGGATGCCCGTCTCGACCTCGATCTTGACGCGGAACCGGACTCCTTCGTCTTCCTGACGCTGCCGACCCCGAACGCCGGCAGCCGGTACGACCTTTCCGCGTTCGTCGCCGGTACCCGTACGGTCGGCCGGGCCCTGCGCTCCGCCGCCGGCATGCACACCGTCGTCGTCCGCAGCACCGTCGACCCGGGCACCACGGAGGGGCTGGTGGGCCCACTGCTGGAGCAGGAGTCCGGCCTGCGCCAGGGCGACGGCTTCCTGCTGGCAAGCAATCCCGAGTTCCTGCGTGCGGCGTCCGCGGCCGAGGATTTTCGCTGGCCGTGGATGACCGTCATCGGCGCAAGGAACCGGCGTGTCCAGGAGCGGCTCGCCGAACTGCTCGCGCCCTTCGGTGGCCCGGTCAGGATCTTCGGTGACCCGATGGCCGCCGAGTTCGTCAAGTGCGCGCACAACATCTTCAACGCCACCAAGATCTCTTTCTGGAACGAGATGCACACCGTCGCGGAGCGGCTCCAGCTCGACCTTGACGCCATCTCCGACACGGTCTCGCGCTCGGCGGAGGCCTCCTTCAACCCCGGCTACGGCATCCGGGGCGGCGCACCGTACGGCGGTGTCTGCCTGCCGAAGGACACCATGGCCTTCCTCGGGTTCGCGGCGGGCGTCGGCGTGGACCTGCCGATCCTCCGCTCCGTCATCGAGACGAACACCCGGTTCCTCGACCGCTTCGACCTGCTTGGCAGTGACGGGCTCGACGACGTTCCCGGCCTGGGTCGGGGCCGTGGCAGACGGCCTGAACGGATCGACCGGTCGGATCGGTCGGACCGGTCCGTCCGCGCGGACCGCGCGGACGGGGGTGATCTGCCGGACCACCTGGATGCGCTGCATGCCCGCGCCCGGATCGGCGTGATCGACCGGGCCGCGGTCCTGTCCGCCGGGTCGGTGCCGCCAGGTGCGGGTTGGCCGGTGGATCAGCGTCCCGCTCCGGCCGCCGAAGGCTTCGGCCCGGCTGCCGAGGCCTTCGGACCGGACTCGGCGGAAGGCACCCCGCGATGAGGGCCGTGCTGCCCTGGCTGCTGCTTGTCGCCTTCCTGCGGCCCATGATCGAAATCTTCATCCTCGCGGCCGGGGAATGGTGGTTCCACACGACCTTCCGGCAGAACCGGGACCTCTTCTCCCGTTACATCATCCAGATCACCACCGTCGGCCGGGAACAGGACCGGGTGAACGAGATCATCCGGGAGATCCGCTCCTTCCCGATGACGATGAACTATGAGATCTGGGTGACCAACGAGCCGGGGAACGGTGACATCTACCCCGAGGCCGACCGGGTCATCACCGTGCCGAAGGACTTCACCTGCGTCGCCCAGTACAAGGCACGTGCCCTGGAGTTCAGCCGGATCGTCCGCCAGCATCTCGGCTACKACACGGCCGACACGAAAATCACGTTCCTGGACGATGACACCTCGCCGACCTGGGAGTATCTGGAGACTGCCTACGCGGCCGACTACGACATCTGCCAGGGTGTCACCGCACCGCGTATCGACTACGGCCGAGGGCCCTTCGCGCACTTCCTGCTCAGCCACATCGACGACCTGCGTTTCCATAACTRCATGACCTACTGCTCGTCTTTCCAGGGAATTCTGGGCCGGCCGCTGTTCGTGCACGGTGAGGGCCTCACGATCACGGGGAAGACGGAGCGGACCGTCACCTGGAACTGGCGGATCTTCGCCTCCGAGGATCTCACCTTCGGGTGCAACGCCGCGGCCGCCGGACTGCGCTGGGGCTTCTTCCACGAGTACATCCAGCTGACGTCACCGTGGACCTGGAAGGCGTACTTCAAGCAGCGTCGCCGGTGGATGTGGGGAAACATCCACGCCATCGTGAACCGGGACGTCCTGCCGCTCGGCGCCGCGATCCGCATCGCGGTGCGGTACTTCCTGAGCCTGTTCACCTTCCTCGCGTCCGGGTCGGCGATCGTGCTGATCCTGACGGACACGATCGAGGTCTCAGGCTGGGCGCACTCGCTGTTCTGGTGCTCTCTCGTGGTCTGGTTGGTGAACTTCGGGCTGAGTGGCTGGGTCAACGCCGGCCTGCGCCAGCCCGGGGTGAGCAGCACGAAGTTCTGGACCAACCGCGTCCTGCAGTCCCTCGCCGCCGTCGTGCTCGCGCCGGTCACCGCGACGTTCACCATCGTCGCGCTGATCACCACCCTCTACATGGGCAACCCGCGCAGCTTCGAGGTCATCGCCAAGACCGCGGCGACGAGCGGGCAGCGTGAGCGGGACCGCGGCGACAGCGGCGATGGCGGCGACGCCGCCGCAGGCGGCACCGGACGGGTGCCGGCCTCGACCGGTGGGGAGCGACACCGATGACCACGAGCCACCCCGGCCACCCCGGCCACAGCGGGCACGGTGGTCAGACCGACCAGCTCAGCCACGGCGGCCAGACCGGGCCGCTGGGCCGGACGGGACCGCTGAGCCGAACCGGGCCGCTGAGCGCCGCGAGCACCCTGAGCCTGCCGAGCGGCGGGCCGGACCCGGCGCTCGCCGCCGAGCTGCTGCGCCGCCAGCGGGCCCGCCGCCGCGGCGTGTACCTGCTCCTGGCGGTGATGACCCTGCTCAGCGCGGTCACCCTCAGCGTGACGGTCGGCCGTGACTACCGCGAGCTGACCTCGACGACCGAGTTCTTCCACCGGCACGCCTACACGCCGTCCTTCGATCCGCTGAGCAACGTGATCCTCGGGATGCCCCCGAACACGATCGACGTCGCCACCGGCCGGCCCTCGCCGGACATCCGCGGGATCGCGCTGCGTACGAGCGACATCGCCCTGGTCGCCGGTGGCGAGCTGGTGCGCAGCATCCCACTTCCGCACCCGGTCACGGGCCTGATGGACGTTGTTCGCGCCGTCGACGACCCGTCCTGGATCAGTGATGACGGCAACGGGCGGGTCTCGGCGTCCGCCGCACTCGTCGTTTCACCGGGCGCCGAGCTGACGATCAGCGCGCCGGTGYGGGAGCTGGTGCTGACCGTCCGGCGGGGGGTGCTGCTCGGTGTCGACGGCGGCCGGCTCACCCTGGACGGGGTGTCCGTCCGTCCGGACGTCCCCGGCGGCGACCCGCTGCTGCTGGCCGTCGACGAGCGGCGTCCGTTCATCGTCGCGACGAACCGGGCGACCCTCGTGATCACACGCAGCCACCTGAGCTATCTCGGGCGGGACTGGAACAGTTCCTACGGTGTCTCCTGGTCCGACGGGTCGACGGGGAGCATGACCCATTCCGAGGTTGATCACAGCTTCATCGGGACGTACACGGACCATGCTCGAGACGTGGCGATCGAACGGAACTGGTTCCACGACAACACGCTCTACGGCGTCGACCCGCACAGCCACTCGACCGGAATCGCGGTGCGTCACAACGTCAGCGAGCGCAACGGCCGGCACGGGATCATCTTCTCCGACTTCGTCACCGGCGGGGTGGTGGAGGGGAACATCACCCGGGACAACCGCCTCAACGGCATCATGATGGACGCCTCGAGCACCGGTAACCGGATCGTCGGCAACACCTCCTCCGGGAACCGGGGCGACGGGATCGTGCTCGCCTCCTCGCCGCACAACGTCATCGCCGACAACCGGATCGTCGACAACCGGGTCGGCATACAGGCCCGCGGGGAGCGCGAGAACCTGGAGGTCCGCGGCAACACGCTGGCCGACAACCAGCTCGCCGCGCAGGGCGTCGACCTGGCCGGCAACACGTTGCGGGACAACGGCAGCCAGTGGCGATCCCGGGTGCTGGTCGGTATCTGGTCGTTCGTGCCGGCGGTACTGCTCCTGCTCAGCGGCGTCACCGGGCTCGCGCGGCGGCGGCGGGCCCGTCACGGCGGCCGCCCCGCTCTGGCCGCCAGGTTCTGAGATGACAGTCGGTGTGCCACCGGGCGTGGCGGACGGCGGGACCTCGCCGGACACGACCGACGGAGCGTCCGTGGGTGTCGTCGACGGGGCTGCCGGCGGGACACCCGCGGAGGTGGCCGGGGGCGACGGGCGGCTGCGGAGGTTCCGCCCGGACATCGAGGGCCTGCGCGCGGTCGCGGTGATCCTGGTCGTGCTCGGCCATTCCGGGCTCGCCCTTCCCGGTGGCTACGTCGGCGTCGACGTCTTCTTTGTGATCTCGGGGTTCCTCATCACCCGGCAGCTGGTCACGGAGCGGGCCACCCACGGGCGGATCTCGCTCGCCGGCTTCTACGCCCGCCGGGCCCGCCGGATCGTTCCGGCGGCCGCGGTGGTGATCGTGGCGACGATGCTGGCGGCGTGGCGGTGGATGTCACCGCTGCGCATCCACTCCACCGGGGTCGACGCCGCGCTCTCCGCGGTCTCGGCGATCAACATCCGGCTCGCCCAGGAGGGCACCGACTACCTGCGTGCGGACGGGCCGCCCTCACCGTTCCAGCACTTCTGGTCCCTGGCGGTCGAGGAGCAGTTCTACGCCGTGTGGCCGCTGCTGCTGATCGTGACGGCGGCGCTGGCCGGCCCGGTGCGCAGGCACCGGGCCGGGCCGGTGGCAGTGCTGCTGGTCGCGGTGGCGGGCACATCGCTTGCCCTCAGCGCGGTCATCACACCGCGGTCGGCCCCCTGGGCCTACTTCGGGGGCCACACCCGGGCCTGGGAGCTCGCGCTGGGCGCCCTTGTCGCGCTGGCGGCACCGGGGCTCGCCCGGATGCCACGAGCGCTGTCATCCCAGCTGACCTGGCTCGGCCTGGCCGGCATCATGGTCGCCGCCACGATGTTCGGGGAGGCCACGCCCTATCCGGGGCTGGCAGCGGTGCTGCCGGTGGCGGGGTCCGCGCTCGTGATCGCCGGCGGGTGCGCCGCTCCGCCGCGCGGCGCCGAGCTGCTGCTGCGCGCGCGGCCCTGGCAGCTGATGGGACGGGTGAGCTACTCCTGGTACCTCTGGCACTGGCCGGTGCTGATCCTGTGGCCGGAGGCCACCGGGGAACAGCCCGGCACCGCCGGGAAGATCGCCGCGGTCGGGCTGTCGCTGCTGCTCGCTGTCGCCACCTACCACGCGGTCGAACAGCCGGTCCGGTCCCGGCCGGCCCTGGTCCGCCGGCCGGTGCTGGGGCTCGGCCTCGGTGGCTGCTCGATCGGTGCCGCCGTGGCCGCCAGCCTGGTGATCGTCCAGCTCGCCGCTCTGCCCACCGGCTCCGGGGTGCCGGCATCGCGTCTTGATGCCAGCGGCGGGTCAGCAGCCGGCGGGCCGGCGGGCGGAGGGGCGTCCGCCGGCCTGAGCCGGGTGATCGAGCAGTCGCTCGACCTCACCGGGCTGCCGGCCGGCCTGCGGCCCTCGCTGGACCAGGCGCCGAGTGACTACAAGGCGAACCGGTGCTACATGTCGATCACCAGCMGCACCCCGACCGACTGCGTGTACGGAGACCCGTCCGGCCGGCGGACCGTGGTGCTCTTCGGTGATTCGCACGCCAACCAGTGGTTCAACGCGATGAACGACATCAGTCGTCGGTACAACTGGCGGCTGGTCCCCTACACGAAGGGCGGGTGCCCGCCGGCGGACTACCCGAACTTCGTCCTGGAGACCCTCAAGCGTGTCTACACCGAATGCAACACCTGGCGTGCGGAGGCACTGCGCCGGATCAGGACGCTCGCGCCCGATCTGGTGGTGATCGGTTCCGAGGCCCGGACGGAGGCGATCCGGGTCGGCGCCGGCGGCATGACGAGGATGGTGCGGGAACTGCGCTCGACCGGGGCCAAGGTCGTCCTGATCGCGGACACCCCMTACCCCGGCTTCGACGTCCCGGACTGTCTGGCCCGTAACCCGGGGCATGTTCGGCGGTGTGTCGTACGGGTCTCCGAGGCGAAGCTGACCGAGCCCCAGCGTGCCATCGAGACCCGTGGCGCGCTCGACGGCGGGGCGATGCTGGTGGATCCGGTGCCGTGGCTGTGCTCGAGGGACCAGTGYCCGCCCATCATCGGCGACACCGTCGTCTACTACGACAAGAGCCATATCACCGGGACGTATTCTGCCGCGCTCGCGCCCTATCTCGGACCGGAACTCGTCCGGCTGGCCGGCTGACCGTTCAGCCGGGTGAACCGGGTGAACCGGGTGAACCGGGTGAAGCAACCGGCACGCCGGTTCCTGGAATACGCAGGACGCCGTCCGGGCGGGTTCTAGACTGCCCGCGGCCGAAGAGAGCACGCCGGCCGGGAAGTCCTTGGGCGGTTCGCGCGGGTCGGGGGATTCGCGCGCGTCGGGACGCGCGAATCAGGGGGAGTCGTCGGGTGAGCGCACCGTCGCGGCGGGCCGTCGCCATCGTCGCACTGCTCGGCGCGGCCGGGGCCGGCGGCTGCACGTCCGATGGCGGCCGTGACGGCGGCCGCGGCCGGGAACCGGCGGTGCGCCTGGCCACGACGGCCGGGCCGCTACCGGTGGCTCCGCACCTGCAGAGCTTCTTCGGGGACGAGCTCGTCATCCGCCGGCGCGGAGCGTTCGGCCTCGACGATGTGGCGGTGCGGACACCGGCCCCGGGCTGTGGGTGGAGATCCATCCGGGTCCGCTACCCGGCCGGCTCGGCCAGCCAGCTGTCCGTGCAGGAGGACGGAGCGCCGTCCGGCGGGGCGCAGGCCTACCTGCTGTTCCGCGGCGGGCCGCGTGACGACCTCTTCCTGAGCTATCGCGTCCGTTTCCAGAGCGGTTTTCGGTTTGCCCGCGGCGGAAAACTCCCCGGACTCTTCGGCGGCACACATGTGGCCGGTGGGCACACCCCGGACGGTACCAACGGATTCTCGACCAGATACATGTGGCGTGACGGTGGGAAAGGACAGATCTACGCGTATCTCCCACTTTCCCGCGATTACGGGACGACGCTCGGCCTGGGTACCTGGGAATTCGTCCCGGGTCGCTGGGCGGCCATCCAGCAGCGGGTGCGGCTGAACACCCCGGGCCGGGCCGACGGGTCGGTGACCGTCTGGGTCGACGGCCGCGGGGTGTTCCACCAGGACGGCATGCTCTTCCGGAGCACGCCAGCGCTGCGGATCGACGGTGTCTTCTTCTCCACCTTCTTCGGTGGCGACGACCTCAGCTGGGCCAGCCCGATCGACCAGTACGCGGACTTCGCCACCTTCGTGGTCTCGGACCGCTTCATCGAGGCTGGTCCCGCCGGAACCTGCTGATCCGGCGGGACCCCGCAGCAAGCCGTCGGGGCTTACTGGCGGCCGCGGCGACGGTTGTCGCGGCCGGAGTCGCCGAGGGTGACCTCGTCGCCGGTCACCAGGCCGGCCCGGCGCAGCGCGTCGGCGATGGCACCGTCGGTCCGCCCGCCGCGCTGACCGCCGCCGCGCTGCCCACCACCGCGGTTGCCGCCGCCACCCGGGCCGCCGCTGCCGCCCCGCTGACCGCCGCCGCGCTGGCCAGCGGAGCCGCCGCCCCGGCCACCGGACGTCCCACCGGAGGCCTGGCCGCCGTCGCGGCCGGAGGCGCGCCCGGCCCCGGCCCCGGTCCCGGTCCCGGCGCTACCGGCGCCACCACTCCCGCCGCGACCCGCTCCGCCCCGGCCGCCGCGTGCCGACCGGCGCTCGCCGGAGTTCTGGCCACCCGCGTCCGCGGCACCCGGCTCGTCGTCGAGGCGCAGCGTCAGCGAGATCCGCTTGCGGGGGATGTCGACGTCCAGCACCTTCACCCGGACGATGTCGCCGGGCTTGGCGACCTCGCGGGGGTCGGCTACGAAGTTCTTCGACATGGCCGAGACATGCACCAGGCCGTCCTGGTGGACGCCGATGTCGATGAAGGCGCCGAAGGCGGCGACGTTGGTGACGACGCCCTCGAGGACCATGCCCGGCACCAGGTCGGCGAGGGTCTCGACGCCTTCGGTGAACGCGGCGGTCTTGAACGCCGGTCGTGGGTCGCGCCCGGGCTTCTCCAGCTCGGCGAGGATGTCGGTCACGGTCGGCAGGCCGACGGTGTCGTCGACGAAGTCGGTGGGCTTCAGCGAGCGCAGCGTCTTCGCGTCGCCGATCAGCGTCCGCAGATCACTTCCGGCGACGGTCAGGATGCGCCGGACCACCGGGTAGGACTCGGGATGCACGCTGGAGCTGTCCAGTGGGTCGTCGCCGCCGCTGATGCGCAGGAAGCCGGCGCACTGCTCGAACGCCTTCGGCCCGAGCCGCGGGACGTCGAGCAGGCCGGTGCGGGAGCGGAACGGCCCGTTGCTGTCACGGTGGCGCACGATGTTGTCCGCCAGGCCGCCGGTGATCCCGGAGACCCGGGCGAGCAGCGGCGCCGAGGCGGTGTTGACGTCCACCCCGACGGCGTTCACACAGTCCTCGACCACGGCGTCCAGCGACGACGACAGGCGTGTCTCGGACAGGTCGTGCTGGTACTGCCCGACCCCGATCGACTTGGGGTCGATCTTGACGAGCTCGGCGAGCGGGTCCTGCAGCCGCCGCGCGATCGACACCGCGCCACGCAGCGAGACGTCCAGCTCGGGCAGTTCCTGCGAGGCGTAGGCCGAGGCGGAGTACACCGACGCGCCGGCCTCGGAGACCATGACCTTGGTCAGTTTCAGGTCCGGGTGCCGGCGGATCAGGTCCTCGGCCAGCTTGTCCGTCTCCCGGGAGGCGGTGCCGTTCCCGATCGCGATCAGATCCACGCTGTGCGCCGCCGAGAGCTTGGCCAGGGAGGCGATCGACTCGTCCCAGCGGCGGGCGGGCACGTGCGGGTAGATGGTGTCGGTCGCGACGACCTTGCCGGTGGCGTCGACGACGGCGACCTTCACCCCGGTCCGAAAGCCCGGGTCGAGACCCATCGTGCGCCGCTCTCCCGCGGGGGCGGCGAGCAGCAGGTCTCGCAGGTTCGCGGCGAAGACCCGGGCCGCCGTGTCCTCGGCGGACGTCCACAGCCGCATCCGCAGGTCGACACCGAGGTGGACGATGACGCGGGTGCGCCACGCCCAGCGGACCGCGTCGAGCAGCCAGCGGTCGGCGGGCCGGCCCTCGTCGGCGATGCCGAAGCGTTCGGCGATGYGGCGCTCGTAGTCGGTCGGGCCGGGAACGGGCGGCTCCGCCGGGTCGCCGGGCTCGTCCGGCTCCAGGGTCAGATCGAGCGCCTCCTCCTTCTCTCCGCGGAACATCGCGAGGATGCGGTGGGAGGGGAGCTTCGTGAACGGCTCGGCGAAGTCGAAGTAGTCGGCGAACTTCGCGCCGTCGGTCTCCTTGCCCTCGCGGACCTTGCTCACGAGGTAACCACGGGACCACATCCGCTCGCGCAGGTCACCGATGAGATCGGCGTCCTCGGCGAACCGCTCGACCAGGATGGCGCGGGCGCCCTCCAACGCGGCGGTGGCGTCGGCGACACCCTTCTCCGCGTCGACGTAGGCCTCGGCGGCCGCGCGCGGGTCGAGCGTGCGGTCGGTCAGCAGGGCGTCGGAGAGCGGCTCCAGCCCCGCCTCACGCGCGATCTGCGCCTTGGTGCGGCGCTTCGGCTTGTAGGGGAGGTAGATGTCCTCCAGCCGGGCCTTGGTCTCGGCCGCCATGATCTGCGCTTCGAGGGCCTCGTCGAGCTTGCCCTGACTGCGGATGGAGTCCAGAACCGCCGTGCGTCGCTCCTCCAGCTCCCGTAGGTAGCGCAGCCGCTCCTCCAGGGTGCGCAGCTGCGCGTCGTCGAGGGCGCCGGTCGCCTCCTTGCGGTACCGGGCGATGAACGGCACGGTGGCCCCGCCGTCGAGCAGGTCGATCGTGGAGGTCACCTGCCCCTCGCGTACGCCCAGCTCCGCGGCGATCCGCGCCTGGACAGTCACCGTCTCCGGGACGGACACCGTCGTCACGATCCGCAACCGCCTTTGCCTGTGTCCTCGTCGTCCCCRCCGGATCCTCCCGGGGGCTGTTACCTCTGATAATCCCTCTCGCCGGATAGCCCGTGGCGTTCGGGGTGAGGCCGCACCCCGGGCGCGACGCCGTGTGCACGTTCACGGCCACCTGGCCGGGTCCGGGCCCTTTGCCACCCTTTGCGGCCGACTGCCGCCGGCTGGACGGGCCTGGCGACCGGACGATCTGTGACGGCGCTGACGGTCCCCACCGACGCCGGCGGCGGCGCCTACCCGACGGATTATCGTGTGCATCCGCTGGTGGGACATGTCAACGAATCTGCATGAACTGTCACTTTCGGTAGGRATCTGCGGCGGCGGAGGATCTGTGCGAGGAATTCCGGAGCACGGTTCCGGCGGTGGGGGACTGCCCGCTCCTGCCGTGTCGGACGCGGCCGTGACCCGGCTGCCGTTCACCGCCGACAACCTGCTGGCCGCCCGCCGCCAGGTCCTGGTGCTGGCCAGCAGGGCGGGTGTGCTGCCGCAGCGGGCAGCCGACCTGAAACTGGCGCTCCACGAGATCCTCACCAACAGCGTGCGCCACGGCGGCGGTGGTGGTGTGCTCCGCGTCTGGGTGGAGGAGGCCATGCTGATCTGCGAGGTCTCCGACCGGGGTCATGTACGGGACATGCTGGCCGGGCGGCGGCCTCCCGCCCTTGACGCGGAGGGCGGGCGCGGACTGTGGCTCGCCCATCAGCTCTGTGACCTGGTCCAGCTCAGCTCGTCGCCCGCCGGCACCATCGTGCGCCTTCACTGCCGCATCGAGAGCGGCCGCATCGAGAGCGGCCGTGACGGGAGCGGCGGTGTGGAGAGCGGCCGCGCGGGGGCCGGCGCCGAAACGGATCCGGTGGACGCCGGCCGTGCGCCGACGCACCCGATGCACCGGGCACACCCGACGCACCCGGCGGAGATCAGCGGAGCCTGGCCTCCAGCCCGTCCAGCACCGCATTGCTGAGCTTGCGGATACCGATCGGCGCGAAGGTCTTCTCGAAGAAGCCACCGACACCGCCCGCGCCGTCCCAGGTTGTCAGCGCCGTGACGGTGCTGCCGCCGGCGCCCGCCGCGCGGACCGACCACTGCGTGCGCAGGGACGAGCGCTGGTCGGCTTCCAGCAGGACGCCCGCCGAGGGCGCGCTGACCAGCGCCTCCACCTCGCGGATGCGCTTCTTGGTGGCGTGCAGGCGGTAGGCGATCCGGGTGCCGGCACCCTCGCCGCCTTCGACCACTCGGTAGTCGGTGATCATCTCCGGCCACAGCTGGGCCCGGGTGCCGGCATAGTCCGCGAGCAGGCCCAGGACACGCTCCGGTGCCCCGCCCACAGTCCGCTCCACTTCGACACTGATGCGCGCCATCGCGACTCCGTCCCTCCCTCGATGCGTCCACCCGGAAAGCCGAGACTATCCCCGGCCCGACATAACCGCGTGGACGGCCCCTCGTCGGCGGCATCCGATCGCGAATTGTGGGAACGCCGGTCGGCCGTTAATGTGACCGCGCTGCCCGGCGGCGCGACCCGCGGCGCGTGACCCGATCGGGAGAAGGCAGCCGAGGCTGTGTCATGCCGGTTGGACGGGGGTCCTGTGCCACATTCTCCGCAGACGTCCAGTGATACGCGAGAGCCGGTTCCGCGCCGCGGGCCGCTGCGGGCCGCGGGTGACATGCTGGTGTATTTCGCCGGGGCACAGGCCCGTTTCCTCCCTCCGGTCGACCGGGCCCGGTTCGTCACGGCCGGCATACTCATGCTGCTGACCGCGGTGCTGGCCACCTATGCCGGCGCGACGGTCGCCGCCGTCGGATTCGGCACCGGGATGGCGCGGGCGCTTCCCTACGGCCTCTTCTACGCCCTTTTCATATTTTTCATCGACCGTTCCGTCCTGCTCACCCAGACGTCCTATCGTTACGGCAAGGACGGCACCGTCGAAACCACCCGGCCGGGTTTCTCGATGACGGTCCGGGTTTTCATCGCGATATGCGGCGCGGTCCTCGTCGGCGAAGCCGTCCTGCTGCGCATCTTCGAGACGTCCATCGCCGCCCGGGTAACCGAGATCCAGCAGGAGGAGACGGGCCGCATGCTGGCCGCCTGGGATGTCAACCAGGAAGGCGAGCTGGCCGCCCGCACCGCGGACCTCGCGGCCAAGCAGAAACGCCTCGACGCCGCGAACGCCCTGGTCGAGTCGAAGACGGCCGAGGTGAACTGCCAGCTCACCGGCGGTCCGTCCTGCCTGGGGGGCGCCGGGCCGGTCTATGAGATCAAACTGGGTGAGCTGGCCGCGGCCACGGGCGCGGTCACCGAGGCGGCCCGTCTGCGCAACGCCGCCCAGGCGGGTCTCGACGAGTTCCGCGCCGGCCAGGAGAAGGACCGGGCCGCGTTCGCGACGACCGCCGCCGGCACCAGCGGCGCGGCGAACGACCTGCTCATGCGGGAGAAGGCGTTCTGGCGGCTCACCACCGAGGACAGGTCGGTCCTGGTGTGGCGGGTGCTGCTGACCCTGCTGCTTCTCGGTGTGGACCTCGCGCCGCTGCTGTTCAAGCGCGGGCTCGACGCGACCTCCTACCGCCGCCGTGAGCGGCTCGCCCGCTGGCGGGACGAGACCGATACCGAGGTGGCAGCGCTGCAGGTGGGGCACACGGCCCGCGAACGGCGTGATCTCGCGCCGGTGGTCGCCGCGCGGCTGGCGGCCCGTTGGGAGGACTACCAGCTCCGGCGGGACGGCGTCGAATCGGCGGTGCGCTGGACGGCGGACACAGCCGACGGCCGCCTCGCCGAGGCGGAGATCAGCGCCGAGCAGCAGTCCCGGCTGCGTGAGGTGCGCGCCCGGCACGGCATCGTCGCGGTCCCGCGCGAACCGTCCGGGACCCTGCCGCGCGACGCCGTCGGGATGGTCTCGCGCGAGCCGGTCCCGCGCGACCCGTCCGGTACCGGGCCCCAGCAGGTGCCGGGAGCCCCGATCGCGACGGCCCCGCAGACCCCGCCGGCCTCCCTGGGGCCGTGAGCACCGCCCTGGCCGTCATCCATGCGCCTACGCCGCCGGCCCCGGGACCAACAGTCCCGGGGCCGGCGGCGTCCAGACCGATGATGTCGGCCCGACGGTCGGCCTGACGGCCCCGACCAGGTCGGTCAGGTCGGTCAGCCGGCCCGGTGGCGGCGCCGGCGGCGGCGCGCGATCATCGAGGTCAGCAGGCCCACGGCGGCCAGGCCGCCTGCCGCCGTGCCGGCGGCGCGGGGGTTCTCCCGGGCCTTGTCCCTGCCGGCGCTGCTGGCGGTGGTGACCTTCGTCTTCACTCCCTGCGCGGTGCGCCCGGCGACCTTCTGCGGGCTGATCCGGTCGGAGAGCTCGTCGAGGTCATGACCAAGCTGCGCGCGGGTCGCCTCGATCTCGGAGCGGATCTCGTCGGACTTCGGGCTTGTCACAGTCGCCTCCCTGACGGCGGTCGACGGATGGGTGCCGGCGGCGTGCGCCTGCTGGAGGCCGGCCGGTCTGCCGGCGTACTGGGGGTCTGTCGGCGTACTGGGGGTCAGTGCCGGCGACTGCGCGCCCACTGGATGTCGGTTGCTGCGGTGCTGGGGGTCAGTGCCGGCGGTTCTGTGCCCACTGGACGTCCTCGCGCAGCGTCTCCACCGTCTGGGTGGGCGCAGGGTGGACGTCCTTCACCGTCCGGCGGCCCATCAGGGCGAGGACGGCCGCGGCGGCGACGAGCAGCACACCCACGATCAGTGCCGCCCAGCCGAGTGCCATCACCGAGCCCAGCCCGAACATGACCGCGAGGAGGATGAACACGAGGGCGAAGAACCCGGCGCCACCGGCTCCGGCGAACATCCCGGCGCCCTTGCCCGCCTTGGTCGCCTCCTCGCGTAGCTCCGCCTTCGCCAGGGCGAGCTCCTGGCGGAACAGCGTCGAGACGTCGTTCGCGACCTCGCTGACCAGCTGGCCCGTGGATGAGGCGTGGCCCGGGGCGGCTTCGGTGGTCTGCGTCACCGTGCTCCGCGTAGCAGCGGGCTGGGTTCTGGTCACCGGGGTGTGCGGCCCGGCGGTCGCGGCGGTGCCGGTCCGGGTCTCCGACGGCGAGACGGCGGCGACCTCGGGGTACGAGGCGGAGCCGTCGACAGGCGTCCTGACGGTCATCTCGGCGTCGTCAGGCACGCCGGTCCGGTCCACCGGAGGCGTGGTCTGTGTCGTCGGCTGGCGGGCGAGTGCGCTGGTCATACCGTCTCCCTCTCAACCGTGCCGGTCCCGGAGCCCTCCGGTGATTTCCCCGCTGGTCGGTGTAGACCCGGATGCCCGCCCGTGGCCGGATAAACCGTCGCCGGCTCCGTCGATGCAGACCCGGGTCTTCCCGGCCGGGCATCTCGACCGGCTTTCCCGGTGCCGTCCGACACCCGCGCCCGGCGCCGCCGTCGCCGGTCGCCGTCGCCGTCCGCGTCGCCGTCAGTCGGCGCGTTCCTGCGGAGACGAGTGCTGCCAGTCGGCGAGGATCGTGCGAATTCCGGTGACCAGCGACAACGGCTGGTCGAGCATCACGTGGTGCCCGGCGAGCGGGATCTCGATCACCGGTGCGACCCGGCCCAGCAGGTTGTACATGAGATGCCCGATGTCAGCGGTGACCAGGCCCTTCTCGGCGCGGAACAGCGCGACCCGGCAGTGGACCTTGCGCAGGACCTCCGGGGAGGGTGTCCGGTTGCCGAACACGTTCGGGTCGAACTTCCAGGCCCAGCCGCCCAGCATCGCACCCATCGAGTTCCGGGCGATGTGATCGATGATGTACGGGAGGCTGCTCGGCTGCGCCGGCACCGTGCGGAACCGCGCCAGCGCGTCGGTCGCCGTCGGGTACACGCGCAGCGGGCCGAACGCGGTCCGCTCGCGGGCGGCCCGCTCCTCCGGGGTGGACTCCTGCACCGGCGAGTCGATCAGCACGATGCCGGCGACCCGGTCCGGGTACTCGGCGGCGGTGGTGATCGTCACCCAGCCGCCCATGCTGTGGCCGATGACGATGGGGGGCGAGGTGATCCCCGCGTGGTCGATGACCGCGACGACCTCGGACGCCCACGTGCTCAGCGAGTACTCGTCGCGCCGCCCGCTGTCACCGTGGCCGGACAGATCGAGCGCGACGACCCGGTACTCCGCCGGGATCAGCGGGGCGATGTGGTCCCACCAGCCGGCGTGGGCCGCGCCACCGTGCACGAGCACGATCCCGGGCCCGTCCACCCGCCCCCAGCACCGGTAGCTGACGGTCGTCCCGTCGACCTCGGCCTCCAGTCGCTCGGGACGCGTGTCGATGGCGGCCTCGAACCAGGCCGGTGCTTCCTCATACATCCATGTCTGCCGTTCGGCTCGTCGTTGCGGTTCTCGGCGACCGCCGCTTCCTTGATGAAACACCGTGGACGGGCTCCCGCCGGTGTCCCTCGCCCCGGTGGCGGATTCGTCGTATTTCCGACTCGCCGCCGGAGACGGACCCGATCTGATCCGGAACCCAGGGGCACCGCGCGGCCGCCGCGGCCCGCGGCCGGTCGCCCGGCCCTCGCTGCTGCGGGACCCTGCGTAGCCAGCCCGGACCGCGATACCCGGGCTTCACGACGGCGGTGCCGCGGAGCGTGCCCGGACCAGCGCACGGTAGAGGGACACATGCCGGGCGGCCGAGACGTCCCAGCTGAAGCCACGGGCGAGCGCCCGCCCGGCCGCCACCCGCGCGGGGTCGGGCGGCCGGTCGGGCCACGGCTCGGCGGCATCGAGGTATCCGTCCAGCGCGGATGCGAACCCCGCCGGCTCCGCGGCGAACCGCACGGCACCCGCCGCGGAGGCCCCCGCCAGCACCTCCCGCAGGACCGGCAGGTCACGTGCCACCACCGGGACCCCGGCGGCCAGCGCCTCCAGCGCGGCCAGCCCGAAACCCTCCTTGGCGGACGGGAACGCGAACACATCCGCCGCAGCGACCAGCGCGGGCAGCTCCTCGTACGGCACCGGACCGAGGACGACCGGCTCTACGCCCAGGCTGGCTGCGCGGGCCAGTACCTGATCGCGGTAGTCGCGGTAGTCGAACAGCGTCTCCCCACCGGCGAGGACCAGTGAGACCGGCCCCGGCTGCCGCGGGCGCAGCCGCGCGAACGCCTCGACCAGGTCCGCGGTGCCCTTGCGCGGCTCGATCCCGCCGACCGCGAGGACATACCGGCCCAGGCGGGCCCGCCAGCGCTCCCGAGCGGCGTGAGCCGGCCCCCCCGGATCTGCTGCCGCGGTGAAGCGGGCGGCGTCGACCCCGTTCGGAATCACGGTCGCGGTGATCTCCCAGCCGGCCGCCAGCTCCGCGGCGACGGCCGCCGAGACGCACACGTGCGTGTGCGGGCGGCGCAGCCCGCGCTCGTGGCAGGCGACCAGCTCGGGAGTGGTGAAACTGTCGAGATGGTGGACGGTGCGCACGCAGTCGTCCACCGCGTTCGCGGAGAGACAGTCCTGGGCGTGCACGACGTCGTACCAGCTCCCGACCTCGTGCTGCTGTCCTGCACTGCGCTGCTGTGTCGCGCTGTGGTGCTGTGCCGTGCTGTGGCGTCGTGCCGCGCTGTGCCGATGCGCGGCGAAGGCCTCGCCGAGGATGGCGATCGAGCGGAGGATGCGCGGCCCGACCGCCTCGTCGGAGACGTCCGGGAACGGCACCGCGTGGATCCGCACGGCGCGGTCGACCGGTCGGAAGAAGCCGATGTCGCCACCGCGGGCGAGCGTCCACAGGTCGACGCGGTGCCCGGCGCGGGCCAGCGCCTCGGCCAGCGCGAGGGTGGCGACCACACCGCCCCGCGGCCGGGTGGAGTAGGTGAGCAGTGCGACCGCCAGCGGCCCGTCCCCCGTCGCGGTCATCGGCGCTCCGGCATGCCTGGCTGGCCCGGTACGCCCGCCGGGTTCGGTCTGCCTGGAGCGTCGGGCAGGTGGGCGTGCGCGTCGGCCGCGAGGCCGACCAGGTCGTCGTGGCTGGGCCCCGGCACGACTGCCGGGCGCCAGTCCGTTGCCAGCACGGCGCGCACCCGGGCGACGAACTCGGGATCGGCCAGCACCGAGGGCGCAAGCAGCAGGTTCTGCAGGCGGGTGAAGCGGCGCCACACCCAGGGATCCCGGCGGGCGGCCAGGTACGCCTCACCGTTGGTGACCGACGGAGCGTCCTTACCCCCGCGGGCCGCCGCGACGGCGGCCGGAGCCGCCGGCCACGGCGTGAAACCGGTCGGCGGTGCGCCTCCCGCCACCCCGGCCTGGCTGGCGGGAGGCCCTCCTGGCCCGGCCGGGCGCCAGCGCAGCAGGCGGGCGGCGTCCTGGGCGCACGAATCCTCGAACCAGGGGGCGAACTCTGCGCGCAGAACCTCGTCGAGCGTGTGGGCCCACATGGTGGGGTCGGGCGACGCCCCCACCGTCTCGGCCAGGCGGACAGCGGCGAGTACGGCGAGCGTCACCCCGCGGGTGTGGGCCGGATTGGTGATGACCGCCGCGTCGCCGACCGGCAGCAGCCCGAGCACCACCGGGTGACCGCCGGGCACCAGCGGCCGCAGCCGGTTGGTGAGGTGCGACATCGCGCTCACYGGCGAGACCGGCTCGACCTGGCCGGGAGCGAGCCACGGCCCGAACATGTCGATGGAACGTGCCGCCGCGTCGAAGGCCGCACCGTGGCGCAGTACCCGGATCTCCGTGTCCTCCGGAAGCACGCCGAAGGTCATCGAGAAGACGTCTCTGTCGGCCGGGAACATCAGGCAGGAGTAGCGGTCGAAGGACGCCCCGGCGGTGTGCCCACGGTTGAACGGAAGGTCCGGCTCCGGGCCGCGCCGGCGGTAGAAACGTGAGTAGTAGGCGATGCCGCAGTCGGCCTCGGCCGGGGCGGGCAGGTCAGCGCCGGCGTCGACCAGCCAGCGGCGCACCGGTGAGAGCCGCCCGGCCGCATCCACGACCAGGTCGGCCTCGCAGCTGGACCCGTCCGCCAGGCGCACCCCGCGGACCAGCAACGGCCCCCGGCCCGGGCTGGCGGGTCCGCCCGCCACAAGCAGGCCGACGACCCGTGCCCCCGGCCGCAGGATCACCCCGGGTTCGCGGCCCACCACATCGCGCAGCACCCAGTCGAGCACCGCGCGGCGGCACCCGAGCACGACCAGCTCGTCGCCATCGCCATCGCCGTCATCGCCGCCGCCGGGCGGGCCGGGCAGCGGACCGGTGAGGGTCGGCGGTGCGTGTTCGACCAGGCGGGTCTCCCGCGCGCCCGCGGCGCGCAGAGCGGC
Source organism: Parafrankia colletiae (assembly GCF_001854655.1). Classification (GTDB taxonomy): domain Bacteria; phylum Actinomycetota; class Actinomycetes; order Frankiales; family Frankiaceae; genus Parafrankia; species Parafrankia colletiae. Next base: position 1,350 of record NZ_MBLM01000167.1, on the reverse strand, counting down.
GAGGACGTCCGGTGCGTGCTCGGCGAGCAGCGACCGGCAGCGGGCGAGAAAGGCGTGTGAGTGCCAGGTCTGGGTCGCACCCGGGCGATGCCAGTCCGCGATGTCCGCGAGGGCGCGGGGGCAGTCGTCGACGTCGCGTTCGAGCACGGTGACCTGCCAGCCGCGCCGCGCCAGCAGCAGGGCGGTGACCAGGCCAGACGCACCGGCGCCGACGACGACGGCGGTGGCGGTGCGCATCAGAAGGTGGCCCGGGCGCGCTGCGAACGCCGCGGGTCGTACGGTTCGCCGGCGAGCAGGCACTGCGGCGAGTAACTCGCGCCGCGGCGGTCCCGCAGCAGGTTCATCCCGCCGCGGGCCGCGCCGAGCGCGGCGGTGACATCGAGGGTGGCGACGGCCAGGCCCTCCTCCGGCCCGGTCGCGGCGAGCACCGACCCGTCCGGGTGGACGACCTTGGCGCTACCGACGAAACGCAGCGTGCCGAAGGCGCCGGTCTGGTTCGCCGACACCCAGACGACCTGGTTCTCCAGCGCGCGGACCTGGTCATAGAGGTTGAAGCGGTGCAGGGAACGGTCCTCCGAGACGTCGGCGGCCGGGTGGGTGCGGGAGATCGGCCAGGCGGACAGGCAGGCGATGATCGCCGCGTCGGCGAGGGCGAGGCTGCGCCCCGCCTCCGGGAACGCCTTGTCGTAGCAGATCATCATTCCCATCCGGCCGAGTGGGCTGTCGAACGCGGTGAAGGCGCGCCCGGCCTCGTAGACGAGGCCTTCCCCCAGTGGCTGGTGGACCTTGCGGTGCCGGCCCAGGACGCCGCCACCGTGCACGCACACCGCGCTGTTGTACCGGTACCGGCCGTCACGCTCCGTGTATCCGGCGCAGACCACCATATCTCCGGCGAGCGCTGCGAGCCGCGCGATCTCCGGGCCGTCCGGGTCGAGCGCCGGCGGCCCGCCTCGCTGCCGGTCACCCGCGCCCGGGACGCGCCCCAGGCACCCCGGCGGCCCGTCCGGCCCGTCTCCGAGCTCGATGACCGGGCCGCGGTACGGCCGCAGGTCGTCCGCGGTGGGCGGCAGACCATGCAGATAGCCGCCGAGCGCGCCCTCGGGCAGCACGAGGAGATCCACCCCGCGCTGCCGGGCCGCGTCGATGTGCCGGCCGATCCGGGCGAAGCATTCGTCCAGGTCACGGACAAACGGAGCGGCCGCCGCGGCGATCGTCACCGGTGGGCGGGCGGGTTGCTCCCGCTCGCCCACCGGGTCCCCGCGGCGCACTGTGCTCACTGGTGCACCTTCCTCGTGTCGGAACTCGCGAATGGGAGAGTTCGGACACGCCCCTGGTCCCCACCGGGCCATC
>NZ_MBLM01000166.1 GCF_001854655.1 Parafrankia colletiae | reverse complement strand
CGGCTTTCGCCTTATCCGTTCCGGCCTTTCGGCCCCGGCTGTGGCGACTCGGTTAAGTTACAGAGGCATTCGGGGTTGTGTCAAATCGCTCCGGCTTGGCCGGCGACTGCCACTGTTYCCTACGGTACCGCACTGTCTGAGAGCCGCTTACCTCGGGGGGTCCGCGCCCAGGGTCCCGGCAAGTTTGCTGACGCGTAGGCGATGAGTCAGGCCTGGGGTTCCTGGTGGGGCTGTGTGGAGAGACGGGCGCGCGGCCGGGGGTCTCATGGGTGCGGGCACGACACCTGAAGATCATGGAGGTTCCTACGCCATCATGATCGACCCGAGGTGCCGTGCCCGCGGCCGCGGGGCGCACTACGTGCTGGCGGTCAAAGCGAACCAGCCCACGCTGTATGCCCAGCTCGCAGCCCTGCCCTGGCGCCAGGTGACAACCACCGCGCGCACTGTCGAGCGTGGCCACAGCCCGCCGCGAGCAGCGCACCGTGAAAGCCACCGAGGTCCGCGCCGGGCTGCTCTTCCCGCACGCCGTGCAGGCGCTACAGATCACCCGCCGACGTCAGCCGCTCGCCGACGGGCCCGCCGAGACCGAGGTCATCTACCTGGTCACCAGCCTGCCGACACATCAGGCCAGCCCGACCCGGCTCGCTCCACGTTGTCCCTGCGACGCCCCCGGCCGAGCTCGAGGTCGACCTCGCCGACGGGCTGCAGACCGCCCTGGCGAACGCCTGGATCTCCGATCCGGCACCGCCCTGCCCCGGCTACCCCCACCCGCGATGCGACCCGCTGTACACGAGGTCGGGCCGGCCAAAGCACTGCCCTGGTGGACGGTCATCATCGCGACCAGAACGGCGTGTGGAGGACGGGGCGGGCCCGCCGCGGGCCTCGCTGAGGCCCTCGACGACCGCGATGGTCCTGCCCGCGGGATAGTCCGGCATCGCGAAGATCTGGGCGACACCCCCGCGCCGATGTAGATGTCGTCGATGGAGGACGAGCACGGCGTCCACGATGGTCAGCCGAGTCTGGTTCCGTACACGTGGTCGACTGTCACTGTGACGAGCACCCTGCGATCGGAGATCATCACGGCGCGGTACTCGTCCCAGTTCGGGTGCTCGCCGGCCGCGGCACGGTAGTACTGCACCAGGGCCTCGACCTCGGGTCCGTGGGGATCGCCGCCCGGCCCGGTCAGGGTGGCCGTGCCCTCGGCGGTGGCCCAGGCCCGGCCGTCAGGGCTGGTGACCTCCAGGGTGGCTCGTGGGTCGCGGCGCAGGTTCGCCGTCTTGGCCAGGCCCTCCCGTGTCGAGATGAGGATGACTCCGGCGTCCGGGTCGTAGAAGGGCGTGACGGGCGAGAGCTGGGGGCGGCCGTCGGACTTGATGGTGGCGAGGACACCGAGGCGGCTTTCGGCGAGCAGCGTCCGTGGGTTGAACGGTGCGGCGGTCATGGCAGCATCATCGACCTTCACACCGGTGTGAAGGTCAAGGATGCGGGTCCGTGTTCTCGCCGATGGGTCTGCTGGCGGTCATCGAGCAGGTCGCGGACCGGCGGAGGGGCCGCAAGCGATGCCGGCGTTGTTCGACGAGCCGGCCGAGCCCGGCCGGAAGACGACAACCGAACCGTACGGCATTGTGGCCCAGGCGACCGAGCACGTGATTTCTGGGATTCCGTTTTGGATCGCTCATGCGTCCGGTGGAGCTTTCCGCTCCAGCGGACCAACCGCTCAGGCTGCATCCGACCCGTCTGTCTGGCCCGAACGTACCGACCACTACTCTGCAGGGCTTCCGATCCTGTCGCGCGGATCGCCGCCGATAACCGGAGGCCGCCGTTCGCGGCGTCGCTGACCAGGAACTTCCAGAATTCCTGGAACGGAGAAAGGGTGCTGGTGCAGGTGTTCTCCCCAGGGTCGTTCCCTCAGCAGGCCGAACCGGTCACACAACACATGTCGTGGTCACGCCCGTCCGGTCCTCGCCGGTTCGGGCGAGGCTGTATCGGGATCATCGCCGCCGGACTCAGCGGGCTCGCGCTGAGTGCCTGTCAGCCGGTGTCGGGCGGCCCGGGTGGCGGTTCGGCGCCGACGAGCGCGCCGCCGGCCGCGACGACTCCGGCCGCTCCCAGTCCGACCACGCCGTCCGTCACCGTCACCCCGACGGACGGCGGCCCGCAGCCGACGCCGAGCGGTGGCCCCACCTCGACACCCACCACACCGACGTCCACCGCGGCGGAGCCCACGCCGGGAGACGAACGCCTGCGCCCGATGGGAATGATCACGCCGGTCCAGAGACGGGAGGGTGAGCCGGTCACCGTCAGCATCGCGCTCAGCATGGTCGGCCCGAGCCGTCCCACTCTGTCGGGGACGGTCGACATCGTCGTCGACGACAGCATCCGCCACACCGTGACGCTGGCACCCGGCGCGGGCCAGGGCACCGCCACCTGGACGGTCAGCCTCGCACCCGGAGTACACCGGATGACGGCCGCCTACAGCGGCAACGAGTTCTACCAGCCGTTCGGCTTCAGCGGCGGGACGACCATCCAGAACGGCCGGCTCGAGGTCACCCCGCCCGAGCGGATCGTGGCAGGGGAGCCGTTCACCGTGCGGGTGAAGGTCGTCCCGATCAACGGGGCGACCGGGACACCGTCCGGGACGGTGCGTCTCTCCCACGGATTCTGGCCCGACCAGGCAACGGCGACCCTGGACGGAACCGGCAGCGCCATCGTCACGTTGACGGCGTCCTTCCCGTCGGGCAACACGCCGTCCGCGCTCGTGATGTACGTCGAGTACCTGGGCGACGGCACCTTCCTGCCGAACACCTGGACCGCCGTACCCGCCATTCCGTACTCACTGCCGGATGGCAGTCCGGCTGGCGGGGAGACGCCGGAGCAGGCAGCCACCTGAGCATGCCGACGTCCGCCTGAGCATTTCGAGAACGGGGAGCGGCGGACCCACGGAGGCGCTGGACGGGCCGGCGGGTGACGGGCGGTGTCTGCGGGGCGCAGTGTCGCACTTGCTATTACGGTGGTTCCTGTGGAGACGACCGCTGACTCGTCCGCGCTGGAATGGCGACGCGGTCTCCCCCGTAAACGCATGGCGGCGGCGTCCGTCATCGTCGACGACAAAGACGACGGCCGGGTGCTGCTGGTCCGTCCGACCTATCGGCCTGGGTGGGATCTGCCGGGCGGTGTCGTCGAGCAGGACGAGGCCCCGCTCGCGGCGGCCCGGCGCGAACTCGCGGAGGAGCTGGGCCTGGACCGGGCGCCGGGCCGGCTGCTGGCGGTGGACTGGGTGCCGCCCTCGCCGCAGCGCACCGAGGGGCTGATCGTGGTGTTCGACGGCGGCCGGCTCACACGGGAGGAGGCCGGCCGCATCCGGCTGCCCGCCGACGAGCTGGCCGCCTGGTCGTTCGCCGCGGCCGACCAGCTGCCCGACCTCATGGCGCCTCTGCTGGCCCGCCGGGTCGCCGCCTGCCTGGCGGCGCGGGCGGCCGGCACGACGGTCTACCTGGAGGACGGCGTGTTGCCGGGCTGACGTTGCCGCGGATCGGGGAGGAGGGGGGTGAGGAACGGGCTCTGGCCCCCGTGCCAGGAGACGAACAGTTCCTCCCGCGCTCTGGTGCAGGCCACGAAGAGCAGGCAGCGCTCACGCTGGACGTCTCTGGCGTGCGCGACGTCGTCCTCGGCGGCTGGCGTGACCGCTCCCGGGGCCGGGACGTGTCCGTCGGTGACACCGACGACGGCCACGCAGCGGAACTCGAGACCCTTCATGCGGTGCATGGTGCCGACAGCGACCGCCGGTTCCGTGGGTGCGGCCTGTGCGGGTCTCTCCGTCGGCCGGGACAGGAGCCGGGCAGGGATGCCGAGCCGGTGCAGGGCGGGCAGCAGCGACTCGGCGAGCGTCCTGGAGCGCACGGCCACGCCGATCTCGTCCAGGGCGATGCCGGCACGCTGCCAGGCGCGCACCTGCTCGGCGGCGTCCCGCATCTCGTCGGCCCAGGTGGCGGCGGCGCGCAGGCGGGGCGTGAGGCCGTGGATCTCCGAGCGGCAGCCGGCCGCCGAGTCGAGGCCGCCGTCGATGTCGTCGATGGGTTCGCCGCGGAGCATGCCGAGGCTCCAGGCGAGGATCTCCGCGGTCGTCCGGTAGTTCACCGTGAGCCGGGTGGATCGGCCGACCACCGGGATGCCGAGTTCGCGCAGGCTGACCCGGTTGTTGTAGATGCGCTGGTGGGCGTCGCCGGCCACGAAGATGTCGTCCGTGCCCGGTTCGACCGCCGCGCGCAGGAGGCGCCACTGCACCGGGCTCAGGTCCTGTGCCTCGTCGATCACGGCATGCCGGTAGGGACGCTGCGGCGTCCGTTCGAGGATGCGCGCGGCCTCGACGCAGATCATCTCGTGGGTCCATCGACGGGATACCCGCAGTTCTCGGTCGAACTGCTGCCAGGCGGCCCACACCTGGGCCCGCTGGCGTGGCCCGAGCGGGCGGCTCCGGCCGGCCCGGCGCGCCTGCTGGTAGGTGTGCTCGGTGGTGATCTCCTGGGCGAGGATGACCTGCCGCCACTCCTCCGACAGGAACGTCTCGGAGTAGGGAAGGGCGAGGGTGTGGACAACCGTGCGCCACACCGCGCGTTCCTCGGTGTCGGTCAGGATGGCCGGCTGCGGGTGCCCGGTCCGGAAGATCTCGTACGCGATCTTGTTGACGGTCGCGACGGTGACGCGTTCCCGCAGTCTCGGGTCGGGCACCAGCAGGTCGAGGTCGGTGGCGAGGGAGGCGGCCATCGTCGAGGTGAAGGTCGTCAGGAGCACCTGGCCGGTGCCCTGCGCGGCGAGGTGGTGCGCCCGGTGCAGCGCGACGACGGTCTTGCCTGTCCCCGGCCCACCGGTCACCCGGGCGGGGCCGCGGAACCTGGCCTGCGCGAGGCGGCGCTGGGTCGGGTGCAGGTACACCCGCCACAGGGCGAACGGGTGCCGGAACACCTCGAGCAGCTCGTCCGGCCCGTCGACGAGGACGACCCGGTCAGAGCTGCGTTCGACCGCGGCCGCCACGTCGTCGGCGTCGATGGAGGCCCGCTCCGCATCAGACACCGCGCCGATCTCCGCCCACACCTCTTCCGGGGTCAGCCCCGCGGCCAGGCCGAACAGCGCGTCCCACTGGTTGGGCGGAAGGAAACCGCGCGCCATCTCAAGCTGTCGGACGTCGGTGAGCACGCGGGCGAAGGCGAGTGTCTGTTCGTCGATGCCGAGGCGGCGCAGGTCCTTGTCCGCGATGTCGGTGAACAGCCGGGCCGGAACCTGCTCCGCCACCGCGGCCAGGGCCGGGAGCGTGGCGTCGATCGCGACCACGTCACGGATCTCGATGCGGCCGGTCGCGGCGTTGACGGAGGCACGCCGGCGCTGGGCCCAGGCGTAGGCGTCGTCGTGCGGGAGCACCTTCAGCAGTGTGTAGGTGTCGCCGCTGTCCGGTGCGAGGACGATGCCACGCCAGAACCTGTCGATGCGGATCGATCGGAACCGGTCGTCCCGGGCGTTGCCGATCTTCTCCAGGTGCAGGCCGGTGTGGGTGGCCGCCTCGAACCTGGCGAAGACGTCGAGCACCCGGTTCTGTACCTGCTWCTCCAACGCCGCGAAGCCGAGCAGGAAGTCCTTGTCGATCCCCAGTCGCGCCATGTCGTCCCTCCCACCGTGTCCCCGGAGTTCGAAGCCCCGGAGTTCGTGAGCCCCGACGTGCGTGAGCTCCGTGTCAGGTCTGGCTGCCCACCGCCGCGCCGTCGGCACCTGCGAGCAGCTCGCGGACCACGGGCACCAGGGGATGGTCCGGCCCCCAGACCCGCTGCAGGTCGGCCAGCAGCGCAGCGAGGGTCTGCGCGGCGGCCGCCCGCTGACCGGCGCCCAGCTGCAGCAGGCCGATCTGGCGGCGCAGTTCCAGGACCCGCGGGTCGTCCGCGCCGAACGCCCGGGTCTCGTCGGTCAGCAGCGCGCCGAGCTGTTCCAGTGCCCGTGCCGTGTCACCGATCAGAGCCCGGCAGGTCGCCTCCCGCAGGCGTGCGAGCAGCAGCCGTTCGCTGTCGCGACCATCCCGGTGGGTGAGATCGGTGACGAGCCCCGCGTACTCGTCGACGGCCCGGCGGAAGTCACCTCCCTCGAACATCAGCTCGGCGAGCTCGAGGCGCAGCGAGAGCACATCGGCGTTGTCGGCGCCCAGCGCCCGGCCGGCCCGGTCGACCGCCTCGGCCAGGATCGCGGCGGCCTGGCTGTGACGGGAGGATCGGGCGAGGGAGCGGGCCTCGTCCCGGACCTGGCGAAGTTCGGCCTGGTCGATGCCACCGTCGGCCGGCGGCCGCGGCCCGGGCCCTTTCCCCGCGACCGGACGTCCTGGCTCCGACCCGGCGACCGGCCGCCCCGACTGTGTGCCGCTGGATGTCTGCCGGCCGGAACGCGCCGGGTCCGGCGCCGCCCCGCCTCCGGTCGACCTGCTGGCCGTCACCGGCGACGCAGTGGCGGGCGACGCAGTGGCGGGCGGGGCCGTTACGGGCGACGTGGTGGCGGGCGGGGCAGTAGCGGGCGGGGCAGTAGCGGGCGGGTGCACGCGGGCAGTGATCCTGCTGTACATCCGCACGGTGTTGTCCGCGGCGGGGTCGACGAAGCCGGGGAGCGCGGCCAGGTCGTCCGCCCAGTCGGTCAGGGCCTCGTACACGGCCTCGGCGCTGGCCGGCCGTTCCTCCGGCACCTTGCGCAGCAGGTCGGCGACCAGTTCGTCGAGGTCGGCGGGAACGTCGGCGCGCAGGGCGCTGACCCGCACCGGGACCTCCTCGACCTGCTGGTGCATCACCGAGTAGGACGACGAACCGGCGAAGACCCGGCCGCCGGTCAGCATCTCGAACAGGGTGGCGCCCAGTGCGTACAGGTCGGTGGCCGGTGCGCTGATGCCGGCGAGCACCTGCTCCGGGGCCATGTAGGCGGGGCTGCCGAGATGCTGCCCGGTCACGGTGATTCTCGACAGGTCGGTGCGGTCGAGTGCGACCGCGAGGCCGAAGTCGAGGACCTTGACGGTGCCGTCCGGCTCCAGCATCAGGTTGCCCGGCTTGAGATCACGGTGGACCAGGGACGCCCGGTGCGCGACGGCCAGCACCGAGGCGGCCTGCGCCGCGATGGCGGCCGCCCACCCGACGGGCAGTGCTCCCTGCTCGGCGACGAGATCGGCGACGCTGATGCCGTGCACCCGCTGCATGACCAGATAGGGGCGACCGTCGTGCGTTCCGGCGTCATAGACCGCGGGCACCCCCGGATGTACCAGCCGGGCGGTGATGCGCGACTCCCGGATGAAACGACGAACAAGTTCCTCGTCGGGCCGGCCGTCCGGAAATCGGACGAACTTGACCGCGATCTCCCGGTCGAGTTTCACGTCACGACCGACCCAGACCTCACCCATTCCGCCTCTGGCGAGCGGCAGGGACTCCAGCTCATATCTCCGGTCGATCATCCAGCGACCTGCCATCACACCCCCGTGCAGCTGCCCCTGTCGGACGACCCGAAATGATACGTCAGTCGGTAAAAATCCCGGCTCCCGGACCTGGAATTGTCAGGACCGGGTGCGGTCTCCGGGCCTGCGCCGGCTGTCGACCGCACCGAGGTATCCGATCTGGATGATCTCGGCGCCCAGTTCGGCGACCTGGCGCACCGCCTTCTCCAGCTGTCCGAGCCGGTGGAAGTCCGCCGCCAGTTCCCGCTGGTCGGCGAGCTCCAGCGCGGGTATCGGGATCCGCCGCAGGTCCGGCAGTGACAGCGTCCCGGCCGGGCGGCCGCGATCCGGGTCATCGTCGCCTCGGCCGGGCGCCGCGGCCGGCCGGTAGCCCGCGGCCCGCAGACTTCCGGCCAGGAAATGAGGATCGAGGCGGTCGGGGTCGACGCGCAGGAGCGCGACCTTCGGTCCGAGCACGGCGCCGGCCTCCTCGATCACCGTCGCCGCGATGCCGCCGTCCGTCGTCACGCAGACCACGTCGCCGGCCTGAAGCCGCAGCATTCCGGCACGGTCACCTGTCCGTCCGGTCGGGCCGCGGTCGTGCCGCACATCACCAGCGGTGAACATCGGCAGATCACCGCCGTCGGCTCTGGTCTGCAGGGACGCCGTCAGCATTGCCAGCGCCCCTTCTTTCGTCAGCTCACCCACCGTGTTCCAGGCGGACGGGGCTACCCTGCCCGTTTCGGGGAAGGCTGCCGATGCCTCGGCAGAAGTGGGATCACCGGCAGAAACCGAAAGGGCCGGCGGCGCCATACTCGCCGTGAGCGCGGACAGTGAGGACAATGCCGTCCGGAGTTTCTCGCGCACCGCCGGAAAACCGCGCTCGGCACCGTCTGCCGGAAGCACGGCGACGCGCGGGCGCGGGCTGAGGTCGACCTGGTCGTCGAGCAGGTCGGCGACGGGAACTCGCCGGTATCCGGGTGGTGGTTCCGCGCTGACCGTGCGCAGGTCCGCGCCGGCCAGGCCCATGAGTACCCAGGGGTCGGGTGGCCGGCCGTCGGGCACCCGCAGCACCCAGAGGTCGGGTGTGGAACCGGCGCCGAACACGTCGGGCGGCAGTTCGAGCACGGCACGCAGCGCCCCGGCGCGCAGCAGGTTCGCCCTGATCCGCCGCCCGGCGGGGCGGGAGGCGGCGGCTGCCGGCAGGACGAGGAGCACCGCGGCACCGGGCCGGCCGTGCGCGAGGCAGTGCTGCAGCCAGGCCAGTTCCGGTTCGCCGCGGGGTGGGACGCCGTAGCGCCACCAGGGCGACCCGAGCAGGTCCTCGTGTCCCCAGAAGCGCTGACCGGAGGGAGGCGCGCACAGCACGACGTCGGCCTGTTCCCCGGTGAAGGCATCCGCGAGCAGGGAGTCCGCCGCGGCGATCCGGGCGTCGGCACCGTGGAGCAGCAGGCCCGCGGCGGTGATCCGCGCCGCTGTCGGGTCGACGTCCTGGCCGAGCAGCCGGCCCGCGCCGGCAGCCCGCGCCGCGTCGAGCAGGCCGCCGACCCCGCAGGCCGGGTCGAGAACGGTGAGCTCTTCGGCGCCGCGCCGCACACCCGCGAGCCGGACCATGAGGTCCGCGACTGCGGCCGGGGGCCCGCCGACCTGCCGGGAGTACACCTCGCGATAGCGCTGACGCAGGACCTCGAAGAGAGCGGGATACCCGGCCTGGTCGGCGGCGGTGGCGGCGGTCCGGGCGACCGGCACCCAGCTCGCCTCCCATCCGGAGGAGGGAGCGGCACCGGGCGACCGGGGCCACAGCTCGGACGCGGCCTGGTCGATGGCGGGCCCCAGCAGGCGGGCGGCGACGTCGTCGGGCTCACCGAGCGTTGCGTCCGCCGCCTCCCGCTCGCGCTGGCGGTAGAGCAGGAAGCCGCCGAGGTGTCCGACGAGTTCGCCCAGGTGCGGGTCGTCGACGGTGCCGCGGATCTGCTGCCACACCCGGTCGCCGGCCTCGACGTGGAACGGGCGGTCATGCCGGTCGAACCAGGTCTCCACCGCGGCGAGCGCGAACAGCGGGCTGCTGGAGGTGCCGGCGACCGGGGTCGGGAAGTCGTCGAACCGACGCCTCCAGTTACTGACGGCCGCCCGCCCGACGCCGGCGATGCGCGCGATGTCCGACGCGGTGACCGTGGCGGTGGTCGGGGCGGGAGCGTTCCGATCGGGCATCGTTCAGCCTCCGTCCGCCCGCTCGRCGCCGACGGGCAGGCGGGTGAGCACGCCGCTGGTCCGCAGCGCGGCGAGATGCTCCGCGGCCCGGCGCGGTGGTGCCCCGCCGCGGACGAGCAGGCCGGCTTCGATGTTCTCCTCGACGCCCGTGGAGGTGAGGTTGGYACTCGACACCAGCAGCGCCCGCCGGTCCGCGACAGCGATCTTGGCATGCATGCGCGCACCGGGATGACCGCGGCGGGCGGTGGGCCAGTGCCACAGTTCGACCCCGCGCACCCCGGCGAACGCGGCTGCCGGCTCGCTGCCCGCCAGCCCGCCGCCGGCCCCCTGCAGGGTCTCGACGACGACGCTGACCGCGACCCCTCGCGCCGTCGCGGCGCCGAGCGCGGCCAGCAGCGGCGGGTAGGGACGTGCCGCGTAGGTGGCGAGCATCAGTTCCGTGGTGGCCTCGGCGACCAGGTCGACCAGTACCCGGGCGGTCGCCCGCACCGGCACCGAGCTGCTGCCCGGCCCGCTCCACACCGACTCCACCCGGGTCTCGGTGGCCCGTCGCGCATACCCGGCGCTGACCCCGCGCAGGTAGGCGGCCGCCTCGGCCGGGGGAACGCCCTCGGCACGGCGAGCGCGCAGCACCGCCCGGACGGTGTCGCGCGCCGCGGGGCCGGCGACCGTCGCGACCAGTGCGTCGTCCCACCCGGCCCCCGCCACGGCCTCCCGGGGCAGCGCAGGTTGCGTCCCGGCCCGGTCGACGAGTTCGTCCGCGAGTGTTCTGAGCCGGGACGGACCCAGTGCGCTCACCGCCGCCTCGACGGTCGCGGCGAACAGACCGCCGGGCTCGTGGTCGGACCCCACCATGCCTGCGTCACCCACGTCCATCACCGGGTCACCACGTCACCACGTCACGGGAGCTCGGGGAAGAGGGCGAGGTCGCGATGCTCCGGGCCGTCGCCGAGGGGGACGACGAAGCGCCGGTCGAGGAACCGGTTGCCGCGTTCGCAGGTCGTCTCGGAGACGAACAGGCAGACGTGGCAGGCGGCGCCGTGCAGGAAGTCGGCGGGGGCGGCCGGAAGGCGTTCGGCGCACAGCGGGTCGGAGGAGCAGTGCCGGGCGTCGGCCAGCGCCCGGCGGGTGAGCCGCAGCAGCTGGTCGGGTTCGGCCAGTGACACCAGCCCGCCGAGGGTGCCCTCGGCGTCGGGCACGGCGGTGTAGATGAGGATGCCGTCACGCGGGTCGTCGTCGGTGCCGGCGTAGATCCGTTCACTCAGGCTGGCCGAGCTGTACCCGCATTCCAGGGCGATGGTGCGGATCAGCAGGTGGGACAGCGAGTGCAGCGCCAGGAAGCGCACGCCGGGCCAGCCGCGCATGGGGTCGAACTCGACGGCGCCAGCGAGGCGGTCCGAGTACCGGTTCACGCGGAAGCGGCTGTAGGCGTCGCGGTGCTCGCGCATCTCCGTGGTGTCGGTGACCCGTGCCTCCCACGGCCCGAGGATCTCCTCGGACACCCGCAGGAAGATGCCCTCGCCGCGAACCTCGGTGGCCGGCACCCAGGTGGCCGGCCCGCGGGTCAGCGGTGCCCGCACGACGAGCTCCGGGTCGTCCGGGTCGGGTGCGTCGAGGCGGGTGAAGCCGGTCAGCGCCCGGACCTCGCGCAGTCGTTCGGCCTGCACGACGTCCGCGTAGAAGCGGGTCAGCCGGGGCGGCACGCCGTCCGGGTCGCGGCGCAGCGCGAAGTCGTCGGTGGCGTCGGGCAGCACCGACGCGGAGAAGATCTCCCACTCGGGGGTCCGCAGATCCGGGTAGCCGTGTTCGTCCCCGGAGTCGGTGCCGTCGCCGGGCGCGGTGGTCAGCGCCGTCCGATGCCGCTCGACGGCGGCCCAGACCTCGGCGTCGGTCCAGCGGGCGAACTCGCGCTGGACCACACCGGGCTGGGAGCGGGTGTAGGCGAGGATGTACTCGTTGATCATCGGATCGAACACGGACCAGTTCTGTTCGACCTTGTTGGCCAGCTCACTGGCGCCGGTGCGGGGAACGGAGAGCACGGACAGGCCCTGGGCGAACCACTGGTTGGAGGCCCCGACCACGAGCAGGCGGGCATCGGCGTGGCAGCCGCCGTCCACGAACGTGCCCAGGTGCGGGTGCCGGCCGCGGCAGCGGGGCAGGTTCTCGGTGCCGCGCCGGCCCGTCGCCTCACGGATGTTGCGCCGCTGGTCGCAGTTCACGCACCGGATCTCGACGTTGGCACCGAGGTTCCCGCCACGGTCCTCCATCCGCAGCCGCGGGTGACTGGCCTTCGCGCACCCGCCGCCGCGGTGGACGAACGCCACGTAGGGGAAGTCGTCGAGGTGGCCGGCGGTGCAGGCGAGGACGAAGCGGGCGGCCACGGCCAACGGCCGCCGGCCCGACCGCTTGCGGGGGCATTCTCCGTGGAAGAAGCGCGCGTCCTGGGGACGGAACTGCCACTGGTTCTCGAAGGCGAAGGCCGGGGAGGAGATCAGGTCGAGCTCGTTGCAGGCGGTGCAGCGCAGCCAGTTGGGGAACGGCACCGTCGGGACGCCGATCGGGGTGGCCGGAGCGCCCCGGCCCCCGGGGCCGCTGACGCCGGTGTCCGACCAGGGCGCCGGCCGCAGCTCGGTGACGTTGCGGTCGAACACGTGGCGCACGGCGGCAAGCAGCCGGGGCTCGGCGATCGGCTCGTAGTCGGGGACGTTGCGGTAGTCCCAGTCGTCGAGCCCGCGGACCAGCGTGGAGAAGCTGGGGAGGTCGACGAGGGCGCCGACCCCGCTGGTGAACATCAGATGGCTCGGCCGGACGTCGCCGACGCGCCGGTGGTGTCGCCCGCGCATCAGGCACCTCTCCTCTGCCGGGGCCGGGCCGGGCCGGGCAGCCGGGTCTCCCCGAGCTCGTCGCCGACCGGCGCGTCCTCGTCGTCCGGGTCGGGCCCGCCGGCGGCGGCCGGGGCGGCGGGAGCGGCGGGAGCGGCGGGAGCGGCGGGGCTGGCCGGGGTGCCGAAACTCCACGGCGGATCGACGAGGTTGTGGTTGTAGAGCTCCTCGCCGGCGGGGACGAGGAGGCTGATCTCATGTTCGGTCTCGCGCATCGACTGGGCGACGGTGAGGACCTCCCAGCGGCCGTGGCCGGCCGGTTCCAGCAGGCCGGTGAGTCGTTGCTGGCCCGCGCCCGCGCCGCCGCCGCGCTCGGTGTAGCCGAGCCGGGCCGGGCCGGTGCGCATCAGCTGCCAGCGGTCGACGAGTTCGCGGAGCCGTTCGCCGAGGTACTCGGCACCGCGCGGGCCGGCGACGGCCTCCGCCCGGGCCAGCAGCCGGCCGATCAGCCGGGTGGCGACGGGGCCGGTGAGGTCGACGTCGTGCGCGTCGATGTTGCGGGTGTTCGCGTCGTCGAGGTGGCGCAGCGCGGCGACGAACGCGCCGGTGGCCGTGCGGTCGAGCGAGCGCCGGGTGAACGGGGTGACCGACAGCGCCTCGACCTGCCGGTAGAAGCTGGCGTGGTAGGGCCCGAAGTCCTCGTAGTGGGCGAGATCGCGGGGCCGCGCCCAGTTGTAGAGGGTGACGACGAGCCCGGGGCGCGCCGCGTCCCGGCCGACCCGGGAGGACGCCTGGATGTACTCGGCGGTGTTCTTCGGCTGCCCGACGACGGCCATCAGCCCGAACCGGGAGACGTCGACACCGACCTGCAGCATCGACGTCGCCAGGACGACGTCGACCGGCCGGCGGGCCTCCCTGGCTCGCCACTGTTCGGCGACCGGATGTGCGGGGGGCCGTTCCCTGGTGCGGCTGTCCCGGATGCTGAGCGTCTCCCGCCAGGTGTCGGCGATCGCCTGGCGCCGGACGGAGGTGTCCAGCTCGGCGTCGAACGCGATCTCCAGGCGCTTCAGGACGTCGCTGATGTCGGCGGAGGAGACCCGGGAGGTCAGCTCGCTGATGGTGAGCATCGCCGCGCTGGGGCCGAGCCGGTTCGACAGCCCCTTGCGCGTGCCGTGGGTGCGTACCCGGGTGGTGACATCGTCGTCGAGGTAGCGGCGCATGCCGGCGAGCTCGCGGGTGGCGTTGAAGTAGCCGACGAGTGTCTGGTACGGCTCGGCGGCCTCGCCGTGCCGGTCGAAGAGGGTCTGCCCGGCCAGCAGCAGGATCTCGGCGAGCCGGATCTGGGCGGACTTCATCCGGGTGCCGTGGGCGCAGATGCCCAGATAGCGCCGCCCGGGGTTCTGCGGGCTGACGGGGACCTGGCGGGAGAAGAACGTGTCGGTGACGTCGACGACCTGCGGCGGGAACACGGCCAGCCGGCGGCCGAACACGCCGAGGACCTGGTCCCGCGCCCGCTTGGTGGTGGCGGTGGAGGCGACGATCTTCGGCCCGGCCAGGGCGGGAGCGCCCCCGTCACCGGCACCCGAGGGCAGCGGCCAGGAGCACAGTTCGTCCACCGCGGCCTCGAACAGGCCGACGGTGGTGCCGAGCGCGCCGGAGATGAGATGCAGCTCGTCCTGGATGATCAGGTCGGGTGGACRCAGCCGGCGCACCGGTTCGCTCGTCACCTTCGGCAGGTCGCCGCGGCGCTGGTGGCTGGACCCGCAGCCGGTCCGCGCGTCGAGGTCGTCGTGGCGGTAGCCGTGCCGCGGGCAGCGCTGGCGCACCCGGCCGAACAGGATGCCCGCCTCGCCGCGCCACGGCAGCTGGGCGAGCTTGTCGACGGTGGCGATGACGAGGCTGGGGGCGTACCGGTAGATCTCCTCGTCGACGGTGAGTACCGGCAGGCCCTCCCCCGGTGCGAGCCGCTGGGAGAACGGGCAGGCGTCGGAACCCTCGCCGTTCGGGCAGTAGAGCAGGACGCGCCGCAGGTTCTCGTCGGGGTGGGCGTCGCGGTGGGCGGCGAGCACCGTGCCGCACCACGGGCAGCTCAGGGTCTGCAGGACGTTGGCCCGCTTGCCGTCCCCCACCTCACGGGCCTGGCTGATCTGGTCGGCGGCGTCCTTGAAGTTGTTCGGGGAGACGCCGCTGCCCACCCACAGGCCGATCCGGAACCGTTCCGCCCCCCAGGTGGCCTCGTCGGCGCGGCGCAGCACCTCCGTGGCGCAGACGAGGGCGGCCGCCCGCTGGAACTGCTGGGCGGTCAGCAGCCGCAGGGTGTAGCGCATGAGGACGGCGACCCCGGCCTCGCCGGAACGTGCGTCGGCCCCGGTGCCGACGGTGCCCTGCAGCCGGCGGATCGCGAAGGTGTAGGCGGTCAGCCCTAGGTAGGCCTCGGTCTTCCCACCGCCGGTGGGAAAGAACAGCAGGTCGACGAGAGCGTCAGCGTCGGCGGCCCGCTCCGGGTGCGCCGGGTCGGTCAGCGCCGGCAGGTTGAGCAGGACGAACCCGAGCTGGAACGGCCGCCAGGACGCCGCCGCCGCGCCCTGTGCCTCCACCCGGGCCTTCGCCTCGGCGTAGGTCAGGCCGTGCTCGTCGCGGAGCCGGGCGATCGCGGTGTGCCGGCGCTGCGCCGCCATGGCCTGGTTGGCGAAACGGAAGGCCGCCAGCGCCTGCGCATGGTGCGGCCGCGCCGGATCCGTGAGCAGGGTGATCCCCGCGCGGATGCGGGCGGCCGCTCCCCTCGCCTCGCCGATGGCGATGCGTGCGGTGGGCCGCAGCCGCGGCGGCAGGCCTGGCAGCTGCTCGTTCTCACGCTCGTCGAGCCAGGCGTGGTAGCCGTCGGCGAGCGGTGTCAGCCCGCGTCGCAGCTGCGCCGCGTCGGCGGCCGCGAGCGCGTCCATCGACAGCTCCACACCCGCCAGCGGCGTACCGGCGCCCGCCGGCGCGATGGTCGACGGGACGTCGTAGCTGGGCAGCCAGGTCGTCTCCAGCCGGTGCGCGCGACGCTCCCCGGGCCGGACGGAGGGGTGCACGGCGATGTTGCGGCCGCTGGCGTAGCGCCGCTCCCCCCGGTAGAGCAGCCGCAGGTGCAGCTCCTCGTGGTCGGAGTGGTCGGCCGCGCCGCCGTCCTCGGGATCGTCGATCGGCAGGAAGACGGCCCGCTCCCCGTCGAGCGCGGTGACGGTCAGCGTGGCCTGGAACAGCCAGGCGGTGTCGGCCCGCGACGGCGGCTCCGGCTGCCCGTTGACGAGTGTCAGCTCGACGATCCGCCGGCCCGGCCGCTCCCGCAGGACGACGGCGAGGAACACGCCGGTCTCGGCATCGCCGACCAGCGGCACCCGGAAGGCGTCGGCGCCGAGCGAACCGTCCAGGCGAATCTCCCGGTTCGCATGCACGACCGGCTCGCGGGCCCAGACGGTGTGCGTGCGCCCCTCGTCGTCCTCGGTCTCCTGCCGGACGTACCGGCCCCAGCTCGCGGTGACGGCGACGACGTCGACCGCCGCACCGTCCGCTCCGGGCGGACTGGCCGCGCTGGCCGCGCCGCTCGCCCCGGTCACGCTGGCCGGGACGGCGAACGACAGGCCCATCGAGGACGCCCAGATCCGGCCCCGGGCCTGCGGGGTGAGAACCTCGGGCAGGTCGCTGTCGGCGTCGCCCTGCACCGCCGTCTCGGTGTCGGCGACCGATTCGGCCGCCGCCGCCTCGCGGGCCCCGCGCGGTGCGGGCTTCGGGCCGAGCATCCCGACGAGGTAGCGCTCCCGGGGCCCCATCGCCCGCGGGTGGAACACCTCGTGCTCCCCGTCCCACGGCCCGAGCAGGTCACGCTGGACGAGTTCGGCGAACGCATCCCGGACCTCGTACGAGGTCGCGGGGACGAACTCCCCCGGCCTGTCCAGGATTTCCGTGGGTGACAGGGCGTCCGCGGTACCGGCGCCGCCCGCGCTCGCACCCCCCGATCCGGCGAGCGTGGGCGAGGCGCCCTTCTCGGCGGGAAACAGCGCGTCCTGACGATCCTGCGTCACCACGGCTCATCTCCCCCTCGAAGCAGCCCGGCCGGCGCGTCTCACCCGCAAGCCGAAGACTGTGTACCGAGTTCACAGACTACACATTCAGGCCAGCTCGCGTAAGGGCACCATCCCACCCACGCCCGCCGCCGGCTCGGGAGAAGCCAGTCCGCTCCGCGGTGTCACCCGCGACGCGCAGAGATGGTTGGATCCGTGACGGGCGCCGCCCGGAAAGCGACACCAGCACGGCGCGACGAGGGGAGCCGGACGGCACGTGAGCGACAACATGGGGTTCCCCCCGAGCCCGGACCAGGGCGGATACAGCCAGGGCCACCCGCCCTACCCCGGCCAGCCCGGCCAGGGGCCGGCAGGCGGCCCCGCCTACCCACCGAACCCGGGGTACCCGCCGGCAGGTCAGGGCTACCCGCCGGGGCCGGACCAGGGTTACCCGCCCTACAACCAGGGCTACCCGCCACCCCACGGCCAGGGCTACCCGCCACCCGGCTACGGCCCCTACGGCGGCCAGCCCCGCAACGGTCTCGGCGTCGCCGCGCTGGTCCTCGGCGTGGTCGCGATCCTGCTCTCCTGGACCGTCATCGGCGGCATCCTGCTCGGCGTCGGCGCGTTGGTCTGCGGTTTCCTCGGCCGCGGCCGGGTCAACCGGCAGGAAGCCAACAACGGCGGCATGGCACTGGCCGGCATCATCACCGGCGCAATCGGTGTGGTGATCGCACTGATCGTCCTGGTCGCCTCCATCGCCTTCTTCGTCTCGGAGGAGGGTCGCACCTATGTGAGCTGCCTGGACGACGCCGGCAACAACCAGGTCGAGATCGACCGGTGCGCCCGGGAGTTCCTGGGCTGAAGCCGCGGCCGACGGCAGGAGACCGCCGCCGCCGCACCAGACAGAAAGCGCTCGGCCTGCACGGCCGCGCCCGCGGTGAGATGACGCGGGCGCGGCCGCGTCTCCCCTTCCTCGACCAGTCCAGGCCCCACCAGCTTCAGCCGATGCACCACCTACTTATGGCACAGGCGGAGAACCATCAGGCCGGTGCATCGACCCGTCCTCGTCCACTACCGGCTGACGGCCGCGGAGGTACTGGGACCCGCACCGACGTCCAGCCAAGCCCCTTGCATCCGATACCCGGGGGGGTATGGTGGTTATGGAGGTGGGGCACCGTGGAGATGAACGCTCAGGTCCTGTCCGACGCGATGACGCGGCTGAAGCGCGCACACGGCCAGCTGGGCGCCGTGATCGGCATGATCGAGAACGGTGACGACTGCGAGCGGGTCCTGACGCAGCTCGCGGCGGTGTCCCGAGCGCTGGACAGGGCGGGCTTTAAGATCATCTCCACGGGCATGCGCCAGTGCCAGGCCGCGCGCGAGCGCGGGGAGCAGCCGCCGTTGACCGAGGAGCAGCTGGAGAAGCTGTTCATGGCCTTGTCCTGACCCGACCGGGCAGACCCCACCGACCGGCAGGTCTGCCTGTCGATGCGCAGGACCGCAGCATGTCCCGCGTATACCCCCCGGGGTATATGGACTTCGGGAGGTCGACGATGCCGGATCCATCCGATGGGGGCGCGCTGCCGTCGGCGGGTAACGGGCAGGTGCCGCCCCGCCCCGCGGCACGCAGGGCCAGATGAACTACCACGCGGCCCGCCGGGCCGACATCGACGACAAGAGCGACAAGAGCGAGAGCGAGCAGGCGATGACCGGTGTTGATGTCAAGATCGATGTCAGGATCGATGTCCAGGTCGTGGAGACCTCGTCGCTGGGTGACCGCAGCTACCTGGCGCATGACGGGCGGGTCGCGGTCGTGGTCGATCCGCAGCGCGACATCGACCGGATCCTGGCTCTGGCGGGCCGTCTCGGGGTGCGGATCACGCATGTGGCCGAGACACACCTGCACAACGACTACGTCTCCGGCGGTCTCGCGCTGGCCCGGGTGACCGGCGCCCGGTATCTGGTCGCCGCCGCCGACGAGGTGGGCTTCGACCGGCTGCCGGTCGCCGACGGCGACGAGGTCGCGGTGTCGGACTCGATGCTGCTGCGGGTGGTCGCCGCCCCCGGGCACACGTTCCACCACCTGTCCTATGTCCTCGACGGTCCTGACGGGCCGGTGGGGGTGTTCACCGGCGGTTCGCTGCTGTTCGGCACCACCGGCCGCACCGACCTGCTCGGCCAGCGGCACGCCCACACCCTGGCCGAGCAGCAGCACGCCACGGTGCGCCGCCTCGCCGACCTGCTGCCCGACGGCGCGCAGATCTGGCCCACCCACGGGTTCGGCAGCTTCTGCTCCGCCACCCAGTCCGACGCCCCCGCCTCCACGATCGGCCGGGAACGACAGGTCAACCCGGCGCTGCGGCTGGAGACCGACGCGTTCGTCACCGAGATCCTGGCCGGGCTCGACGCCTACCCCGCCTACTACGCGCACATGGGCGCCCGCAACGTCGACGGGGCCGCGCTGATCGACCTCACCCCGGCGCACCGGGCCGACCCGGCCGAACTACGCGCGCGGATCGGCGCCGGCGAGTGGGTGATCGACCTGCGCTCACGCAAGGCGTTCGCGCACCGGCACCTCGCCGGGACACTGAGCTTCGGTCTGGACGGGCCGATGTCCACCTGGCTGGGCTGGATGGCTCCCTGGGGCGCGCCGATCACCCTGCTCGGCGAAAGCGGGCAGCAGGTCGCCGACGCCCAGCGCGAACTCGCCCGCATCGGCATCGACCGGCCCGCCGCCACGGCCACCGGCGGCCCCGACGGCTGGGCCGGCGGCGAGGAGCATCACGTCGCCGAGCTCACCACAGCTGCGTTCGTCGACCTCGCCGCCGCCCGCGCCGGCGCCGTCCCGCCCGGGCTGCCGGCGCCGGACGCCGTGCTCGACGTGCGGATGGGCAACGAATGGCGCTCGGGCCACCTCGACGGCGCCGTGCACATCCCGCTGCCCGAGCTGCCGGCCCGGCTCGGCGAGGTGCCCGCCGGCACCGTCTGGGTGCACTGCGGCTCCGGCTACCGCGCCGCCGCCGCGAGCAGCCTGCTGCAACGCGCCGGCCGCCAGGTCGTGCACCTCGACGACGCCTACACCAACGCCGCCGCCGCGGGCCTGACCATCGTCACCGGCAAGGAGACCTCATGACCAGCCACACCCCGGCGGCCCCGGCGACCCTGGACGCCGCCACGCTGCGGCAGCTCATCGCCACGGCCGGCGCACCACGACTGATCGACGTGCGCACCCCGGGCGAGTTCGAGACCGTGCACATCCCCGGTTCCTACAACGTGCCGCTCGACATCCTGCGCGAGCACCGCGACGAACTGCGCGCGCACCTCGACGAGCAGGTCGTGCTCGTCTGCCGCTCGGGGCAACGCGCCGCCGCGGCCGAACAGGCCCTCGCCACGGCGGGCCTGCCGAACCTGCGGATCCTCGACGGCGGCATCAACGCCTGGCAGGCTGCCGGCGCCCCCGTACGTGGCGGCGTTCCCCGCTGGGACCTCGAACGGCAGGTCCGTCTCGTCGCCGGCTCCCTCGTGCTGGGCGCGGTCCTGACCAGCGTGGCGGTCCCGGCGGCCAAGTGGGCGGCGGCGGCCGTCGGCGCCGGGCTGACCTTCGCCGCCCTGTCCAACACCTGCGCGATGGGCAGCCTGCTGGCCAGACTGCCTTACAACCGCGGCCCCCGCCTCGACGTCGACGGCGTCATCGCCGCCCTGGCCAGCCCACGGCCATGATCGCCGCTCTGGGCCTCGGCGCGGCGATCGGGATCCTGCTCGGCCTGCTCGGCGGCGGGGGCTCCATCCTGGCCGTCCCCGCACTGATCTACGGCGCCGGGCTGTCCGTGACAGCCGCCGTACCCACATCGCTGCTGGTCGTGGGAATCTCCTCAGCCGCCGCGCTGCTCCCCCGCCTGCGCACCCGCCAGATCCGCTGGCGCATCGCCGCGATCGTCGGCACAGCCGGAGCACTGGCGGCGTTCGGCGGCGCGGCCCTCAACCAGCTGCTCGACCCCCGCCTCGTCCTGATCGGCCTCGCCGCCCTCATGGTCGCCGCCGCACTCCGCATGCTGCGCGGCGACGGCGAGACCGGCGGCGACTGCGCCCTACCCGACGGCGGCGTCAACTGGCGTGGCTGCCTACCCAAAGCCATCGGCACCGGTATCGCCGTCGGTTTTCTCACCGGTCTGTTCGGCGTCGGCGGTGGATTCCTCCTCATCCCCGCCCTCGTCCTGCTCCTCGGCCTGCCGATGCCCGCCGCGGTCGGCACCTCACTGGTCATCATCGTGATCAACTCCGCCGCCGGGTTCGCCGCCCACGCCGGCGACACCACGCTCGACTACCGCATCGCCGCCGCGTTCACCGCCGCCGCGGTCCTAGGCTCGCTGGCCGCCGGACGATTCGCGACGCACGTGCCTGCCGAGCGGCTACGCAGATCCTTCGCCTACCTCGTCCTCGCAGTCGCGGCCTTCGTCGTCATCCAGGCCGTCGTCAACCCGCCTGCCAGCTGACCCATCACCAACCGCCACGACCGATACGCCGGCAGTCGGACACTCCCAAATCACGTTGACGCGGCCGCGACGGCGCGGAAAATTGCGGATCATGCCTCCGCCGCCGACTCCGCACATCCGCCCGTTCCTGCCTGCCGACGTCGACGCAGTGGTGGCACTCTCGCTGCGGGCATGGGCGCCGGTGTTCGCATCCTTCGAGCACGTGCTCGGTCGCGTCGTCTACCGTCGGCTGTACCCGGACTGGCGGAGGCAGCAGGCCGAGGCGGTGCGGGAGGTGCTTTCCGGCGACCGGGCCCGATGCTGGGTCGCCGAGTCCGACGGACGGCCGGTGGGATTCGTCGCCGTCGTGCTGACCCGAGAGTCCGACGGGCCGGAATCCGACTGCGGCGAGATCGAGATGATCGCCGTGGACCCCGCGGACCAGCGCCGCGGAGTCGGGGCCGCCCTGCTCGACCGCGGCATCGAACACATCCGCGAGGCCGGCCGTTCCCTTGCCGTCATCGGGGCGGGCGGTGATCCGGGCCACGCGCCTGCCCGGCACGCGTACGAACGCGCCGGTTTCCGGCCACTGCCACAGGTCCGCTACTACAGAACCATCTAAATAACTCGTACCTGGTCACCTGGTCGCTGCCGGTTCAGGRACGCACCTCGCCGTGTTCGTCGACGAACAGGACCCCGATCGCGGCCCGGTCGAGGCTGGCACGGGTCCGTTCGTGCAGCCGCCGGTAGGTCGGGACGTCCGGGAGACCAATGGCCACCTCGTAGTGCGGGAACTCGCCATGGGTGAGCATCGCCCGCAGGATCGCCTGCCCGTACCAGTTCCGGGCCTGCGTGCCGGGCTGGGTCGGCTTGACTTCGCCCGCCCGCGCCGGGTCCGCGTAGGTGCCCCTGGTGGGGAATCCCTTCACCTCGACGGCCAGCGTGCGCCCGTCCCGGGCGGCCAGGATGTCGACGCCGTGCTCCTTCGTCGCGGTCTCGGCGACCCGCCGGATCTCCCAGCCCTCCCTCGCCAGGTGGGCGACGAGCATCCCCTGCACCGATGCCTCCGAGAACCCGCCCTCCGACGCGCCGAGCGTCTCCGCCTTCGCCGCCTCGGCCCTGGCCGCGGCGGCTTCCGCCGCCTTGCGGGCGGCGTGGGTGCCGCCCGTGGCTCCCCGGGCGAAGACCACCCGGCCGGCATCCGGATACGCCGACTCGACCCGCCAGCCAGCCTCACGCCAGGCCGTCGCCTGCGTGTGCGAGTTGTTCGCCCACCAGGTCCGGAGCCGCCGCGCGGACGGCGGCAGCTCCCCCACCAGCTTCTCCACCGCCTCGAAGCTCAGGGCCTCGACGATCACCCCGGCCGGCAGGCTCGCCAGATAGTCCCGCAGCGCGTCGTACTTCCCCACGACTCCCCCAAACGGCCCCGTGTTTCGTCTCTCGGGAGGACCGTAACGGTCGCCGCCAGCCATCTCACCGGTCACCTCACCGCTGGACAGCAACCCCAGCAACCCCAGCAACCCCAGCAACCCCAGCAACCCGAAACGGTAAATCCCAACACCAGGAAGCCGGTCAACAAAGACACGACTACGCGGCCAACTACGTCTACCACTGGTTCGCCTACGATCCGCGCCAGATCAACTCCCGCACCTGGACCGGCAGCGCGATCGGAAGCAACATCGCCGACGGCCACGACGCAACCAGGAGCTTTCTCCGCATCACCACGCCGTCAAGCGAAACGTGGACGGAGAACCGCCCCGGAACCGACCTGCTGTGCACCCCGAACTGCGCCGCCGTACTCGACCGTTCCTGACACCTACCACAGTTCTGCCCTCGGGCAGACACCACGTCAGTCGGCGCCGTAGGGGTCGTGGAGCGGCTGGCTGGTGATCGAGGTGCGGACGGAGCGTTCCGCCTGCGCGGCCGTGCCTGCCGCGAGGTAGCGCAGGGTGCGGCCGTGGCCGGTCTCCTCGATCAGACCGGCGCCCCTGAGCCCCTGCAGGTCACGGATCGCCTGGTCGCGAGTCAGACCCTCATCACTCATGTAGGTGGTACGCCGTGCTCCCCCGGGCCGGGTCGCCGCGTACACCGCGGCCACGGTGCGCTCGCCGAGCCCGGCCGCCGCGACCTGGTCCGCCAGCGCCCGCCAGACATCCGCCGCGATTTCGAGACGGCGCTGGACCAGCTGGGCCTGCAGATGGTGGGCCCGCAGGCAGAATCGCAGCCAGTTATGCGCATCGCGCTCCGGCTGAAAGCTCCCGCCCTGCGCCTCGCCGAGTGCCGCGTAGTACATCGCGGTGTTGTGGGGAGACGAACCGAGCCACTCCTCGATGCTGGAGAACTCCGGCGCGAGGATCAGCTGCCGGGCGAGCACCAGGGTGTGCAGGCAGCGGGCCATCCGCCCGTTCCCGTCACGCCAGGGATGAATACTGACCAGGTTCAGGTGTGCCATCGCGGCCCGGACCACCGCGGGCGCATCCAGATCTCCGTCCTGCAGCCAGCCACACAGCTCGTCCATGAGTTCCGGTACGTGCTCGGCCTCCGGCCCGGTGTAGACCGGCGGATTGTCCGGCGCGCCGGACACCCAGATCGGCCCGAGCCGGTATCTTCCCGGCGATCTGTCGAGATCACCACGCAGCATCATGAAGTGCAGTGCCGACAACAACATCGGGTGGAACGTGAAAACCTCGAACCGGGCAGTCTGGAGGACGTAGGTCAACGCATCCGCGTAGCCGGTGATCGCGGCGCGGGTCTGTACGTCATGCGCCGTCGGCATTTCCTCACCGGCCGCTATCGCCTCGGCGTCCGCCACGTCGACGGTGTAGCCCTCGATCGTGTTCGATCCCCGGACAGCGCCCGCGATCAGGCTGCGCCGCAGCTGCCCCAGCCACCGGCGCGGTTCGGCGACCTGGTGGCGCAGCTCGCCGCGGAACCGTTCGAGGTCGGCCAGCACCCGCTCGTCGGCCGCGTCGACATCCGGCACACGAAACAGCATGCGACGATGCTACGCGCCTCGTAGCATGTTCACCGTCCTGTTCGATCCCCGACAACGCCCGCGATCAGGTGGGTGCCAGCGCTCACTCTGGCAGGCGCCAGGTGCCGCGATCGCCGGGGTCAATGCCGGACCACCGCAGGGCAGCGCGGTCCAGGGCGAGCAGGTCGCAGGGTTCGGCACCGCGGAGGAGCTCCTTGCAGGCGCGGAACGCCAGGTCCGCCGCCAGGCGCTCAGCCTCGTCGCCCCGTATCCGCCGGCCAGCCAGCAGCCGCTGTTCCACCTCGTCGGCGAGCACCAGCGTGGCGTGCTCCGCTTCGAAGGTCCGGAGCTGCTCGCGGTGTTCCCGGCGACTTCTGCGGGCTGCCGTCTCAGTGAACAACTCGGCCAGCCAACCCGGCGGTTCGCTGGCCATCGCCCGCCACGACCTCGCCTGCGTGACGGTCAGCGGCTCGTCGACTCCCGCCCACCGCATCGCGTCGGCCACCGTGTGGACCGGGATGCCGAGGACCTGCGCGACCGGGATCGAACAGAGAGCACGATCGGCTCGGCGCTGCGCGAGGGTCCGTCTCGATGTCGCCACGATCAACGCCTCACTTCTCCTGTCCTCGGACGAGATCGGGTCGGCTGGTGAGCCAGGGCGCTGGTCGAGAGCGTGTTCGACCAGCGCGAAGAAACGACACCCACCTGCGGATCGGGTAACGCCCGCACCCGACGCAGCACCGTGTTCCGGCCAGCGCACAGCCCCACCCACCCGCCCGGCGAGACGTGAACCGGCCCGGGCGGTGAAGTTGACCCGCCCACGCCGATCATGTCGGGCGAGTGGCCTGCCCTCACCGGATGCTGTCAGGGTCTGTCAGATTGCATAGCCCTCGCCAACGAGCCGCCCGCTGACGTCGTACGCCTGGATGAGYGGGCGAATCGACTGGCTCCAGGCGGAGAACGCTTCATCGTTCTGATGGAAAGACTGGAAGTAGTCATCGTCGCCGGGCTTCGGGCCGGGCTCCGGTGGGTCGACCTGTACCGATCTCACGATGATTTTTCCGTCCTGGATGGGAACCTCGCTCACCTCTCCGGTGGGTGTCGTCACCGTCACCCTGGCGACCCGCGATGACACCAGTCCAGCCGCCAGGTGGAGGGTCCGGTCGCGGTGGGAGCCAGGGGTCCCGCCGCCACTAATTGCATGCCTGCCGCCGTGAACCAGGTCAAGGTCGGAACGGGGGACGACCCCGAACCCGGCAGCACGATCAGCCGAGGGTGCGCTAAACCCACCCGCATAGGCGTCGACGATTTCCGGTCTTCCCGCGGAGTTCGCCGGGAGATCACAGTCGAAGATCGCCGTCCCGTTGGTGAATATCACGGTCGCTCCGAACTCGTCACCGGCCGCCGCCCACACCCTGTTGTCGAGCGGCTGGAATCGCGCCGGGTCGGCTGGCCCCGGGAACGACTGCTGGCACTCAGGTGCCAGCTGGGCCTCCTCGTCCGGAGTGAAGGTGAGCGGATACAACCGGGCGCCCGCCGGGCGCGCAGGCACTTCGGCCGGAGTGATGACCGTGTTCTCCGCACCGCCTCCCAGCGCCACGCCGGTCGCGGCCCCTGCCGCGGCCAGAACAAGCGCCAGGGCGGGAACAGCCCGGCGGGTGTACCGGCGGCGGCGCTCGCCTGGCACCCGCGCCCGCACCCCGGCCCACAGGTCATCCGAGGGATGGACGACCACCGTCGCCACAYGGTCCCGAAGCCTTTCGGTGATCCACTCGTCGGTGCTCATGCCAGCCCTCCCCAGATCTCGTCGTGCTCCTCCACCGGCCTGGGCTGCCGCGGCACGGGCCGCCCGGCTCTGCCTCCGATGCGCTGTTTCGCCCCGGCAGGTTGAATCCCCGTTTCCAGGCGCAGCGACGGGTTGGCCCGCAGGCGAGCCAGCCCGCGGGAGGCGTGCGTCTTCACCGTGCCGACCGAACAGCCGAGGATCTCCGCGACCCGCGCCTCCGGCAGGTCCTCGCAGTACCGCAGCACGACGACCGCCCGCTGCCGGCGCGGCAGCACCGCCAGGGCCGCGGCGAGGCCCGCCCGGTCGTCCACCGCGGCGAGTTCACCGCCGGCACTCGGCGCCCGATCGGGCACCACCGGCACCAGCGTCTCCGCGATTCGACGGGTACGGAACTGGCGGCGGTGGGCATTGATCAGGATGCGGCACACATAGGCATCCGGCGAGTCGCTCGCGCGGACCCGCCGCCAGGCGACGAACGTGCGGGCCAGCGCCGTCTGCGCCAGGTCCTCGGCCGCAGCCGCGTCCGCGGTCAGCAGGTAGGCGAGCCGAAGCAGGCCGGGCAGCCGCTCGGTGAAGTACGTCTGGAAATCGTCGTGCTCCTCATCGTCCATGGCCCCTCCTCACCCATGCAGAGGCCGCTGTCGCCTTGACGGGTTGACAGGGTTGGGCCGATTTGAGCGGTATCGGGCCGGCAGTGAGGACAGTCTGAACGTAGGCGGACGATCCGCGCAGACGGTGCATCGCCAGCCGCGGTTCCTGAGTCGGTTCCGCGGCGGAGAAGGCTGCGAGCCGGTCCGGCGGGTCGCAGCCGTTCCGGGTCACCTTGGGCAGGAAACCGTCGGGCCGAGACGAGTGCGGCGCGGCAGGCGGCAGCACCCGCTGCCGCGTCACCCACCATCGGCGCCTGTGCTGGTGCTGAGCTGACCGGCGCGGGTGGGGTATGCGAGGTGTGCAGGCCCGACCAGATCTCCAGCCAGGCCGACCACCACCGGGCCGGATCGGCCGCACGGTGTGCCCGGTAGGCAGCCGCGACCATGGCCCCCACACCGGCACGCCCCAGCACGGCACGCACCCGGTCAGCCTGCCCCGCGGTCAGGGCGTACGACGCCCGCAGCCCCCGGGCCACCAGAGCGTCCGCGAGTGGCCGCAGGTCCTCGGGCACCGTTCGTCCCCGCCTCGACGCGGCGGCCGGCCAGCGGGGCCGCCGCGTTCTCCCCCCGGGAGGACGCGAGGTGGATTCCTGGGGAGTCATCGGTTCCGAGAACCGGGCAGCTCGGTCCTCGACCGGCGCCTCCGGTCCTGACTCCAGGGATGCCGTCGAGGCCGGGGCCGGGGGACGGACCAGACGGTACCGGTTCGATCGGCGGCCGCCACCGCGCTCGGTGGCCAGGACGCCGGCCATCTCCAGGGCACGCACCGCGCGCCGGGCGGTGGACTCCGACACCTCGGCCCGCGCGGCCAGCGTGGACATCGACGGGAACGCACCCGACCAGTCCGTCGCGTCGAGGTAGTAGGCGATCCCGAGGAGCGTGGAACGCAGCACGCGCACCGACACCATCCGCCCGCCGACGAGGGTCGGGACGAGCCTGATCGACCGAACATGGGAGTAGAGCGCGGAGACGGCGGAGCGCTGTGCAATGCTGGACTTCACGGTTCGGACTCCTGRTGTTGGTCAGGGTTCGGATCCAGGCCCCGTTCCGGTGCTGCTAACACCGGGCGGGGCCGCCCCATCGGTGGGGATGATCCACGGTAGCCCGCGAAACGGACCACACCCGGCAGACTTCCACCGCGACCACTACCAGGCCACATTCCGCGGACGATGAGCGATGCCGCCGCGAGTACAATCGTTTGATGCCGAGCAAACAATGAACAGATCCGCCGATCGGACGGCGACGGCCCCGGGGAATCGGCGTACCCGTCCCACCGGTGGCGAACTTTCCCGCGCCAGCCTCCGTTGTGCATAAAGTTGACTCCGCCATACGTTCACGGTCGGGCGGCGGGGGGCTGGATGCAGGCGGACGGAAATGGCCATGTACCTGCGGGAATACCGCTGGAGGATCTCTGCCCCGGGTGGCGTGTCACCGGGATCGTCCATGGTGAGGCGGTGGTGGTCACCGCCGTCCGGCCGGCCGGCAGCAATGCGCGGCTCGTCGAGTACCGGCGCGACGACGGGACCATCCACAGGTCGGTACTGCCGCGCTCCCGCGAGGCCGACCTCGCGCGCGTCACAGGGTCAGGGCCCTTCCGCGCCGACCCGCGGGACTGGCGCCTCGCCGCCGAGGCCCTGCGGATCCGGCGGTCGACCCTCTTCACGGACATGGCCGCGGTGGCGACGTCCGCCCTGCAACCGCTGCCGCACCAGCTGCTGGCCGTCTACGACGAGCTGCTGCCCCGCTCGCCGCTGCGGTTCCTGCTCGCCGACGACCCCGGCGCGGGCAAGACCATCACCGCCGGGCTCTACCTCAAGGAGATGATGCTGCGCGACGACGTCGCGCGCTGCCTGATCGTCGTCCCAGGATCGCTGATCGACCAGTGGCAGAGCGAGCTGCGGGAACGGTTCGGGCTCGTGTTCGAACGGCTCAGCACGGACCTGGCCGCGACGCCCGGCAGCGACGTCTTCGAGCGCCATCCTCTCCTGCTCGCCCGCATGGACCATCTGAGCAGAAACAACGACCTGCTCACCCGACTGCGGGAGGCCAGCGAATGGGACCTCGTCATCGTCGACGAGGCACACCGCATGTCCGCCCACTATTCGGGCTACGAGCTGCGGACCACGCGGYGTTACGAGCTCGGTGAGCTGCTCAGGGAGCGCACCCGACATCTGCTGCTGATGACGGCGACACCGCACGCGGGCCGGCACGAGGATTTCCACGCCTTCCTCGCGCTGCTGGACCCGGACCGGTTCGAGGGAAACTTCACCGCCGCCGACGGCGGGGCCGCGGACACCACCGGCCTCATGCGCCGGCTCCTCAAGGAGGACCTGCGCACGCTGGACGGCCGGCCACTGTTCCCCGAGCGCCGCGCGTACACCGTGCCCTACCAGCTCTCCCCCGCCGAGCGGGAGCTGTACGAGGCGGTCACCGACTACGTCCGCCATGAGATGGGGCGCGCGGACCGGCTGCGTGCCAGCGGCGAGGTGCAGCGCGGCAACACGGTCGGCTTCGCGCTGACGATCCTGCAACGGCGGCTGGCCTCGAGCCCGGAGGCGATCCTGCGCAGTCTCGAACGGCGGCGGGAGCGCCTGCGCCAGCAGCTCGCCGACAGCGGTGGCAGGAACAGCAGTGGCAGCAACCGCGGTCGCGGCGGTGGTCGGCTGGCGGACCACGTCGAGCGCGCGCTCGCCGGGCTGTGGAACGGCAGCGTGGACAGCCGCGGCAGGGTGGACAACCGTGGCGTGGACAGCGCGCTCGACGACATCCTGTCCGAACTGGACGATCCCGAGCTGGACGGTCCCGACCTGGGCGGTTCCGGCACGGCGGCTCGGAGCAGCATGACCTTCGGTGACCTCGTCGGCCTGGAGGAGGAGGTCACCGACGCGGCCACGGCGGCCCGGACCCGTGAGGAGCTCCAGGCGGAGATCTCGACGCTGGATCACCTGGTGGGCATGGCTCGCCGCGTGCGCTCGGCCGACACCGACCGCAAGTGGTCGGAGCTTCGGACGATCCTGCGGGACGACCTGCGCACCCGGGACGAGTCCGGCCAGCTCGGCAAGATCATCCTTTTCACCGAGCACCGGGACACGCAGGCCTACCTGGTCGAGCGGATCACCGCGCTGCTCGGCGACGCAGCCGCGGTGGAGTTCATCCACGGTGGGCTCAGCCGTGAGCGCCGCCTCGCGGCCCAGCGGCGTTTCACCTCCGACCCACGGGCCCGCGTCCTCGTCGCCACGGACGCCGCCGGTGAGGGCGTGAACCTCCAGGTGGCGCATCTGATGGTCAACTACGACCTGCCGTGGAACCCGAACCGGATCGAGCAGCGGTTCGGCCGCATCCACCGCATCGGGCAGGGCGAGGTGTGCCACCTGTGGAACCTGGTGGCCACCGACACCCGTGAGGGTGACGTGTTCCACCGGCTGCTGGAGAAGATCGAGCAGCAGCACGAGGCCTACTCCGGGAAGGTCTTCGACGTCCTCGGTCAGGCGTTCGCCGACCGGCCGCTGCGGGACCTGCTTATCGAGGCGATCCGTTACGGCGACAGCCCGGACGTCCGGGGCAGGCTGCACGAGATCATCGACGCGGCGGTCGGCACCGGGCTCGTGGAGCTGCTCGACGAGCGGGCCCTGCACACGGATGTCCTGGCCGCCGCGCAGGTCGACGAGCTGCGGCGCCGGCACGACGCGGCCACGAGACACGGGCTGGCGCCAGCGGACGTGGAGGAGTTCTTCCTGGCCGCCCTCCCCACCCTGGGTGGCCGCGTCGAGCCGCGAGAGCCCGGCCTGCACCAGGTCGTCCACGTCCCGCCCGCGCTGCGGGACACCCGTACGACGCACACCGGTCAGGACCCTGTCGTGTCTCCCACCCGGCGTGTCGTGCATCCCGGCTACCGGCGGGTCACCTTCGGTACCGGGCCCGCCAGGGCCGCGGAGCTGCTCGAACCGTCGCATCCCCTCGTCGAGGCGGTCACCGACGGGGTCCTGCGCCGGGCACGCGACGTGCTGCGGGGCGGAGCCGTGTTCGTCGACCCGACGGATCCGGGCGACGTTCCGCGGCTGCTCGCGATCGTCAGCGCCGAGATCCGGGACGGTCATCAGCCGGCCGGTGTGGTGTCGCGCCGGATGACGGTGGTGGAGCTGCGTCCGGACGGCACGGCGTCGGTCCGGGAACCCGCGCCGTACCTGCGGTATCTGGAACTGCGCGACGCCGCAGCCGTGGGGACGACGGCCCCGGGTACGGGTGCGGTGGGCCCGGGTGCGGGCCGGGGTGCCGTGGGTGCGGGTGTGGTGGGCCCGGTGGATGCCGTGCGCGCCGCGGCGCTCGCCGCCCCCGGCCGGGACGCCGCCCCCTGGCTGCGTGAACCGCCGGCCGACGTGGTGCGGACGTGGGCGTTCGACCATCTCCTGCCCTCTCACCTGGACGAGGTGCGGGCGCGGGTGCAGCCACCCGCGGAGCGGGCGAGGCGGTTGGTCGCCGACCGGCTGGGGGCCGAGATCGAGAAGTGGCGGGCCTGGCGGGCCGACGATCCGGGCCCGGCGAGGAGGAGCGGCACGCGGGCGGCCGGCGACGTGGTGACGCCCGCCTCCCGTGACCGCCGCATCAGCCCGGCGACCGCGCGGCAGCGCGCGGAGGTTCTGGAGTACCGGTTGGGCCGCCGGCTCGCCGACATCGAGGCGGACCTGCATCTCGACCAGCCCGAACCGGTCGTGGAGGCGGTGGCCCTCGTCGTCCCGGCAGGCCTTGCGACCCGCGTCGGCGTGCGCCTTCCCACCGTCTCGTCGAACGGGCAGGTGGAGGGAGTGGAGGGGATGGCCGGCGGCCACCCTGCTCCCGTGCCCTCTGTGCCGGTCGCGTCGTCCACGCCGCGGCCGCGGACGACGTCCCCGCCGGTATCCCCTGAGCCCACGCCTGCGCTCCAACCCCCGGCGCGCCGGTCGCGGCGGAGGTGGTTCTGATGGGGATCGACCCCGCGGACCGGCGGGCGGTCCGCGGGCTGCTGCAGCAGGCCGAGACGCTGGGTGCCGCCGCGCAGGCCGTCGAGGCGGGCAGGGCGCGGATCCGCGGGGAGGTCGAGCAGCGGTTCGTGGCGCTGCGCGGCCAGATGGTCCGGCGCGACCTGGCGACCATGCCGCTGGCCCGGCTGCGGGAGGTCACCGGCGAGCGGGTGCGCCTGGGCCCGCTGGAGACCGCCGGGTTCCGCACCGTGCTGGACGTCCTGAACACGCTCGACACGGGGCCTGCCCCGGCCCCGCGCATCGCCGGTCTCGGGGAGCGGTCGATCACGCAGATCGTCGCCGCCGCCCGGCAGCTCTCCGCTGCCGCCGAGGACAGCATCCGGTTCCACATCGAGCTCGACCCGGCCAACGCCTACAGCACCGATCTGCTCGTCGCGCTGCATCGGCTCGACCGTGTCGAACGCGCCCTCGCCCAAGCCCGCGCCGGTGACACGACGTCCGTTCTCGCCGAGGAGCTGCCCGCCCGGATCGGCGAGGCCGCCCCGGCACGGGGGCGAGTACGGCACCTGTTCGCCAGCCTGTCCGCGCGGGAACGGGCGGTCGCGGCGGTCAGTCGCATCGACGAGCTGCTCGGGCACGCGACCGCGACCGGCCTGGTGACGTCCACCGGACCGGACCAGATCGTCGGCCCGCTGCGTTCCGCGGGTGACCTGGTGGACGCACCGGTCGAACCGGGCGCCGTGTGGGAGGACTTCGAGCGACGCGCCCCCGAGTACTACGGCCTGCTCAGCCAGATCGTCGATCTCGGGCTGGACGTCGCCGCGGCCGAGGGCGGCCTGCCGGCCGAGATCGCCGAGCGGGTGCGGGCCCAGCAGCTCGACGAGTCGTACCGCAGGGTCGCGCTGCGCGGCTACCAGGCGTTCGGCGCACGGTTCGCGCTCGTCCAGCGACGGGTGATCATCGGCGACGAGATGGGCCTGGGCAAGACGATCCAGGCCATCGCCGCACTGGCGCACCTGCGGACGCTCGGCGCCACCCACTTCCTCGTGGTCGCGCCGGCCGCCGTCCTGGTCAACTGGATGCGGGAGGTCGAGGCCCGCAGCCTGCTCGCCGCCCGTCGCCTGCACGGGCCGGAACGCGCCGGTGAGCTGCGTCGCTGGACGCGCGACGGCGGTGTCGCGGTGACCACCTTCGACGTCGCGAGGTCCCTGGCGGTCCCGTCCGACGTCGAGATCGGGATGCTGGTCGTCGACGAGGCGCACTACATCAAGAACCCGCAGGCCCTGCGCTCGCAGGCGGTCCGCGGACTCGCCGACCGGGCCGGGCGGGTGCTGTTCCTCACCGGGACGCCGATGGAGAACCGGGTGGAGGAGTTCCGCGCCCTCGTCGGCTACCTGCAACCGGAGCTGACGACCGACCCGGGCACCGGACCGCTGCGGATGGCCTCCGAGGCGTTCCGGCGCGCGGTCGCCCCGGCCTACCTGCGCCGCAACATCGACGACGTGCTCTCCGAACTGCCCGAGCTGATCGAGGTCGAGGAGGCCGAGGACTTCGGCCCGGCCGAGGAGCGTGCCTACCGCCACGCCGTGCTCGCCGGCAACTTCATGGCCATGCGCCGCGCCGCCTACCCGGCCCCGGCCGCACCGGGCAGCTCCGCCGCACCCGGCGGCGGCGTCGGCGGCCAGGTCGGCAAGCTGCGACGGCTGCTCGACATCGTCGCCGAGGCGGCGTCCAACCGGCGCAAGGTCGTCGTCTTCTCCTATTTCCTGGACGTCCTGACGGTGGTGGAGCAGGCGCTCCGGGCCGAGCTGGGTGGCGTGGTGACGGTCGTCGGCCCCCTCGACGGCGGCACGCCGGCGACCGCGCGGCAGCGCATCGTCGACGAGTTCAGTTCCGTCGCCGGTCCGGCGGTGCTGGTCAGCCAGATCGCGGCCGGCGGCACCGGTCTGAACATGCAGGCGGCGTCCGTGGTGATCCTGTGTGAGCCGCAGGTGAAACCCACCCTGGAGCAGCAGGCGATCGCCCGGTGCCACCGGATGGGCCAGGTCCGCGGCGTGCAGGTGCACCGCCTGGTCAGCACCGTCGGGGTGGACCGGCGCCTGCGCGAGATCCTCGCCGAGAAACGGCGGATGTTCGACGCCTTCGCCCGGCGCAGCGCCGTCGCCGAGGGCACCCCCGACGCCGTGGACGTCTCCGAGCAGGAACTCGCCCGCCAGATCGTCGAAGCCGAACAGCTGCGCATCGCCACCGAGGCCGCCACCACCTGAACCCGCCCCGGACGCCTCAGTCGGGGTGGCCGCCGGTCCTGCGACGTGCGTGATCGTCTGGAGCTCGCGGGTCGGTAGGCTCGGGTACACAGAGCACGGCGTGTCGGTGCCGGTCCGGAGAGGGAGTGAGACGATGGGGCGCCGCTTCAACACGGCTGGCCCCTGCCGG
>NZ_MBLM01000165.1 GCF_001854655.1 Parafrankia colletiae | reverse complement strand
GGCGAACGGCCTCGACCGTGTCTGAGACACCCACCCGCGCCTGAGGTCTCCACCCGCTCGCGTGGCGCCGGACTCCGGGAGCGGATCATCGGTCGGTGGCGGCCCCGGCGTATCCCCGGAGGGTGCRTGCAGAAAGTCACGCCGTCGTGGCCGCCGTAGCCCTGCCATAGGCGAGATCGTCAAATTCGTGCGTGTACRCACTGACCGGTCAGCACAAATCCATGACTTCCACAACGGTACGGTGAATTCACA
Organism: Parafrankia colletiae; assembly: GCF_001854655.1. GTDB lineage: Bacteria > Actinomycetota > Actinomycetes > Frankiales > Frankiaceae > Parafrankia > Parafrankia colletiae. The sequence continues at coordinate 35,631 of NZ_MBLM01000165.1, read as the reverse complement.
GCCTGGGCATAGATTCCGCACGGGCTGGTCACAGACCCCGTCGAGAAGCTCTCGCAGGTGCAGACACAGAACCCCGCCGAACGCATCCGGTCATGACGGCTGTAGGCGACCTGGTCGCACGTCGCCGGCTGCTGGTCGCACTGGTCGGGGTGGTCGTTATCGCCGCCGGCATCACCGTCTATGCGGTCACTCGCGGTGGCTCCTCGGAGGCGGCGACAACCGTCACCTCGCGTRCCATGACCGCCGAGCTGGGAACGGTTCGGCAGACGGTCACCATGAGCGGCACGATCGCTCCGGAGACCCAGTCCGACCTGACCTTCCCCGCCCCCGGCACGGTCACCAGCGTCCTGGTGAGCGAGGGCGACGAGGTGACCGTCGGCCAGACGCTGGCGACCATCGACTCGGCGTCCCTGGCCGCCGACCTCGCCCAGGCCAGGCTGACGCAGGCCAACAGCGAGGAGAAGCTGGCCTCCGACAGAAGCGCCGGGGCGTCGAGCGAGCAGCTCGACGCCGACGAGGCCGCGGTCACGAGCGCGACCGACGCGGTTACCACGGCGGAGGAGGCGCTGGCCGGGGCGACCATGACCTCCCCGGTCAACGGAGTCGTGGTGGGCATGTCGCTCACCGTCGGGCAGCAGGTGCCCGGCTCCTCAAGCGGAGGAAGCGGAAGCGGCTCGTCGAGCGGGACCGGATCCGGCGGGGCAGGCACGTCCGGCGGAGCGGGTGCGTCCGGTGGGACGTCGAGCGGGTCAGGCAGCTCCACGTCGTCCAGCTCGCCGACCGGGCAGATCACGGTGATCAGTACCGACTCCTGGATCGTCAACGGGACCGTCGACTCGAACAGCGTCAACCTGATCGCGCAGGGCAACCAGGCGACCATCGCCCCGGGCACCAGCACCAGCACCAGCACATTTCCCGGAACTGGGGGAGGGGCCGGTCAGCGGCCGGCCCCGAACGGCGCGGGCGGCGCGAACGGCGCCGGTGCGGCTCCCGGTGCGAGCGGTGCCGGGGCGGGATCCGCCACTGCGACGGGCCCCAGCGGCAGCGGCACGATCTACGGGACGGTGTCGTCGGTGGGCCTGATCGCGTCCAGCTCCGGACAGACGGCGGCCTTCCCGGTAGTGATCAAGGTGGCCGGGACTCCCAGCGGGCTGCACGCCGGTGACACCGCGACCGTGACCGTCATCTACAGGCAGCTCAGCAACGTGCTGGTCGTCCCGAGTTCGGCCATCAGCCAGCAGGACGGCGCATCGGTCGTCCGTCTGGTGTCCGGCACGTCGACGACCACCCGCGAGGTGACGACCGGCCTCGCCAGCGGCGGCTCGACGCAGATTGTCTCCGGGCTGTCCGAGGGCGACCAGGTGATGGTCGACGTGGCCGTCCCGAGCGGAGCGGGCGGCAGCGGAACCGGCGGCAGGCCCGGAGGTCAGGGCTACGCCGGGTTCGGCGGCGCCGGGGGTGGCGGGGGTGGCGGGCTTCCCGGCGGCGCGGGCGGCGGGTTCGCCGGCAGGGGTAACTGACATGACCGGCACACCAGGGCAGCAGGAGCCCGCGACGATGCCGCTTCCCCGCGCGCGGCCTCAGGGGGAGGCACCCGCCCCGGTCATCGAACTGGAGCAGGTGGGCAAGTCCTACCGCGCCGGCGCACTGGACGTCGCGGCGCTGCGCGGTGTCTCCACCAGCATCGCGGCGGGGGAGTACGTGGCCGTCGTCGGCCCGTCCGGGTCGGGGAAGTCGACCCTGATGCACATCATCGGCTGCCTGGACGTGCTCACCAGCGGCACCTACCGGCTCTCAGGCGAGGACGTCAGCACCATGACGGAGGTGGAGCTGGCCGAGATCCGCAACCGTCGGATCGGGTTCGTGTTCCAGCAGTTCAACCTGCTGCCCTCGCTGTCTGCCTGGCGCAACGTCGAACTTCCGCTGGTCTACCGCGGCGAGCGGCGGGACGTCCGCAGGCGGCGGGCGGTCAGGGCGCTCGAGCGGGTCGGCCTCGCCGACCGGGTCGAGCACCGGCCCGGGGAGCTCTCCGGCGGCCAGCAACAGCGGGTCGCGGTGGCCCGCGCGCTGGTCGGCGACCCGTCGCTGATCCTCGCGGACGAACCGACCGGCAACCTGGACTCGACAGCGACCCGCGACGTGCTCGACCTTTTCGACGAGCTGCACGACTCCGGTCGCACGATCGTTCTGATCACCCACGAGCAGGAGGTGGCGGCCCGAGCCCGCCGGGTGCTGCACATCCGGGACGGGCTCATCGAGTCCGACAGCACCACCGGCGCGACATCCCCGCCGGCGACTGGCCCGCAGCCGACGGGAACGTCAGCGGCTGGGACGGCGGCGCGCCGATGAACTGGCTGGAGACGCTCCGCACCGGAATCGACGCGATCCGTACCCATCGGCTGCGGTCCGGACTCACCGTGCTCGGCATCCTGATCGGGATCGCCGCCGTGGTCCTGACCGTGGGTCTCGGTGTCGGCGCGCAGGACAGAGTCGGCTCGCAGATCAGCTCGCTCGGCAGCAACCTGCTCATCGTCTCGCCGGGCAGCTCGACCAGCTCCGCCGGCGTACGCGGCGGGTTCGGCTCCGCGTCGACGCTGACCACGGCCGACRCCGCCGCGCTGGCCTCGAAGACCGCAGCACCTGACATCGACGGCGTCRCTCCGGTCAAGCAGGGCTCACTCTCCCTGCTGAACGGCTCGACGAACTGGACCACGACCGTGGTCGGCACCACGCCGGAGTGGCTGTCCGTCCGCAGCCGCTCACTCGCCGAGGGCCGCTTTCTCACCACGACGGACGAGGCGCAGGCGGCGGCGGTGACTGTCCTGGCCGCGGACACGGCGTCCGAGCTGTTCGGTCGGCGCAGTCCGCTCGGCCAGAGCGTCACGATCAACAACATCGCGTTCACGGTCATCGGCGTCCTTGACTCCGCCGGCTCGGACAGTTCCAGCAATCTCGACGACCAGGCGATCGTGCCGATGTCCACCGGGGCGAGCCGGCTGTTCGGCGGGACGACACGCACCTCCGTCTCGACGATCTACATCCGGGCGACGTCGTCATCCACACTGTCGGCGGCCCACCAGGAGGCCACGAACCTGCTGCTGAACCAGCACGGCATCACCGGCGCGGACAGCGCGGACTTCACGATCACCACCCAGGAGTCCCTGCTGAGCACGGCGACGTCCGTGAGCAGGACGCTCACCGCCCTGCTCGCCGGCATCGCGGCGCTGTCGCTGCTGGTCGGCGGCATCGGCGTCATGAACATCATGCTGGTCTCGGTCACCGAGCGCACCCGCGAGATCGGGCTGCGCAAGGCGCTCGGCGCGCCGCCCGCGGCGATCCGCCGACAGTTCCTCATCGAGGCATCGCTGCTCAGCCTCGTCGGCGGGACGGGCGGCGCGCTGCTGGGCATCGGCGGAGCCCTGGTGCTGCCCCAGTTCATCGACAACCCGGTCGCGATCGTCTGGTGGGCGGTGCTCGGTTCCCTCGCGGTAGCGGTCGCCATCGGCGTCGCCTTCGGCGTGTATCCGGCCAGCCGGGCCGCTCGCCTGGCTCCCATCGACGCGCTGCGCAGCGACTGACGTCGCCACGGCACCGGACACCCCCTTCACGACTGGTCCCCCCTTGACAAGGACAGAGAACATGACTGGCCTGGCTCCGCTCTCCGCACGCACGACCGGTAGCCGCTCCGTCCGCCACCGGACGGCCGCTGTCGTGGCGTCCAGTGCTGTGCTGGCCGCTGTGCTGGCCGGCTGCGGTGGCTCCTCCGAGGCATCCCAGCCAGATGACGCGCAGGCCGCTGGACAGGGCGGTGCGGCCTCCGGAGCAGCTGCCCGCGGGGACGGGGGCGGCGGCGCCGCATCCGGTCTCATCGCCGAGATCGACGCCGGCACGCTCCAGGTGCAGAACCAGACCGGCCAGGTCGCGGTGACGTACAGCGACAGCACGACCTTCACCCAGACCGCCGCGGCCACCCTCGGCGACGTCACGCAGGACGTCTGCGTGACTGCGGCGAACGGGCCGGTCGGTGGCGGCCCGCCACCGACGGGCAGACCGGCGGCCGGGCAGCCGTCCGGAGCACCCGGCGGCGGGACGCGGCCCACGGCGATGCCCACCTCCTTCACTGCCACCACCGTGGCGATCACCCAGCCGACCGACGGTTCCTGTGGTGGTACGGGTGCTGGGGCCAGGCCCAGCGGGCAGCCCCGGACCCCACCCAGCGGCGCCCCCGGCGGACAGGGCGGAGCAGGGCGGGCAGGGCGGCGGGTTCGGCGGCCAGGGCGGGTTCGGCGGCCGGGCGACGGGCAGGGTGACAGCGGTGTCCGGCTCCACGATCACCGTCTCGGGCGTGAGTTTCGGGAGCGACGACCCCGTCACCTACACCGTGCTGGTCAACGGCGACACCACCTACACCCGGTCGGTGGACGCGACCGCCGACGCACTGGCCGTCGGCAGGTGCGCCGTCGTGAACGGGGAGTCCGACGACACCGGCGCCGTCACGGCGACGCGCATTGCGCTCAGCGAGGCGACCAACGGAGTCTGCGCCCTCGGCTTCGCTGGCGGCGGCCGTGCCGGCTCGGCCGGATCAGGCAGCGCCAATGGCTGACAACGGCCCCGGGCTGCCGGAGGGGGCAGCGCAGGAGCGCTGGGCCACGCGGGCGGGCTGGGCCACGCGGGCGGGCTGGGCCATGCAGGCGGGCCGGGCCATGCAGGCAGGCGGCTCGCGGTCGGCACGGCGCCGAGGGCGACCGACACGCAGGATTGTGGCCGGCGCGGCCGCGCTGGCAGTGGTCGGTGCGGGCGTCGGCGCCGGCCTGGTGGCCACCGCCGACGAGGGCGCGTCCTACCGCCTGGCCTCCGCCACCACCGCCTCGGTCGCCCAGACCCTCACCTCGGTAGGCACTCTGAGCACGGTCAACACCTCGACTCTGTCCTTCCCCGTCGGCGGGACGGTGACCTCGGTACCCGTGGAGATCGGTGACAAGGTCAGCGCGGGTCAGGTGCTGGCGAACCTGGATCCGGCCCAGCTGCAGCGTGCGCTGAACACGGCGAACGAGAGGCTGGCGAACGCGCGTCTCACGCTGGCCAACGACGCGRCAGGACAGACGGCCAGCGGCGGCTCGCAGGGCACCACGACCACACTGACCTCGGCATCGGGGGCCTCCTCGGCCTCTGGGGCCTCCGCCGCCACCGCGGCCTTCGTGTCCGGGGCCGCCGGGGCCGGTGGCGTGCCCGGAGCCACGATCAGTCTGGTGGCGAACGCCGCATCCGCCCCCGCGGACGAGTGGGCCGGCTCCGCCGGTGTGGCGCTGACCAGCACCTCGACCGGCCAGGTGGTGGCCACGGTCGTCGCGGGACGGGTCGTGAGCCTGTCGAGCGGCACGACTGCCGGCCCGCTTTCCACCGCGGTCGTGCGCACCGGATCCGACACCACCGGATCCGACACCGCCGGATCCGACACCGCCGGTGGCGCCATGAGGTCGGGCGACGCGCTCGTCACGGCGGTCACCGCGGCACAGCAGGACGTCGTCGTGGCCCAGTCGGCACTCGACGCCGTGCTGGCCGACCTCGGCGCCGACCTGAGCGCGCTTACCGCCCAGGGCGGCGGCTGCACGGTGACGGACGGGGCACCGCCCGCGCCGATCTCCTACACGGCCACCCCGACGCCCGCGGACACGTCCGCGGACAGCGGGACGATCAGCGGCACGGTCGGCCCGCAGGACACGGTGACCCTGAGCCGCGGCGGGGCCGTCCTTGCGACCAGGACCGGCCCGTACACGTTCACCGGCCTGGACACCGGCACCCCGTACACCGTGACGATCCAGCAGGCCGGCCTCGTCGGCGCCATCGACGCCTCCGCATGCCAGAACGCGATCGGCGCGCTGGTCACCCGGTTCAGTGCCCCGGCGGACGCTTCCGGGATGTCGGGGGAGTCGAACCTGGGCGCACTGACCTCGCGGCTCGCCTCGGCCAAGACCGAGCTGGACGCGGCCGTGCGTGCCCTGAGCACCGCGGGCGCCACACCGACCGGACCGTCCACACGCCCGACCGCTCCGCCGACCGCTCCGCCGACCAGTCCGTCGACCAGCTCACCGGCCTCGCCGTCGGTGACCCCGCAGGCGGGCGGGACGCGCCCGCCCGGGTCCGGCGGCGGCAGCGCCACCACGGCACCCAGCCCATCCTCGGGCTCCGGTCAGGACGGTCACGGATCAGGCCCGGGCGGTCCGAACCCGACCGCGCCCTCGCTGACCCCGACCGCGCCCTCGCCGAGGCCGACTACGACCGGCACACCGCCGGACGGTTCTACTCCCAGCGGTTCCGGGTCCCCTGCGGATGGTGCCGGTGCCGAACGCGGCGAGTCGAGGGCTACGGGCGGCGCCTCGGCGGATGGGCCGGGTGGCTCGTCGCCCGCCTCCGCGGAGAAACTCGCCGCGGATCAGGCCGCCATCGACGCGGCCGCCGCGCAGGTCGCCGTCGCCCAGCAGAACCTGAACGGTGCCACGCTCACCAGCCCCATCAGCGGGACGGTGGCCGCCCTCTCGATCACGCCCGGCAGCACGGTCGGCGCGTTCTCGAGCAGCGCCACCATCACCATGCTCGGCGACGGCGACAAGCAGATCACCACCACGGTCCCGCTGTCGGCCGTCGACACGGTGCAGGTGTCGAACCCGGCGACCGTCACCGTCGACGGAGTCGCGGAGTCGCTGACCGGCACCGTGTCGTCGATCGGCGCTCTCAACAGCACCACCGGGTCGACCACCACCTATCCCGTCAGGATCGTGCTGAATCCGACGAGCGCACGGCTCTTCGACGGCACCGGCGCCACCGTGTCGATCACGGTGAAGGAGGTCGAGAACGTCCWGACCGTGCCGACGTCCGCCGTGCACCGGTCCGGCCAGCTCAGCACGGTGACCGTGGTGAGAGACGGTGAGGCGACGGCGGTGCAGGTGCAGACCGGTGCGGTCGGCTCTGAGCGCACCGAGGTGACTTCGGGCCTCGAAGCCGGTGATCAGGTTGTCCTCGCGGACGTCAACGCCGACCTGCCCTCCGGTGACTCGGACGAGCCGTCCGGAGGCGGGGGGCTGTTCGGCGGCGGGAGCACCAGCGGCGTGCTCAACGGCGGACCCGCTGGACCTGGCGGCTTCGTGGGCGGCGGTTTCGGTGGCGGCGCCAGTGGTCGCTGATCAGCTGCGCCGCGGTGCCGTCTCTCCGGGGCCACGGAACCGGCAGGCCGCGGTCGTCAGGTGACGGCGGTGCGGCGCAGGGCGCGGTACAGGAAACCGGGGTCGCCCAGGCAGCGGCGCCTGGCGCAGGTCGGCGAGCTCCACCGCATGGGCGACGGACGTGCCCGGACCGCACTCGACCCGGACGACGCCCGCCGCCGTGTCCTCGGCGGCGGCCAGCTGCGTGCTCCGCTCGGCGGCGAGCTGCCCGGCCACGCCGTGTGTGCCCCGCACCGCCCCCACACGGCGAAGCGCCGTGACCGGAAGGACCCGCCCCGTACGGTGCGTGTCCCGCCGGTCACGGCGCCAGGATGGTCGCCGGGAACCGGGCAGCCCCCGGAGATCAGGGACGAATACCTCGAAGGGGCAGGTCAGAACGGCAGGCTAGGACGGCAGGTCAGAACGGCGGGTCAGAACGGGCAGGTCTGCCGGTACGCCTGGACCTCGCTGAGTCCGCCGCTGGCCGGGCCCGGGCACAGGAACTGGCTGTAGCGGGTGTCGTTGTCCACCCACCGCTTCGCCCAGGAGATCGCCAGCTTCGCGACGAGGTTGTTCGGGGACTGCGGGAAGAAGTGGCTCGCGTTGTTGAGCTCGAGGAAGGCCTTCTCGCCRCTGAGCGAGTTGTAGAACGGCGTCGAGTGGGAGCCCACGGGGGCGACGGTGTCGGACTCGCCACCGATGATCAGTGTCGGCACCTGGACCTCGTTCCAGGTCTTGTCCGAGTTCCACGGCGCCAGTGGCAGTACGGCCTTCAGGGACGGCCGGTCGGAGGCCGCCTCCAGCGATCCACCGCCGCCCATGGAGTGGCCACCGACGGCGAGCCGGGTGGGGTCGATCCGGCTGGCCGCCGGGCTGTCCTCCACCGCCCAGTCGAGGGCGGCGAGCAGCTGCTCGCCCCGGGACGGCGGGTAGTCATACCGGCTGTTGGTCTCGATGCCGATGACCACGAACCCGAACGAGGCCAGTCGCGGCCCGAGCCAATCGATACTGGACCAGCCGGCGGTGAACCCGGGCGAGAGCGCGATCGCGCCATAGGTGCCCTGGTTGGTGGCGGTCGGGTAGTAGAGCCGGCCACCGCCGAAGCCGGAGACCAGCGACGAGATGTTGGAGGTCGTCACCGCGAACGGGCCGGTGGTCGCGGTGACGCTCGCCTCCGTCGGGTTGGGCCCCTTGGCGTAGGGGTTGGCGACCTGGGCCTGGGCCGGTGCCGCGGCCACGACACCGGCGCATAACGCCGCGGCCATCGACGATGCAAGCGTCAGTTTCAGTCGTCTGCTGGCACTTCCGAACAGTTTTCTGCCACGCATGGCGAACTCCTTTCAGGTGGGGCTGACAGATGGTGGTTCCCATTCATCGGCAGTCGCTGATGAATGGCACATCGGTACTGGGGTACCGCGGAGGGGGCTGGTCGGTGAACCGCCTGATGGCGGGCCCTGTGGGCCCGCTACCAGCGGAGATGCTGGGGATGGCGATAATGCGGCAGTCTGGTGGCTGTCACGTTTGACTGCCGTGGATGCGTCATGGCGAACGCAGCCGAAACAGGACGGCGAGATATCTCCGCCGTGGTCCTGTGGGTGCCTGGAAACAGGGCAGAGATAAGGCGTCAGTGACGGTCACGGGGTCATGAGCAACCGTCTCCTGTGCGCCCGAGAACCTGCTTAGGTGGGTCAGCATGACCGACGGATGTGAGGTACGTCAACCACTCTGGGCGGATTATCTGGGAAGGGGTATAACCTTCCCGGAGAAGTCGGARACGGGTCTCCTGTTATGCGTCCGGGCGCCGGTGAACAAGGTAACTGTTATGGCCGGAGACCGGCTTCCAGGAATTCCCGATGCCTGGTTTCCCGACTGGCTTGCCCGGCGCTGGCTGCTGGCTGCTTGGTCGCTGGCGCGGATCGGTGCAGGTCGGTACCGAATCAGCGCGCGACATCGATGCGTCGTCAACGCGACGTCGAAGGTGGCCCCAGCCGGGAGTCGGAGGCTATTCCTGTCGGCCGGAGATGTAGTCCGCTGTTTCCCGGACGAAGTCGCCGAGGTTGTCGAGCGCTTTCAGCCGGGCGACAACGATTTCGTCGTCGACGTCGACGTAGTCATGCACGAGGACGTTCCTGAAACCGACGGGCTTGCGGAGCGACCGGGCGAGAGTCGGGGTCAGCACTCCGTGGTCCCCGAGGAGGCGGATCGAGTCCCCGTTGTCGGCCGGTGGTCCCCAGCCTCTTGTCGCGCAGATGTGCTGCGCGACGTCGACGCAGGCCTCGATCGCGGTGACGAAGGTGTACTTGACGCCCCGCAACCAGATCGGATCCGCACGGCGCTCGTCGTCGGCACCCGACTCGCGGCGGAGCACGGACAGGTCGTCGGTGATCGCGCGGAGCAGGCGCAGCACCCGGGCCTGGTCGACCACCGGCTAGATCTCCCTGGCGAGCAGCGCGGCGGCAAACTCGCGATGGGCGCGGGTRATCCGCGGGAGCTCGTCGAAGTAGATCTTTCTGGTCATCGCCTYCCAGTGCACCCGGGCGACCCGGTCATCCTCGAAGAGGAGCTGACCGCCGACCGCGACCCTGCCGGCGAGTTCGAGCGGCGCGTGGTCGAGGACCAGGAGATCGACGCCGGCTGGCAGGAGGATGTCGAAGGAGCTGGGAGGCCGCGGCCCGCCGAAGTAGGCGGCGACGTCGATATCCGACTCCGCTCGCTGCTGCCCGGTGGCGCGACTGCCGTGCAGGTAGGCGAATCGGGCGCCCGCCTGGCGCAGCGCGGTGACGGCGTCGCGTCGCGTCGCGGCCGCGTGCGTCTCGTCCATACTTCGATCCTCGCAGACARGACGGTCTGCCGGACTCGGCCGCGGTGGTCCGTCCATGGACGCCTGCCGGGGAGCTTTCGGACCGGCTGGTCGACGCGGCCGTCGGCTGCCTCCGACAGACGGGAGGTCCGRCGAGTCTCGACTTTTGTCTTCTCTCCGATGAAACTAGAGCAAGATCTAAGAAAAGAGTCGCCGTGTAAGACGGATGCGTGCAACATCGCGACTGAAGTCGAACCGGTGGCTCGGGTCGGTGGTCGGGCCGAGGGGAGCTCGCGTGCCTTGCCCGGTCCTCACGCCTCCTCCGAGGAGATCAGGGATGACGGTATGGACCCAACCCAGGTGAAGGCCGAGCCCGCCGACAGCAGGCCGACCGGCGCCGCCGGGCCTGACGCCGCCGGGCCTGACGCCGCCGGACCAGGGCCACGCCCACGGGTGGGTGTGTGGCTGGTGGGAGCCCGCGGCTCTGTCGCGACAACCGTGGTCACCGGCGCGTCCGCGATGCGCGCTCGGCTCGTTCCGCCGGTCGGCATGGCCGGTGAGACGGCCGAGTTCGCCGGGGCCGGTCTGCCGAGCCTCGACGACCTCGTCTTCGGTGGCCACGACGTGGCGTCGACACCCCTGCCGAAGCGGGCTGCCGAGCTGGCCCAGGCCGGCGTCGTCCCGGCCCATCTCGTCAGCCTCGTCGAGGACGAGCTGGCCGCCGCGGACGCCGAGATACGCGACGGCGCCGGTGGACCGCTGCGGGAGCACGAGGACCAGGCCACCGCGGCGCGGCGGCTGGCCGACGACATCAGCTCCTTCCGGGACCGTCACGAGCTGCGGCGGGTCGTCGTGGTCAACGTGTCGTCGACCGAGCCGCGGTTCGCCGCCGGCCCGGAACACCAGGACCCGGCGGTGCTTGGACGCGCGCTCCGCGGCGGCCGCGACGTGCTTCCGGCGAGCTCCCTCTACGCGTACGCGGCGATCCTGGCCGGCTGCCCGTTCGTCGACTTCACGCCCTCCACCGGGATGCGGCTGCCGGCACTGGGCCTGCTGGCGCAGGAGCGGGCACTGCCGTACGCGGGCAGTGACGGCAAGACGGGGGAGACCCTCTTACGCAGCGCGCTGGCGCCGATGTTCACCGGACGGGCGTTGCGGGTCCTGGCCTGGTCAGGCACCAACCTGCTCGGTGGCGGCGACGGCGCGACTCTTGCCGATCCCCTGGCCGCGGCGAGCAAGACCACCTCCAAGGGGCAGGGACTGCGGGGGATGCTCGGGCACCGCACCGACGGCGACACCCGCATCGACTACGTACCGGCGCTGGGCGACTGGAAGACAGCCTGGGACCACGTGCTGTTCGAGGGCTTCCTCGGTGTGCGGATGACGATGCAGGTCACCTGGCAGGGCTGCGACTCGGCGCTGGCCGCCCCGCTGGTGCTCGACCTCGCCCGGTTCACCGCCCGCGCGCACGAGGCCGGCTGCAGCGGCCCGCTGGGCGCGCTGGGGTACTACTTCAAGGACCCGCTCGGGACGACGGAGCACCGGCTTCCCGAGCAGTACCGCATCCTGCAGGACTGGGCCTGCGCGCTGGGCAGACCGGCAGGGGCGGCCTGATGCCCGTCCCCACCGCCGCGGTCCTGGCCGAGCTGGTGCGTGCCCCGGCGGCGCTGACCGTGCCGGGGGACGTCCTCGTCGGCGCGGCGTGTCGGGCCGACGAGGCGTTCCGGGTGGCCGGGTCGGGCGCACGGCCCGGCTGGCCGGCCCGGCCGGCGCGTACCGTCGGGCTCGCCGCCAGCTCGGTCTGCCTGTACTGGGCCGGGATGGCGCTCAACGACTATGCCGACCGGGAGCTGGACCGCGTCGAGCGGCCGGAGCGTCCCCTTCCCTCCGGCCGGGCGTCCGCGGGTTTCGCGCTGGGGCTCGCGACCGGTCTCACCGCCGCCGGGCTGGCCCTGGCCGGCGCCACCGGCGGACGGCCGGCGCTGCGGACCGCGCTGCCGCTCGCCGGGGTGGTGTGGGCCTACGACCTGGCGTTGAAGAACACTCCCGCCGGCCCGTTGGCGATGGCCGCGGCCCGCGGGCTCGACGTCCTGCTCGGCGCCACTGCCACCACCACGGCCGCCGCCGCTGGTGGGGGCAAGGCCAGGGCGGGGATGCGGGGCGCCCTGGCCGTCGGCGCACACACGTTCGCGACGACGGCGCTCTCCCGCGGGGAGGTCACCGGCGCGCATCGTTCCGTGCCTGCACTGGCCCTGGGTGTCACCGGCGCCGTCACCGCCGTCCTCGTCGCCGGACCCGCCGCACCCACCTCGCCCGCCGCACCCACCTCGCCCGCCGGCGCCGCCGCAGCCGGGCCGGCGAGACTGACGAGTCCGGCGAGACTGGCGGGTCTGGCGTACGCCGCCGGCTACGCCGCGACCGTGGGAACGGCGCAGGTCCAAGCCGTCCGTGAACCCACCGCGGGGCGCATCCGTGGCGCGGTGGGCGGCGGAATCCTCGGCCTCATTCCCCTGCAGGCGGCACTGATCGCCCGGTCGGGCGCGCCCGTCGCCGCGGCGGCGGTGATGGCGTCCTACCCGCTGAGCCGGCTGCTGGCGCGGCGGGTGTCCCCCACATGAGCGCCCTGCGCTTCGGCTACGGCACCAACGGCTTCACCAACCATCGGCTCCAGGACGCACTCGCGATCATCGCGGACCTCGGCTACGACGGGGTCGCCCTCACCCTGGACCACGCGCACCTCGACCCGTTCGAACCCGGGCTGACCCGCCGGACAGCCACGGTCGCGGCCCGGCTCGCCGACCTCGGTCTCGCGGTGGTCGTCGAGACCGGTGCCCGCTACCTGCTCGACCCGCGGCGCAAACACGAGCCGACGCTCGTCGCGGAGACCGGCCGTGCCCGCCGGACCGAGTTCCTGTGTCTTGCCGTCGACGTCGCCGCCGACCTCGGGGCCGAGGCCGTGTCGTTCTGGAGCGGTGTGCGCCGGCCCGAGGTCGACCCCCGCTCGGCCTGGGAGTGGCTGGTGGCGGGCTGTTCCACCGTGACCGCCCACGCCGACCGGTGCGGCATGCCGCTCGGTTTCGAACCCGAGCCGGGGATGCTCGTCGAGGACGTGGCCGGTTTCGAGCGGCTCCGAGCACAGCTGGACGCGCCGCCGCTGTTCGGCCTGACTCTCGACATCGGGCACGTCCAGTGCCTCGAACCGGATCCGGTGCCCGACTGCGTCCACCGTGCCGGGCCCCACCTGCGCAACGTCCAGATCGACGACATGCGTCGGGGCGACCACACCCATCTCGAGTTCGGGGCCGGAGAGATCGACTTTCCTCCGGTACTGGCCGCGCTGACACAGACCGGTTACCGGGGCCTCGTCGCCGTCGAGCTGCCCCGGCACAGCCATGCCGCCCCCGACGTGGCCCGGCGGTCGATCGAGTTTCTGCGCGACGCGGCGGCCCGGCGGCCGACGGTGGTCCCCACCGCCGGCCGCCGGCCCGGCACCGCGGACGGGAGCTGGCCCGGCCAGCAGGAGGTGTGACCCCCATGGAGATCGAACTCGATCAGCCCCACCCCGTTGACCAACCCGACGGACTGGACGATCTGCGTCGGGTCCTGGCGCCCCGGCTGGACCCCCATGCCACCAGGTGGCTGGCCGCCGCGACGGCGTCCGTCGCCGCTGATCCCGACACGCTGACCAGCCTGTTTCCCCAGGCTGGGCGTTGGTGCGGGCGTAAACCGCTCACCCCGGGCGGCGCGGGGCAGTGGGCCGCCCGGGGTGAGCCCGACACATCCGCGCCCGACACATCCGCGCCCGACACATCCGCGCCCGACACGTCCGTGCCCCGCACCGACCTGGATGGCTGGCAGGTCCAGGACGCCGCCCGCACCGTCCTGCTCGCGGCCCTGCCGACCGCGACCGCGCCGAGGGTTGCGGTGGTCACGCGGATCTACCAGCACGGCGACGCGGCGGAGAAGCGAGGTGTGCTGCGGGCGCTGCCGCTGCTGAACCTCGGGGACGCAGCCCTCGCGATCACCCGGGACGCGCTGCGCACGAACGACTCCCGGCTCGTCGCGGCGGCGCTCGGACCCTACGCGGCACGCCATCTCGACGACCAGGCATGGCGCCACGGCGTGCTCAAGTGCGTCTTCCTCGAGGTGGATCTGACCGTGGTGGCGGACCTCGAGCGGCGGGCCGACGCCGAACTCGGCCGGATGCTCGGTGACCTCGCCGCCGAGCGGGCGGCCGCCGGCCGCCGGCTGCCCGCCGACGCACAGGTGCTGCTGGGCCGATTAGCCAACGCCCGTCCTCTCTGGTGACCAGGAGATCCGATGCGCATCTTCGACCCCCACATCCACATGACCTCCCGCACCACCGGCGACTACGAGCAGATGTACGCGGTCGGCGTGCGCGCCGTCGTCGAACCCGCCTTCTGGCTCGGCCAGCCGCGTACCAGCGTCGGGTCGTTCGTCGACTACTTCGACGCCCTGATCGGCTGGGAACCGTTCCGCGCCGCCCAGTTCGGCATCCGCCACCACTGCGCGATCGCGCTCAACCCGAAGGAGGCCAACGACCCGCGCTGCGTGGAGGTGCTCGACGAGCTGCCGCGCTACCTGGTCAAGGACGGCGTGGTGGCGGTGGGCGAGGTCGGCTACGACTCCATGACGCCCGAGGAGGACGAGGCCTTCGCCCGCCAGCTCGAACTGGCTGTCGAGCACGACCTGCCGGTGCTGGTGCACACCCCGCACCGCGACAAGATCAGCGGAACCCGCCGCACCCTCGACGTGATCCGGGAGTCCGGCATCCCCCCGTACCGGGTGATCATCGACCACCTCAACGAGGTGACCGTCGGGCTGGTCGCCGACTCCGGCTGCTGGATGGGGTTCTCCATCTACCCGGACACCAAGATGGATCCTGACCGGATGGTGGCGATCCTGCGGGAGTACGGCACCAGATCCGTGCTGGTCAACTCGGCCGCCGACTGGGGTCGCAGCGATCCGTTACGGACCCATCGGACCGGGCGGGCGATGCTCGCCGCCGGTTTCACCGACGACGACGTCGACACGGTGCTGTGGCGTAACCCGGTCGCCTTCTTCGCGCAGAGCGGGCGGCTGGACGTCGGCGACGACGCCGGGGGCGACGGCGAGGACATCGAGGACATCGAGGACATCGGAGGCGTCGGAGGCGTCGTGCCGGCGGAGCCCACGGCGACCTTCGCGGGCAACTCGGTGCTGCGCGGCACCCGGCCGGAGAGCTGACCGGCGATGAGGCTGCGTCATGCGGACGGCACCACAATCCACCTCGCCTACTGCACCAACGTGCACCCCGCGGAGGACGTCGACGGCGTGGTCGGGCAGCTGGCCCGCTTCACCGAACCGGTGCGCCACCGGCTCGGTGTCGACCTGCTCGGCGTGGGTCTCTGGCTCGCCCGCGACACCGCCGCCGGCCTCGCCCGGGACGGGGCGGCGCGCCGCCGGCTGCGCGCCGAGCTGCATGCCCGGGGGCTGGAGGTCGTGACCGTCAACGCGTTCCCCTACCGGGGCTTTCACGCCCCGGTCGTCGGGCACGCCGTGTACGCACCGGACTGGTCCGAGCGGTCCCGGCTCGACTACACCGTCGACGTCGCCGAGGTGCTCGCCGACCTGCTGCCCGACGAGGCCCGGGGCARCATCTCCACCCTGCCCCTGGGCTGGGGCTCCGGCTGGACGCCGGCCCGGGGCGACGCCGCCCGGCGGCACCTGGCCGAGCTGGCGGAGCACCTGGAGCGGCTGGAGGCCACGACCGGCCGGGTGATCCGGGTGGGGCTGGAACCCGAACCGGGCTGCGTCGCGGAGACGATCAACGACGCGGTGGTGCACCTGGCCTCGGTGGACACCGACCGCATCGGGGTGTGCCTCGACATCTGCCACCTGGCCGTCGCGTTCGAGGATCCGGCGACGGCACTGGCCCGGCTCGAGGCCGCCGGACTGCCGATCGTCAAGGCGCAGGCGTCCTGCGCGCTGCACGTGGCCGACCCCGCGGATCCGGCCAGCCGGACCCGGTTGGAGCGGTTCGTCGAGCCGCGTTTCCTGCATCAGACCCGGGTCTCGCCCCCGGGCGGGGATGGCGGCGGGGGCGGAGCGGGCGTCGCGGTCGGCGTCGACGATCTGGCCGAGGCGCTGCACGGCCCCCGGCCGCTGCGCACCGACGCACCCTGGCGGGTCCACTTCCACCTGCCGCTCCACGCCCGGCCGCCGGCGCCGCTCGCGAGCACCAGCCCGGTGCTGGTGGACACACTGACCCGGCTGTTCGGCGGCAGGTCGGCCCGGACCGATCACCTCGAGGTGGAGACCTACACCTGGGACGTGCTCCCCGCCGGGCAGCGTCCCACCGACGACGCGGGTCTGGTCGCCGGGATCGCCGCCGAACTCGACTGGGCCCGGCGCCACCTGACCGCCGTCGGCCTGAGCGCGGTCGCTCCGGGCGGCGTCGGTCCGGGCGGCGTCGGTCAGGCCGGCCTCGCCGACCCCGCGACGTCGGTGAGGAGCTGACCGATGACTGCGACACCTGTGGTTGTTCTGGACGTCGTGGGCCTGACCCCCCGACTGCTGCGGCACATGCCGAACCTCTCCCGGCTGGCCGGCAGTGGGTTCCGGGCCCGGCTGGATCCGGTGCTGCCCGCCGTCACCTGCTCGGTCCAGGCGACCCTGCTCACCGGTGCCCTTCCCCGTGAGCACGGCATCGTCGGCAACGGCTGGTACTTCCGCGGCCTGGGCGAGCCCATGCTGTGGCGCCAGCACAACGCCCTGGTCGGGGGCGAGAAGCTCTGGGACGCCGCACGGGCCCGCGTCCCCGGGTGGCGGGTGGCGAACGTGTGCTGGTGGTACGCGATGGGGGCGGCCACCGACATCGTCGTCACCCCCCGGCCGGTCTACCACGCGGACGRCCGCAAGTCGCCGGACTGCTACGTCCGTCCGGCCGACCTGCACGACGAGCTGACCGGTGAGCTGGGGCCGTTTCCGCTGTTCCAGTACTGGGGGCCGACCGCGGGGATCGCCTCGTCGCGGTGGATCACCGCCGCGGCCAGCTCGATCCTGGACCGGCATCGCCCCGACTGCCTGCTCGTCTACGTCCCCCATCTGGACTACGACCTGCAGCGGTACGGCCCGGACGACCCGCGCGCCGCGGTCGCCGCGCGCGAGGTCGACGAGGTGCTGGGGCCGCTGCTCGACGACGTCCGCGCGCGCGGCGCCACGACGGTGGTGCTCAGCGAGTACGGGATCACGGCCGTGCGCCGTCCCGTCGACGTCAACCGGGCGCTGCGCCGGGCGGGGCTGCTGGAGGTGTACGTCCAGGACGGGCGGGAGCTGCTCGACCCGTGGGCGTCGCGGGCGTTCGCCGTCGCGGACCACCAGATCGCGCACGTCTACGTCCGTCATCCCGACGAGCTGGCCCGGGTCCGGGACCTGTGTGCCCGGCTGCCGGGGGTGGACGAGGTCCTCGACGACGCCGGTGGCGGCAAGGCCCGGTACGGGCTGGACCATCCGCGCTCCGGCGAACTCGTCCTGGTGGCCGAACCGGATGCCTGGTTCACCTACTACTACTGGCTGGACGACGCCCGCGCACCGGACTTCGCCCGCACGGTCGAGATCCACCGCAAGCCCGGCTACGACCCCGCCGAGTTGTTCTTCGACCCCGCGGATCCGTGGGCGAAGGCGCGCGCCGGCGCCGCGCTGGTCCGCCGGAAGCTCGGCCTGCGCTACAGCATGCAGGTCGTCCCGCTTGATCCGTCCTGCGTGCGGGGCAGCCACGGCCGGCTGCCCACCTCGGCGGACGACGCTCCGGTACTGATCTGCTCCGACCCGGCGGCCGGCACCGAGTCGATCCGGGCCACCGAGGTGAAGGACCTGCTGCTCCGGCTCGCCGGGCTCGCCGCACCGCTCCCCGCGGCGCGGACGGCGGCCCGACCCGACCCCCGCTGACCCGCGCCCCACCCGGTCTCACTGACCTCGCTGGCCGCACTGACCCCGGTGGCCTCGCTGACCCTGCTGGCCTCGCCCCGGCAGCTGACTTCCGCAGGAGGAGCCCGCCATGCCCCGTCCGATCACCCTGTTCACCGGCCAGTGGGCCGACCTGCCGTTCGTCGAGGTGTGCCGACTGGCCTCGCAGTGGGGCTACGACGGACTGGAGATCGCCTGCTGGGGCGACCACCTGGAGGTCGACCGTGCCCTCGCCGAGGACGACTACCTGCCCGGCAGATTAGAGATCCTGCGCAAATTCAACCTTCAGGTCTGGGCCATCTCGAACCATCTCGTCGGCCAGGCCGTCTGCGACCACCCGATCGACGAACGCCACCAGGCCATCCTGCCGGCCCGGGTCTGGGGGGACGGGGAGCCCGAAGGCGTCCGGCGCCGGGCCGCCGCGGAGATGGCCGACACGGCCCGGGTCGCCGCCAAGCTCGGGGTGCGCACCGTCGTCGGGTTCACCGGCTCGTCGATCTGGCACACCGTGGCGATGTTCCCGCCGGTGCCCGCCGAGACGGTGGCGGCGGGCTACCGGGACTTCGCCGACCGCTGGCGCCCCATCCTCGACGTCTTCACCGAGGTCGGGGTCCGCTTCGCCTTCGAGACGCACCCCAGCGAGATCGCGTACGACTACTGGACGGTGCTGCACGCCCTCGACGCCGTCGACCGCCATCCCGCGTTCGGGCTGAACTGGGACCCGAGCCACTTCGTGTGGCAGGACCTCGACCCGGTGGCGTTCATCCTGGACTTCGCCGACCGCATCTGCCACGTCGACTGCAAGGACACCCGGCGGCGGGTCGGCAACGGCCGCAACGGCCGGCTCGGCTCGCACCTGCCCTGGGGGGATCCGCGCCGGGGCTGGGACTTCGTCTCGGCCGGGCGCGGTGACGTGCCCTGGGAGGACAGTTTCCGGGCACTGAACGCCATCGGCTACGACGGGCCGATCTCGATCGAATGGGAGGACGCCGGGATGGACCGGCTCGTCGGCGCGCCGGAGGCGCTGGCGTTCGTCCGGGGCCTCAACGCGATCCAGCCGTCGGCGGCGGCGTTCGACACGGCGTTCTCCACCCGCCGCTGAACGGCGCAGGTCAGCGGGGCAGGTCAGCGGGTCAGACCGGCGGGTCAGACCAGTGGGTCAGTTCAGCGGCTCAGGTCAGCAGGGCGTCCACGGCCGTTGGTGAAAGCACGTGGTCGGTGACCATGATGCTTGCGCCCAGGATGCCGGCACGCCCCTTCGCCTGGGAGGACACGATCCGCAGATGCTGGGTGGCCAGGGGCAGTGAACGCCGGTAGACGACCTCGCGGATCCCTGCCAGCAGATACYCCCCGGCTTCGGCCACGATGCCACCCAGCAYGATCACGGCGGGATTCAGCAGGCTCACGCATGTCGCCAGGACACCGCCGATGTCCCGCCCGGCCTGGCGTACGGTCTGCCCGGCGAGGAGGCTCCCGGCCCGGACGGCAGTCACGACCTCGTCGCTGCCGGGCACGTCGAGGCCGTGGCGGCGCAGCGTCCGCGCGATGGCCTGGCCGCTGGCCACGGCCTCCAGGCAGCCGGCGTTGCCGCACCGGCAGGGCACGTCCTCGCGGCCCGCCACCGCCACATGGCCGAGGTCCCCGGCCGCGCCCTGGGCACCGCGACTCAGCCGCCCGTCGTTGATGATGCCCGCACCGATGCCGGTGGCGATCTTGATGAAGAGGAGATGGTCGACATTGCGCCAGGCCGTGTGGTATTCGCCCAGCGCCATGATGTTCACGTCGTTGTCGACCAGCACCGACGTCCGGAAGACCGAGCTCAGCCTGGCCGGCACGTCGTAGTCGTCCCACCCGGGCATGATCGGCGGGTGGGTCAGCCGGCCGGTCTCGTGGTTCACCGGACCCGGCAGGCCGACGCCGACACCGACGACCTCGTCCAGCGAACGACCGCTCTGTGCCAGCAGGTCCAGCCCCGTCCTCGCGACCCAGTCGAGGACGTCGTCGGGCCCCTGCTGGATCGGAAGCGGCTCGCTGCGCTCGGCCAGGACGTTCGCGGCGAGGTCCGTGATCGCGACGTGCCCGTGCAGAGCTCCGAGGTCGACGGCCACCACCAGGCGCGCCCCGGGGTTGAAGACGAACGTGGTGGGCGGCCGCCCACCCGTCGAGGCCGACTCTCCTGTCGGGGTGACGAGGCCCGAGGCCAGGAGCTGGTCCACCCGCGCGGCGATCGTCGACCGGGCCTGACCGGTGCGGGTGGCCAGATCCGCCCTGGTCCGCGGTCGGCCGTCCCGCRGCATCTGGAAGAGCTCGCCCGCGCCGCCCGACCGTTGGGCAGAGCGTACGACGTTGGATGTAGGCGCCATGACCCTAGTCTTTCCACCTAACTCTCGATCATCGTGATCGACTTTTGTCTGATTATCGACATAAGTGCGGCCTGTAGTCACTGCAGGTGACTGGATCGGGCAATCGGGTAGTTGGAATTGCTGGCACTCCCGCCCTCGTCGCGCCGAGCCGGGGTCGCCGCCGGGGCGGCGACCTGGGGCATATGTCCGTTGCGGGGGGACTTTGTTCTCGACGAAGCGAAAGTTAGTAGCGATCTAGTGAAACATATTCCTCATTTCGTCGAAACGGCGTACGCTTGCGTCCGAATCGTCGCCCCATGGGGGGAGGGTGGAGTTGAGGTTGATGCCTGTCAGGCCGGAGAACGCTTATCAGGCGCGCCTGCTCCGACTGCTGCGGGATGAGGGGCCTCGTTCCCGCGCCGAGCTCGGCGAGGCGGTGGGACTGTCGAGATCCAAGGTGGCCAGCGAGCTCGACCGGCTCACGGAGCTCGGACTGGTCGAGAGCGCGGGACTGGCCGCGTCCCGGGGCGGTCGTCGGTCGTCGATCGTCCAGCTGTCCTCCGACATCCGCTTCGTCGCGGTGGACATCGGCGCGACCTCGATCGACGTCGCCGTCACCACCGGGCAGTTGGAGATCGTCAGGCGCGCGTCCGAGCCGCTCGACGTCAGCCAGGGGCCCAAGGCCGTGCTCTCGGAGGTCCTGCGGCTCGCCGAGAAGCTTCGCGCCGAGGAGACCCTGCACGACCTGCACGGCGCGGGAGTGGGGGTCCCCGGCCCGGTGAGCTTTCGCGACGGAGTCCCGGTGAGTCCGCCGATCATGCCGGGATGGCACCGGTTCCCGGTCCGGGACGTCCTGACCCAGGCACTGGGATGTCCGGTCCTCGTGGACAACGACGTGAACGTCATGGGGCTGGGCGAGCGGCATGCCGGCCTGGCCCGGTCCGTGGACGACTTCCTCTTCCTGAAGATCGGTACCGGTATAGGCGCGGCGTTGTTCGTCGACGGCCGTTGCTACCGGGGCGTGGACGGCAGCGCCGGCGACATCGGGCACATCAGCGTCGACGCTGCCGGCCCGCCCTGCGCCTGCGGCAACATCGGGTGCCTGGAGGCGTACTTCGGCGGGGCTGCTCTCGCCAGGGATGCCGCCGCGGCGGCGCGCTCGGGTTCCTCGCCGTTCCTCGCCGAGCGGCTTGCGCGGGCAGGGCAGCTGACCGCCGCGGACGTGGCCCACGCAGTGGCCACCGGCGACCCCGCCGCCATGGAGCTCATCCGAAACGGCGGTCGCCGGGTCGGTCAGGTCCTCGCCGGCCTGGTCAGTTTCTTCAATCCCGGACTCATCGTGATAGGCGGTGGCGTCGCCGGTCTCGGGCACGCGCTTCTCGCCGAGATCCGCGCCGTTGTCTACCGGCGCTCCCTGCCGCTGGCGACGAGCAACCTGCCGATCGCGCTCTCCGAACTCGGGAAGGACGCGGGCGTCGTCGGTGCGGCTCGCCTGATCAGCGACCAGGTCTTCGCGGTGGAGTCCCCGCCAGCGCTGTTACCGGGGGAGCGCGTATGAACCCGCCCCTGCTCGCGATGTCCGGCATCGTCAAGGAGTTCCCCGGTGTGCGGGCACTGGGCGGAGTCGACCTGGAGGTGCGGGCCGGCGAGGTCCACTGCCTGCTGGGGCAGAACGGCGCCGGCAAGTCGACACTGATCAAAATCCTGGCCGGGGCCCAACAGCCGGATGAGGGCGTCATCCGCTGGCAGGGCGAGAAGGTACAGCTCCCGACGCCGGTCGCGGCGATGYGGCTCGGAGTGGCCACGATCTACCAGGAACTCGACCTCGTGGACGGCCTCTCCATCGCCGAGAACATCTTCCTGGGGCACGAGCGGTCAAGCCTCGGTTTCGTCCGCCGTGGCGACACCTACACCGCGGCAGCCGCCCTCCTCGAGCGACTGGGACACGGAGAGATATCTCCCCGGCGTGAGGTCGGCCGATTATCGGCGGCCGGGAAACAGATCGTGAGCATGGCGCGGGCGCTTTCCCGCGATGCACGGATCATCGTGATGGACGAGCCGTCCGCCGTACTGGCCGCCGATGAGGTGGACAATCTCTTCCGAGTGATCAGGGAACTCGCCGCCGCGGACGTGGYCACCCTGTACATCTCGCACCGGCTGGCCGAGATCCGGGAGATCGGCGATCGGGTGACGGTGCTCCGGGAGGGGCAGACCGCAGCCTCCGGGCTTGACGCCGGGAGCACCCCGACATCCCACATCGTCTCCCTGATGACCGGCCGCTCGATCGAGCACGCCTTTCCGCCCCGCAGGTCCCGCGCGACCGCCGCGACGACATCCAACCCCTCGCCGGACGATCCGGAGCCCGCGCGGACCGAAGTGCTGCGCGTGGAGGGCCTCACCCGGCACGGCGAGTTCACCGACATCTCGTTCACCCTGCACGGCGGTGAGGTCCTCGGCCTCGCCGGCCTGGTCGGCTCCGGGCGGTCGGAGATCCTGGAGACCATCTACGGAGCGCGTCGTGCTGACACCGGCCGGGTGTTCTTCGAGGGCAGAGCGCTGCGACCGGGCACCGTCACCGCCGCGGTCGCCCGCGGCATGGGGCTCGCCCCCGAGGAGCGCAAGAGCCAGGCGCTCTTCCTCGACCACTCGATCACGCGGAACGTCAGCGCGGCCTCGCTGCCACGCTATTCCAGGCTGGGCTGGCTGGACCGCCGCCGGGAGCTCGAGGACGCCACCCGGCTGATCCGCACGCTTGACCTCCGCCCCGCGATCCCGGGCCGCGTCACCCGACTGCTGTCCGGCGGCAACCAGCAGAAGGCCGTGCTCGCGCGGTGGCTGTTGCGGGAGTGCCGCCTGCTGCTGCTGGACGAGCCCACCCGAGGTGTCGACATCGGGGCGCGTGCGGAGCTGTACGCGCTGATCCGCCAGCTCGCCGACTCCGGCATGGGCGTCCTGCTCGTGTCCAGCGAGATTCCCGAGGTTCTCGGTCTGGCCGACCGGGTGCTGGTGCTGCGGGAGGGCCGGGTGGTGCGGGAGGCAGCCGCGGAGACCCTCGACGAGCACTCCGTTCTCGATCTTGTCATGGAAGGTGGTGCTGTCGTATGAACGGGCGGGTCTCCACACCGGCGAAGAAGCAGGCCCCGCCCGGGATGCCCGCGGCGCAGGCCCGGGCACCGTGGGCACCGGGAAGGCTGCTGGGCCGGGCCGGCGAGTCCCGGATCCTCAGCCTGGTCGTCGTCCTGCTGGTTCTCGGAGTCATCGGCGCGGTGACCGAGCCCGACGCCTTCCTGACGAGATCCAACGTCATCAACATCCTCACCACGGCATCGGTCATCGRCATCGTCACGGTCGGGATGACCTTCGTCATCATCGGGGGAGGCATCGATCTGTCGGTCGGGGCGATCATCGCGTTGGCCTCGGTCTGGTCGACCACCGTCGCCACCCAGGACCTGGGCCTGACCGCCATGGTGTTCACCGCTCTGCTGGTGGGTTCCGGCGCCGGTCTGATCAACGGTGCACTGATCGCCTACGGCCGCCTGGTTCCGTTCATCGTCACTCTCGCGATGCTCGCCTCCGCCCGCGGTCTCGCCGAGCAGATGTCGAACCGCCGCTCCCAGGTCGTGGAGGTGAACAGTTTCGCCGACATCGCACTGGCGAAATGGCTCGGCATTCCCATGCTCGTCTACATTCTCGCCGTCGTCTGCGCGGTCGGCTGGGTCGTGCTGAACCGCACCACCTTCGGCCGCCGTACCTTTGCCGTCGGCGGTAACCCGGAGGCGGCCCGGCTCGCGGGAATCAACGTCCGGCGGCACACCGCACTGCTCTACCTGCTGTCGGGGTTCTGCTGCGGCATCGCCGCCATCATGCTGACAGCGCAGACGAACACCGGTGCCAGCACGCACGGGAGCCTCTACGAGCTGGACGCCATCGCGGCGGTCATCATCGGTGGGACGCTGCTGAGCGGGGGACGCGRCTCGCTGGTCGGCTCCATCCTGGGCGTACTGACCTTCACCACGATCACCAACCTGTTCATTCTCAACAATCTGTCGACTCCCATCCAGAACATTGCCAAGGGTGCGATCATCGTGGCGGCCGTGCTGCTGCAACGGCGCGGGACGGCACGATCCAGGTAGCGCGATCCAGGTAGCGCGATCCAGGTAAGCGGAACAGTGCGATCCAGGTAAGCAGTCGAGAGAACGCGACCGCGGCGCACGTGCCGCGCGGCAGCACATCACGAATCCCGGGTCCCGAAGGGGACAACCGCCGTTGGCGCCTGGCATCTGCGCAGGTCCCGCCCCGCGCGCTCCGGACCGGTTCTTCTTCCGTCGTTCCAGCCCGTCCGCCCTGCCCTGCTCTTTCCTGCTCTGCCCCGTCTCACGGGGAAAGACGAGGAAATCGTCCCAGCCAGGCCGTCCTCAGGACTTCGACACCAAGGGAGTGAGAAAATGACCCAGTTATCCCCGAGGTTATTGAACCGTCGCTTTTTTCTGGGCAGCGCGGCCGCGGGTGCCACCGCGGCGCTTGCGGCCTGCACGGGCAACGACTCGAGTTCGTCCGGCACGACGACCACGGTCACCAACGCCTCCGCGGCACCCGGGCGGCCGGTCACCATCGGGTTCTCGGCGCCCGCGGCCGACCACGGCTGGATGGGCGCCATCAGCAAGAACGCCACGGCGCAGGCCGACCAGTTCCCCGAAGTCACCTTCGAGGCCACCGAGGGAACCAACGACGTCCAACAGCAGATCTCCGCGGTCAGGACCCTGATCGACCGGGACGTCGATGCGCTGGTGATCCTGCCCTTCGACGGCAACGCCCTGACCGAGATCGCGACGGAGGCCATGTCGGCAGGCATCCCGGTGGTCAACCTCGACCGTGTTTTCGCCTCGCCGCTGGCCTATCGGACCTGGATCGGCGGCGACAACTACGGCATGGGCGCCAACGCCGGCCGCTACATCGCCGACACGCTGCGGAGCCGCAACGTCAGCAACCCCGTGATCGTCGAGATCGCCGGCATCGACAGCCTCGAGCTGACCCAGGAGCGCAGCCGGGGGTTCCGCGAGGCGCTCGAAGCGCAGGGCCTGAGGGTCACCGCGCGCCAGGCCGCCGACTTCACGGCCGCGACCGGTCAGGAGGTCACCGCCCAGATCCTGCAGGCCGAGGGGCAGATCGACGCGTTGTGGAACCACGACGACGACCAGGGCATCGGGGTGGAGGCGGCCATCAGGCAGGCCGGCCGTGAGGAGGAGTTCTTCATGGTCGGCGGAGCCGGATCCCGCCGGGTGATGGATCAGATCAAGAGTGACAACGCCGTGATCAAGGCCACCGTGCTCTACAGCCCGAGTATGGCCTCCTCGGCGATCTCCCTGGCGCGTCTGCTCGCGCAGGGCTCGGGGCTCGGCGGCCTGGCCGAGCACGAGGTCCCGGCGTCGATCACGACCTATTCGGCGGTCGTGACCAGGGACAACGTCGACGACTATCTGGCCGTCGGTTTCGAGTAATCCCTCGCCGCTAGGTGGAAGGCGAGGACCGGGCGGAGGTTTCTTTTGTCCCAGGACAGCAAGCTGACGCTGGGCGTCGGCATGGTGGGGTACACGTTCATGGGCGCCACGCACTCGCATGCCTGGCGTAATGTCAGCCACGTCTTCGATCTTCCGGTCACCCCGGAGATGACGGTTGTCTGCGGCCGCGACGCCGAGAAGGTGAATGCCGCGGCGAGGCGCCTCGGCTGGTTGTCGGCGGAGACCGACTGGCGTCGGCTGGTGGAGCGCGATGACGTCGCGCTCGTGGATGTGTGCACGCCGGGTGACAACCACGCCGAGATCGCCATCGCGGCGCTCGAGGCTGGCAAGCACGTCCTGTGCGAGAAGCCCCTGGCCAACACGGTCGAGGAGGCTGTGGCCATGACAAGGGCCGCCGAGCGCGCGGCCCGCCACGGG
This sequence comes from Parafrankia colletiae, assembly GCF_001854655.1. Classification (GTDB taxonomy): domain Bacteria; phylum Actinomycetota; class Actinomycetes; order Frankiales; family Frankiaceae; genus Parafrankia; species Parafrankia colletiae. The sequence goes on along the minus strand of NZ_MBLM01000165.1, from coordinate 9,386 downwards.
GTGCGATCGATGGTGGGGTTCAACTACCGGCGGGTGCCGGCGCTCGCGCTGGCTCGCGAGATCGTCACGGCGGGCCGGCTCGGCACCATCCGGCACGTCCGGGCCCAGTACCTCCAGGACTGGATCGTCGACCCCGGGTTCCCACTGGTGTGGCGGCTGCGCCGGGACCGGGCCGGTTCGGGTGCGCTCGGCGACATCGGCGCGCACATCATCGATCTCGCCCAGTTCGTCACCGGGGAGCTGCTCACCGGCGTGTCGGCCCTGACCGAGACCTTCGTGAAGGAACGGCCGATGCCGTCGGTGGCGGCTGACGGCTCGGTGGCCCCGGACGCCGGGCAGCTGGGCACGGTGACGGTCGACGACTGCGCGTTGTTCATCAGCAGACTCTCGGGTGGCGGCGTCGCCGCCTTCGAGGCGACCAGATTCGCCTCCGGACGCAAGAACGCAATCCGCCTCGAAATCAACGGATCGGCCGGCAGCCTCGCCTTCGATTTCGAGACGATGAACGAACTGTCGTTCTACGATCACACCGAGGCTCCGAGTACCGCGGGATTCCGTCGAATTCTGGTGACAGAGTCGTCCCATCCCTATCTGAACGCCTGGTGGCCACCCGGGCACGGCCTCGGCTACGACCACACGTTCATTCATGAGATCCGCGATTTCCTGGTGGCCGTGGGGCGGGGCGACAATCCGCTTCCCTCCTTCGCCGAGGGTCTGCGGGTCCAGCAGGTTCTCGCCGCGGTGGAGCGCAGCGCCGCGCGGAACGGCTGCTGGGAGGAGATCGACACCGCCGTCTCGGCGGCAGTCGACGGCGACACCGCCTCCCTTCTCACCTGAGCCTCGCGGGTGGCCGGGCAGCCGGCCGGGCCGCCCGCGGAGAGATCCGACACCGGAAAGGAGAGAACTGAGTCACCGATGCATCGGCACGAGACTTCCCATCTTTTACGCGAGGAGAACGCGTGACCCAGGAGAAGATCAACCGTCGGCGCCTGCTGCAGGCCGCGGTCGGCGGCACCGTCGCCGTCAGCGCGGCCACCCTGGCCGGCTCCACACCCGCATTGGCCGGTTCCCCGGCCCATGGCCCGGTGCACGGCCCGGCAAAGGGCCGGCTGCTCCCGAAGAACAAGCTCGGAATCCAGCTCTTCAGCATCCGCGACAAGGTCAGCCAGCTGGGTTTCCGGGCTGTCTTCGAGGAGCTCTCGCGGATCGGCTTCCGGGAGGTGGAGTTCGCCGGCTACACCCAGAGCACCTCGATCCTCGGGCGGCAGATCACGGTTCCCGAGATCCGCCAGCTGCTGGATGACAACGGCCTCGTCGGCGCGGGCAGCCATGTGGGCCTGGGCAACTTCACCAATCCCAGCCAGCGGGAGATCGAGTTCGAGAACGCGCAGATCCTCGGTCTGAGCTATGTGGGCACGGCCAACGCGCCGACCGGTGACAACACCGTGGCCGGCTACAAGGCGGCCGCCGAGGTTTTCAACGAGATCGGGGCCGCAGCGGCCAGACGACGGCTCAAGTTCTACCAGCACAACCACGCCGGCGAGTTCGCGTTCGCCACCGACCAGCCGCGGGTGCGACTCTACGACGTGTTCCTGAAGAACACCGACCCCAGGCTGGTGTACCTCGAGATGGACATCTACTGGGCCTATGTCGGTGCGTATCGCTATCCGGGGTTCGACCCCGCCAGGTACGTCCTGGCGAACAAGGGGCGGTACCCGCTCTTCCACATCAAGGACGGCGACACCAACCCGGAGAACGCGAACGGCTACGACATCGTCGAGTTCGGGGCCGGGGACCTTCCCTTCGCGGACTTCCTGCGCAAGGTCAACCAGAGCGGCAAGCCGTACAAGCCGATCTGGGAGCAGGACACCGCCCCCAGCACGCTGCCCAACCCGCCCGGTTCGTTCGGGGCGGCCGAGCGCAGCTTCCAGGCCATGGCCAACCTGCGCGGCTGAGATCGGGCACGGCTGAGATCGGGCACGGTCGAGACCGAGCACGGCCGAGATCGGGCACAGCCCCCGGTGAATCCCCGAGGTACACCATCTCCCGATGAAGAACCGCTTGCTGTGAAAGCGGCAAGCGGCCGGGCCGCCTTCAGCTGTCCTACCGTAGCACCGGTGTGACGGACGGTCCGGCCACTCTCCTGYTGACACCTCCCGCCGAGGAAGCGTCTTATGCATTCTAACCTGCGACGATTAGTCGCGCCTGCGGTGGTCGCCGCATTACTCGCAGTCAGCCTGGTCGCCGTCGTCCGCCCGGCGCAGGCGCACCCGGACGACCCGCACCCGGAAGACCCCGCCGCCACCGAAACAGCCAACTACGAACGGATCCTGCTGACCCGCAATGTCGGCGAGCCGATCGACCTCGCCATCCTGCCGGACCGGCGGATCCTGCACACCGCGCGAAACGGCGACATTCGCCTCACCGACCCGTCGACAGGTATCACGAGGATCGTCAACGCCATCCCGGTGTACGCGAACTCCGAGGACGGCCTGCAGACCATTTCGATCGACCCGGACTTCGAAAACAACCACTGGGTCTACCTGTACTACGCTCCGCGGCTGAACACCCCCACCGGTGCCGCGCCGAACTCCCTGCCCGCCGGCGCGGACGAGTCGTACTGGGACCAGTGGCGCGGCCACAACCAGCTCTCCCGCTTCCAGTGGACCGGCGACGGCCTGGACCTGTCCACAGAACAGGTCATCATCCAGGTCGAGACCCAGCGTGGCCAGTGCTGCCACGTCGGTGGTGACGTCGGCTGGGACGCCGACGGAAACCTGTACCTGGCGACGGGCGACAACACCCCCGCCTCCACCCCGGGGGCGAACGGGTACGCACCCAACAACGACGCACCCGGCATGAACCCAGGATTCGACTCCCGCCGCGGCGCCGGGAACACCAACGACCTGCGCGGCAAGATTCTGCGGATCCACGTGGAGGAGGACGGCACCTACACGACTCCGCCCGGCAACCTGTTCGCGCCGGGAACCGCCGGGACCCGTCCGGAGATCTTCGTGATGGGCGTGCGCAACCCGTTCCGGATGGATGTCGACGCCGAGACCGGGTCGGTCCTGTGGGGTGACTACGGCCCGGACGCCGGCACCCCGTCCGACACACGCGGCCCGATGGGCCTCGTGGAGTGGAACCAGACACCGGTCACCACGCCGGTGAACAGCGGCTGGCCCTACTGCGTCGCGGACAGCCGGCCCTACAACGAGTGGAACTTCGAGACCGCCACTCCCCGCGAGCCGTTCGACTGCAACGCTCTGGTCAACAACTCACGATGGAACACCGGCCTCACCGAGATAGGCGCCTCGGAGGACGCCGACCTCTGGTACGGCGACAACGACGGCGACCAGCCCTGGCCGGAACTGACGGCCTTCGGCACCTCGACGGGCCAGGGGCCGATGGGCGGCCCGATCTACCACTTCGACGAGGCCAACCCCCTGACGTCGAAGCTGCCGGAGCACTGGGACGGCAAGGCGTTCCTCGGTGAGTTCTCCCAGGACTACATCGCCGCCTTCACTCTCGGTGACAACAACGGCGCCGTCACCGCGATCGAGAACTTCCTGCCGAACGCGGAGCTCAACGCCGCGGCGCAGCCCCTCTGGGACAACCCGATGGACCTCGAGTTCGGTCCGGACGGCTCGCTCTATGTACTGGAGTACGGCGACGGGTTCTTCCGACAGAACCCGGACGCGGGTCTCTACCGCATCGACTACGCGCCGGGAAACCTCTCACCGCAGGCCCGCATCACCGCCTCCGTGACCTCGGGGCAGGCACCGCTCGCGGTGGAGTTCGACGCCGCCGCCTCGTTCGACCCCGAAGAAGGGGCACTGACATACGAGTGGGACTTCGACGGTGACGGCACCTATGACGCCACGGGGGTCTCGGTGTCGTATATCTATCCGGCGAACGGCCAGTTCTTCGCAGGCCTGCGCGTGACCGATCCGGAAGGGCGAATCGGTCTCGCCTCCGAGGAGATCACCGTGGGCAACACGGCCCCCACGGTTGCCCTGACCACTCCGGTCAACGGACTGTTCTTCTCCTGGGGGGACGGGATTCCCTTCCAGGTACAGATCACCGATCCCGAGGACGGGACCGCGGTGACCTGTAGCCGGGTTTCCTGGACCTTCGGCCTGGGACACAACCAGCACGCCCATCCGGTCAACAGCGGAACGGGCTGCCAGGGCACTGTCCCGACGCCCGCGGACGCCGGGCACGGCGAGACCGAGAACGTCTTCGGCGTGCTGGGTGTGACCTACCGGGACAACGGGGCGAACGGCATCCCGGGAGCCACCGGTGAGGCCCAGGTCATTCTCAACCCGCGGCTCATGGAGGCCGAGCACGCGGACAGCAGCAGCGGTGTGACGGTCGCCGACGACGAGACCGCGTCCGGCCTGCGGGCCCTCACGTCCTTCGACCCCGAGGACTGGATCGCCTACGACCCGGTGAACTTCACCGGTGTCACCCAGGTGCAGACGAGGGTCAGCGGCAGCGGCACCCTGTCGCTGCACTGGAACGCGGCGGACGCCGAGCCGTTCGCGACGGTACCGGTCTCCGCGGATGCGGGATGGGCGACGGTCGTCACCGCGCTGCCCACTCCGCCCACGGGCACCGGGCAGGTGTTCGTGACCTCCACGGGAGGCGTGGAGGTCGACTCTTTCACCTTCTCCAACGAGGCCCTTCCGGAGCCGTCGCTGAACGTGCAGGTGACAGCGGAAACCCGCTGCATTGCGGGGCGGGTGCTTCCCGCGGTGACCGTGACGAACACGGACGAGGTCCCGGTGGATGTCTCGATCCAGACGACGTACGGAACGCGTGACTTCACCGGGGTGGCGCCCGGAACGAACGCCTTCCACGCCTTCACGACCCGGCTCGCCAGCATTCCTGCTGGCTTGGCGACCGTCGTGGCCTCGGCCACGGTCGACGGAAGCCCGGTGTCGGTGACGACCGAAGCCGCCTACGAGGCCCGCTCCTGCGGGTGAGACAGGGGTGGGGGCCCGCCCCCGGCGGCGGGCCCCCACTGTGCCCGACAACTCATCACCAGCCGCCTGACCGGCCCACGGCCGGAACGCGGATACGGCCGTAGGGACGGAGAGACAACAATGACGAGAATCGATGGACGGCTTCTGCGCGTCTCGGCGGTGACCGCGGGGGCGTTGATGCTCGCGAGCGTTGCCGGCGTGGCCATCGCGGAGGAGAACCACGGCGAGAGCGGCGTCTCGGTCAACGTGGAGATCCCCGAGATCGAGGAGCCCGGGGTGCTCGCGCTGAGCGTCGCCGGTACCACCACCGCTCTCACCGAGAACGGATCGGACGCGCTGGTCCGGCAGTTCACCGGGACGCTGCCGTCCGTCACGGTCACCGACACCCGCTCGGCGGACGACATTCCCGACGGCGCCTTCTGGTACGTCCTCGGGACGTCCACCGACTTCACGGGTGACAGTGGGCAGGAGGCGATTTCCGCCGGGCACCTGGGCTGGGCGCCGCGGCTGATCGACGGTGGCGAGTCCGGGCTCGTGGCGGAAGGCGACGAGGTCGGGACCGTCCTTGATTCGGGACCGGGCCTGGTGGACCAGGAACTGCTTGCGCTCGCCGCGGACTCCGCCGCCGTAGCCGAGGAGGGGCAGTGGACCGCCAACGCGGATCTGTTCCTGCGCACCCCCACCACCGTCGCCGCAGGTGACTACACGGCGACGCTGACGCTTTCCCTTTTCGAATAGCCGCGAGAGTCATCGTGCGGGCGTGGCCGTGGACGCCAGGAGCGGCCCGTGGCCACGCCCGCCGAGGAACGGACCCACGAGCATGCATCCACACACCGGCCGCCGGCGGACCGCGCGCTTCCGCGCGCTGATCGCCCTGGCCGTGCCTCTCCTCGTCGCCGCCGGCTCGGTACCGCCGGCGGGTGCCGCCCCGGAAGGTGCGGCGCCGCCAGGCAGCGCGCCGGGCGCCGACCCGGGCGCCGCCCCGGAAGACGAGCGCGCTGCGACCGTCACCTGGACGGTCAGGCCTGCCGACGAGCAGGGCCCGGATGGACGTTCCTGGGTCGAGCTCACCCTTGACCCCGGCGAGTCGGCGACGGAACACGTCGCCGTGCGCAACCTCGGCCGTACGCCCGCCACGTTCTCGATCACGACGGCGGACGGCTACTTCACCGACACGGGCCGGTTCAACATGCTTCCCTCCGCCAGACCCTCCCGCGAGGCGGGGACATGGGTGGAGGCACCGGACACGGTCACCGTCGAAGCCGGCGGGAGCGCCGTTCTCCCGTTCACCGTCACCGTTCCCCGCAACGCCACCCCCGGAGATCATCCGGCCGGGATAGCGGCCTCGCTGATGTCGGTCAGCCAGGGGCCCGGCGGCGCGAACATCGGTATCGAGAGCAGGGTCGGATTCAGGGTGATGACCCGGGTGACCGGAGAGCTGAGCCCGTCCGTGGCCGTCGACAACATTCACACGTCGTACGCGCTGAGCTGGAACCCCTTCGAGCCCGGGTCGCTCGACATCACCTACGACGCCGTCAACGACGGCAACACGCACCTGACCGTCGACGCCGGTGTGGAAGCGGCCGGCAGGACCGAAGAGTCCCGAAGCAGCAACGGCAGGCCCGGGCCCGCGGAGCTGCTGCCAGGAGACCGGCGATCTCTGACCACCACCGTCACCAAGGTCTGGCCGCTGGGCATCGTCACCGGCAGGGTCACCCTGGTCTCCGCCGCCTCCGCCGAAGGCGACCCGGCAGCGACGGCCCGGCCGGTGACGAGGACGTTCGTCGCCTGGGCCGTCCCCTGGCCGCAGCTGATCATCCTCGCCGGGGTGCTTCTCGTCCTCGCGGGCTTCTGGCGGGGACGGCGCCAACGCCGGCGGCTCGAACAGAAACTGGCCCAGGCGCAGGCCCGCCCCCAGGAACAGGCTCCGGCCGCGTCCGGGTGAGAACAACGCGGGGCCGTCGGTCGAGGCGCCGCGGAGCGCGGGCACGCGGCCTGGACGGCCGACGGCGAGAGGCCCCCGCCCTGAGCGGGCGGTCCCGGACCCGGTGCGGCATCCCCTCCCGCACACGGGCCCGGGGCCGCCGTTGTCCCATCCCCGCAGCCGTCTGACATCGATATCCGGATCTCTCCGGACTCGGGAGGAAGGTTCTGGTGAGTCGTCGAGGACGTCACCGCCGTAAGCGGTCACCGGCACGCCACCGGTTACCGGCACGCCACCTGGCACCGGCGCCCAGCCCGGCATCGGCACGCCCTCCGGCAGCGGCGCGCCGCGGGAGCCGGACGGGCCCGGTGCGAGGGGCGGTGCTACCGGTGAGCCTCGCGGCCGGAGTACTGCTGTGCTGCGCGGCCGCCACCCCTCGAGACGGCTACGGGACGTCGGAGATCGACCAGCAGCGTCCGCGGCCTGGCGTCTGGGCTGTGCCCGAGCTCGTTCCCAACGGCGCCGGGCCCACCGACCCGTCGACCGTCTCCACTGATGCCCTGGCGGCGGCAGCCGCGGAAGCCGCCGCCGCTGCGGCGGCCGGTGCCGTGGAACCTGGCGCGGAGTCCGGTGTCAGGCGGAGCGGTGCCACCGGGGCGGGACGCTCGTCCGGTGGCTCAGGCGCTGTACCCATCACCCTCTCCACCACCGCGAAGGGCATCCCCGCCCGCGTCCTCACCGCCTACAAGGAGGCCGCCGACCAGCTCGCCGCCGACCAGCCTGGCTGCCACCTGCCCTGGGAACTGCTCGCCGCCATCGGCAAGGTCGAGTCCGGCCATGCCGCCGGYCGACCCCTCGCTGTGGACGGCACCGTCACCCGTCCCATCCTCGGCCCGGCCCTCAACGGCCTGGGCGACGTCGCGCTCATCCGCGACACCGACGACGGCGCCCTCGACGGTGACACCCGCTACGACCGCGCCGTCGGACCGATGCAGTTCATCCCCACCACCTGGGCCGTCTCCGGTCGCGACGGCAACGGCGACGGACGCAGGGATCCGCACAACATCCACGACGCCACCCTCGCCGCCGGCCACTACCTGTGCGCCCACGGCCGCGACCTGGCCGACCCCGACCAGCTGCGCGCCGCGATCCACTCGTACAACCCCTCCGATGCCTACGTCCGCACCGTCCTGACCTGGATGGCCGGCTACCGGCAGGGCGGAGCCACAGCCCAGCCCGGGGACACCTCGACCCCCGACGCCCTCCCGATCACCCGCCTCACCCCGAACGCCGTGCCACCCGCCACCGCGCCAAACGCCGACACGCCCATCCCCACCGCGCCGGCGTCCACGACCGCGCCAGTGCCCACAGCCGTGCCGACGCCGAACCCGAGCCCCGAAATCCCCAGCTCCAGCCCCGAAATCCCCAGCTCCAGCCCCGGCGGCCCCAGCTCCAGTCCCGGAAGTCCCAGCCCGAGCCCTGGCAGCCCGGACACGCCGGTCCCACCGCCCAGCGGCCCGCCCTCGGAGACCCCGACACCTGGCGCCACGCCGGTTCAGCCCGCCTCGCCGACGGAGCAGCCACCAGCCGCACCAGCACCAGCACCGACCCGGACTCCGTCGTCGCCGACCGTGCCCACCGTTCCGGCCGAGCCGTCGTCGCCGGTTCCGCCCTCGCCGGTCCCGCCGTCGCCGCCGGCATCGCCATCCAGCCCGCCGCCAGCTGCCCCGGCGACGACCGCCGTGGCGACCCCGAGCCCGCCCCCCAACCCGGCATCGACCCCGAGCAGCGCCGACACCGCCCCCGAGCCGACCGTCAGCGAGCCTCGCGGCTGAGGATCGGCAAAGCCCTGCGTGGTGCACTGCCTTCGGGCTCGCCGATGCCGACTTCGACGGGCCGCCCGGCCGAGGGACGGAGGTATGTTCCTGGCAGGCGACGAGGACGGGGATCTGTTGGCCGTGCGCACAAAGGGGCTGCTCAGCAGCAGGCTGGGCGGGATGGGGACGACCATCTTCGCGGAGATGTCCGCACTGGCGGCCGCCACCGGTGCGATCAACCTGGGCCAGGGCTTCCCCGACACCGACGGCCCGGAGGCGGTCAGGGAGGCGGCGGTGCGGGCGCTGCGGGAGGGCCGCGGCAACCAGTACCCGCCCGGCCCCGGCGTCCCCGAACTGCGTGTCGCCATCGCTGCACACCAGAAACGCTTCTACGGCCTGGACGTCGACCCCGACACCGAGGTCCTGGTCACCGCCGGTGCCACCGAGGCGATCGCGGCGGCCATGCTGGCACTGCTGGAGCCCGGCGACGAGGTCATCGCCTTCGAGCCGTTCTACGACTCCTACGCCGCCTGTGTCGCGATGGCCGGTGCCCGGCTGCTTCCGGTGACCCTGCGGGCACCCGACTTCCGCCCCGATCTCGACGCTCTGCGGGCCCTGGTCACCCCGCGGACGCGACTGCTGCTCCTCAACTCCCCG
>NZ_MBLM01000164.1 GCF_001854655.1 Parafrankia colletiae | reverse complement strand
GCCTACGTCCGCACCGTCCTGACCTGGATGGCCGGCTACCGGCAGGGCGGAGCCACAGCCCAGCCCGGGGACACCTCGACCCCCGACGCCCTCCCGATCACCCGCCTCACCCCGAACGCCGTGCCACCCGCCACCGCGCCAAACGCCGACACGCCCATCCCCACCGCGCCGGCGTCCAYGACCGCGCCAGTGCCCACAGCCGTGCCGACGCCGAACCCGAGCCCCGAAATCCCCAGCTCCAGCCCCGAAATCCCCAGCTCCAGCCCCGGCGGCCCCAGCTCCAGTCCCGGAAGTCCCAGCCCGAGCCCTGGCAGCCCGGACACGCCGGTCCCACCGCCCAGCGGCCCGCCCTCGGAGACCCCGACACCTGGCGCCACGCCGGTTCAGCCCGCCTCGCCGACGGAGCAGCCACCAGCCGCACCAGCACCAGCACCGACCCGGACTCCGTCGTCGCCGACCGTGCCCACCGTTCCGGCCGAGCCGTCGTCGCCGGTTCCGCCCTCGCCGGTCCCGCCGTCGCCGCCGGCATCGCCATCCAGCCCGCCGCCAGCTGCCCCGGCGACGACCGCCGTGGCGACCCCGAGCCCGCCCCCCAACCCGGCATCGACCCCGAGCAGCGCCGACACCGCCCCCGAGCCGACCGTCAGCGAGCCTCGCGGCTGAGGATCGGCAAAGCCCTGCGTGGTGCACTGCCTTCGGGCTCGCCGATGCCGACTTCGACGGGCCGCCCGGCCGAGGGACGGAGGTATGTTCCTGGCAGGCGACGAGGACGGGGATCTGTTGGCCGTGCGCACAAAGGGGCTGCTCAGCAGCAGGCTGGGCGGGATGGGGACGACCATCTTCGCGGAGATGTCCGCACTGGCGGCCGCCACCGGTGCGATCAACCTGGGCCAGGGCTTCCCCGACACCGACGGCCCGGAGGCGGTCAGGGAGGCGGCGGTGCGGGCGCTGYGGGAGGGCCGCGGCAACCAGTACCCGCCCGGCCCCGGCGTCCCCGAACTGCGTGTCGCCATCGCTGCACACCAGAAACGCTTCTACGGCCTGGACGTCGACCCCGACACCGAGGTCCTGGTCACCGCCGGTGCCACCGAGGCGATCGCGGCGGCCATGCTGGCACTGCTGGAGCCCGGCGACGAGGTCATCGCCTTCGAGCCGTTCTACGACTCCTACGCCGCCTGTGTCGCGATGGCCGGTGCCCGGCTGCTTCCGGTGACCCTGCGGGCACCCGACTTCCGCCCCGATCTCGACGCTCTGCGGGCCCTGGTCACCCCGCGGACGCGACTGCTGCTCCTCAACTCCCCGCACAATCCCACCGGGATGGTCCTCACCGACGCGGAGCTGGCGGCGATCGCCGAGCTGGCCGTGGAGCGTGATCTTCTCGTCGTCACCGACGAGGTCTACGAGCATCTCGTCTTCGACGGCCGGCACCTTCCACTGATCGGTCTGCCGGGCATGCGGGAACGCACCGTCGCCATCTCCTCGGCCGGCAAGACCTTCTCGTTCACCGGCTGGAAGGTCGGCTGGGTGACCGCTGCCCCGGAGCTGGTCGCGGCGGTGCGTACCGCCAAGCAGTTCCTCACCTATGTCTGTTCGGGCCCGTTCCAGTACGCCGTCGCCGAGGCCCTCCACCTCCCGGACGACTACTTCACCGCCTTCCGGGACGGGCTGCGGGCCCGCCGTGACCTGCTGGCCGACGGGCTGGCCGCCGCCGGCTTCGAGGTCTACCGGCCGGAGGGCACCTACTTCATCACCACGGACATCACCTCGCTCGGCGAGCGGGACGCGCTRGCCTTCTGCCGGGGTCTGCCCACCCGGTGCGGGGTGGTCGCCGTGCCGAACTCGGTCTTCTACAGCACTCCCGGCGTCGGCGGCGCCCAGGTCCGTTTCGCCTTCTGCAAGCGCGAGGACGTGCTCCGTGAGGCAGCCGTCCGCCTGCGCCGACTGGCGGAATGAGTTCGCCGGGGCGGCGCGGGTGCCGGCGTCCACCGGAGCGTCAGCTGATGGCGGCCGAGAACGCCCGATAACCCTCGTTCTCACCGTCGACGAGCACGGTCTGACAACGACGAGCCTGTGACCGGCCCCGGTAGTTGGCAGGGCTCCGGCCGCGCTATATGGCAGCGCGGAGGCGGGGATCGGCAGGATGGACGCCATGACCGCGAAGATCACCCGTCTCAACCCTGAAGGGCTGCACGGGACGCCCGGCTATCACCACATCACCATCGTCGAGGCGGGGCGGACGGCATTGCTCGCGGGGCAGTGCCCGCTGGACCGCCACGGCGCCCTGGTCGGCGTCGGTGACCTCGATGCCCAGATCGACCAGATCGTCGCCAACGCCCTCACAGCCCTGGCCGCCGTCGACGCCCACCCGTGGCACGTCACCCGTTCCCGGATCTACGTGGTCACCACCGACACGGCGGTGCTCCACTCCGCCTGGCACCGACTCCGTAACTCGGCGCTCGGGCCCGCCTTCACGACCGCGAGCACGCTTCTGGGCGTCTCCCAGCTTGGCTTCACCGGACAGCTCATCGAGGTGGATCTCACCGCCGCTCTTCCCAGCTGATCCGTCATCGAGCCGCACTCGGCCCTGCCAACCAGCGCGGCCGGAACCCTGCCAACTACCGGGGTCGGTCACACGCCTGTGGTTCGCGGACGGCTCCGGGGCCCTGTAACAGCGCGGTTACACGCTGGTCGACCCGGACGCGGACACGGACACCTTCGACATCGAGTTCGCACTCCACGAGGGACCCGCGGCCCGATGGGCACGGCAGGCCCAGCCCGGCGCCGAGATCGACGCGACCGTGATGGGCTCGAAGTTCAGACTCCCCGATCCGCTGCCGTCGGAGTTCATCATCTTCGGCGACACCGCGTCGTTGTCCGCGATCAACTCCCTGCTCGACGCGATCGGCGACACGCCGGCCAGAGTGTGGCTGGAATGGCAACGCGAATCCGACCGGGACATCCCGGTGCATGTGAGTGACACGGTCACCGTCACCTGGCTCGAACGGATCAACGACGGTCAGCTCCTGCGCGAGATCGCTGAACAGATCACCTGCCCGCCCGGCGCTTTCGCATGGGTCGGTTGCGATGGCCTGACCACCCGATCGATCATGCAGACGATCCGTGGCCGGCACGCGCTGCCGAAGACTTCCATCAAAGCGCAGGCATACTGGAAGTGACGTCATGATGGTTCCCGGACAAGTGGCCATGCCGCGCGTCCGGAGGACAGGTCGCGGCCGCTTCGGCCGCGACCTTGTTCACTTCAGAAAACCATAATGCTCCCCGCCGGGGAAAGGGCCTCGCCATCCCGGATCGCCGCACTACCCGCGGATGTATTTCTCATGCTCCGGGAGCGGGAAAGAGGGAAGCTCGTCGGGGGTTCGAGGCACCACGTACAGCGCGATTCGGCGGTCGGCCCGCATGTCGTGCTCGCCCAGGAAAACGCCACCACCGAACGCCGAGAG
>NZ_MBLM01000163.1 GCF_001854655.1 Parafrankia colletiae | reverse complement strand
TCAGCTTCGCGGTGGGCCGTTATGTCTTTCCGGGGGGCGTCCCCCGGGCCCCCGGGTGTCGGGCTTCGCCCGACCTGGCGGGGGCCGGGTGATCGTTATGTAGCCAACCGTGTAGCCAAGCTGCTTCAACCGTGGCCACCGTTCGGCCAACCCGAAACCGGGCCGCTGAGGAAGCTGTCCATGACCTCGGCAGCCGTCCGCAGACGCCAGCGGGCACGGTAGAACGAGCAGAGGGGACGCCAGCGCCCAGCCGAGCAGAGCAGCTGTTTCAGGCGCGGAGTGCATCGCGGAGGCGCGCCGTGGGGTCTGGGCGCCGTGTCGCAGACGCGGCGGGTCCGGCCCGACGGCGAGCAGCGACCGGGACGCGGAGGCAAGAACGCGATCGGGACGGTCCGCGAAGCACGCTGCGACTGTCGCGAGTGCGGCGCCCTGGGTACCGACTCCCGGTGCGAGGAACAACCCGTTCATCGCGCGGAGATCGAAGTCCGTCGGAGGGCCGTGCGTCGGGCCGAACACCGATCCGATCGGGGCCGACGCGGCCAGACACGAGGCGGTTGTTCTCGGCGGCGATGTCGGCGACCAGGTGCTGTGCGACCGTCACGGTGTCCGACCGATCCCGGACTCGGTGGGCGCGGGACGAGGTCCCGGGCGGGGGCACCTGTAGTCGCCCTCTGAACGTGGCCTCGGTGATAACAGACGGCGGCAGTACGGATTGCCGGCCGGGACCTGGCGAGGGCAGCGCCGTGCGCCCACCATCCACCACCGCCGCCGCAGGTGGGCCGACTTCCTACTTGTCCGCGGCCGCCGGCGACCTGGGCCGGATGGGCCGCCCGCGCACCGCCATGACCTGTGGTCGCACCTTGACAGGCGGGTGACTCTGCTCTGACAGGCCACCGGGATTGCGTATAGCTTGTGCCCGGGGTATGACCCGATTACGGCCTGCCGATACCCGGACAGGTCGATGGTGAATACCAGACCCCTACCATTCAGGATGTCCTTGCGGTCGCACCCAGTCCCCCTCCTTCTTTGACAGATCTGGCGGATGCCGGTGATCGCGCCATATCCGGACCCGCGCCTCACTGCTTCCCAGACCGCTCCTCCGTGCATTGAAGATCGAGTTTGGCGACGACTGGTCAACACAGCCAGGAGTTATGAAGAAAACTAATCTACAAAGRCAATAAGACGAAGCGCTGTACTGCCATTTGGTGATGAAAAGTCCGGGATGTTCTTCGATTCTCTCCGGGTGTGGTCGAAGTTGGTGGCGCTAATGAAGTCGAGGCCCGTGATATAACCGRCTGGGTTCGTTACCGCCGGCCATTCGGCTACGAAAGCAGCTAGAGAATTAGCCGGATGGTCCGGTGCTGGTGACTGGCAAAGAAACGAGAGAGCGAGTGGATCTTCTCTGCACGGGAACCGTTGGTTTCCTCGGTTCTCACGTACTGCTGGAATGGTTGCACTCCCATCCGGACGGGCGGGTGCTGTGTCTGGCACGGGGGGCGCGCGACGCCGCTCCGCGGGAGCGGGTGCTGGCCGCGTTGGCGACCGCGGCCGCGGACTGCGGGACGGCCTTCGACGTCGGCGCGTGCGCGCGCCGCATCACTGTCCTGCCCGCGGATCTGCGTGTGCTGCGCCTACGGGATGACCCGGTCTGGCAGGCGTGGGTGCGGGCCACAGACGGGTTCGAGGTGCTGCACGGCGCGGCCAATCTGTCCTTCCGCGAGGAGGACCGCGGCGAGGTGTGGTCGTCGAATGTGGATGGCACGCGCCGGCTGCTCGCGGAGCTGGCCGACACGTCCGGCCTGCAGGCCGTCAACTACATCAGCACCGCCTACGTCTCGGGAACCCGGGAAGGTCTGATCACCGAGGAGGACACCCGCTGCCCGGAGGCGTTCACCAACGTGTACGAGGAAAGCAAGTGGTACGCGGAGGGGCTGGTCCGGGAACATGCGGCCAGCCATGCTGTCGGTGTCCGGATCTTCCGCCCGAGCATCATCATCGGGCACTCGCGCACCCTGCGCACGAGCTCGCGGACCGGCCTCTACAAGGTGGTCGAGCTCCTGTGGCGGGCGGCGGGGCACATCCCCGATGGCACGCCTTCGGTCCGGCTACCCGCCAAACGACACGCGAGTATCAACCTGATACCGGTCGACGTGGTGGTCGACGAGATGCTGGCGATCCTCGATCAGGGAGCCGCGACGACGGGCCAGGTGTATCACCTGACCAACGAACGGCCGCTCAGCCTGRCCGACCTCGTCTACGGGGTGCCGCCGCTGATCGGGCTGGCGCTGGAGGCGGAGTTCTCCGGCGCCCCCGAGCAGCGGGACAACCTGGTCGAGGCGGTCCTGCTTCGGAAGATGCGTCACTACCTGCCTTACCTGTGCTACGAGCGCACCTACGACCGGGCCAATGTACGAGCCTGCGGGGCCGACCAGGGGCACGCCGGTAACTGGCTGGATCTGGTCCGCATGCGCGAGTTCGTCCAGGCCTTCCTCGACGAGCTCGAGGCGGAGACGCGAGTGGTCTCCGGGGGGCGGGCGCCTGACGGGGCGCGGGCGGCGACGGCGGCGCTGGCGACGGCTCCGAGTGGCGCGCTGGTCGGCTCCTCCGCCGGGGCGGAGTCGGTGCTGTGACCCACGGAGACGACATGGCCAGGGGAAGGAGCAGCGCGCCGCGTGTGCTGCTGCTGGGTTACCTCGGCGCTGAGAACACCGGGTCGGAGATCCGCCTGCTGACCATCATCGAGGACGTTCGCGCCGTCTTCGGTTCGGACGTGGAGATCACCGTTGGCACCGCGAGCCGCGCCAACACCCTCCGGCTGATCACGGAGTCGGCGACACTGTCCATCGTCGAGATCCCCTACGTCTACCCGGCCGCCGTGCGGCGGCTCACCGCCCGCCACGACCTGGTCATGCTGGTGGAGGGCAGCCTTTTCAAGGACAGCTGGAGCAGTGCGCTGCTCTATCTGTTCCTGTGGGGAGCCTGGACCGCGCGCCGGGCGGGTGCTGCCACCGTCGCCTACGCCGTCGACGCCGGCCGGATGAAGCCCGTGAACCGTCTGCTCACCCGGCATGTCGCACGGTCGATGGACCTGATCGTCGTCCGGACGGCGGCTGCCCGCGACACCCTGCGCGAGGCCGGGGTCACCCGGTCGGTCCTCGACACGACCGACACCGCGTTCCAGTACCGGCACAGCGCCCCTCGCCCCGCCGGCCGCGCCCCGCGCGTCGGCCTGGCGCCGGTGAACTTCCATGTGTGGCCGGTGCGGGCCCGTCCGTGGGGCAGCCGTGAGCTCCGCTACCACTGGCCGTACTACTACTCCTGGGACGCCGAACGGGCCCGGCGCACTCAGGAGCTGGTGGCAGCCTGGTCCGACCTGCTCGTCCACGTCGTCCGGGATCGTGGCTGGGAGGTGCAGCTCGTCGCGATGGAGGCCCTGGACACCCGGATCTGCCGGCAGATCCTCGACACGCTGCCGCCGGAGGTGCTCGACCGCACCCACGCCAGCTTCGCCGGGCAGCGTACGGCCCGCCAGATGGTGGCCGACCTGCGCGGTCTGGACTACCTGGTCACCTCCCGTTACCACGCGTGCGTTCTGTCCATGGAGACGTCCGTGCCACAGATGGCCCTCCACCACGACGAGCGGCTCGCCAGCATCTACGGCGAACTCGGTATGTCCGATCTGGCGATCGGGCACGACAACCCCCACCTCGCCGCCGCACTGCGCGCCGGTTTCGACCGTCTGGTGGCCACCGGCGCGGAACGTCGCTCCCGACTCGCCGAACGCCTGGCCTCCTACTACCTGCCACGGTGTGCGGGGAACCGGGACATCCTGCGGGCCTGGGCGCACRACGCAGGATGGGCGACGGCTGCCGCGCCGCAGCCRCAGCCGCAGCCCCAGCCGTCCCCGACCCCGCCGCGCCAGCCGGTCTCCGCCACCTCACTCGCGAGGGCAGCGGAATGACCATGCTGATCTACAGCTCGGACCTGCCCGCGCCGGTGCCCGAGGTCTTCCGCCACTGCACCAGCAGCATCGGCTTCGAGCAGCTGTTCCCCTACCGGGTCCGCTGGCGCAGCTCGCTGGACAGGTGGTGCAAGGGCGACCTCCTGCACTTCCGGTACCGGCTGGCGCCCGGCCTGTGGCTCACCCACCGGGCAGAGGTCGTCGAGTACCAGGAGAACGTGCGCTTCGTCGACGAGATGGCGGGCGGGCCCTACCGGCTGTTCAGGCACGTCCACCTGTTCGAGCCGAGGCCTGGTGGCGGGACGAGGGTCATCGACCACCTGCAGGTGGTCACCCGGTTCGGGCCGCTCGTCGACAGTCTGCTGTGCCGGGTGCTGCTCGCCTCGACGTTCCGGCGGCGGCACGCGGCACTGGAAGCCCACTTCACGCCGACGGGTGGCGTGGGTGAGGTCGTGGGCCCGTCGGGGGCCCCTCCTGGGGAGGCGTGATGGAGACCGTGCGGTTCAGCCGCTCACGGGTGGCCCTGCGCGATGCGGGTCTGCTGAGGGTCAGTGACGTCAAGGGCCTTGCCACGGTGCTGGGGGAGTGCCTGCTGCTGCTGGCGATCGCGTGGGGTCTCAGCCGCACCTCGCCCTGGAGCCCGGCCTTCCTCGCCCTGGAGGTCCTGGCCGGGATCTCGGTCTTCCGGTGGTTCGTCATCCTGCACGAGAGCGGCCACCGATCCCTGTTCACACGGGTCGGGGYCAACTCGGTCAGCGGGCACCTGGGCAGCGTGTTCTGCCTCGTTCCGTACTACTCCTGGCGGCACATCCACTTCCTGCACCACCGTTGGGTCGGGGTGATCGACAAGGATCCCACCCAGGCGCACCTGCTGGCGCTGTGGAAGGCGGGGCGGGTCCAGAACACGCTTTTCCGGCTGGTCTGGCGGCTGTGGCTGCCGATCCCCTTCATCAAGTTCCTGTTCGAGGTCTTCTGGGGATATCCGGTGCGACCGGCCGGGATCCCGGGCCACAAACCGGCGCGGGGCTGGTTCTCGAACGCGGTGTGCGTCGTACCCCACGTGACCGCGGTCGCCATCGTCGGCCCGGTCGCCTGGGCGACCTACTTCCTCCCCATGCTGGTCGTGTTCTACGTGGTCATCGAGAACATGAACCTGCCGCAGCACTCGGAGCTCTTCCCGTTCCTTTCCGACGCGCACCCGGCGCCGGTGCCCTTCGCGGAGCAGGACGCGTTCACCCGCTCCACACATCTGCCCGACTGGCTCGGCGTGGTGCTCGCACTCAACTTCAACCGGCACACCGAGCATCACCTCTTTCCCGGGGTGCCCTGGTACTCCCTGAACAAGGCCCGTCGACACCTGCGGGGCGAGGGTTACCGGCAGCCCTTCGAGGTCCCGTTCCTGGGCTTCATGTGGCGGCTGCGTCGGCGCGACCCCGTCGAGATCTTCCGGGACGCGCTGCCCCGTCCGCTGCCCGCCGGCCGTGCCGCCGCCGGGCCCGCCACGGCGCCGCCCGCCACGGCGTCCCCCACGGCGGCGCGCACCGCCGCGCCGGCCAGGACCGCTGGAGAGCTCTCTTGACGACGATCGACCTTCTGCCGAGCCAGTCGCTCGACGAGCCGACCCGCAGCGGCGTCGCCCACGTGTTCGCATCGAGCTTCCAGGCCGCCGAGCCCGGCCGTGTCATCGACCGGTATGCCCGCGCCGTCGACGAGATCTTCGTCGCCCGCGAGGGAGACGACGTGGTCGGCTTCCAGTTCTTCCAGCGTCGGCGCGTCGCCGGCCGCACGGTGCTGCACTTCAGTCTCGCCGGCAGGCTTGCCGACCCTCGGTTCCGAGGGCTCCAGGCCAGGTTCGGCCACCTCCTCATCCGGCGGGCGGTCCTGCACATCCCCCCGTGGCGGCCGGTGTTCCTCGCCGGCGTGACGAACAGTCCGCGCAGCTACCGGAACATGCGCGCGGTGGGCGGCCGCTGCTTTCCCGACGTGCTCGCCCCGCAGCGCGCCAACCCGTTCGGCTCCTGGTACGCCGACACCGCGGCCCACCTGGGCGTCACCACGGTGAGCGACCGCGGGCTCGTCCCGGACCGTATGCGTGACCTGGGCTACGCCCTGCGCTCGGAGCCGGCTCCGGCCCATCCCACGGGGCGGGCCTACGACGACTACGTCGCCGGTAACCGGGACGACGGGCTGTTCGTCGTCGTCGAGCTCCTGCCGGTGCGCGACCTGCCGCCCTATCTCCTGGCACGCCGCCCCAGGATCCCGCGGCAGCCCACTCGCGACAGCACCGGCGCACCGCCAGGCAACCCGGCGGCAGCAGAAAAGCCAGCGGCGGGTGGGGAGAAGACGGGGTGACCGGGCTCGACATCCTCGCCGCCATGCCGCTCGACGGCGACCGCCACCTCGTCCGGGTCACCAACGACGACATGCGGGCGATGGTCGACCAGCGGCTGCGGCCCAAGCTGACGGATGAGTTCGTCGAGCTGWACCACAAGCTGCTCGCCAGCAGCCGCAGCCGGTACTTCGCGGACTTCGCGGTCGACGACTCCCACAGCGAGACCTACCAGCAACGCTACGAACGGTACCGGCGGCGCACCGGCGAGCTGGCGGTGCGGTGCGTGCGCGAGCTGCTCGACCGCTCCGGCGTCGACCCGAAGAAGATCAGGGCGGTTGTCACCAACACCACGGTCGGCGGCATGGTGCCGAACCTCAGCTCGATCGTCGGCAACAGCCTCGGCCTCCACCCGCGCGCCCGGATCGTCGACCTGGGCTACATGGGATGCGCCGCGGCCCTGCTGGGGCTGGAGCTTGCCGGCGACCTGCTGCGCCCCGGCGAGCTGGGCCTGGTCGTGTCCAGCGAGCTGACCTCCGTGATGGCCAACCCGCTGGCCGACACCGCCGCAAGCCTGGTGGCGAACACGGTGTTCGGCGACGGCGTCGGGGCCTTCCTCGTCGCCCGCCGGCCGCACCGCCACACGCCGCTGCTTCGCATCCGTGGACACGCGGGCAGCGTCCTCACCGACGACGAGGCACTGTCGACGATCACGTACGAGCCCAACGCCGTCTACCACGAGATCCGGCTGGCGAACACCATTCCCGCGGTCGCCGGCAGGGGCGTGCGGCTGGTCATGGAACCGCTGGTGCGCCGCCACCTGACCACGACCGCGCAGAAGGCCCGTTATCTGGTCGACCGGCAGATCCCCCAGTGGCAGCGCAACGTCGACTTCGCGGTGCTGCACACCGCGGGCAGCAAGGTGCTCCGTGAACTGACGGCAGCGCTCGCGCTGCGTCCCGAGCAGGTCGACCACAACTTCCGGGCGTTCGACCGGTACGGGAACACCTCCTCGGCGTCGCTGTACTACGCGCTGGACGAACTACTGCGCGGCAGCGGGCCGCGTCCCGGCCAGACGCTCCTCTTTCTCGGCTACGGCAGCGGGTTCTTCACCCGGGGCAGCGTGATGGAGGTCCGCGACCCCGCGGGGACGCGGGCGCGGGCATGACGCCGACGGTGCCGCGGGGCGCGGGGGGCGGGAAGAACAGCGCCGGTCTGCCCGTACGGAACGGCCAGAGCGCCGTCCAGGGCGTCGCCCTGGACGCGTGGAAAGGAGAGTGACCGGGTGACCGGACCAGTGGTGGAGGCCAGTGATCTGTCCTACGCCTACCAGGGCACGGACGGACCGGTGCCGGTGCTGCGCGGCACCGACCTCACCGTGCGCGGCGGGGAGTTCGTCGCCATCGTCGGGCCGTCCGGCTGCGGGAAATCGACGCTGCTGACCCTGCTCGGCGGCCTGGAGCAGCCTCAGGCCGGCACGATCCGGGTCGCCGACCGTGACCTGCGCACGCTGGGGGCGAAGGAGCTGGAGAGCTTCCGCCAGCATGTCGTCGCGTTCGTCTTCCAGTTCTTCAACCTGCTGCCGACCCTGACGGCGTGGGAGAACGTCCTGCTCGGCCTGGAGGCGATGGTGCCCATGCCGCGGGACGCCCGGCAGCGCGCCGACCAGTGGCTGGAGCGCGTCGGCCTGGCGGCGAAGCGGGACCGCTTTCCCGGGCAGCTCTCCGGCGGAGAGCAGCAGCGCGTCGCGATCGCGCGGGCGCTGGCGAAGGAGACCCCCCTGGTCCTCGCCGACGAGCCCACCGGGAATCTGGACGAGGAGACGGCCGCCGCCGTGCTGGAGCTCTTCGTCGCGGCGCAGCGCATGAGCGGGTCGGCGGTGGTGCTCATCACCCATGATGCGAAGATCGCCGCCCGCGCCGACCGGGTGGTCGAACTGACCCGCGGGCGTCTGCACGAGGCCCCGTGGGTGGCTCGGTACGGCGTGGACTGGCCGGCCGGGTCGCCGCCGGCGCAGGCCGGCCGCGGGCCGGCGTGAGCCCGATGGCACTCCTCGACACCAAGCTGTGGCGGGACCTCTGGTCGGTCCGGGGCCGGGTGCTCGCGCTGGTCCTGATCCTCGGCAGCGGCGTGGCCATCCAGTTCGCGATCGCCAGCGCCCTGCACGACCTGCGCGCCACGCAGGACAGCCTTGTCCGCCAGCTCCACACGGCCGACCTGGAGGTCCAGGTCGAGCCGGTGCCCACCGCGAACCTGCCCGACGCGCGCGCCCTCGCCGACGTCGCCGACGTCGAGTCGCGCCTCCTGCTGCCGGCCTCGCTCGCGCTGACCGACGGGACATCGCTGGCCGGTGAGCTGGTCTTCCAGCCGGCACAGCCGCGGATGAACCAGTGGAAGCTGCTCGACGGCCGCGTCTTCGCCCCGGGCGCCGACGAGGTCGTCGTCGACCGCTCGCTCGCCGAGCACCAGGGCCTGCGCGTCGGCGACCACCTGACAGTGGCCGCGTTCGGGCGACAGTGGACCCCGGCGGTCGTCGGTATCGGCACCAGCGCCGAGTTCATGGTGACGACGGTCAACCCGGACTACGTCGTCGCGGAACCAGGCTCCCTCGGCGTGCTGTGGGCCGACCCGGGGCGGGCAGCCGACATCACCGGTGCGGCGCTGACCGACAGCCTGCTGGTGCGCCTGGCTCCCGGCGCCGATCCGTCGGCTGTGGGCCTGCGACTGTCCCGGCAGCTGGAATCGGCCGGCGTGGGCGTGGTCAGCGTGACCCCCCGCACGGACGGCTACAGCTACCGCAGCGTCCGTGACGACCTGAACGCCTTCGCCGCCTACAGCCCGGCGATCGTCCTCACCCTGGTCGGGCTGTCGATCGTGCTCGGGATCCTGACGTTCCACCGGTTCGCCGTCGACAAGCGGCGCGAGTTCGGGATCATCGCGGCGCTGGGGTACCGGCGCCGCCGGGTGCGGTTCGCACTCGTCCGGCTCGGTCTGGTGATCGGCGTGCTGGGTGGGGTCGTCGGGCTGATCCTCGGCATCGGGGTCGGCTGGGCCTTCGCCGAGGTCTACGCCAGCGGCATGGAACTGCGCGATGTCAGCCACTCCGTCGACCCGGCCCTCGCCGCCATCGCGGTCGCGATGGGCATCGCCGCCGGGGCCGTCACGCTGCTCGTCGCGAGCGTCCCCACGCTGGCGACTCCGCCGCGGCAGCTGCTGTCGCCCGTCCCCGCCATCAGCCGGGCCCCCGGGCGCGGCCGGACACTGCTGCGGCTGCCCCTCGCCGCCCGGCACGGTCTGCGCGGCCTGACCCGGGCCCGGCTGCTCACTCTCACCTCGATCCTGGCGATGGCCGGCTCGGTGGCGGTGGCGATCAGCTACGGGCTCGGCATGACCTCGACGCTGGAGACCGTCAACGGAGCCTTCCGGGACGAACGCTGGCGCTACGCGGTCGACCTGCGCCAGCCGCAGCCCGAGAGCCAGGCACGGGCGGCGATCGACGGCCCCGGCCTGGCCACCGCGGAGCCCTACCAACGCACCACCGGGGAGCTGCGCGCCGGGGACAGGGCCGCCCCCGCCCTGCTGGTCGGCCTGACGTCCCCCCAGGGCATGCACCTCGTCACCCCCGCCCGCGGGCACGCCGCGACCGCCGCCGACGAGGTCGTCCTCAGCGACGACCTGGCCGGGCAGCTCGGCGTCGGCCTCGGCGACGAGATCAACGCTGCCAAGGGACGGGCCACGCAGCGGGTACGGGTCGTCGGTATCACCAACGACATCTACCTGCGTCAGGCCACCCTCACGCTGCCGGCGCTCCAGCGGCTGGGCACCGCTCCGGACGCGGTCTCCGGCTTCTACGTGGACGCCGGCCCGGACTACGCGGACGCCCTGCGCACGCAGACCACCACCATTGCCAGGGTCACCAGCAAGGACAGCATCACCAGCGCGTTCGAGACGTCGATCGCCGAGATGATGAGCATCATCTACATCGCGATCGGGTTCAGCGTCGGGGTGTCGATCCTGTTCGTGACGACACTCATCCACATCCAGATCGTCGAGCAGCGCGGCGAGTTCGCGATCCTGCGCTCGCTGGGGCTCTCCGGCCGGCGGATCCGCACCGTCATCATGACCGGCGTCGTCGTCCWGCTCGTGGCCTCCCTCGTGCTCTCCGTACCGCTGGCGTTCGGGCTCGCGCGCTACCTCAACGCCCGGATGGGGCAGGCGTGGTTCGCGGTGGACGTGCACATGGCCTGGCCCGACTTCGCCTGGCCCATGCTCGCCGCGATCGTCGTCGCACCGGTCGTCGGCCTGCTCGGGCAGCGGGCCGTCATGCGGTGGGGGATCGCTGATCATCTTCGTACTCGGTCGACCTGACCGGCCGGAACCCRAGAGGACCATCGTGACGCTCCACACCGCCCCGCTGCCCGTCCCGGCGGCATCCGTGCCGGCGGCGCCCGTCCCGTCCGAGTTCGACGCCGAGTTCGACCTGCGGGTGATGTCGGACCTGCCGTTCCTCGCGGCAGCGAGGTTCGGCGAGCGCGTCGCCGTCCGGTACCGCGACGGCGACGCGTGGCGGGACCGGACCTTCACCGACGTCGCCACCGACACGGCGGACCTCGCCGCCGGCCTGGTCGCCCTGGGCGTGGCGCCGCGGGACAGGATCGCCATCCTGGCGAACTCCCGGCCCGAGTGGAGCCGGGTGGCGTTCGCCGCGCTGGCGGCCGGGGCCGCGGTCGTGCCGATCTACCCGACCAGCTCTCCGCAGGAGTGCGCCGGGATCCTGCGGGACTCCGCCGCGGTGCTGCTGGTCGTGGAGAACCTCGGGGCACTGGCGCGCCTCGGGCTGACCGCCGGCGCGGTGCCCGGCCTGCGGACGGTGCTGACCATGGAGGACGCGCCGGCCGGCTCCGAAGTCGGCGCTCCCGGCGCTCCCTGCGCCCCGGCTCTGGTCGGGGTGACCGACGTGGCGACGCTCGGCGATGCCGTCAGGCGCGGCGGGCACCGGGACGCCGAGGTGGCGCGGCTGCGGCGAGCGGCTGTCACGGTCGACGAACCCTGCCTGATCATCTACACGTCGGGGAGCGCCGGCCCGCTCAAGGGCTGCGTCCTCACCCACGGCAACCTCGTCGCGGGCTGCGGGACGGCCGCGGAGCTCGGCTACTTCAGCCCCGACGACGTCGTCTACCTGTTCCTCCCGCTGGCGCACATGTTCGGCCAGATGATGCAGTTCGGTGCCCTGCGCTTCGGGGCGACGCTGGCGTACTTCGGCGGGGACATCACGCAGGTGGTCAGCGAGCTCGCCGAGGTCCGGCCCACCGTGCTCCCCGCGGTCCCCCGGGTCTTCGAGAAGATCCACGCGCGGATGTCCGCGGTCCTCGGCCCCAGCCAGGCCCCCAGCCAGGCTCCGAGCCAGGCCGCCGCCCATGACGCGCTGGCACCGGTACGCGCCCTCCTTGGTGGCCGGGTACGGCTCGCCCTGTCGGGCACCGCCCCCATCTCGCCGGACGTGCTCGAGTTCTTCCGGGCAGCGGGCGTCCCTGTGCTCGAGGGCTACGGCATGACGGAGAGCACCGGACTGGGCACGGTGAACCGCTTCGAGGACAACCGGGTCGGGACGGTGGGCACGGCGGTTCCCGGCCTGGGGCTGGCGATCGCCGCCGACGGCGAGATCCTGCTGCGCGGCCCGCACGTCTTCGCCGGGTACTGGGGCGACCCGGCGGCGACCGCGGAGGTGCTGCGTGACGGCTGGCTGCACAGCGGGGACATCGGGCACCTCGATTCGGACGGCTTCCTGACCATCACCGGCCGCCGCAAGGACGTCATCATCACCGCCGGCGGCAAGAACGTCGCACCGGCAGTGCTGGAGAACCTGCTGCGCCAGTCACGCTGGATCTCACACGCCGTCAGCTACGGCGACCGCCGGCCCTACCTGGTGAGCCTGGTGACCCTGGACGAGGAGGAGATCGCGGCCTGGGCGGGGGAGCGGGGACTCCCCGCCGACCTTCCCACGCTCGCGGTGCACCCCCATGTGCGGGCGCTGGTCGGCGGGATCGTCGACGCTGCCAACCAGCGGGTCGCCCGGCCCGCACAGATCAAGCACTTCGCCATCCTCCCGCGCGATCTCTCCCAGGAGGCCGGGGAACTCACCGCCACCGGCAAACTCCGACGCGCCGCCATCCACCGCCTCCACGCGGACCGCTACGAGGCGCTCTACGACCAGTCGCCTGGCCGGATGCGCCCCGCTGCGGAAGCGTCGCCCGCGGGGCGGGAGGCTGGCGCGCCGTACTAGGGCGTCAACTGTTCTCCGGCGGCGTCGCGTCGGTCAGCCCGGCCGCGTTCCACAGCTGGATCGTCCCGTCCTTGCCTCCGGTCGCCAGGATCCGCCCGTCCGGGGAGAGTGCCATCGACAGCAGCCAGTCCGTGTGACGGGTGCGGATCGGGCCCACATAGCGCGCGTGTTCGCGGTCACGGACGTCCCAGACGCCCACCGTGCCGTCGTAGCTGGCCGTGACGACCGTGCGCCCGCCCGCCAGGAAAAGCGCCGTCCACAGGGTGCTCTGGTGGCGGCTGAGGGGCTTCCCGAGGAGGCGCGGGTGCCGGAGGTCGGTGACGTCCCACACACGCAGGTCGGTGTCGGCGCCGCCGGTGACCATGGTGCGCTGGTCCGGAGACAGGGCCAGCGCGTTGACATCGCCGACGTGGCCGGAGGACAGCACGCTGAGCGCCTCCGGCCGCGCGGGGTCGGCCACCCTCCAGAGACGGACCGTCGAGCCCTCGCCGACCCGCCCCAGAACGGCGCCGCCCACGTCCGCCCCCACCAGCCGCGCGAGCCGCGTGTGGCCGGGTATGGGCGGGCCGAGAGGGGTCGGCCGCTGCCGGTCCGTGACGTTCCACAGCGTGGTCTGGGTGGGTCCCGCGCTGGCCAGAGCCGATCCGTCGGCGAGGAAGACCACCGAGACAAGCGTTTCCGGGTACCTGGGGCCGCCGACGTCGACGGACAGCGGGGCGCCGAGGGAGAACGGCGCCTTCGGGTCGGTGACGTCCCAGAGCCGCACTGTTCCATCCCAGTTGCCGCTGGCGAGCGTCCTTCCGTCCGGTGAGAACGCCACCGACGTCACCCCGGGGCTGGTGCCGGGCAGGGGCGGTCCGATCGGGTACGGGGCGGCCGGGTCGGACACGTCCCACAGACGCGCTGTCCCGTCCTTGCTGCCGCTGGCGAGGATCCGCTTCGACGGCGAGGGCGAGAACGCGAGGGACACCACCCAGTCGGTGTGTTCCGTCAGCGGTTCGCCCAGCGGGGCGGCGAGGCTACGGGGCCGGTCGTGGCTCAGGGCGACGGCGAGCACGGTGCCCCCGGCCACGACGGTGATGAACAGCAGGGCAAGGCTGGCGGCGAGAAGGCGGCGCGGCGGCGCGGTCCGGTGGGAGCGCGGTCGGGCATGCCGCCGCTGGCCGAGACCGTCACTGCTGCCCGGCTTCCTGGGTACTGTGCCCGGTTTCCCGGCCGAGGCTGCCGAGGCCGACGCCGAGGCCGCCGAGGTCGCCGGACCGGGTGTCCGGCCGTGCGCCGGCGCTTCGCCGCTCGCGGGGAACGGGAGCACCGTGCCGTCGACGACCGGCGGCTGTCCCCCGGCGAGGGAGGCAGTCGTGGCCGGGGTGGTCGTGGCGGTCGTGGCGGCGCGGACGTCCTCGTGGAGATGGACCGGCACGTCCGCCCGAGCGAGCCAGCCCGGGCCGTAGGCCGCGGCGGCGGCGCCCGCGAGGGCGAGCGCGAACCCGCGGGCGGTCTGCGGGCGGTCCGCGGGGTCCTCGGCCAGCGCGGCCTGGATCACTGCCCGGACCGGCCCGGGAACGGCGCGCAGCGCAGGCGGCACCGGATGCTCGCGGCCGTCCGAGGCCAGCAGCGGGCGAGGCGGGATGGGGCCCGGCGGCACCTCGCCGGTCAGCAGGAGGTGGAGCACCACGCTGAGCGCGTACACGTCGGTGGCCGCGCTCAGCGGGCCGCCGTGGAGCTGTTCGGGGGGCATGAAGTGCCGCGTCCCGACCAGGGTGCTGGTGGGGCCCGCCGCGCCGCTCATGAGCTTCGCGATCCCGAAGTCGGCCACCTTCACCAGGCCGGTCGTGTCGAACAGCATGTTCTCGGGCTTGATGTCGCGGTGCAGGATGCCCTTGGAGTGCGCGCAGGTGAGGGCGTCGGCCACGGCCAGGCCGACGGCGCAGGCATCGAGCTGGGTGAGGACGCCCTTGCGGTCGTCCAGGGTTCCCCCGGCCATCATCTCCATGACGATCAGATGCAGGTCGTCCGTCTGGACGTAGTCGTGGACGCGGATGATGTGCGGATGATCGAAGCGGGCCAGGATCCGCGCCTCGACCGACGAGTCGAGGGTGTGGTGGCGGCGCCGGGTCGGCATCACCTTGATGGCGACGACGCGGTCCAGGCCGCGGTGGCGGCCCTCCAGGACGAACCCGAAGGCACCCGAGCCGACTTCCGGGCCAAGGTCGTACGCGGGCAGCGCCGCCGCCACCCGCTCCGGATCAATGAACACGACTGGGGCCTGACTCTCGGACAACATTCCCGGCGATCATCGTGAACCGACCATTCCCGGCACGATCCGTGATCATAGGGAGGCATCCGGAAGCCCTCGCGGCAGGGCGTTTGCGGCTCGCAATGCGAGCATCCAATAGGTACGAAACGTGCGTCCGCGCCCGGGCGGGGCTCAGCGGCCGGGCGAGCAGAACTCGTTCCCGCGTAACGCCCGGCACCCGGAACACCCGGCACCCGGGGTGGAGGACCCCGGGCACCGGGCGGCGGCCAGGGTCAGGCGTCGCCGGTGGGGGTGAGCGCCACGACTGGGATGACTCTGGACGTCATCCCCTGGAAGTGCTCGAACTGCGGGTTCCGGGCGGCCTGGCGCGCGTAGATCATTCCACGCTCGCCTGCCCCGAGCTCGACGGCCGTCACCTGGAGGACCTTGCCCTCGACCTCGATGGTCACGTTCGGCGCGGCCCGCAGCTGGCCGAGCCAACGCGGGTCCTCGTCCGCGCCGTCATTGGCGGCGAAGACGTAGTACCGGCCGTTCGCGGGGTAGAAGTTCAGGGGGCACACGTGCCGCGAACCATCCGGCTCGGGGCCGCTGTCCAGCAACAGCAGCGTGGCACCTTCGAAGAGACCCGTCGGACGGCCCCCGTTCGCCCGGAACTCCTCGATGAACTCCTGGATCTCCTGCGCGCTGTACAACTTCCTGCTCATCAGCCCGCCTCTGTGTCGTCCTGCCATCAGCTCTTCACAAAGAGCACCCTGATTACGTCCCGGTCGCGGTCCACCACGGTGCGACGCCGGTCGCACCGGCCGGGTGCCCTCCATCTCGGAAATCCGGACGGCAATCCTCCGATTCGATGGCGTCTGACGTGCGCGTCAGTCATGGTTGATCAGGGGGAACGGCAGGCCGAGCGGCGCCGATGACCCGCGCGGGCAGCCGCGGCGGCGGGTGTCGCAGGGCGTGGCGGGCTGGCGTGACGCATGGGCACGGCCAGGCAACGGGCTGCTTGTCGGCAGTCAGGTCTGGCCGACTACGCAGACTTCTTGGCCGAATGCGCGGAGACGGCCAGGGTGGGAAGGCGTAGAAGTAGAGGTGTGGTCGGGAGCACACTCCCGAATCAGGCGGTCGAGGAGGAACATGAACATCGACGACATGGTCCTGGTGAGCATCGACGACCACGTGGTCGAGCCGCCGGACATGTTCAAGAACCACGTCCCGGCGAACCTCGTGGACCAGGCGCCCCATGTCGTGCGTAACGACAAGGGCGTCGACCAGTGGATCTACCAGGGTCGGGTCACCGGTGTGAGCGGCCTGAACGCGGTCGTGTCCTGGCCGGCGGAGGAGTGGGGCAAGGACCCGGCCGGGTTCGCGGAGATGCGCCCGGGTGTGTACGACATCCACGACCGGGTGCGGGACATGGACCGCAACGGCATCCTGGCCTCGATGTGCTTCCCGACCTTCGCCGGGTTCTCGGCAGGTCACCTGAACCACTACAAGACCGACACCACGGTCACCATGATCCAGGCTTACAACAACTGGCACATCGACGAGTGGGCGGGCACCTACCCGGGCAGGTTCATCCCGCTCGCCCTGCTGCCCACCTGGGACCCGCAGCTGATGGTGAACGAGATCCGCCGGGTCGCGGCCAAGGGCTGCCGGGCGGTCACGATGCCCGAGCTGCCGCACCTGGAAGGGCTGCCCAGCTACCACGACATCACCTACTGGGCGCCGGTGTTCGAGGCCCTGTCCGACACCGGCATGGTGATGTGCCTGCACATCGGCACCGGCTTCGGCGCGCTCAAGCTGGCCCCGGACGCCCCGATCGACAACCTCATCATCCTGGCCTGCCAGATCTCCTCGCTCKSCGYGCAGGACCTGCTGTGGGRCCCGGCGATGCGCAGCTACCCCGACCTGAAGTTCGCCTTCTCCGAGGGCGGCATCGGCTGGATCCCGTTCTACCTGGACCGCTGYGACCGGCACTACACCAACCAGAAGTGGCTGCGCCGTGACTTCGGCGGGAAGCTGCCCAGCGAGGTGTTCCGGGAGCACTCGCTGGCCTGCTACGTCACCGACCCCACCTCGCTGAAGCTCCGCCGTGAGATCGGCATCGACAACATCGCGTGGGAGTGCGACTACCCGCACTCCGACTCGATCTGGCCGGAGGCGCCCGAGTTCGTCCTGAACGAGCTGGAGCAGGCCGGCGCGAACGACGAGGAGATCAACAAGATCACCTGGGAGAACGCCTGCCGCTTCTTCAACTGGGACCCGTTCACGGAGCTTCCTCGCGAGCGGGCCACCGTGGGGGCACTGCGGGCCACCGCCACCGACGTCGACACCGCCATCCGCTCCCGCAAGGAGTGGGCGCGGCTCTTCGCCGAGCGGCACGCGCACAGCGGCTGAGACGCGGCAGGCCCGGTCCGGTGCCCCACCTCGTTGTGGCGGCACCGGGCCGGGCCCGGTCCTGCCCCGCGGCCTAGCGCGCGGGGGCGATCTCCAGCACGGTCTTCCCGACGGCGTGGCCGTCGGCGACGTGGCGCAGCGCCGCCGCGCTGTCGGCGAAGGCGAAGGTCGCGCCGATATGCGGGGTGACCTTTCCGGCGGCGAACAGTGCGATCAGCTCCGCCTCGTTGCGCCGCAGCTCGTCCGGGGCGTGGATGCCCAGGTCACGTAGCTGCATCCCGCCGATCTCGATGCCCTTGAGCAGCACCAGATTGAGCGGAATCCGCGGGATCGTCCCCGAGGCGTACCCGACGGTGACGAAGCGGCCGCGCCAGCGCAGTGCGCGCAGCGCCGGCTCGGCGAGGTCGCCGCCGACCGGGTCGAGGACGACGTCCGCCCCGCCGGGCAGGGTCTCCTTCAGCGCCGTGCGCAGGTTGGAGGCACGGTGGTCGACGAGATGGGTCGCACCGTTGGCCGCGGCCGCCTCCAGTTTCGCCGCGGATGACGCCACCGCGGTYACCGTGGCGCCGAGAGCCACCCCGAGCTGGACGGCGGCGAGCCCCACCCCGCCGCCGGCGCCGAGCACGACGAGCTGCTCGCCCGGCTGGAGCCGCGCCACCGACCGGAGCATGTGGTACGAGGTGCGGTGCGCCACGCCGAACGCGGCCGCCACGGTGTCGGGAATGCCGTCCGGCGTGCGGGTGATGCTCTCGGAGCGGCCGAGAGCCACCTCCCCGAAGCCGCCGACGATGCCGGTGCCGAACACCCGGTCGCCGGCCGCGAGGTCGGTCACGCCCTCGCCGACGCTCTCGACGACACCGGCGAACTCGCTGCCCGGGACGAACGGCGGCGGGACCTTCACCTGGTACTCACCGGCGACGAGCAGGACGTCCGAGAAGTTCACGGCCGCCGCACGAACCCGCACGGCGACCTGGCCGGGGCCGGGCACGGGCGTCGGGAAGTCCTCGACCCGTACCACCTCCGGCCCGCCGTACTCGCGGCAGACCGCGGCCAGCATCTCAGACCCGCCCGGCGTGTCCGGGCCGCGGCATCAGCGTCCCTTCCACTGCGCGGGGCGTCGCTCGATGAAGGCCGCGGCGCCCTCCTTCGCGTCCTCGCTCGGGAAGACGATGGCGGACAGCTCGGCGGACCGCTGCCGGCCGCGCCCGGGATCCTCCGCGGCCAGCCGGACGATCTCCTTCGTCGCGGCGACGGCCAGCGGGCCGTTTGCGGCGATCTTCGCGGCGAACTCCAGCGCCGTCTCCAGCACCTTCGCCGGCTCCGTCACCGCGTTGACGAGCCCGAGCTGCTGGGCACGGGCCGCGTCGAAGGTGCTGCCGGTGAGCGTGAGCTCCAGCGCGACCGCCAGCGGAAGCCGGCCGGCGAGCGCGACCGCCCCGCCGCCCGCGGCGAACAGGCCCAGTTTCACCTCGGGCAGGCCGAACTTCGCGGCGGAGGACGCCACTACGAGGTCACAGGCGAGCAGCAGCTCGAAGCCACCGCCGACCGCTGAGCCGTTCGCGGCGCCGATGACGGGAACGCGGACGTCCCCGGCCGCCAGCCGATCGAAGGTCGCCCGACCCTCCTTGTCCGGGGCCTCGGCGGAGTTGAAGTTCCCGCCCTGGGCGAACGCCCTGAGGTCCATGCCCGCGCTGAAGATCTTCTCGCCGGCGCCGGTGAGGACCGCCACCCGGATCTCCGGGTCGGTCTCGGCCACCAGCACGGCGGCGCCGATCGAGGCGAGGAGCGAGGGGGTCAGCGCGTTGCGGGCTTCCGGCCGGTTGATCCGGATGACCAGCGTGTGTCCGACGCGCTCGGTGACGAGCTCGGGAGCCTGGGGGGTCTCAGTCACGATTTGTAGTCCGTCGATTCGGCGAGGTCTGCGGCTTCCTGCATGGCGCTGAGCACGATAGGCCCGAACGACTGGAGTTTCACGTCGTCGCCGGCCCGCTGGTAGCCCTGCTCCAGGACTATGGCGATCTTGAACTTGGCGAGGATCAGGTAGTAGTCGTAGTCGTCCACCTGCCGGCCGGACACCTCGGCGTAGTGCGCGAGGAGCTGCGACTTGGTCGGCATCGCGTAGAGGTCGGCGTAGCCCTTGCCGGTCAGCTCCGGCGAGCTCGTGTCCTCCGGCCAGCTCTGCAGCATCCAGGCCAGGTCGAGCTTGGGGTCGCCGACCGTGCCCATCTCCCAGTCGACGATGGCGGCGAGCTTCGCCGGCGCGCCGTGCTGGAACATCACGTTCGCGAACTGGTAGTCGCCGTGCATGAGACCGGGGATGAAGTCGATCGGCCGGTTCGCGCGCAGCCAGGCGGCGGCGGCGTCGAAGCCGGGCAGCTCCCGCTTCTTGATTCGTTCCAGGAAGGACGTCCAGCGGTCGACCTGGCGCTCGTGGAAGCCGTCGGGCCGGCCGAGGCCCTCCAGGCCCCGCGCCTTCCAGTCCACCTTCGACAGCAGGGCGATGCCCTCGGTGAGCTGGTAGGACAGCCCCTTGCGGGCCTCCAGGTCGGAGTTGAACGGCTCGGGCCAGACGCCGCGCTTGTCCATCGGGGACCAGCCGTCGACGAAGCCCATGATGTAGAAGGTGCGGCCGAGCACCGCGGGGTCCTCGCACATGCCGATGGCCTTGGTGTGCGGGACGTCCGTCCCGTCCAGCGCCTCGATGATGCGCCACTCCCGCAGGATGCCCGCGTCGCGGCTGGCCGGGGCGCCGGCGGGCGGGATCCGCAGGGCGCCGTGCAGGTCACCGCGCCGGATCTCGTAGATCTCGTTCTGGGTGCCGCCGGAGACGTAGCGGTGCTCGAGGGGCTCGCCCCTGCCGGGGAGCCCGGTCTCGTCGAGCCAGCGGGTGAGTCGGTCGACGTCGATCGTCACAGGTTCCCCACCTCTGTGTCCAGGAACTCGGCGTACTTCTCGCGCGCGGCGGCGAGGCGCTTGGGCAGGTGCTCGGTGGGCCACAGGTCGTCRCTGGGCTTGTAGTCCCGCAGGACCTGCTTCGCGACGGTGACCTTGTGGACCTCGGTCGGCCCGTCGGCGAGGCCCATGACGAAGCCAMCCATGATCATCTGGTGGAACGGCATCTCGTTGCTGGCGCCCAGCGCGCCGTGGACCTGCAGCGAGCGCGCGGCGATGTCGTGCAGCACCGAGGGCATCACGACCTTCACGGTGGCGATGTCCTTGCGGACCTTGCGGTAGTCGTTGTGYTTGTCGATCGACCACGCGGTGTGGATCACGAGCAGCCGGAACTGCTTGAGCTGGGCGTACGAGTCGGCGATGAAGCCCTGGACGAACTGCTTCTCCGACAGCAGGCTGCCCTGGGTACGACGGCTCAGCGCCCGCTCGCACATCATGTCGAGCGCCTTCTGCGCGAGGCCGATCGTGCGCATCGCGTGGTGGATCCGCCCGCCGCCGAGCCGGGTCTGCGCGATCGCGAACGCCTGGCCCTCGCCGCCCAGCAGCGCGTCGTTGGAGACCCGCACGTTCTCGTAGTGGATGAGGGCGTGGTGGCCCTCACCCAGTGGCTCGCCCGGGAGCCCGACGTTGCGCACGATGTTGATGCCCGGCGTGTCGGTCGGCACCAGGAACATCGACATGCCGTGGTAGGCGCTCACGTCCGGGTTGGTGACCACCATGACGATCACGAAGCGCGCGGTGCTGGCGTTCGAGGAGAAGAACTTCCAGCCGTTGATGACCCAGCCGTCACCGTCGCGCTCCGCGCGGCAGGTGAACTGCGTCGGGTCGGAACCGGCCTGGGGCTCGGTCATCGAGTAGGACGAGAAGCACTCGCCGTCCAGCAGCGGCTGCAGGTACTGCTTCTTCTGCGCCTCTGTGCCGTAGTGCGCGATGATCTCGGCGTTGCCGGTGTCGGGCGCCTGGCAGCCGAAGATCAGCGGTGCCCAGCTGGACCGGCCGAGAATCTCGTTCAGCAGCGACAGTTTGAGCTGCCCGTGCCCCTGGCCGCCCAGCTCCGGCCCGAGGTGGGTGGCCCACAGCCCACGCGCCTTGACCTGTTCGCGCAGCGGGGTGATGACCCGCCGGAGATTGTCGTCCGGCGGCACGAACTGCAGGTTCGGCCAGGCGAGGTCGAGGGGCTCGACCTCCTCACGGACGAAGGTGTTGGCCCAGTCCAGCTGCGCCTGGTACTCGGGCTCCGTCTCGAAATCCCACGACATCGTCGGCGCTCCTCTCAACGCCGTCAGAATAACGTTCTTCATACTCGGAACACAACTTCCGATATCCTGGAACGAGGGTCTTTGGATCTTCGTGGACGCCGGTCGGGGGAGCCCAGAGCCGGTGTGCAGACGGCCGGTGACCCGGAGCGCTGTGCCTTCGCCACGTACATCGCMAGGTCGGCGCGATGCAGCAGGGCCTCGGCGGACACGGCCTCGGTCGCGGGGTCGACGGTCACCAGACCGACGCTGAGGGCGGCCGCGTAGGACACGCCGGCCGAGAGGCGTCCTGCGGTGATCCGGAGCAGATCGTCCCCGGCCGCGTGGCCGAGAAGATCATTGACGCGCTTGAAGTCRTTGAGGTCGCAAGCCGGCGACCGCGGCGGTTGGCGGCGGTTGGYGGCGGTTGTGGGGCTGGCGGAACACCGCCACCAGCAGCAACGCCACGGTGATCAGCARCGCGATCGCCGCCAGGATGATCKAGTAGATCGGGCCGTTCATCAGCAGAACGTCGTTCTGCCACGCGTTGCGGAGGATCGCCGGGCCGGCGAGCAGCGCGATGCATCCGACCATGATCAGACAGTCCAGCAGCATGATCAGACACCAGTAGCTGATATGCCCGGGAGTGCGAGCTCGGTCGGCCCGGTCCGCTGGGCCGGGCAGCGGATCCCGCGCGTCGTCGGACGGGCTTCCRCCCGCTGCCGGCAGGTCGGCTCCGGCTCCGGTGGTGGCGCCCGACCCGGTGGGGGAACACGGTGATCGCCGCGGCGAACATCATGATTGACACCATGAGGCGCCAGCGGCGGTCGGTGCCGTGGCATGGCGCACCAGTGATCACGGAGGCCAGACCGGCGAGCGAGAGACCTGCGGCGGCGAACGGCCGGGCGGTGTCCTGCCGGGCCGCGCCCCTGGGGCGGCGGCTGCGATCCACCCCCCAGTTCCTACCTGTGGATCACAGGAAATACACATATTGTCACCGAGGGTGTTTGTTTGGCGTCGAGGCTGGGCCGGGGCTCAGGCGGCGGGCGGCCGCGGCGCCGGGCTGATGACCGAGACACAGAAGTCGACCAGATGGCGCTGTTCGTCCTCGCTGGGCATCGTGCCGGGCCCGACATGGCGCTGCATGGTGCCGAGCACCGCATCCTGGATGACCCGCGCGTCAAGATCCGGCCGGGCTCGGCCAGCCGCGGTCAGCGGGGGGATGAGGAGCTCGCCGAGCTGGCCGTCGAGCGTCGCCCGCCCCGATATCGACTCCCCGGCCCGGGCGAGCAGCCGGTTGACGGTGATGCCCTGCTGGGCCACCGCCGGTCGGGTGATCTGGGCGATCATGCCCTCCACCCAGGCGGTCAGCTGCCCGGCGGGATCGGGCTTCTTCGCCATCTGGTGGCGCAGGTAGGAGCGCACCAGCACGATGCCCCGTTCGAGCACCGCGTGCATGAGATCGTTCTTACCCGCGAAGTAGCGGTAGAAGGTCTGGTTGGACGTCCCGGCCTCGGCCACGATGTCGGCGACCTTGGGGTCGGCGGGGGCGACCCGGACGGCCACCCGGAGGGCGGCGTTGAGGATCTGCTCGACCTCGGTCAACGCGTCCCGTTGATGCCGGTTCAGCGCCCGGTCGACGGCCGCGCGTACCGAAGCCGGCGCATCCTCCCATTCCACTCCGACAGTGTCGCTCACGTCGCTGTCCTTCTGGGTCCGGGATGCGGGCAGGGCGAGAACGTTCTTCTTCTCGGATAAGAAGTATATTCTGCGCGCCGTTCCGGTGGGTGGATCGGCGTCGGGACCGCGAGGCGGCCGAACCGACCGGCACGCCACGGTGGTGCTGCGCTGTCCCCGGACGGATGCACGGATGCACCGGCGGGGCGGGTGTGCGGGTTCGTGTCGGCGGCCGCGGCGTGCGGCCCGCGGTCCGGTGGCCGCCGCCGCCAGGTGGGGCGTGCCCGCAGACCCCGTGTCAATTGCCGATCTTTCCCGGCATACACTCCTGGCGGTCCGCCGGTCGCAGGTGGTRCCGAGGAAGGGCTGGAATGAATATCGTCGAAGCGGTTTTTCTCGGTGCGGTCGAAGGGCTGACGGAGTTCCTCCCGGTCTCCAGCACCGGCCACCTGACGATCCTGGAGAAGGCGCTCGGCCACGAGATCGACTCTCCGGACATCACGGCTTTCACCGCGATCATCCAGGTTGGCGCGGTATTCGCCACCCTGCTCTACCTCCGGCGCGATTTCCAGCGCATCATCGCTGCCATGGCCCGGGGCCTGACCAGGCCAGAGTACCGTGATCACCCCGACTTTCGGTTTGGCGCGGCGGTGATCGTCGGCTCCATTCCGATCGGCATCGTCGGTCTGCTCTTCAAGGATCAGATCGAGACCACACTGAGAAGCCTGTGGTTTGTCAGCCTGGCGCTGATCGGCTGGAGCGGGGTTATGGCCTACGCCGATCACGTCGCCACCCAGAAGCGGCACGAGGAGGACGTCACCTGGAAGGACACCCTGGTGATCGGTGTCGTCCAGTGCATGGCCCTGATTCCCGGGATCTCGCGTTCCGGTTCGACGATGTCCGCCGGCCTGTTCCGTGGAATCGACCGGGTCACGGTGACCAGGCTGTCGTTCTTCCTCTCGATCCCGGCGCTGTTCGCCGCCGCACTGCTCCAGGTCGTGACCGAGTCGTCCAACATCGCCAACGGGGTCGGCTGGACGGTCACCATCACCGCGACCGTGGTCAGTTTCCTGACGGCCTACGTCGCGATCGCCTGGCTGCTGAAGTTCGTCGCGCGGCACAGCTACAGCGTCTTCATCATCTACCGCCTCGCCCTCGGATCGATCCTCCTCTTCCTGCTCGCAACGGGCCTCATCTCCCCGACCTGATCGGATCTGATCCGGCCTGATCCGAGTTGATCCCTGCCGCCCGGACGCTCAAGCACCCTCGGATTTCTGGGAGCGCACGGCGGCGCGCAGCGCCGCGACGGCGGGACCGGCCACCGGCTCCATCGCGGCAAGCCGGTGCCGGACAGCCCGCCGGGCCCGCCAGCTGCGAAGCGCGCCGATCTCGCCCGCCCCGAGGAGCGCCGCCAGGCTGGCGGCGACCGGATCGGCCCCGGCGCTCGAACCGACCCGCAGCACCTGGTCCACCGTGCCATGGAGCCGACGCACCATGGCCCTGTCCCGCACGGTGACGGTCGTCGAGGGGATGACTGCGAGGATCCGGCGGTGCTCCACCCTGATCCAGTGCCCGGCTGCGAGCTCGTCCCGCACTGTCCGGACGGCCGCCCGCTGGTTCCTGTCCACCCAGTGCCGCCACTTGCGGGGCCGCGACCGGGCGCTGATCTCCTCGGCCACGGCCGCGGACAGGGCGTCGCGGCCGGGCGCTCCCCGGCCCGGTGTCTTCGGACGGGGGTGCCGACCGGCGGCGGACGCGGGCACGAGCCGGACCCGGCCCCGTTCGTCGGCGATCGCGCCCTGCTGCCGGAGCTCGGTGAGGGCGGCCGCCCGCAGCGCACGGCCGAGGTAGGGCGATCGGCGCATGCGATCGCGGTCCAGGTCGTAGGCCAGCAGAAAAAGCTGGCCTGGCAGGGACGAGGGTGGCTCCACAGCGGGCCTCCTACTGCTCCGGCCGGCCCCGGCGGGCCGGCCGCGGGTTTCCTTCAGCGTTGTTTTGATCACGTTGGGTGATGGTCCTCGGGTGTCGCGGAGTCGGAGCCGGGGATGTGGCCTTCGGGGATGCCGGGCTCGGGCTCGGGCTCGGTCTCGGTCACGGGCTCGGCCACGGGCCTGGTCTCGGTCTCGTTGCGGGGCCGGCCCCGCCGGGGGATGGCCCCGACGTCCCGGGGGAGCCGGCCGCGTGCGGCGAGCGCCGCGCGCAGCAGGTGCTCGATCTGGGCGTTGGTGCTGCGCAGCTCGTCCGACGCCCAGCGCGCCAGTGCGTCGTGCACGGCGGGATCGAGGCGCAGCAGAATCTTCTTGCGTTCGACCACGGCGTTTCCTGGCTCCGGGGCTCAGGAGTAGAGAGTTCCGGCGTTCACGACCGGTTGTGTGGACTGTTCGCTRCACAGCACCACGAGCAGGTTGCTCACCATGGCTGCCTTCCGTTCCTCGTCCAGCTCGATGATGTTCTCGCGGTCGAGCCGCTCCAGGGCTGCCTCGACCATCCCCACGGCACCTTCGACGATCTTTGACCGGGCCGCGACGACGGCGCCCGCCTGCTGACGGCGCAGCATCGCCTGGGCGATCTCGGGCGCGTAGGCGAGCCGGGTGATGCGGGACTCGATGATCCGTACACCGGCGGAGGCGACCCGCGTCGAGATCTCCTGGGAGAGCCGCGCCGTGATCTCCTCGGCGTTGTCGCGCAGCGACATGACCTCGGGCCCGGCGTCGTAGGGGTAGCTGGTCGCGATGTGCCGGACCGCCGTCTCGGACTGGATGGCCACGAACTCGACGAAGTCGTCCACCTCGAACACTGCCTGCGCGGTGTCCCTGACCTGCCAGACCACGACGGCCGCGATCTCGATCGGGTTCCCGTCCKCGTCGTTGACCTTGGCTACGCCGCTCTCGTGGTTGCGGATCCGGGTCGAGACCTTCCGCCGGGTCGTGAACGGGTTCACCCAGCGCAGGCCGGTGGTCCGCACCGTTCCGACGTACCGCCCGAACAGTGTGACGACGCGGGCCTCACCAGGGGAGACCGCCGTGAGGCCGCACAGCGCGATGAGCACGGCGACGACGCCGAGCACACCGACGACGACGAGGGCGGCGCCCGGCGCGGCGTGATCGTCGGCCGCGAGCACGATGCCCAGCACCGCGACCGTGATGCCGACCAGTAGACCGACCAGCCCTGCCAGCAGCGCGACGAGGCCGGAGGCGTTCTTTGCGGGATGTTCGCCCACGCTCGGCGCGGGCATGTCGACGCCGTGGGTGGGTCCGGTCTGTGGTGTCTCGGTGGCCATGTGTGCCTCCAGGTGTTGCTGGGCGAGCTGGACCGCGCTGGCCGGATGTGTCCCGCGACGCGCGTCGCGACCCCGACCCCGATATCAAAGTGATATCACTTTAACGGGTTACTATGGCGTCGTCCATGGGGCGGGCGCGATGTGGAGGTGACCGGTGACGGACAGGCGTCTCGAGATCGACGGCGTGCGCAAGCGCTACGGAGAGGTGATCGCCCTCGACGGGATGACCTTCGACGTCCGGGCCGGGGAGCTGTTCGGGTTCGTCGGGAGCAACGGCGCAGGCAAGACCACCACCATGCGGATCGCGCTCGGGGTTCTCGCCGCCGACGCGGGCGAGGTCCGCTGGGCGGGCCGGCCGGTCGACCTCGCCGTGCGGCGCCGTATCGGGTACATGCCGGAGGAGCGCGGCCTCTACCCGAAGATGAAGGTCCGTGACCAGATCGTCTATCTCGCCCGCCTGCACGGGATGCCGGCCGCGGCCGCCGGCCGCAGCGCCGAGGCGTGGCTGGAGCGTCTCGGGGTCGCGGCGCGCCGCGACGACGAGGTCCAGAACCTCAGCCTCGGCAACCAGCAGCGGGTGCAGCTGGCCGCCGCGCTCGTCCACGACCCGGAGGTTCTCGTCCTCGACGAGCCGTTCTCCGGGCTGGACCCGGTGGCCGTCGACGTGATGAGCCAGGTGCTGCGCGAGCGGAGCGCCGCCGGGGTTCCGGTGGTGTTCTCCAGCCATCAGCTGGAGCTCGTCGAACGGCTCTGCGACCGCGTCGGCATCGTCGCCTCGGGGCGCATGGTCGCGTGCGGCGCGGTCGACGAGCTGCGGGCCGGCGGCATTGAGCAGATCATCGTCGAGGTGCCGAGAGCCCCCTCCGGCTGGGCGCTGGACCTGCCTGGCATCACCGTCCGGCACACCGAGGGCGACCGCACGGTCGTCGACCTCGCACCCGGCGCGGACGACCAGGACCTGCTGCGCCGGGCGTTGGCTGCCGGGCCGGTCCGGGAGTTCCGGCGGCGCCGGCCGTCGCTGTCCGAGCTTTTCCGCTCCGCGGTGAACGCGGGCGACGCCGGTGCCAGCGGTGCGCCGGACGACCGGACGGCCGTGGGCGAAGGGACGAGAACGGTGGACGAGGGGACGAGGGCGTGAACCAGGAACCCGATCTCGGGCCTACCGGCGGCCCGCGGGCAGGCTCCGGCATCCCGGTGCAGGGCGGGCCCCCGGCAGCTGGCGGGGCCGGCGGGGCCGGCGGGGCCGGCGGGAGCGGCAGCGGGAGCGAGGGTGCGGGCGGGGGCGGGGGCGGGGRGGCCGATGGGCTCTACCCGGCGCTGAGTCCCTGGGCCACGGTGCGCCTGGTCGCGGGCCGTGAGCTCGGCCTGCGGTTGCGCTCCAAGGTCTTTCTGATCACGACCGGTGCCCTGCTCGTGCTCCTGGTCGGAGCCGCGGTAGTGATCGATCTGGTGAGCGGCCGGGAGTCCTCGGAGTCGGTCGGCGTCGTCGCGGCGGAGTCCGCGCTCACCAGCCCGCTCGCGGCCGTCGCCGCGAGCCTGGACGTCGACGTCACCACACGGGACGTCCCCGACGAGGCCACCGGCCTGCGCGAGGTCTCCGACGGCGACCTGGACGCGCTGGTCACCGCGGCACCGAGCGGCCTGCGGGTCGCGGTCCGGGAGGATCTGAGCGACGACCTGCGCGGTGTCCTGGCCGTTCTGGCGCGCCAGCAGGTGCTCGACAACGAGATCAGTGTGCTCGGCGGCGACCCGGCCCGGGTCAACGAGACGGTGGCCGCCGCCGACGTCCAGGTCACCGCGCTCGATCCGGCGCCCGACCAGCAGGGCGAGCGTCTCGTCCTCGGGATCGCCTCGGCACTACTGATCTACATGGGGCTGATGCTGTACGGGCCTGCGGTGTCCCAGGGTGTGGTGGAGGAGAAGTCGAGCCGGGTCGTCGAACTGCTGCTGTCCACGGTCCGGCCATGGATGCTGATGGCGGGCAAGGTTCTGGGCATCGGCATCGTCGCGCTGATCCAGATGGTGGTCCTCGCCGGCGGCGGGCTGGTGGCCTCGTTGGTCACCGGCGCGCTCACGCTGCCGTCGAACGAGGCGACCGGAACTGTGGTCTGGTCCGTGGTCTGGTATGTGATCGGGTTCTTCCTGTACGCGCTGCCCTTCGCCGCGATCGGCGCGATGGTCTCCCGGCAGGAGGACCTCGGCGGCATTTCCAGCCCCATCGTCCTGGCGCTCGTCGTCCCCTGGGTGCTGGGCATCTCGATCGTGCCCGGAGACCCTGACAACGGCCTCATCGCCGTGCTGTCGATGGTGCCGTTGTTCTCCCCGGTCCTCATGCC
This sequence comes from Parafrankia colletiae, assembly GCF_001854655.1. GTDB lineage: Bacteria > Actinomycetota > Actinomycetes > Frankiales > Frankiaceae > Parafrankia > Parafrankia colletiae. The sequence continues at coordinate 303,433 of NZ_MBLM01000163.1, read as the reverse complement.
GATGCGGATCGCGCTCGGGGTCGCGCCGGTCTGGCAACTCGTCGTCTCGGTCCTGCTGGCGCTCGCGCTGATCGGTGTGCTCCTGCGGGCCACCGGGCGGATCTACCACAACGCGGTGCTGCGCACCGGTGCCCGCGTCTCGTTCGCCGACGCGCTGCGCCAGGCCTGAGCACGGACGCGGGGCGAGGGGTCGGGTCCGGGCGTGGGTCGGCCGGCGTCTGCCCGCCGCCCGGCCCGGCAGCGTCAGACCTGCCGGTTCATTCCGGTGAGCACGTAACCGATCTTGCGCCAGGTGGCGGGGCCGCAGATGCCGTCGTCGGGGATGCGCCCGAACCAGGGCGTCGCGTAACGCTGCAGCGAGGCCACCCGGGCGGCGGTCTGCGGGCCGTAGGCCCCGTCCGGGACGAGCCTGAAGGGGTCACCGGACGTCGCCTCGTGCCCGAAGATGATGTTCAGCGCGTTCTGCAGCGTGACCACGGCCGCGCCGCGAGAGCCCTCCCGCAGGGTGGGCATGCCCGCATAGCGTTGGCGAGGGTCCGCGAACGAGGGCGCGCCCACCGCTGCGGCGAGGATGTCACCGCGGCGGTTCGCCCGGATGTTCCCCGGGCAGGAGTGGCCGCCCCAGGAAGCGCCGCCCATGCGGTGGGTGCCGATGCCGTAGCCGTTGGTCGCGTCGGTGATCTCGGCCCGCCAGCCGAACTCGCGGATCCCCCAGGCGAACAGCTCGCCGAGCCGCTGGATCTGGATCGGCGTGTAGTCCTCGGTGTCGTACCCCTCGCACTCGACACTGATCCAGAACGGATTGCCGGCGGCCTGCGCCCAGGCACGGCGATCGAACGGGACGTACTGCTCGAACTCGCCGCCCTTCGACAGCCACAGGTGCGAGCTCACCTCGCTGGCCGGATTGTCGAACCAGCCGAACAGCGAGCCCGTGCCGACCTGGACATGGGGAATCAGGCCACGGGTCGGCTGCGTCATGCTGCCCGAGGTGTTCCGGACGGGGCGGTACCGTGCCGGTGGGTAAAGGGTGGCCGGCACGGTCAGCCCCGCTGGTTTCTGGTGGGAGCCGAGCTCCCGGCCGCGGCCGAGGTGCTGGCCGGGACCGGGATCCTGGCTGGCGTCGTGTGGTCCGGTGGCCTCAGGTCTGGACGATTCACGKTTTCCTCTAGGGTCGGAGGGTCTGAGGGATTCCTACCCCTCCGGGCCGGACCATCCTCATCTGGGGTCGTTCGTGCTGTGGGCCGGCTGTCGTCCTGAAGCCCCGATCGGCGTATCAGCATTGTTTTGTCGTGATTCGCTGGCTGGATGGCGGGGCAGAAAGCACCCACTGTCCGCGCGGGTGCGGACGTCCGCGCGCGTATACCCGGCACGGATCGCCGCGGTGTCAGGTCCGGGCACCGGCTGTCGCCAAGCCGACAGGGCGTGTGTTGCCCGGCACCTGCGGGTCGGCGTCCGTCCGACATGTTTGTCTGACTCCCCGTACAGGGAGGGGTACTGCTGATGACATTTCCACGATCACGCCTGCCACATCGATCGCCTCGACCACGCGGAGTGGGCCGCTCGCATCGCCTGGACCGATCACACGCACCGGGCCGGGTGGGGATGGCGGCCGTGCTGACCACCGTGGGTTCTCTCGTGATCGTCGRTCAGCCCGCGGCGCACGCGGGCGGCACCCCGGCGGCGGAATGCCGCAGCGACCGCCAGTTCGACGTCGCGGACCCGACCGGGGAACCCGATCCGGGCGCGCCGGTGCATCTGACCGCGGGCCACTACGCGCAGACGGCGGCCTTCTGGCCGCCCCGGTCGGCGGTGCTGTGTGACACCGGGCCGGGGCGTCGGCAGCCCGGCTCGCGGATCACGGCGTCCAACGGGCTGGAGTGCCCGCCAGGCGCAAGGGAGCTGGTGGTTCCCGACGAGATCCCGGCCGACTACGACACCCCGACAGTGGCCCGTTCGGGGGCCTACCTACCCGATGGCTGGTACACGCTGGCCTCGGCGGAGGAGGAGGCCACCGACACCGCTGCCGGTGCGGCGGAACCTGCTGCCGGGAGCGATGCGGCGCGGTCCGGCACGGCCTGGACGGCTGTGTGCTGGTTCCGCACCGCCCCGCCCGAAGCCGCAGCGGCCGGGGCGGTCGAAGGAGCCCTGCCTGTGCCGACGTCCTGACCGACGGGGCCGGCGGGGCAGCTGGTTCGGACACGGCGAAGGGCCGCCCCGGGTGACCGGGACGGCCCTTCGCACGCTCTGGCGCTCTGGCGCTCTGGCGCGCCGGTCGATCAGTAGCGGTAGTGGTCCGCCTTGTACGGGCCCTCCACCGGGACGCCGATGTAGTCGGCCTGCTGCTTGCTCAGCGTCGTGAGCTTGACGCCGAGCGCGTCCAGGTGCAGCCGGGCGACCTTCTCGTCAAGGTGCTTCGGCAGGATGTACACGCCGAGCGGGTACTGGTCGGTCTTGGTGAACAGCTCGATCTGCGCGATCACCTGGTTGGTGAAGCTGTTCGACATGACGAAGCTCGGGTGGCCGGTGGCGCAGCCGAGGTTCATCAGCCGGCCCTCGGCCAGGACGATGATCGAGTGCCCGTCCGGGAACACCCACTCGTCGACCTGCGGCTTGATGTTGATCTTCTCGATGCCCTCGATCTTCGCCAGGCCGGCCATGTCGATCTCGTTGTCGAAGTGGCCGATGTTGGAGACGATCGCCTGGTGCTTCATCGCGGCCATGTGCTTCGCCGTGATGATGTCGTAGTTGCCGGTGGTCGTCACGAAGATGTCGGCGGTCGAGACGACGTCCTCGAGGGTGAGGACCTGGAAGYCGTCCATCGCGGCCTGCAGGGCGCAGATCGGGTCGATCTCGGTGACGATGACCCGGGCACCCTGGCCGCGCAGGGCGTCCGCGCAGCCCTTGCYGACGTCGCCGTAACCGGCGACGACCGCGACCTTGCCACCGATGAGCACGTCGGTCGCCCGGTTCAGCCCGTCGATGACGGAGTGGCGGCAGCCGTACTTGTTGTCGAACTTCGACTTGGTGACCGAGTCGTTCACGTTGATGGCCGGGAATGCCAGCGTGCCCGCCCGGGCCATCTCGTACAGCCGGTGCACACCGGTCGTGGTCTCCTCGGTGACACCCTTGATCGAGGAGGCGGCGGCGGTCCACCGGCCGGGCTTCTCGGAGATCGTCCGGCGCAGCGTGTCCAGGATGATCGCGTACTCCTCGGAGTCCGAGGGGTCGGTCGCGGGGACCGCGCCCGCCCGCTCGAACTCGGCGCCCTTGTGGACGAGGAGGGTCGCGTCACCACCGTCGTCGAGGATCATGTTGGGGGCGCCGCCGTCCGGCCAGGCCAGCGCCTGGTCGGTGCACCACCAGTACTCCTCCAGCGTCTCGCCCTTCCAGGCGAAGACGGGTACGCCCTGCGGGTCGTCCTTCGAGCCGTTCCGCCCGACGACCACGGCGGCCGCCGCGTGGTCCTGGGTGGAGAAGATGTTGCAGGAGACCCACCGCACGTCGGCGCCGAGCGCGACCAGCGTCTCGATCAGGACCGCGGTCTGGATCGTCATGTGCAGCGAGCCCATGATCCGGGCGCCCTTGAGGGGCTGGCTGGCCGCGTATTCGGCGCGGGTCRCCATCAGCCCGGGCATCTCGTGCTCGGCAAGCCGGATCTCCTTGCGGCCGAACTCGGCCAGCGCGAGATCCGCGACCTTGAAGTCGAAAGTCATGCCCTCTCCTCATTGCGCTCGGATGGCTGCCGAGCCTCTACTGCGGTGTCACGTTTCGCTGCCGGCCGCCTGTCGGACTGCCGTCGGCAGACGAAGGTACGAGTCAGTTGAGCGTGCCACAGTGGACCGGAACGGCGAAGACCCGGTCCGGTCGCGTCACATCAGCCGCCGGGCCCGCAGTCGGACGTTCGCTGTCGGGCACCGGTCGGGTCGGGCCTCCGCTGTCGGGTTCCGGATGCCCGGATGCCCGGACGCCGTGGTCGGGCGTCCGGGCGTCGGGCGTCCGGGCGTCAGGTGCCGGGTGTCAGGCGCCGGACGGCCCGCCCGCTCCGGGCTCGGTGGCCGTCGATGCCGGGGAGGCCGAGGCACCGGCCGCAGCGACCCGCGGACCGGCCTCCGGTGGCACGCGCCGCGACTCGCGGTAGACCCAGCCGCGCTCGTCCGCCCACAGGAGCAGCGGCGGCAGCACGATCAGGGCGGAGAGCAGCGCGATGCCGACGTTCAGGGCCACGACCAGGCCGAAGTCCCGCAGCAGCGGCAGCGAGCTGAACGCGAGGACCACGATTCCGATCACTGCGGCCAGTGCCGACACCATGAAGGCCCGCCCGGTCCGGGCCGCGGCCTCTTCGGTGGCCGCCTGCGGGTCGCGTCCCCGCCGCCGCTCCTCGATGTGGCGCATCACGATCAGAGTGGTGAACTCGGCGCAGAGCGCGATCACCAGCGGGCCGCCGACCGCCGTCAGCGGKCTGAGCTCGAAGCCCGCGAGGTGGGAGACGATCGCGGTGAGAMCCACCGCGATCAGCACCGGAACCACGGAGACCACCGCGCGGACGATGTTCAGGTAGCGCAGGAGCAGGATGAGGAAGACGCCGATCAGCGCGAAGTAGGTCAGCTCCACCCGGTTCTTCTCGAAGTTCTCCAGCAGCCCCGTGCCGACCACGGCAAGCCCGGACGGTGTGGCGCGGATCCCCTCGGGCGGTGCGACCGTCTCCCGGATGTCGTTCACGACGACGGCGCGTTCCTCCAACGCCCCCGGCCCGGTGCGGAAGATCATGTTGAGCGCCCGGCCGTCCGTGTTGACGGTGCTCTGCCTGATCGGCTCCGGAGTGACCCCGTAGGCCAGCCGGATGTCCTCGCCGGTCGGTGCGAGCAGCGTGGTGTCGGGCACCTCCATCAGGAAACTGATGGTGGTCACGAGACTCGACACGGTCAGCAGCTCGCGGGGGTGCTCGTCGAGCTGCTGATGGGCGAAGTCGTGGACGAACCGGACCGTCCGGTCGTCGAAGATGTCGTCGGACTGGATAAAGACGCCGAGCTCGCTGCTGGAGCCCGTCTGCGCCTTGAGGTCCTGGATGTTGTGCACGACCTGGGAGTCCTGGCTGACCCACTTCTCCGGGTCGGTCTGGACCTTCAGATCGCCCTCGACGACCAGACCGCCGGCGAAGATCGCGGTGGAGAGCACGACGAGCGGGATCGCGGCCGCGCGGGGCAGCGACCCGAGCCAGACCACAGTCCGCCCGAGCGGGCCGCGGGAGTAGTCCTTCGGTGCGGTCGGTGCCCGGCGCTCGCGGAACCCGAGCGAGGCGGCGCTCAGCAGCACTGTCGCGAGCACGATGACGGGCAGTCCGATCGCCAACAGCACACCGAAGTCGCGGATCATCGGCACCTCGCTGAACTCCAGCGCGAGGAACGCGACGACCCCGGCGACGGTGGCCAGCGCCAGTGCGGGCATGAGCCGCGCCAGCGCCTCCGCGACCGGATCACGGGCCCGGTCGAGCTGGGCCTCCTCCTCGACCCGGCTGTGCAGCTGCACCGCGAAGTCGATGCCGACACCGAGCAGGACGGGCATGCCGGCGATCGTCACCACCGACAGCGGGATGCCCAGGTAGCCGGCGAGACCGAAGGCCCAGACCAGTCCGACACCCACCACGGCCAGGGGCAGCAGCCGCCAGCGGACGGCGAACGCGACCAGCAGCAGACCGGCCATGATGATCAGCGAGATGCCACCGAGGGTGAGGAACCCGCCCCGCAGGTAGTCGTTGATGTCCCGCAGGAGCACGGCGGCACCGGTCGTCATGACGTCGGCGTTGTCGAAGGTCATGCGAGCCATCGCGGCCTCGGTGACGGTGGCGCCCTCGCCCTCCTCCTCGATCGACGCGTTGCCCTGCAGCCGCACGATCATCTGGGCGGTGTGCTCGGTCGGAAAGAAGGACTGCAGCGACTTGCGGACCGCGCCGGTGTTGTCGTAAAGCAGGAATTCGATCCAGGCGGCGTCGTCAACCGAACGCTGATCCGCCGGAATGCTGTTGATGCGTTCCAGTGTGYGGAGCGAGTCGGCCAACCGCAGTTCAGCGGACCTCGGATCCGGATCGCGGGCCTGGGCGGCAAGCAGGATCTTGGCTGCCGGACTGTGCAGAATCTGTCCGTCCGGGCTGGTCACAAGATTCTCGGTAAACTCGAGMGCCGTAAGTGGAGTGATCACACTCTCGACGCCGGGATCCTTCTCCAGGCTGGTGGACAGCTCACGGAACTTCTGGACGTTGCCGGGCGTGAAGAGGTCGACGAGGTCGGCGTCCGGCTTCGTGGTGAAGAGTGTGATCATCGCCTGGCCGCCGAAAAGCTGCTGGTAGGCGACGTTGTCCTTGGCGACCTGGGAGTCGGGGTTGAGGTAGTTCTCCTGACCGGTGGTGAACTCCAGCCTGGTCAGGCCGAACCCCAGCACCACGGTGACGAGCGCGGCAACCGCCGCGACCACGCCAGTCCGACGTCCGACCACGCGACCCAGGCCCGACCAGAAACGGGTCGATCTGCCGCCTCGGGCGGATCCGTCCGACGGCACTGGCGAACTTGGCATCAGGATGCTCTCCGGGGATCAACGTGGCGCCCGGGCGGCCGTTCGGACCGCCCGGAGATCGGTTTGYAAGGTGTATAGCGCACATCACATCCGGGTGCCGACCCCCACGACCCGGAATTTTCGCCCGGGCCGCGGACCGCATCCTCAGGTGCTCATACCGTCACGTGCTCATACCGTCACGTGCTCCCGCTCCGGCCGCAGCTCGATGGTGGAATCGGCGCCGGGGAAGAACAGCCCCTCATGCCCGTCATCCCAGCGGACCATGAACGGCGGCCCGCCGCCCGTCCCGCGGACCTCGATGATCACCCCGTGGCGCTCCGGGTCTCCCACCGTGCGGCCGTGGACGACGAAGCGGTCGCCTACCGATGCGTACATGATGTTTCTCCCTTCGGCCCTGGGTGTGCGGTAGCTCCGGAGTAACACGGTTCGCGGTCCCGGGCAGGTGAGAAGGAGGCCCTGCCACAAAGGTCCGCTTCATCAATTTTGCGGTGCTTCGCCGCGAACCGACGTGTCTGCAGAGCGCGATGGTTGCCGTGCCGTCCGCGATAAATGTGATATTGGACATAGGCTGGCTGTCCGGAGCGCTGCTGTGGGTGATGTCTCGGCCGGAGGGCAGGACGTGACAGGCGCCGATATGCCGCCTACGGTCCGCCGGAGTCCCATGTCAGCCGTCTGGGCGTGGTGTGGCCGGAGTGCCCTCATGGTCATCCTGTGTCGAAAATCCGACAGGCGGGTAGGACAAAGGTTCCAATGTGGTGGAAATAGCCGAGGGTTGTTCGCTGTTGGTTTATCTCACTGTCACTCGACCGCCAGCCGGCGAGTCGGGAGGGGCGGCAGGCCGACCAACAGGCTCGGGCGAGACGTCACGCAGCGTCACTCATCGGCGGGTGAGCGGAGATGAGTGTGGTGTCACAGAGACYGGGTCCTTGCTCTGCTTACCGATCGGCCGGTAGGAACGGGAGGTTAACGGGGCATGTCGGCGGGAGGGCGTGAGATGCGCCGGTGGGGCTCATGGTGAGCATTCCGATTCCTTGGCGTGAGYAGGCGAGGTCCGGGGACGGGCCGGTCGCCGTCGCGCTGAGGAGTTCGTGGCTACACGCGACCAGGCTGGGGCGCGCGACCTCGTCCGCGCTGTTCTTCGGCGGTCAGGTCCTGCTCCTCGCGCTGCTCTACATGATCTATCGCATGGGGCGCCGGATGGCCGTCGGCCGGGAGCCGCAGGCCCTGGCGAACGCCAGGGATGTCTGGAACGTCGAACGGCTCCTCGACCTGCCCAGCGAGTCCGCGATCCAGCAGCTCGCGCTGCACTCCACGCATCTGCTGGAGCTCGCGAACCGCTTCTACATCGGCGTCCACTTCCCGGCGTCCATCACGTTCCTGCTGTGGGTCCTGGTCCGGCACCGGGACGCGTGGCCCCGGGTGCGGCTGGTCATCCTGGCCTCCACCAGCGCGGCACTCCTGATCCACATGCTGTACCCGCTGGCGCCCCCGAGGTTCCTGCCCCAGGTCATGCCGCACGTGACGCTGGTCGACACCGGCGCGGTCTTCGGCCCCACGCCCTACACCGCCGGCGACACGGTGGCCAACCAGTACGCAGCCATGCCGAGCCTGCACGTCGGCTGGTCGATCCTGGTCGCCTGGGGAGTGATCACGATTCTGCGGACGCGCGCCCGCTGGGTGATCCTCGCCCATCCCGTGATCACCATCATCGTCGTGGTGATCACTGCCAATCACTACTGGATGGACGGGGTCATCGGCGGCGGGCTGGTAGCCATCGCGGTTCAGCTGAGCCGGCCCTCGGTGCGGACCAGGCTGGCGTGCCTGGCCACTGGCTCCCGCCGGCGGTTGCGGCCGACCCGCGACAGGACCGCGGCGACTGCGCTGACCAGCGCTTCGGCCGGAATCAGATCGGTGCCCCGCGCCCGCCAGGAAAGTGGCAGGCCGGTCACCGGTCTGCCGGAGCAGCGCCTGCTGCCCGGTCCTGCCGAGCGCGCCGTGTCCGCCTCGTCCGCCTCGTCCGCCTCGTCCGCGGTGTCCGCCGTGTCCGGTGACCCGCCCGGCGAAGCGGCTCGACCGCCCGGCGCGGATCCGGCCGCCGGCCGCACCGCCTGACGCTGCCGAGAGCGTGGGCCGTGGGGTGACGCGGCGGCCGGCAACCCGGCGGCCGGTGACCCGGCGGATGCCTACGGCGCAACGGTTATCCGGACCGGTGTCCCGATCCTCCCGACTGCGTCGGCACTAGGCTCGACGGATGGCCGTGGATGATCTAGCTGGGTCGCGCCCGGTGCGGGACGAGGACGCGCTCGACGTACCCGCGGTGGACGACTGGCTCCGCCGGCACCTCGGGGCATCCGCCGAGGCGACCGACAACGGGGCCGTTCCGCCCAACAGCGCCGCACCGTACACCGGCGTGCTTCCTGCCCCGGGGCGCCCCGAGGTCCGGCAGTTCTCCGGAGGCGCCTCGAACCTGACCTACCTGTTGCGCTACGAGAACGTCGATCTCGTCCTGCGCCGCCCGCCGCGGGGCCGGAAGGCCTCCGGGGCGCACGACATGGGCCGGGAGTACCGAGTGCAGGCCCGCCTGCGGCCGGCCTTCCCGTACGTGCCGCGGGTGATCGCCTTCTGTGACGACCCGGCGGTGATCGGCTCCGACTTCTACGTCATGGAGCGGGTCGCCGGGGTGATTCCGCGGTCGGAGTTCCCGAGGTCGCTGACTCTCGACCCGGTGCGGACCCGCCAACTCGCCTTCGGTGTCTTCGACCTGCTGGTGGCCCTGCACGACATCGACCCGGCCGCCCACGGCCTGTCGGACCTGGGGCGCGGCCAGGGGTATGTGGACCGGCAGATCCGTGGATGGACGAGGCGCTACCGGGATGCCCGCACGCCGAACGTCCCGTCCTTCGAGCCCGTTATGAGCTGGCTGGCCGAGTACGCGCCGGAGGACGTCGCCGCCTGCGTGATCCACAACGACTTCCGGCTGGACAACGTGGTCTTCGATGTGTCCAGTCCGGATGAGAACGGGCTCCCGCGGATCAGTGGTGTGCTCGACTGGGAGATGGCGACCATCGGTGATCCGCTGATGGATCTCGGGGGCGCGCTCGCCTACTGGATCCAGGCGGACGATGACGATGTCTACCGGTACACCCGCCGGCAGCCGAGCCACGCCCCCGGTATGCCCACCCGGGCCGAGATCGTCGAGTACTACGGCGAGCGCCGCGGCGTGGATGTCGGCCGGTGGCCGTTCTACCAGGTGTTCGGTCTGTTCCGACTCGCCGTGATCGCGCAGCAGATCTACTTCCGTTACCACCACGGCCAGACGACGAATCCCGCCTTCCGGGACTACTGGAAGATCGTCACCCACCTGGAGGACCGCTGCCTTCGGGTGATGGCCGCCACCGGGCTGTAGCCCGGACGGTTCCCTTTGTTGCCTCYCCCCGTCGGCCCGGGTCCTGAGCGGCTGCCACCGCTACCTTTGCGATCATGTGGGGACATGCCGGCACGGCCGGGACGGTGGGATACACGCGGCCTGGTGCCGGCGATGACGGGGCCGTCCCTCCGCACGCGACGGCCGTCGCCCTGCGCCAGGCGGCGGAGCAGATCCTGCTGCTGCTCGGGCCGGTGATCGTCCTCGACGACGACCTGACGTGGCGGTCTCCCTGGCAGCAGCGATGCCACGCCCGGATCGAAGCCTGGGCATCCGCACTGGCCGCAGGCGCCCGCCTGGCCCGCGAGCGGGCCGACGTCCTCGACCTCGCCGCCACCGCCGACCTCGCCGCCGTTCCGGTGTCTCCGGAGCGTCTGGTCGTCCGGCCGCCGGAGCGCTTCTGGCCAACAGGGCCGGCCGGGCCGGTGGATGTCCGCTTCTCGGCGGAGCGGCTCGCGGAGCTCGCTCACCGGCTGCGGGCGGCCGGGCACGAAGCGGTTCGCCTCCTGGCTCGGCTGGGGCCCACCGGGCGGGCTGCGGGCGTGTGCCACGGCCTCGACCTCGTGGCCGCGCAGGCCGGTGAGATGGCCGAGGCGATCGACCGCAGGCTGACGGAGATCGACGCCGCAGAGAGCCTCGCCCGCCGGCCGGCGCCGTCGCCTGACCAGGCCTGGCGGCCGGCTGACCGCGCCGTGCCCCGTCCGGCCGCGCGCGGTTCGGCCGCATCGGAGGGGCCCGTCGCGGGGCTGGCGATGCTGATCGGCACCGATCCGCTGCGGCTGGGGGTGGCTGAGCTCGCTGAGATCGCCGTACGGCTGGCCCGGTTAGCTCCGGGCGAGCTGACGTCGGTGATCGGCGGTCTACGTGGCCGCCCGCTGGAGGTGCTGGCCGCGGCCGTGGCCCTGGCACCGAGCCGGCTGGACCTGAGCACGCTGCGCCGACTGCCCGCCGTCGTCGCGCTCGGGGACCTGATCCTGCGTCAGGCGCCGCCGCCGATGGTGAGCGAGGTGGCCCGGCTGTTCCCAGGGCTGGAACCGCCGGTGGTCGAGCAGGGGCCGTCGTGGAGCCGTGCGCTCGGGCCGACCGCCTCCACAGGGGGCTTCGTCCGGCGCGGGCACAGCAGGAGCCCCGTCTGGGTGCGGGGGGCGACCGCGGCGGACGTCGGCCAAGGCCGGCTCGGCGACTGTTACTTCCTCGCCGCCCTCCTCGGTGTCGTCCACGCGGATCCGGGGCTGTTACGCGAGAACCTCCGGGAGAACGCGAACGGCACGGTCACTGTCACCCTGTACACGGGGCGCGGTCTCCGCGCGGCCTCGGCCACCGGATCCGCCGGGCGCAGTGCGGTCGAGATCACGGTGACCCGGAGCCTTCCCGTGGACCGGAGGACCGGCCAGGAGATCGGCGCCGACACGGACAACGCCGACGGTGACCCGGAGCTGTGGCCCGCCCTGTACGAGAAGGCCTACGCCCGCCTGGTGGGCAGCTACGCGGGTATCGAGGGCGGCGACCCCGCCGCCGCGATGCGGCAGCTGACCGGCGCCGAGGCCGTCGGCGTCCCGCCGGCGAACGTCGAGGTGCCGGACATCGCCGGCAGGCTGGCGGCCGGCGATGTGGTGACCGTGGTCACGCGGAACCGGACCGGTGGCGGATCGGCGCTCGTGCCCGCACATGCCTACGCGATCCTCGGCGCGGACGAGCACACCGGGCGGATCCTCCTCCGCAACCCGTGGGACCAGACCGCATCCGACGACCGGCTCGACTGGCGTAGCTGGGAGGAGATCCGCGCAGAGCTGGCGGGCGTCCAGTGCGGAGCGACGCGCCGGCGGGGCTGAGTTCCCCTTACGTCGGCCGGGAACTCCGCAGACCCCGGTACGGCGGTGGCGGCAGCGGTCAGCGGCCGTGGACGATCGCCACGGGCGCGGTCGCGTGCAGCATCGTCTGGTGGCTGACCGATCCGAGCAGGAGCTCGGCGAAGCCGCCCCGGCCGCGAGCCCCGACCACCAGCAGATCGGCGTCCCGGCTCTCCTCCAGCAGCGCCCGCGTCGCCGAGGCCGCCACCAGCACCCGTCGGATGCTGGGCGTGGGTGCCGACGGACCGTCCTGGCCCGGTCCGGCAGCCGTGCCGATCACCTGTGCGATCGAGTCGTCCAGCACGGCCCGGGCCTGGTCCTCGAGGGCCGCCACGATGTCTCCGGACGTCTCGGCGAACGGGAGGGGCACCGCGGCAAGCCAGGCGTGCACGACGTGCAGGGGGGCTCCGCGCAGTACGGCCTCGTCCGCGGCCCAGCGCAGCGCCGCCAGCGAGTTCGGTGAACCGTCCACACCGACGACCACCGGACGCGCCGGCGCCTCCGACGTGTGTGGCTGCGGCCCGCTCCGTCCATCCGACCCGGCCGGCTCCGCAGCATCGTCGTCATCCCCCGTACGGGGGGCGCGGACGACGACGACGGGTACGGGCGAGTGCACCGCGACGGAGGCGCTGACGGAACCGATCCGCAGCCGGTGGAGGAGGCCACGGCCTCGCGTCCCGACCACGATCATCTCGGCGTCCCGGCCCGCCGTGAGCAGGGCCTCGCTGCCCGGGGCGTCAACCACCTCCTCGACGACGGCGAGCCCGGGCGGGAGCTCGACGTCGGTGAGTGCCTCGTGCAGGACCTGGCCGGCGGCCTGCGCGAGCGTCCCCTCGTCGTGCGGACCTGCGGTCGCGTCAGCCCACCGGCGGACAGCTGACGGCTGCTCATGTGGGCACGAGCCGAGGACGGCACGCACCCGGACGCCGCGCCGGGACGCCTCCGTGACGGCCCACCGCAGCGCGGACTCCGAACCCGGCGATCCGTCGATCCCGACGACGATGTCAGCCCCCGCGGACCTGCCTGCCGACCCGTTGCGGCCCTCGTCGGTCATGCCGGCCTCCTTCTCTCGACGCRCTGTCGACCGGGCCCCGCCCCCGGCGCGTCCGCCCCCGGGGCAATGGCGCCTCCCTCGGCCCCGGCCGACGATGAGCACCTACCCGGCCCGCCTCGCGGGAACCTGGCCGTCCAGAAGCAGGCAGTTGGTGCTGGGTGGTGGCCGTGCATGGAACCCGGCGCCTCGCAAGCCGCAATCAGTTGTCGCCTTTGTGGTAGTAGCCGACCTTCAAGGCCCAGCGATGATTGCTGATACGGATCTCCATCGTTGTGTTTCGAGACGGTCAGGCCCGCGTAGTGGAGAAAACTCCCTCGAATCGGACGTGTTCGGATCGGACGTGTTCGGACGTCCGTCGTGTGCCGTGAAGGTGAGTCCACACCGCGCGATGTGTGCTCCGTGTGAACTCTGTGCACCGTGTGCGACGTGTCGGGGGTGTCGCCGGAAGGGCCTCTCCGGCTGAACGGCACGACGTCCGCGGCGATTGTGGCGGCGATGGCCGTGTGCTCTTCGTGTGCTCTGCGGTATCGGGTGTGCACTGTGCAGCCTGCGGTGGAACACCGCCGGTGACCTTCGGCGCCGCAGGTGACCCGGCAGCTACCCGTCGCTGATGAGGAGGTTGTGTTCTCCGCGTGGGCGGACGCCGGTCACGTCCGGCGTGTCCCGGGGCGGGGCGGAGTAGCGTGCGGGACCGGACGAAGGCCCGCGTATCCTTGTTCCTTCGACCCCGGGGTCCGGCGAGTAGCCCCGGCCGGTCACGGATGACAAAGGTGCATTCGACGAGCGCCGCTCCCGGATGATGGTCTTGCGTGCCGGCCGCATGCCCACAACCCCCGGCCAATCGCCGGAAGAACCGATCGGACAACTACGAGACCGCACAGAAACGTGATCTCAGCATCACCGGACGGTCTCCAGACTGGTAGCAAAGACCTTGGAACCGTCAGCCGCCGCCGGCTTCTCCGTGACCGGGCGGTCGCGAGCGGCGAAGCAGGCCCGGCCGCAGTTCCGGAGACCGGGAGCATCAGGCCACTTGAGGGAGGAGGAACGTGGCTTCCGACACCATGACCCAGTTAGTCATTCCCGGCGCGCTAGTGATGGTCAGCACTCCCGACCGAGGAGTGCCGGTCGCGAGCATGGCGGACTGGCACGACGCCCTCCTCAACGCCAAGTCGGGCGTGACTCCCGCGATGAAGCTCGTCGCGTTCACGATCTGCACGCACAGTGAGGCCGCGGCGCTCCCCGCGCCGGCCGGCTCCTACATAACCTCTCCCGGCCTGGCGCTGCTCTGTGAGCAGACCAACTACAGCCGCACCCACGCCCAGCGGCAGCTGTCGGCGCTGCGCGCCAACGGCTGGCTCGTGACGATCCACCGCCCGGCGGCGGGCCGATCGGCGCGCTATCTGCTGAGCGTGCCGGAGGCCGTGGCGCGCACAGGCGGCTACCGGCTCGCCGGGTCGGGTACCGAGCAGGGCGGGCAGCCCGACGGCAGCGTTGTGGGCGCGGCGGCCGCCGCCTGTACGGCGATCACAGCCGCCGCGCCGCAGGGCGGGGACCCACGTGGCATCGCCGCCGTCCCGGCCGCGGGCCGTGGCGCCGAGTCCGCCGTTCCCGAGGCGGGCGAGCAGACGGACCCGGCGGCCCCGGCGGGCCCCGGCGATGGCTGCTTCACCGCGGCATCGCTGGAACGGCCGGCGCTCATCCGCCGCCGCAAGCGCCCGACCTACGGCGCGGGCGGTCGCGGCATCATTCGGATCCGTCGCAAGCCGCGCACACTCCCGCCGCCAGCTGACACGGACATGCGTGCGGTGCCGACGTCGCCGAACCCCGCCGACTCCCGGCCCGCCGTACCCGGCGCCTCCTCCGAGGCCGGCCCCGAAGTCGGCTACGGCGAGCGCGCGATGGCTGTGGGCGAGACGCCCTACGTCCCCTTCGGCCCGGTGGTCGGCACCGCCGGCCCGGCGGGGGTCGGCGGGGGCCACGGGAACTCCGGCCCACACCTGCAGGCGGTCGCCTCCGATGTGTCCCTCGCGGGGCCGACCGTGGCCGGAGGGATCTCGGTCGGCGGGTCTGCGGCGAGCGGCGCACCAGTCGCGGGCGCGCTGCTGGCGGCCACGGCCTCGGTCGCGGCGCCAACGGCGAGCGCACCAGCCGAGGCCGCGCCGTCCCGCGGTGGGTTCGTCGAGGGCATCGCCGTCGAGGGGATCTTCGCCGTGCAGGACCCGGCCGGAGGAGTCCCCGCCCCGGGTACATCGGGCGGGACCGCGCCGGTCGGTGAGCCGACGGCACTGCGGACACCGGGTCCGCGGTTCGCGGGGGAGGATGCAACGCCGAACCACCAGGCCGCCGAGAACCCGCGGCCTCCGGACCCGTCACCCGCGGTTCCGCCGGACGCCGCCGTCGGCTCGGACAGCCCGCCTCCGGCGCAGGAAGCTGCGCAACCGACTCCGGCGCCCGAGCCGGAGCCGGAGCTCGATCCGGAGACCGCGGAGCTGTGGACAGCCACCGGGCAGGTGATCGACACGCTTGCCAACCTGCTTCGCGGGCCAGCCGAGGATTTCGCCGCGCTGCGCCAGCAGGTCTTCGACGTGCTCTCCGACGGCACCTGGGCTCCGGTCGAGCTGGCCACCCACCTGGTCAACTTCGTCGCGACCGGGGTGTGGGTCAACGGGGACGGGGTTGTGGACAACATCCGCTGGCGCATGGACCGGCTGCCGCGTGGTGTCACCCAGTGCAGTTGCCGTTCATGCCTGGGCTGGCAGGCCATGCCGGACCGGCCGGCCCGGCCAGGCCCCCGACCGTCGGACAGCCCGCTCGGCCCGGTGACATCGGTGACCACTGCGGCGACCAGGAAACAGGCCGCGCCCTCGGTTACGTCACCGCCGGGCGGCCAGGAGCCGCCCGGGCCCCCGGCGCAGGGCGCCAGCACACCACCGACACCGCCGAAATCCGCCGTCTCGAAACCCGGGCCTGCGAAGACTGCCCTCCCCGAGCCGGAGCCCGAGCCCGAGCTGGCTGGGCCCGCTGTTCCTGGGCCCGAGCCGGAACTCCCGACGGGGCCGACGGTTTCGGCAGATCTGCCGCCGCCTCCGCCTCCTCCCGACCTGGCCGCCATCGCTGCTGCTGCGGCGGCGGGTGCCCAGGAGGCCAGGGAGAAACAGGAGGCGAAGGACAGGCAGGAAGCGCGTGATCTTGAGGAGGTGCGGCTCCAGGCCGCGAGGGTCAAGGTGACGGAGATCACCGCGGACGCGGACACGGCCGTGGCGGCGGTGCCGACAGCCAGCGTGGGGCAGGGCACGGACACCGAAGCACCGGAGGTGGAGCCGACAGCGGGCGCGTGAGCCCGCCGCCGTACCCGGCCCTGCCTTGGCCTTCCGCCCGGCTCTCGGCGACACTCCGTGTGCAGCGGCATGATGGGTTCCATGGGCGGCGACGACACCGAACGGGCCTGGGCGGCCACCGGCAACGGAGTCGACACCGGAGCCCGGGGCGAGACGACATCCGGGACGGAGCCCACCTCCGGAAGCACGGCCGCCGGGAACGACTGCGATGTCCTCGTGGTCGGGAGCGGATTCGGRGGGAGCGTCGCCGCGCTGCGCCTGTCGGAGAAGGGCTACCGGGTCACGGTGATCGAGGCCGGTCGCCGGTTCAGCCCGGCGACGCTGCCGAAGACGAGCTGGGACGTCCGCCGGTACCTGTGGCTGCCCCGCCTCGGCTGCCACGGCATCCAGCGGATCACGCTGCTGGGGCGGGTGCTCGTCCTGTCCGGCGCGGCCGTCGGCGGTGGGTCCATGGTGTACGCGAACACGCTGTACCGTCCGCTGGACGCCTTCTACACGGATCCGCAGTGGGCCGGTGTCACGGACTGGCGAGCCGAGCTGGCGCCGTACTACGACCAGGCCGAGCGCATGCTGGGCGCCACCCGGAACCCGTCGATGTCCATGGCCGACGAGGTCTTCCAGGCAGTCGCGCACGACATGGGCGTCGGCGACACCTTCCGCCTGACCGACGTCGGTGTCTTCTTCGGCCGCGAAGGCCGGCGTGAACCCGGGGTCACTGTGCCGGACCCGTACTTCGGCGGGGCCGGGCCCAGCCGCACCGGCTGCGTGGAGTGCGGCGAGTGCATGACCGGCTGCCGCCGCGGCGCCAAGAACACCCTCGACCGCAACTACCTCTACCTGGCCGAACAGCGCGGTGCCCGGGTGGTGCCGGACACCACCGTGCGAGGGGTCCGGCCCGACGGCCGCGGCGGCTACGAGATCCAGACAGTACGTACCGGCGCCCGACGTCCGGGTGACCGCGGCGCGGGCCACTGGACGGCGCGGCAGGTCGTGTTCGCCGCGGGTGCCCTGGGTACGCAGCGCCTGCTGCTGGCGATGCGGGACGGCGGTCAGCTGCCGGATCTGTCGCCGCGCCTGGGCCACCTGACCAGGACGAACTCCGAGGCCATCCTCGGTGCGACCCGGCCGCTGCCGGACGGCCGCATCGCCCGCGGAGTGGCGATCACGTCGTCGTTCTACCCGAACGACCACACGCATGTGGAGCCCGTCCGTTATGGCCGTGGCAGCAATCTCATGGCGCTGCTGTCGAGCGCGATGACGGACGGCGGTGGCCGGCTGCCTCGTTGGGTGGCCTTCCTGAGAACGGTGGCGCGACGTCCGTACCTCGCCCTGCTGGGGGTGCCGTGGCGCTGGTCGGAGCGGACCATGATCGCTCTGGTGATGCAGTCACGGGACAACTCGCTGACGGTCCGTCGGCGTCGGGGCCCGTTCGGGACCTCCTGGCTGACCAGCCGGGCCGGCCACGGTGAGCCGAGCCCGACCTGGATTCCCGAGGGCAACCAGGCGGCGCGGCTGGTCGCCGAACGGATGGGGGGTCACGCCGGTGGGGTGATCACGGAACTGGCGAACGTCCCGATCACCGCGCACATTCTCGGTGGGGCGGCGCTGTCCGAAGATCCGTCGCGTGGAGTGATAGATCCCTATCACCGGGTGTTCGGTCATCCGGGTCTGCATGTCGTCGACGGCGCGGCGGTGCCGGCGAACCTGGGGGTCAACCCGTCCCTGACCATCACAGCGATGGCCGAGCGGGCCATGGCGTTCTGGCCGAACCAGGGCGACGCTGACCCGCGGCCCCCGCTGGGAGCGCCGTATCGGCGGGTCGCCCCGGTGGCACCGTCCCACCCGGCCGTGCCGGCCGGCGCGCCCGGGCACTACACGGTGACCTGACCTGATGACGACGTGATCCGATCCGTGGCCTGGCCTGGCCTGGCCTGGCCTGGCTGGCTGGCCTTGGCCCGGCCCCGAGGCCTGCCCCCGGGGCCGTGCCGCTCTCAGAGTCGGCTCGGTCAGGTGTGCCGGCCAGCCTCGGTCATGGCGTCCACGCCGGGCATCTCCTCCATACCGGACGTCACCTCCGGCCCGACGCCCTCGGTGATGTTGCTCCGGACCGGCGGGACGGGTTGGGCGGTGATCTCCTCGGCATCGGCGGAGGCCAGGTAACGGCGGGCGGCGACCGCCGCCGCGGCGCCGCTGCCGACGAGCAGCAGAGTGACGAACCCGCGCCGCCGCCGACGGTGGACCCGGGCGAGCCGGTGCTCCGCCTTCGCCAGCCGCTTCTCCAGCAGCTCCTGGGCCCGGTCGGCCTGCGCCCGGGCCTTCGACTCCGAGCGGACGGCGCGGCGCGAGCGTGTCTTCTCCAGACGCAGCTCGGTCGCCATCCGCGCCCGCTCCGCCGAGATCTCCGCGCTCGAACGTGCCTTCTCGATCCGCCGCGCGGTACGGCCTGACGCCTCCGAGGCCTTGCCTGCGGCCCGGCTGGCCGCCTTGCTGGCGACGCTCCCACCGGTGCTGGAGGCGTCGGAGACCCGGTGCGCCAGTGTGCTTCCGGCGTCACGGGTCGCGTGTGCGGCGGATCCGGCGGTACTGCCCGCCTTCACCGCGGCCTTCGTCGCGGCGGCGCCGGCGCGATCAGCCACGTTGCGCGCGGCGCCCGGGATCCCGCTCACCGGCGCGGCCTCTGTGACGTGCGCGAGCCTGTCCTTGAGTGTCGTGCTCATGGCTTCCCTTCGCTGACTGCGTCGTTGATGTCGCGATCCTGGTGAAGTCGTGCCGTGCGGCAGGCGCCCGAAGCCCCACCCGGGTGAAACGCGCCGTCAAGATCTGTGCAGTGTCCCGTACCCCGTCCGTTGGCCGTTACAACGTGACGGGCCYTCGGGTCGTGTCACCTACGCTTGCGACACATGCCCGATGCTGTCCGGCGAGGGCGTCCGGTGGGATCGGCGGTGGCCGCTGCCGTCGTGGGCCCGGCATACGATCGGGCGAGACAAGAGGTACGTGCCGAAAAGACGGAGAGAAGGCAGGCTCATGGCCGAGGAGCTGTACGCGACGCTGCGCACGACTCAGGGCGACATCGAGGTCAGGCTGTTTCCCGATCATGCCCCGAAGACGGTCAAGAACTTCGTCGGGCTTGCCACCGGGAGCCGGGAGTGGGCCGACCCGCAGACCGGCGAGAAGAAGACCGGCGTTCCGCTGTACAGCGGAACGATCTTCCACCGCGTGATCCCGAACTTCATGATCCAGGGTGGTGACCCGCTGGGCAACGGCCGCGGCGGTCCCGGCTACAAGTTCGCCGACGAGTTCCACCCGGACCTGCAGTTCAACCGCCCGTACCTGCTCGCGATGGCGAACGCCGGTCCGGGTACGAACGGTTCCCAGTTCTTCATCACCACGGCCGCCACCGACTGGCTGAACCGCAAGCACACGATCTTCGGTGAGGTCGCCCGGGGCACCGAGGTCGTGGACGCGATCGGCAAGGCCCAGACGGGCGCGCAGGACCGCCCGTTGACCGACGTGGTGATCAACGAGATCGTCATCGACACCCGGCCCGTCTGAGGCGTCGAAACGACCATGAGGGCAGGGGTGGCGTGCGTGGCGGCCTGTCATGATCGCGGTGCTGCGGTGCGGCGGGGCCGGCTGTGACGCATCCGCCGGCAGGTGACGCGGAACGCGGCGCTCCTGCGCCGCGCGCCGACGAGCCTGGGCAGTGGAGCCGACCCCTCCCACCGGGCGGTCCGGTCCTCTCCGGCCAACCGGAACAGCCGGTTCTGCCGGGGCAGCCCGGCCAGTCCGGTGGGCCCGGGCAGCCGGGCGGGCCTGCGTCCGCCGGCCCGCCCGGCCCGCCCGGACCGGCGGCCGGGAGCCCGCCGTCCGCGGGGCCACCGCACCTTCCACACTGCTATCGCCACCCGGAGCGGGAAACCTACGTCTCCTGCCAGCGGTGCGGGCGGCCGATCTGCCCGGACTGCATGCGTCCGGCGGCGGTCGGCTTCCACTGCCCCGAGGAGTCCGGTGCCGGCTCGGACCGGCGGGGCCCGGCCCGTCGCTCCGGCGACCGCGCGAGCTTCGGGGCGCGGCGGCGGCCCGGCCGGCAGGGGCTGGTCACCCAGGTTCTCCTCGGCCTGTGCGTTCTCGTCTACGTCCTGCAGGACCTGCCCGGGCTCAGCCGCAACGCGAACGACGTCAACCGGTTCAGCCAGGACTTTCTGCTCAGCGGTGTGGATGTCGCCCTGCACGGCCAGTACTACCGCCTCGTCAGTGCCGCCTTCCTGCACGGCCACTACCTGCACATCCTGGTGAACCTGTATGCCCTGTTCGTGCTGGGTTACCAGCTCGAGGCGATCATCGGGCGGGTGCGGCTCGTCGGGCTCTTCCTCGCCGGCGCGGTCGGCGGGAACGTGCTGAGCTACGTGGTGAACGGCCTGGATGCGTACTCCCTCGGCGCGTCGACCGCCATCTTCGGCTTCTTCGGTGCGTTCTACGTGATCGCCCGGCGAATGCGGGCCGACACGACCCAGATCCTGATCCTGATCGTGCTCAACTTCGCGATCACGTTCACCCTGAACAACATCGATCGCTGGGGGCACATCGGCGGCCTGGCCGCCGGTGCGCTGGTGGGGCTGATCTACGCCTATGTACCGGCGCGGCGTGCGCCGGTACAGGCGGCGGGCGTGCTTGCGCTCATCGCTGTGTTCTTCGCTGTGGCCTTCVCAAAGACCGCGTCCCTCGGCCTGCCGGTTCTCGGCGCCTGACCGCGCCCGACCCGACCCGACCCGGCCCGGCCGTTCTCAGCCGAGCCGGACGCGCTGCTCCTCGATGATCTCCGCCACCTGCTCCGGATCCGCGCCGAGTTGCCGGCGGCTGAGCAGTACCGGCCCGTCGAGGGTCTCGATCTCCAGGGTGCGCACGTGGACGAGGCGGCGGTTGTGGGTCAGGGCCGCGGAGCGGACGCCGAGCACCGCGGCCCATGGCAGGTGCCGGCGGCGCAGCCCGTCCACGTAGTCGAGTCCGCCGGCGGTCAGCCGCAGTGCCGGCCGGCCTGCCGCGTCCCGGACGGCCAGCCCCACCAGCCCCAGGCCGACCAGACCGACGAGCAGGCGTCCCGCGTTGTCGAGGGACGCCGCCCGCCAGGCCAGGCTCTCGACGGCGGCGACGACGAGCAGGGCGCCGCCGCCCGCCGCGTACGCGGCGCACCGCAGTAGCGAGGGAGACCAGGAAAGCTTCTGCGGCGCCACGGTCAGATCCTCGCCGCCGCGCCCGCGCCCGCGGCATCCGCGGCATCCGGGGTCGCGGCGCGAAGGGCGGCGACGGCGGCCAGCGCCCGTTCCACCACCTCCACCCGACCCAACCGGACCGCGTCCTGCCGGATCCGGCTCGCCACCGCGTCGCCGAGATGGGCGTCCAGCCTCGTGACCAGGCCCGCGAGCTGCTCAGCGTCGACTCCCACCACCGCGGGGGCGTCGGGGTCCGCCTCCGCCGCGATCAGCATCAGCAACGCGTCCTCCTCCCGGCCCAGCCTGGCGAGCAGGTCGGCCGTGTTACGCAGGGTGGTCCACTGCTGCGGCCAGCTTCCGGTCCGCAGCCACTGCTGGATCACCTCCGGGTAGCAGGCGGCCGCGGTGGCCAGATCGCCGGTGCGCGTCGCGGACGAGGCCAGCGTGACCAGCGTGATCCCCACGATGAAGGTGATGGCGCTGGAACGGGCCTCGCGCAGGGCGCGCTCGGCGTGCCGACGGGCCAGGGCGGGGTCGCTGTGCGTGTGGATCTCCGCCTGGACGTAGGGGACGAACGCCCGGGTGACCGCCATGGCGGTGCCGGCCATGAGCCGGTCGGCGCGGGTGATCAGCTGCTCGGCCAGCGCGCCCCGGCCGCCGTAGGCTGCCGCCAGCGCCGCGACGGCCAGCTGGTTCGGGATGCGGTACGAATCCACCTCGGCGCAGGCGGTGAGGTTCTCGACGGAGGCGTCGTAGTCGCCCGTGAAGAGCGCGACGGTGCCCAGCGCGTACCGGGCGACACTGACCCCGATCTCGTCCTGGGCGCAGGCGAGCGAGCGCCGGGCGAGGTCGACGGCCTGTGCCAGGCTGCCCGACCGCCACGCCGCGTGACTGGCGGCGGCGAGAAGCTGCGCCGCGTCCGGCAGGTCGGCGACTCCGGGAAGCTCGGTGCTGTCCAGCGTCCAGGCCCACAGCTCGGCGTTGTCGTGCCAGATCGCGTACTCCTCGATGTCGACGCAGATCCGTACCGCGGCTGCCACGTCACCGCGCTCCAGCAGCCGTTCGCGGCTGGCTCGCAGCACTGGCAGCGCGGCGAGGATGCGCCGGCCCCACCACGGCGCGTCCCCACCGGTCAGGCCCGCTGCCGCGGCCCGGCTGAACGTGCAGGACCAGGCGGCGATCAGATCCTGGGCGCCCTCGAGCTCACCGGCCGCGCGCGCCGCCTCCGTCCCGTATGCCCGGATGCTGTCCAACATCCGGAACGCTGTGCCGCCGCCTGGGTCGACCGGTGACGGGACCGTCTCCACCATCGAGGTGTCGACGAGGGCCCCCAGTGCGGCCACCGGATCGTCGTCGGCGATCGCCGTGGCGACGAACTCGGCGACCGACAGCTCGAAGACACCCGGGACCGCGGCCAGATGGCGGAAAAGCCGCTGCGCGCGGGCGTCGAGCAGGCGGTAGGACCAGGCGATCGTGCCACGCAGGGTCTGGTGGCGATGGTCGTCGGCGGGCCCTCCGCCACCCCGGCCGAGATCGAGCCCGGTGTCCATCCGGGCGCGCAGGTCGGTCGGGTGCAGCACCGTCAGCCGGCTCGCCGCCAGCTCGATCGCCAGCGGCAGGCCGTCCAGCCCGCGGCAGATCTCCACGGCGTCGCCGACGGCCGCGCGGCTCAGCTCGGTGCCGCCGCGGGCCTGCCGCGCACGGTCGAGGAACAACCGGACGGCGGCCGCGTCGGCGGCGTCGGCCGGGTCGGTGCCCGGCGCGGGCAGCGCGAGTGGCCCGAGGCGGAACACCCACTCGCCGGCCGCGCCCAGCGGGGCCCGGCTCGTGGTCAGCACCGCGAGGTGCGGCACCCAGCGCAGCAGTTCGACCACCAGGGCGCGGGCGGCGTCCAGCAGGTGCTCGCAGTTGTCGATCACAAGGATCTGCCGGCGGGTCGACAGGAAGTCGATCACGGTGTGCAGCAGGTCACCTCGGGTGCTGACCTCCAGCGCCTGCGCGAGAGCGAAGGGCACTGTCGCCTCGTCCCGTACAGGTGCCAGCTCGACCAGGGTGGCCCCGTCCGGCCACAGTGGGGCGGCGCGGTGCACGAGGTCCAGCATGAGGCGCGTCTTGCCCACGCCGCCGGGCCCGACGATGGTCACGCACCGGTCGGCGCGCAGCAGCTCGGCGAGTCGGTCCAGCTCGTCGGCGCGTCCCAGCAGTGGTGTGGGGGAGCGGGGCAGGCGGACTCGCGGGCTCCGCGGGTCCCGCGGGTCTCGCTCGCCGGGCGTGCCCCGCTCCGCGGGCTGTGAAGGCGGTGCCGCGGCAGCAGCCCGGACGGGTGGTGGGGCGCCACGGACGAGCTCGCCGCGGGCCACCGCGCGTTCGAGATCGGCCAGCGCCGCCGACGCGGCCAGACCCGTCTCGTCGGCGAGCCGGCGGCGGAAGTCGCGGGCGGTGGAGAGTGCTTCGGGGGCCCGCCCGTCCAGTGCGAGTGCGCGGATGAGCAGCAGGTGCGCGGCCTCCCGCAACGGGTCGGCGGCCGCGGCGTGCACGGCGTCCCCGATCACCACCGCCGCGGGTTCGCAGCCGAGGCGGGCGTCCAGGAGCTCATCGGTGAGCGTCTGGCGTAGCCGGGCCAGCCGGACGGCCTCGGCACCGAGCGGGCCACCCTCGCCGAACTCCGCCAGGGCGTCACCCCGCCACAGGCCGAGGGCCAGCCGCAGCTGGTCGGCCGCGGCCGCAGGATCGGTCGGGCGCAGCGCACGGGCCCGCGCCGCGGATGCCTCCGCCCGGGCGGCGTCGAGGCTGTTCCCGGTGAGCACGAGCCGATAACCGCCGCCGTCCCGGAGGAGGTGGTCGGCCCGTGCCCCGAGGTGGCCTCTGATACGCGAGAGGTGGCTGTGCAGTGTCGGGCCGGCGGAGGTGGGCGGCTCCGTGCCCCAGACGGCCTCGGTGAGCGCGCCGACTCCGACGACCCTCGCCTGAGCCAGCGCCAGCGTGGCCAGCAGGGCCCGCCGCCGGGCGCCGGGAACGGCGACCTCCGACCCGTCGACGCGCAGCCGCATCGGGCCGAGGAGGTCGACCTCCACGTCCGCCCGCGGAGTGGTGCGGTCGTCGGGGATGGTGCTGTCGGTCATCTGTGCTCCTCCCCTCCCGGCCGACCCCTCCCGGCGATGGAAGAGCCGTGCAACCGCGTGCATCTGGCGTGCAGTTCCCATTCAAGCCGGCTCACGCAGCCTCGGAGGTGTTCATCACCGGGCTCATCCCGGACGGGTGTGCGACACCCTCCGGAGCCCACCGGCACCAGGAGGCGGCCATGACCACCGAGACCATCGAGACCACAGTGGACGACACGACGGCGGACGACACGACTCTGGCCGGGCCCGCGGCTCCGGCCGGGAACGCCGAGGCCCAGGGAGGCTTCGACCTGGCGGAGGTCGAGCGGTTCGCCTTCAAGATTGCCCAGGACCAGGCGACTGCCACGGTGGGCGCCCTCGGGTGGCTCGGCGACAGGCTCGGCCTGTGGGCGGCCCTCGCGGCCGCGGGGCCGGTCACCAGTGGGGAGCTCGCGGCGCGGACCGGCCTGGTGGAGCGCTACCTGCGGGAGTGGCTCGCGTCCCAGTACGCCGCCGGCAACCTGCGCTACGACCCGGCGAACGAGCAGTTCCACCTGCCGGCCGAATGGGCCGCGGTGCTCGCGGACCCGAACTCGCCCGCGGCCTCGGCCGGTGGCTACGAGTCGATCATGGGTTTCTACGCCGCCGCGGACAGGCTGGTCGACACGTTCCGCACCGGCGGTGGCATCGAGTGGGGAAGCCACGACCCGCGGCTGTACAGCGGCGTCCACCGCTACTTCGGTCCGCTCTACCGGGCCAGCCTGGTCAGTGAGTGGCTCCCCGCGCTGGACGGGATCGTCGGCCGGCTGCGCTCCGGCGTGAAGGTGCTCGATGTCGGCTGCGGCCATGGCTCGTCGACCCTGCTCATGGCGGAGGCCTTCCCGTCGTCCACTTTCCACGGCGTCGACCCGCACCCGCAGTCGGTGCACGCCGCGCGGACGGCCGCCCACCGGGCCGGGGTCGCCGACTGGACGACGTTCGCGGTGGCCCCGGTGACCGGCGACATCGGCGGCGGCTACAGCCTCATCTGCTTCTTCGACTCCTTCCACCACGTTCGGGACGCGGTCGCCGCCGCCGCGGCGTGCTACCGGGCGCTCGCCCCCGGCGGCACGCTGATGCTGGTGGAGCCGCGCGCGGCGGACAAGGTGGAGGACAACACCGACGTCGTCGGGCAGAGCTTCTACGCGGCATCGACCCTCGTCTGCCTGCCCGACGCGCTCTCGCAGCCCGAGCCGGCCACCGACAGTGATCAAGCCACCGACGGCGACGCACCTGGCCGGGACGCCCTGGGCGGCATGGCCGGACCGGCGCGGATCGCCGAGGTCCTCCGGGCGGGCGGGTTCGGCTCCGTCCGGGTGGCCGCGGAGACGATGGTCAACATCGTCATCGAGGCCCGGAGATGAGCCGCGGGCCGACCGGGCTGGCCGGGCCGACCGGGCTGGCCGGAGCGCTGGTTCTCGACCTTCTCGGCGGTCGCCGCGCCGGTGTGACGGCCCCGGCGCCGCCCCCGCCGGGGCCACTGCTCGGGGTCTGGGCGCATCCGGACGACGAGACCTACCTGTCCGGAGCGCTGATGGCGGTGGCCGCGGGGCTCGGGGCCAGGGTCGTCTGCCTGACGGCCACGCGCGGCGAGCTGGGCGGGCCGGTCCCGCCCGGCTCACCGCCGGGAACGACGCTCGGCCAGCTGCGGGTGACCGAACTGGCCGAGGCGCTGGACGTCCTCGGGGTCCGCGAGCAGGTTCTGCTCGGCCTGCCCGACGGBGACTGCGCCGGGATCCCACCGGCCGGGCCGGTGCATCGGATCGCCGAGGTCATACGCGCCGTCAGCCCGGCGGCTGTCGTGACCTTCGGACCGGACGGTTTCACCGGCCACCCGGACCACCGCGCCGTCTCGGCCTGGGCGACGGCCGCGTTCGAGCAGGCGGCCCCGGCCGGCGCCCGCCTGCTGTACGCGGCCGCGACCGCCGACCGTGCCGCGGAGAGCCGGGACGTGGAGGAGATCCTTGGTGTGCGGATGAACGAGGGCGCCGACGCGGGTGAGGAGGACAGCCCGGTCGTGGCGGAGGAGGTGCTCGCGGCCCGGCTGCGGCCCACCGGGGCCCTGCTGGAACGCAAGATCTCGGCACTGCGGGCGCATGCCTCGCAGACAGCGGGCGCGCTGGCCGCGCTGGGTCCGGACCGCTACGCGGCGTGGGCCGCCGAGGAGGCGTTCGTCGACTACCGGACCCCCCGCCCGCCCGGCTGACCCCGGGCCCCGCCAGCCGGTGTCGGCTTGCCGACGGCGCGGCCGGGTGGCTTGCGCGCCCTCCGGGTGTGATTACCATTCGCGTTCTTACTTTTACTCAAAGTAGCGATCCGGTGGTCCGATCCGCGGGGAGGAGGCGGCCGGTCGCGGACGACGGCGCCGCGGCACCGCGGCGCGGGTGGAGGGGGAACAGTGGCGCACACACCGACGCGACGTGGCGGGGGGAGCCCGTTCCCGCCGATCGCCGAGTACGGGTTCCTCTCCGACTGCGAGACGAACTGCCTGGTAGCGCCAAGTGGGAACGTCGAGTGGATGTGCGTGCCCCGCCCCGACGCGCCGAGCGTGTTCGGGGCGGTGCTCGACCGGTCAGCCGGCGGGTTCCGCTTCGGCCCGGACCGGACGTTCATTCCGGCCGGCCGCCGGTACCTGCCGGGGACCAACGTCCTGGAGACCACGTGGCAGACACCCACCGGGTGGCTGATCGTCACGGACTGTCTGGTCGTCGGCCGGTGGCACCGCACCCACCGGCGTTCCAAGACGCACCGGCGCACCCCCGGCGACTGGGACGCCGACCACGTGCTGCTGCGGCTCGCCCGGTGCGAGCACGGCGACGTCGACCTGAGCCTCGTCTGTGAGC
This sequence comes from Parafrankia colletiae, assembly GCF_001854655.1. Classification (GTDB taxonomy): domain Bacteria; phylum Actinomycetota; class Actinomycetes; order Frankiales; family Frankiaceae; genus Parafrankia; species Parafrankia colletiae. The sequence goes on along the minus strand of NZ_MBLM01000163.1, from coordinate 276,007 downwards.
CGAACTTCGACTACGGGCGCAGCCCCGAGTCGTGGTGTTACGAAGGCGACGACTACTCCACCGGTGTGATCAGCCACGCCGGCCCGGACGCCGATCCGTCCGCGGGTGTCTCGCTGCGGCTGCGCACCGACCTGCGGCTCGGCTTCGACGGCCGCCGGGCGCTGGCCCGGACGACGCTGCGGGAGGGCGACACCGCGTTCGTCGCGCTGACCTGGCGGGCGGAGGACCCGCTGCTGCCCGCCGACTACCGCCACGCCTGCGCGGCGGTCGAGAGCACCACCGAGTTCTGGCGGCAGTGGCTGTCCCGCGGGAGGTTCCCGGACCACCCGTGGCGCCGGCACCTCCAGCGCAGCGCCCTCGCGCTGAAGGGCCTGACCTACGCACCGACCGGCGCGCTGCTCGCCGCCGCGACGACGTCCCTGCCGGAGACCCCGCACGGCGAGCGCAACTGGGACTACCGGTACAGCTGGATCCGCGACTCGACGTTCGCCCTGTGGGGCCTCTACACCCTCGGCCTGGACCACGAGGCGGACGACTTCTTCTCGTTCATCGCGGATGTCGCCGAGCACGCCGACGACATCCAGGTGATGTACCGGGTCGGCGGCGAGCCGCGGATCGACGAGGAGATCCTCGGGCACCTGTCCGGCTACGACGGTGCCACCCCCGTCCGGGTCGGCAACGCGGCGGCGGAGCAGCGCCAGCACGACGTGTGGGGCGTCATCCTCGACTCGGTCTACCTGCACACCCGCTCGCGGGACTACCTGTCCGAACGGCTGTGGACGGTGCTCGTCCGGCTCGTCGAGGCCGCGGCGACGCACTGGCGGGAGCCCGACCGGGGGATGTGGGAGGTCCGCGGCAAACCCCAGCACTTCACGGCGTCCAAGATGCTCTGCTGGGTGGCGCTCGACCGCGGCCGGCAGCTGGCGCAGATGCGCGGTGACTACACCACGGCCGAGCGGTGGCGCGGTATCGCGCAGGAGATCCATGCGGACGTGCTGGCCAACGGAGTCGACCACCGCGGCGTGTTCACCCAGTACTACGGGTCGACCGCGCTGGACGCCTCGGTGCTGCTGATGCCGCTGCTGGGCTTCCTGCCCCCGACCGACGACCGGGTGAAGGCCACCGTGCTCGCCGTCGCCGACGAGCTGACCGTGGACGGTCTTGTCCTGCGCTACCGGACCGACGAGACCGATGACGGGGCCGAGGGCGAGGAAGGCGCGTTCCTCATCTGCTCGTTCTGGCTGGTGTCGGCGCTCGTGGAGATCGGGGAGGTCACCCGGGCCCGGCAGCTGTGCGAGCGGCTGCTGAGCCTGGCCAGCCCGCTGGACCTCTACGCCGAGGAGATCGACCCGGCGGACGGCCGCCACCTGGGCAACTTCCCACAGGCCTTCACCCACCTGGCCCTGATCAACGCGGTGATGTACGTCATCGGGGCCGAGGGTGGCGACTCCCACCCTCAGCCCTCCTACGCCGGCTGATCGGCAACGGGCCTCGGCGCAACGGGTCGGGGCCCGTTGCGCCGGCCCTGTCGTGAACAGCGTCGGCACGTCGGGCATAAGGGTTCCGTATGCCGGATATCCACATTGTGGACAACGGTTGTGGATGAATGACATCGGTGGAAGTCACCGAGGCGCCACCGGACCGCTCAGCGCTACTGAACTGCTCAGCGCCACTGGGTCGACACGGCCAGCCCGACGACCACGAACCCGAAACCGACCAGGATGTTCCAGCCGCCGAGGCTCTCCATCCCGAGCACCCCGCCGTCGGAGAAGTAGTAGACGAGCAGATAGGCAATGCCGATCAGGAAGAACGCCAGGATCATCGCCCCGAACCAGGGCGGCGACGGTGGCTTGCGCTTCGGCGTGCGGGTGCTGCCCTGGGGGGCGGTCGCCGCCGGCTTCTTCGACTTCCGGCGTCGGGATTCGGGCACTGGGGGCTCCTCGTGACCAGGCTCGCACGGTGCGCCGGCCGGGGTGCCGGGCCGACGTCATCGCGACGTTCGTCACCAGGGTAGACAGGGTGACCGTCTGGAAGCCGTATGGGCGCCGACTGAGGTGTCCCGGTGTCCCCGCGTCCTGGCGCGTACCCGGCACGCCGACCGGAGCCGGCCGTATGTGGGCTGTGGTCCGCGGCGTAGCCTGCGGCGGTGGCAACCACGGCTGCGGACAGTGGCCGACCGCGACCGCCGCCCGCCGGAGGACGGCGCGACATGGGAAGGGCCCGAGGCGCCACGAACGACATCACTGACCGCCGGACGCATCAGCGTGCCGGCCGGCCGGGTGCCTGGCGGCTGGCCGCGGCCGCGATGTTCGCCGTGCTGGTCGCCCTCCTCTGCAGTGCGGTCGCGACCACACCCGCGGCAGGCCGTGCCGGCGGGTCGGGTGTCGCGAGCGTCGCCGGCTTCGTCGCCGAGGACCGCCGCCGGCTGAGCGCCGAGACGGAGCGGGTCCGCAGCGAGCGGGCGGCACTGGGACCCGGCGGGGCGGCATCCCCCGCCCGGCCGGCTCCCTCCGCGTCCGCGTCGCCGACACCTTCGCCGCCCGCGCCCGCGCCCACGCCCGAGGCGCCGGCGCCGGTGCCGGTGCCGGACGCGGACGATCCGCGGCTGCGGCGCGCCGAGCTCGCCGCCCAGGTCGGCCTCACCGCCGTACGCGGCCCGGCGGTGACCGTCGAGCTGGACGACGCGGCGAGGGAGACCCGGGGCCGGCCGTTGCCCGCCGGCATCCGCTCGCCGGGCCCGAACGATCTCGTCGTGCACCAGCAGGACGTCCAGGCGGTGGTGAACGCGCTGTGGGCGGGTGGCGCCGAGGCCATGGCCATCATGAACCACCGGGTCACCCCCCGGACGGCGGTCCGCTGCGTCGGCAACACGCTGCTGCTCGAGGGCCGGGTCTACTCACCCCCCTTCCGGATCAGCGCGATCGGTGACCAGACCGCGCTGCGCGGCGCGCTGGACGGCGATCCCGGGGTRCAGCTGTACCGGGACTACGTGGCGGCCTACGGCCTCGGGTACCGCGTCGTGGCAGACGCCGACCTGCTCCTGCCCGCGCACAGTGGGGACCCGCTCACCGGCACCGGGCCGGGCACCGGCTGAGCGTGCGGCAGGATGGAAGCCGTACCCGTGGGCGCGCCGCGCCCGGTGCCGTGCCCCGGGAGGCCTGATGCGGATCCTGGTCGTCGACAACTACGACTCGTTCGTGTTCAACCTGGTCCAGTACCTCGGCCAGCTGGAGACCGAGTGCCTGGTGCGGCGCAACGACGAGATCGACCCGGCGGAGCTGGACGGTCTCGGCGTCGACGGTGTGCTCCTGTCCCCGGGGCCGGGTACGCCCGAGGCGGCCGGGGTCAGCATCCCGATGGTGCACTCCTGCGCCGACCGCCGGCTGCCGCTGTTCGGGGTGTGCCTGGGGCATCAGGCCCTCGGCGTCGCCTACGGCGCGACAGTCGACCGGGCGCCGGAGCTGCTGCACGGCAAGACGTCGGTGGTCCACCACTCCGGCGCCGGGGTGCTCGCCGACCTGCCGTCGCCGTTCGTCGCGACGCGCTACCACTCGCTGGCGGTCGAGGAATCCACGCTGCCCGCCGAGATCGAGGTGACGGCCCGCACCGAGAGCGGGGTGGTGATGGCGATGCGCCACCGCGAGCTGCCGCTGGAAGGCGTCCAGTTCCACCCCGAGTCGGTGCTGACCCAGGGTGGGCACCTGATGCTCGCCCGCTGGCTGGAGACCTGCGGCGACGGCGGGGCCGCCAGCCGCCTCGCCCCCGCGCTCGCGGCGGAGGTCGAGACACTGCGGCTGGCCGCCTTCGCCTGACCCCTGGCTTCTGGCCTGACCCCTGGCCTGGCCCCGACCCGGCCGGGGTCAGTTCCGGAAGCCGCCGTTCTGGCCCGGCCCACCGCTGAACGGCGGCCCGCCGGCCGTGGGTGACGTCGTCGCCGGCGGCGTCGTCACCGGCGGCGTGGTCGGCGGGGCGGTCGGCGTCTCCTCGGGCGGCGTCGTCTCCTCGGGCTCCCCGGTGCCCCCGGTGGTGGGCGGTGAGGTCGGCGTCTGCTGGGCCTGCTGCACGACGAAGATCGTCACCGTGGAACCGCGGGGGACACTGCTGCCGTTCGGGCTCTGGTCGGAGACGAAGCCGGGCTGGCGGGACGTGTCCTGGGAGGGCTGCTGGGCGACCTCGAGCCCGAACCTGGCCAGTTCGGCGGCGGCCGCCTCCGCGGTCCTGTTCCGTACGTCCGGCACGTTGACCTGCTGGTTCACCACGGAGATCGTGACGGTCGCCCCGGCGTTGACGAGGGCGCCGGGCGCGGGCTCGCTCTTCTCGACCTTGCCCACCCCCTGCTGGGCGGCGTCGTAGTACTGCACCGTCACCGCCTCCAGGCCGGCGGCGCGCAACGCCTCCGTCGCGGCCTGCTCGGTCATCCCGACGAGCGTCGACGGAACCGTCTGCTGGCCCTTCGCGATCGCGACGATGATGGTCACCCTCGCATCGGTGTCGATCGTCGCGCCCGGGACCGGCGTCATCTCCAGCACGGTGTCCGGTGGTCGGTCGTCCTCCCGTGTCTGCTTGTCCGGCGTGCCCGTCCAGCCCTTGCCCTGCAGCGCTTCGATCACGTCGTTGTACGGCTTGCCGATGAGGCCGCCCGGGATCGTGATCTGCGCGCTGGCCGTGTCCCCGCCGTCGTCGCCGCCGCCGAACAGGGACGTGGCGAACAGCGCCACCACGACGAAGACGAGGACGGCACCGAGACCGGCGAGCACGAACTTGAGGAGGGGTGAGCCGTCGCGGTCGTCGTCCGGCCGGCCGCGGCCGGCCTCGTCGTAGCGCCCGGGCTCGTCGTAGCGGCCGTCGTCGTCGTAGCGGTTGACCGGGCCGGTCCGCTCGAAGCGGTCGTAGGACTCGCCCCGGATCTGCGTGCGGTCGTTGTAGCCGTCGTCGCCGTAGCCCTCGTCGTAGCGGCTGTCGTAGCCGCCGCCGGAGCGACCGAGCAGCGCGGTGCCGGCCGTCGCCGCGCTTCCCGCGCCGAGCATCGTCTCGTCGGCGCCGCCCATCATCATCGCGTGCACCCGCTGGCCGCTCAGCGCGCGCTCGAGGTCGTCACGCATCTCGCCGGCGGTCGCGTAGCGGTCGTCCGGCTCCTTCTCCATGGCCTTGAGCACGATGGCGTCGGCCGCGGGGGAGATCCGCGGGTCGTGGCTCGACGGCGGCGGCGGGATCTCGCGGACGTGCTGGTAGGCGACGGCGACCGGGTTGTCGCCGCGGAACGGCGGCTCGCCGGTCAGCAGCTCGTAGAGCAGCACGCCGGTGGAGTAGACGTCGCTGCGGGAGTCGACCCGCGCGCCGCGGGCCTGCTCCGGGGAGAGGTACTGGGCCGTGCCGATCACCGCGGAGGTGGCGGTCATCGTGGACGACGTCGCTGTCGTCGCGCGGGCGATGCCGAAGTCCATCACCTTCGCCGCGCCGTCCGCCCCGACCATGACGTTCGCGGGCTTGATGTCGCGGTGGATGATGCCCATCCGGTGGCTGTAGTCCAGCGCGGCGCAGACCTCCGCGGTGACCTGCATCGCGTACCGCTCGTCGAGGGGGCCCCGGGCCTGGATGATGTCCCGCAGGGTCTGGCCCTCGACGAACTCCATGACGATGTACGGGAGCTGCGTCCCGTTGATGACGTCCTCGCCGGTGTCGTACACCGAGACGATCGCGGGATGGTTCAGCGACGCCGAGGACTGCGCCTCGCGGCGGAACCGGGCGAGGAAGGTCGGGTCGCGTGCCAGGTCGGCGCGCAGCGTCTTCACGGCGACCTCGCGGCCCAGCCGGATGTCGCGGCCCCGGTAGACCTCGGCCATGCCGCCGTAGCCGATGCATCCGCCGAGCTCGTACCGCTCGCCGACGAGCCTCGGCTGAGCGTCGTATCTCTCCGTTACATCGGTCACAGATTGTCACCCGTCGTCGGCTGTCTCGCGCCGGCCACCACGGTGCCAGTCGCTTCGCCGCCCGCGCCGACGATCTTTTCTTCCACGGGTGTGAGATGCAGCACACTGGCTGGGGCTGCACTGTTGTTCTCGGAACCTCCCCTCTCCGCGAACGTACGGGTGATCACAGCGACCACCAGCACGGTGAGGATCAGCAGCGCGATGAGAACAGGCAGCGGCAGCCGGCGGCGCCCGCCGCTCGCCGGGACGGGCCGGCGGCGTCCCGAGCGCCCGCCCGCCGCGTCGCCGGGCTCGTCCGACCAGCTGGGCGGGGACGGCTGGTAAAGGGTGCCGGCCGGGTCGCCGTGTCCGCCTTGGCCCCGCGGCCCGAAGTCGTTGTTGCCCTGGTAGTTGGCCTCGTAGTCGGCGAACTCGCCGGGGCTGTACAGCCGCCCGGTGCCGCCGCGCGATCCCGGCGGGCCGCCGGAACCCGGCCCCGACCGGCCCGGCCCGGAGGGCCCCGCCTGGCCACCCGGCCTGCCGGGACCGGGGCCCGGCCCGGGACCGGCTCCGGGCGACGGCTGTAGCACGGTGGCGGGCATGCCCTGGCCGGCGCCGCCGCCGGCCGCCGGATCCGCGCCACCCGGCTGCTGCCAGGAAGGGCCGCTCGGCCGGTTCCACGACGGTGTCCGGGGGAGGCTCGGGGCCCGGGAGTTCCCCGGCCCGAAGTTCGGTGGCGCCGACGGCGCGGGATGGCGGGTGGTGGCGTCCGCGCCGTTCCACCGCCCGGCCTCGGCGTTCCACAGCGCGCGCCGGATGCTGGCCGCCGACCGGGCGAACGCGCCCGCCGACCCCGGCCGACGCCCGGCGTCCTTCGCCATGGCGGACTCGACGAGTGCCCTGACCTGGTACGGGATGTCGGACGGCAGCGGCGGGGGGTTGTCCTGCTGGTGCGCCATCACGACGACGATCGGGTTGCGGTCGTCGAACGGGCGCCGCCCGGCCAGGCACTCGTAGGCGACGACGCCGAGGGAGTAGACGTCACTCGCCGGTGTCACCGGGCGGCCCGAGGCCTGCTCCGGCGACACGTAGTAGGCCGTCCCCATCATGATGCCGGTCGCGGTGAGCGGGGCCGCGTCCACCGCCCGGGCGATCCCGAAGTCGGTGACCTTGACCGCCCCGTCGTGGCGGAGCAGCAGGTTGCCCGGCTTCACGTCCCGGTGCACGACGCCGAGCGCGTGCGCGGCCTGCAGCGCGTCGGCGGCCTGCCCGAGGACGTCGAGCATCCGGTCGGGGGTGAGCCGCTTCTCCCGGTGCAGCACGGCGGAGAGCGGCTCGCCCTCCACCAGCTCCATCACCAGGTAGGCGGTCGGGTAGTCGTCGGCGGTGGAGACCTCGCCGTAGTCGTAGACGGAGGCGACGCCGGGGTGCGACAGCCGGGCGGCGTGCCGGGCCTCACCGCGGAAGCGGACGAGGAACGACTCGTCGCTGGCGTACTCAGGGCGCAGCAGCTTCACCGCGACGGGACGGCCGAGCGTCTGGTCGAGCCCGCGCCAGACCTCGCCCATGCCACCGGTCGCGATCCGGCCGTCGAGGCGGTAGCGGTTGTCGAGCACGGTGTTGGGGGAGGCCGCGCCGGCGAACGGCTGCGACGGGCTGTTGGCAGATGTGCTCATCGTTGCGTGTCCAATGCGGCCTGCATGACTTTCTGGGCAACGGGCGCTGCGACAGCGCCGCCGGTTCCGAGTTCGCCGCCTCCGTCCTCGACGATCACAGCAACGGCCACCCGCGGGGAGCTGGCCGGGGCGAAACCGACGAACCAGGCGTGCGGCGCCTCGCCGACCCCGTGCTCGGCGGTGCCGGTCTTCCCGGCGACGTCCACGCCGGAGATCTGGGCCTTGCGGCCGGTGCCGGAGCTCACGACGCTCTGCATCATCGTCGTGAGCTTGGCCGCGACCTCGGGGGTGACGGGCCGGCCGAGTTCGGCCGGCTCGGTGCGGCTGAGCCGTTTGAGATCCGGGCCCTGCAGCTCGGAGACGAGATAGGGCTTCATCCGGACACCCCCGTTGCCGATCGCCGCGGCCACCTCCGCCATCTGCAAGGGGGTCGCCCGGACGTTGAACTGGCCGATTGCCGACTGCGCCGTCTGAGCTCCGTCGAGGCCGTCCGGGAAGATGCTGCGGGCCTGCTGGAGCGGGAAGTCCTCGATCGTCGAGTCGAAGCCGAAAGCCTCCGCCTGGTTCCGCAGAACGTCGCCTCCCAGCTCTATTCCCAGCTCGGCGAATGCGGTGTTGCAGGATATGGTCAGTGCGTGGATCAGAGTATCCGTCCTGCCGTCCCCACAGGTTTCCCCGTCGAAGTTGGGTAGCACTGTGGTGCTCTGCGGGAGTGTGAGTTCGTCGGGCGCGGGGACCCGGGTCCCCGGCTCGTACCCGGCGGCCAGCGCGGCCGCCGCGGTGATCAGCTTGAACGTCGAGCCAGGCGGATAGGTCTGCTGCGCCGGGCGGTTCAGCAGCGGCTGGCTCCCGGCACCGGCCAGAGCCTGGTAGGCCTCGGTCGCGGCTGACTCGTCGTGCGTGGCCAGGGTGTTCGGGTCGTAGGTCGGGCTCGTGACCATGGCGAGGATCGCCCCGGTCGCCGGGTCGAGCGCGACGACGGCACCGGTGCGGTCCCCGAGCGCCTCGGCCGCCACCTGCTGGATGCGGGGCACGATCGTGGTCACGACGGTGCCGCCGCGCCGCTCCTCACCGGTGAACAGATCGGTCACCCGGCTGGCGAGAAGGCGGTCGTCGTCCCCCGACAGGAACACGTCTTCGGAGCGTTCTAGACCCGCCGCGGTGAAAAGGGTGTAGTAGCCGGTCACGTTGGCATAGAGCTGGCCGGCCGGGTACTGGCGCTGGAACTTGTACTCGTCGTCGACGGGTACGGAGATCGCGAGCTGGGTGTCGCCGGTGATGATCCCGCCGCGCTGCCGCTCGAGGCGCTCGGTGATCTGGCGTGCGTTGGTCGGCTCGGTCTTGAGCCGGTCGACCTGGCCGACCTGGATCCAGTTGGCGTTCACCAGCAGCGCGGCGAACAGCACCATGCAGGCGAGGGCGACCTTGCGAACCGGGGTGTTCATGTGGTCTTCACCACCTGGGTGGGGCTTTCGGAGACCGCGCTCGGGTCGAACAGGGGCGCATCCGGCACAGGTTCGTCCAGGCGCCGAGCGGCGTCGCTGATCCGCAGCAGCAGCGCGATGATCGCGGCGTTGGCGACGATGGACGACCCGCCGTACGAGACGAACGGCAGCGTCAGCCCTGTCAGCGGAATCAGCCGCATCACGCCGCCGACCTGGACGAACACCTGCAGCGCCAGGGTCGCGGAGAGCCCGGTGGCCAGCAGCTTGCCGAACGGGTCCTTGGCGCCGAGCGCAGCCCGGATGCCGCGGGCCGCGACGAGGGCGTACAGCAGCAGGATCGCCATCACGCCGGTCAGCCCGAGCTCCTCGCCCAGGCTGGCCATGACGAAGTCGGTGTTCGCGAACGGCACCCGCTGCGGGCTGCCCTGGCCGATCCCGGTGCCAGTGATCCCGCCGGCCGCGAACCCGTACAGGCCCTGGACGAGCTGGAACGACGTGTCGGACGGGTTGTCTCCGTCGAAGGCGTGCAGCCAGCCGTCGACCCGGATCTGCACGTGGCCGAACAGGCTGTGCGCCACGACGGCGCCGAGCATGAACAGCGCGAGCCCGATGGCCACCCAGGACGCCCGCTGGGTGGCCACATAGAGGATCACCAGGAACATCCCGAAGAACAGCAGCGACGACCCGAGGTCCTTCTGGACCACCAGCACGCCGAGGCTGGCCAGCCAGGCCACCAGGACGGGCCCCAGGTCACGGGCCCGCGGGATCTTCATGCCGAGGAACGACCGCGAGGCCACCGAGAGGACGTCCCGCTTGTTCACCAGGTAGGCGGCGAAGAAGATCATAAGGATGATCTTCGAGACCTCGCTGGGCTGGAACGAGAACGGCCCGACCTGCAGCCACAGCCGGGCGCCGTTGATGGTGGCGCCGATGCCGGGTGCGATCGGCAGGACCAGGAACACCAGCCCGGCGAGCCCGGCCGTGTAGGCGTAGCGCGCGAGGCTGCGGTGGTCGCGCACGACCGCCAGCACGAGGACGAAGACGGCGATCGCGAGCAGCGTCCACACCAGCTGTGTCTGCGCGGCGCCGGTCGGTATCGCCCGGCCGGCACGGCGGGCCGCGTCGGCCTTCGCCAGGTCCAGCCGGTAGATCATCACCAGGCCGAGCCCGTTGAGCGCCGCCACCACCGGCAGCAGCACGGGGTCCGCGGCGGGCGCGAACCGGCGGACGGCGAGGTGCCCCAGCGCCCACAGGGAGAAGAAACCGAGACCGTAGGTGAAGACCTGGAAGCCGATCGCTCCGTCGTGGGCGAGCGTCAGTGCGGCTAACGCCGCGGTGGCCAGGACGCCGGCATAGCTGAGCAGGAGCAGCTCACGGCGGCGGTACGGCGGGAGTTCGAGCCCACTCGGCAGCGGGAAGCCGGCGAAGGTGGCGGTGAGGTCAGCCGATCTGGGCCTGCGGAGTGGGGGGAGAGTCATCAGGCGATCGTGCTCACGGGGAGGGGGGCACGGCCGGCGGAGGGCAGTTCGGCACGGGGACAGGGCTCGCGGTCGGGCACACGCCTGCCACCGGGGGCGGGACCTCGGACCCGGAGGTTTTCGCGTCCGGCAGGACAGTCGGTGAGGGCGTGACCTCGGGCTCGGAGTCCGAGTCCGCGATGTCGTCGGAGTCGTCCGGCCGCTCCAGCTCCGAGATGATCAGGTTGGCGTCGGCCAGGTCGTCGGCGCGGATGCCGTCGCGCAGCCGGTCGCGCTGCGGCTCGGCCACCTCGCTCAACGGCTGGTGGCGGGAGCGCACCGTCGACAGGGAGACCCCGGCGATACTCCCCTTCAGGCCCTGGAAGACCGCGACCTTCTCGTCGTCCACACCGACGTAGTACTGGCCCCGCACCCAGGTCCAGCCCACCGTCGCACCCGCGACGACCAGCACCAGCACCATTGTCGAGACGAACAGGCGCCGCCGCCCCCCACCGCGTGCAGGGGCTCGTTCGGGATCCTCGTCGGGGTCGTCCCCCGGCTCGTGGGAACCGCGGCGGTAGAACCCGGTGCGGCCGATGCGGGCCGCCTTGGCGGCCGCCGACTCCGAGTCCGCGTTCCGTGGATTCGGGCCGGAGCGGGCCGCCGCCGCATGCGGGACAACGCGCTTCTCCGCGGCCGCGCCGGCCACCAGCGGTGCGTCGTCGTCGTGACCGTCCTCGAGCACGTCGGCCACGACCACGGTGATGTTGTCCGGCCCGCCGCCCTTGAGCGCCAGCTCGACCAGTCGGTCGACGGCGTCCTGCGGCTGGTCGAGCAGCAGAGCCTCCAGGATGGTCTCCTCGCTCACCACCCCGGACAGCCCGTCGGTGCACAGCAGGTAGCGGTCACCCACGACGGCCTGCCGCATCGACAGGTCCGGGTCGACCTCCCGGCCGTCGAGCGCCCGCATCAGCAGCGACCGCTGCGGATGGGTGTTCGCCTGCTCCGGGGTGATCCGGCCCTGGTCGACCAGATCCTGGACGAGGGTGTGATCGTGGGTGATCTGGGCCAGCTCGCCGTCCCGCAGCAGGTAGGCACGGGAGTCGCCGACATGCAGCAGCCCCAGGTGCTCCCCGGAGGACAGCATCGCCGTGACCGTCGTGCCCATCCCGTCGAGGGAGCTGTTCTCCAGGGCCATGTCACGCAGCTGGCGGTTCGCGTCCCGAATCGCCTCGGACAGCTCGGTGAGCAGGTCGGCGGGTGCGAGGTTCTCGTCAAGTTCGGCCAGCCGGGAGATCACGGTCGAACTGGCGACCTCCCCGGCGRCATGACCGCCCATACCGTCRGCCACCGCGAGCAGGYGAACGCCCGCATAGGCGGAGTCCTCGTTCCCCTCTCGGACATGCCCGACATCCGAGCGGACGGCGAAGTGAAGCCTGAGGCTCACCGGTRCAGCTCCAGGACGGTCTTCCCGATCCTGACCGGCGCGCCGAGAGGTACCGGCATGGGACTCGTCACCTTCGTGCGGTTGAGGAATGTGCCATTGGTCGAGCCGAGGTCCTCGACGAACCACTGTCCGTCGTGAGGAACGAGTCTCGCATGCCGGCCGGACGCGAAGTCATCCTCGAGGACCAGAGTCGAGTCCGGTGCCCGTCCCATGGTGATTACCTCGGGGCCCAGTGGGATTGTTGTGCCTGCAAGGTGCCCCTTTGTGACCACGAGTCGGGTCGGCGTGTGATCAGCCACCGGCGGTGGGACCGGCCGTGGGTTCTGGCGGGGTGAGCGGACCCGCTCCGGCCGCGCGTTCGGCGCCGGGGACGGCGCCCTCGCCACCACCGGCTGCCGCCGTTTCTGGCGCTGGGTCGGGCCGAACATGTCCAGTCGAACAGCCCGTACCGCCACCAGGACGAACCCCCAGAGCAACGCCAGAAAGCCGATCTTGACCAGCAGGAGGACGAGCTCGCTGGGCTCGGTGGGATCCACGGCTACCAGTCCCTGCGGCGGTTGTCGTCACCGTAACGCCCGCCGGCCCCGCCGGCCCGGCCGGAGCCGTACGGGTCCGGCTCGTCGAGTGGTTCCAGCGCGTCGAGCCCGTCGTCGGCCCGGGACGGCTCCCCGCGGAAGCCGCGCCCGCCGTCGCGCCGCGGATCCCGATGCGGATCCCGGCCGGGGGAGGGGCGTTCCCGCTCGCCGCGTCCCGGCCCGCGCAGTGGCGGAGCACCGGCCGGCCGCCGGTCGCGTGCCGGCGGGCCGTCGTCGCGGAACCGGGCGGACGGGCCCTCCCGGTACTCGTCCGGTCCCGGTCCCGGTCCGGGTCCCGCGCCCGGACCTGGTCGGAGGCCGGGGCCGGGGCCGGGCTCGTCGCGGTAGCGGGGCGCCGGGCCGCCGCGGAAGTTCTCCTCACGGCGGCCCGGGCCCCACCCGTCGGGCGGGCCGGGCTCGTCGCGGAAACGAGGAGACGGCCCTTCCCGGTAGTCGTTCCCGCGATCCCCGCGCCCGGGCGCCGGTGTCACGGGGCGCCGGCCCGGGGATGTCGGCTGGTGCGGGTCGAAAGGCGGCGGGGTCCGCTGATCCGCCGGGCGGCCCGGCGGAACCGACGACCGCGCGGCCGGCGGCGGGGTGCGCGGGCCGCGCGGGCCCGTGGCACCGGCGCGCGCATCCTCCCGGCGGAACTCGACCACCGCCGTCCCGAGCTCGATGCGGTCGCCGTTCATCAGCTTCACCTGGGTCGCCGCGCGGCCGTTCACCAGGCTGCCGTTGGTCGAGCCGGCATCCACGTAGAGGAACTGCCCGTCCGGCAGGCGGCGGATCTCGCCGTGCCGCCGCGACACGCCGGTGTCGTTGAGCCGGATGTCGCATTCGACGCTGCGGCCGATCACGATGATCTCGGCGTCCAGCGGGTACTCCCGCTCCGCGCCGCCGGACCCGCCCGGAGCGCGGGTCGTGATCAGGAGGTGGGGGGTGCCCGGCGCGGCCGACCGCGGACGCGCCCGGCGGCCGCCGACCACCGCCGCATCGGCCGACGCGACACTGCTGCGGATCCGGAAGACCCCGATGTCGAGATCGGCGGCCTCCGCAAGGCGGACCGTCACCGGGCCGACGAAGGTGTACCGCTGCTCGGCCGCATGCTCGCGGACCATCTCCGCCAGTTCGTCGCAGAGCTCCCGGGAGTACGGGGCCAGCCGGGCGAAGTCGCCGCCGGCGAGCTCGACGGCGAACTCGTTCGGGACCAGGACCCGGTTCGAGCTGTTCGCGCGCCGATCGTCGGTCTCCCGAGCAAGTGCGCTGGCGATCTCGACGGGTTCGACCCCGCCCTTGAACACCTTCGCGAACGCGCCCTCGACGAGGCCGCCAAGGCGCCGCTCGAAGCGCTGGAGCACGCCCATGCCCGACCTCCCTTCTCCCGGTCTGTGAGATCGTATGCCCACCGACGGGTCCGTCCCACGGCTCGGCAGCTTGACATGGCCACCCGCCCGGCGGGGGGTGCCGCCTGAGTACATCTCCGGCGTGGTAGCGTGTGCCACGGCAAGCTGATAGTCCCACTCGGGCGAGTGGCGGAATGGCAGACGCGCACGGTTCAGGTCCGTGTGTCTTAACGGACGTGGGGGTTCAACTCCCCCCTCGCCCACGAGCCGGCCCGTCGTGTTCGCAGACTTTGTCTGCTTCGCGGCGGGCCGCAATTTTTTCGGGGGGGCGACCCCCCGAACCCCCCGGGTTTGACCCCCGAACCCCCGAGCTCGCGGGGCTCGCCGGGGGGGTGGGGCTTAGCGGGGCGCGGTGGGGGTGCTGCCCAGGGGGGGCTGGGTGGGGCAGGTCTGGAGGACCTCGCGCATCGCGGTGGCCTCCGCGGGCTCCAGCCAGAGGCCGTAGCGGGCCTTCAGGCCCACCTGGCGGGCGATGTACGGGCAGCGGGCACCGGGGCTCGGGGGCAGCCACTCGGAGGCGTCCTGGTCGCTCTTCCGCTGGTTCGTCGGTCCGTCCACGGCCAGCAGGTTCTCCGGGTCGTTCGCGAAGGCGAGCCGCTCCTGGCCCGACCATTCCAGCGCGCCGGTGCGCCAGGCATCCGCAAGCGGGATCACGTGGTCGATCTGGACGGCGGAGGCGCTGCGCCCCCGGTCGAACCGCACCGTCCGCGTCGTGTACGGGTCCCGCAGCTCACCGGTCAGCACGATGCAGTCGTCCGACCTGCGCGTGGTGATACTGCGAAGGTCACGATGCAGGATGTCGTTGCGGGTGTCGCAGCCGTTTCTGTCGACGTCCGACCAGGACGCTCCGAACTCGTCCCGCCGATAGGGGGGCGAGTTGTCCTCGTCGCGGACAGGCAGCGTCCCGAGCAGCTCCAGGGCCGATCCGGTGGCCGCGGGCGCGTCGTCGGTGCCCGCGCCAGCGGCGGTGGGCGCCGGAGTGYCCGCCGCGGCGTCCAGGGTCTCGTTCACCTCGTCGCAGCCACCGAGGAGCACCCCGAGCAGCAGCGCCGCAGCGGCGAGCAGTGCGCCGGCCCTGCTGCCCTGGTCGGCAATGGTGCTGCGCCCGCCCACCGTGTCCCCGATCTGCCGGCATGACCGGAGCGCGTGCTGYGTCCGATGTGGTCCGTGATGGTCGATTCCCACCGCGGCAGCCACCGTAACCTGTGCCGGCTACAAAGTGATCGTGACGCCTCGGCTTTCCGGGCGTTCGTGCAGCTCGAGGGCGCGGGCCTCACTGTCCGCCGGGATGTCGAAGACGAAGGTGCCGGTCACCGTGGCGCCGGCACCGATCGTCGACCAGACATCGTCCTGCAGGATGAAGCGGGCGAGGAAGTCCGCGGAGTGGCTCTCGCCATCCGTGGTGACCAGGGACTGGTCCTCGTTGCTCAGCACCCGCTCGGCCGAGCCGGTGTTGGTGATCCTCATGTCGGCCAGGCAGAACTGGCCGGACGCCCAGCGGGGGATGAAATCACCCAGTTTCTCCACCCCGCACTCGACCTTGGTCGCGACGAACTCCAGTTGGTCGTCGCGCACCGGCGTGCCCAGTCCGGCTGTCCGGGGATCCGTCGTCGCCTGCGGCTGGATCTGCCCGCTGGGAGCCGGCCGGCCGCCGTCGGAGTCCCTGCCGGCGACGGCACTGATCAGCCACGCGGCGACGATGGCCGTGACCGCGACGGCGCCGAACAGGAGCAGCCGCTGCCGGGTCGAGCGGGGCGGCCCAGTCGTACCGGTGCCCGCCGTCGGTGTCGACGGAGGCGGGTGAGGTCCCTGGCCGGGCGGACGGGCCGCCGGCCACCCCGCCGAGGGCGGCCCCGCGCCGGCCGGCGCACCCGAGAACGGCGGCGCCCCTGCCGGCGTCGGCACAGCGATACCGGGATGTGCTGGCGCGCCATGGCCGGAACCGTCACCCGGTGCCGCGGCACCGCCTCGGCCACGTGGCCCGACCTGGCTGGGCGGCCCACCGTGGCTGGGCGGCCCAGCCTGGGCAGGCGGCACGGCGGCGGGCTGGTGGAGCTGCCTCGCGGCCGGCACCCGGTCAGCCTGCCTCGCGGACCGGGCGCGGGAGGGCGTGAAATCGGGCAGCGTGCTGCCCCGGGTCAGGTTCAGCAGCTCTTCGGCCTGGTCGACGGCGGCGTCGCTCGGCCGCCAGGCGCTCCCGTCGTCGCTGTCAGCCGACGGCGTGGTGGGCGGCAGCGCGATGAGGTTCAGCAGCAGGTCGCGCGCGTTCGGGCGGGCGTCGGGATTCTTGGCGAGGGCGGCGGYGACCAGCGTCTTCAGGCCGGGCGGCAGGCCCAGCAGGTCCGGCTCCCAGCTGACGATGCGGRTGCTCAGCTCCAGGTCGGTTCCGGTGCCGAACGGGTGATGGCCGGTTCCGGCGAAGGCCACCAGGATGCCCCAGGTGAAGACGTCGGCCTCCGGGCCGATCGGCTGGCCGTTCACCTGCTCGGGAGCCATCCAGCCGGCGGAGCCGAAGCCCCAGGCGGTCGGCTTGGCCTTGGCGCCTTCCAGCGCCTGCGCGATGCCGAAATCGATCACCCGTGGCCCGGACATCGAGAGCAGCACATTGCTCGGCTTGAGGTCACGGTGGACGAGGCCGGCGCTGTGGATCGCGGTGAGCGCCGTGGCGACCCCGACGGCGAGCCCGGTCAGGGTCGACCCGCTGATGGGCCCGTTCTCGACCGCATGGTCCAGCCGGACGCCGTCGATGAACTCGGTCACCAGATAGGGGGCGGGCGCGTCGGGGTCGGCGTCGAGCACCTCGGCGGTGCAGAACGGCGCGACGCGGCGTGCGGCGTCCACCTCCTGCCGGAACCGGCGGCGGAACTCCTCGTCGGCGGCCAGGTCCGRCCGGACGATCTTGACCGCGACCCGCCGGCCCGCGGACTCGGCCAGGTAGACGGTTCCCATCCCGCCGGCGCCGAGGCGACGCAGCAGGCGGTAGGGGCCGATCACTCGGGGCTCGTGCGGGTGCAGCACCTCGCCCGGGGGCATGCCGCTCCCGGGCTGTCCGCGCGCCGCCGGGGCGTGTTCCCCGTTGTGATCCACGATGACGTCCACCTTCGGTGCCGGGGTCGCGGCGTCCATGGTCCATGGCCTGTTCGCAGTCTGCACCAACGCGCGGTCGGCTCCGCGTGAGCCGAAGCTATGGCCGGATTTTCCGGCCACACCGCGGCACCGCCCGCGACCTTCACCTGGCGGACCGCCCTCCCTTTCGTCGATACAGGACGAAGGAGGCCTTCCGCCGGTACTTCACGGTCGTTGATCCGACAGCGCGGGTTGTGGGAACAGAGCGTGGCGTGTGCCGTGCGACCATGAATGATGAGCGACCTGCACGGGCCCTGGCTCGACTGCCCCTGGTGCGGCGGGCGGGTGCCGCTCGCCTACCTGGCGCCGTCGGACGAGGAGCCCGGCGCCGCAGCCGGCGTCTGCACGGACTGTCGGCGCCGTGTCACGATCATGCCGCCGGACGATCCCCTCGCCCCGGGGCCGTGACCACCGTGGTCCGGCGCCGCAGGGGCGGGCTCAGCGCTCGAGTTCGTTCGCCACGGCGTGCACGACCTTGGCGACCTTCTGGGCCGCCCGCCGGTCCGGGTAGCGGCCGCGGCGCAACTCGCCCTGGATGTCGTCCAGGATCTGGATCATGTCCTCGACCATGCTGTGCAGCTCGTCGGGACTGCGCCGGTTGGCGTTCGCGGCGGCCTTGGCGACGGACGGCGGAGCCGCCAGAATCCGCACCGAGAGAGCCTGGTCGCCCCGGCGGCCGGCGGCCACCCCGAACTCGACGCGGTCGCCGGGCTTGAGCCGATCGACACCGGTCGGAAGGGCGGCCTTGTGGACGAAGACGTCCTCGCCGTCATCACGGCTGAGAAATCCGAAACCCCGTTCGACATCGAACCACTTGACTCTGCCGGTGGGCACGGGCGACCTCGTTCTGCGATGCGGATCGGCGGGTTGACACGCGGTGACGAGTCCCAGGCTATCGGGCGTCCGCGCCGGGTGTAGGGGCTTCGCGGACGATGACGCTGCGTGGCCGGCGGGCCCGGAGACGTCCAGGCCAGAAGGGCCGCGCGTACCCGCAGGTCCGACGCGCGCACGATCGCGGAACAGCACCGGAACACCCGGCGAACCGGTTCCTCTGCTGCCCGCCGGCGTTACAGAAGGCGCATTCGGGGCAGGAGGCCCGTGCGCCGGATCGGAGATGGGCTGTGCGGCCCCGGTTCGGACGTGGAAGGGAATCAGCGCACCTGACAGGTTCCATCTGATCGCCGGAGGAGTGAGTGTGATGCCCAAGCTGGACCAGAACCACGATGTCGATCTCGACTTCCGGGACGCGGATGCTCTGGCCGAGGCGGAGGAGAGCCGCCGCCGGGACGATGTGGCACGCACCTCCAGCGGACCCGTCGACCCGGAGGCGATGGCGGCGGCCGACGGCCTGTCCGTCTCCGAAGCCGAGGCGGCCGCCTACCGCGAGCATGCCGAGCGGGGCGCCCATCAGCAGGGCGAGGGCGCGCCGGAGGTCTGACCCCGGCCGGCCCCCGGCCCAGCCACCCGGTCCGGCTACGCGACTACGCGGAGCCGGGTGACGGGAGCAGCTCGTTCATCGATCCGGAGCGGAATCCCCGGGGGTCGACCTCGACGCGCGCGAAGCCGCAGTCCAGCACCACCGACGTCACCTCGGGGCGGGCTGCCAGGCGCGGGGCGTGCTCGGGGTCGACCTCGATGCGGGCGAGGCCGCCGAGGTCCCGGACACGCAGGTCGCGGAGGTGGAAACCGGCGTCGGCGGCGGCCACGCGCAGGGCCGCCTCGGCCTGTTCCACCCTGGCCAGCCGGGCGGGGCTGACCTGCACCCCGTAGGCGATCCGACTGGCCAGGCAGGCCGCTGCCGGCTTGTCCCAGGTGGACAGACCCCACTGGCGAGAGGCTGCCCGGACCTGCGACTTCGTCAGACCGGCGTCGAGCAGGGGGGTACGCGCCCCCCGGCTCGACGCCGCGCTGATGCCCGGCCGGAAGCCGGCGACGGCGTCGTCGGCGTTCGTGCCGGTCACCACATGGCCCAGGCCGAGCTCGGCGGCGAGCGGGCCGAGCGTGTCGAGCAGCTCCGCCTTGCAGAAGTAACAGCGGTCCGCGCCGTTCGCGCGGTACTGGGCGCTGCTCATCTCGTCCGTCGCCGGCAGGACGTGCCGGACACCCAGGTCGACGGCGAACCGACGCGCGGCCTCGAGTTCCGCGGCGGGCAACGAGGGAGACACCGCCGTGGCGGCGACCACGGAACCGGCACCGAGGGCGCGGACGGCCGCCGCCAGCAACAGCGCCGAATCGGCTCCGCCGGAGAACGCGACGAGCACCGAGCCGAGTTCGCGCAGCCGCTGCGCCAACAGGTCGAGCCGCCGGCGCAGCACCTCGTCGGCGAGCCAGGCGGGGAAGGCGGCGAGATCGTCCAGGACGACGTCCGCGCCGGCAGCGGCCAGTTCGGCGGCCGTGCACGGACCGGTGGGCACCGCGACCGCCAGCGCGCCGCCCGATCGCGCCCCGTGGACGTCCCCGAGGTGGTCGCCGACGAAGATGTCGACCCCGTGCTCGCGGAGCGCCGCACCCTTGGCCTCGGCAAACAACCAGCCCGCCACCTCGTCCGCGGCGAGGCCGATCTGTTCCAGGCTGGCCACGGCCAGCGGGCGGCTCTTCGCCGTCACCACCACCACCCGGCCGCCGGCGTGCCGGACGGCCTCCACGGCCTYGACGGCGTGCGGCATCGCGACGGACAGGGGCAGCGCGTGCGTGCTGTACAGCTCGCGGTAACGGACCACACGCCGGGCCACCTCGTCCGCCGGGAACCAGCGCGCCATCTCGTCTTCCACCGGGGGCCCGAGACGGGCCACGGCGGCCTCGCCGTCGATCGCCACGCCGGTCTCGGCGGTCAGGGCGGCGAAGGCCGCGACGATCCCGTGGCGGGCGTCCAGCAGCGTCATGTCCAGGTCAAAACCGACGACCAGGGTGGATGTTCTCCAGGGGGACACCCGGTGAGCGTAACCAGCGGGCTCGGCGGGCCACCGGAAGCCGGTAGGGTCCGCGAGTGTGACCAGGGTTGTGGTGGATGTGATGCTCAAGCCGGAGATCCTCGACCCGCAGGGCCAGGCCGTGCTGACGGCGCTGCCCCGGCTCGGCGTGAACGGGATCAGCGGCGTGSGCCAGGGCAAGCGGTTCGAGCTGGAGCTGGACGGCGAGGTCGATGCGGACGCACTCGCCCGCATCGACCATCTCGCCTCGACCCTGCTCGCGAACCCCGTGATCGAGGACTACGTCGTACGGGTGGAGGAGTAGCCGGCCCGGCTGGACAGCGGCCGGTCAGATGACGGTGGGGGCGACCGGGCTGTCGCTCACCATCGGGCGCCCGGCGGCCTGCCAGCCGAGCATGCCGTCGACCAGGTTGCGGGCCTGCCAGCCCTCCCGCGCGAGGTGCGCCGTGACCCTGGCGGACCGCGCGCCGGAGCGGCAGACGACGACGACGTCCCGCTCCCGGGGGACCTCGCCGATGCGGGCGAGGATCTCACCCATCGGGATGTGGACCGCGCCGTCGATGTGGCCGGCGGCCCACTCGTTGGGCTCGCGCACGTCGACGAGCATGGGGCCGCCCTCGGCGGGCAGCTGGACGGGAAGTTCCGTCACGGTGACTGTTGGTATCTGCTCGGGACTCACAGCGCCATCCTGCCACCCGGTACGCCGGGGGACGGCTGCGGYGTCACGCTCACTTCAGCAGTCTTGACATCCGCCTGTCCGCGAGGGGGCGCCCGTCGGTCTGGCAGGTGGGGCAGTACTGCAGCGACCGGTCGGAGAACGACACCTCCCGGATGGTGTCCCCGCAGCGGGGGCAGGGTAGCCCGGTCCGGCCGTGCACGTTCAGCCCGCGCTTCTTCTCCGCCTTGAGGTCGCCGGTGGCCAGGCCGTGGGCAGAGCGTTCCGCCTCCCGCAGCACGCCGGTGATGGCCTCGTGCAGCTTCTCGACCTCGGGAAGCTCCGGCATGGACGCAAGTGTGACACCCGGCCGCCCACCGGGGCAGACGTCCAGGATCAGACGCGCGGTGGCCAGCTGTCGAGCGCGCCGGGCGCCAGCGCGGGGACGAGGCCGGCGGTGGCGGCCCGCCCGAGCAGCTCGCCGACAGCGGCGCGGCCCTCGTCCCCGAGGTCGAGCGTGAAGTCGTTCACGTACAGCTCGATGTGGGCGTTCACGACGTCGGGTGCCATCTCCTGCGCGTGCTCGATCACGAACGGCGCGCTCGCGGACCGGTCGGCGAACGCCGCGGCCACGCTCGCCCGGACGGCGTCCGACAGGCCCGCCGCGTCGAGCCCGCGGCGGGCCAGGATGGCGCCGAGCGGGATGGGGAGGCCGGTGTGCCCCTCCCACCAGTCCCCGAGGTCGGCCACGGCCGTCAGGCCGTAGGAGGGGTAGGTGAACCGCGACTCGTGGATCACCAGCCCGGCGTCGTACCCGCCGTCGCGGACCGCCGGCATGATCTGGTCGAACGGCAGAACCTCCACCGACCCGACGCCGACCTTCTCCGCCCACAGTCGGAACAGCAGGTACGCCGTGGTGCGCGTGCCGGGGATGGCGACCGACGCCCCGCGCAGGTCGGTGCGCCCCGCGGTCAGGACGAGCGGGCCGCAGCCGCGGCCGAGCGCGCTGCCCGCGGCGAGCAGGCTGTACCGGCCGAGCAGCCACGGCAGGGCGGCGTAGGACACCTTGACGAGGTCGTCGACACCCTCGGCGGCCCGTGCGTTCAGCACGTCGATGTCGGCGAACGTCGTCGACACCGGCGGCGCTCCCGGTACCAGCCCGTGCACCAGCGCGTGGAAGGCGAAGGTGTCGTTCGGGCAGGGCGAGATCGCGAGGCTGAGCGTGTCCACGGACCTAGTGTGCCGGCCCCTTCTCGGCCTGCGGGACGGGGACCAGGCCCTCCGGGTGCGCGACCAGCGCCGCGGCCGCGGTGCGCAGGCTGCCGAGCGCGGACTGCATGTTCCAGGACGCCCGGTCCCGGCGGCCCACCAGGTTGCTGATCGCCCGGATCTCCGTCACCGGGACCCCGAACGCGCCAGCGGCGACCCCGACGGCGTAGCCCTCCATCGCCTCGGCGACCGGGTCCAGCCGGGAGGTGAGCGCGGCGGCCCGCCGCTCCGTCCCGGTCACGGTGGAGACGCTGACGACGGTGCCGCTGACGATGCGCCGCCCGGTGACACCCAGGACGGTCGTCATCCGCCGGACCAGCCCGGCGTCGGGCTGCAGGGTCGACGAGCCGAGGCCGAGCTCGTCCATGGTCAGGAACGCCCCGGCGGCGACCGGCCCGGTCGGGGGCCCGGTCTGCGGGGAGGGTGCACCAGGCGGGTAGAAGCCCAGGTTGCGGTCCATCTCGCTGATCCGGACCGGGGGGGCGGCCTCCGCCGGCTCGTCCAGGCCGGACTCGGCGCCGAGGTCGGCGGCGACCAGCCGGTCGGCGATGACGAGATCACCGATCTCGGCCCAGCCGCGGAACCCGCCGGCGACACCCATGGCGATGACCAGCCCGAACGGCTCGCCGGCCGCGCTGGCCACGGACAGCGCGACGGCGGTGCCGGCCGCCGCCGCGGGACCGGCCGGCCCGGCGGCGAGAACGGTCACCGGGCCCCGCCGGCGACCCACGTAGGGGCCGAGGGTGGAAGTGGTCAGCAGCTGCCGGTCCCAGTCCGGCGAGACCAGCCCTCCGGGGCCGGACGGGGTGCGCGAGCGGCCGCGTGACCAGCTCCCCATCAGACCTGCGCACACTGCGTCCGCCTCGGCGTTCACCGCGGTGACGATGAGGGTGCGGGTCATGACCCACTCAAGATCATGGTCTGGACGTGTCCTCGTTCCGCCGTCGTGTCGATGGGGCGCCGGTCCGCATTCAGGC
This sequence comes from Parafrankia colletiae, assembly GCF_001854655.1. Lineage (GTDB taxonomy): Bacteria > Actinomycetota > Actinomycetes > Frankiales > Frankiaceae > Parafrankia > Parafrankia colletiae. Next base: position 253,138 of record NZ_MBLM01000163.1, on the reverse strand, counting down.
GACCGTGCCGGACGGCGAGGTAACGCCACGATGCCTGGAGGATGGTGCAAACCGGACTAGTTGACGGACCCTAGCATCGCGGTCGACCCTCCGTGGTTCCGCACACGTTGAGTTATTTTATAACTACGCTATTTCCGTTTCTGCTGCGCCGACCGTCGGTCCGGGCTACTGTCATTGGCCCGTTTCCGCCCTCGGCGGCCGTATCGCTCAGCGATCCCGCCGCCCGCGGCGTCCGCGGCGTCGAATGATCTCAGACGTCGGCGCCTGTGATCCCTGGTCAGTGAATTCCGGCACGTTCCGCACTGCTCCATAAGACTCCGGTCCATACGACTCCGGTGCCGCCGGGATCGTCAGGTCCGGCACTGTCGGCCGCAGCGCCGGCGGTCGTGCCGGTGGCCGTGCCGGTGGCTGTGCCGGGTCTGCCGCGGCCGGTGCCGCGGCACCGTGGAAGGCCCCCGTCCCATCCGCATCCGCATCCGGACCCGGCACCGGACCCGGCACYCGCCATCCGACCGGGACGTCGGCCCGTGGGTCCGGGGTGTAGGCGGCAGAGGCCGTCGGGACGCCAGCGGCGCCGGGCCAGGCCGTCTGCTGGTGCCGGTCGCGTGCCTGCTCGCGGGCCCGGTGCAGGGCGCGGGACTGAAACGCGAGGGTGAGCCCGACAACCGCGGCGGCGAGCGCGAACCCGAGTGCTCCCGGCATCTCGATCAGCCCGAAGGCCCCGCCCGTCACCCAGCCGAGCTGGAGGGCCGTCTCCGACCGCGCGAAGGCGGAACCACGGGTGTCCTCCACGATGTCGCGCTGGATGATCGCGTCCAGCGCCAGCTTGCCCATCGAGCCCGCTGTCATGGCCAGCAGCGCTGCCACCAGCGACGTGAGCCGGGTGTAGGTCACTGCGGCCAGCAGGCAGCCGGCCGTCGGCAGCAGCAGGCTCAGCATCAGGATGCCCTCGGGGCGCCGGCGCCCCAGCCGGCCGCCGATCAGGACGCCGATGCCGCTGCCCAGACCGGCTGTCGCGGCGAGCGCGCCGAGCCAGAGGTTGTTCCCGCCGCTCGTCCGCAGCAGGAAGGCGAGGTAGAAGGTGAGAAAGCCCACCAGACCGCGCAGGACGAGCGTTGCCCGCAGTGCGACCGGGAGGGCGCCGAGCACTGCCGCGACCCGGGTGCGCAGGCTGCCGCGGCGGCGCGGCCCGGTCAGCTCGCGCAGCGTCCGCTCGCCGGCCGCGGAGTCGACGTGGCCGGGCAGGTTGAAGGCGAGCAGCACGCCGACCATGTAGACCAGCGCGCACGCCCGCAGCACCCAGGGATAGCCGACGAAGGGGATGTTGGCCAGCCCCAGGCCGAGTGGCGCGACGATCGCGCCGGCGACGATGTTGACGAGCGAGATGCGCGAGTTGACCTTGACCAGGGTCATTTCCGGCGGGGTGACCCGTGGGATGACCGCGCTGCGGGCCACCCCGAAGGCACGGGAAAGAACCAGAAGCCCCAGGGCGAGTGGATAGACGGCGAGCCCGTCCAGCGCTCCGGCGAGCTGCCAGGCCAGCAGGCACCGCCCCAGGCAGATGGCGGCGAGAGCGGTCCGCCGGCCGTGGGCGACCCGGTCGAGCAGCGGGCCGACAACCGGCGCCAGCAGCGCGAACGGAACCATTGTGATCAGCAGGTAGAGCGCGACCTTGGAGCGGGCCTCCCCGGTCGGCACCGCGAAGAACAGCGAACCTGCCAGCGCCACCGTGACGAGTGCGTCACCCGCCGCGTTGACGAACGACAACTCGGTCAACGAGGAAAGCCCGGACTGTTGCGCCCCGTCGCGACGAATGGTCCCTCGCAGGCGGTTGAGGCCCCCGGCGAGTGCGCTTCCCGACTTCACGCTGCCGAGTCTGCTCGCCCCTACCGCCCGAGACCACGACCACATCGGGCGGGGCGGCCATCGGTGAGTGAGAATACGTGCCGTGGAAGCACTAGACGTTCGTTCCGAGTCGGCTGGGGCTCGTGCGTCCCGCGGGTCGTCGCGTGGTATCGGCGAGCCGTCAGCCGATGCCGCGACGGATCACAGTGAGGCCACGCCCCCGGTGGTCACCGAGCCCGCACCACCGCGACCCCCCCGCCGCCGCTCGCCGCGGCGCACCTCCCCGGCAGCCGGGGCAGCCGGGGCAGCCGCCGAGCCGGCTGCCGACCCGACTCCCAGCCCGCCCGCACCCCCGCCCGATGAGGTGACCGCGCGCGTGACGCCGGAGACACCGTCGCCGGAGATCGTGCCGCCGGAGACGGCGACACCGGAGCCGGAGCCGGTGGCGCCGAGAGCACGGGCCGGCCGGGCGACCCGTACGGCGCGCGAGCCGGCGCCGGACGCCGTGTGCGCCGCCGCGGTGGACCTCGCCCGGGCCGCGGCCGAAGAGGAGGCCGGCGACCCGGCGGAGGTCGGTGAGCACCTGGGCGTCGAGGCGGAGGCGGACCGGCTGGTCCTGCACCGCTTCGCCTGCCTGTCCCCGGCCTACGTCGGCTGGACCTGGACGGTGGCCGTCGCGCGGGCGCCCCGCCTGCGGAAGGTGACCGTCAACGACGTGGTCCTGATGCCGGGCGAGGGCGCGGTCCTCGCACCCGCCTGGGTCCCGTGGTCGGAGCGCCTGCGGCCGGGTGACGTCGGGGTGGGTGACCTGCTGCCCACCGCCGTCGACGATCCCCGCCTCACGCTGCGGGCCGGCGACGCGCTGGAGTTCGACGACGCCGACGTCTGGATGGAACTGGGGCTCGGCCGGCCCCGGATCCTCTCCCTGACCGGCCGGGAGGACACGGCGCAGCGGTGGTACGGCGGCGACGCCGGCCCGGACGCCTCCATCGCCAAGGTCGCGCCCGCGTCCTGCCTGACCTGTGGGTTCCACGTGCGGCTCGTCGGTGTGCTGGGGCGCGTGTTCGGCGTCTGCGCCAACGAGCTGGCGCCGGACGACAGCCGGGTCACCTCGATCGACCACGGCTGCGGCGCACATTCCGAGGCGCTGGTCGCGCCGTCGGCGCACCCGGAACCGGTGCCGTTCGACGAGGACCCGTCCGACCTGATGCCGACGGACGTCGAACTGGTCGGCGTGGCCGCGTGGGCGCACGGGCCTGGCTCGGTGGCGGACGCCCCCGCCGGACGCACCGACGACGGCACCGACACCGAGCCCTACGGCCACTCCTGACGCCCGGGCCCGGCGTCCGGGGCGGGGGCCCGGCGTCCGGGTGGGTCAGCCGGTGTGGCCGAACAGGCGGGGCAGGGTGCCCTCGTGGGCGGTTCGCAGCTCGTCCAGCGGAACGGTGAACTGGCCCGCCACGTCGAGACTGCTGCCGGTGACGGTGCCGAGGGGCCGCCACGGCAGGTCCCGGGCGGCGCAGAGCCGTGCCAGCTCGTCGCGGCGCCCGCCGGGCACCGCCACCACCGCGCGCCCGGCGGACTCGCTGAACAGCTCGACGAACGCGTCGGCGCCGGCGGGCAGGTCGATCCGTGCGCCGTGGCCGCCCCGTAGGCAGGACTCGACCAGCGCCTGGGCGAGCCCGCCCTCGGAGAGGTCGTGGGCCGCGGTGAACAGCCCGTCCTGCGCCCCGGCGACGAGCACCTCGGCCAGCGTCTTCTCCCGGGCCAGATCGACCGCGGGCGGCGTCCCGCCGAGGTGGCCGTGGGTGACCCAGGACCACTCGGAGCCGCCGAACTCGTCCCGGGTCTCACCGAGCAGCACCAGGGTGTCGCCGTCGCCGGTGAAGCCGATGGACGTCCGGCGGCGCACGTCGCCGAACAGGCCGAGCACGCCGACGACCGGCGTCGGGTGGATCGGCGTCGACCCGGTCTGGTTGTAGAACGACACGTTGCCGCCGGTGACCGGCAGCCCGAGCCGCCGGCAGGCGTCGGCGAGGCCGGCGCAGGCCTGCGCGAACTGCCACATGACCTCCGGGTCCTCGGGGGAGCCGAAGTTCAGGCAGTTGGTGACGGCGATCGGCTCGGCGCCGGCGGCGGCGACGTTGCGGCACGCCTCGGCGAGTGCCAGCTGGGCCCCGGCGAACGGGTCGAGCCGGGCGTAGCGCCCGTTGCCGTCGGTGGCCAGCGCGATGCCGAGCCCGGAGTCGGAGAGCCGCAGCACACCGGCGTCCTCGGGCTGAGCCAGCACCGTGTTGGCCTGCACGTACCGGTCGTACTGCTCGGTCACCCACGCCCGCGAGCACAGGTTCGGGGAGGCGATCAGGCGCAGCAGTGTCGCGCGCAGCGCATCGCCCGTCCGCGGCCGTTCCAGGGCGGTCGGGACGTCCGCGTGCAGCAGGTCCAGATCTGCCGGCCGGCGYAGCGGACGCTCGTAGACGGGCCCGTCGTCGGCCAGTGAGCCGGGCGGGACGTCCACCACGGTCTCGCCGTGCCAACGCACGATCAGCCGGCCGCTGTCGGTGACGGTGCCGATCCGGGTGGCGATCACGCCCCAGCGCTCGGCGAGGGCCAGAACCTCCGGCAGGACGTCGGGGGTGACGATGGCCAGCATCCGCTCCTGCGACTCGCTGGCGAGGACCTCATGGGCCTCCATCGACGCCTCACGGAGCGGGACGAGGTCGAGGTCGACCTCCATGCCGCCCGGCTGGCCGGTGGCGATGCCGGCCGCGGTCGTCTCGGTCAGCGCGCAGGTCAGGCCGGCGCCGCCGAGGTCCTGGATGCCGGTGACGAGGCCGCGGTCGAACAGCTCGAGGCAGCACTCGATCAGGATCTTCTCGGTGAAGGGGTCCCCGACCTGGACCGACGGGCGCCGTGCCGGGCCGCCGTCCGCCTCGAACGTCGCCGACGCCAGGACGGACACGCCGCCGATGCCGTCCCGCCCGGTCTTCGCGCCGAGGAGGACCACGGCGTTGCCCACTCCGGTGGCCGCCGAGGTCTGGACCCGGCCGACCGGCATCACGCCGACACACAGCGCGTTGACGAGCGGGTTCCCGCCGTACACCGGGTCGAAGACGACCTCGCCGCCGATGTTCGGCAGGCCCAGGCAGTTGCCGTAGCCGCCGATGCCGGCGACCACACCCGGCAGCACCCGGGCGGTGTCGGGCGCGTCGGCCGCCCCGAACCGCAGCGGGTCGAGGACGCCGATCGGTCGGGCGCCCATCGTCAGAATGTCGCGGACGATGCCGCCGACGCCGGTGGCCGCGCCCTGGTACGGCTCCACGAAGCTCGGATGGTTGTGCGACTCGACCTTGAACGTGACGGCCAGGCCCTCGCCGACGTCCACCACGCCCGCGTTCTCGCCCATGCCGACCAGAAGCCGGTCGGTGGCCGGGGTGTCCCGGAACTGGCGGAGGTGGACCTTGGAGGACTTGTACGAGCAGTGCTCGCTCCACATGACCGAGTACATGGCCAGTTCGGCGCCGGTCGGGACGCGGCCGAGCGTCGCGAGGATCCGCTCGTACTCGTCGTCGGTCAGGCCCAGCTCGCGGTAGGGCTGCTGGGCGGCCTRCCCGGCGGGGCCGGTGGTGGGGGCGGAAGGGGTTCCGGTCACGGTCCCATCCTGGCTGATGAGCGGGCCGGCCGGGTCAGGCGCCCAGCAGGCCCCTGTCTGTGAGGTAGTCGCGCGCGACGTCCTCGGACTTCTGCCGCTCGGCGTCGACCTTCTTGTTCAGCTCGGCGAGGTCGGCGGTGGTGAGCACCGGGGCCAGCGCGTTCAGCGCGTCTGCGATCTCGGGGGTGAGCGAGCCGGAGTGCACGATCGGCACGAGGTTGTCGGCGTTCTGCAGCTTCCGGTCGTCCGTCAGCACGACCAGGTCGTAGTCGGCGACCGTGGCGTCGGTGGTGAGCACCAGGCCGAGCTGCGCGATGTCGTCCCGCACGGCGGCCTTGGTCTGGGCGGTCGCCACCCCGGTCTCGATGATCCCCGAGATCCTGATGCCGTAGACCCGCACCAGGCCGGGCTCGCAGAAGGGACGGTTGGCGCATTCGGCGCCGGCCGCGAGCCGGACCGGGAGACCGCTGGCCCCCAGATCCGACAGGGACGTCAGATGGTGCCTCTCGGCGAAGGTCCGGCTGACGGCGAACGCGTTCTGGTCGACGGCGTCGGCCGGTTCGAGGACGCTCAGTCCCACCTCGTCCGCGAGGCCGCGGAGCAGGCGCAGGGTCGAGTCGAGATCCGAGGAGACGATCGACCCGGCGGGGCCGGTGGCCTCCGCGGCGGTATCGTCGCCGGCGGAGCGGCCTGGGCCCAGCTGGGAGTTGAGCAGGCCCGCGTAGGTCGCCACGTACTGCGGCATCGCGTCGATCCGCCCGTCCTCCAGCGCGGACTGCGCGATCTCGGTGTTCTGGACCGATGTCCGCTCCACCTGGTAGCCGGCCTGGCCGAGGAGCTCGCCGTACATGTCAGCGAGGATCTTGCTCTCGGTGAACCCGGCGTCGGCCACGGTGAGCGAGCCGAGCTGGCCGTCGGTCGACTCCGCGCAGCCCGCGATCGCCAACAGCAGGGCGACGACGGCAGCGAGAGCGGCCACCGCGGCCGCGCGCGGCGCGCTGGGACGTACGGTCACGCTCGGCCACCCATGCGGGTCAGGCGGCCGCGCGGAGCAGGCCGTCCAGCACCGAGGTGAACATCCGCAGGCCGTCCGTACCCGGTCCGGTCAGGTCCTCCACCGCGTGCTCCGGATGGGGCATCAGCCCGACCACCCGCCGGTTCTCACTGCACACCCCGGCGATGTCGTCCACCGACCCGTTCGGGTTTCCCCCCGCGTAGCGCACCACCACCCGGTCCTGGGCGGTCAGCTCGGCCAGCGCCGGCGCGTCGATGACGTAACGGCCCTCACCGTGCTTCACCGGGATGACGATCTCCTCACCGGCGGTGAACGAGCCGGTCCAGGCAGTGTCGCCGGTCTCCACCCGCAGCCGCTGGTCACGGCACACGAAGTGCAGCCCGGCGTTGCGGGTCAGCGCACCGGGCAGCAGCCCGGCCTCGCACAGGACCTGGAACCCGTTGCAGATCCCGAGCACCGGGAGGCCCGCCCCGGCCGCGGCGACGACGGCGCCGACGACCGGTGAGAACCGGGCGATCGCGCCCGCCCGCAGGTAGTCGCCGTAGGAGAAACCGCCGGGCAGCACGATCGCGTCGACCCCGTGCAGGTCTTCGTCACCGTGCCAGAGCGGGACGGGCTCGGCGCCGGCGAGCCGTACGGCCGCGGCGGCATCCCGGTCATCCAGCGAGCCCGGGAACGTCACCACGCCGACCCTGGGCGGGCGCCCGCTACCTGCCTCGCCGGCGGGAACTGCCGCCATCTCCGCACCACCGTCCTCGACCCACGCCGTCCGACCTCGGTGTAACCGGCCTCAACCTACCGGCCGGACCGGCGCACAACCATGGGACAGCGCCCGAAACTCCGAGCCGGGACGCCGAGCAGGGACGAGGCCGGGCTACGGCTGGTCGGGTGGCTGCCGGGGCCGTGCCGACCAGGGACCGTGACGAGTGGGTACGTGGTGAAGGCGTCGGCCGGGGTGATCCTTGTTCCAGGTCAGAAGCTTCTCCAGATGTACCCGCGTGCCCGGATGCGGGCCATCGACGGCGTCGAACCGAACGTTGTCCATCAGTGCGCGCATCATAAGAATTCCGCGCCCCCGTTCCGGTAGCAGCTCGGTAGGGCCGAGCATGGACGGGTCGGGCCCTTCAGGTTCTTCCCAGTCGGGTTTCCGGCCGGCCGGGTCGTCGGGCCCGTTGGCATCGTCGCCGTCACTGCCCGAGGAACCGTCGTCACTGTCGAAGGAACCAGTGAGGCCGCTTCCGTGGTCGACGACCTCGATCACGGCCACCGTGTTGTCGACGCCGACCRAGACCTCGTACTCGTCGTCCGCAGTCGCATGAATCAGGACGTTCGCGCACGCCTCGGTCAGCGCGATCTCGACATCATCGATGCAGTCCTGGGAAACCCCGAGGACTTCCAGCGCCTGCGCGCATATTCGGCGGACAATCGGAATGGAGATTTCATCCCGGGGGAGCGACAGGCCGAGTTTGATCTCCATGTCGGTGGGTGTACCCCGCGGCTCCGGCATCAACCGGAGCCGTTTCCGTCGGTAGCGCCGACGGCGGCCGACAGCTACCTGGTGGTGGTCCATTGTGATATCGGCGTCGATCTGGTGGGTATAGGACGCTCTTCTGACCGCACGCGCGGGAACGCGTGCGGTCAGGCCAGTGCGCTGACGATGGCCCGGGCGAGATCGATGCCCGATCGCCACGCCGTCTCGACCCGCGGCCTGCCCCAGCTGTCACCGGCCAGGCCCACCCGGGCGTCTCCGAAGAAGAACGTCTCCTCCCGCGGTAACGCAGGGCGGGCGAACGTCCAGCGCTGGACGTAGGTCCAGTCCGGTTCGGTGGGGATGGCGAGCAGGCGGCGCAGGGCACCGGTGAGCTCCGCCGCCGCGGCGGGCGGGTCGGCGAGCCGGCCGACCGCGAAGTCGCTGGTGGAGTGGGCCACCAGCACCGGGGCGTTGTCCCCGCGCCGGCGCCCGTCGTCGGCGATCCACGCGATGGTCGGGTCCTCGTGCACGAAGGCGCCGTCGATCGGCGACCACCCCCGGGTACCCCAGCCGGCGAGGAGGGCGAGCACCGGCATCCACTCCCGTCCGAGCAGCACCGCACGCTCGGCGCCGAGCTCGGGGGCCAGGTGCCGCAGCGCCTGCGGATCGGGCATCGCCAGGACCGCGGCGTCCACCGCCTCCCCGTCGACCACCGGGCCGGGCCGCACCATGCGGATGGGCGCTGACTGCGCCACCGGAACACCACCGCGGCTCGCCAGGTCGACCACCAGCGAGCGGATCCCGCGGGGCGCCGCGTAGCGCAGCGGCCCCGGCGACGCCGGGCTGATCGTCACCGACGGACCGTCGACCACCGGGAACCGGGACGTCCACGGGCGGACAAGGCCGCGAGCCAGCCAGTCCTCGACGACCTCGAGGAACTCGGGGTCGCGGGCGGTGAAGTACGAGGCTCCGGAGTCGACGATCCGGCCGTCGATCCACCGTGACGCCATCCGCCCGCCGACCACCCGGCCGCGGTCGCGGACCTCGGCGTCGATCCCGCGGACCCGCAGCTCCCGCGCGCACGCGATGCCTGAGATCCCTCCGCCTGCGACGACGACCTTTGCCACGGGCAAACCGTTCTGTGCTGTCCGGCGACGAGCCGACTGCCGACCCGCCCGAGTCCGGGAACCATCCCGCCATCGTGCGCGTCCCGGCGGCCACTGGGTGTCGCGGAACGGCTCCGTGTCCCGATCGAAGGGAAAACTCCCGGGTGGGGAAGGGTTATCACTGCGCACACCGCCGACGGTCGGGCGGTGGCGGCGCATGTCGAACGCGGAGCCGCGGGCCGATGGCCTAGCCTTACCCTCCTACAGATCCGCCCCGCGGCGCCCCGCGTCCCGCGGGCCCGACCGCGGAGGCCCACCGATCGCTCGCCGTACGACGCCCAGCCGTCACGAAACCAGATCCGACGCCAGGTCCGGCACCAGCTCCGACCCGGTGCCGTCCGTCGGGCCCCGTCAGCCCTGCCCGTGCGGCTCCGGCCGGCGGTACAAGGCATGCCACGGGGAGCGCAGCCGCCCCGCCCCGGTCCTGCGGCCCTTCGCCGGCCGGGTGGACGAACCCGACCTGGTGGCGCTGCGCGAGTTCGTCCCCAGCGCGACCGCGCCGCTGACCCTGTCGGCGACCCACCTGGCGGACAATCCCGATCACGCCGACCGGCGGATCATTCTCGGCACCCTGCTGCCGCAGGCCGCGGCCGCGGTCGTCCGCGACGACGGCGAGATCCTGCTCGCCATGCAGACCCTGGTGAGCGGCCTCGACCCCGCGGCCGACCTGGCCGGCGCGCTGCTCGCGGCCCTCGACGCGAAGCCCGGATCGGTGGTGGACGGCCCGCCGGCCTCCGCTCCCGCCGCGGTGGAACGCCTCTCCGGTGGGCTGGCGGCGCTGCCCCGCCTCCCCGACCTGCTCGACCCGGCACCGCTGGAGATCACCGTCCACCCGGGTTTTGCCTGGTGGGTGCCGTCGTCCGACGGCGTCGAGCCCAGCGCGGAGGTGACCGCGAGCCTGGACCGAGCGAACGCCACCGTGGTCCCGACCGCGCGACTGGGGTCCGTGCCGGCCGCCTACTGGTGCAGCCCCGGTGACCGGGTCCACCTGCGCTGGGCGCTACCGCTGGGCTCGGCCGGCCCGGACGTCTCGGACGTCTCGGAAGAGGCCGTCCTCGACGCGTTGGCCCGGGTGTCCGCCGCCGACAAGCTCACTGTCGGTGACGGATCCCGCTTCGTCGGGTCCTTCCGTGCGGACGGCCTCGTAGTACCGGTGTGGGATCTGGAGCCCGACGCGGACGCCGACTCCTGCGAGAAGCCGGCCGCCCAGCTCTGGTCGGTGCTGCGGGAGGCCCTCGCCGACCCGCGCGCGCTCACCTCCCAGGAGCGGCGAGTACGCGCCGGCGTCGTCGGGCGCACGCTTACGCTCCGTTAGGTTCGACGTGTCCCCCGAGATCCGTGCCCGTCCGATCGTGGCCTCCGAGGGCCACCAACCCGGCCCGGACACCGAGGACTACGACGTGGTCGTCCTCGGCRCCGGGCCGGCGGGCGCGGCCGCCGCGCGCTCGGCGGCCGAAGCCGGCGCCAGCGTCTGCGTGCTGGAGCGGATGGACGTCCCCCGGTACAAGACCTGCGGCGGCGGCCTGGTCGGCCTGTCGATGGAGCACGCCCGGATCGATCTCGCCCCGCTCGTACGGTCCCGGGTCGACGCACTCACCATGACGCTGGACGGCCGCCGCACGGTGACCCGCCGGCGCCACGACGGCCAGCCACTGCTGTCGATGGTCATGCGCTCCGAGCTGGATGCCGCGCTGCTCGGCGCGGCGAAGGCCGTCGGCGCCCAGATCCGCACCATGGCCCATGTCACCAGCCTGCGCGAGGACGCGCGGGCGGTGACGGTGGGCGTTCGATCCGCTCCGGCGGTGCGGGCCCGGGTCGTGGTCGGCGCCGACGGCACGTCGGGCCGGGCCGGCAGCTACGTCGGCGTCCACTGCGACCAGGTCGACCTCGGGCTCGAAGGCGAGTTCGAGGTGCCGGCCGCGATGGCCGAGACCTGGGCCGGGCGGATGCTGCTCGACTGGGGGCCGCTGCCCGGCTCCTACGGCTGGGTGTTCCCGAAAGGGCGGGTGCTCACCGTGGGCGTCATCGGCTCCCGCGCCGAAGGCCCGGCGCTGCGGGCCTACTACCAGGCGCTCGTCGAGCGGCTCGGGCTCGCGGCCATGCCCCGGCTGCACGACTCCGGGCATCTGACCCGCGTGCGCGCCGACGGTTCGCCGCTGCGGCGCGGCCAGGTCCTGGTCGCCGGCGATGCCGCCGGGCTGCTCGACCCGTGGACCAGAGAGGGCATCTCCTTCGCGCTGCGCTCCGGCCGGCTCGCCGGCGCCGCCGCCGCCGCGGCCGCGGCCGGCGACCGCGCCGCCCTCGACCGCTATCCCGGGCTGATCCTGGACGTCTTCGGCACGGAGATCGCCGCCAGCCGGACGGTGCTGGCGGCCTTCGCCCGTCGCCCGGCGCTCATGCACGCCATGATGGCGGCCTTCCCCGGCACCTTCGGCCTGTTCAGCCGGATCGTGGACGGCCGCTCCACGGTGGCCCGGCAGCTGCGCCGCCCCGGCGTCGCCGCCGCCGTCGCTGCCCTCTCGAAGTGAGCCGCGGGCCCTACTGGAAGCGCTCGGCCACCGCTCCCGCGATCTCCTCGTAGGCCCGGCGGGTCTCCCGACGCAGCTCGTCGAGCATGATCGGGCCGCCGGCGGCGAGATGAGGGTCGAACGGCACCCGGACGACCTGGCGGGTCCGTGCCGCGAAATGGTCCTCCAGCGCGTCGACGTCCACCGCCTCACCGTGCTGCGGGAACATCGTCATCACGGTGATGGCCTCGCTGACGTGCGGGTGGTAGCCGTGGGCGTCCAGCCAGTCGAGCGTGCCGCTGGCGCTGGCCCCGCCGTCCGCGCTCGCGCTGCTGACGATCACCAGTGTGTCGGCGAGGTCGAGCACGCCGCGCATCGCGCTGTGCACCATGCCCGTCCCGCAGTCGGTCAGCAGGATCGAGTAGTGYCGCTGCAGGATGTCGTCGACGGCCCGGTAGTCCTCGTCGGTGAAGGCGTCCGAGATCTCCGGGTCGCTCGCCGAGGCCAGCACCTCCAGCCGCGACTCGGCCTGTGACAGGTAGCGCCGGACGTCCACATAGCGGTGCAGCTGGTCGGCGGCCTCGAGCAGGTCCCGGACAGTGTGCCGGGTGGTGCTCTCCACCCGGGCCCCCAGGGTGCCCCGGTCCGGGTTCGCGTCGATCGCGACGACCCGGTCGCCGCGCAGGCTGGCCAGTGTCGATCCGAGCGAAACCGTGGTCGTGGTCTTCCCGACGCCGCCCTTGAGGGACAGGACCGCGATGCGGTGGCAGTCGTCCAGCGGGGTCCGGATCCGGCTCAGCAGGCGTCGGTACCGGGCCTCGTCCGGGGACGGGCCGGGGTTCAGCGCCCCGGCGGACACCTGGTAGACCAGCCGCCGCCAGCCGCGGGAGGCGGTGTCCGGCACCGCGGGCAGCAGCGCCCCGGTGGACAGCCCGGCCGCCTGCTGCGGGTCGTACGGGTCGTACGGGTCGTACGGGTCGTACGGGTCGTAGGGGTCGTACGGGTCGGGGTACGGATGCTCCGGCCGCTCCTCGAAGGGCGTGAACGACCGCTCACGGCCCGGCTCCTGCTCCCAGGGCCGGTCGTCCGGCTCCCAGCCGGGACCCTCGCCCTGCTCGCGCTCCCGCTCGTACCCGGCGGGTTCCGCCGGCGGAACGCCCTCCGGGACGTCGGCTGGAACGTCGGCTGGCGGGTCGCGGAGCCAGGACGCGACCCGGCCGGAGCGGTACGGGCCGGTCGCCGAGCCCGGCGGCGGTAGCGGTGGCGGCGGTGGTGCCGGGTACTGCGTCGACGGCCGGTACTCACCGGTCGCCGGCCCCGCTGCCGGGGAGAGGCCGTGGTCGAGCAGCGGATCGAACGTCCGGGTGGGGACACCGTCGATCATCCGGTTCGGCCGGGGCGACTGCGGCGCGGGAGGATCCGCCTCACCCGCCCCTGGCCGGATCGACGGCCAGGTGTCACCCCCCGACTCGGACGGCGGCGGCACCGGCGGCTGGGACACGGGTGGCCGGGATACCGGCGGCGGTGCGGGCCAGGCCGGCGGGAGCGGGGCTGCAGGGGCCGCGGGAGGCGCCGGGGGATCGCTGACCGGCCAGTGTGCCAGCCACGAGGCTGCGGCCGGGTCAGCCGCGGGCGGTGGCGGTGGCGGGGTGACCCGGTTCGGCCGGCTGTCGAAGGTGCCTGGCCCGTCGAAGGTGCCTGGCCCCCCGACGTCGATCCCCCCGACGTCGATCCCCCCGACGTCGATGCCGCCCACGTCGATCGCGTCCACGGGCGCGCCGGAGAGCCAGCCCTGGTGGCCGGTGGTCGGCTCGTCCGGCCGCACGGCCTCGTGCGAGCCGGTCACCTCGACGGACATGCCGCCGAACRGCGACGGGCGGCCCCCGCCGCCGATATCGTCAGTCCTGCTCATGATCGCGTTCTCATGATCCTGCCTGAGATGAACGACCGCCGTGTGGCGACGTCACACGGTCGACCCTGCCCCGGCACAATGTCCAGCCCCGCTCCTCCGTTCGGGCGGTCGGTGATGGGTCCTCACCCAGGATGACACGACTCGATGGACCTCGGCACGGCACGGGGCGTCACCAGGGCACGAGAGGACTACGCGCGGCGGGCCACCCGGGCGGCGAACAGTCCCGCGCCGAAGCCGTTGTCGATGTTGCACACCGCTATGCCCGGAGCGCACGAGGTGAGCATGCCGAGGAGCGCGGCGAGCCCACCGAAGCTCGCTCCGTATCCGACGCTGGTCGGTACCGCCACCAGCGGCGTCCCGACCAGGCCGCCGATCACGCTCGGCAGGGCACCTTCCATCCCGGCCACGACGACCAGGCAGTCCGCGCGGTCCAGGACCGGCCGGGCCGCCAGCACCCGGTGCAGCCCGGCGACGCCGACGTCCCGGACGATCTCCACCCCGGCGCCCGCGGCTGCGGCGGTCATCGCCGCCTCCTCGGCGATGTGGGCGTCCGAGGTGCCGGCGGCGACCACCGCGACCAGACCGCGCGGCTCAGGTAGCTCGCCGACCACGACCGTCGCAGGACGCCCGCCCGCGCCCGGGTCGGCACCGGAACTAACCCAGGCGTCAGGCCAGCGTGCCCGCAGCGCAGCCACGGTGGCGCCGTCCGCCCGGGTGACCATGGTGGGCCGCGCCTCGCCCGAGGCCCGGCGCAGGGCGTCCACGATGCCGACGGTCTCCGCCGCGGTCTTGCCCGCTCCGAAGACCACCTCCGGATCACCGGTTCGGATGCCCCGGTGCGTGTCGACCCGCGCATACCCGAGATCACGGAAGCCCGAGCCGTCGGTTCCCATCGGGCCGGCGGCCAGCTCGGCGGCGGCGGCCTCCGGGGTGACCTCACCGTCGGACACGGCGTGCAGCAGGGTCCGCAGACGTTCGGGGTCCATACCGCCGATGCTGCCACCACCGATGCCGCTGCCGCCGTCGGTCAGCGGTAGGGGGCCCAGACCGTCCGGTCGGCGGCCCCGGCGCGCAGGCTCCGGAGACGGACCGCGAACTGCGCCGCGGCGCTCGGGCTGCTGGCGAGGACGGGCGCCACGCTCGTCACGAGCTTCAGCTCGCGGACCGCGCGCAGCACCGGGAACCCGTCCCAGGCCGTGACGTCGAAACCGTAGGCGCGGGCAAGTTCCTCCTGCGGCTGCGGCGGCCGGCCGAAGCGCACGGCTCCCAGTGCGACCGGCACCAGATCCCACTCGGCCGGACCCAGGCAGGTCGCGTCGAAATCGCAGATCACGACGCTGTCCGGAGCGGTGTGGATCAGGTTTCCCAGATGTGCGTCCCCGTGGATGACGGCCCGCGGCAGCACGTACCGGACGCTCCTGAGCGCGTCGGAGACCCGGAGCGTGAGGCCCTCCAGGAAGGCACGGTCCGCGGCCGGCAGGCCCTCGGCGTCCGAGAGGCGCCGCCGGACGTCGTCGAGCGGATCCCAGGCGGGCAGCGGTGGCTCGGGTGGCGCGAGCGCATGCAGGCGCAGCAGGACGTCCGCCAGGCTGCGGGCAGGATGCGCCGCCGGCCGGGTGACGGCCGCGGGCGGAGCGGCGTCCCGCCAGACCGTGGCGTGCCAGCCGTCGACCACGACAGGTGCGGGTACGCCGGGGAGGAGCCGCACCGCGGGCATCCCGTGCTCGGCCAGCCACCGCGCCACCTGGACGACCTTCGCCACCCGGTGGTTCATCGCGGTGGAACTGGCGATGCGTACGACCGCCGCCTCGCGAGGCAGCCTGTACACCGCGTTGACGGTCAGCTTGATCGGTTCGGCGTCCCGATCGTCAAGGCCGACGCTGGCGCAGAGCCGGGCAAGCGCCTGCCGGGAGCGCGCCGCGGTGAAACGGCCGGCGGGGCCGGGCCCGGCAGCCGCGGGTTCGGTGGCCATGATCGGTCACGGGCGGCTAGAGATCCAGCGGCGGCGGGGGAACCGCGGTTCCCGGGCCGGGCCGTTGGCGCGACGCCGAGCGTTGCCACTCCCGGACCAGCGCCGCCAGCTCCCGGACTCCCCGCACCTCGCTGTGCGGGGAGGTGGCGGTCAGCAGCTGGTCCGCCCGGCTGGAGACCGAGGCGACCGTGCGGCCCCAGGAGATGCCGATCGCGTCGGTCGCGAGCTCACAGACCCGGTCCAGCTCGAGCCGGCCCTGGCGCGCCATCGCGAGCGCCAGATCGAACCGGATGACGGAGCGGAAGCCCGGCGCGTCCATCCCGTCGAGCTGCGGCATGGCCAGGTCGGCATGCTCCTCGGCGGCGCGGGGGCGGCCGAGCAGGCACAGCGCCGTCGTCGCGTTGTAGGAGACCTCGACCGGGTGGAACGTGTCGAAGCTCGGCCCGGGACGGCCCCACTGGTCCACCGGGATGGCGTCCGCCAGGTCATAGGCCCGGTCCAGGCTGCCCGCCGCGCCGCGCAGATCACCCATCGCGGCGAGCGCCCGCGCCTCCTGGCAGACCAGCCTGGCCCGGACGGGCCCGCTGCCGACGTGGCGCATCCCGTCCCGGGCGAGCCGCAGCGCCTCGCCGGGCCGCCCGACGTAGAACTCGTTGACCGCGCCGACCTCGCGCGCCGAGCCGCACAGTGGACCGTCGCCGGCCTCGACGCCGGCCAGGTAGCCCTCGGCGGCGAGATCGCGGGCGGAGCCGACGTCGCCCTGCTTGAAGGCCGCGTCGGCGCCGAGCACCGCGACGCGGCCGGCGAGTACGAGCAGCTGTTGCGAGTCCGCGGTGCCCATCGAGCGGCGCCCGAGCCGCTCCAGGCCGCGCCGCAGCCGGGCCGTCCTGGCCCGCACGTGGGCGGGCGGCACGACCTCGTGTGTGTTCATGAGCTCGCCCAACGCCTCGTTCGCGCGCTCGAGGGCTAGCTGTACCGGGCTGGCCGCGAGCACGTCAGCCACCTCCATGATCGGGCTCTGGGCGAGCAGCGCGCTGACGACGGCAGCACCCGCGGACAGCTGGAACTGCCGACGATCGGTGCCGTTCGGTTCCGCGGCACCGGCACCGGCTGCCCAGGTGAGGTCGTCCGGGGCCTGGCGCTCCGGAGGCTGGGCGGGATAGTCCTCGGGCCGGTCGTCCGGGGGCGTGCGGGCCGGGGGAATGAAGATCTCGTCGAAACCCGGCACGGCCAGCGGCGGGGGTCCGTCCGACTGCGGCATGCCCTGATCCTTCCTGTGTGTCACGAGGCGCGTTCGTGACCTTGCGCTTTCACGCTAGGGGCGGGAAAGCGCCGCGGCCGGCGGGCCGCTGGACGGCCACGGGGCGGACCACGGTGATCGCGAGGCGCCTCGGCCCCCCGTGCGTATGCCGATGCTCGTGCGAATGACACGTGCGGACGGCGGATGCGGTTGTCGGGTGCACCAGCCGATGCTACGAGGYGTGGATGTCGGACAGTGACGGGCTTGCGTCACAGCAATGTGGCCCGTCGGTGGTTGTGTCAATGGTGTTCYGGTTATGAGATTTTGGTCGGCGGTGGAACGGCGAAGGATCTTCCAGTGGGATCCCTACCCACTGGATCTTCTTTACCGCCTGAGGCATATGTAACGTTTATCTTCGTTTAGGGGTGCTGCTGACCGGCCGGTCGATGCCGCTGCCGGACGGTGGACGACGCTGCCGGACGGTCGATGACAGCGGTGAACTCCCGTTTCCGAGTGTGGGTGGGTTGTATGGATGTCGGTCGTCCCCGGACGGATCGGCGGTTCGCGACGGCGACGGCGGCGGGCCGGGCGCATCCGCGCGGCCGGGGGAGGCGATCGGTAGCCTCAGTTCCGTGGTCGATGTGTCCGCGGGGTGTTCGCGGAGCTTCCGTGGTCGCTGATCCGGCGCGCCTCGCCGGAGAAGACGCGCTGGTGGCGCCCCGGCGGGAGCTGCCCGTGGGCGATGTGGCGCTTGCCTGCCGGCTCGAGGACCTCGCGCACCGCGCCTGGCCGCCCCTTCGGGAGGAGGCCCATGCGGGCTGGGTGCTTCGGGAGTCGGCCGGCTCCTCGCGCCGAGGGAACTCGGTGTGGGCCCGGAACGACGTCCCGGACCTCGCCGATGGTCTTCGCGTGGTCCGATCCTTCTACGAGGCCGTGGGCCTGCCACCGACCTTTCAGGTCACCCCCGTCGCCCGTCCCGCCGGCCTGCTGGACGCCCTCGACGCCGCCGGGTACGACGACGCCGGCCCCACGGACGTCTGCGTCGCACCCGTGGCAGGCCTGCTCGTGGCCCGTCCCGGGAACGGGCAGGTCGAGGTGACCCACGCCGACCTGCCCGACGAGCGCTGGCTCGCCGTCGCCGGGCGGGTTCTCACCACCTTCGCCGCGCAGCGCGCCGGTTCACTCGCCGTGCTCCGGGCGATGACGCTGCCCCAGCGCTACGTCACCCTCCACGTCGACGGCGTGCCGGCCGGCGTCGGCCGCGGCGTCCTCGACGATGACTGGCTGGGCATCTACAGCATGGCCACGCTGCCCGGCGTGCGTGGCCGTGGCGCGGCGGGCCGGGTACTCGCCGAGCTCGCCCGGTGGGCGGGCGCCGGCGGGGCCAACCACGCGTACCTGCAGGTCGAGCGGGACAGCATCGCCGCCCGGGTGCTCTATGCCCGCCGCGGTTTCCGGCCGGTCTACGGCTACAGCTACCGCAGACTGCCCGCACCGGCGCCGGCCGGCCCGGCAGGGAACGGGGCCGCCCGCTCATGAGCGCATCCCCCGCGGACCTGTTCGCGACCGACGCCCCGACCAAGATCATGGGCGTCGTCAACGTCACCCCCGACTCGTTCTCGGACGGCGGCGCCTATCCCGACCCGGCCGACGCCGTCCGGGCCGGTCAGCTCATGATCGATCAGGGGGCCGACATCGTGGACGTCGGCGGCGAGTCGACGCGCCCTGGAGCGCCCCGGGTGTTCGCCAGCGAGGAGCTGCGCCGGGTGCTGCCCGTCGTCGCCAAGCTGGCCTCCTCGGGCGTGCCGATCAGCATCGACACGAGCCGCGCGTCAGTCGCCGCGGCCGCGGTCGACTCCGGTGCTCTGCTGGTCAACGACGTCTCCTGCGGGACGAACGCCGACCTGCTGCGCATCGTCGCCGAACGGGGCGTCCACTACGTCCTGATGCACTCGCGCGGGTCCAGCGCGGACATGGGCGCCCTGGCGGTCTACGACGATGTGGTCACCGAGGTGGTGACCGAGCTGTCCGCCCGGCTCGAGGTGGTCCTGGCCGCCGGCGTGGCGGAGGACAAGGTGATCATCGACCCGGGCATCGGGTTCGCCAAGACCGCGGCACACAACTGGGCTCTGCTGGCGAACCTGGACGCACTCGCCGCCCTCGGCCGTCCGTTGCTCGTCGGCACCTCCCGCAAGTCGTTCCTCGGCTCGGTGCTGAGCGGCCCCGGTGAACCGCCCCGGCCGCCGGACGACCGGGATGCCGCGACCCAGGCCACGACCGTGCTGCTGGCCTCGGCCGGAGTGTGGGCGGTGCGGGTGCACGCGGTACGCCCCGCGGTGGACGCCGTCCGGGTGCACCGGGCGTGGCACGCCGCCGGCCCCGCCCGCCCGGCCCGCCCGAGGGCCTGTCCGGTCGGACCGCCCCGGTGACGGCGGTAGCCGGGGCCGGACGCGACCGGGTCACGCTGACCGGGCTGCGGGTGCACGGGCGGCACGGCGTGCTGCCCGCGGAACGCGAACTCGGCCAGTTCTTCGTCATCGACGCCACCCTCTGGCTGGACACCGGCCCCGCCGCGGCGACCGACGACCTCACGCTGACCGTGCACTACGGCGAGCTCGCCCAGGCCCTGGCGGACGTCGTGGCCGGCGAGCCCGTCGACCTGATCGAGACCCTGGCGCACCGGCTGGTCCGGGTCTGCCTGGCGGACCCCCGGGTCGACACGGCCGAGGTGACCGTGCACAAGCCGGCCGCACCCGTGCCGCTTCCCTTCACTGACATCGCGGTGACCGTCGCCCGCTCCCGGCAGGATCTCGCCGGATGAGCCCGGCGGGCGGCGGCCATGCCGTCGTGGCGATCGGCTCCAACATCGGGGACCGGCTCGCCTTCCTGCGCGGCGCGGTCGCGCAGCTCGACGCCACGCTCGGCGTGCATGCCACCTCACCCGTCTACGAGACCGAGCCGGTCGGTGGGCCCGACCAGGACGACTACCTCAACGCCGTCGTCCTGGTCGGTGCCGCCGAACCGGCGTCGCTGCTGGCGGCGGCGCGGGCCGCGGAGGAGGCTGCCGCGCGGGTGCGCACCGTCCGGTGGGGCCCGCGGACCCTCGACGTGGACATCATCGCCTGCGGCGACACCCGCAGCGACGACCCCGACATCCTGCTGCCGCACCCGCGCGCCCACGAGCGTCTGTTCGTCTGTGTGCCCTGGCTGGACGTCGAGCCGCAGGCCTCGCTGGTCGGGCATGGCCCGGTGGCGGACCTGGTGGCGCGGCTGCTCGCGGTGCCGGGCACCGCCGCCCCGCGGCGGACCGCCCTCGACCTGCCGGCCGGGAACACACCGGGACCGCGGCGGTGAGACCCACCCACGTACGTGACCTTCTCCTGGTCGCCGTCGTGGCCGGCGCGCTGGTCTACCTGCTGCTGTGGTGGAGGTACCAGTCGCTGCCGCAGGTGCCCCCGACGACGTCCCTGTCCGTCCTGCTGGTGGGGCTGATCGAGCTGCAGGTGGCATCGCTGACGAAGCGACGTCTCGCCGGCCGGCCCGGGACCCGCCCGATCCTGCCGCTGACCGTCGCCCGCCTGGCCGCGCTCGCGAAGGCGACGTCCGTGGTCGGCGCGGCGCTGGCCGGTGGCTGGACCGCCCTGCTCGCCTACACGGCCCCCCGCACCGACGAGTTCGGGACTGCCGGCGGTGACGCCCTGGCCGCCGGCCTCGGCCTCGGGGCCACGGCCGTGCTGATCRCCGGCGGGCTGGCCCTGGAGCGGGTGTGCCGGATCCCCGGCCGCTGACGGTCCACCACAACGCCTGTTGGCGAACCGACCACGCTACCCTGGGATTCGGTTGTCCGGCACGAAAGGGACGGGTGTGGTCACTCACGGCCAGGACACGTTCTCCGGCCCTGACGACGGCCGGGCCGGTTCGCCTGCCCGCCCGGTGCCCGGTCGCCCGGTGGTCGTCGGGCGACCCCGCCAGGCCGGAGGGCGCCTGGTGTCCTTCGGCGACCTGCGTGGTCAGCCGGCGCACCAGCCGCAGCCGCAGCCGCAGCCGCACCAGCCGCAGCCGCAGCCGACCTGGACGACGCGTCAGCCGCCGCCGGGGCCTCGGCCCGGTCCGGCTCGCGGACCGGCCCGCCGCGCGGGTTTCGACCCGGCGGACATGGCGACCGAGCCAGCTCCTGGTGCTCGCCACTCCACCCCCGTCCCTGGTCGGGTGCCGACGCCTCCTCCCGCCGCGCGGACATCGGGGCTGGAGAGCGTGGGCACCACCGGCCACCAGGAGCGCGTCGCCGCCCGCCCGCCCGCGGCGCCGCGGCAGCCTCCGCGCCGTTTCGGCGAGGAGTGGGGCGAGATCGCCCCGCCCCGCCCCGCCCCCCAGCCCGGCTCCGCGCCCCGGCCGCGCCACCATCGGCGCCGGCCGCTGTCGACCGTCTGCAAGGCGCTCCTGGTCTGCACGATGCTCGTGGTGGGGGTCTCGGTGGGCCGTGCGCTGGCCCTGCCCGGCGATCAGGACATCCTGTCCCGGCTGGCGGGCTGGGCCCGCGACAACCACCTCTCGGTCGTGGTCGACACCGTCCAGGATCTGCGCTGACCGATCTGGATGGACCTGACCGGGCCTGCCCGGCCACGTCCGGCCTGACCGGGCCCGGTGGGGCGGCTACCGTCATCAGGATGTCCTCGTCCTCGCTGGCCGCCTGGCTGCGCGCGCTGCCGGACGACGCTCTGGCCCGGCTGTTCAGCCTCCGGCCGGACCTCGCCACCCCACCGCCGCCCGATTTCGACATCCTCGCGGCCCGGCTGGAGATCCGGGGGAGTGTCGCCCGAGCGCTGGAACGGCTGGACGCGTTCACCCTCGAGATCGTCCAGGCACTCACCGTGCTGCCCAGYCCCGCGTCCTACCGTGAGCTGGCTGTGTTCTGCGGCGGTCTCGAGGTGCGCACCGCGGTCGACTCCCTGCGTGAGCGTGCCGTGATCTGGGGTCCGGACGAGGCGATCCGGCTGGTCGGTGTCGCTGTCGACCTGTTGGGGGACCGCCCGCTCGGCCTCGGTCGACCGGCACGGAAGTGCCTGGGGGTGTATCAGCTTTCCCAGCTCGTGCGGGTGGCCGCCGCCGTGGGGCTGCCCATGGCCGTCTTCGCCGACACGTCGGTGGCCGCCGAGCAGGGCCGGCGCGAAGGCCTCATCGAGATGGTGTCCGCCGTGCTCGCCGAGCCCGCTCGGGTCGCCGCGCTGCTCGACGGGTGCTCGCCGCGTGCCCGGGAGGTCGCCGGACGTCTTGCGGGTGGTCCGGCGCTCGGCGCGACGAACGACGCCGAGCGGCTCCTCGACGTGGCCGCGGCGCGCAGCCCGGTCGAGGAGCTGCTCGCCCGCGGGCTGCTGGTCGGGATCGACGCCGCCACCGTCGAGCTGCCGCGGGAGGTGGGCCTGCTGCTGCGCGGAGATCGCCCGGCTGGCGAGCTGCATCCCGAACCACCCGAGGTCACCGGCCGTGAGGTGGGTGCGGGTGCTGCCGACCCGGCCGCGGCGCTGGCCGCCGAAGCGCTGGTACGGGCGGTGACCACGCTGCTGACGGCCTGGGGGTCCGTGCCGGTCACGCCGCTGCGCACGGGTGGACTCAGTGTGCGTGACCTGCGTGCCGGTGCCCGTCTGATGGATCTGCCGGAGYCGGCGGCGGCGCTGGTCATCGAGACGGCCGCCGCTGCCGGGCTGGTGGATGCCACCCCGGGCACCGAGGTGCAGTTCGTGCCCACCAACGCCTACGACCGCTGGTGCACCGAGTCGGTGGCCGAGCGCTGGGCCGTCCTCGCGGAGGGCTGGCTGCGCTCACCGTCGGCGTCCTGGCTGGTCGGGGGGCGGGACGAGCGGGGGCGTCAGCTCGCCGCGATGTCCTTCGACACCCGGCGCCCCGGCGTCCCGGAACTGCGAGCCGAGGTGCTGCGCGCGATCGCCGCCGCGCCGGACGGGGTCGCGCCGACCGCGGACTCCGTCCGCGCGCGGCTCACCTGGCACACGCCCCGCCGCACCGGCGCGCTGCTTGACAGCATGATCGAAGGGACGATGGCCGAGGCGGAGCTGCTCGGCCTCACCGGTCGCGGCGTGCCGAGCACGCCCGGGCGCCTGGCCGCCGGTCGGGGCGCGGCTGGCGGCGGCGGCGAGAGCCTGATCCGCCGGCTCGCGGACGCGATGGAACCGCTGCTGCCCGAACCCGTCGAGGAGCTGCTGATCCAGGCGGACCTGACCGCCGTCGCCCCCGGCCCGCTGGTGCCGCGGGTGGCCGGTGAGCTGGCCCGGATGGCCGACATCGAGTCGGCCGGCGCGGCCACCGTCTACCGGTTCACCGAGGCCTCGCTGCGGCGCGCCATGGACGCGGGCAGTGCGGCCGAGGACCTGCACGATCTTCTCCGCTCGCTGGCGCGCGGCGGCGTCCCGCAGACCCTGACTTACCTGATCGACGACACGGCCCGGCGGCACGGCCGACTGCGGTCCGGGCCGGCCGCGTCCTACCTGCGCTGCGACGACGTGGCGCTGCTCACCGAGGTGGTCGCCTCCCGGCACACCCAGGCGCTGGCGATGCGCCGGGTGGCCCCGACGATCGTGATCTCCTCGTTGCCCGTTGCGGAGCTGCTGGAGGGGCTGCGCGCCGCCGGTTTCGCCCCCGTCGCCGAGGCCCCGGACGGGCGGATCGTGCTACCTCGCCCCGAGGTGCACCGGACCCCCGCCCGACCGCGTATCCCCACCGGCGGCGCCGGTCCCAGCGGCGGCGCGGGCGGCCGCGGGAACCCCGAGCAGCTGCTGGACGTCGTCCGACTGGTCCGGCGGGGTGATGACATCACGCGCGCCGCACGTGCGGCGCGGGAGTCCGCGGGCGAGGACCTCACGTCCGTCCGCTCCGCCCCGCTCATCCTGGTCACCCTGCAGGGCGCGGTGCGCGACGGCCGGCGCCTCCTGCTCGGCTACGTCGACCAGCAGGGGACGCCCAGCGACCGGGTGGTGCGGCCGAGCCAGCTGGACGGCGGCTGGCTCACAGCCTGGGACGAGCGCAGCGCGGCCCCCCGCCGCTTCGCTCTGCACCGGATCACCCGGGTCGCGGAGATCCAGGGATCGTTCGAGTCGCCACCGGTGCCCGAGGCCAGCGACTGGATCGTGCCCCCCACCGCGGACGAGCCCGCCTGAGCGGCGGGTCGAGCACCGGCCGCTGCCGGCTGTACCGTCGGATGCGTCGCGCAACGGAACCAGAATTGCGGAAGGCGGTGGCGGCTTGCCGGACGGCCCCCTGATCGTCCAGTCGGACAAGACCCTGCTGCTGGAGGTCGATCACCCGCTCGCCAGCCAGGCCCGCGCGGCGATCGCACCCTTCGCCGAGCTGGAGCGGTCCCCCGAGCACGTGCACACCTACCGGGTGACGCCGCTCGCGCTGTGGAACGCGCGCGCCGCCGGCCACGACGCGGAGCAGGTCGTAGACGCTCTCGTCCGCTACTCGCGCTACGCCGTGCCCAACGCGCTGCTGGTCGACGTCGCCGACACCATGGACCGCTACGGCCGGCTGCGACTGGAACAGGACCCGGTGCACGGCCTTGTGATGCGTGCGTTCGACCGCGCGGTCCTCACCGAGGTCACCCGGTCGAAACGGGTCGCGCCGATGCTCGGCACGCGGCTCGACGACGACACGATCGCCGTCCACCCGTCCGAACGGGGGCGACTCAAGCAGGCCCTGCTCAAGGTCGGCTGGCCCGCCGAGGACCTCGCCGGCTACGTCGACGGGGAGAAGCACCCGATCGAGCTGCGCCAGGACGGCTGGTCCATGCGCGACTACCAGAAGGGCGCGGTCGCCGGCTTCTGGGAGGGCGGCTCGGGCGTCGTCGTGCTGCCCAGCGGGGCGGGCAAGACCGTCGTCGGCGCCGCGGCGATGGCCCGGGCCGGCGCCACCACGCTGATCCTGGTCACCAACACCGTCGCCGGCCGCCAGTGGCGCACCGAGCTGCTGCGCCGGACGTCCCTCACCGAGGACGAGATCGGCGAGTACTCCGGCGAACGCAAGGAGATCCGCCCGGTCACGATCGCGACCTACCAGGTGATGACGGCACGCCGCAAGGGCGAGTACCTGCACCTGGAGCTGTTCAGCGCCCGGGACTGGGGTCTCATCGTCTACGACGAGGTGCACCTGCTGCCCGCGCCGGTGTTCCGGATGACAGCCGACATCCAGTCACGCCGGCGGCTCGGCCTTACCGCCACCCTCATCCGCGAGGACGGGCGGGAGGGTGACGTGTTCTCCCTGATCGGGCCGAAGCGCTACGACGCGCCGTGGCGGGAGATCGAGGCACAGGGCTGGATCGCACCCGCGGAATGCACCGAGGTACGGGTCACCCTCACCGACGACGAGCGGATGACCTACGCCGTCGCCGAACCCGAGGAGCGCTACCGGGTCTGCTCCACCGCACACAGCAAGAGCAACGTGGTGCGCCGGCTCGTCGAGCGGCACGCGGACGACCGGGTCCTGGTCATCGGCGCCTATCTGGACCAGCTCGACGAGCTCGGGCGGCTGCTCGACGCGCCGGTCATCCAGGGATCCACCCGGAACAAGGAGCGCGAGCGCCTGTTCGAGGCCTTCCGTACCGGGGAGATCACGACGCTGGTGGTCTCGAAGGTGGCCAACGTGTCGATCGACCTGCCTGAGGCCGGGGTGGCGATCCAGGTCAGCGGCACCTTCGGTTCGCGGCAGGAGGAGGCCCAGCGCCTCGGCCGGGTGCTGCGCCCCAAGGCGGACGGCCGCTCCGCCCACTTCTACACCGTGGTCTCGCGGGACACCCTCGACCAGGAGTACGCGGCGCACCGCCAGCGTTTCCTCGCCGAGCAGGGCTACGCCTACACCATCGTCGACGCCGACGACCTGGCCTGACCGTCGGGACCGGTCAGTCCTCGGGAGGGTCGATGAGGGCGGCCGGTGTCACGGTCACCGGGAAGGGGCGGGTGACGGTCAGCTCCTCGTCGCCGCGCACCACGCCGGCCGGCACGTAGCCGGAGCCGACCAGCTCGAACGCCTCGATGGTCGCGGCGTCCGGGTCCACCAGCCAGCAGACCGGGATCCGGAACTCGCGGTACAGGTCGAGCTTGAGCGTCCGGTCGTAGCGCCGGGTGCTGGTGTCGGCGACCTCGAGCACGGCGAACGGCGTCTCGGCGATCCGCCGCCGCTGCGGGTCGCCGACCGCGACCACAGCGACGTCCGGAACGACGAGGCAACGCGGGGACAACTCCACCTGCAGCCCGGTGAACACCTGCGCGCCGGACGTCGCCGACTCGCTGAGCAGCGCTCGCAGCCGGTCCGTCACCCGGGCGCGCAGCGGGGTCGGCCACGGGCGGGCGACGCACAGCCCGTCGAGGATCTCGACCCGCGCGTTTCCGTACGTGGTCGTGTGTAGATCATCGACCGTGACCGGCGGGGACGGCAGCGTGAGGGTCGGGCGGTGGGCCCGGAGCGGAGCGGGAGCTTGTACCACGTTGTTCATCGTGCTCCTTGCATCGTCCACTGTCTAAGGCAGAGGCGTTGACCCGCCGGTGCGAGACGGGGAGTCCGCCGGCGAGACAAAGTCTCTTGTCAGCATTATTACTGCCTGGTAACTTCACGTGCGTCGATCAGGGGTTTCGTGGCTGTCCCGTGGTCGATACGTGGGTCGCGACGGCTCCGTCCCGCATCCCGGCGCGCCCCGTGAATGGTCACCCGCCGCCGTGGCACCTCCCACCCGGCGGTCGGGTGACCGACCAGAAACGCGGAAGGGGCGGTCCCGGCCGAAGCCGGGACCGCCCCTTGCTCGCACAGAGCGGGGAAGCTGGACTCAGAAGTCCATCTCGCCGCCGCCACCCGGCATGGCCGGGGCCGGGTTCTTCTCCGGCTTGTCCGCGATGACGGCCTCGGTGGTGAGGAAGAGGCCGGCGATCGACGCGGCGTTCTGCAGCGCCGAGCGGGTGACCTTCGCCGGGTCGATGATCCCGGTGGCGACCATGTCGACGTACTCGCCGGTGGCCGCGTTCAGGCCGTGCCCGGTCGGAAGGTTGCGCACCTTCTCGACCACGACGCCGCCCTCGAGACCGCTGTTGAACGCGATCTGCTTGATCGGCGCCTCCAGCGCGAGACGGACGATGTTCGCCCCGGTCGCCTCGTCGCCGGTCAGGTCCAGCTTCTCGAAGGCGCTGGTGGCGGCCTGCAGCAGGGCGACGCCGCCGCCGGCGACGATGCCCTCCTCGACCGCTGCCTTCGCGTTCGAGACGGCGTCCTCGATGCGGTGCTTCTTCTCCTTGAGCTCGACCTCGGTGGCCGCGCCGACCTTGATGACCGCGACGCCGCCGGCGAGCTTCGCCAGCCGCTCCTGCAGCTTCTCGCGGTCGTAGTCCGAGTCGGACTTCTCGATCTCGTTACGGATCTGGCTGACCCGGCCCGCGATCTGGTCCGCGTCGCCGGCACCCTCGACGATGGTGGTCTCGTCCTTGGTGATGACAACCTTGCGGGCACGGCCCAGCAGGTCGACGGTGGTGCCCTCGAGCTTGAGGCCGACGTCCTCGGAGATGACCTGGCCGCCGGTCAGCACGGCGATGTCGGTGAGCATGGCCTTGCGGCGGTCACCGAAACCGGGGGCCTTCACCGCGGTGCTCTTGAAGGTGCCGCGGATCTTGTTCACGACCAGGGTCGCGAGGGCCTCGCCCTCGACGTCCTCGGAGATGATGGCCAGCGGCTTGCCGGCCTGCATGACCTTCTCCAGGATCGGGAGCAGGTCCTTGACCGCCGCGATCTTGCTGTTGGCGATCAGGATGTACGGGTCGTCGAGGACAGCTTCCATGCGGTCGGTGTCCGTGACGAAGTACGGCGAGATGTAGCCCTTGTCGAAGCGCATGCCCTCGGTGAGCTCAAGCTCCAGGCCGAAGGTGTTGCTCTCCTCGACGGTGATGACGCCTTCCTTGCCGACCTTGTCCATCGCCTCGGCGATCATGCTGCCGATGGCCGGGTCCCCGGCCGAGATGGAGGCGGTGGAGGCGATCTGCTCCTTGGTCTCCACGTCCTTGGCGACGCGGGAGAGCTCCTCGGAGACACTCTCGACGGCGGCCTCGATGCCCTTCTTCAGGCCCATCGGGTTCGCGCCGGCGGCGACGTTGCGCAGGCCCTCGCGCACGAGCGCCTGGGCCAGGATCGTCGCGGTGGTGGTGCCGTCACCCGCGACGTCGTTGGTCTTCTTCGCTACTTCCTTGACGAGTTCCGCGCCGATCTTCTCGTACGGGTCCTCGAGCTCGATCTCCTTGGCGATGCTGACGCCGTCATTGGTGATCGTGGGGACGCCCCACTTCTTCTCCAGGACAACGTTGCGACCCTTGGGGCCGAGCGTGACCTTGACAGCGTCGGCCARCTGGTTCATGCCGCGCTCCAGGCYGCGCCGTGCCTCCTCGTCGAAGGCAATGATCTTCGGCATGGTGTCTGGGTCCTCCCAGGGGGATGGCAGTTCGATGGCCTGGCCACAACGACGCCCGCGACGGACGGCCCGACTGGCTCCCCGCCTGAGCGGGAGGACGACCAGGAAGCCTCGTCGTTTCAGCCCTTGGCACTCCCATGTCGAGAGTGCCAGGTCCTGTTTAGCACTCGGCATGGGAGAGTGCAAGCTCGTGTCCCCCCGTGGGCCGGCGTGGCGCGGGGGCGCCGGGGTCGCCCCGGCTGCTGGGAGCAGGGCGGGAATCAGGCGTGGCTCAAGGGAGAATCCCGGCTGAACACCACTGATCCACTGATCCACGGATCTGGGCCGGCCCCGGAGCGAGCTGGGGGCAGGGATGCGGACACCCCGGAACCGTCCCGCGAACCGGCAGGGCACACATCGCGGATCGAGGTCGAGGCCACCCGCCGGTCGACTCGTATGATCTTGCTTCGCCGCGTCTACATCGCCTTGACTGTTGTGAAGCCGTAGCCGCGGGCGCGCAGTTCCCGGATGATCCCGCCCAGCGCCTCCGCGTCCAGGGTCGAGCGGTCCTGCGGGTGCGCGCCCACGTGCATGAGGACGATCTCGCCGCTGCCCGCGGCGGCCAGAACCCGGTCGGTGACGCTCTGCGCGCTCTGGCCGCCCGAGGTGCCCTTCCAGCCGAGTGTGTCGACCGTCCAGCGGACCGGCACATAGCCGAGTGCGTTGACCGCRCCGATCGTGCGCGCGTCACGGTCGCCGTACGGGAAGCGGAACCAGGGACGCGGGTCGACGCCGGTGACGCTCTGGATGGTCGACTGGGCGCCGAGCAGCTCGGCGCGCAGGTCCGCGTCAGCGAGCCCGGTGAAATAGGGGTGCGTGACCGAATGGCTGCCGATGACGTGGCCGCGGGCGGCGATGGCGCGCGCGGCGGCCGGGAAGGTCTTCACGAACTGGCCGGTGAGGAAAAAGGTGGCCGGTACGCCCTCCCGGTCGAGCGTCGCCAGGATCGGGTCCACACCATCCGCGCTGGCACCGCCGTCGAACGTCAGCGCGACGACTCGGCGCTCGGTCGGGATGCGCTCCCAGTCCCGGCCGAGCAGGCGCGCGGGCACGCCCGTGGCCGGTGTCGTCGGCTTCGCCGTGGTGGGCCGTGTCGTTCCCGCCGCCCCGCCCGACCCGGTCGTCGCCGTGGTGGGCGGGGCGGACGGACCCGTCGCCGTGGTGGGCAGAGCGGTGGGCGTGCCGGGGACGGGGCTCGGGCTGGGGGGCCGAGTTGTGCTCGTGGCCGTGGCCGTGGCGGGCGTTCGGCCGGGCTGCGTCGCGGTGTCGCCGGAGCCGCCGCAGGCGGTGAGCCCGACGGTGGACGCCACCGCCAGGGTGACCAGGGCCTGCCGTAAGCGTCGCATGGTGCCTCCTGGTGGCGGTGACGAAGTCCGGCCGACGTCTCGCCAGGAGGAGCCTTTCCCACCTATGGGCGTTGATCCGGGCGTAAGGCCTGATCCGGGCAGGCCGGACGTCCCCCCGTTATCAGCGCCGTGTTCAGAGGTGAGCCCCCGTTGGATTTCCGACTCGACCCTGGACCAGGTCCGCTTTTCCTTGCATGCGACGTCGGTCTTTGCCGCCGTGATCTCGGTAGGGGAGCGCGCTCCCGCGAAGCGGGGCCGGGGGRACCGAACGGACACCGACGACCGCGGACACAACCGTGGGACGAATCCCACCGCATGATCGGCCAGGCAGTGACTAGTCGTCRCCGAGGCCGGCGGCCTCGAAGGCGGAGAGGGATGGTGGGATCGTCGCGGTCGGGCCACCGGTGGACACCAGGGGGTCGAGGGTCTTGAGGCCGTCGCCGGTGTTGTAGATGACGGTCTCGACATCAGGGTCGAGGCGGCCCTCGTCCAGCAGGCGGCGCAGGCAGGCGACAGTGACGCCGCCCGCGGTCTCGCCGAAGATCCCCTCGGTGCGGGCGAGYAGACGGATGCCGTCGACGATCTGCTCGTCGGTGACGTCGGTGATGGCCCCGCCGGTGCGGCGGGCCACATCGAGGGCGTACGGGCCGTCCGCCGGGTTGCCGATCGACAGTGACTTGGCGATCGTCGAGGGCTTCACCGGAGCGACGGTGTCGACGCCCCGGGCGAAGGCGGACGCCACCGGGTTGCAGCCGGCGGCCTGGGCTCCGAAAACCTTGTACGGGGTGGGCTCGACGAGGCCGAGCCGGCCGAGCTCCCCGAAGGCCTTGTCGACCTTGGTGAGCAGCGAACCGGAGGCGATCGGGATCACGACCTGGCCGGGGAGCCGCCAGCCGAGCTGCTCGGCCACCTCGTAGCCGAGGGTCTTCGAACCCTCGGCGTAGAACGGCCGGACGTTGACGTTCACGAAGGCCCACTCGTACTCGCCGGCGAGCTCGCTGCACAGGCGGTTCACGTCGTCGTAGTTGCCCTTGATGGCGACCAGGGCGCCGCCGTAGACGGCGGTCGACACGGTCTTGCCGGCCTCCAGGTCGTGCGGGACGAGCACGACGGACCGCAGCCCGGCGGACGCCGCGTGCGCGGCGACGGACTGGGCGAGGTTGCCGGTCGAGGCGCAGGCGACGGTGGTGAAGCCCAGCTCGCGGGCGGCGGTCAGCGCCACCGAGACGACTCGGTCCTTGAAGGAGTGGGTCGGGTTCGCGCTGTCGTCCTTCACCCACAGGGTGCGCATCCCCAGCGCGGCGGCGAGGCGCGGCGCCGGGCGCAGCGGCGTCCAGCCGGCGTCGAGGGAGACCCGCCGCTCCGCGACGTGCCCGGCGGGCAGCAGGCCCACATAGCGCCACAGGTTGCGCGGCCCGGCCTCGATCGACTCCCGGGTGACCGTACGCAGCCGGTCCTCGTCGTAGGCGATCTCGAGGGGGGCGAAACACTCGATGCAGACATGGGTGGGGGACAGCGGGTAGGTGGCTCCGCAGTGCCGACAGGAGAGCGAGACGGCAGGATTTGCGGCTTCCGCGCTCGGGAGAGAGGCGCGCTCGGGCGCGAGAGTCATGCGGGAACTCCTCATCTTTCCCGGGCGCCGGCGTGCGCCCCGGGTCGGAATTAGCACCTGCCGCGCAGGGATGCGTCGGTGGTTGCCGGGGCTTCGCTGGGCCGTTCCCTCTGCCCCTCTGGATGAGCCAGATGAAGTTGTCTGTCCGTACTGTAGTCCGCGTGTGGGCGGACGTGCACCGTAGTTTATTCGGTCGGATCGCTGTCACGAACCTGTCGCCGCCGGGCCCRCATCGGCGCGCCCGCCGGCTGTCGCATGCTGTTGCCTATAGGCCTGTGACCCGTCGGACCCACCGCAGGGAGACCGTAGCGTGACAGTACGTGTCGTCTACACCGATCTTGATGGAACGATGGTCGGTCCGCGCGGCTGCTTCTTCCGAGCGGAAGGGGGCCCGACGACCCTGGAGCCGGCCCGCGCGCTCGTGGAGCTGCTCGATGCGGGCATCGCGCTCGTCCTGGTCTCCGGGCGGACCAGGCCGCAGCTGGTGGAGGCCGCCGGCATCTTCGGTGCGGACGGGTTCATCGGTGAGATGGGCGCGATCATCGGCTGGAACGGCGAACGCCTGATCGAGAGCGAGATCCTGCGCGGCGCGATGCCGGAGTCGTACGAGCAGGTGCCCGAGAGCCTGCTCGACGAGCTGATCGGGCTGCATCCAGGTCGACTGGAGCTGCACACACCGTGGCACGCCGGCCGCGAGATCGACGTCATGCTCCGTGGTCGGATCGATGTCGCCGAGGTGGATGCCTGGCTCGCCGAGACGGGCTTCGGGTGGCTGAGCATGCGTGACAACGGTCTCATCGCTCCAGCGAACATGCCCGATCTCGGCGTGGTCCCGCACGTGTACCACCTGGTGCCGGACGGGGTCAGCAAGGGCGAGGCCGTGGCCTACGACCTCAAGCGGCGCGGGCTCGACCCGACCGAGGCGATCGCCATCGGCGACTCGGCCAGCGACCTGGAGATGGCCCGCTCGGTGGGTCGGATGCATCTGGTGGCCAACGCGATCCGCCATCCGGACATCGCGGCGCTTCTCACCGGGCACACCAACGCGGTGGTGGAAGCCGGCTCGGTCGGGCTCGGCTGGGCGAGCGCTGTGCGCGGCGCCATCGCCGCTCCCTGACCGGATGACGCCACARCACGGCACCCGATGGCCTACGCTCCGCTGTGTGCGTCACATGCCGGGCATCGGGGAGCTCGCGGCGCCGGGGGGTGAGCGTTCGTCCCAGGCGGAACTGCTGGTCGCGTCGAACCGGGGGCCGGTGTCGTTCGCCATCGGGGACGACGGCGAGCTGCTTGCGCGGCGCGGCGGCGGTGGGCTGGTCAGCGGCCTCGCCCAGGTCGTGCAGGACACCCCGGACGGCGACGGCGAGCTGCTGTGGGTCTGCACGGCGCTCAGCGAGGCCGACCGGCGGGCCGCCCGCTCGGCGCCGGGTGGGCGCCTCGACCAGGTCGGTTTTGACACCGGTGGCGCGTCGGTGAAGATGCTCGACCTGGACCGGGTGCTGTTCGACCGCGCCTACAACGCGGTCGCGAACCGGACACTCTGGTTCGTCCTGCACCTGCTGCACTCGCCGTCGATGGAGCCGAGTTTCGGCGCGTCGTTCCGGCGGGACTGGGCCGCCTACGAGCACTACAACAGCGCCTTCGCCGAGGCGCTCGCCGAGCAGGCCGCTCCGGGGGCGTGCGTGCTCGTGCAGGACTACCACCTGACACTGGTGCCGGCTCTGCTGCGCCAGACCCGGCCGGATCTGCGCATCGCGCACTTCAGTCACACCCCGTGGTCGCCGCCGGAGTACTTCCGGATGCTGCCGGACAGYGTCGCCGCCGCCATCCTGCAGGGCATGCTCGGCGCCGACCGTCTCGGCTTCCTCGCCCCCGCCTGGGCGGCGGCGTTCCGGGACTGCTGTGCGGAGATCCTCGGCGCCCAGATCGAGGGTGACACCGTCTCGGCCGGCGGCCGTTCGGTGCGGACGAGCCTGTACCCACTCGGCGTGGACGCCCCCGAGCTGCGGGACCGCGCCTCCCATCCGGACGTCCGCGCCCGCGCGGCCGAGCTGCGGGAGCTGGCGGGGGACTGCCGCCTGGTGGTCCGGGTCGATCGCACCGAGCTGTCGAAGAACATCGTCCGTGGGCTGGACGCCTACCGCGAGTTCCTGCGCGCGCACCCCGAGTGGCACGGGCGGGTCATGCACCTCGTGTGCGCCTATCCGTCCCGGCACGACCTGCCGGAGTACCGCGAGTACACGGCGGCCGTGCAGCGGCTCGCCGCCGAGATCGAGGACGAGTTCGGCACGGACACCTGGCTGCCGGTGCACCTGGAGATCAGCGACGACTTCCCGCGGTCACTGGCCGCCATGACCCTCGCCGACGTGCTGGTGGTGAACCCGATCCGGGACGGGATGAACCTGGTCGCCAAGGAGGGGATGGTCGTCTCGGCCGAGGGCGCCGTGCTCGTCCTCTCCCGGGAGGCGGGTGCCTGCTCGGAGATGGCCGCCGACGCCCTCGTGGTGAACCCGTACGACGTCACCGCGACCGCGGACGCGATGTACGCGGGGCTGACGATGGCCCCGGCCGAGCGGCGCGCCCGGGCCGGGCGGCTCGCCACCGTCGCCGGCGCGCTGCCGCCCCGCGCCTGGTTCGGCGCACAGCTCGCGGAGATCCGCTCGGGCCCCTAGATCAGGCCCCGATGCGGTCGGCCAGGACCTCCAGCAGCGTGACCATGCCGGCGGGCCCGCCGACCACCAGGTCAGCGCGGGAACGCAGCACCTCCGGCACCTCGGGGCTGTCACTGCACACGGTGATCCCGCCGATGCCGCCGGCCCGCAGCTCGTCGACGGCATCGAAGGCCGGGAGGTCGCCGAGGTCGTCACCGGCCACCAGCACTGACCGGGCCTGCCGCTGCGCTACCAGCGTGCGCAGCGCCCCGCCCTTGTCATGCCCCGGTGGGCGCAGTTCCAGGACCCGCTTGCCGGGCGCCGCCTCCAGCCCGTGCTCCTGCGCGAGTCGGCTGAGGGCGGGTGCGAGCGCGGCAAGTGCCGCGTCCGGGTCAGCGGTGCGCCGCACGTGGACGACCAGGGCGTGCCCTTTGTCCTCGACGGACGTCCCGGCGGGGGCGTCGACCAGGGCCTGGGCCAGTGCGCCGCGCAGGGCGTTGACCCCGGGCAGCGGCTCGGGGCTGACGGTCTGCCCGGTCTCGGCGTCCCACCGTTGCAGGCCGTACTGGCCCAGGACGAACAGCCGGTCCAGGTCGGTGAACCGCTCGGCCTCGGTGAGTTCGAGGACGGCCTCCACCGGCCGGCCGGTGATGATCGCCAGGGTGCCGACCCGGCGGGCGATCCGGCGCAGCGCCGCCATGGCGCCGGGTGCGGGGACCGCGTCACCGGGCCGGGAGACGATCGGCGCGAGGGTGCCGTCGTAGTCGAGGGCGACCAGAGCCTTCTCCGGGGCCGTGAGCAGCGCGGCCAGGCCCGCGCCGCCGGCAGGGGTGCGCGGGGTCGGAGTGGGCTCGACGGTGGCGGGAGAGCCGGCGCGGGCGGGTGGCGAGGGTTCGGTCACGGTCCCTTCCCCGGTCACGTGAGGGGTGAGTGGCTGGTGGGCTGCCGTCAGGGCTGGTCGCCGGCCGGGAAGTCCCGGGTGATGACCAGGATGAGCGTGTCCGTCTCGATGATTCTCGTTTCCTCGCGGGGCACCATGCGCTCGACCCCGGGAACGGTCTCCAGCAGGGTGCGGGCGGCGTCGGCGTCCTCGGGATCGTAGAAGACGGTCGATACGGGAACGTTGTACCTGGAGAGGTAGTTTCCGACCCGTTCGACCCGGAAGCCGGCCGCCTCCACCCGGTCGGCGGCGTCGTCGGCGAGGCCCTTGAGCCGGGAGTTGTTCAGCACGACGACGGGGGCGAAGACCCGCGGAGCCGCCGGCGGAGGGGCCGCGGTCGGCGGTTCCACCGGAGCTGACTGCGGCATGGGTGACGGCGGCGGCGTCGGGACGGCGGTTGGCGTCGGGGACCGCGTCGGGCTCCTCGACGGGGTCTGCGGCGGCGTCGACGGCCGTGACGGGGTGCCCACGGCAGGCGGGGCCGGGGCGGCGTCGTCCGGGTCGGAGTCGGGCGGGCCGTTGAACAGGTTCACCAGCAGGATGCCGGCCAGTACGGCCAGCACGGCTACGGCGGTGGCAGCCGCCATGCGCAGGCGGTCACCTTCGCGGTGCCGGAAGGTGTCGTGGGAGCCACTGGGCACGGGGCTCTCCTCAGGCGTCGTCGGGACCGTCGTGGCCGGGTTCGCCGGCGCCGTCCAGGGGGCCTGAGCGGGCGCGCCGGCGTTCGTCACGCAGCCGCTGCAGTCGGCGGACGAGCATCGGGTCCGTGGCCAGCGCGGCTGGTGAGTCGATCAGAACGTGCAGGAGCTGGTAGTAACGGGTCGACGACAGGCCGAACTCGGCGCGGATGGCGGCGTCCTTGGCCCCCGGGTGCTGCCAGCGCAGCTTCTCGAAGGCCAGCACCCGGGCGTCCCGCTCGCTCAGGCCCTCCGCGTCCACGCCGCCCACTATTTCACCCCCTGGGCCCGACATCCCCGTTCGTCCCGCGGACACACCCGGCGCGTCGGTCACGCGCGCCCGAAAGTCCGTACACCCGAAAGTCCGTGGGCCCCATACCGTTGACGGGTGCAGCCGCCTGATGACGTCTCCGGCCGGCGGTTCGCCCGCACGCCCGAGAACTTCGCCTGCCTCGTCTGCGGACGCGCGGTCCGCGGCAACGGCTACACCAACCACTGCCCGTCCTGCCTGTGGTCACGCCATGTGGA
Organism: Parafrankia colletiae; assembly: GCF_001854655.1. Taxonomy (GTDB): domain Bacteria; phylum Actinomycetota; class Actinomycetes; order Frankiales; family Frankiaceae; genus Parafrankia; species Parafrankia colletiae. Next base: position 217,116 of record NZ_MBLM01000163.1, on the reverse strand, counting down.
CGTCCACCCGGGCGACCGGGCGGCGGTCTGTCAGGGGCTGATGCGGCCGGTGGCGGTGGAGCTGCGGGCCCGGGAGACCGTTCTGACCCACCACTGCGAGAGCTGCGGCCATCGGCGGCGCAACCGGACGTCGCCGGCCGACGACGAGGACGCCCTGTTCGCGCTGGCCGCCCGGGTGGCGGGGGAGTTCAGGGATAGAGGCCCCGGGTCCGATGCGCCTCGGCGACGCGGGCGACGCCGATGATGTGCGCGGCGGTACGCAGGCTGACCCGCCGCTCCCGGGCCAGCGCCGAGACCTCCCGGTACGCGCGCTGCATCAGCTCGCGCAGCCGGTCGTTCACCTGGTCCTCGGACCAGAAGTAGGCCTGGATGTCCTGCACCCACTCGAAGTAGGAGACCGCGACCCCGCCGCCGTTGGCGAGGATGTCCGGCACGATCACGGTGCCGTTGCCGGCCAGGACCTTGTCGGCCTCCGCCGTCACCGGGCCGTTCGCGCCCTCGACGATCAGCGGTGCCTGCACCCGGTCCGCGTTCCCGGAGTTGATCACGCCTTCCATGGCGGCGGGGACCAGCATGTCCACGTCCAGTTCGAGCAGCTCGGTGTTGGTGATCGTGTCGGTGCCCGGGTAGCCGACGACCGTGTCGCCCCCGCGGGCGACGTGGCGGATCAGCGCGGTCGGGTTCAGTCCGGCACGGTTGTGGACACCCCCCTTGACGTCGGACACCGCGACGAGCTGACAGCCGGCGTCGTGCAGGTACTGGGCGGCGAGCGCGCCGACCTTGCCGAACCCCTGGACGGCGACCGTCGTCTCCCGCGGGTCCTTGTTCAGTTCGCGGAGCGCGGCGAAGGCGGCGAGCTGGACGCCCCGGCTGGTCGCACCGGCCCGGCCCGCGGAGCCGCCGATCGACAGTGGCTTGCCGGTGACCACGCCGGGCGCGGTGTGACCGGTGTGCGTGGAGTAGGTGTCCATGATCCAGGCCATGGTCTGTTCGTCGGTGCCGACATCCGGTGCGGGGATGTCCTTGTCCGGGCCGATCAGCGGCACCAGCTCGGCGGCGTAGCGGCGGGTCATCCGCTCCCGCTCCTGCCGGGAGAGCAGGCCGGGCTCGACCGCGATGCCGCCCTTGGCGCCGCCGTAGGGAATCCCCATCAGCGCGCACTTCCAGGTCATCCACATGGCGAGGGCCTTGACCTCGTCCAGGTCGCAGGCCGGGTGGTAGCGCAGGCCGCCCTTGGCCGGCCCGCGGGCGAGGTTGTGCTGGACCCGGTAGCCGGACAGCACGAGGAGCTGGCCGTCGTCGCGCAGCAGGGGGACGGAGACGGTGATCGATCTGCGCGGGGTCCGCAACAGGTCGTGCATGCCGTCGTCCAGGCCCAGGTGGTGGGCCRCATCGGCGAGCTGCACGCACGCCGTGTCCCAGGCGGAACCGGTACCGAGGATCACAGAGCACCTCCGCGGCGCGTGGACCACCCGGCACGCGCGGAACGCGCCGTCGGGCTCCGCGCTCACGGCGCCGGTCACGCCGTGGAGTGGCTCGTGGCTGTCGGGAAGCTAAAGGGAGTGGTGACGCTAGGTGGCGAAGCGTACTCGCATAGCTATGACCTTCCCACGCCGGTGCCGCGGTCGTCGCCATGGCCGGTACTTTCCGAGGGATGCGCCGAGCACGGGACGGTTACGGGGACAGGCCGCTGCTTGCCGGGTGGATCCTGAGCCGCGTCCTGCTGCTCCTCCTCGCGGTGCACGGCCAGGTGTTYGGGGCGCAGCAGAGCGTGCGCGGCGACCTGGATCTCTACCGGGCCTGGGGTCGCATCCTCGTCCATGACGGGGCCGTCCCCGGCGACGAGAAGTGGCAGTACCCGCCGGGTGCCGCGGTCCTGCTCGCGCTCCCCGGAGCGCCTCGCGAGTGGCTCGGCGTCCCCTACGAGGTCTCGTTCCTCCTGCTCATCCTCGCGGTCGACGCGGCCGTGACCTGGGCACTCGCCCGCCGCTCCCATCGCGCGGCGCGCTACTGGCTGCTCACCACGCTGGCCCTCGGGCCGGTCACTGTGGCCCGCTTCGATCTGGTGCCGGCCGCCGCCGCCCTCGCCGCCCTGCTGGCGCTCGACGCCCGCCCCGGACGTTTCGGCGGCTGGGTGGCGCTGGGTGCGGCCGTCAAGGTGTGGCCCGGTCTGTTGCTCGTCTCGCTCGGCCGTGGTGGCCTGGCGGGCCGGCGCGGGGATGTCCTGGCACGGGGCGGGCGGATCGCGGCCGGCGCGGCCGCGGTGGTGGCGGGCCTGGCCGTGGCCCTCGCGCTCGCCGGGTGGTGGCGGGGCGCCCTCGGATTTCTCGACGCCCAGAGCGCACGAGGCCTGCAGATCGAGGCAGTGTCGGCCACACCGTTCGTGGTGGCCCGGATGTTCGGGGCCGGGGAGGCGCCGGCGTACTCCCACGGGTCGCTGCAGTTCGACGGAACCGCCGCCCGGGGTGTCGCGACCGCCTGCTCGGTGGTCGAGATGATCCTGATCCTGGTCGCGGTGCTGTTCTGGTGGGCGCGGCGGCCCGGGCCGGACGCCGGTCAGCCCACCGCCGCGGACATCGCCGGCCGGGGTCTGGCGCTGGTGATGATCATTTCTGTCACCTCCCGCGTACTCAGCCCGCAGTACCTGATCTGGATGCTCGTCCTGGTCGCGGCCCGCATCGCCCTCACCCCTGACGGTTCCGCGGAACCGGTCCGGCCGGTTCCGCCGGTCCGGCCGGACGGAAGAGGCCTGTCGATGGACCCGGCGGTGCTGCTCGCCGTCGCCGCCGTGCTGACGCAGGTCGTCTATCCCTGGCGGTACAACGATGTGGTTCAGGGCCGGGTCGTCGGCAGCCTGCTGCTGCTTGCGCGCAACGTCCTGCTGGTCATCGTCGCCTGGTACGCGCTCCGGACCAGCGTGGCCAGCCCGCCGCTGCCAGCGCCATCCCGCCCAGCAGAACCGCGAGCGCGACGACCGGCAGCGGCCCGGCTCGCCCGAGCAGCCGCCAGGTGTCGGCGAGCGGGGACAGCGTGGCGGCACACAGCCACACCGACGTGACGACTACCAGCCAGACCACGGGTCCGGCCCGGGGCGGCGGCTCCGCCCGGTCGAGCGCGACGAGCACGGCCAGGAACGGCACGCTCAGTGCGAGATACCACGGATAGACCACCGGTGATCCCAGCGCGACGGCCATGCCGCCGTATCCCAGGACGGCCAGGCCGTCGCGCGGGCGGGGGTGCGGCCAGGTCCGCAGCGCGAGCCAGACGACGATCAGGCCGGCCAGCGCCAGCGTCAGGGCGCGGGTCGCGTCGAGCACTGTGCCGTCGGCGACGTCCAGCCCGATCAGTCCCGCCGACGCGGCCAGCCCGGTCGCGAGCATCGACGCGGGAGCCACGCCGGTCTCCAGCGCGCCGGAGGTGGCGAGGGCGTTGATCCAGGTCGGTCCGAAACCGCCCGCGGCCATGGCGGCCAGCAGTGCCGCGGAACCGGCGATCAGGTCGGTGCCGAGAGCTGCCGCTGCCGTGCGGACGCGCCGGGCGTCCCGCAGATGGGCGAAGAGCAACCAGCCGGCGCCGAGAAAAGCGGTGGCCTTGACGCTGCCGGCCAGGCACGCGAGGACCATGGCCAGTGCCGCCAGGCCGCGTGCCCGGCCGGTGTCCGTCGTGGCCCGCCGCGCCTGATCGGCCACCAGCGCCCCGGCGAGCAGGGCCGCGGCGAGGGCGTCCAGGTGGGAGCCCCCGACCAGGTGAATGATCACGAACGGGTTGGCGGCGAGGAGAACGAGCACCACCGCGAGGCGGCTGCCCGCGCCGTATGCCGGGCACTGGGCGCGCAGGAGGCGCAGCGCGAGCAGGACGAGAGCGACGGTCGACAGCACCGCGACGACACGTAGCACCACGATCGCCCCGGCCGGGCCGGCGCCGAAGAGGTCGCCGAGGGTTGCGGCCAGCCGCTCGACGCCGACGCCCAGCCCGCCGTAGGGGGCGTGGGTCTCGCGCCAGCGCGGATCCACGGCGGCGACGAAGATCTCCCCGGTCGGGCCGCGGGCGAGCAGGGCGCTGACGCCGTGGGTGGCCGGGTCCAGTCCGTGTCGGGCGAGTTCCCCCTGCGCGGCGTAGGCATAGACGTCCCGGCTGAACAGCGGCGGTCCCAGCGCGAACGGGGTTGCCCACGCGAGGGCGGCGATGGCGGCCTCGCGCGGGGGGAGCGTGTGGCGGAGCGCCCGGGCCAGGAGAAGCAGCCAGCTCAGGCACAGAAGGATCACAGCCACGGCCGCTGTGGCCGCAAGCACGCCCCTGTCGGTGTCCGAAGGCGGCGTGGATGGGAGAATTCCCCACCAGGATGACGGGTCGCTCGCCTGGGGATCCCGGGGGCCGAGCCGAGCCTCGCCGATCATGGCGGCGCTCGCGGCGATCGTGCCGGTTGCGATCAGCCATGACGTCCCACGCCCAGGCGGCGTGTCCGTGCCGGTCCGCGCACCCGCGGTGCCCGCGGTGAAGATGTCGACTGTTGTGGCGCCGGACAGGCCGGCCGCGGAGGGCGGGGAGGTGACGGGTGGGTCTGCTCGCGACGCCTGATCCGTTGCTCGGAACCACCGCCGGCGAGAACGGCCGTCGCCGCGACTCACTCCCGCAGACCTCCTGCCTCGCCGTTGGTCCTCGGCGCCGCAGTCGGGTGGCCGAGGGCGCCGCCGCCCTGGGAACCGCGGTCGTGCGCCGGCCCTGGCTGCTCACCGCGGTGCTGTGCCTGATTTCGGTGTGCCTCGGCGTCACCGGCCCGGACACCCCTGCCCAGGAGTATCGGGTCTGGCTCTTCGAGCACGGCGGCGCGGTCCTGTGGGACGACGGTTGGTACGGCGGCCACACCATACCCGGCTACAGTGTGCTCTTTCCCCCGCTGGGCGCCCTGCTGGGTGTCCAGACCGTCGGCGCGCTCGCCTGCATCGCGTCGACGGTCGTCGTGACCCGGCTGCTGCGCGGGCCCGGTGCCCGGCGCGGTCACGATCTGGCGCTCGTGTGGTTCGCGGTCGCGACGGTGGCGAACCTGGTCGTCGGCCGCATGCCGTTCGCGCTCGGGATGGCGTTCGGCGCGCTGGCACTGCTGGGCGCGCGCGAGCGGCGGGTGCGGCTGGTGTGGGCGGGCGCGGTGCTGTCATCCCTCGCCTCGCCGCTCGCCGCCGGATTCGTCCTCATGGTGGGGCTGGCACTGCTCGGGACGCTGCCGCGGCGGGTGCTCGTCGGGTTCCTCGGAGCCGGCGCGGGGATCGCGGTGGCGCTCGCCTTCCCGGAGGAGGGCTACCAGCCCTTCCCGGCGGTCACCTTCCTCTCCCTGCTGACGCTGATCGGGGTGGGGCTCGTCCTGGTTCCCCGGGAGCAGCGGGCGGTCCGCAACGGCCTGCTGCTGTGGGCGGCGTCGGCGATCGTCTTCTTCTTCGTCCCGACACAGGTCGGAGGCAACATCACCCGCCCGGCGACGATGCTCGCCGGGCCGGCGGCGGCGGTGTTCCTGGCCAGCCGGCCGCGCGCGCTCGCGCTCGCCTCGATCCCCCTGATCGCCTGGCAGATCGGTCCCATCCACGGGGCACTGGTGACCCACGGCGACCCGTCCGCCTCGCCCGACTACTACACGGAGCTGCTCGACTACCTGGACAACGACAGTCCGGTCCCGGGAGGGCGAGTCGAGATCCCGTTCACCCGGTCGCACTGGGAGGCCCGCTACGTCCCGCCGCGGGTTCCCATCATCCGTGGCTGGCTGCGCCAGCTCGACAGCAAGTACAACGCCCTGTTCTACGACGGAACGCTGTCGGCGGCGACCTACCACGAATGGCTGCTCGCCCGCGGCGTCACGTATGTCGCCCTGCCGAACGTCGAGCTCGACCCGGCCGGTGTCGCGGAGGCCGAGCTGCTGCGGTCCGGGCTGCCCTACCTGGAGCTCACCTGGCGCRATGCTGACTGGATGGTGTGGCTGGTCCGGGATTCCCCCGGCCTCGTCCGCGGCCCGGCGACCCTCACCGAGCTGGACGTCAGCTCGGTCGCGGTGTCGTTCGCGAACCCCGGCGTCGCCACCATCCTGGTGCACTACACACCGTACTGGCAGATTACTGAAGGTGATGCCTGCGTGTTCCGGGCAGCGGGTGGGTGGACGGGCATCCTCACCCAGTCCAGTGGCGCGGTGCGGCTGTCGGCCCGCCTCTCGGTGGACGGCCTGACCCGCGCCAGCGCCCTCGACTGCCCCGCCGACCAGCGCCTGCACTGATGGCTTAGGCGATGGGGTCCGGCGGCCGCGGGGTCATCCGCACGATGCCCAGGCCGGCGGCGGCCAGGATGGCGGGCATGTTGAGGACGACCGCCTCACTGCGTAACCGGTCGTCCCGGGAGAGGTTCTCCCAGTCGACGAGCGAGGGGTGGCGCGGGTCCGAGCCGTCCAGCTCCAACGGCCCGTACCGCACTCCGCGGCTCTCCCGCTCCCGCCACCAGCGCAGATGCTCCTCCCGCGCCAGCTGGTCCACCTCGTCCGCGGTGAAGGAGAACTCCGGATCGTGCTCGCCGAGCGGCACCAGCATCCAGTTCCGCCGCCGCAGGACGTCGCTGTAGCCGATCGCCTGCGCCCGGTTCGACGCCTGGAGATCGTGGTCCAGCTCCTCCCACGGGCGCAGGCTGCGCCGGCTGCCCATCGCCGCGCCGCCGGCCCGCTCCTTCGCCAGGTACTTCTCATGGATGATCTGGGCGAACCGCTCGATGAGGTCGTTCGCGCCGGGGTCGAGCGGCAGTGCCTGATCGTTCACGGCGAAGAAACGCAGCCCGCCCTGGACGCTGTCCAGCAACCCGCTGTCATCCAGCGGCGGCAGCGGGTCCTCGTCGACGGGTGGGTTGCGGGAGCCGAAGACGTCCTCGAAGCTGCGCTGGCGCCCGGTGCGCACGACGATCCTGGTCCGGCGCTCGCCGAGGCCGGTGGCGCCGACAGCGCGCAGCACCTCCAGCCCGCGCAGCAGCGCCTCCTCCTCGTCACGGTGACACACGTAGACGAACTCCGGCGGCTCGCCCGGGCCGTCCTGGGCGAGGATCAGACCGGTGGGCAGCTCCCCGGACGCGCTGTCGTGGGCCAGCAGCTCGACCTGTGCCAGCGCCGGCTCGCGGGAGCGCATCGCGGCGGCGTGCCCGGAGGCGTCCCGTCCCGACACCACGATGCGCAGCAGCGGATCACCGGGCGCGCTGGAATCCCGCCACCGCCGGGCGAGCTCCATCACGAGCGCCAGGCCCAGGCCGGACATCCCCAGCACGACCAGATGCGGCGGCCGCGCGGGCAGATCGGGCGCCCGGTTGGGTCGGGCCCACGCCGGCGCATTGCTGTTGAGCAGGGCATGCGCGCCGAGCACCTCGATCGCGAAGAAGTCGAGCCGGAAGCCGGGGTCGTTCTCCAGCCCGATCCGGCGGGCCCGCAGGTGCGGCAGCAGTGACAGGTCGCCGACCTGGGCCAGACAGCGCAGGGGGTTGTCCACCCGGGCGTCCGCGGTTCGGCGGTACCGGGTACGTCCGCCCCGCACCACCCCCCGCGCGGTGAGGGTCACCGCCAGGTTGGACGCCGTGTCGCCCAGACAGCTGTAGACGACGTCGGCGCGCGCGATCCCGGCGCCCTGCAGAACGATCCGCTCCACCGGGTCGCCGTTGATCCGCAGCAGGTTGGGGGGCCGCTCGGCGTCCGGGTACTCCTGCCCGGCGTCCTGGGCGACCAGCACCACGCGGTTGCTGCCGACCAGCTTGTCGACCAGCGCGGACGCGGTCGGCCCGCTGCCGCAGACGACGACGTGCCGGCGCGCGTGCCGGGCCCGGAACCGCTCGAACCGGTGGGCGAACAGGGTGCTCACGGCATCGGCGACACCGACCGCGGTCGCCAGCGGGGCGAGGAAGCGGGCCACCTCCAGGGCGGGCGGGAACTGCCCGCCGCCCTCGAACATCGTCCCGTCCGCGAGGAACAGGGTGGATGCGAAGAAGACCACGTTGGCCCAGGTGAAGGTCTCCGGCGTCGCCGCGAAGTGCTGATAGGTGCCGATCAGGCTCAGCACCATCGCGATCAGCCCGAGGACCCCGAACAGCCCGAGCAGGTGGCGACGCAGCCACCGGCCCGTCCGGCCGACCAGCCCGCCGGTCACCCCGGCCAACGAGCCGTCACCGCGCGGCGGGCTCGGAGACCACGTCAGCGACCACGATCGTGGTGTCGTCACGCGCGCCGGCCAGCAGCGCGGCCTCCACGAGAGCGTCGGCAGCCCGCTCCGGCGGCTCGGCACCGAGCTCGGTCATCAGCCCGAGCAGCTGCTCCGGGGTCATCACCTTGGTGATGCCGTCACTGGCGAGGATGACCCGGTCGCCGGCCCGGACCGGCTCGCGCAGGATGTCGGCCTCGATGTGGTCCGCGAGGCCGACCGCGTTGAGCAGCGGGCCGTTCTTGATCGCGTGCGGGGTGGTGATCTGGTGCGGGCGCCCCTTCTGCGGCTGCAGCCACACCGAGCTGTCGCCCACGTGCGCGATGAACAGCGTCTCGCCGGTGGACTGCTGCCGGCCGAGGATGACGACGTCGAGGGTGCACGCCATGCCCCGCCAGGCCGGTTCCTCCCGGGGCTTCTCCCGCACCACCTGGTTGGCGCGTGCGACAGCCTGCCGGAGCCCGTCGGCGGGGTCCCGGGCGTACTGGGGGCGGAAGCCGGCGACGGTGGTGACCGTCAGGGTGGAGGCGATCTGGCCGGCGGCCTCGCCTCCGACCCCGTCCGAGACCGCGAGCAGTCCGTCGGAGACCACGTAGGCGTCCTCGTTGGGACCGCCGCGCTTACCGCGCCGCGTGCGGCCGGCGGCGGCGAGCCGCAGGGCGGGCGCGGTGGTCTGGGCCGGCTCGGGCGCCACGATCCCGGCCGCTCCCGACTCGGGCGACAGGGCCGCATCCGCCACCGTGACCGCCGCGTCGCCAGCGGTGGCGCCGGCACCGCCCCAGGCCGGATCCGGCCAGGTCGGTGCCTGGCCGAGGGCGTCCGGGCCGTCCGGGCCGGCGCTGACGCGCTGCGTCTCACCCGCCGTGGGGTCGGGGTAGGACGCCGGCCCGCTGTAGCCGCTCAGGCCCGGCTGGTGGTACGCGCCGTCGGCCGGATGCCTGCCCTGGCCGTCCATCGGCAACCGGTAGGCGGAGTCGTCCACCTCGGTCTGGTGCGGACGGCCACTGGGCGGCGGGGTCCACCCGGTGGCATCCGGGTCCCGGCTGTCGTTCATAGGGGTGTCCCTGCTGTGTGCGTTGGCATGGGATTCACCGGTCTGGGCTCCGGCGGCGAAGTACTCCCCGTGGTACGGGGTATCCGCCTGGTCCGCGGCGGTGCCGGCACGTGCTGGGTACGCGCCACCGATATTGTGACCCGCCCCCGGGGCACCGTCTGTCACGGAGGTGGCTGTGTCGGCATACCCGCCCGCGGTTGTGGCTCCGGTCACGTCGGGCGAGTCGGTCCCGGGGTCGCTCAGACTGGTGACCCGGGTGGCCTCCGCACCGTCCCAGTCGACCCATCCGGTACCGTCGCCCCAGGCCGGGCCGGCCGCACCGGGGTCGCCGTCGGATCCGCCGCCGGGCTCGCCCCCGTCCGCCACCGTGATCACGGGGGCGGCGGCGACAGGCGCGGCCGGAGTGGCGGTGAGGTCCGGTCCCGCGCCGTCCGGCGGTTCGGGGGGCGGAGTGTCCCGCAGTGGAATGCCGCCCCGGCGGGCGCGTCGTGTCTCCAGCGTCCGCCGCCGCCCCGACTCGTAGCCGGTGCGCGGGGCTCGACTGGAGAGCACCACAAAGACAACGGCGCCCACGAGCAGCACCACAATGAGCATGATCGGTACTAGTGAGCTACCCATGGCCTCCGTCCCCGCCACGCCAACCCGATCACGCTATAGGACGTGTCGGTAGCCGTCCCCATACATAATCAAAGGCGTCAACTTGGGGACGATCGGATCCGTGTCAGGACACCGACATGGGGCCACCAGGCGCCAGAGACGCGGCGTTTCGGCTTGTCGGGTCGCAGGGCGCGGGTGTCGGGAAGATGTCCGGGGCGCCGGAAGGTCAGATCTCCCCGGTCAGGCGCCGCCGCTGTCGCCGCTGGGGCGCACCAGGGTGAACGTGTCGAACGGGACGGGTTCGGTCGTCGACGAGTCGTAGACCGTCACCCGGATCCGGGTCGGCCCGCCGTCGGATCCGGGCTCCACGGCGAAGCCGGCGAAGGCATAGGGATGCTCCGGGAACCGGGCCGCGAGCCAGGGCGCGGACTCCGTCACCCGCACCGCCGGATGATGCCGCTGGCCCGGCTCGGGCTCGCGCACCCCGACAGTCACCCGGCAGGCCGGCGGGTCGAACAGCTGATGCGCGGACGGGGTGGACGAGCCGCCCGTACCCACGAGCATGTGGACACCACCGGCCGAGGTGTCGATGGTGGTCTCTCCGTCCACGATGGTCGTCGCTCCCGGTACCGGCCGCGGGGTGCGCGTCGGCGTCCCCGTGACAACGCCGCGTAGCGGATGGGTCCGCTCGTAGTGGTGCTCATGCCCACTGAGCACCAGATCGACCCCGTACTGGTCGAACAGCGGCAGCCATTCCTCGCGCAGGCCCAGATCAGCGCCGTTGTGGAACTCGGCGGTGGACACGGCCGCCTGGTGCACGGCGACGATCACCCAGTCGACGTCCCGGTCGGCACGGGCCTGCTTCAGCTCCTGCTCCAGCCAGGCGGTCTGCCGCCCGGAGCTGTAGCCGTGCAGGTAGACCCGCCCGGCGTCCTGGTAGCAGACATCGTCGCCGCTGAGGACGATGAACCGCACCCCGCCGACGGCGAAGGTGTACCAGAGGCCGTTCAGGTACGGTTCCGCGCCGTTGTCCGGCAGCCGGAAGTAGGTCTGGTAGGCGGCCAGGCCGAGGGCGCCGTTGCCGCGCTCGGTCTCGTGGTTCCCCGGAGCCGGCATCCATGGGCGGCGGGTGGCCGAGGGGCTGATCATCGCGAGCCAGTCAGACCAGGCGGTCGGTGGGACGTCCCGCACGTTCGAGTAGGCCAGGTCGCCGTTCACCAGGGTGAACAGCGGTGCGAGTCGTTCGAGCCCGGTCACCAGGGTGYCGGAGGCCGCGGTCCCGTGCGGGTCGGAGGGCCGGTCCGTGCCGTGATCCCCGAAGCAGGTGAAGGTGAACGCGGCCCGCCCCCGCGGCGCGGTGCGAAAGGTGGCGCCGGTCGCGGTGCGGGCCCGGCCTGCCCGGAAGGACAGCTCGTACCGGTACTCGGTGTCCGGCTGTAGACCGTCCAGCAGCGCGTGATGCGCGAAGATCTCACGCTGTGTGGTCGAGTCGGTGTAGCGGCGCGTGACGGCCCCGGCGGACGAGCCCGCCGGGGCGTCTGGGTGGGTGCCGCGGACGTGGACCTGAGGCTGCCGGACCGGCGCCAGGGTGATCCACGAGACGACCATCGAGGTGGCCGGGTCCGCACCGAAGGTGAGGTGCACACCGTGCTCGGCGCTCGGACCGGAACCGGGCGGAGTCGGGGAACTGGGCAGATCTTCGTCGTGGTGTCGAGGCATGACTTCCGGAGGCAGCGGCGCGACGGACATGCCGAAGGGCGGTCACGCGGGTCGCGCAACCGCCCTTCGGTCACATCATTCGCTGGACTTGGCCAGGTCGATCGGGGGAGCGTCCGGCACCGAGTTCGGCTTCGGCTCGCCGCGGAAGACGAACTTCGCCTCCTCGCCTTCGCCCTCGACGTCGCCGACGACGATCTCGCCGGGACGCAGCGTCCCGTAGAGGATCTTCTCGGACAGGACGTCCTCGATCTCCCGCTGGATCGTCCGGCGCAGCGGACGGGCGCCCAGCACCGGGTCGTAGCCGCGCTTGGCGAGCAGGACCTTGGCCGCCGGAGTGAGCTCCAGCGCCATGTCCTTGTTCTTCAGCTGGCTGTCGACCCGGGCCAGCATGAGGTCCACGATCTGGACGATCTCGGCCTCGGAGAGCTGGTGGAAGACGATGATGTCGTCGATCCGGTTCAGGAACTCAGGCCGGAAGTGCTGCTTGAGCTCGTCCTGGACCTTGGCCTTCATCCGCTCGTAGTCCACCGCGCCCTGACCGGTGGCGAAGCCGATGCCGGGGCCCTTGGAGATGTCCCGGGTGCCCAGGTTCGACGTCATGATCAGGACGGTGTTCTTGAAGTCGACCAGCCGGCCCTGGGAGTCGGTCAGACGACCGTCCTCCAGGATCTGCAGGAGGGTGTTGAACACGTCCGGGTGGGCCTTCTCGACCTCGTCGAAGAGGACCACGGAGAACGGCTTGCGCCGCACCCGCTCGGTGAGCTGGCCGCCCTCCTCGYACCCGACGTAGCCGGGCGGGGAGCCCACCAGCCGCGAGACGGTGTGCTTCTCCATGTACTCGGACATGTCGAGCTGGATGAGCGCGTCCTCGTCACCGAAGAGGAACTCCGCCAGCGTCTTCGACAGCTCGGTCTTACCGACACCGGACGGGCCGGCGAAGATGAACGAGCCACCGGGGCGCTTCGGGTCCTTCAGACCGGCGCGGGTACGCCGGATCGCCTGGGAGACGGCCTTGATGGCCTGCTCCTGGCCGATGACCCGACGGTGGAGCTCGTCCTCCATGCGGAGCAGACGCGCGGTCTCCTCCTCGGTGAGCTTGAAGACCGGGATGCCGGTCCAGATCGCGAGGACCTCCGCGATCTCCTCGTCGCCGACCTCGGCGACGACGTCCATGTCGCCGGCCTTCCACTCCTTCTCCCGCTTGGCCTTCTCGGCCAGCAGGGTCTTCTCCTTGTCGCGCAGCGACGCGGCCTTCTCGAAGTCCTGCGCGTCGATCGCGGACTCCTTGTCGCGCCGGACGTTCGCGATGCGCTCGTCGAACTCACGCAGGTCCGGCGGAGCGGTCATCCGGCGGATGCGCATCCGGGAGCCGGCCTCGTCGATCAGGTCGATCGCCTTGTCCGGCAGGAACCGGTCGGAGATGTAGCGGTCGGCCAGGGAGGCCGCGGCGACCAGGGCGGCGTCGGTGATCGAGACGCGGTGGTGCGCCTCGTACCGGTCGCGCAGGCCCTTGAGGATCTCGATCGTGTGCGCCACCGACGGCTCCGCGACCTGGATGGGCTGGAAGCGCCGCTCGAGCGCCGCGTCCTTCTCCAGGTGCTTGCGGTACTCGTCCAGGGTGGTCGCGCCGATCGTCTGCAGCTCACCGCGCGCCAGCATCGGCTTCAGGATGGAGGCGGCGTCGATCGCGCCCTCGGCGGCACCCGCACCGACGAGCGTGTGCAGCTCGTCGATGAACAGGATGATGTCGCCGCGGGTGCGGATCTCCTTCAGGACCTTCTTCAGCCGCTCCTCGAAGTCACCGCGGTAGCGGGACCCGGCGACCAGAGCGCCGAGGTCGAGGGTGTAGAGCTGCTTGTCCTTCAGGGTCTCCGGGACCTCGCCCTTGACGATCGCCTGCGCGAGCCCCTCGACGACGGCGGTCTTGCCGACGCCGGGCTCGCCGATGAGGACCGGGTTGTTCTTCGTCCGGCGCGACAGCACCTGCATGACGCGCTCGATCTCCTTCTCGCGCCCGATGACCGGGTCGAGCTTGGACTCACGAGCGGCCGCGGTGAGGTTGCGGCCGAACTGGTCGAGGACCAGCGAGGTCGACGGCGTGCCCTCGGCCGGGGCGCCRGCGGTCGCCGGGTCGCCCTTGCCCTGGTAGCCGGACAGGAGCTGGATGACCTGCTGGCGGACCCGGTTGAGGTCCGCTCCGAGCTTGACCAGCACCTGGGCGGCGACGCCCTCGCCCTCGCGGATGAGGCCGAGCAGGATGTGCTCGGTGCCGATGTAGTTGTGACCGAGCTGGAGGGCCTCGCGCAGCGAGAGCTCAAGGACCTTCTTGGCTCGCGGCGTGAACGGGATGTGCCCGCTCGGCGCCTGCTGACCCTGGCCGATGATCTCTTCGACCTGCGACCGCACACCCTCGAGCGAGATCCCGAGCGACTCGAGGGCCTTAGCGGCGACGCCCTCGCCCTCGTGGATCAGGCCGAGCAGGATGTGCTCGGTCCCGATGTAGTTGTGGTTGAGCATCCTGGCTTCTTCCTGAGCCAGGACGACGACCCGACGTGCCCGGTCGGTGAACCTCTCGAACATGTGCGCTCCTTCGAGCTGCGACCGACCACACGACAGCCGGTATCCGCATGCTAGCTCCGCCGAGGCATGTCCTCACGCATCGAACAGAAACCTACCCGCCGGAACCGCCCCCTTCGTCGGAGACAGCTCTGCGGCCGGATCGCCGGCCGACCAGCGGAGACGTTCATGGCAACCGTGGCCGACCAGGCATGATTCCGTCACGTGGTTCCGCCAAGAGCGGAACGGACATGTCGACCCCGACAACTCCGCTGTGGGGCCTCGACGGGCGATGATGATCAGATTCGCGCTCGGAGCCGCGGTGCTCCGTGCTGGCGGCGGGAACGGAGTGAACAGGGTCCAGCCGCCGGCCGGCTCGAGGCCGGCACTACCGACAGTAACTGATGTCGTCGGGCGGTTGGAGTGATTCAGGTCACACGTGGTCTGCTGTGGTCGTCGCGTTCCGCCGCGTCGCATGTCGCGTGCCACTCCTGGCTGATGATCAACGCATCACGGCCACCTCGATTCCGCTTGTTCCTCCTGCGGCTTCTTCTGGGACGCTGCCGCTCCCCAGGGCTCCCCTGCCCGGCCGGAGGCGGTCTCAGACGGCCAGCCCGCCCGGTCCCTGGCTGTCGATCCACTCCCGCAGCCGGCTCTCGCGTTCCGGCGCGGCCACAAAGGGACATGCGGTGCAGAACTCCTCGGTGACCCGGTGCGCCAGGCAGCAGGAGCCGCGCCGCATGCCCGTGTAGCACCGGCCGCGGTGGATGAACTGCTGCCAGGTCGGCCGGGCCCGCAGGGTGGGCGCCGCGGCGGCGAAGAAGGCGTCCGCCTCAAGGCGGCCCAGGTGCGGATCGCGGCTCACCCGCTCCGTGAGAAGAAAGGTGCGGCCGCACTGGGCGGCCACCGCGCCCCACAGCGCAGCCAGCCCGAGCCGCGCGCGCTTGCGCAGGCTGGCGATGATCGGCTCCAGGTGGCCGATGATCTCCTCCACGAGCTGCGCGCGCAGCGCCTCCAGATCCGCCGCGACCGCCACGACCTCGACCGGGGTCGCCTCCGGCGCACACCCGGCAACCGCCGGGTCCTCCGGCAGGAGGGTCATGCGGGGGCGATGGAAGGCGGTGGCGTCGAACCATCCCCCTTCGTGGCGGTGCACCCAGATCTCGGCGGGGTCGAGGTCGGGGATCCGGCGTGTCAGGACGAAGGTGGCGATCGCCGGGCCGACGATGGTCGCGGCGTACCAGGCGGTGAAGTAGCTGACCGCGACCTCCGGGGTGGCCTGGTGGTGTTCGCGCACCACGGCGAGAGCCTCGTCCAGGCGTTCGGGGTCGAGCAGGTCGGAGGCCCGGATCCAGCCATCGGGTGATGGCGGTGGCCCGACGATCGCCCAGCGGTGATCGAGTGCGGGGCCCACCGCCTGCAGCGTCGCGTCGAGGCCGGCCAGGCTCGCCGCACCGGCCGCGACGGCGAGGCCTGCCGCGCTGGCGAGGTTCGTGGCGGAGGTGACGCCGGTGATGCCGGCTGCAGCCAGGTCCGCCGGGTCGACGGCCAGGTGGGATGACGGGTTCATGTCACGGGTCTCGTGCTGGCCGCGGCGGTGCGGACGGCCGTGCGCGTGGGCGCCCCGCTGCGAGCGGGCGCCTGCGGCGAGATCCGGGTCCCGGCGGCGGCCAGTGAAGACGAGGCCGGAGCCAGGGAGGCGTCCGTCGGCGTGGGGCGTGGCCGGCGGCATGACACGGGAGACATAGTTGTTAGGTAAGCCTAACTTCATCTGCCTAGTCAACCCGACCTCGGCCGAGCGTGCCGGCCCCCGGGCGCTTGCTGCCCGGCGACAGGCCGTTGGCCTGCGTCTTCGAGCTCGGCAGGCTCGGTATTTGAAGAAGGTCACAATCCTGCGAGCATGAGCGGGAGTGGGGTGGAAGTCTGGCGCCGCCCCTGCCGTCGGGACCCGCCCGGCTTCCGCGCACTGCCTGGTGGCCTCGCACAGACCCTGCCGCCGGCGGTGCGTCCAGCATCCGAACCGAGCGTGCCGAGTGGGCACAACATGACGAGATCACCAAGTGAGGTTTACCTTACCCTGGCGTGCTGAGTGATGCCGCTCTTCCGCTCCGTGGCAGGTTGTCTCCAAACGGGGCCACCCGGTCCAGACTGGGCGTATGACCACTGCGCAGCCGGTGCTGTACCACGTCGTGTGCGCCGCATCGCCAGCTCTCGCCGCCGCCGGCTTCGTGACCGAGGCGCAGCAGGCCGGATGGGACGTCTGCGTCATCACCACGGCCCGTGCCGGCGGGTGGCTCGATCTGCCGGTGCTCGCCGAACTGACCGGGCACCCGGTGAGGACCGACTACAAACGTCCCGGCCAGCCGGATGTGCTGCCGCCGCCGGACGCCTTCGCGGTCGTTCCGGCGACCTTCAACACGATCAACAAGTGGGCTGCCGGTATCGCGGACACCCTGGCCCTGGGTCTGCTGACCGAGGCCCTCGGCCTGCGGCTGCCCATCGTTGCCGCGCCCTGCCTCGCCGCGGCGCAGGCGGCGCACCCCGCCTACGAGACGTCCTGYCGGACCCTGCGCGGGGCTGGCGTCCAGCTGCTGGACCGCTGGTCGCCGCGGGGTCCCGACCAGGCTGGTGGCTGGGATACCACCGACAGCGAACGGGTGCTCCGAAGGCTCGGCACCCCGACGGCCGCTTCCGGCTGACCGGCGGACTCCGGCTGACCGGCGGACTCCGGCTGGCCTGCTGGCCGCCGACGTCAGCGGCGGTCGTCGACGATCGCCTCGTGAACCGTCCGGGCTATGGCTTCCTGACCTGCCTGGGTGGGGTGTGCGCTGAGGTCCCGCCCCGCGCCGAAAAGCCCGACCGGGTTGACCCACGAGTCATCCGTACACATTTCGTGATCGCGTAGCGAGCGGTTGGTGGAGACGAACTCGACCCCGGCCTCGCGAGCTGCTTTGCGAATCGTCCGGTTGAGCGTGTTGTTGAGGCTGACGAGCTGCCTGCGCTCGCCGCTGTCAAGCCAGCGGCAGGTGTTGTCGCGCTGCGACCGCGGGAAGATGTCGGGATATCCGACGACCAGGATCCGGGCGTTCGGCGCGGCTTTCCTGACTTCTTTGTAAGTGGTGACAAGAATGCCCGGAAGCTCGTCCTGAAGGTACTTCCGCTTGCGCTTGTCGTCACCGCTCCAGAAACACTTCCATGCCACGCAGCTCAGGACGACCCGACTGAATCCGGCGTCGTTCCCGCCGATGGTGATCGTGACCACGTCGGGCGCCGTTGCCAGGCCGCGCAGCTGGTCGAGCTGTGGCGGGTTGTCCCGCTGGGAGGAGGTCAGGTTCCGTGTCGTCGCCCCGCCGCAGGCGGCGTGCAGGACTGTGGTGACCGGTGGATCCAGCGTTGCCARCAGTCTCGGCCAGGCTCCGGCGCTGCGCCGGCAGCTCGCGATGGCGAGGTCGAACGGGGGCGTCCCCTCCCCGGACGAGTAGGAGTCGCCGAGCGCGGCGACCGTCAGCCGGCCCGGCGTCGTGGGTGCCGCCCCCGCTGACGTGGCCGGTGCTCCGACGAGGAGGAACATGGCCGCTGCGGCCGTGAACGCGACCCAGGTGACGGGCGTACGCAGGAAGGGCATGTTCGGGAACGGCGCCGTGTGTTCCGCGCTGCCGCCGCCGGACCGGGAGGTCCGGGCTGGCCCTGCCATACGTCGCCCGCGTGGGCCGATGAATCGTGAGATCGCCCACGCTCTGTCCCGCATGGAGGAAAGGCTAACCCGGCCCGCCTCTCCGCGACGCAATTCTGGCCCGTTTCGAGGGTGACAACTTGGGGACCACGGTCGGAACGCCCGGTGTGCCGGGCCTGCCGAGAACGGAACGAGTGATGCCTGTCGGCCTCAGCGGGGATCGGTGTTCTTCTCGAAGACCAGCCGCAGCCCGATCAGGGTCAGATGCGGCTCGTGGTTGTCGAGTGTCTCGCTTTCCTTGAGCACGAGGGAAGCCAGGCCGCCGGTGGCGATCGCGGTGGCCGGCGTGCCCAGCTCGGCCCGGATCCGCCGGACCAGCGCATCCACCTGCCCCGCGGCACCGTAGATCATGCCTGACTGGAGCGCCTCGACGGTGCTCTTGCCGATGACGGACCGCGGGGTGGTGAGCTCGACCTTCCGGAGCTGGGCGGCCCGGGAGGCCAGCGAGTCCAGCGCGATCTCGATGCCGGGCGCCAGTGCGCCGCCGAGGAACTCCCCCCGCTCGGAGACCACATCGAGGTTCGTGGATGTCCCGAAGTCGACCACGATCGCCGGGCCACCGTAGAGGTGGTGCGCGGCCAGGGTGTTCATGATCCGGTCGGCRCCCGCCTCCTTCGGGTTGTCGATGAGGATCGGCACACCGGTCCGCGTTCCCGGCTCGACCACGACGGTCGGGATGTCCTGGTAGGCACGGCTCACCATCCGGCGGATCTCGCGCAGCGCGGCGGGCACGGTGGAGCACACGGAGACACCATCGATCTGGTGGCCGCCGAGCAGACCGGCATAGAGGAAGCCCAGCTCGTCCGAGGTGGCCTGCGGATCAGTGCGGATGCGCCACGAACTGGCGAGCCGGTGACCGTCGAACACACCCAGGACGGTGTTCGTGTTGCCTACGTCGATCGTCAACAGCATCAGTCGGCCGTCCTGGCTCCATCTTCTGCGGGCGGGGGATCCTGCGCGCGCCGTGCGTGCTAGGAGGCGGTGGTCACCGCGAGGTCGAAGCCGAGGTCCAGCGCGGGTGCCGAATGGGTGAGCGCGCCGACCGCCAGGTAGTTCACCCCGGTCGAGGCCACCGCCGCGGCGACGTCGAGTGTCAGGCCACCACTCGCCTCCAGCAGGACGCCGGCCGGGTGGGCGATGGCCACCGACGCGCGCAGATCATCCAGCGACATGTTGTCACAGAGGATCAGGTCGGCCCCGGCGCCCACCGCCTCGGCGACCTGCTCGACGGTGTCGCACTCGACCTCGACCGGCAGGTCCGCGAAGTGGGCCCGTACCGCGGCGAAGGCCGCCGCGACGCCGCCGGCCGCGATCACGTGGTTGTCCTTGACCAGCGCGGCGTCCGTCAGCGACATCCGGTGGTTGCGCCCGCCGCCGCAGCGCACCGCGTACTTCTCCAGCGCCCGCAGGCCGGGGAGGGTCTTGCGGGTGTCCCGGACGGCGGCGCCGGTGCCGGCGACCGCGTCCACCCAGCGCCTGGTCGCCGTGGCCACCCCGGAGAGGTGGCAGAGCAGGTTCAGTGCGGTCCGTTCGGCGGTGAGCAGACCACGCACCGGGCCACTGACCCGGAGGACCTCGGTACCGGGGGCGACCCGGTCACCGTCGGCGGTCACCGGAAGAACGGTGACGGCGTCGCCGAGCAGGGTCTCGAACACCGCTGCCGCGACCGGCACGCCGGCGACCACGCCGTGGGCACGGGACACGACCGAACCATGGCTGGTCAGCGCGGCATCCACGGTCGCCGCGGACGTCGCGTCCACCGCCCAGCCGGTTCCCGATTCCGGAAGATCCTCGGTCAGCGCTCGATGGATCACATCGAGGACCACGGACTCAGCCAGTCCCGCGGACTGCA
The DNA here is from genome assembly GCF_001854655.1 of Parafrankia colletiae. Taxonomy (GTDB): domain Bacteria; phylum Actinomycetota; class Actinomycetes; order Frankiales; family Frankiaceae; genus Parafrankia; species Parafrankia colletiae. The sequence goes on along the minus strand of NZ_MBLM01000163.1, from coordinate 197,404 downwards.
GACCGGTGAGCACGGCCCCGGTGAGCCGCTGGGCGGCCGCCGGGCGTCCGGCGGGCACGTGCGCGACGCTCACGCGGGCCCGACCTGGGCGGCCGGCTGCGCCTCGTAGGTAACGATCAGTTCCCCCTCCGGGTCCAGCCTGGTCAGCACGTGTCCGTTCCAGTTCTCGTCGTCGCGGTCGGCGAAGTCCTCGCGCCAGTGGCAGCCGCGGGTCTCGGTGCGCAGCGCCGCCGCGGCGACCAGCGCGGCCGCCACGGTACGCAGGTTCGTCATCTCCCAGGCCTGGGGACCGGCCTTGACGGTGGCGCCGCTGACCCGCAGGTCACCGAGGCCGGCGAGCATCTTCGCGGTCGCCCGCAGGCTCTGGGCGCTGCGCAGGACGCCGGCGCCGTCCGTCATGGCACGGGTCAGGTCCGCCCGCTCCGTCGGGTCCGTCAGGCCTGAGCCGCGCGCGCCGACCGCGACGCCCGCCGGCAGGGGAGCCTCCGGATCACCGGGCCCACCCACGCCGTCGGCGCCGCCGCTGCCGGCGATGTGCCCGGCGATCCGGGCGGCGAAGACGAGGCCCTCGAGCAGGCTGTTCGACGCGAGGCGGTTGGCGCCGTGCACCCCGGTGCAGGCGACCTCCCCGCAGGCGTACAGCCCGGGGACGCTGGTGCGGCCCCACATGTCCGTCCGGACCCCGCCGCTGGCGTAGTGCGCCGCCGGGGCGACCGGGATCGGGCTGGTCACCGGGTCGACGCCGGCGTCCCGGCAGCGCGCCGTGATGGTCGGGAACCGGCGCAGCAGGGTCTCGACCCCCAGGTGCCGAGCGTCCAGGTAGAGGTGGTCGACGCCCTGTTCGGCCATCACCCGCGACATCTGCTTGGCGACGACGTCCCGCGGCGCGAGGTCGGCCAGCGGGTGGACGCCCGCCATCACCCGCCGTCCGGCCGCGTCCACCAGCAGCGCGCCCTCACCCCGCATGGCCTCGCTGACCAACGGCTGCTGCCCGGGGCCCGCCTCGGGCAGCCAGAGCGCCGTCGGATGGAACTGGACGAACTCGAGGTCGGTGACGACGGCACCGGCCCGCAGGGCAAGTGCGACCCCGTCGCCGGTGGAGACCGCCGGGTTGGTCGTCGACGCGAAGATCTGCCCCATGCCGCCGGTGGCCAGGACCACCGCGCGGGCCGTGACGGCGCCGACACCGTCCTGACTGCCCTCGCCGAGCACGTGCAGCGTCGCGCCGACGGCCCGGCCGGACTGGTCGGTGAGCAGGTCCAGGACGAGCGCGTGCTCCAGCACCTCGATGGACGGGTCGGCGCGGACAGCGGCGATCAGCGCCCGCTCGACCTCCAGGCCGGTCGCGTCACCGCCGGCGTGCGCGACCCGGTCCCGCAGGTGCCCACCCTCGCGCGTGAGAGAGAACGCCCCGTCGGGATCACGGTCGAACCGGGCGCCGAGGGCGGCGAGCTCGCGCACCCGCGGCGGGCCCTCGGTGACCAGGATCTCGACCGCCGCCGGGTCACACAGGCCGACACCGGCGACCAGGGTGTCACGCAGGTGCTCGGCTGGCGAGTCCTCCGCGCCCAGGGCCGCGGCTATGCCACCCTGGGCCCAGCGGGTCGACCCGGCGTCCAGCAGGGCCTTGGTGACCAGCAGGACGCGGCGCCACGGGCTGGCCGCCCGGATGCGCAGGACCGCGGTGAGACCGGCGATCCCCGACCCGATGACCACGACGTCGGCGTCCCGGGTCCAGCCCGGGCGGGGGGCGCCGAGCCGGTGCGGGAGGGCACGCACTGCGCTACGCCATCCCCTGGCCGACGAGCCCGGCAGTGTCCAGGAGGTCACCGCGCAGGCTGGACGGGTCGTCCGGCAGTGCCTCGGCGGGGTCGCCGCCCTRCCCGATGATCCGGTTCTCGGCGTCGACGAAAAGGACCCGAGGGGTGTGCCGGCGGGCCTCGGCGTCGTCCATGATCCCGTAGGAGATGATGATCACGAGGTCGCCGGGGTGCACCAGTCGCGCGGCGGCCCCGTTGATCCCGATGACGCCGCTGCCGGCCGGTCCGGTGATCGCGTAGGTCTCCAGCCGGGCCCCGTTGTTGATGTCGACGATGGTGACCTGCTCGCCGGGCAGCAGGTCGGCGGCCTCCATCAGGTCGGCGTCGATCGTGACGGAGCCCACGTAGTTCAGGTCCGCCTGGGTGACCGTCGCTCGGTGGATCTTGGAGGTGAGCATGGTTCGAAACACCGGTCAGACCCCCTGGTAACCGTCGTGTGCGAAGACCGCGGCCGGCCGGGAGGCCCCGGCCAGCACCAGATCGATGTTGTCGATGAGACGGGTGGTGCCGACCCGGGCGGCGACCAGCAGCAGCGCCGGCCCCTCCGCCACCGGGCCCAGATCGGACGGATTCGCCAGCGTCAGGTAGTCCAGGTCGACACCGGCTTCCATGGCCAGTACCTCGCGGGCCGCGGCGAGGACGGCCGTCGGGCCCTCCGTCGCGCGTGCGGCGCCCGCGGTGAGGGACCGGACCAGCGCGAGTGCGCTGCGCCGCTGACCGGCGTCGAGGTAGGCGTTGCGGCTGGACAGTGCCAGGCCGTCGTCGTCACGCACGGTCGGCACGCCCACGACCTCCAGCGGGAAGGCCAGGTCGGCGACCATCCGGCGGATGCAGACGAGCTGCTGGGCGTCCTTGCGGCCGAAGAAGGCCACGTCCGGGCGGACCAGGTGGAACAACGTTCCCACCAGGGTCAGCATCCCGTCGAAGTGGCCGGGCCGGGATGCCCCCTCCAGGATGCCACCGAGCGGCCCGGCGCTCAGAGTGACCAGGGGCGCCGGGTCGTGGACCGCGCTCGGCGCGTAGACGATGTCCGCGCCCTCCCGCCTGCACACGTCGAGATCGGCGTCGAACGTGCGGGGGTAGCGGTCGAGATCCTCGCCCGGCCCGAACTGCAGCGGGTTGACGAAGATCGTGACAATCACCTGGTCGGCGCGTCGGCGGGCCTCCCTGATCAGGGTGGCGTGACCGCGGTGGAGGGCACCCATCGTCATGACGACGCCGCGGACGCCGCGGGCGGGGCCACCCAGCGCTGCCGCCAGCTCGGCGCGGGTGCGGACGACGAGGGTGGAGGCGACAGGGGTCTGTGCAGGCATGTGAACAGGCATGGGGTCAGTTCCAGTCCTCGGATGGGGTACCGGACGTCGCGGACACTGTAGCTCGCCCGCAACGTCCTCAGAACCCCTCTGTGACCTGCCTGTCTTTCTTCCCGCCCCGATCGGAGGGGACATGACGAGGCCGCGCCCCACCCGTTTCGGCGGGTGGGGCGCGGCCTCGGGACGGCGCGGCCCGCGCGTCCCGGTCAGCGGCGGTCCGTGGCCGCCAGCAGCTCCGTCGTCGCGGTGTCCTCTGCGGTGTCTGCGGTGCGCTCGGCGTCGCCGGGACCACCGGGACCACCGATGCCGGCCTTGCGGGGCCACGCCCGGTCGCCGATCAGGGTCAGCACGGCGGGCATCAGGATCACTCGGATCACGGTCGCGTCCAGCAGGATCGCCGCGCCGAGACCGACACCGAGCTGTTTCATGCTGACCTGCGACAGCGTGGCGAAGATGCTGAACACAGCCACCATGATCACGGCTGCGCTGGTCACCACACCGGCACTGCGGCGGACGCCGGCAAGCACCGCCTCGCGCATCGGCAGGCCCGCGTCGTAGGCCTCGCGGACCCGGCTGAGCACGAAGACCTGGTAGTCCATGGACAGGCCGAAGAGGATCACGAAGAGCATCAGCGGCAGCCAGTTGGTGATGGCGCCGGTCGAGGTGTAGCCGAGCAGCCCGTCCGCCCAGTGATGCTGGAAGACCACCACGAGCAGCCCGTAGGCGGCGGCGACCGACAGCAGGTTCAGCGCGACGGCGGCCGCGGCGACGATCGCGCTGCGGAAGGCGGCCAGCAGCAGGAGGAAGGCCAGCACCAGGACGAACCCGATCACCAGCGGCGTCCGTCCGTTGAGCTGCTTGTTGAAGTCGACCGAGCCGGCGGTCCACCCGGTGACGTCCGCCGTCACGGTGGACAGGGTGCCGATCGACGCCGGGATGATCTCCGTGCGCAGCCGCGTGAGCGCCTGCTGGGACTCCTCGTCCGTCCCGCTGCCGGCGATCGGGATCGCGACCTTCGCGACCTCGCCGTCCGCGCTGATCTCGGTCGTGACCGGCTCGAACATCACGCCGCTGTCGACCGCCAGCCGCCGCAGGCCGTCGAGGGCCGCGGACACGTCCGGCGAGCGCACGTCGGCGGCCGAGACCACGACCACCGCCGCTGTCTGCTCGCCCGGGAAGGCGTCCTGCACCCGGGCGTAGGACTGCATGATCGGCAGGTCGTCCGGCAGGTCGTCCATGCCCGGCTCGCTGGTCCGCAGCCCGAGCGCGGGGACGGCGAGTGCGATCAGGAGTCCACCGGTGACCACGGCGACCGGCCCGGGGTGGCGCAGCAGACGGCCCATGATCCCCGGGCGGGCCGGCTCCTGGGCCTGGGCGTGCGCCCGGGCCCGGGCCCGGCGTCCGCGCTGCTCGGGACGCCGGTGCCACGGCAGCCGCAGCAGTTCGACCCGGTCGCCCAGCGCGGACAGGACGGCCGGCAGCACGGTCAGCGAGCCGAGGACCGCGATCAGGACCACGACCACGGTGCCGCCGGCGATCCCGCTGAACACGCTCAGGCCGGTGATCAGCAGGCCGGCCATGGACACGGCGACGGTCAGGCCGGAGACCAGGACCGCGTGCCCGGAGGTGTCCGCTGCGATCTCCAGTGCCTCCCGCGGGCTGCGCCCGGCGGCCCGCTCCTCCCGCTCGCGGCGGACGTAGAACAGCGCGTAGTCGACGCCGACCGCGAGGCCGATGAGCAGCATGACGGACGTCGCCGTCTCGTCCGTCGGCAGCAGCCGGCTGGTGAAGGCGACCACGCCCAGTGCCGCGACGAAGGCGGTCAGTGCGAGCGCGACCGGGATCAGTGCGGCGACGACGGCACCGAAGACCGCCAGCAGAATGCCCAGGGTCAGCGGGATCGCGAGCAGCTCCGCGCGCTTGAAGTCCTTGCCGACGGTGTCTCCGAGTGCCTTGTCGGCACTTGCCTCCCCGACCTGCTCGACAAGCAGGCCCGGATGCTCCTGGGCTGCGGCGTCGACCGCGGCGAGGACCGGCTCGATCCGGTCCGYCGCGGTCTCCTCGTCGCCGCGCATCTCGAAGGTGACGAGGACCGAGCGCAGGTCGGTGGAGACGAGGTTGGGATCCGCCTCGGCGTCGGGCAGCGGGATCGGCGCCCGCAGCCCGTCCACCTCACCGGTGGCGGTGATCCGGGCCGAGACGTCGCCGATGGCGGCCCGCAGGCCGGCGTCGGCGAGCACCGCCGCCCGGTCCGCGGCCGGCTGCGGCCGCTGGATCAGCACACTCTCGCTGGCGGGCGTCGCGAAGCCGTGGTCGGCGAGGGTGCGCTGGGCCCGCCCGTCCTCGCCGACGCTGTAGTCGCTGTCCTTGAGCGTGTGTGTCCCCACCAGCGAGCCGAGCACCGTCAGGAGGACCACGCCGAGCAGCCAGCCGCTGATCGCCAGCCGCCGGTGGCGCACGCTCCACCTGGCCGCCCGGGCGGCCAGGTGGGTGGCATGGCGGGCCGACCCGGATCCCGCCGGACTGCCGGGGGAGGACTCGGGTCCGCGTGGGGTGGACGAGTGGCGCGACGACGGTGCCGTCGGAGGTCTCGAGCGCATGGAACGACGATCTCGTTCCATGCGTTCAACGTCATTGGAGCTCACTACCGGGTTGCGGGTACGGGGAGCCGCCGGAGCCGGGGTGGGGCTGTCCCCAGCACGTGCGGCCGTCCGCCCCGCGGCAGGGTCAGGCGGTGGAGAGATAGTCCTTGAACGAGATCCCGGTCAGCCGCTCGTAGGCCTCGACGTAACGCGCGCGGGTCGACTCGACGATGTCGTCGGGCAGTTCCGGCGCCGGCGGGTTGCGGTCCCACCCGGTGTTGACCAGGTAGTCGCGGATGAACTGCTTGTCAAAGGACGGCTGCGCGCCGCCGGGCACCCAGGTGTCGGCGGGCCAGAACCGGGACGAGTCGGGGGTCAGCACCTCGTCGGCGAGCCGCAGCACTCCGTCCTTGTCATGGCCGAACTCGAACTTCGTGTCGGCGAGCAGGATCCCGCGCTCGGCCGCCAGGTCGCTGGCCCGCCCGAAGATCTGCAGGGTGAGACGTTCGAGCTCGGCCGCGAGCTCCCCGCCGACCCGGTCGGCGGCGTCGTCCCGGCTGATGTTCTCGTCGTGCTCGCCGATCGGCGCCTTCGTCGACGGCGTGTAGATCGTCGCCGGGAGCTTGCTCCCGTCCTCCAGGCCGGCGGGAAGCGGGTGCCCGCTGACCGCGCCGGTGCGGCGGTAGTCCTTCAGTCCGCTGCCGGTGAGATAGCCGCGGGCGACGCACTCGATCAGGACCATGTCGAGGCGCCGGCACAGCATCGAGCGCCCGCGGAGCTGCTCGGCGTACGGCGCGAGCTCCGCGGGGTACTCGTCCACACTCGAACTGATCACATGGCTCGGCACGAGGTCRCTGAGCTGGTCGAACCACCACAGGGACAGCCCGGTGAGCACGGCACCCTTGTCGGGGATCTCGGTGGGCAGCACCACGTCGAACGCCGAGATGCGGTCGCTCGCGACGAGCAGCACCGCGTCGTCCCCGACGGCGAACAGCTCCCGTACCTTCCCGGAGCCGAGATGCGTCAGCCCGGCGAACTCCTCATGTGTCAGCGGCATGTCCTGACCGTACCGTCAGGCCGCAGGCCACGGGGCCGGACCACCGCGGACCACAGCGGCGACCGGACCACCGTGCCTCAGCTCAGCGCGGCGAGCCGGTCGAAGACGGGGGCGAGCCGCTCGACGTAGCGCTCCGGACGGCTGACCTCGTCGAGGCGGGGCTCGTCGAGCGGCAGGCCGCGGTCACCGGCGTGCTTGCGCAGCGTCTCGCGGAACGGCACGCCGGTCCGCCACGTCTCCATCGCCGCCGCCTGGGTGACGGCGTAGGCGTCCTCGCGGGACAGTCCGGTCTCGACCAGCTCCAGCAGCACGGCGGAGGTGTAGACCAGCCCACCGGTGGCATCCAGGTTCGCGCGCATCCGCGCCGCGTCGACGACGAGGCCGTCGACCAGGCGGGTGGTCAGGTGCAGCAGGTAGTCGACGCCGCAGGCCGCGTCCGGCAGCGCGATCCGCTCCGTCGACGAGTGTGAGATGTCCCGCTCGTGCCAGAGCGCGACACCCTCCAGGACGGGCACGTACTGGGCGCGGATGATACGGGCGATTCCGGCGATGCGCTCCGACATGATCGGGTTCTTCTTGTGCGGCATCGCCGACGAGCCCTTCTGGCCCGACCCGAACGGTTCCGAGAGCTCGCGGACCTCCGTGCGCTGCCCGTGCCGGACCTCCAGCGCGATCGCCTCGCAGACGGTCGCGAGGCCGGCGAGGGCCGCCACCCAGGAGGCGATCCCGTCCCGCAGCACGACCTGGGTCGCGACGGGCGCAGGGATGAGCCCCAGCTTCTCCGCGACGTAGCTCTCCACGTCGGTGTCGATGTTGGAGTAGGTACCGACGGCCCCGGAGATCTTCGCGACGCCGACGTCCGCCCGCGCCGCGCGCAGCCGGTCACGGCAGCGCGCCATGCCGAAGGCGAGATCGGCGACGCGGTGCCCGAACACGGTGGGCTCGCCGTGGATGCCGTGGGTGCGCCCGACCCGGAGGGTCGCCCGGTGCGCCAGGCCGAGGTCGCGCAGCGCGGCGACGAGGCGGTCGGCGCGGGCGAGCAGCAGGTCGGTGGCCTCGACGAGCTGACAGGCGAGCGCGGTGTCGAGCAGGTCCGACGAGGTCATGCCGAAGTGCACGTAGGCGGCGGCCGACCGGGGCTCGGTCTGGTCGGCCCAGGCCGTCAGGAAGGCGATCACGTCATGCTGGGTGACGGCCTCGATCTCGGCGACCGTTTCGGGCGTCGGCGCCGGCGCGGCACGCACCGGGTCGAGCGAGTCGGCCGGGATGCGCCCGGCCGCCGCGTGCGCCTCCATGACGAGGACCTCGACCCTGCACCACAGCTCGTACTTGTTCGCCTCGGACCACACCCGGCCCATGTCGGGCAGCGTGTAACGACCGATCATGCGCGGGCTGCCGCGATGTCGGCGAGCGAGTCGGCCGCGGCCTGCTCGAACTCGTCCTTGAAGGTCGCCAGCTTCAGGCCGAGGTCGGGGTCGCCGAGCGCGAGGATCTGGATCGCCAGGATGGCCGCGTTCGTCGAGTTGTTCAGCCCGACGGTCGCCACCGGCACCCCGGGTGGCATCTGGGCGATCGCCAGCATCGAGTCCATGCCGTCCAGCGCCCCGCCGGAGATCGGGACGCCGATGACCGGAAGCGTGGTCATCGCGGCGACGGCCCCGGGCAGCGCCGCGGCGAGCCCGGCGCCCGCGATCACCACGGAGATCTCGCGCGTGCGCAGCTGGCCGACGTACTCCGCCAGGGTGCGGGGGGCACGGTGTGCCGAGAGGGAGACCTCCTCGTAGGTGATGCCGAACCGCTCCAGCGTGGCGCCGGCCTTGCTCATGGTCTGAGTGTCCGACGGCGAGCCGTAGACGATCGCCACCCGTGGCCCGGCGGAACCGGTGCGCGATCCGTTGCCCTGCGACGACCTGCCCTGTGACACRCTCACTCCTCTGACGTCCTGCCGGCTGTGCGGGTGCTGCGGTGCTGCATTCGGGACGGATCCCCGATATCGGTGCGGTAGTGGGCACCGTCGAGCGAGATGCGGCTGATGGCCTCGTAGGCCGATCCTCGCGCGGATTCGAGGTTCGAGCCGATGGCCGTGACTGACAGCACCCTGCCGCCCGCGGTCACGACCTGCCCCTGCTCGTCGTGGCGGGTCCCGGCGTGCAGGATGTCGACCCCGGTCAGCGCGCCGGCCGCGGTGAGACCACGGATCGGATCACCGAGCCGCGGCTTCGCCGGGTACCCGGCGGCGGCGACCACGACGGTGATCGCCGCGCCGGAGCGCCACACCGGAGCTCGGCGGCCGGACAGCACCTCTGTCAGCGGCGTGTTCAGCAGGGCCAGGATGGCCTGCACCTCGGGATCGCCGAACCGGACGTTGAACTCGACCACACGAAGGCCACGGGATGTCAGGGCCAGCCCGACGTAGAGAAGCCCGCTGAACGGCGTCCCGCGCCTGGCCATCTCGTCCACGGTCGGTTGGACCACGGTCGAGACCACCTCAGCCGTCAGGCCCGGCGGCGCCCACGGCAGCGGGGTGTACGCGCCCATCCCGCCGGTGTTCGGCCCGGTGTCGCCGTCACCGACCCGCTTGTGGTCCTGGGCGGGGAGCAGCGGCACGACGGTGCCTGCGGAGGTCACGATCGCGAACAGCGACACCTCGGGCCCGTCGAGGTACTCCTCCAGGACCACCCGGTCCTCCGGGCCGCGCAGGCTGGCTCGGACAGCCTCGACCGCCGCATCCCGGTCGGTCGTGACCGTGACGCCCTTGCCCGCCGCCAGGCCGTCGTACTTGACGACGTAGGGCGGGCCGAACGTGTCGAGATCGGCCAGCGCCGAGGAGATCTCGTTGTGATCCCGGGAGTCGGCGGTCGGGACGCCCGCGGCGCGCATGACCTCCTTCGCGAAGGCCTTGCTGCCCTCCAGCCGCGCGGCCGCGGCGGATGGGCCGAAGACCGCCATGCCTCGGGCCCGGATCTCGTCCGCTGCGCCGGCGACCAGCGGGATCTCCGGGCCGACGATGGTCAGGTCGGCCTGGACGGCCTCGGCCAGCCCGGCCACCGCGTCGGGATCCTCCACCTGCACCGGGCGTGGCTCGGCGATCTGGGCGGTGCCGGCGTTGCCCGGGGCGCAGACGATCGCGTCCACCGACGGGTCCCGGGCGAGCGCGCGGCACAGCGCGTGCTCCCGCCCGCCGGAACCGACGACGAGGAGCTTCATCGGCCGGTGCGGACAGGCAGGGACAAGGAGGAGGTCACGGGGTCCAGGTTAGCGTGCACGTTGATCATCCTTTGCCGTTGTGCGCGGGACTGCGCGGTCGGCGGTGCCCCACGAGTCTCCCGGGCCCCGGCCGGCCTCGGCAACGGCCGCTTGCGCTGGCGCAACACGAGACCACGGTCACGCCGCCGTCGGCATCGGACGTCCACGCTCCACCAGGCTTACAGGCCGACCCCCGCCTGCCACAGCATGTGGGCCATCCCGTGCACCAGGTGCAGTGCGCAGCGCCGGGCATCCACCTCGGCCATGCCCGCGACGATCGCGGGGGCGTCGACCTGCCACACCCGGACCTCCCGGCCGAGCACGGTCAGCGGGGCCGGGTCGTCCCGGCCCTCGAAGGTGCGCCCGCCGGGCTCGACGAACAGGTGCAGGGACCGGCCAGGCGCGGGGAAGCTCTCACACCGCCAGTAGAGGAGCGGCCAGGCCTGCAGCCGCTCCCGGCGCAGCCGCCGCCGGTGYCCGGACGGCGTTCCCGTCCGCGGTACCCGAGGGTGGGCCGTTGGCGGCCGTCGTGTCGCGTCCTGGGCCCCGGCGGGACCGTCGTCGCCGGGAGCGCGATCATCGGCGTCCTGGTCTTCGTCCTGGTCATGCTCCTGGCCGTCTTCCTGGTCGAGGCCGGCCTCCTCGGTGGCGGCGAGCCCGTGGGACCGTCCTGGGAGACCGGCCGCCAGGTCGCTCTCCCAGGCCCGGTCCGGGCGGCGTCCGTTCGTGCGGACGATGACCGGAGGAACCAGATCCTCCGTCGCGCAGAACGTCAGAAAGTCCAGGATCTGAGCTTCGACATGATCGGCGATCGCCGCGGCCCGCTCCAGTCGCAGGGCCTCGGCGCGCTTCGAGCTGCGGATCGCATGGCTGCCGCGCAGCAGGACGTCGGTCAGCGTCTCCGGGAGCGCCTCCCCGGTGGGGGAGAACCCGACCGGCCAGGTGGCCGGGTCGATCCCGCGTCGCAACGGGCTGCCCGGCCGGACCGTCGGCGACCAGCGCGCGGGGCTCGGCTGGCGCGGCGCGGTCGGCGTGGTCGGCGCGTTCGGGGCGGTCGTGTCGAGTTCCGCCGACGGGACCGACGCGTTGTCGATGGTGTCGGCGCCCTCGTCATCCCAGGAGGCACGTGGTGGAAGCCCCGCCATCGGTATCACCCCCGGTCGTCGCCCACTGTGACGATGCAAGCGTCGACCGTAGCTCTCCGTAGTGCAAGCTGGGTGGGGGAACAGCGCCTGGYGCGGAGCCCTCGTGTCAGATGAGCTCGTTGATCACCAGGGTCTGCGTGCGGCCCGGGCCGACGCCGACGGCCGACACCGGGGCGCCCGCCATCTCCTCGATCGTCGACACGTAGGCCCGCGCGGCCTCCGGAAGATCGTCGAAGTCGGTGACCTGCGAGATGTCCTCGTGCCAGCCGGGCAGTTCTTCGTAGATCGGCTTCGCGTGGTGGAAGTCCGTCTGGGTCATCGGCATCTCGTTGGTGCGCCGGCCGTTGATCTCATAGCCGACGCAGACCGGCACGGTGTCGAAGCCCGAGAGCACGTCGAGCTTGGTGAGGAAGAGGTCGGTGAGGCCGTTGACCCGCACCGCGTACCGGGCGATCACCGCATCGAACCAGCCGGTGCGGCGGGCGCGCCCGGTGGTCACCCCGAACTCACCGCCGATGCGGCGCAGCTCCTCGCCGACCTTGTCGTCCAGTTCGGTCGGGAACGGGCCGGACCCCACCCGCGTGGTGTAGGCCTTGATGATCCCGACGACCCGGCTGATGCGGGTCGGGCCGATCCCCGCGCCGGTCGCTGCGTAGCCGGCCGTCGGGTTCGAGGAGGTCACGAAGGGATACGTGCCATGGTCAACGTCCAGGAGAGTGCCCTGGGAGCCTTCGAGCAGGACGACCTTGCCGTCGCGCAGGGCGGTGTCGAGCAGCAGACCGGTGTCGGCGATGTGCGGAGTCAGCCGCCGCGCGTAGGCGGCGTACTCCTCGACGACATCGTCGACCTCGATCCGGCGCCGGTTGTAGACCTTCGTCAGGACCTGGTTCTTCTCCCGCAGCGCGAGTTCCAGCTTCTGTCGGAAGATGCCCGGGTCGAGTAGATCCTGGACACGGATGCCGGTACGGGCCACCTTGTCGCCGTAGGCCGGTCCGATGCCGCGGCCGGTCGTGCCGATCCGTGCCTTGCCCAGGTACCGCTCGGTGACCCGGTCCAGCGCGCGATGATGCGGCATGATCAGATGCGCGTCGGCGCTGATCAGAAGCCGGGTGACATCGACCCCCCGGGCCTGTAGCCCGTCCATCTCGGCGAGCAGCACGCCGGGGTCGATGACGACACCGTTCCCGATCACGGGCACGCAGTCCGTGCGGAGCACACCGGACGGGATCAGGTGCAGAGCGTAGCTCTCCGTACCGATCACGACGGTGTGGCCGGCGTTGTTGCCGCCCTGGTAGCGGACGACGTAGTCGACGGCGCCGCCCAGCAGGTCGGTCGCCTTTCCTTTTCCCTCGTCACCCCACTGGGCGCCGATGAGGACTAGAGCGGGCACCGGGCGAGGTTACTAGGGATATCGGCCCGTCGGGGCCCGTCCGGAAGAGAGCCGGGCCAGCCGACCACGTCAGGTGCCTCGCCGGTGACTATGCGAGGCCGAGTTCACGCACAGCTGCCGGGTCGCTGTCACCGAGGAACTGCCGGCACCGGGCGGCCTCGTCCGTCTCGTCGATCTCCGCGGCGGCGCGGGACAGCGCGGCGAGCGCGCGCAGGAACCCACGGTTCGGCTCATGAGACCACGGGACGGGCCCATGCCCCTTCCAACCGGAGCGCCGCAGCTGGTCGAGGCCCCGGTGATAGCCGGTTCGCGCGTAGGCGTACGCCGCCACCGGCCGACCGTCCCGGATCGCCTCCTCGGCGAGGAGCGCCCAGCCGATGCTCGCAGCGGGAAAGCGGGCGGCGATGGTCTCCGCGGCGGCACCCGAGGCGACCGCCTCGGCCACCGTCGCGTCCGACGGCAGCAGCGTGGGCGGCGGGCCCGACAACAGGTTCGGGTTTGCGGGCGGTGTCGTCATGGGCACCATCCTGCCGGACGCCCGCCCGTCACCGTCGCCGGGCGGTGCGGCCCGGCGGAGCCGCGCTGGATCAGTTCTGGTCAGTTCTGGGGACGAAGCGGGAGGGCCTCGTGCCAGACAGGCATATCGCGACCTGCCAGACAGGCATGAGGCCCGGGGGAGGGCCCGCCATGGCGGGCCCGTCGCCGGTCAGCCGTTGACTGTCGCGCCCCAGAGGTTCTGCCCGACCACACCGGCCTGGCCGTCGCTGACTCTCGTCAGGTACGAGTACAGGGCGGCGATGCCCTGCGACTCCGGGCCGAACTTGCCGTCGACGGTCAGGACGAACCTGCGCTCGCGCATCTCCGCCTGCCACACGAAGGCGTCGGCGCGGACCTCGTCGCCCATACCGACGTTGAGCGCCTCGCCGCCGAAGCTGCTGCCGACCTCGGACCGTGCGCGGTCAAGGGTCATGGGCGGCTCGACAGGTGTCAGCGCCTGGGCGATGACATCGCCCCCGCCACCCGAGGACGCCGGTSCCGGGCCGTTGCGGGTGAGGCCGAGCTTGCTGGTGCAGCCTGGCCATGGCGACCAGCCACGGCTGTTGTAGAGCTTGTAGGCCGCCTCGTCCTGCATCGCGGGCGGTGCCTGATCCGGCCGGCCGGGGTAGCCGAGCCCCGACCAGGTGCGCTGGTCGAACTGGTAGGCCCCGTAGAAGCCGTTGCCCGTGTTGATGGCGTAGTTGCCACTTGACTCGCACTGGCGCAGCCGGCTGAAGTCCTCGGCGGTGGCCGCCCCGGCCGGGGCCGCGGTGACGGCAAGCCCGGTGCCGACCAGTGCCGTGACGGCTCCGGTGGTCCGCAGCGCGCGAGTGGCCGCCGAGGGTGGCTGCACGGCGCGGTGTCTGCCGCCGCGGCCGTTCGAACGGACGGGATCACGATCGTGCGACCGCATCAGGTGTCCTTCCCGTCGCCTGCGGGGTGAGCTGTCGGGTTCGGGCTGGAAGCTGCCCGGTCGCCGCCCAGGGTGCCCGGAGCCCGTCTCCTCGGACAGGTGCGTTCCGGCTCTAGTACCTGTGGCGGTGGCTTAACCCCTAGGACGAGTGGTGCACGTCCGGATGTGGGTCCCCCGCTCCTGCCCTTGTGTCGTCCGCTCTCGTTCCGGCCGGGTGGACGGGGGCAGGACTCGGCGTCCGTCCACGCGACCTCGCCCCGGGGGAGGCGAGTGGGCGGAACTGTAGCGAGATCTACCTGGGCGGCGCAAATCCGGGTGGTTGTGAGGTATCAGGAAGGACCACATGAGAGCCACCCGAAGGGGTTGTTATCCCCTACAGAAGGATGAGGCGGTCATCACGCCTGATCCCGACGACGTTACCGCTACCGCGACGGGCGCTGCGCGGCGGGTCCCGTCCGGCCCGAACCGGCCGGATGCGGTCGTTGTGGATGTCCCGTCGARCTGGGTGCGAACCCGTCGAGCTGGGCGTGAGCTCGTCGGGCTGGTCGGGACAGCGGCGGGCTGGTGCCGGGGTGATCGTGAAGGAGGTGTGAGCGCCCGGGGGCACGGGGCGGGACTGCCGGGGGATCGCGCCGAGCCACGCTCGCCCGCCGGGGTCACCGGCGTGTGGCGGCGGCGGTCTGGCCAGGACCGGTGCTGTTGGCGTGGCTCGGCGCGGCGACGGGCGGGGCGGCGGCGGTCGTGGAGAAGGACCGCGGGGGGAACCGCCGCATCGTTGTGACCGGCACCCACGGCCCGAGATGGTGGTAAGGCCCCCGCCACCGTAATGATCTTGTTGTGGCGGGAGCCGCCCGGTGCTGCGACACGCGGATCGTTGGGGCGGTCCGCGTCGCGTTCCGCCGCCTGCGGCGGGGTCAACGCCGGGCGGTCGGTCCGTCGCACATCAGGGGAGACCGGTCAGCGGCCGCGTGGTGACGGGGCGGCCGCGATTGGCAGGTGCGAGTGCGGTTGCATCCAGGGCTCTCGGGCTGCCCGGAACAGGGTCTGTCCGGACCGGGGCGGGGAAGTCGGCGCGTGGGCTCGGCCTGAGGCAGGCCGGCAGGGAAGGCGCCGGGCCCGGAGGTGATCTGTGCTCGCACGGGATGCGCGTCGTCCAACCTGGTTCCCCGGTCGGTTGGCAGAGCCTGGCGGGGAGAACTGGAGGCCTTCGCGGAATGGCGCAACGTGTCCGGCGGCAGTCATCCAGCGCGCCGGTGTTCGCCGGTAGGCGGGCGCGGGCAGGTGACCGGACGGTCCGCTGCGTGGGACGGGGGGCGTCAGCCGAAGGTGGCCGCCCAGGTCTGGGGACCGAGGATCCCGTCAGCGATGAGGCCACGTGCTGCCTGGAAGTCGCGCGCCGCGGCCGCGGACAGAGGCCCGTAACAACCGTCAACCGTGAGCGGGTATCCGAGCGAGTTCATTTTGCTCTGCCAGGTCCTGACCTCGTCGCTGACCTGGTTGTGAACGGACGGGGCGTAGTTCCGCCCCAGAGCCGGAACACCCGCGGTGGCGGGCTGTGCGACCAGGGAGGTGCGCTCCGCCACGCGGGAGGCCTGGCTGCCCGCGCCTGACGACGACGAGCCGGGAAGGAGCTGGCTGCCGCTCATTCCGCTGCCGCAGACCGGCCACTGGCCGAACCCGGAGCGAAGCGCGAGCTTCAGTGCTGCCTYGTCCTGCACGGCGGGCGGAGCCGTGTGTGGGAGCCCCGAGTAGCCCAGGCTGCTCCAGGTGCTGGGGGAGAACTGGTAAGCGCCATAGTAGCCGTTACCGGTGTTCGTCGTGTAGTTGCCGCCGGACTCGCATTGCCGCAGTCCTTCCCAGGTCGTCGCGGCGCTCGCGGGTTGGCTGATGGCGATTGTGCCTCCGACCGCCGCTACAAGAGCGGTTACGGGGACGAAAGTGCGGGCCCGGCTGCGGGTACTGCTGCGGCGTTGTCGGCCACTGGTACGTGCGTCGGACATGCGTGAGTTTTCCTTCCCCACGCCTGCGAGGTGAGCTGTCGGGTTCGGGCAGGGAACAAGCCCGGCCGCGTGCCAGGAACTCCGGAAATCCTGTGCCTTCGGCAGCGAGGAAGAATTTTCTTCATCGGTGTCGTCAGCTTCGCGGCTTCACCCCAAGGACGCCTGACATCGGCGCCCGGGATTTGGTTCCCCCGCTCCTGCCATCGGGTTTCTGTTTCCGGCGGTTGGGGGCAGGGATTCGGCGTGCCACCCGTCGGGTGCCCGGCCTGTCTCCGGGCACGGCGAAGACCATAACCACGCTGTCCGGCCCGACGACAAGCATTGAATGTCCTACGTGAAGAAGAGCACACTGCGGCGAGCCTCCTTGAGATCAGCTGAGGCCCCTGGTATCGCGCGCGCAGGCGCGCTCATTAACTTGGCTGACGCTCCGGGGCGGGCGATTAGAGACTGCTGATCACGCTCGCGAAAGATCGCGGGCAATGCCTGTGCTGTGGTCAATCGACCGGAATATGCGCCGACGCTATCCGGCCGGCATCGCGCTGTCAGCAGCGAGTCWAAGAATCCATATCTTCGTGCTGATGGTGCCTCGCGTGTCGCGTGGTGTGAGATACGCAACTGTAACTATGTGTTAACTCAAGTGTATCTTCCGTCGCGATGTCCGGAGTGCTGGGTGTCCACGGGGCGCGCCGAGTGACACTCCCACTCCGGCCTTATGGATCTTGTTGGGCCTCTGTGTGGTCCTGTGAAACCACACGCCCTCAACCCGGTTGGTGCCTCTCTGTGTCTCTTTGATCTCGGAGGGTCGTAATGGGACGGATGGGACCTGCGGTACGACCGCACGGGAGCTCGGACACGGCGGGGCTACTTCTGGAGAAGAGGACACAGCGCGGCCACGGCCCGTTCGCGGGGGGGGGGGGGCGCAGGCACCCGGCCTACCGACCGCGGCCGCTGTCTCAGTGCTGGTCCGGCCTACTTGAGGCCGGTCCGGCCGGACGACGCTCCGCCGGCATCAGGCGCACGGACGGGCGGGCCACTGTGCCCTTGATGGTGCCCCGGGCGGTTATGCGGGGGAGTGGTGCGCCGGAGCGGCGCACGATCTTTCCTGGGATGCCGCCGGCGGACCGCCTGTCCGCTCCTCCACCCCGGCGGACCGGGCGGTGAGGATGGTCATCGGCGCACGGCATCAGCCGTGCGGATGTGTCGTCACACTGCTCGGGTGACCGGCCCGGGCGGCGGACCGCCCGGCTGCCCACATCACCGGGAGCGCCGATGCGCAGTGAAGAGGTGAAGAGGAAGAGGTGGAGAGGTGGAGAGGTGGGGCGTCGTGCAGTGCGCCAGAGATGCGCCACCGCGGGAGGGATACTCCCGGGGGACACGAGCGCCCCCGGGAGAACGAAAGCGGACCCTCGTCCGGTCTGCGGGTCAGACCCCGATCGAGCGGCCGGTCGAGCGGAGGTCCTCACAGGCCTGGGCCACGCGGGCGGCCATCGCGGCCTCGGCGGCCTTCCCGTAGGTGCGCGGGTCGTAGGCCTTCTTGACCCCGACCTCGCCGTCCACCTTCAGGACGCCGTCGTAGTTACGGAACATGTGGTCCGCAATGGGCCGGGTGAAGGCGTACTGGGTGTCTGTGTCCACGTTCATCTTGATGACGCCGTAGTCGAGCGTCTCGCGGATCTCCGAGAGATCTGATCCGCTTCCGCCGTGGAAGACGAGGTTGAACGGCTTGGCGTCGGCCGCGAGTCCGAGCTTCCCCGCAACGTGTTCCTGGCCCTCCCGGAGGATCGAGGGGCGGAGCTTGACGTTTCCGGGCTTGTACACGCCGTGGACGTTGCCGAACGTCGCGGCCAGCATGTAGCTTCCCTTCTCCCCGGTGCCGAGCACCTCCGCGGTGCGGAACATGTCACCGGGGGTGGTGTAGAGCTTCTCGTCGATCGCGCCGACGACGCCGTCCTCCTCGCCACCCACGACACCGATTTCGACCTCGAGGACGATACGCGCGGCGCGACAGTCGGCGAGCAGCTCGTCCGCAATTTTGAGATTTTCCTCCAGCTCCACCGCGGAGCCGTCCCACATGTGGGACTGAAACAGCGGGTCGCGTCCCTGCGACACGCGTTCCCGAGAGATGGCGATGAGTGGGCGGATATAAGTGTCCAGCTTGTCCGCAGGGCAGTGATCCGTGTGCAGAGCGATGTTCACGGGGTACGCCTTGGCGACATGATGCGCGTACTCGGCGAGAGCCTCGGYCCCGAGCACCATGTTTTTGATGGTGGTTCCCGAGAGGAATTCGGCGCCGCCGGTCGATACCTGGACGATTCCGTCACTGCCGGCTTCGGCGAAGCCCCGCAGCGCGGCATTGAGGGTCTGTGAGGATGTCACGTTGATGGCGGGGTAGGCATAGGCGTTCGACTTCGCCCGGCTGAGCATCTCGGCGTAGACGTCTGGGCTGGCGATGGGCATCGGTGGAGCTCCTCGAAAGGTGTAGGGGCGCCCGGCCGCCAGGTGACGCGAAGCCACCGTGGGCCGTGACACCGGACGCGCCGCCGAACCCGCCACCGGGCCCCGGATACCCGGAGACCGGTCGCGCCCGACGCGTGCCGACGGCAGGTGTTGGCCGAAGGGTATGTCGTCACCCGGCTCGGACGGGTGTGGTTCCACGCGACATCGCCGGATGCTGCTCGGATGTCGGCTCGGGGTCGCCGCCGGCCGGCAGACTGGGGTCTGTGGACATCGAGAGCCTGTCTGGGATGACCCTGTACGCAATCCTCTTCGCGGTGATATTCGTCGAGAGCGGGGTCCTGGTCGGCTTCTGGCTTCCCGGTGACACCGTGCTGTTCGCAGCAGGTCTGCTGGCGGCCGACCCGGCCGCGAACGTGTCGATCGTCGTGATCGCGATCGGTGTACCGGTGGCCGCCACCCTCGGCGCCATTGTGGGATACATCACAGGCCATCGGCTCGGTCGGCCCTACCTGGAGCGCCGGCACACCACCGCGCTGGCCCGGACCGAGAACTTCTACCGCCGCTTCGGTGCCGCCACCCTCGTCGCCGCGCGCTTCGTCCCCTGGGCCCGGACCTTCGCCCCGGTGCTGGCAGGCGCTGTGTCGATGCCCCGGCACCGCTTCGGGGTGGCCGTGGTCACCGGGGCGCTGGTGTGGGGCACCGGCCTCGTCCTGCTCGGCTACGCGGCGTCTTCCGTGCCGGGCCTGCGCGACGCGGCGTTGTGGATCGGAATCGTGGTCATCGTGGTCTCCGTCCTGGCCGGCGTGGCCGGCGAACTGCTCCGGCGCCGGGTGGCGCGGCTGCGGGGCGCCGAGGGCACAGGCGGAACGAGTGCCGGTTGACATGGTGGGTCCGGGTGGCTTTTCTGCTGGGTGGGTGTCGCTCGTCCTGGCGGCGGCGATCCGTACGGTTACTGATCGCCGAGCCCACCAGGCGGGCGAGCGGCCAGGCTGCCGATCACACAGAAGGCGGAATGCGGTCAGCATCTCCTGAGCGTCCCCGGGCGCCCGGCTCGTCCCGACCTTCGCGACGGTTACGGCCGTTCCGTGCGGTCCGCTGGTCCAGCCGTGCCCGGCAGCGCCGCGCTGCCGGCGGATGCGCGGTCATGACGGTGGCGCTGCTGGGGCTGGTGGCCGCGGCCGGCGTCGGTGGCCCCGCTCGAAGCGTGGCCTTTCTGGAGTCCCCGCCGGTCCTCGTGGGAACGGGCGGGCCGTTCCCACCGGAGGCCGGCCCACGGCCGGGCGGTTCCGCCGCCGGCGGGAACCTGAGCCCCACACCGGCTTCCAGGAACCGGCGGGCCGCCCCCGCCGTCCCCGACGCGCCGCGGGCCGTGCGGGTACCGATCGCCAACCCACCCGGAGCTGACGCGCATGCCGCGGCCGGCCCGCCGCCGTCAACAACCACACCGCCGCGGGCGCGTGGTTCCGCGGAACCCGCCGAGCTCGGCGGCCGCCCGGCCCCGGCCCCGGCGCCGGCGCCCTCCGGAGCGGTCGGTACCGGGCCGATCCGACCCGAAGCCGCACCTGGGCTGACTGTCCCCTCCGAGGCAGCCCCCGCCGACGCGGCCCGACCTGCAGCAGTACCGCCCGAACCGGGCGGCTCCGATGCGGAGCCGGGCGGTTCCGGCCCCAGCGCTCCGCACTCGGATCCGGACGGCGCCGCATCACCTGGCGCGGATCCAGATCCAGGTGGTCCCGATCCGGGCGGTCCCGAGGTAGACGGTCCCGAGGCAGACGGTCCAGACCAGGATCGTCCAGGGCCGACCAGCGCGCCGCCGGTGGACCCGCGACCGGCGCCAGCCCCGGTTCCGGAAGCGGCACCGGCACCGGTGAACGGCGCCAGCGCGGCGGAGACCGATACCGGCGCAGTCACGTCGCGTCCGGAAACCGCCCCGGCCGAGCCGGCTCCGGTGGCTCCCGCGCCGTCCGCGCCGTCCGCGCCGTCCGCCGAACGTCCTGTCGAGTCTGCCGGCGGGACCGGGCAGGAGCACACGGCGCTCATCGCGGAGCTGGTCGAGCGGACCAACGCCCAGCGCGCCGCGGCCGGCTGCCCGCCGCTGGCGATCGACGTCCGGCTGAGTGCAGCCGCACAGGCCCACAGCGAGGACATGGCTGCCGGCAACTACTTCGATCACACGGCACGGAACGGTCGGTCGCCGTTTGACCGGATCGCCGCGGCCGGGTACTCCTTCTCGGTAGCCGCCGAGAATCTCGCGGCCGGGCAGCGGGCCCCGGCATCCGTGGTGGCGGACTGGATGGCCAGCCCGGGGCACCGCGCTAACATCCTGAACTGCGAGCTCACTCAGGTGGGGGTAGGGCGGGCGAGCGGTGGCGACTACGGCACCTACTGGGTACAGGACTTCGGCACGCCGTAGCCGCTCCGGCGCCGCGGCACCGGACCACGGCCGCTGCCTGGTACTCCCGCTCCGGCCGGGTGGGTACCAGTAGATCACGTATTGTCTGGTCCGGAACGGACTGGTGTGTCGGGTCCCGGCCACCGGCGCGCGCGGAGCGCGGACCAGCCGGGTGGTCGGGCAGCGGGTGGGAGGGCTATTGGCTCGGTCGGTGGTCACCGGCGCGGCCGGATTCCTCGGCGGCGCTGTGGCGCATGAGCTCCGCCGGCGCGGCGACGAGGTCGTCGCACTCGACGTCCGGCGCGGCCCCGGAATCACCCTGGCCGATGTCACCACCTCCGGCGACTGGGAGAAGGCCCTCGACGGCGCTGACCTGCTCATCCACACCGCAGCGGTCGGTATGGGCGGCGTGGGCGAACTGACCCCGGTCCGGGCGGGGCGTCCGACACCGCCGAGCAGGGTCACCGCCGCCCAGATGCGCAGGGTGCTGCTCGGCGGTACCGCGACGGTGCTGGACGCCGCGCAGCGCGCCGGTGTCCGGCGGGTCATCCACCTGTCCTGCGTGAGCGCGCTCGGCGACGACGCACCGCCGCTGGCGGACGAGTCCGCGCCGATCGGCCTGACCGGCGAGCCCCGCGCCGACGCGATCGCGGCCGCAGAACAGACCGCCAGCGCGGCGGCGGCCCACGGCGCGCCGGTCACAGTGCTGCGGATCGCGGACGCCTATGGCCCGCGCGCCGGGCGTTGGACGCTGTGGCCTGTGCTGCTCATGCGCGCCGGCCGCTTCGTCCTCGTCGACGGCGGGCGCGGCCAGCTCAGTCCCGTCCACGTCGATGACGTGGTGGCAGCGGTGACCGCTGTCGCCGCCGCGCCCACCGACGTCGTGGCCGGCCAGGTGCTGCATGTGACGGGCCCGGGCTCCTCGACAGCCGCCGAGTTCTTCGGCCGCTACGCCGCGCTGGCCGAGGTCAGGCCGCCGAGATCCGTCCCCGCCCGGCTGTGCGAGGTCGTCGATGCGGTGGACCGCCTGCCGAGCCGCCGGCCCGCGTCTCCAGCCCGCCGCCCCGGTGTGCTGCGGGGCCTCGGCGCGGCGTTGGCCTCCCATGTGGACCCGCGGATCCGGGTGGATCTCGGCCCGCTGACGATCCAGGATCTGACCAGGGCCAGTGCCGTCTCCGGCCGGCGGATCACCGAGCTCGTCGGATGGCAGGCCCGGGTGGATCTCGACGAGGGCATGCGCCGCACTGGCGCCTGGCTGCGCGACCGTGGGCTGCTCGGCGTCACGGAACCCACGCGTCGTGGGTGAGGGTCCCACCCTCACGACGGCGCGGATGCGCGCACTTCCCCTGACTGTCTGGAACTCCGGTTTCGTCGCCGAGGAGCTGGCGCAGGCCATGGTCGCGGCCGGTCGCGGCCAGCCGGTCCGGATGGCCGCGGGCGAGCTGTTCGGCGGCGCGCTCGACTCCGCCGCGGCCGGGCCGTCGGACTCCGCCGCCATCGATCCCACCGGCGTGCGCAGAGAGCTGCGTCGCCGGGTGGGCGCGGGCCGGGGCATCCTGACCTGGGTGCTGCGCAACACGGACGGCGCGGCTCTGGGGCTGTTGGCGGCGGACGCCCACGGCGCCCGGGCCGCGATCGGGGTGCGGGTGAGCCACACCTATCGGCGTGACGGCTATGCCAGCGAGGCCGTTCGTGCCCTGGCGGGCTGGCTGGAATCGCGTGGGGCGATCGTCGGCACACGGGTCCGAGTTGGGGATGTGGTGGGAAAGCGGCTCGCGCAGTCGACCGCCTTCGTACCGACCGGCGTCCTGCTCACCGAACGCCGTCGGCTGTGGATCCGTCCGCCCGCCTGACCGTTCGGGGTGGCCCTGTCGTGGCAGGGTTGTTCTCCCGGTGATCCGTAACGCAACGTAAGCTTTGGCGATGGCGCGGGCGGACCGGCCTCCTCGGTCGCGGGCCCCTTGCCGGGTGGGTTGCCAGGGCTGGCGCGGCGGGTCGGTGCGGGCGGGTGGGCGCCCGTATCCCCCAAACGTGCCATAAGAGCTGGTCAACGCTTCCGTCTCACCCCCCAGGGGTGGTATCCCTGAGAACCCTCCTGGGCTCGGGGTGTCGGGAATCCGACAGGGTTTCTCTGTGGTTTTGTGGACGCCAGGGCCCGGCCGGACACGCCGATACAACAGCCCCCTGTTCAGAACGTGACGTCCTGGGGCACCATAGGAGTCGATGTCGCAACCGGTAGTCGGCCCGCCGACTCCGGCCAACGGCATCAACGACGTCGTGGGGGGCACGTCGTGGTCTGGCAGGGGTACCCGCACGATTGCGTCACCCGCGTCCCTGGGAGGTCGGCACGATGAGCGTGGATGCCCGTCAAGGAGTTCCCGCTGGAACTCTGTCGAGCGAGGTCACCTACGACCATCTGATCATTCCGCCGCACTGGCGGCGGCCGGCCGGCTCGGCGCCCGGGAAGCCCAACACCCTCTTCCCCGTCGACGAGCAGGCGGCCGCGCCGCCGCCGGGCCCGGCCGTCACCGGTGCGTCGCCGATCAATCCGGTGACCGGTCCGGTGACCGGCCCGCTGCTCGTCGGCACCACGGCGCGCGCCTTCGCCAAGCTGGACGATCTGGTCCGGCTCAGCGAGGACGACCGCGCGGTGATCGACGGCCGGCGGGCCGAGGCCGAGCGGGCGCTGCGGTCGATCTTCCCGCCGCGCTGCGCGCTGCCGCTGGTCGGCGTCGCCACCATCGGCTCGGCCGGGCGCGACACGATGATCCGCCCGCTCGACGAGGTGGACATCTTCGTGGTCTTCAGCGCCGCGAACAGCGCGTGGAAGCGCTTCCGGTGGGATTCCCGGGACCTGCTCGTCTGCGTCCGCAACGCCATCGGCGGTGACCGGGTGCAGACGATCGGCACCCGCGGTCAGGCTCTGCGCATCGTGTACGACGCCGCTCCGGACGTCCACCTCGTGCCCGCCTTCGACCATCCGCGCGCCGGCTACGTCATCCCGGACCGGATCGGGGGCTGGCTGCCCACCAGGCCCGAGCGGCACGCCAGCTGGACCATGGACCTCGGTCCCCGGGTGATCTCCGCGGTGCGGCTGCTGAAGGCGTGGAACCGGGTCTGCGGAAGCCACCTGCGCTCCTTCCACATCGAGGCGCTCGCCGGGCAGGTGCTCGCCGGCCGCGGGCTCAACACCCGCCAGGGCGTCGCCGAGGTGTTCCGCTACATGGACGAGGTGGGTCTCGCCGTCGGCGATCCGTCGGACATCCGCGGCGACCTGTCCAGCTACCTGCGCCCGGACGACCTCCAGGACCTGGGGGCGGGCGTCCGGCAGGCGCGGATCTACGCGGAGCGGGCGGTGGCGGCCGAACGCGCCGGGAACCACGAGGAGGCCGTGAGCCTCTGGGGCGCCGTCTTCGGCCCGGAGTTCCCCACCTTCGGCTGACCTGCGGATGGGGCTGGCGCCGTGACCGGCGCCAGTGCCGTGACCGGCGCCAGTGCCGTGACCGGCGCCAGTGCCGTGACCGGCACTAGCCCGCCGGCCCGTACTCCGGGGCGCAGACCGCGGCGAGTGGTGAGTCGTACTCCGTCTGGGCGGGCGGCGGATCGTCCGACCGGTCGGTCCGCGCGGTCAGGGTGGCGTGGGGGCCGAGCCGGGAGCGCTCCGCCTGCCCGGCGGCGATCCGGTAGGCCTCCTGGACGTCCCGCAGCCCCGCCCGGATCCGTACCGGCCCACCTGTGCAGTCCAGGTGGACGTCCGCGAGCCGCAACACGCGGTGGAGCGGCTGCTGGACGACCTGGATGCTCTGCACCTTGAGGTGCGGGACGATCTCGGTCCGTTGCCACAGGCGGCCGGACTGGGTGACGAAGACCTGGTCGTCAGCGCCGCAGCGGATGTGATGCCAGCGCAGCGGAGCCAGCAGCCGGGCCCGGCCGGGTGGCGGCAGCATCGCCACCGCGCCAAGATCGACCTTCGGAAGCAGGCGCTCTATCAGCGCGACAGCCTGCGCGCGCGGCGCTACGGGCAGCAGCATGCTCCGCGCCTCCCCGGCGACGTTGATCTGTACCTCGACCCAGCCGGGCCACCGCCACAGCGGGGACGAACGCAGGCGGATCGCCTGTACCCGGCCGTGCGGGACGGTGTGATGGGCGCGGTTCAGCAGCCCGCCGCGGACTCGTAGGCCGTCCGGCGACTCCGACACGGTGAAGTGGTAGCCGCTGGCGAACCGGCGGAACGACGTACGCCAGACTCCGACCAGCGCCGGTGTCACCGCGACGAAGCCGGCGAACGTCCCGGTGAGCAGGGCCGGGGTGATGAGAACGAAGGCTGCGGCGAGCGCCAGCCACGGCGCGGGGGACAGTGCGATCGAGGCGGCGAGGCGGCCCGGCGGCACCACGGTGAGCGGCCGCTCGGGTGCCTCGCCGATGTCGGGCGCGACACCCGCGGCGCGGGCGAGCAGCTCCGCCCGCAGGGTCCGTGCACGCTCCAGTGAGAGGTAGCTGAGGCTGGTGCCTGACTCCTCGTCCCCGTCGTGCGCGCCGCCGAGGTCCAGGCGGAGGACCGCGAGCCCGGCGGCCCGGGCCAGCAGCGGCTGCGCGATCTCGACCGCCTGGATGCGGTCGAGGCGGACGTCCCGGAAACGTTTGAACAGCAGGCCGGTCTCCAGCCGGATGCTCTCGGCGTTGACACGGTAACGGGTGAACCGCCAGGCACAGTAGCCGTAGGCGGACGCGGTGGGCAGCAGAAGAAGCAGAGTGATCAGGACGCCGCGGGCGGAGATCTCCTCGACGAAGTTCCTGAGCACGCTGGCGGCGACGGCCCCCACCAGCAGCCAACCCCGCAGCAGGGGCGTCAGCGGATGGAGATGGTGATACTCGTCAGCCGGCTCCGAGCCCGCCGAGGTCAAAGCCCGACCGCCCGGTCACGGCCGCGCTCGGCCAGTGCGTCCCGCAGCCGGGCCGCCTCGTCCGGTGCGAGGCCTGGAATGACCACGTCGGTGGTGGCGGCGGCGGTGTGCAGGCGCACCTGCGCGACGCCGAAGCGCCGCGCCAACGGTCCGGCTGTGACGTCGACCAGCTGCATCCGGCCGTAGGGGACCACGGCGAGTCGGCGAACCAGGACGCCGTGCTGAACCAGCAGGTCGTCGTCGCGTTCGGCGTACCGCCAGGCATCCCACGCCCGGCCGATCGCGTGCCAGGCCCAGACCGCGGCGCCGAGCGGTGCGAACGCGACGAGCAGCCCGGGTGGGCCCAGGAAGGTGCTGCCGACAAGCGCGGCAAGCGCGGCCGCGGGCAGCGCGCCGGCCGCGAGCAACAGCCGCCGCAGCCGCCGCAGCTGCGGGGACAGCCCCCGCCAGGCCTGCGGCGGGACGCGCCACAGGTCCGGCATCGACACCGTGTCCGGTAGGTCGAGCGGCGCAGGGCCCATCTGGCAACCATAAGTGCTTAAGCCGGGATTCCCCGAAGGTTTCGGCGGTGCGCGGAGCATCGCGGCTGATCAGCCGCGGCCGATCAGCGCGACGGATCTGTGCGCGGGTCCCCTGCCGAACCGGCGGGGGAGGCGTCCTGCTTTCGGCTGCCGGACGTATCGGCGGTATCGGCGGTATCGGGTGGTTCGGTGGTGCGCGCGGTTTCCGCGGCCTCGGGGCCGTTGGCCTGCTCCTCGTCAAGCATCTGCAGGCGGGACATCTCGTAGGCGTGTTCGATGGTGTCGGTGCCGAAGTCGGCGAAGGCGCCGGACGGCGCAATTCCGGGCTGGTCGAGTTCGGCTGCCGCGGCAGCGTCATCGAGCGGGACGGGCCTGGCCGGCGCCGCCTGGGCTGCCCGCAGCGCCAGCGCCCGGTCCGCCGAGGCTGTGGGATGGCTGGGCCACCACACGGCCGGTCCGACGTCCAGCGCGAGCGCCGGCACCAGGATCGAGCGGACGACCAAGGTGTCCAGGAGTACCCCGAAGGCCACCAGGAACCCGACCTCGGCGAGCTGGACGAGGGGGAAGATGAGCAGCACCGCGAAGGTGGCGGCCAGTACCACCCCGGCCGAGGTGATCACGCCGCCGGTCACCGCAAGCCCGCGCTGCACACCGGCGCCGTGCCCGATCCGGCCCGCCTCCTCGCGGACGCGTGTCATCAGGAAGATGTTGTAGTCGACGCCGAGCGCCACCAGGAAGATGAACCCGACGAGCGGCAGCGCCGGATCGACGCCGGGGAAGCCGAAGACGAAGCGGTAGATCAGTGCGCTCGCGCCCAGCGCCGCGAAGAACGACAGCACGACGGTGGCCATGAGGAGTAGCGGCGCCACGATCGCGCGCAGTAGCAGCGCGAGAATCAGCAGCACCACGACGAGCACCACGGGAATGATCACCTCGCGGTCGCGTACCGCGGCGTCGCGAACGTCGAGGTTCACGGCGGTGTTACCGCCGACGAGCGCTCCGGCGCCGGGAACCGCGTGGACCGCGTCACGGAGAGCTTCGACCGTACGGAAGGAGTCCGAGCTGTCCGGCGGTGCCTCCAGGATCACCAGGAACTGGACCAGGTCGGCCGTCCGGCCGCTCTCCGCCGCCGCGGCCACACCCGGGACGGCGCGCACGGTGGCGGCCACCGCGTCGGCCTGCGTGGCGTTCGTGACGACGAACGTCGGAGCCGTGACGCCCGGTGGGAAGCTCTGCTCGGCGAGATGCTGACCCTCGACCGATTCCACCTGGTCACGGAAGGCCTCGTCCTGGCGCAGGACGCCGGGCAGGACGAGCATGCCGAGCACCAGCGCGCCCAGCGCGACCGTCGTGGTGACCCAGATGACCCGCGGGTAGCGCGCGATGGCGGCGCCGGCGCGGGCCCAGGTGCCGCTGCCGGTCTCCTCCGCCTGCTCGTAGTGGCCCAGCCGCGGCACGAACGGCCAGAACAGCCGCCGACCGCCGATCACCATCGCGGCCGGAAGCAGCGTGAGCATCGTTACCAGCGCGACGACGATGCCGATCGCGCAGACCGGGCCGAGCCCGCGGTGCGAGTTCAGCTCACCGAGCAGCAGGCACAGCATTCCGATGATCACTGTGCCGGCGGAGGCCAGGATCGCCGGTCCGGCCCGGCGCAGTGCGACCCGCATGGCCGCGGCGGGCTCGGCGTACCTGGTGAGCTCCTCCTGGTAACGGGCGATGAGCAGGAGCGCGTAGTCGGTTCCGGCACCGAAGACGAGGACCCGCAGCATGCCCGCGCTCTGGCCGTTGACCGTGAGATCGGCGTGCCGGGCGAGCAGGTAGATCAGGCCGGCAGCGGCCTGGTCCGCGATGCCGACCGAGAGCAGTGGCACAATCCAGAGGAAAGGGCTGCGGTAAACCAGCAGCAGAATCACGGCCACAATGGATGCGGTCGTGATCAGCAGCGCGTTCTCGATTTCCGCGAAAACATCGTAGGTGTCGGCCACCAGGCCAGCCGGACCCGTGACGGCGGAATCGAGTCCCGGTTCGGTCGCGGCCGCGTTGTCGCTGATGTTCCGTATACGAGCGATATCATCGGTGAACTGTTCGGCGTCCGTCGACTGCGGCAGCGGAACCGTGAGCACCACGGCCTTGCCGTCACCCGAGGGCACCGCGGGCGGAATGGTGTTCGCCGCGAACTCGCCGAGATCGGCCCGCAGTGCCTCGGCGACCTTCAGGTCGTCCGGAGTGAGACCGTCCGCCCGCGCCAGGATGATCACCGCGGGCACGGCGTCGCCGCCGGGCAGGGTCCGCTGCGCCTCCAGCAGGCGGGTCGACTCGGCATCCTCCGGTAGGAAGGCCGAGGCGTCGTTCGTCTGGGCGTCCGTGAGCTGGAAGGCGAGCGGGCTGACCGCCACGCCGACCGCCAACCAGCACAGGACGATCAGGCAGGGCACGAGGCGCRCTGAACGCGACCGCCGTACCGGGTGCCCCGGGCCCGGGGCGTGCCCTGATCCGGCGGGCGGCGCCGCACCGGCTGGCTCCGCGGCACCGGCTGGCTCCGCGGCACCGCCGAGGCGCGGCTGGTCCATGCTGCGCCCTCCCTCATCCACCTGCCGGCTCTACGCCGATGCTGCCAGCTCGGAGCGTCACGCGCGCGCCGCGCCGGCTGATCTCACGCGGCGGGCAGCGAATAGACACCTGGCATGACGATCCGTATCGGGACGATAGCGGCGTGCGCCCGACATGCCGAGTGCGGTGGAAGGTATCAGTCCTGTCAAGGGCGGTACCGAGCGCTCCGGCCCCTCGGTTGCTGTCCCAACAAAGACATCGGATCGGGCGGGTGCTCGTCGCATTCTTCCGGCATTGTGGACGAGGATCCGATGGTGGCGGAACGCTGCCATGGCGAATGCTTTCCGATGCGGCGCGGAGAATCGTGCCGCCATTATCTGGGGGTGGAACTGTGGACGAGCGGGACGCGGTCCGGCAGGTCACGGCGGAATCCGGCCGGGGCGGYACCGGCGCGCCGTCGCGACGGGGGCGCCGGGTCGCGGGGCGGTGCGGGCTGGTGCTCGCAGCGGCGACCCTGGCCGTAGCGTCCTGCCAGAGTGGCGGGGCCACCTCGACCGCCGGCGGCCGGGCGGGTGCACCGACCTCGGCCGCGTCCCCGCCCGCTCCCTCGCCGTCGCCGACCGAGGCCACGTTGAACGCCGAGGACTACGTGCTCACCGAGGGCCCGATCACCGCCGGGTTCACCGCGTCCCCCGCGGACCCGCAGTCCAACTCGGACGACATCTCCATGGTCGAGGTGGCCCGCTGCCTCGGAGTGCCAGCCGAGCAGCTGGATGACGAGGACCAGGATTCCGCCGACGGCCCCGACTTCACCAACGACGCCGACAGCCTGATCTCGATCTCCTCCTCAGCCCAGATCGTCTCTCCGGAGAAGGCCGCGGCTGACCTGCAGATTCTGACCAACCCCCGGTTCGGGGAGTGCTTCGGTCAGGCGCTGCAGGCCGAGTTCGACGCCAGCGCGAGCAGCGGCACCACGGTCGAGATCGTCGCCGCGGAGACGCCCCCGCCACCGGCCGGAGCCCAGGGCCTGCTGCGGATCAGCATGGGAGTGACGGCAGGCGGGGAGACCGTCGGCCTGGTCCTGGACAACCTGTTCTTCGTCAAGGGGCGCGTCGAGGTCTCGGTGAACTACTCCAACGTCGACAACCTGCCGTCGCAGGAGCACCTGCAGCGGATCGCGGACCAGATCTCCGGCAAGTTGCAGATCCAGTGACCGGCGGATGACAGCGCATGACGGCGGACGGCGTGCGGACGTCTCAGCGGGCCGCCCACGCGGTCGCGATCTCCGCCGCCACCGCCGCGTTGTTGCGTACGACGGCCAGGTTGACCTCGAGGCTCGCGCCACCCGTCTCGGTGTGGAAGGTCGCCAGCAGAAACGGTGTGACGGCCTTGCCGCGCAGGCCCTGCTCGTCGGCGCGGCGCAGCGCGGTCCGTAGCACCTCGTCGTGCACGGCCGGGTCGAGGGCCTGCCCGGCCGGCACCGGGTTCGCGACGACGATCGCGGACGTCAGGCCGAGACCGTCCCGGGTCGCCATGGCGTCCGCCACCTCCCGGGCATCCCGGACCGTCCAGTCCAGCCGGCGGCCGGTGGTCGGGAGATAGAAACCGGGGAAGTCGGCGGTCCGCCAGCCGAGCAGGGTGACCCCGAGCGTCTCCAGGCGCTCGAGGGTCGCGTCGACATCCAGGATGGACTTGACCCCCGCGCTGACAACGGTCATCGGCGTGGTGGCCAGCGTCGGCAGGTCGGCGGACTCGTCGAAGGTCTCGGCGGCGCCGCGGTGCACCCCGCCGAGGCCACCGGTCGCGAACACCCGGATGCCGGCGCGGGCTGCCAGGACGGAGGTGGCCGCGACCGTCGTGGCGCAGGTGCGGCCCAGCGCGACGGCGGCGGGCAGGTCGCGGACGGACGCCTTGGCCACCGCGGGATCGTCGGCGATGCGGGCGAGCCCGGCCTCGTCCAGCCCGACCGTGGGAACTCCCTCGATCACGGCGACAGTGGCGGGGGTGACGCCGCGGGAGCGCAGCATCCCCTCCAACTCCGCCGCGAACCCGCGGTTGCGGGGGCGCGGCAGGCCGTGCGCGATCAGCGTCGACTCGAGCGCGACCACCGGCCCGCCGGCGGCCAGGGCGGCCTCGACCTCGGCGGAGACTGACAGAACCGGACCCGTCCGCACCATGCGCCGACTGTATGACCGGTTCGGGGCGGTCAGATGGCCTGCGCGCGGACGGGGGCCGCCACGGCCAGCCCGGACCGCTGCTGGTCAACGTCGACGACGACCTCGTCACCGTCCCGGATCTCCCCGGCGAGCAGCTTGCGGGCGAGCTGGTCGCCGATCGAGGTCTGGACCAGCCGGCGCAGCGGCCGCGCTCCGTACACCGGGTCGTAGCCCGCGTCAGCCAGCCAGCCCTTCGCGGCGTCGGTCACCTCGAGCGCGATGCGGCGATCCGCGAGACGCCCGCGCAGCCGGTCGATCTGGATGTCGACGATGCGGGTCAGGTCCTCCCGCCCGAGCTGTTCGAAGACGAGGACGTCGTCCAGCCGGTTCAGGAACTCCGGCTTGAAGGCGTCGCGCACCGCGACCATGACCGAGTCGTGCCGGACCTGCGGCGGGAGCGTCGGGTCGGCGATGTAGGACGACCCGAGGTTCGACGTGAGGATCAGGATCGTGTTGCGGAAGTCCACCGTGCGGCCCTGGCCGTCGGTCAGCCGCCCGTCATCGAGGACGGCGAGCAGCACGTCGAAGACATCCGGATGGGCCTTCTCGACCTCGTCGAGCAGGATCACGTTGTAGGGGCGCCGCCGGATCGCCTCGGTGAGCTGGCCGCCGGACTCGAAGCCGATGTAGCCGGGCGGAGCGCCGATCAACCGTGCGACCGAGTGCTTCTCCGCGTACTCGCTCATGTCGATCCGCACGACCGCACGCTCGTCGTCGAACAGGAAGTCGGCCAGTGCCTTGGCCAGCTCGGTCTTGCCGACGCCGGTCGGCCCGAGGAACAGGAACGACCCGGTCGGCCGGTCCGGATCGGCGATGCCGGCCCGCGCGCGGCGGACCGCGTCCGACACGGTGCGCACGGCGTCGTCCTGACCGATGACCCGGCGGTGCAGCTCCTCCTCCATCCGCAGGAGCTTGGCGGTCTCCCCCTCGAGCATGCGGCCGGCGGGAATGCCCGTCCAGGACGCGACGACCTCCGCGACGTCGTCGGGGCCGACCTCCTCGCTGAGCATCGCGCCGCCGGGCGAGTCGGAGCCGGCGAGCGCGCCGGTGGCCTCGGCGAGGCGCTTCTCCAGCGTCGGGATCGTGCCGTAACGCAGCTCCCCGGCCTTGGCCAGGTCGAGGTCGCGCTCCGCCATCTCGGCCGCGCGCCGGGCGTTCTCCAGCTCTTCCTTGATCTTCTGGACCTCGGAGATGGAGTTCTTCTCCCGCTGCCAGCGGGCTGTCAGCGCGGCAAGCTCCTCGCGCTTCTCCGCCAGCTCCCGCTGCAGGCGTTCGCGCCGCTGCCGGGAGGCGTCGTCGTTCTCCTTGGACAGCGCCATGTCCTCGATCTCGAGCCGGCGGACCGCGCGCTCCAGCTCATCGACGGCGACGGGCCGGCTGTCGATCTCCATCCGCAGCCGGGAGGCGGCCTCGTCGACCAGGTCGATCGCCTTGTCGGGCAGGAAGCGGGC
Source organism: Parafrankia colletiae (assembly GCF_001854655.1). Classification (GTDB taxonomy): domain Bacteria; phylum Actinomycetota; class Actinomycetes; order Frankiales; family Frankiaceae; genus Parafrankia; species Parafrankia colletiae. The sequence continues at coordinate 164,907 of NZ_MBLM01000163.1, read as the reverse complement.
TGTCACGTACCGGTCGGAGAGGGTGGCCGCGGCGACCAGCGCCGAGTCGGTGATCCGAACCCCGTGGTGGACCTCGTAACGCTCCTTGAGACCGCGCAGGATGCCGATGGTGTCCTCCACCGACGGCTCGCCGACCATGACCGGCTGGAAGCGGCGCTCCAGCGCCGGGTCCTTCTCGATCCGGCTGCGGTACTCGTCGAGCGTCGTCGCGCCGATCATGCGGAGCTCGCCGCGGGCCAGCATCGGCTTGAGCATGTTGCCCGCATCCATCGCGCCCTCGGCCGCGCCGGCGCCCACCACGGTGTGCAGCTCGTCGATGAACGTGATGATCTGGCCCTCGGCCTCGCGGATCTCGGTGAGCACCGAGGTCAGCCGCTCCTCGAACTCTCCGCGCAGCTTCGAGCCGGCGACCATGGAACCGAGGTCGAGCGAGACGATCCGCCGGCCGCGCAGCGACTCCGGCACGTCGCCGGCGGCGACGCGCAGCGCGAGGCCCTCGACGATGGCGGTCTTGCCGACACCGGGCTCGCCGATGAGGACCGGGTTGTTCTTCGTGCGGCGGGACAGCACCTGCACGACCCGGCGGATCTCGGTGTCACGCCCGATGACCGGGTCGAGCTTGCCCTCGCGGGCGCGGGCGGTGAGATCGACGGAGTACTTCTCCAGCGCCCGGTAGGCCCCCTCGGGATCACGGCTGGTCACCCGGCGGGCGCCACCGCGGACCCGCTCGAACGCGCCGCGCAGCGCGTCCGGGGTCGCCCCTGCCTCGGCGAGGATGCGGGCCGCCTCGCCGCCCTCTTCGGCGAGGGCCACGACGAGGTGCTCGACCGAGATGTACTCGTCGCCGAGCCGCCCCGCCTGCCGCTCGGCGTTGTTGAGGACGGCGACGAGCTGGCGGGACAGCTGGGGTGGGGCGACGTTCGCGCCGGCCGCACGGGGAAGCCTGCCGACCGCCGCCTCCGCGCGTGAGCGCACCGACTGCGCCTCGGCGCCCACCGCGTCGAGCAGGGCCGCGCCGACCCCGTCGTGTGCTTCCAGCAGAGCGGCCAGCAGGTGCAGAGGGTCGACGAGCGGAGATCCGTCGCCGGTGGCGCGGCTGATCGCGGAGGACAGCGCCTCCTGCGAGCGGGCGGTGAGACGGTCAGCGTTCATGGCGATCCCAGTGTCTCGGAGCGATCCGGTGTCAGGCGGTGCCGAAGCTGTCGGCTCCGCATGATGGGTTCTGTGTCGGACGGCGCCGGACGGCACCGCCTCCTCCGGTAACGACACTCAGCATACCTGAGTCATTCCCGCTCAACTTGTCGGACTTCTCGGGCTCGCGTCCGCCGGGCGGCCCGCCGGCGGCGGGCGAGGTGGGCGAGTAGACGAGGCGGGCGAGGCGGGCGAGGTGAACGAGTGGGCGAGGCGGGCGGGGTCGGGCAGGGGAGCGAGGGAGGTGGGCGCGGACAGGTGCGGGGCCCGCGCCCGGCCGGACCCGGCGTCAGCGGCGGTGACCGGGCCGCCAGACCACGACCGCGCCGCGCTCGATGGGGACGAGATCACGGCGGTGGCTGGCATGTGCCTCGGCGACGCGACGGTCGGCCTCGGCGCGGGCGGTGGCCAGCTCCTCGGCGAGCTGGCGGACCTGGGCCTGCAGCGCGACGACCTGGGCACCGAGGCGCAGGATCTGCCGGATGCCCTCCAGGTTGACGCCCTCCTCCTGGGAGAGGCGCTGGACCTCGCGGAGCAGTGCCACGTCACGCGCCGAGTAGCGGCGTCCACGGCCGGCGGTGCGGCCGGGGGTCACCAGCCCGAGCCGGTCATAGGACCGCAGTGTCTGCGGGTGCATGCCGGCGAGCTGCGCCGCGATGGAGATCACGTAGACCGGCGCGTCATCGTCGTGAGCGGGTCCGGCCGCGGGGCCCGGGGGCTGGTAGTAGCCGGGCGCCGGTTCGTGCGTGGGATGGGAGGAGGCTGGTGTGCCGGCTGGAGTGGGCTGGCCGCCGGCCAGCCCGCCGGTTCCCGGCCGGGAGCGACTCCCGGCGCGGCCCGGAGTCTGGGGCGGATCGGACGTACGGTTCGGGCGCGCGTTCATGCCCGTCCCTCCATCTGGGCTATCAGGGCTTCACGGGGGTCCTCGGGATGCGCCCGCGCGAACTCCTGGAGCGCGGTGCGCGCCTTCGGCGAGAGCTCCGACGGTTTGGGCACCGTGACCTCGAGCGTGACGATGAGATCGCCGCTCTCCCCGCCGGGGCGCGGGACACCGCGCCCCCGGGCGCGCAGGCGGCGGCCGCTCGAGGTGCCGGCCGGGACCTTGACCGTCAGCGGGGTGCCGTCGATCGTCGGCACCTTCACGGAGGCACCGAGAGCCGCCTCCGTGATGGTCACCGGCAGGCTGATGGTCAGGTTGTGGCCTTCCCGTCCGAAGACGGGGTGGCTCTGGACGTGCACGGTGACCTCGAGGTCACCGGCGGCGCCGCCGCGCTCCCCGGGCGAGCCGCGTCCGCGGACCCGCAGCCGCTGCCCGTCGCTGACGCCCGCGGGGATGCGGATGCGCTGCTCGCGCTCCCGGCGGCCGGTGCCGTGGCAGTCGGCGCAGGGATGGTCGATGAGGCTGCCCTTGCCCAGGCAGTCCCGGCAGGGCTCGGACAACGCGAAACCGCCCTGGGATCGGGAGATCACGCCGAGTCCACGGCAGACCGGGCAGGTCCGCGGCGAGGTTCCGGGCCGCGCGGCGGTGCCGCCGCAGGTGGTGCAGGTGGCGGCGCCCGGCAGCCGCACCGTCGCCTCGAGCCCGGTCAGCGACTTCTCGAACGGGATCGTCACCTCCGCCGCGATGTCGGTGCCGCGACGGGGCGCGCGGCCGGGCGACGACCGCTGGAAGAGGTTGTCGAAGATCCCGCCGAAGCCGGCCCCGCCGCTGCCGTTGAGCAGGTCGTCGAGGTTGATACCCGACGTCGGGCCGTAGCCGCCCGGCTGGCCGAAGCCGCCCATGCCACCGCGCCCGCCGCCGGCACCCGGATACGCGCCCGAGGCGAACAGCGCGCGGGCCTCGTCGTACTCGCGCCGCCGGGTTTCGTCGGAGAGCACGTCGTAGGCCTCGGAGACCTCCTTGAACCGTGCCTCCGCCTTGAGATCCCCGGGGTTCTTGTCAGGATGCAGCTCCCGCGCGAGCCGGCGGTACGCCTTCTTGATGTCGGCCGCGGACGCGTCCTTGGGGACGCCGAGAGCGGCGTAGTAGTCCTTCTCAACCATGTCGCGAACACTCACGGCGCCCCTCCTTCCGTCATGAACGAACCCGGCACGCGGGTATCGGAAGCATCCGGGCGGACAGAGCCACCCGGCCGCCGGTCAGATCGGGACGGGCCGGCCCGGCCGGTGCGGAACACCGGGCGGGCGGCACGCGAGCGGTCCATCGGCATGGTTCAGTTGGCCATCTCTTCAGTCGGCGCTGACGGTCGGGCCCCCGCGGTCCGGCCCTGGAACGCTGCCGGTGTCGTCCGGGAGGGGAGTGTTCTCCCTTCCGGGAGACGCGCCGCCGGCCGGCTGACCCTCGTCCGGGTGTGCCCCGACGTGCCCGGTATCACCAAGAGTGCCCGATGTGGTCCCATCGAGCCCGATGTCCGGCCCGTCGCCGCCGTCCTCAGTGGGCTCCGCGACCGCGACCTGCGCGGCCCGCAGCACCGCGTTGCCGCGCCGGTAACCCGAGCGGAAGATCTCCACGCAGGTCGTCTCGCTGACGTCCGACCGGTACGAGTGCAGCAGCGCGTGGTGCAGGTGCGGGTCGAACAGCTCGCCCGGCGTGCCGAACCGCTCCAGGCCGGTCGACTCCAGCGCCGCCTCGAGGGACTCGGCGATCGCCTTGAACGGCCCTTCGAGGTCGCCGTGGTCCCGCGCGCGGCCGATGTCGTCCAGAACGCCCAGCAGTCCGGTGAGCAGTTTGGAGACGGCCTGGTCGCCCGCGGCGTCCCGTTCCCGGGCCGCCCGGCGCCGGTAGTTGTCGAACTCCGCCTTCAGCCGCTGCAGGTCGGCGGTCCGCTCACCGAGCTGACGCCGCAGCGACGCGACGAGCTCGGAGTCGGTCTCGCCACCGGCCGGCTCCGACCCGGCTGGGCCCGACCCGGCCGGGCCGGAGCCCGATCCGGCCGGGCTCGGCTCGGCACCGGCGCGGACCTGCCCGGTCTCCGGATCGATGCGCCTCCGGTCCCTGACGATGGGCTCCTCCGGGCCGGCGTCCCCGCCGGCCCGACTGTCGTCCAGTCGGTGCTCGTCGTGGGGGGACGTCACTTCTTGTCCTCCTCGTCGACGATCTCGGCGTCCACCACATCGTCATCGGTCGAGGACGCGCCAGGGGCACCGCCCGGGGCGCCCGGGGCACTCGCGGCCTGCGCGTACATCGACTCGCCCATGGCCTGGCTGGCCTTGGTGAGCTCGTCCGCGGCCTCGCGGATGGCGGCGGTGTCGGTGCCACCGACCGCGCCCCGCAGCGTGCCCAGCTTCTCCTCGACGTCCGACTTCACGGTGGCGTCGATCTTGTCACCGTTCTCGGCGAGGAAGCGCTCCGTCGAGTACACGAGCGACTCGGCCCGGTTGCGGGTCTCGGCCTCCTCGCGACGCGTGCGGTCCTCCTCGGCGTACTGCTCGGCATCCTGCACCATGCGGTTGATGTCGTCCTTCGGCAGCGCCGAGCCGCCGGTGATCGTCATCGACTGCTCCTTGCCGGTGCCCAGGTCCTTGGCGGAGACGTGGACGATGCCGTTGGCGTCGATGTCGAAGGTGACCTCGATCTGCGGCATGCCGCGGGGAGCCGGCGGCAGACCGGTCAGCTCGAACATGCCGAGCTTCTTGTTGTAGGCCGCCATCTCGCGCTCGCCCTGGAAGACCTGGATCTGCACGGAGGGCTGGCTGTCCTCGGCGGTGGTGAAGATCTCCGAACGCTTCGTCGGGATCGTCGTGTTCCGCTCGATCAGCTTGGTCATGATGCCGCCCTTGGTCTCGATGCCCAGGGACAGCGGAGTGACGTCGAGCAGCAGGACGTCCTTGACCTCGCCCTTGAGGACACCGGCCTGCAGGGACGCGCCGACGGCGACGACCTCGTCGGGGTTGACGCCCTTGTTCGGCTCCTTGCCGCCGGTCAGGTCACGGACGAGATCCACGACTGCGGGCATCCGGGTGGAGCCACCGACGAGCACCACGTGGTCGACATCGCTGATCTTGACGCCGGCGTCCTTGACCGCCTGCTGGAACGGGCCCTTGCAGCGGTCGATGAGGTCCTGCGTCATCCGCTGGAGCTCCGCGCGGGTCAGCGAGACGTCCAGGTGCAGCGGGCCCTCGGCGGACGCGGTGATGTACGGCAGGTTGATCGACGTCTGGGACGACTGCGACAGCTCGATCTTGGCCTTCTCCGCCGCCTCGCGCAGGCGCTGCAGCGCCATCTTGTCCTTGCCGAGGTCGACGCCGTGCTGGCCGTTGAAGGTCTTGATCAGGTGGTCGGTGATCCGCTGGTCCCAGTCGTCACCGCCGAGCTTGGTGTCACCGGAGGTCGACTTGACCTCGACCACGCCGTCGCCGATCTCCAGCAGGGACACGTCGAACGTGCCGCCACCGAGGTCGAAGACCAGGATGGTCTGCTCCTTCTCGCCCTTGTCCAGTCCGTAGGCCAGGGCGGCGGCGGTCGGCTCGTTGACGATACGCAGGACGTTCAGGCCGGCGATGGTGCCGGCCTCGGTCGTCGCCTGGCGCTGGGCGTCGTCGAAGTAGGCGGGGACGGTGATGACCGCGTCGGACACCGACTCGCCCAGGTACGCCTCCGCGTCCCGCTTGAGCTTCTGCAGGATGCGGGCGCTGATCTCCTGGGGGGTGAACTCCTTCGAGTCCACCTTCATCTTCCAGTCGGTGCCCATGTGGCGCTTCACCGACCGGATGGTCCGCTCCACGTTCGTCACGGCCTGCCGCTTGGCGACCTCGCCGACGAGCACCTCGCCGTTCTTCGCGAAGGCGACGACAGACGGAGTCGTCCGGGAACCCTCGGCGTTGGCGATCACCGTGGGCTCTCCACCCTCTAGCACGCTCACGACGGAGTTCGTGGTGCCGAGGTCGATACCGACCGCTCGTGCCATGTCTGTATGCCTCTCGATCATGCAGGCCCGCCTGGTGGAGACCGGCGGGACGCTCCCTGGTTGGTATGAGCCCGTCGACCGGGCCCGGTGCCGAGGCTCCGAGGTGCGCTCGACTCCCTGTGCCCGATGGCCGTGCTCGGCCGCACGCCTCTGGCGCCCGGACCGGGCACCCGGAGTCGAGCGCCCGGAATTGACTTGAGTATGGTCCGCTCAGGATGAACGAACCCAGGATAGCCCGTCGAACCTGAGTCTTGTCCACTCAAATGTTCTCTGTCTGGCAGGCTGCCTTCGCCAGTCGCCCAATCTGTCACTTTACGTGATGTGGATGTCGCCTGAAGGAACTGGGCGGGCGTGGCCGGCCGCCGAAACCGGTTCGGTGTAGGCGACCCGGAACGGCAAGCGATCATCCTCGCGGACTCGCGGACTCGCGGACTCGCGGACTCGCGGACTCGCCGCGCTGTTGCCGGAGCCGGGCACCAGAGGTCCAGGCGCCCGGCGGAGTCGGACACGCGTCGGGGGCGACGCCCAGAAGACGCTGTCCTGCCGGTGCCCGCCCGGCGCACCGCAGGATGATCCCGGGGGGCCGGTGAAAGCTACCGGCCGGAACCTGGCTCCATGGGGCCGCTGCCGTCGCCCTCGGGGCGGGGGGCCTGCTGGTCGCCGCCGGTCAGGCGCTTCTCGGGGTAGGGCCGGCCGCCGGTCGCCCCGATCGAGCTCCCGCCCCGCTCGGGGCGCACCGAGGCCAGGATGCGGCCGCGAAGACCGCCGGCCGGCCGGCTCCCAGGCGCTCCCTGGGCCGGCGCGCCGATACCCGGCGCGGCTGTGTCGGCAAGGTCGACGAGGTCGTGGGCGACACCCGCGCCGGCCCCGGCAGGCGCGGCTCCGGCGATGTCGGCGGAGCGGGAGGTCGGCAGGCCGGCACGGTCGATGAGGTCGGCCTGCCGGGCGAGATCGGCTTCGATCTGCGCCAACCGCTCGAGCATGCCGGATGCGTCGCCGCCGCTCTCCCGGATGCTGCGCAGGGCGTCCATGAGCGTGAGCCACTGGTCCCGGTCGACCACGACGTGCTCGGCGAGGCGGTTCGAGGAGAACGGCGGAAAGAGCCGCTGTGCGGCGGAGATGACCTGCTGGACCTGGCCGGGGTTGAGGCGGCCCGGCCGGTTCCGGACGTAGTTGACCACGTCCTTGACGTTGATGACGGTCACCCCGTCGACCGCGCCGTCCTTCCACAGGACGCTGGCCTCGACCATGACGAGGATCGGGAAGGTCGGGATCGTCAGCGCGGGCAGGGCGGCACGAACCTGGTTGCGAACCTCGCCGCCGAGCCAGGCGGCCTTGTCGATCACGGGCTTGAGGGATTCGCCGTCCACGACGGCGCCGCCCTTGCTGTAGCGGACGACGCCCTTGTTGGTGTCGCTGCCGAGGATCATGACCCCGCCGGGCCCGACCAGCAGGTGCCCGATCGTGACCTGCGAGTAGGGGACGGCCCGGTCGTGCATGATGGAGTACCCGTGTCGGCGCAGCCGGGCGATCGCCCGGGCCGTCTTGCGTTCGGCCTCGGCCGCCTCGCGCAGCGTCTCGACATCCGGCGACGCCCCGAAGGCGCCCACGGCCACACCGCCCGGCCAGATCACGAGCAGGGCCACGAAGACGGTGATCCCGAGGCCCGGCATCCCCAGCCCGAAGCCGATGACCAGGCCGAGGCCCAGGCCGACGACAGCGGCGCGGATGGCGGCACGGGGAACCTCGCGGGAGATGCGGTCCCGCCGCACCATTGCCTGGTGCTCGCGTGCCCGGAGATACTCAGTGTGCTGAGAGAAGCCCGGCCGCCCGGCCCGGCTCGTCGCAGGCCTGGTGCTAGTCGCCATCGTGCCCACCATGGATCGCAGGGTCGTCAACGTCGTCGGGGCCCGTCCCCAGGAACGCACCGGCCGTTCCGGTGGCGGCGCTGTCGCCGGCCGGCCGCGCCGCGTGCCCGGACCCGCACAGCGGAGGGCTGCGACGGCCCGGACTGGGCACGCACCCATGGTGAGCGACACCCGGGATCATCACAAGAGTTGACATCGACACTCGGGATGATCCACGACAGGCGGGCCCAGATCGTCGGCACGTCGTTGCTGCGCGAGCCACCGGGCCGTCGGCCGAACCGCCATCCACGCCCTCCTGCTCGGATCGTCGGGTTGGCGCTACGGCCAGGTCGACCGGCCGGGTCGACGTGGACGTCCCACGTGGTCGTTCGGTGGTCCCGGCGGAGGTTCGTCGTGCGGCCGGACGGGAACGGGTGGGACGGGAGTRGACAGTGCTGGACGGGTGCAGACAGTGCGGAAAGTTGTGATTCCGATGGTTGTCTACCACTCAAAGTAGCAGGCTCCGTAGTGCGCGGGGCAAGATCGGCCCAATTGGTGCCCGATCTCGCGACGCTCGGACCACGGCGTGGCAGGGTCGGAGGCGACGGAGGCGACGGAGGCGTCGAGGCGGGCGCCGGGCAGGCGAAGGGGTCGCGTGTGGCGACGTCGAGCGGGCCCGGTCACCGGTTCCGGGGCATGTCGGGAAGCGCCGCGGCGGGTGCGCGCATGGTGTGGTGGAGTGCGTCAGGTGATCCGGACGTGTCTCTGGTCACTCCGCTAGTCGCCGCTAACACCGTCGCGGCAAGGCTTGCTCTTCAGGGTGCGTCCGGCGCCAGCCGTGCAGGGTGAGCGACAGCTGTGCAGGGTGAGCTGGTCGCGGAGCGCTCTACGGCGGTGGCCGTTGGTGTATGTCTGCCCGGGCCGGTAAGTTACCCGCGAGTACGGGAAGGCTGGCCGAACCGCCGGACAGCACGAGAGAAGCGCAGCACGGGATAGCACGGACTGATGGAGGACCTGTGAGAATCGCGATCGGTGGAGCGATCACGCTGATCGCTCTCGCGGTGGCCGGCCGCCGCGTCTTCTGGCTGACCAGACTGATCAGATCCGGCCAGCCTGCCGAGGGGCGTCTCGACGATCTGCCGACCAGGATCTGGACGGAGATCAGCGAGGTCGGCGGCCAGCRCAAGCTGCTCAAGTGGTCGGTGCCCGGCCTGGCTCACTTCTTCACCTTCTGGGGATTCACCATCCTCGGGCTCACGATCGTCGAGGCCTACGGCGCCCTGTTCGACCATGACTTCCACATCCCGCTGTTCGGGGACTGGGCGATCATCGGGTTCCTTGAGGACTTCTTCGCCGTGGCGGTCCTCGCCGGCCTGCTCACCTTCACGATCATCCGGTTGCGCAACGCGCCGGCCCGGCTGGAGCGCAAGTCCCGCTTCTACGGCTCCCACATCGGCCCGGCGTGGGTCATCCTCGGGATGATCACGCTGGTCATCGTGACCTTGTTGATCATGCGTGGTGCGCAGTTCAACGCCGGTACCCACCCGCAGGGCGACACCAAGTGGGCCTTCGCCTCCTGGCTGGTCAGCCTCCCGCTCGATGTCTTCTCGGAGCACACCAACGAGATCATCGAGACGATCTTCCTGCTGGTGAACATCGCGATCATCATGGGCTTCCTGGTGCTGGTGGTCTACTCCAAGCACCTGCACATCGGCCTCGCTCCGCTCAACGTGATCCTCAAGCGTGAGCCGGTCGCCCTGGGCCCGCTGGGCACGACTCCGGACATCGAGAAGCTGATGGAGGAGGAAGAGCCCATCGTCGGCGTCGGCAAGGTCGAGGACTTCTCCTGGAAGGCCATGCTCGACTTCGCCACCTGCACCGAGTGCGGGCGGTGCCAGAGCCAGTGCCCGGCCTGGAACACCGGCAAGCCGCTGTCGCCCAAGCTTCTGATCATGGACCTGCGGGACCACCTCTTCGCGAAGGCCCCCTACCTCCTCGGAGCCAAGGGCGCCGAGGAGGGTGAGGAGGCGTCGAAGGCGGTCACCGGCGTCTCCGAGGACGCGTCCTCCAAGCACGCGGTGCACCACGTGCCCGAGTCCGGCTTCGGCCGGGTGCCCGAGCCCGGTCAGCCCCAGGCCGACCGGCCGCTCGTCGGGACGGAGGAGGAGGGCGGGGTCATCGACCCCGACGTCCTGTGGTCGTGCACCAACTGCGGGGCCTGCGTGGAGCAGTGCCCGGTGGACATCGAGCATGTCGACCACATCGTCGACATGCGCCGCTACCAGGTGATGATCGAGTCGGCGTTCCCGTCCGAGGCCGGCGTCATGCTGCGCAACCTGGAGAACAACGGCAACCCGTGGGGTGTCTCGCCGCGGTCGCGTACCGAGTGGACCGAGGGCCTGCCGTTCGAGGTCCGCATCCTCGACGAGGGCGAGCAGATCCCGGACGAGGTCGAGTACCTCTACTGGGTCGGCTGCGCCGGCGCCATCGAGGACCGGGCCAAGAAGGTCGCCCGCTCGTTCGCCGAGCTGCTGCACACCGCCGGCGTCGAGTTCGCCGTTCTCGGCAGCCAGGAGTCCTGCACCGGCGACCCGGCCCGCCGCCTCGGTAACGAGTACCTCTACCAGGAGATGGCCAAGGCCAACATCGAGCTGCTGAACGAGACCGGCGTCAAGAAGATCGTCGCGACCTGCCCGCACTGCTTCAACAGCCTCGCGCGGGAGTACTCGGCACTCGGCGGCACCTATGAGGTCGTCCACCACACGCAGCTGCTCGGCAAGCTGGTGGAGGAGCGCAAGCTCGTCCCGATCACCCCGATCGACTCCTCGGTGACCTACCACGACCCGTGCTTCCTCGGTCGGCACAACAAGGTCTACACCCCGCCGCGGGAGATCCTCGAGGCCATCCCGGGCATCCGCGGGCAGGAGATGCACCGCTGCAAGGACCGCGGCTTCTGCTGCGGCGCCGGCGGCGCGCGGATGTGGATGGAGGAGAAGATCGGCAAGCGGGTCAACGTCGACCGCATGGAGGAGGCCCTCGGCCTCGACCCCGATGTGGTCTCGACGGCCTGCCCGTTCTGCATCGTGATGCTCTCCGACGCCGTCACCGAGAAGAAGCTCGCGGGCGAGGCCAAGGAGAGCGTCGAGGTGCTCGACGTCTCGCAGCTGCTCGCCCGGTCGCTGGTCGCGCCGCCCGCGGCGGAGGGGACGCCGGCGATCGCCGGGTCCCCGGCGGACGGAGTGTGAACCGGGACCGGAGGGTCTGAACTCCGGACCGGACTGGACGGAACGGACGGGGCACGGCCGCTGGCCGTGCCCCGTCCGCGTGTGGAGTGCCGGGCCGGCCGGCGGTGCCCGCCCGGTGCTGGCGCTGATGCCGGCGCTGGCGCCTGTCCGGTGGCCGGGCCTGCCAGCTGCCGGTTTCCGCCGGCTGGGTCAGGTGGCGCGGGCCGTGTCGGAGAGCTCGGGAACCGTCGTCCGGGTGAAGTCGCGGTAGGCCCGGGACGGTGTGGGCCCGCGCTGACCCTGGTAGCGAGAACCGTAGATCGCCGAGCCGTAAGGATGCTCGGCCGGCGTCGACAGCCGGAACAGGCACAGCTGGCCGATCTTCATTCCGGGCCAGAGCTTGATCGGTAGTGTCGCCACGTTGGACAGCTCCAGCGTGACGTGCCCGGAGAAGCCCGGGTCGATGAAGCCCGCCGTCGAGTGGGTCAGGAGGCCGAGCCGGCCCAGGCTCGACTTCCCTTCGAGGCGCCCGGCGAGATCGTCGGGCAGGGTGATGACCTCCAACGTCGACCCGAGCACGAACTCGCCGGGGTGCAGGACGAACGGCTCGTCCCCGTCGGGTGCCACGAGCTCGGTGAGGTCCTCCTGCTCGATGGCGGGGTCGATGTGGCTGTAGCGGTGGTTCTGGAAGACCCGGAACGCGCGGTCCAGCCGCAGGTCGACGCTGGACGGCTGGATCAGACGCTCGTCGTAGGGATCCAGCCGGACGCGGCCCGTCGTGATCTCGGCTCGGATATCCCGGTCTGACAACAGCACGCCACGGACGCTACCGCAGAGCCTGACCACCCAGGCGAAACGTGCGGTAGCCGGGCCGCCATCGGACTCCTGTGTGTGCGAGCGCCGGTCCTTTGGGTAGGAGAGGCTCGAAACCCGCGCGAGGTCGCCACCCCGGAACGCTCTTCTCGGYGGTGGCGTGAACGCCTCGGTGGCGTGACGGCCTCGGCGGCGCAGGACGATCCAGGATGGGGACTGATGCTGGGGCTACCGGATCACATCAGGGCATGCCTGTTCGATCTCGACGGTGTCCTGACGCGCACCGCGGCCGTGCACGCCGCCGCCTGGAAGGAGATGTTCGACGACTTCCTGGAGAACTGGGCCAGCCGCTCCGGTGACCCGTTCGTCCCGTTCGACATCGACACCGACTATCCCGAGCAGGTCGACGGTCGGCCGCGGGCCGACGGCGTCCGCACGTTCCTGGACTCGCGCGGGATCCACATCCCGGTCGGCGCGCCGGGCGACCCGCCGTCCGCGATGACTGTCAACGCGCTCGCGACCAGGAAGAACATCCTGCTCCAGAGGAAGATCGACGAGGACGGCGTCGAGGTGTTCGCCGGGTCGGTGCGGTACCTGGAGGAACTGGACCGCGCCGGCGTTCCGCGGGCGGTGGTGTCGTCCAGCGCGAACTGCGCCCAGGTGCTGCGGGCTGCCGGGATCGAGCACTTCCTGCCGGTCCGCGTCGACGGCCAGACCGCCCTGGAGCAGGGCCTCGCGGGCAAGCCCGCCCCTGACACCTTCCTGGCCGGGGCGGCGGCGCTGGACGTCCCGGCCTCCGCCGCCGCGGTCTTCGAGGATGCTGTGGCGGGCGTGCAGGCAGGCCGGGCCGGCGGCTTCGGCTGTGTGGTCGGCGTCGACCGGATCGGCCACGCGGAGGCCCTGCGGCACAACGGGGCCGACATCGTGGTCACGGATCTCGCGGAGCTGCTCGGCGGGCAGCTCTCCAGCCCGTCGGGGCCCTCCGGAACGGTGACGGCCGGGAGGGCCGTGTGATCGGCAGGCCGGKCTACCCCATCGAGGCCTGGTCACTGACCGAACACGGTCTCGACATCGACGCCCTGTCCCGCTCCGAATCCCTGTTCGCGCTCTCGAACGGGCATGTGGGTCTGCGCGGGAACCTGGACGAAGGCGACCCGCACGGGCTTCCCGGTACCTACCTCAACTCCGTCCACGAACTGCGCCCGCTTCCGTACGCGGAGGCGGGTTACGGCTATCCCGAGTCCGGGCAGACCGTGATCAACGTGACGAACGGAAAGATCATTCGGCTGTTGGTGGACGACGAGCCGTTCGACGTCCGCTACGGGGACCTGCTCGCGCACACCAGAACCGTCGACTTCCGGGCCGGGGTGGTGTGCCGGGATGTCGACTGGGTCTCTCCGGCCGGCCAGCGGATCAGAATTCACAGCCAGCGGCTGGTGTCCTTCTCCCAGCGCTCCGCCGCGGCGATCCTGTACGAGATCGAACCGGTCGACGCCTCCGCCCGGGTCGTGATGCAGTCCGAGCTCGTCGCCAACGAGCAGCTCCCCGCCCGCCGGGGTGATCCGCGCGCCGCCGCCGTGCTCGAATCGCCGCTCGTCTCCGAACGGCACCGGGCCCGCGACGCCATGGTCGAACTGGTCCACCGCACGCGGCACAGCGATATCCGGGTAGCCGCCGCGATGGACCACATCTTCGACGGCCCACGCTCGCTCGGCATCAGCTCGGAAAGCGAGCCCGACGCCGGGCAGGTCACCGCCACCGCCGTCCTGGCACCCGGCGAGAAACTGCGCATGGTCAAGTTTCTCGCCTATGGCTGGTCCGAGCAGCGTTCGCTGCCCGCGCTGCGCGACCAGGCCGTCGCCGCTCTGGTCGCCGCCCGCCAGACCGGCTGGGAAGGGCTCGTCGCCGAACAGCGGGACTACCTGGCGGAGTTCTGGCGCGGCGCGGACGTCGAGGTCGACGGCGATGCCGAGGTGCAGCAGGCCGCCCGCTTCGCGCTCTTCCATGTTCTGCAGGCCGGCGCGCGGGCCGAACGCAGGGCCATCCCGGCGAAGGGCCTCACCGGCCCGGGCTACGACGGCCACGCCTTCTGGGATACCGAGAGCTACGTCCTGCCGGTCCTCACCTACACCGCCCCCGCGGCCGCCGCCGACGCGCTGCGCTGGCGGCACTCCATTCTTCCCCTCGCCCGCGAACGCGCACAGCTGCTCAACCTGGACGGCGCCGCCTTCCCCTGGCGGACCATCCACGGCGAGGAATGCTCCGGATACTGGCCTGCGGGAACCGCCGCCTACCACGTCAACGCAGATATCGCCGACGCCGTCATCAGATATCTGTGGGCCACCGAGGACGAGCAGTTCGAGCTCGAGTTCGGGCTGGAGATCCTGATCGAGACGGCGAGACTTTGGCGCTCCATCGGCCATCACGACCTCTCCGGGCGCTTTCGCATCGATGGGGTCACCGGGCCCGACGAGTACTCCGCGCTCGCCGACAACAACGTCTACACGAACCTGATGGCCCAGCGGAACCTCATCGGGGCGGCCGACGCCGTGCGACGCCACCCCGACCGCGCGCGGGCCTTCGGAGTCGACGCGGAGACCGCCGCGAACTGGCGGGACGCCGCCGATGACATGTTCATTCCCTACGACGAACGCCTCGGCGTCCATCCGCAGTCAGAGGGCTTCACCGAGCACCAGGTGTGGGATTTCGAGAACACCAGGCCGGAGCAGTACCCCCTGCTGCTGAACTATCCCTATTTCGACCTGTACCGCAAGCAGGTCGTCAAACAGGCTGACCTGGTACTCGCGATGCAGCGTCGCGGCGACGCCTTCACCGCCGAGCAGAAGGCCCGCAACTTCGCCTACTACGAAGGACTCACCGTCCGGGACTCCTCGCTGTCGGCCTGCTGCCAGGCCGTGATGGCCGCCGAATGCGGGCACATGGCGCTCGCACACGACTACCTGCGGGAAGCCGCCTTCATGGACCTGAAGGACATCGAGCACAACACGGGCGACGGCCTCCACGTCGCCTCCCTCGCCGGCAGCTGGATCGCACTCGTCGAAGGCTTCGGCGGGCTGCGGGACAACGGCCGGCTGCTCTCGTTCACCCCCCGGCTCCCCGAAGGCCTCACCCGTCTCGCGTTCCGGCTGCGGGTCCGCTCCCGCCGGCTGCACGTCGAGGTCCTGGACTCCTCCGCCACCTACACCGTGGTCGAAGGTGACGCGATCTCCATCCTGCACCACGGCGAACAGGTCCGGATCGGGCCCGACGAGCCGTGCAAACTGGACATCCCCCCGCTCCCCGCGCGGGAACGGCCCCGTCAGCCCGCCGGCCGCGAGCCCCTGCGCTTCCTGCACCAGGCGAACGGCATCTCGATCGGCCGTCCCGACCTGCCCCACCTGTCGCACGCGAACACCAGCCATGCCGAGACCACCCGGGCCGAAGCCACCCACGCCGCCACCCAACGCGCCACCGACCCGCACCCGGGCGCGTGACCAGGTCAGGTGCCCGCACGGCCAGTCCTGACGAAAATTCTGGGGTGCCGGGCAGCCCCCCGACGTCGACGTCCAGTAGGATGCGGTTGCACCACGCGGGCGTAGTTCAGAGGCAGAACACGAGCTTCCCAAGCTTGCAACGCGGGTTCGATTCCCGTCGCCCGCTCAACTCGGGGTGAAGTGTGTCAGACGGGGTCTGACCAAGGTCGTTTCGCCATGTTGGCCGGGGGGCCGAGCCCCCCGCGGCGTTCGGGGCGCGGGGTTTATGGGTTTTTTGGGGTGTGGTCCCCGTGGGGTGGGTGCTGGTCGGGCTTCGGTGTCCGATGTGTCTCGCTGTGGCGGGGGCGGGCCTGGGCGTCGGGCGGGTGGCTGGCAATGGTTCAGGCTGGATGTCCTGGGACCATGTCGCGGATTTCCTGGAAGCTCAGCTGGTTGAGATGTCCGTCGTACTCGCTGCCGGTGGGGCTGATGACGAACGCGGAATGGTCGCCGACGTCCGTCATTGTCACGACGGGGCCGGCGAACCAGGCGGGTGGGGCCGCGAGGATCGGCATTCCGAACGGTCCCGGTGACCAGGCGCAGTGGGCGAACTTGTCGAAGTCGTCGCCGGTTCTCTCGCCGAACAGTTCCGCGAGGGCCCGGTCGGAGGCATCCAGCAGGTGCAGGGCCAGGTGGGTGGCCCGCCGGGCCAGGCCGAAGGTGTGGTTGCTGTGCGAGATGCACACCAGGTAGCGCGGCGGATTGATGCTGCACTGGGTATGGAAGCCGATGAGGCAGCCGCTGCGCTCGCCGTCCACAGCGGTTGTCACGATGGCCATCGGGTAGCTGATGGCACTGATCGCGTTGTGGAAGGCGGGCGGCTGGATCATGGGCGCTGCTCCTTACCGGCTGGCGATCTCGTCCGCTCACCTGCCCGAGATGCGCCGTCTCATGCCACGGGTCCGGGTCAGTGGTCGACGTACCTGCCGTTGCAGCTGTAGGTGCGGATCCGGCCGTCGCCGCTGTCATCGACGTAGCTCAGCCTGAGGCTGCCACTGTAGATCCAGCCGGCGGTGGACGTGCCGTCCAGCCGGGCCCACCACCACACGTTGTCGTGCTTGTTGACCACACTGCAGTGCAGCCAGACCTTCAGCCCCTTGGCGAGCTTCGAGACGGTACCGCAGGCGGCGTACGGCCCGGTGCGCAGCGCGGTGTCCTCGACGAGGACGCCGTAGCCGTCGCCGTTGTAGGTGTGGCTCGGGCTGGCCGGGCAGCTGGTCGCCGCGGCGCTTGGCGTCGCGGCCGGGTTCGGCGCCGCGGCGCTGGTACGCGGGGCGGGGGAGGGCGTCCGCGAGGCTGGTGCGGGGGTGGCGGGCGGTGCTGCGCCGGGCTGGTTCTGCGCCGTGCCGGCTCCACTGCCTGGCGCGTTGACGGACCCCGGGCCTGGCAGCGGTAGGGCGACCTGACCCGGGGCGGTGCCGGGGAACGCGGGTCCGGGTGCAGCCGCGCCGGCGCCGGTTCCGCCGCCATTCGGGTCCACGGGCCCTGGCAACGCCGTCGCCGGGGCCGGGCCGGGTGCGCCGGCCGAGGCTTCCATGGGGGCTGACGGGGACGGAGCGCCGGAGCGGGTGAGCAGGATCGCGGCGAGTGCGCACACCACGATGAAGGCGACCGCGCCCACGGCGCCGAGGAACGATGGCCGGCGGGTGCCGCCGTGGCCGCGGTACGACCCGGGGGGTGAGCCGGGTGGGCCGTGTGGGCCGCCGCGCGGGGCGTCTGTCGGCCCCGCCGGGCCCACGGACGCCGCGCCAGGAACATAGGTCGGCGGTTCCGGCGGTCCCCCGTTCGGGGGATGGGAGGCTGGTACCGGTGCGAGCCGGTAGCGAGTGATCTCCGCGGCGACGGTGGGTGGCAGCCAGCCGCTGTCGGGGTGCTGGCCGGTGCCGGCGGTGAGACGTCCGACGGGGCTGGTGGAGCCGCAGAGTGTGATCAGCTCGGCGGGGGTCGGGCGCGCGTCTGGGTCCTTCGCCATGCACCGCGCCAGGATGTCGCGCAGATCGTCCGGGCAGCCGTCCCAGTCGGGCTGCTGGTGCTCGATGCGGTGGAACACCGCCGCGTCCACTCCGAACGGGGGACGTCCGGTGAGGGCGAAGTAGGCGGTGGCGCCGAGCGCGAACACATCGCCCGGCTGGTCCAGCTGCCGGCCCTGGACCTGCTCGGGCGCCATGAAGGYCGGGGTGCCCAGGCGGGCCCCGGTCTGGGTCATCGCGGCGGTGGCGGCGTCGATGGCGCGGGCGACCCCGAAGTCGATGACGCGTGGGCCGTCCGGGGCGAGGATGACGTTCCCGGGCTTCAGATCGCGGTGGACGACACCGGCACGGTGGATGGACTCGAGCGCTTCGGCGATGCCGGCGATGAGCAGCAGGACGCTCGGTGCAGGCAGCGCACCGGTGCGGGCCACGGCGATCGCGAGGGATGGGGCGGGTACGTAGGCGGTCGCGATCCACGGGCGCGCGGCAGCGGCGTCCGCGTCGATGACCGGCACCGTGTACGGGCCCTGAACCCGCTGCGCGATCGCGACCTCCTTGGCGAAACGCGCGCGGAAGTCGGGGTCGGTGGCGAACTCCGGGCGCACGACCTTGACCGCCAGCGGACGTCCACCGGGAGTGCGCGAGAGGTAGACGGCGCCCATGCCGCCCTCACCGATGCGTGCCTGGATCGGGTAGCCGCTGATCTCGTATGGGTCGGTGGTGGCGAGCGGAGTGAAGATCGCGTCCCAGGGTGCGGTGGTGACGGCTCCGGCTGCGGGGGTGCCGTGGCCCGGCGCGGACCCCGCGGGCCAGCCGGACGACAGCGGGTCAGGGAGCGGTGGTCGCCGGTCCGGACCGGCCGTCGTGGGTAGCGTGCTGCTCATCGTGCCCTCCGGGCGCCGCCTGCGCGCCGCCACGATCGTCACGATCGTCACGGTGGGAACCGATCATGGCTGTACGGGATGACCGGCGTACGGATCGCCGATGTCCGTTTTCCATCATATTGGCTGGTCGGGAAGGGCCCGCGGCCGGCTGGCCCGGTCCAGCCGGCCGGCCAGTACCCGGACGTGTTCGACCAGTTCCGGCGGCTCGAGCACCTCGAAGTCCACGCCGAGGAGGGACAGGTAGAGGGCCAGCGAGTCCAGCGAGTTGGAGCCGGTCCGGACCAGGCAGGTCTCGTCGTCCACCGGTTCGACGGTCATGGCGGAGGGTGTGGTGGAGCGGGCGATCACCTCGGCGGCCGCGTGGAAGCGCACCTGCGCCTGGAAGCGGTAGCCCGCGGTCGACACGGACCACGAGGCGTAGGCCCTGATGTCGTCCGTCGGTGGCTCCCGCGGCGGGAAGGCCGGGCCTGTCGGGGTCTTCGGTGAGATCCGGTCGAGCCGGAAGTTGCGCCAGTCGTCGCGGGTGAGGTCCCAGGCGACGAGATACCAGCGCCAGCCGGTGTGGACGAGGGTGTGCGGCTCGGTGCGGCGGGACGTCCGCGCGCCGTCGTGGTCACGGTAGTCGAACCGCAGAACCTGGTGCTCGCGGCAGGCGGTGGCGACGGCCATCAGCACCTCCGGGTCGACCGCCGAGGGGTTGGTGCCGTGCAGAGGCACGGTGACGGAGTGCAGGGCCTGTACCCGGTGCCGCAGTCTGGCCGGCAGCACCTGCTCCAACTTGCTCAGAGCACGGACGGACGACTCCGCGATGCCTTCGACCGAGCCGGCTGTGGCCGTGCGCAGGCTCACAGCCACGGCGACCGCCTCGTCATCGTCGAGGAGCAGGGGAGGGAGCCGTGCACCCGCGCCGAGGCGGTACCCGCCGGCGACGCCGGAGGCGGCATGCACCGGATAGCCCAGGCCGCGCAGCTTCTCGACGTCTCGCCGGACGGTGCGGGGGGTGACGCCGAGGCGCTCGGCGAGGTCGGGGCCCGACCAGTCGCGCTGGGTCTGCAGCAGCGAGAGTAACCGGAGCAGCCGGGCGGAGGTCTCCAGCATGCCCATCAGTGTGCCCGGGTTGGCGGACGGATTCTGTCCGCAAGGGTTCTCCGCCGGCACGGCGCAAACCCGGCGCGTCCGGCCCGCGTCCGGCCCGCGTCCTGCGCGCGTCCGGGGGCGCGGGCGGAGCAGGCGGATACTGGCTGGCTGAGGGCCCTGTGGCGGGGTGGCTGACCCGCCCGTGGACTCGGCACGGGTCCGATCGGCTGCCGGTCGGGCGGAACCCGGGGGCCGGGGTGCGGGTACGGGGTGGCCCGCTGGTGGTCGGCAGGGTGCTCGGTCCCGGCGTGACAGGCGCGATCCTGGGCAGGTTCCGGGCGGCGTGCCGGATTTCGGGCGGGCGGGCTTCCCGGCCCGTAGGTTCCTGTGCGCCAGCGGATTCTGGTGGCTGTGGCCATGTGGCCGGTTGATCAGCGCTCGCGGTACGCACCGGGGCGCGGGGAGGTCTTGTATGTGCCATCTGTTCGCCATGAGCAGCGGCCCCGAGCGGATCGAGGCGACCTTCTGGCTGCTCGACGCGCCGGACAACCCGCGGGCGCAGACCCGTCGTCCGCCGGACGGTGCCGGCTTCGGCGCTTTCGAGGCGGACGGCACTCCGCGGGTGGCTCGGCAGGCGATTCACTCCCGCGCCGACACCGCGTTCGCGCGTGAAGGCCAGCAGGTGGTCTCCTCGACGTTCGTCGCGCATGTCCGGCACGCCTCGACGGGGCGGGTGGACGACCGCAACACCCATCCGTTCCTGCAGGACGGGCGGATCTTCGCGCACAACGGCGTGATCGAGGGCCTGGACAAACTGGACGCCGAACTCGGTCAGGCCCGCGCGGGCGTGGCGGGCGACACCGACTCGGAGCGGTACTTCGCCCTGATCACGAGGGAGATCGCAGCCCGGGACGGTGACGTCGGCGAGGGCATCGCCGCCGCCGCGAACTGGATCGCCGAACACCTCCCGCTCTACTCGATCAACATGGTGCTGGCGACCCGACACGACCTGTGGGCGTTGCGATACCCGGACACGAACGGGCTACACGTGCTCCAGCGGGCACCGGGCGGGCGCAACCAGCGCCACCTCGACCACGCCAGCCCGTTCAGCGAGATCCGGGTCCGCTCGCTCGACCTGACGACCCGGCCGGCGGTGGTGGTGGAGAGCGAGCGCATGGACGAGGACCCGCGCTGGCGTCTCATGGCCAGTGGCGAACTGCTCCATGTGGGCCCGGACCTCACGGTGACCTCCCGGGTGGTCGTGGCCGGGCCGCCCGCGCATCCGCTGGACCTCGACGACCTTCGCCCGGAGGCCGCCGCGTCGCAGACCATCGCCGTTCCCGACCTGCAGATCCCCGCCTGAGGACGTGGCCCCCCGCATCCGCCGGGGGGGGGGGCCGAGTACCCCTTCCGCGCACCGCCGGGCCCCTCCGGTGGCGCGCGGACGTCCCGTATCGCCGAATTTGCCGGCCCCGCCATCCGAGTTCACCACAGCCTGTGGATAACTTGTGGAAAGCGTGTGGAGAGCTGTGGACGTCCACACCGGTTCCGCGGGTGACCGCAGGCTCGTCGTACCGCGAAACGCCTGGTGGAAAGGCATGCGCCCGACGATCAGGCCACGTGCCGCTCACCGGCCGTCTGTGGACGCCCTGTTGACAGCCGGCGGGAGCGGAGCGCCCGAGGGGCCCTGGCGCACCCCTGCACGCTCTGGCACGCGACGGGCTCCGTTACAGGCGCGGGATGTCCAGGGGCCTCGCGGTGATCGGTGAGATGCCTGACCGGCCCGTTCGGGCCGGTCGTCGGGGTACGTGCGGAACGGCACCCGGGCGGGCCGCGCCAACGCCGCTACCTGGGTGGCTGCCACCCGGCACCGGCCGGTCGACCGTCGCGCGGGGGTCACTCGGTCCGTGCTGACGGTGACGATTGTCCCCTCTGCTGGCTATGGTCGTCACAGGGCCCATCTCAYCCGAGCCGCTGCTGTGGCGCTACACCGGCTCCCGGGCGACCCCCCGCCGGTTTCCGGAGGCACCCGTTCCGGTCCCCCGAACTCCGGCGGCGGCGATCCGGGTGCCAGCCGACTCGTCACATCAACGGAACAGATGTCCCCGATGTCCATCGCTCGACGCCGATGGCACATCCAGCAGGACCACACCGAGACGTGAGGAGGAGCGCGGCATCGGGTAAGGACGACCCGATCGGATCGCGGCGTCGATGACGACGATGTGACCAGCGAGAAGGGATCACGAGTGACCATGAATGTCGCCAGGACCGGGCTCTGGATGTCCGCCGGGCAGTGGCCACACGGCACGGCTGAGCGCCGCGACACCGCTCAGGAGCTCGCGGAGCTGGGCTACGGCATGGTCTGGCTGGGCGGCGCCACGGCAGACCTCGAGCTGCCGGCAGCGGTGCTGGAAGCCACCGAGCACCTGTGCGTCGGCACCGGGATCCTCAACATCTGGACCGAGCCGGTCGACCTGTTGGCAGACACCTACGGCATGCTCGAGAAGGCGCACCCCGGGCGCCTGCTGCTCGGCATCGGCGCGGGGCACGCGCGCACGGTCGAGGCCATGACCGGTCGGCGCTACCGCAATCCGCTGAACGCCGTCGTCTCCTACCTGGATGCGCTCGACGCGGTCGGTATCCCGCAGTCCGCCCGGGTGCTGGCCGCCCTCGGGCCGCGCATGCTCGGGCTGGCCGCACGGCGTTCCGCCGGTGCGCACCCCTACCTCGTCACTCCGGAGCACACCGGGCGCGCCCGGGAGATCCTCGGGCCGGGCGCCTTTCTCGCTCCCGAGCAGAAGGTCGTCCTCGAGGCGGACTCCGACCGTGCCCGTGGGATCGCCCGGGCCGCTCTCTCGCCGTACCTCGACCTGCCGCACTACACGAACAACCTGCGCCGGCTCGGCTTCACCGACGCTGACCTCGCGGCGGGCGGCAGCGATCGCCTGGTCGACGCGCTGGTCGCGTGGGGCGACATGGACACCGTCCGGGCACGGCTCGACGAGCACCGCGCCGCCGGCGCCAACCACGTGGCCGTGCAGCTCCTCACCGGGGGCAGGGACCTGCCGCGCGAGCAGTGGCGCGCGCTGGCCACGGGCCTCGACCTGAGGCCGGCCGCCGTGGCGGGGGCGCCTTCCGGGGCAGCTGGCTGAGGCGGTGCGGCTCGGCGCCTGCGCCGGGCCCCGCTCCTCTCCGAACCGAGCTCAGCCGCCTGCGGGCCCGGGCCCCGTGCCCGGCCGCCGGCCAGATCATGCCAGTGGGCGCCTCGGCGCGTCCGAGCGATATTCCGGCTGACCGTACCCTGGCCTCGGGGGACAGCCCGATGGCCAACGAGTTCCGTCCCGTGTGTACTGGACGGGATTTGTTCAGGCGGCGACCGGAAACATGTGGCCTGTCGGGCTCCCGACAGGCCACATGTCTTTCGGTGACCCCCATGCTCCGGAAGTGTCGGCTGGCGATGCAACCATCTGGTCAGCGGCGGCGGGCAGACGGGGCCGCCGGAGCCCGACTCGGATCATGAGAGGAGCGTGATGATCGAGGCACGCGGGCTGACGAAGCGCTACGGGCGGACCACAGCGGTCAACGCCCTGACATTCAGTGTTCAGCCCGGCAAGGTGACCGGTTTTCTCGGCCCCAACGGCGCCGGGAAGTCGACGACAATGCGGATGATTCTCGGGCTCGACCACCCCTCGGCCGGCGACGTCCGCATCGGCGGCCGCCGCTACGCGGATCTCAAGGAGCCGCTGCGTGAGGTGGGCGCGCTGCTGGAGGCGAAATGGGTGCACCCAAATCGCTCGGCGCGGTCGCACCTGCGCTGGATGGCGGCGTCCAACCGCATTCCGGCGAAGCGGGTCGACGAGGTGCTGGAGATCGTCGGCCTCACCGGCGTCGCCGGACGCCGGGCCGGGGGCTATTCGCTCGGTATGGCCCAGCGCCTGGGCATCGCGGTCGCGCTGCTGGGCGACCCCGGAGTCCTTCTCTTTGACGAGCCCGTGAACGGTCTCGACCCGGAGGGCATTCTCTGGATCCGCCAGTTCATGCATCGGCTGGCGCACGAGGGCCGCACGGTGTTCGTTTCCAGTCATCTGCTTTCCGAGATGGCGCTGACGGCGCAGGAACTCATCGTCATCGGCCGCGGTCGGCTCATCGCCCAGACCAGCACCAAGAGCTTCATCGAGTCGGCCTCCGACTCCTCGGTGCGAGTGCGCGGGCCTGAGCTGGCCCGTCTCTACGGCGTGCTGACCGGGCAGGGCCTGGCAGTTCAGGAGGCTCCGGCCACCGAGGACTCCCCGGCGGCGCTGATCGTCCGGGGCACCTCCACGGAGCAGGTCGGCGAGCTGGCGGGCACGGTCGGCCTGGTGCTGCACGAGCTCACCGAGTCCCGCGGCTCCCTGGAACAGGCTTTCATCCAGATGACCGGTGGGGACGTCGAGTACCAGGCCGGCGGCCACACCGCGGCCGGTCCTGCGCCCGGCGTGCCAGGCGGTCCGGGTGGTCCGGGCGGGCCATCGGCGGCCTTCCCGCCGCCGGGTGCCGTGCCACCGCCCGGTTCCGGCACCGGCCCGGTGCCGCCGGGTCCAGTCACCCCTGGGGCTTCCGGAGGCCCGGCCGGGGCACCCGCCCCACCTGCCCCGCAGCCCGGGGCCGAGGCCCGGAGGGCGGGTAAGCCATGACGCTGCTGACTGTCGAGCGGATCAAGCTCTTCTCCACCCGCTCGCCGTGGTGGTGCATGATCATCGCGGTGGCGCTGACCGTCGGCCTCACCGCCATCTTCAGTGCGGCGACCACATCGGACGACCTGGACAGCCTCACGCCGGCGACCACCCAGTTCGCCTACAACTTCGGGCTGGTCGTGATGATGGTGATGGCGGCGCTGGCCGTCACCACCGAGTACCGGTTCGGGACTATCCGGTCGACGTTCCTCGCCGTCCCCGGCCGCACCCCCGCGCTGCTGGCGAAGACCGTGGTCGTCGCCGGGCTCGCCGGCATCGTCGGGGAGATCACCGCGATCGCGTCCTGGGCTCTCGCGAAGGTGATCCAGCCGGACGCTCCGCTCGCGCTGGACACCAGCCAGGAGTACCGCAACGTCTTCGGTGTCGGGCTGATCTACCTGCTCGCCGCGGTCTTCGCGATCGGCCTGGCCCTGCTGATCAGGCACACGGCCGGCGCAGTCGTGATCATGCTGGTGTACCTGTTCCTCGCCGAGAGCCTGCTGCCCGTCATCCCCCGGATCGGGGATCACATCCAGGACTGGCTGCCCTTCATCGTCGGTAACAACTTCATCGTCGCGGGCCAGTCGGAGGTCAGCGACGGCCCGCCCGTCATCGAAGGGCTGCCCTTCGGCCCCTGGGGATCGTTGGTCTACTTCGCGGTGGTCTGCCTGGTTCTGCTGGCGGCCGGTCTCGTCGCCGCGAAGCGCCGGGACGCCTGAGCGGCGGCCGCCGCACCCAGGTCTGATCCACGCGCCCGAACGCTCGCCCYGGTGGGGCCGGACCATTCGTCCGGGGCGAGCGAACCGGCGGGGCGCGCATCGTGAGCTCCCAGCCGGGTAGCGCCTACCTCGATGCGACGGCGACAGTGGCGGTGGTTGCGGCGGCTCGGTTCCCGTGACCCCGGGCACTTCTGCCTCACTTCGGCGGCCCGGGTCGCGATCGTGGCGCCCGTCGTCCTGGTGGGTGCCATCGGGCTCGTCGGCAACGTGCGGATGTGCCTTTTCGCCTGGTTCGGTGTCATCGCGCTGCTCGAGTTCGTCGACTTCGAAGGCACCGGGCGGGAACGGTTGCGCGCCTACCTGATGCTCACGGCGAGCGGTGCGCTGCTGATCGTGCTGGGCACACTCTGCTCGCAGGCACTGGTGCTGGCGGCCGTTGCCTCGGCGGTTGTTTCCTTCGTCGTCATGTTCGCCGGTGTTCTCAACCCCTATGTCGCGGTTGCGGGCCGCTCCGCTCTGCTCGCGTTCGTGCTGTCAGTGATGACGCCCGGCCCGCTCACGGCGATCCCGGAACGCCTGGCCGGGTGGGGGCTCGGCGCCGCAGGGTCGATCGTCGCCGTGCTGGTGCTGTGGCCGCGCCGCCCACCCGACCGGCTGCGTGCCAACATCGCCGCCGCCTCCCGGGCCCTCGCCGACGGTGTGACCTGGCCGCCCGCCGCCAGCCGGGAGCCTGCCGCCAGCCGGGAGCCTGCCGCCAGCCGGGAGCACGCCGGCGCGGACACCGACGCTGACGAGACGGCGCGGGTCTGGACGGAACTGCTGCGGCTGCGGCGGGAGTTCGCCGCGACGGCCCACCGCCCGACCGGGCTAGGCGGACGGGCCGCGGCACTCGGCTACGTCTTCATCGACCTCAACTGGCTGCTCCCGTTCGCGTTGCCCTGGCCCGAGCGGGACCGGACCGCTCGGACCTGCTTTCCCGCCGAGGCCGCCGAGGTCCACGACGCGGTCGCGGCGACGCTGCGCGCGGTCGCGACCAGGATCGAGCCCTCGCGGTACCACCGGCACGGACTCCGGCACAGATCCCGGGACGGGCCCCGGCCCGGTGACGCCCGCCAGACCGACGACCGCCTCGGGATGGCCCGGCTGGAACGGTCCGAACGGGCCATGCGCGTGGCACTCCTGCGATACCTCAGGAGCCAGGACGTCCCCGCGTCCCCGGCGCGGGCTCCCTGCGCCGACCATCCCGGCGAGCCGGGGGCGTCCGCTGCGGCCGGCGTGCGTGGGCACAGCCCCCCGGCGCTCGCAGCCGCGGAGGCGTTCCGCCTTCGCCGGCTGGCTCGGGGCACCCGTGACCTGGCCCTGAACGTTCTGAAGGCCACCGCTCCCAGCCGCCGTCCAGGCCGGGTGCCTGGCAGCCTGCCCGCGACGGAGCTGGCCCGGCTGCGGAGCTGGGCCCGGGAGCGAGGAAGCGTGGCGACCGATCTCGCCGTCGGCTACGCCAGCACCCGTTCGGTGTGGTTCCGCAACAGTGTGCGAAAGGCCCTGGGGATCGCGCTCGCGGTGGTCATCGCCCAGGTGATCGGTGTCGACCACGCGTTCTGGGTGGTCCTGGGGACCCTGTCCGTGCTGCGCACCAACGCGATGGCGACCACCTCGGCCGCCCTGCGGGCGCTGGCGGGCACCGTGATCGGCATTGCGGCGGGCGGCCTTGTCGTCATCGTCGCCGGCGACACGACCGCAGGCCTGTGGGCGTTGCTCCCGCCTGCTGTCTTCCTCGGGAGCTACGCGCGTCGGCTGGGCGCCTTCGCGCTCGGGCAGGCCGGCTTCACGGTCACGGTGATCCTGCTGTTCAACATCGTGGAGCCGGAGGGATGGCGGATCGGGATCGTCCGGATCGAGGATGTGATCATCGGGTTCGCCGTCAGCGTTGCGGCCGGTGCGCTGCTGTGGCCCCGTGGCGCGGTCGCCGTCCTGCGGACCCGGGCCCAGGCCGCGTACCTGAGCGCCGTGCATTCCCTCGTGCTCGCCGCCTCCAACCTGCCCCACGAACAGCGGCAACCCGGCCGGACGCCGGACGAGGCGGCCCGCGTCGCCCGCAGCGCCGTCCGCGCCGGGCGTCTCCTCGACGACGCCGTGCGGCACTTCCTCGTCGAGGACCCGCCGGAGCGGTTCGACATCGACGCCCTGATGATGATCGTCGCCGGCGCCCAGCGCATTCGCCGCACGGCCCAGCTGCTGCGACAGGGGGACGTCCCCTGGCCCGCCGACCTGCCGGAGATCGACAGGAGCACCGCGTTCGGTGCTGCCTTCCCGGCAGCCCGCGCCGCCCTCTCCCAGGACATCGAAGGCCTGTGCTTCTGGTACCGCCGTTTCGCGGACGCCCTCGGCACCGCCGGCCGACCACCGGCCCCCGACCTGACCCCGGGCAGGGGCGGCCCGGCGGGTCTGGCCCTGCTGCGAAGCACTGACGCGGGTGGCACCGACACGGGGCCCGGGGCCGCGAGGTCCGGGAGCACGGGCCCCGGGACCGGCCCGAGGCCGGAGACGATCGCCGGCATCGCGCTCGCCGCCCGCGCGGCCTACATCGACATCCTGCGGGGCATCGAGCCGATGATGACGGCCGCCGCGCTCGCACTCGAACGGCCCGCCGGCGATGACGTGGACGGCCTGTGGTCCTCCGGCGGCCCGGGACCCACAGGGGGTCAGGCGCCGGACCCCCAGCAGTCACGGCCGGCCCCGGTGCGCTCGTCCGCCTTCATCCGAGCCTCGTGAACATGCCGGTGCCCGCCGACGAGCTGACCGCGCACCCGCTCCTCCGCCGTCACGAAGGGCCGGTAGTACAGCGCGTCGTATTCCTCGACGATCTGGAAGGTCCACCTGCCGTCCAGGACATTGCGCCCGTGCAGCTCCTTCCGGACCTCGGCGGCAACACGCTCGTGGCCGGCCTCACGCAGTGCGTCGAGTGCCTCGCCCAGAATGATGTCGGCACGCCCGGAAAGATGATGGAACGAGTACAGCGCACCGCGGGCCCGTTCCACCCACTCCAGAGCCTCGCTCAGCTTGCCGGTGGCAACCGCGGTCGCGTCGTCGACCTCCGGGACAGTCCGGCCGTCGCCGTCGGACGCCGCGGCGTCCGACCGGTTCGTGTTGTGCGGGACGTCGCTTCTGGTCACCATCTCGGCGTGCCCTCCGCCGCACAGCGGCAATCCAATCGCCACCGGCCCCGCCGGCGTGTGGCCCTCCTGGCCTCGGGAACTGACCTGGTGCGCACCATCCGCTGATGTCCGCCAGCGTCCGTGGCCGTCCGCTGCTGTGGCTGTCAACTGGGCCGTCAGCCCGGCCGTCAGCGCTGGACCCGCGACCTGGTCGACCCACGGACTGAGCGATCATCGATGGTGCGCGCAGCCGGCCGGGGGTCGGGCCTGGGCGCCGTTTCGCCGTCAACCATCGAAGGTTCGGCTTGCGTGACGTTATAGGACAAGGAAAATCGATTGACTGAACCACCGCGCCAGGCAGACCGAGTCTGTGGATCTGGTGATACGGCCGCTGATCACCGCAGACGTGGACGAGGTGGTTGCGTTCTCGGTGGATGCATGGGGCCCGGTGTTCGCGTCGGTCGAGCAGGTACTCGGACGTGCCGTATTTCTCCAGGTTTATCCGGACTGGCTCATGTCTCATGCCGAGTTTGTGCGCGGGGTCTGTCTGGGGGGTAAGGCCAGAGTCTGGGTCGCGGACGTCGACGGACACCCCGTCGGTTTCGTCGCTGTCATCATTGATCTGGAGTCGAGCAGTGGTGAGATTGAGATAATCGGCGTCGACCCGCGTCATCAACGGAAGGGCATCGGGAATGCCTTGATGACGCAAGCCGTTGATCACATCCGAAGATCCGGGTGCGGCGTTGCCGTGGTCGCCACCGGAGGCGACCCGGGCCATGCACCCGCGCGAGCTACCTACGAAAGCGCCGGCTTCACGGCACTGCCCCTGGTCCGGTACCACAAAAGCCTCTGAGACAACCGTCCGAGACAGGCGCCGTCGCTGTCTCGGACGGCGGCTCGGGCACCGCTGCGGCTCTGGCCTGAACCATCTCTTTCGGCCAGTGCCTGTACGGCCGACGGTGCAAGACCGACTCAGGCGACACCCCGCTCGCGCGGCGGCAGTACGGACCTGCAGCACGCGGCCGTGTCGCTGTGGCTGAATGCCGGCGTTCCGGCGACGGAGGTCGCCCGCCGGGCCAGGCGCAGCGTCGACGTCCTGTTGCGGGGTGTACGCGAACTGTGTGGACGAGCGGGACGGTTCGGCGACGATCGGACCACGGACGCACTGACGGGCTACCGCCCGCCGGCCGATCCAGGGCCCACGGGTGACGTCACGGACAGCGCCGGAGCGGGCTGTGAGATCCTGGATGCGCACCCGGCGGGCACATGGCGGGCAGACTCCGGCGAGCCGGACGTAGCCTGACGAAGTAACCGCAGGTCAGGAGGGCTCGCCTAGTGGCCGATGGCGGCGGTCTTGAAAACCGCTAAGGGGAGTGATCCTCTTCGTGGGTTCGAATCCCACGCCCTCCGCTTTGTGATGTCTCAGGACATCGACATAGCACTGAACCTGCGATCCTGGGTTCAGGGCTTCGTGCTTTTCGGGGCTGCCCCGGGGGGCTGGTCCGCGGGTCCACAAAGAACGTTGGAACCGTCGGCGCGAATGAGGTGGGTCCTGGCGGGCGAGAGTCCGGCCTCCGAGGACCCCAAAGCTGATGATCATCTGCGGCAGGCGCCGGGCGTCGACATTTCCATGATCGCCACACTGTCGGCGGTTCCGTGGCCGGCCGGGCGGCCGGCGCTTCGCCTCGGCACGATCCGCTTCGACGATGGTGGCGGACGCTCGAAGCCCGTTGCGGCAGTGTGTGTTTAGTGCCGGGCCATCGGGGATGACGGGTCAGGTCCGACCCCGGAACCGATGGGAGATGCCATGACGAGCACGGTGCAGGAGTCGATCGACGTAGCTGTTCCGATCCGGGCCGCCTATAACCAGTGGACGCAGTTCGAGTCCTTCCCGAACTTCATGGAGGGCGTGGAGTCGGTCCAGCAGTTCGACGACACGCACACGCACTGGAAGGTCCGGGTGGCCGGCGCCGAGCGGGAGTTCGACGCGACCATCACCGAGCAGCACCCGGACGAGCGGGTCGCCTGGAAGAGCACCGAGGGCCCCCAGCACTCGGGTGCGGTCACATTCCACCGCCTGGCGGACGACCAGACCCGGGTGACGGTCCAGATGGACTGGGAGCCGGCGGGTCTCGCCGAGAAGGCGGGTGCCGTCGTGGGCGCGGACGAGCGCCGGGTGAAGGGGGACCTGAAGCGGTTCAAGTCCTTCATCGAGCACCGCGGTCAGGAGACCGGAGCGTGGCGCGGTGACGTGCCGCGGCCGGATGCCGGTGGCCCCGCCGGGCTGGGCTCGCCGTCGTCATCCACGGGTGCCGCGGCCGACGCGTGGCCGAGCGGCACGGACGACCGGCGGCCCAGCGGCGGCAGCTTCTGACCTCGGGTCCGGCGGGCGGGGCGTCCAAACGCCCCAGTCGGGGGGTGTGACCGGCCGGATGTGGCTGCTGACCTGGCCTGGCCTGGGCTGGGCCAGCGGCCCCATACCGGCCGTCCCCCGTTCCTGCGGGGTGTGAGGGACCTGCCCGCCTGGGGGCGGTCACGGAATTCGGGCGATGCCCCCGTACCAGCTGACCTGAGCGTCTGTGGGCCCGTCCGGGGCGACGTCCGCACGCCAGCGGTGGACGATCTGTACCCCCGGCTCGACGAGTTCCAGTCCGTCGAAGAAACCTTCGACCTCGGCCCGGGTCCGCGTCGTGAGCGGAATGCCCCGCTGCCGGTAGATCTCGACGAGCCGTCCGGCCTCCTGCGGGGCGGCGTCCGCCGTGGCGTGGGTGAGGGYGAGGTAGCTGCCGGAGGGCATCGCGGCGAGGTAGCGGCGCAGGAGATCGGCGACCTCCGCCGGGTCGGGGAAGAAATGCAGGATCGCGATCAGCGACAGCGCGATCGGGCGGCCCAGGTCCAGAGTGCCCCGCACCTCGGCCGAACCGAGGATCCGCTCAGGTTCGCGCAGGTCGGCGTCCAGGTAGGCGGTGCGGCCCTGGGGGTTGCTGGCGAGCAGCGCGCGGGCGTGGGCGAGAACGATCGGGTCGTTGTCCGCGTAGACCACGCGTGTGTCGGCGGCGATGCTCTGGGCCACCTCGTGCAGATTGGGCGAGGTGGGGATCCCGGTGCCGATGTCCAGGAACTGGCGCAGGCCCACCTCGCCGACGAGGAACCGGGTGGCGCGGTGGACGAACGCCCGGTTCTGCTGGGCGGCGACCCGCAGGGCCGGAAAGGCCTTGAGTGCCTGCTCGGCGGCTTCCCGGTCGGGTGGGAAGTTGTCCTTGCCGCCAAGGAAGAAGTCGTACATCCGGGCGGAGTGCGGGACGTCCGTCCGCAGGTCAGTCGAACCCACCCGGTCAACCAGCCTGTCCCAGCGGATCCTCGGCTGCATGTCGGTCACGTCCCGCCCTCTCGGTCGTCGTCGGGGACTTCTGGCGCTTCGTCGCCTGGGCCCGGCTCGGCGTCTACACGTCCCGGGGTCAGGGCCTGCAGGTCAGGCCTGCGGATCTGCCGGCCCTGAGGGCCCGGGGGGGCGCTGCCAGCGCACGGATCAGACAGTCTGACTGAATTATGGTGCTTCGCCGACTTTACTGCTGCGGATTGCGAGGGATCGAGCACGCTCCGGTTCGAACCTCGGGTGTCCGAGCGGACTCGGCGCGCGCCGCCGGGGCTCACGGATCCGTCGCGACCGGCCCGGCCGCCCTGGCCGCTCTGGCCCCCGGGCGGCCTGGGGGTGGGCCCAGCTGGCTGCGGCGCCGGCCCGGGTCCGGCAGGTGGTCGCCGGCACCTGTCCTCATGGCATCTGTGGCTCTGTCACCATGGAAGCCCGGTCGCCGTCTTTGGTTCGATGTGGGCCCGAAACGCATTTTCCCTCAACCGCGTTTCGAGTTTTCAGTACTTCTCCGCAGGAAATCCGAACTGGCGGGCATCGCCTTCGTGAATCCCCGCCTTTCATGGCGGGCGCCGGATGTGCGTGGCTGGCAGGTGATACTGCCTGAATGGGTTCGGTTGGCCTGAGGCCCTGGACCGTCGTCCTGCTGGTGAGCGCGGTGAGCACGGTGAGCGCGCGTTCGGATGCCCGAACCACAGACGGCGCAGGCTGTGGGGCGGGGGAGTGGCCTGCGGGAGAGTCGGCGCGGCGCGRCCGGGGCTGGTCCCGTGACCGGCAGGGTTCGCCCGATCAGGCCGGAGCCTGCCGGGAGGTGGCCATCGCGCGCAGGCCGGTGCGCGGCCCCGCGCAGGGCTTTCTGCCCGTGAGAGACCAGGTAGGCGGGTCGCCGGACCACCTGGAAGGGCTATGGAAGGGCGGAACCAGGAAGAACTCTGAAGAGTCGACGCCCGGTTGCGTGACGCTTGTGCCGGTGTACGACAGGATGGCCGGGTGCCTCCCCGCCGCTCTGCCGGTCGGCGCGCGATCCCGACCCCGCTCGCRCCGAATACCGCCCCACGTGCCGTTTCGGTGACGCTRCCGGCCCGGTCGGGTCCGTCCACGCAGCAAGCTCTTCCACTGCCTGTCGAATCCTCGCGTCAGCCTGCGCGGTTCCGGGACCTTCCGGTCGTGGTGAGCTGTGGCGGCTGCGACTGTCGCTGGTCCGGGCTGGACGCGGCTCACTGCCGCGCCTGCCACCAGGTCTGGCCGACCGTGGTGGGCTTCGACGACCATCTGGCCGAGTGCCCGGCCGCACCCGAGATCGCGCCCAGGAAGGCGAAGCGCATTCCCGACCAGCGCCGGCGTACCCAGGACGGTGCGGAGGTGCAGGCCGAGCCGCCAGCTGGAGCCGCGCGCGAAGAGTGGAACGTCGCCTGAGCGAGGGCTCCCGGCCGCTCGTGAGCGGACGCCGCTGATCCGTGCCCGGAGGTCGTTGCGCTCATTGAGCGCAACCACTCGGTGATCGGGTGCGCAAGCTGCTACGGTCCGGCGCGGGAACGCGCTCGTGCGTTCCGTGACAGCGGGCTCGGGGCGGGAGGACGGCATGACCGTGTGCGGGCTGCTGCGGCTGGACGGGGCGGATGTCCGCCGCTCCGAGCTGACCGGGATGCTCGCGGCGTCCTCGATCGGGCTGCCCGCGGCGCGCCAGGTGCACCTTGACGGGTCGTTCGGTGTCGTGGCGGCTGCCAACGACGCGACCGAGCCGATGCCTCCCGTGCTGGTGGAGCCGTCCGGGCTGGTCATCGTGATCGCCGACCACGGCACAGGTGGGCGGGTGGTCTCCGTCAGTCGGGCCGGCGACGGCCACGCAGGCACCCGCACGGGTCATCCGCTCCACGTGGGCCGGCTCGACCGACCGGTCCGGCCACGCGGGACGGGTCAGCCGGCCGGAGTCGTCCGTGTCACCGGCCCGATCGAGGCAGTCGGTTCCGCGCGCCGGTCCGAGGCGGGGCGGCTGGGGGCGGGATCGGTGACGGCGCTGCGCCCCGTGCAGTCACGGCGCCCGGTGCCGTCGAGCCATCCGGGCAACGACATCCATCCGGGCAACGACATCCGTCCTGACCACCCGCACGACGTCGCAGACGACGCCGGCCAGGTCCGGGACATGGGCCAGCTCGGTGCCGTCGAGGACGCCTGGCGGGCGCGGGCGGAGGACGGGGCAGAAGACCGCAACGCGCGGGCCGCAGCCGCGCTCCTGCGGGCCTACCGGGCCGCCGGGCACCGTGCGCTCGGCACGCTGGGCGAGCACCTGCTGGCGATCGTCTGGGAACCGGCCCGGCGGCGGCTGATCGTCAGCCGAGGTGGACGACGCGCCGACGACCTGGTGATCTGGTCCGACGGCAGATACTTCGCCTTCGGCGTGGAGCAGGCCCAGGTGCTCGCGGCGGGCCCCCTGGGAACCGGCCGCCCACGCCGGCTCGCGGCCGGCGAGACGCTGCCCGTCACAGTTGCCACCAGGCTGCGCCGGCCGCCCGCCGCGGAGTTCAGCGGCCCGCGGAGCTGATCCCGGCGCGAGGCCGGGAAGGCGGCCACCGGGTGGGCCCACCGGCGCGCAGCGGTTCCAGCACCACGACGGTGACCCCGGCGCGTCTAGTGCCCGGGTCGCCCCTGGCCCGTACCGGGGGCGGTGGGAGCCGTGCCCAGGCTGGCGCGCACGATCGCCGCCACCTTCCGCTCCGCGACGAAGGACAGAAAGGGGATCGTTCCGGCGAGCATGACCAGGATGGTGCGCTTGGGCGGGAAGCCGCAGCGGGTCGCCAGGTCGAACGTCGCCGCCAGATAGATCATGTAGAGCAGGCCGTGGAACGGGCCGATCGTCGACACCACGGACGGCTCGTCCGCCAGGTACTTGAGCGGCATGCCCACGACCACCAGCGCGATCAGCACGACGCCGACCACGTAGGCGATGATCCGGTAGCGCAGCAGAGAGGCGCGGACGGCTGCGGGTGCCGACCTGGAGCTCGCGGCGGCGCTGGAGGATGCCGTCACCGGTGGGCCCCCTTGGTGTCGTTCCGGCTGTCGTTCCCGGGGTCGTTGCCCGAGGCCGCGGCGTCGCGCTCGTAGAGCGAGGCGAGATACCGGTTGTAGGCCGCGAGCTCGCGGTCCTCGTCGGTTTCCGGCGCGTCGTCCGGAACGCTGATCATGACGGGGGCCTCCGGCGCGATGCGCCCGCCCTGGCCCCACTGGGGCCCGGTGTCGTCGGGATCGCGCGGGCGGAGATCCTCGGAGACCATCCGCCACCACCAGTAGACGACGAACGCCGCGAAGATCGGCCACTCGACCCCGTAGAAGAGGTTCTGCAGGCTGCCGTGTTCGGATTCGCCCTTGGTCCACTGCCAGATGCCCATGCGCATGAAGAGCAGCACCAGGCCGAGCGCGAGGGCATGGCGGGCGAGCCACGATGGGCGGAACAGGATCCTGCGCACGGAGCTGACGGTACCTGGCGGGTTGCGTGAGGGGGTAGGCCGGCGATCCGGACGTGGTGGACATCCATGATCCCGCGGCGGCGCCGTTCGGACGTCGAAGTGCCGGCAGCGCGCGTTTCCGGGGGCTGGCAGAAAGGGGTGGGAGGGTCCGTGAACGGGGAGGGCAGCCCTCCCACCGGCTGTGGGGCGTCGCGACGGCACACAGAAGGACACCGTTGCCGGTGGAAGTGTGAGGTGTGCGATCTCGCCACCCGGTGCGGGCGTGAGCCCGGCGGGGCTGCGGTGCTTGGTTCGGCCCGCCCGCCCGGCTGGGGGGGGTTAGCGGGGTCGGGCGGGCCGGAACGACCACCGCAACCTGGCGCGGTGTACGGCGGTGCGTTCATATGTCCAGTCGCCCGGCACCCCGTCCAGGTTGCCGCCAATCCCGAGTTTTTTTGTCGTTGTCGTTCGGGAGTTGATTGATCGTCCGGAATGGTGTTCCTGATGGTTTCGGTGCGGTGCGGTGCGGTGCGGTGCGGTGCGGTGCGGTGCGGTGCGGTGCGGTGCGGTGCGGTGCGGTGCGGGGACGGTGGGGTGACCGGCGCCGCGGGGTGGTGGACGCGGTGGCGTGGTTGGCGCCGTGGCCCGGTCTCAGTAAAGGACGGCTGCGGCGAGGGTGAGCGGTTCGCTGCCGACGATCGTGACGGACGTCGGGCCGTCTGCCCGGGGGAGCTGCACGGACACCACGGCATCGGCGGCGCCGTGTCGACCGCTCAGTGCCACCCGGTGGAACGCGGCGTCCCGCCCCTCGCCGACGACCACGGTGACACTCCCGGCCGCCGAGCCCAGGTAGATGTCGAGGTGGCGAGGCTCGGACGTCCGGTCCACCTCCAGGCCGACACGTGACGTGATGAGGCGGTCGTTGTCCCTGGAGCCCGAGGCGACGGGTTGACCGCCTGTCCAGGAGAAGGGGTTCGAGAAGCCGCCGGCTCCGGCGCCGGCTGAGATGCGGGACGTCCCGATCCGTGCCCGGGGTGCCGCCGCGCGGGTCTGCACCCCGCCCTCGTCGAAGAGGACCCAGTCGAGGCAGCCGGCGGTCGGCAGGTTGATCTGGTCGGTGCGCCCGAACGGCCGGGCCGAGGCACTGCTGGGGCCGGGTTCGTGCCGCCCGTCGCCGCGGTCCGGGCTGACGGCGGCCGGGCCCTGGCCGCCGCGGTCGCCGTATCGCCTGCCGCGGGGGCCATCCTCGGCCTCGTTGCCGGATCCGCGCCCGTCCTGGTCGCGTGCCCAGCCGTGACCGCCGGGCTCGCCCCTGCCCGAACCTGACCCGTCACCGCGCTCCGGTCCGGCATCTGGTCCGGCATCTGGTCCGGCATCTGGGCCGGCATCTGGGCCCGAGCCGGCGGGCGGCCCGTCCTGGGGAGTCGGCCCACCGCTGCCGGGTGCTCCGGACGGCCCGGGGCCGGCGTGGGTGCCGGGAGGCGGCGGACTGTCGGCGGTGCTTCCGCCCGCTGTCGGGCCGGGCGGGCTCTGCGACGGGGACGACGAGCCGTCGGCCTGGTCCGGCGCTGGCTCCGCGCCGTCCGGGCGGAGGGAGCTGTCCGGCGGCTCCGGGCCCCGCGCGGTTGCCGGATGCGAGGCCGCCGTCACGGTGCCGAGGTCAGTGCCGCCACCGCTGAGCATGCCGTTGAGCAGGAGCAGCGCAGCCAGGGCGGCGGTGCTGGCACCGACGAGCAGTGGCACGCGCGCGCGCTGGGGGCGGCGGCCGGTGGGGCGCCGTCTCCGTAGGGCGCGACGGCCACGGGTGACGTCATCCGGCGCTGTGTCGACAGGGACAGCGATCCCTGAACGGCTCGTGGCGGGGACGGAACGGGGCGCGAGGCCGCCGACCGGCGTGGTGGGGACGCCGGCGGCCAGCAGGCGGGCACGGATCCGTTCCGTGTCCGGAGTGTGATTCGCCTGTTCCTCGGCCAGCAGCGCCCGCAGCGGGCCGGTGAAATCGTCGGCGGATGGCGGCGTGCCGCGGTGATCGTCTCCCGCCGCCCCGCGGCCTGGTGAGCGTCTGCTCCAACGACTCCGGATCATGGCAGGCCCATTATGCGACTTCTGGGAGCTTCGGGCGTCCCTGCGTGGCCGTGCCCGCCCACTCATGCGCCGACCTCCCAGCGCCGATGCCGGCGACCTGGCCGGGAGCGGCGCGGTCGCGGGCAGACAGCTGCCCGAGTGCCCTCAGCTCTCACTGCCACGGAGCCGGCCGTGTGCCTCGCCGTCCCGAAGCCGGTGCAGCGCGGACCGGGTAGCGGCCGCGGGGTCACCCGCTCCGGCGGGACGCCGTCGTGAACGTGAAGCGACGGCGCGGCGTGTGCCCGGTTTGTGGGCTGGCGGCGCGGCCTGTTCCCGTCGGCGGGTCGCCCCCGCCGGAATGTCGGGCGGAACCAGGTCCGGACAGGTGCCGAGCAGGCGCTCGAGCTCGACCACCGCCTTGGACGTCTGGCTCTTGACGGTGCCGGTGGAGATGCCCAGGACCCGGGCGGTCTCCGCCTCGGACAGGTCGAAGGCATAGCGCAGGACCACGCAGGCCCGCTTCCGCACGGGCAGCGCCATCAACGCGGCCCGCAGGTCGACGGCGGCGGTCAGGTCGCCGCCGTCGGTCGCGTGCCCGGAGCTGTCGGCGAGCATGCCGAGCATGGTCATGCCGCGCCGCTCCCGGATCACCCGACGCAGCCTGCTGGTCGCGAGATTCGCGACGATGCGCCGTACATAGGCGATAGGACTGTCCGCCGCGCTGACCCTGTCCCATCGGGACCACGCGGCCGTCAACGCGTCGGCGGTCAGGTCGTCGGCGACGTCGTGGTCGCCGGTCAGCAGGTAGGCGAACCGGGCAAGTTCCCGATGGTGGCTGGCGAAGAAGTCCTGGAACTCGGCGGCTCCTCGGTCTTCTGCCATGGGCCGGCCCTGCGCCAGTTGGTCCTCCAACACCGGATCCAGAAACGAGGAGTCCGGATCCAGAAGCGAGGAGTAAGGACTGCCTGTTCCCAGTCGGGCGGGATGGGCATCAATTTTGGTGCCGCTGTCCACGCTCACCCGGCACACTCCCCCGGCTGGTTTCGGTGATCTCGTGTGTCACGGTGGTCCGGCGGCGGAAACGCGCTCCCCGACAGACACGGCCGAGGCCGGGTCAACGGGCGTCGCATCACCGCACACTGGACGGTACTCCGTGTCAGAAGTATTGCGAAAGGGGTACAACGGGACTAAATCGCATCGATCTGAAGCCGCTGTCTGGTTCCCGGACAATCGGACCCAAGCATGACGGCCCGGACGCCCAGGGGCTCGGCGTCAGGTGCACGGCGGGGCTGAGGCACGGCGCTGAGGCACGGCGGGGCTGAGGCACGGCGGCGCCGGCCGGCGCCGCGCGTGCGGCGTGGCACGGAAGCGGCGGCCCGGCAGCCGGCCAACCGCGGCGATGTTCCCCGCCCGGGGATCCGGGGTAGGCGAGTCCTATGCCCCCACTGACTGAAGCAACGTCGCCTGACCCGACGCGGGGACCGGCGTCGGGTCAGGCGCGGCCCGCCACGAGGCCGGCGGCCCCCGCGGCGTTGGCCGGCGCGGCCCCCGCCGCTCCGGGGCCTGCCCCAGGGGCACCGTCCGAGGCAGCCACGTCCGCGGCGGGTGCGTCCCCGCGCCGCTCCGATCCGCCCCCCCTCGATCCGGACGCACCGATCCCCGATGATCCCGGCCCGCTGCTTCCCGACAGCCCTGATCTGCCCCCGGCGCCGCACGAGCCGTCGCCGTTCACGCCGCCGGCGCCCGAACGCCCTGAGCCGGAACCCGAACCCGTCTGACGGAGCCCGAACCCGTCTGACGGAGCGTGGCCGGGTGCCCGCGCCCGACGGAGTGCGGGGCCGGGCTCGCCGTACAGTGGCACTCGTGCATGCGGTGACGGTGAGCGCGCCCGGTGGCCCTGACGTCATGAGCTGGGCGGAGGTGCCGGACCTGCCGGCGCCCGGTCCCGGCGAGGTCACACTCGACGTCGTGGCCACTGCGGTGAACCGTGCCGATCTGCTGCAGCGCCAGGGCTTCTACCCGCCACCGCCGGGCGTCAGCGACACCATCGGCCTGGAGTGCTCGGGTCGGGTCCGTGCGGTGGGCAGCGGCGTCACGGAGTACGCCCCGGGCGACGAGGTGTGCGCCCTGCTCGCCGGCGGCGGGTATGCGAGCCAGGTCACCGTGCCGGCCGGGCAGCTGCTCCCCGTGCCCGGGGGAGTGAGCCTTCTGCACGCCGCCGGCCTTCCGGAGGTGGCCTGCACCGTGTACTCGACGGTCTTCGAGCGGGCCGCTCTGGCGGACGGCGAGGTCTTCCTGGTCCACGGCGGCGCGTCCGGCATCGGGACGTTCGCGATCCAGGCCGTGCGGGCGCTGCGACCCGCCGCTGTGATCGCGACGACCGCGKGCAGCCCGGAGAAGCTGGCACGCTGCCGGGAGCTGGGCGCCGACATCACGGTCTCCTATCGTGACGAGGACTTCGTCGACCGTGTCCGGGAGGCCACTGACGGACACGGGGCGGACGTCATCCTGGACAACATGGGGGCGTCCTACCTGGAGCGCAACGTCTCGCTGCTCGCCGCGGACGGCCGCCTCGTCGTGATCGGGCTGCAGGGCGGAACCAAGGGCACCCTGAACCTGTCGGCGCTGCTGCCCAAGCGGGCCAGCGTGCAYGCGCTTTCCCTGCGGGCCCGCCCGGCGGAGCAGAAGGCGCGGATCGTGGCGGGTGTCCGTGAGAAGTTCTGGCCGGCCGTTGCGCAGGGGCGCATCCAGCCGGTGATCGACTGTGTCCTGCCCATCTCGAATGTCGTCGAGGCTCACCGGCTGGTGGAAGGCCTCGGCCACGTGGGCAAGGTCATCCTGGAGGTCGGCGGCTGAGCTGGTGTCCGCCCCGGCGCCGTGCGACGGCCAGGCCACGCCGGTGGACTCGTGCGATCAGAAGGGCAGGATGGACGGCATGACAGACCAACCGAAACCCCGCATCGTCGTTGTCGGCCCGGACGGCGCGCTGCAGGAGGTTCGCGGCGCGGTCGGTGCACCGATCGCACCCGCCACGGAAGCCGGCGCGGACGCCGAGAGCTCGGGAGAGGTCAAGAACCCCTTCGCTGACATGGTGTCCCAGCCCGACAAGGTGATGCGCATCGGCACCATGATCAAGCAGTTGTTGGACGAGGTGCGGGCAGCACCGCTCGACGATGCCAGCCGCAACCGGCTCCGCCAGATCCATCAGAGTTCGATCATCGAGCTCTCGGACGGGCTCGCGCCGGAGCTGCGCGAGGAGCTCGCCCGGCTCTCGCTGCCGTTCGACGAGAACGCCACCCCGTCCGACGGGGAACTGCGGATCGCGCAGGCGCAGCTGGTCGGCTGGCTCGAGGGGCTTTTCCACGGGCTGCAGACCGCACTGTTCGCGCAGCAGATGGCGGCACGCGCACAGCTCGAGGAGATGCGCCGCCGCGCGCTCCCGAGCGGGCAGCAGCCGGCGAACAGCGGAGAGCCCTTCGGCGGCACCTACCTGTAGGCAGGTAGCCGGGCGCGCCTCCGGCCAGGCGTCCCAGCCCCGGGGCGGGTGTCGCGGGCCGGCGGCGACCGGCCCGCGACACCCGGTTCAGCTCGCCGGGCTCACCGAGCTCATGTTGAAGTCCGGGATCCGCAGCGCGGGCATGCGGGCCAGGGTGAACCAGTCGGCCCACTCGCGGGGCAGCGTCCGTTCGGTGGCACTGATCTGCGCCGCGCGCCCCAGCAGGTCGACCGGGGACTCGTTGAACCGGAAGTTGTTCACCGCGCCGACGACCTCGCCGTTCTCGACCAGGAAGACGCCGTCCCGGGTGAGGCCGGTGAGCAGGAGCACCTCCGGGTCCACCTCGCGGATGTACCACAGGCAGGTCAGGAGCAGGCCGCGTCCGGTCGAGGCGATCATGTCCTCGAGGCTGGCGGTACCGCCGCCGTCGAGCAGCAGGTTGTTGACGAACGGAGTCACCGCCGCGCTCCCGCCCGCCCCGCCTGGGCTGGCGCTGCCGTCGGCGCTCGGGCCGGTGGTGCGGGCGGACGCACGGGTCTGCACCAGTGCGTTGAGACGTCCGTCAAGGATCCAGTCGGTCGGCCCCAACGGCAGGCCGTTGTCGAAGACGCTCGAGGTGGCGGAGGCACCGGTGGCGGTGACGAACGGCGTGGTGGCCAGATCCGCGGCGCCCGGGTCGCTCCACAACCGCAGGCCGGCCGGGCCGATCGACTCGCCCACCCGCGTCCCGCCGCCGGCCCGGCTGAACACGGTGCGCCCCTCGGCCGCGTCCCGCCCGGCGGCCGACCAGTACAGGTTGACCATGAGATCCGCGACGGCGGACGGTGGCAGCAGCGTCTCGTACCGGCCGGCCGGAAGGTCCAGGGACCGGTTGCACCAGGCGAGCCGGGCCCGCAGCTGCGCGTCGGTCGCGGCGACGTCCACGTCGGTGAAGTCGTGGGTGGACTGGCCGTGCCACACGGAGCCGCCGGGAGCGCTGCTCTTGGCGTTCCACTCCACCGAGCCGGTGGGCTGGCTGTGCCGCAGGCGCAGCCCGGTCGAGGTGCCGAGCCAGGTGGTGGTGAGGTCGTGCTCGGCGAAGCCGAACAGGCGGCGGTTCTCCGCCCGCGCCGACTCGAAGATCTTGGCCAGGTCACGCGCGAACGCCGTGAACACCGCGCTGCTGGTCCGCTCGGCGGGGTCGGTGAAGGACCTGGAGGCCAGGGCCGCGGCAGTCGGGGGGAGCAGGTCGCTGTAGTCCTCGGCGTCGTCCGATTCGCGGGCGGCGGCCTCCGAGGCCCGGACCAGCGCCTCCAGCCCGGCCAGGTCACCGGCCGCACCCGCGTCACCGGCCGCGGGCCCACCGGAGCCACCGGAGCCACCGGTGTCACCAGCCACCCGGGCGGCGCCCGGCCCGTCCACGGTGGAGGTGGTGCGCACGCCGAAGGAACGCCCGACGATGCTGATCACCGTCACCGAGCGGTCGCGCGCGGCGCCGTTCGTGGTGAGGGTGTTGTTGGCCCACCGCAGGTTGACCGTGCTCGTCTCGCTGGCGATGACGACCGCCCCGTCCGCGCGGGAGAGCTCCAGCGCCCGCTCGACGATCTCGTGCGAAGCCCGGATCCCGCGAGCCGTCCTCGTCACCGGGAAACCTCCGCTCATCGCCCGCCCTCACGGCGGGTGTTCAGGATGTTGACACTGCGGAACAGGGCCGAGGGACAGCCGTGGCTGACCGCGGCGACCTGGCCGGGCTGGCCCTTGCCGCAGTTGAACGCCCCGCCCAGCACGTAGGTCTGCGGGCCGCCGACAGCCTCCAGCGAGCCCCAGAAGTCGGTGGTGGTCGCCTGGTAGGCCAGGTMGCGGAGCTGGCCGACGAGCTGTCCCTTGCGGATCTCGTAGAAGCGCTGCCCGGTGAACTGGAAGTTGTACCGCTGCATGTCGATCGACCAGCTCCGGTCACCGACGACGTAGATCCCGTGGTCCACCCGACTGATCAGCTCCTCGGTGGACGGGCCGCCGGGCGCGGGCAGCAGCGATACGTTCGCCATCCGCTGGATCGGCACATGGCCGGGGGAGTCCGCGAACGCGCAGCCGTTCGACCGGTCCACCCCGAGCACGGCCGCGTTCTGGGCGGCCATCCGCCGGTCGAGCTGGTAGCCGACGAGGACCCCGTTCCGGACGATGTCCCACTGGCCGGTCCGTACCCCCTCGTCGTCGTAGCCGATGGTGGCGAGGCCGTGGGGGGCGGTCCGGTCGCCGGTCACCGTCATGGCCGGGGAGCCGTAGCGCAGCGAGCCGAGCTGGTCGAGGGTGGCGAAGGACGTCCCGGCGTACGCGGCCTCGTAGCCGAGCGCGCGGTCGAGCTCGGTGGCGTGCCCGACGGACTCGTGGATCGTCAGCCACAGGTTCGACGGGTCGATGACCAGGTCGTAGCGGCCCGGCTCGACCGAGGACGCCTTCGCCTTCTCGGCCAGCAACGACGGGATCAGGTCGATCTCGGACTCCCAGTCCCAGCAGCCCGCGGCGGGTCCGCCGACCATCCACTCCCAGCCGCGGCCGACCGGCGGGGCGATGGTGCGCATCGTCTCGAAGCCGCCCGCCGGGTCGACCCGCGTCGCCTCGATCTGGCAGAGCACCCGGACCCGCTGCTGGCTGGTGTCGGTGCCGGCGAGATCGGCGTAGTACTTGTTCTCCATGACGGCCTCGAACCGACCGTCCACGTGGTCGACGTCCTGGGCTGCGTACAGCGTCCGGCACAGGCCGCCGACCCGATCGACCTGCTCCCGCGGGTCGATCATGAACGGGTCCGCGGCATAGGCGGAGACCCAGGTGGCGCCGGTGTGAACGGGTTCGCCGGCCAGTTCCACCGGCTCGGAGTTGAGCGGCGCGGCCACCTTCGCCATGGCCACCGCCTCACGGGCCACCCGGACGGCCTCGTCCGCCGTCAGGTCGACCCCGGCAGCGAACCCCCAGGTCCCGCCGTGCACGACCCGGACGGCGAAGCCCGCGGTGACGCCGTCAGAGCGGCTCTCCAGCCCGGCGTCGCGGAAGGACAGCCCGGACTCCTTGAGCCGCTCGACGCGAATGTCGGCGTGGCTGGCACCGAGGTCGCGTGCGGTCTGCAGTGCGGCGTCCGTGAGAGTCGCGGTGGGAAGCGCGCGGAACTCCTCGTCGATGTCGTGCGGCGGCAGGGGCGGTGCGGCCGGATGACCGGGAACGGAAGTCGCCATGTCCCTATCCTCGCCTGCCCGCGGATCAACCGCGCCGCGGCGTGCATCCACGCACGGTGGCGCGTCGCCGGATCAGCTCCGCAGGCGAGGCCGGCCGGGCGGGTGCTCGCCGGGCTGGCGGCGGGCCGGGCGGGGATGCGGGCCGTCGTCGCCCAGGTCGGGAGACGGAGGAACCGGTGGCCGCGGCGGGATCCGCACGCGGTGTTTCGCCACTGGCGCGCGGGGGCGCTCCCGGTCCTGGTCCGCGGTGCCGCTACCACTGCCGGCGTCGCGGTCGGTGCCGGTGTCGTCGGCAGCGGCGCGCGATGCCGGCTGGCTGGACGCTGGCCGGTCGGCCCGGACCCCCACGACCGCCCACCGGTCTTCGGCCTCGCGGACGGCTGCCACCAGGGTCTCCATGCGCGTGGCCGGCTCCCGCCCGCCGAAGAGATCCAACATGTTTGTTAGTGCGCAAACGAAGTGACGGGTGTCCGGCGCCA
This sequence comes from Parafrankia colletiae, assembly GCF_001854655.1. Taxonomy (GTDB): domain Bacteria; phylum Actinomycetota; class Actinomycetes; order Frankiales; family Frankiaceae; genus Parafrankia; species Parafrankia colletiae. Next base: position 120,814 of record NZ_MBLM01000163.1, on the reverse strand, counting down.
GCATGTCGACCTTGGCGGGACGTCCGGGCCGATGCCTGACGGCGCTCAGGTAGAGGCGCGTGACCCGGCCGATGCGCGCGTTCAGGTTCTCGAGAATCGGCTCGTCCCAGGACCGTCGGGAACCGTGGGGGAGGACGACGAGCGCCTCGCCCTCCCGGCCTTCCTGCGGGTCGAACGCGTCCGGCCAGCCGTCGTCGTCGGCCGGCCCGGCATAGGTCGCCACGTCGTCGAGAACCGTGATGATCGTGGGCTGGTCATCGACCTGGCGGCGCGGCGTGGGCAGTGGTGTGTGGGTCCAGCGCGCGGCGGTCGGGTCCGGTCGGGTCCGGGTGCCGCCGCCGCCCGCGGCCGGCCCGGCGCTCCGCCGTTCGTACCGGCGGGCCCACAGCGCCCAGACCGCGGTGCCGAGCAGAACGAGTACCACGCCCAGCACCGTCAGCACGAGAGAGCCACCGTCGAGATCATCGCCCGGAGCCCGCTCGGCGAGATGCTCCGGCGGGACGCCCAGCGGGGCGGCGCTGCCGCCCGTCGCTGCCCCGACGGGTTCGCGGGCGGCGAGCTCTCCGACGCCGGCCGCGCCGGCAAGGAGCAGGGTGACCACAACGAAGAGGAAGGCGGCGCGGAACTTCCGGAGTCGGGCGGTGAGCACGGTGAGCGCCACACCGAGGAGAACCGCTACTCCGACCGAGAGGACGGGGTGCGGCCCGTTGAAGGCGAGCACGTTCATTCCTGTTCTCCCCCGCACGGTTTGTCGAGGGATGTGACCTGGTGGACCAGCGCCAGCGGGTAGCCCGCTATGTCATCCTCTGGGGGCTTTGCGTGACCCGGTCCGATGCGACCCGGCATGGGTGGAGAGGTCGGTGCGCGGGACGCCCCCCGCGGCTCCATGCAGCGTCGTCTCGCGGACTGCCGCGCCCCCGTGTCCGTCATCCGATGCACCTCCTAGGGTGCGGGAGGATCTGTGGAACGCCCTGGTAGTTTCGCCAGGGGTCTGCGAATCRTCACTCCTGCCGACCTGAATCACAAGGTCTTTTGGGCGAATAATCCTTGATCTTTGCCGGATCACGTCTAAAGTCGATATTCGACTACGCTCGGATGTCGTATGATCACTCTTTGTGTATGACATCTTTTGTTTGGCGCATTTGATTCATCGTAATCGGTGAATCTTTTGCATATCTGTATTCGGGGGCGGCGCGGGTGACTTTATGGTCTACTCGCCCTGACTCCCCCACGCGAGAACGGCGCTGCTGTTCGCTGGAGCCCGGTGGCGCCTGTCTGBGACCGGCCGGTGGTCGGGAAAACAGAAAAGAGGTCACCGCGATGCGCCTGACGCCCCTGACCGTCAGCTGCAACACCAATGGATGCCCGGCCGTCTTCCTGAGCGACTCGGGTTCGATCGTGGTTCAGGGTGATCACGTGGACCGGCCGCCGGCCGCCGCCCGTCTCTCGCCGGGGGAGGCCCTCGTCGTGATCCCGCGGGAGCTTTTGCTGGAGGCGGTGCGCCACCTCGACGCGCTGTGACCGGGCAGACCCTTCGCGCGAACCCGCCGTGTTCGCAAAATGTGTCATACATCACATTTCCGCGGCCCGTTGCCTGTGTCGAGAGCGATGGTGGATCTCGTGGCTGAGGCGGCGAGCGGAGATCGTGCGGGAGTCGCGGTGCGACCCTCCCGGCGGGTTTGGTCGCCTCGTCGTCCTGACCTGGTTCCTGGTGTTCGTTACAAAATGATCCTGCCGCGATCACGGAACGTGTTTCATTGTCGTCGTGTCGCGGCCTGCCCTGCTGTCGGGCGCCTGATGCCGCGACTATATTCGGTCGCCTACGGGCCCTAGTCCCGAGTAATTCGGCTGGCTGCCCGCATAATGCCCCTGATTCGGGCTAACATCCGTGGCGGCCGGCGGTTCATCGAGCTGACAGTCAGGAGTCACGGAGCAATGGAGCTCACCCCGTTGGTCGGCATGGCCTGCCACGGGTCGGGATGCCCGACGGTATACACCACCGAGGGTACCGACCTGGTTGTGCAGGGTTACATAGTCCCGGATCAGCGCGGAGCCGGCGAGGTGCCGGAAGGTGAGACTCTGGTGCGGATTCCCCTTCAGCTGCTCGTTGCCGCCATGCGGAAGCTGCCTGCCGACGGTTAGCCGCCTGTCAACAGGGGGTGCGGCCACCGACGGCCTCGCCCACCCGGCCGGTAGCTGAYTCGATGCACGGACCGTACCGAGGTATCAGCGATGGACAACGTGCCCGGCCTGTCACATGGTCACGACGAGGACGTCCGTGAGGATGGCCCGTCGGCGGTCAGCATCGGCCAGGCCCTGGGTACCCTGCGGCGGGAACGCGGGCTGACCGGGGAGGCCCTCGGCGCCAAGGTCGATATGAGCCAGGCGAAGATCTCCAAGCTGGAGCGCGGCCAGCTCACGCCGACCCCGGCGGACGTCGAACGCATCGCCAGGGCGTTGGGCATGTCCGAAAGCGCGTATCGCGAGCTGGTCACGGACGCGGAGCGGCTGCAGGCGTCCGTCGGCCGACGGGGCGGGAGGCGCCGGACCGGCGCAGTCGGTCAGCTCGACTACTTCGCCGAGGAGGGGCGGGCGAGGGAGCTGCGCAGCTACGAGCCGGTGGCCGTGCCCGGTCTCTTACAGATCAGTGAGTACACCCGCCGCCTCGTGAGCGGTTATCTCGCGATCCAGCATGCGGAAGACRCCAGCGAGGAGGAGTGGAACACCCGCACCGCGGCCACGGTGTCGCTGCGGGCGCAGCGACAGGAACGGCTGTACGAACCCCAGCGGACATTTGACTTCGTCATCATGGAGTCCGTACTGAGTAATCGTTTTGCGCTGCCGGCGTACATGCTGGCGCAGATCGACCGTATCGAGAAGGTCGCAGAGCTCGACAATGTCATGGTGCGGGTGGTGCCGCGGACGGTCGAGCTGCGATTTCCGCCGGCCCATGGTTTCACCCTGCTGGACGACCGGATGGTCCTGCTCGAGTCGGTCGAGGCGACGATGGTGCGTGAGCGACGCACGGTGGACTTCTATCGTCGGGTACACGACTACTTCGTGGCGAACTCCGAGTCCGACCTGGAACCGATCCTCGCCGAGTACAAGATCCTGTATGCGGACCTCGCCCGGCCCCGATGAGCGCGTCAGGGGAGTGTCAGGGGAAGAGGCGCTCCAGGACGAGCGCGACGCCGTCCTCGTCATTCGACGAGGTGATCTCGTGGGCGGCGGCGAGGACGTCCGGGTGGGCGTTCGAGACCGCCACCGCATGTCCGGCCCACGCGAACATGGGCAGGTCGTTCGGCATGTCCCCGAACGCGACGACCTGCGCCGGCCGGATTCCGAGGTCCTCCGCGAGCCTGGCCAGAGCCACCGCCTTCGACACTCCCGGCCCGGCGATCTCGATCAGGTCGGCGCTCGACATCGTCACCGCCGCCTCCGTCCCGGCGAGTTCGACGATCGTGTCGTAGACGTCGACCATCGACGCGCCGCCGCGGCGGACCAGGAGCTTCGCCGTGGGCAGGCATTCGAGGAGCTCGCGGAAGCTGGCGACCATCTCCTCCGGATCGGGCCACATGGTGCTGAAATCGGGTTCGCGCCCGAACCGCATGCCGCTTTCCACCGCAAAGGCGACCCCTGGGACCATTTCCCGGATCGCGCCCGCGAGTTTCACCGCGGCCGCGGACTCCAGGATCGTCTCCCGCACCGGCACGCAGGTGTCGAGGTCGTAGACGAGCGCCCCGTTGGCGCAGATGGCCAGGCCGGACGCCGCCGTCTGGCGCACGATGTCGGCCATGACGCGGGTGGGACGGCCGGTGACGAACACGACGGTGGCGCCGGCGCCTTCAACACGGCGCAAGGCGTCCCTGGTTCGGTCCGAGACGGTGCCGTCACTACGGATCAGGGTTCCGTCCAGGTCGGTGGCGACGAGCGCAGGCCGGGACACAAGTAATGAGTGAACCATTGGTGGGGATGGGACACCATCGCCCAGGAGGCCCAGGGGGTGTCGTCCTCCGGTCGCCCCATGCGCAACGGTGATCAGCGGGGGCTGTGGGCCGGGCCGCTGCGGGTAGCATGCGGACATGGCCTTCTCCGACGCGTCCGATGCGTCTCGTCCGCCGGTGACCGGCGGBGAAGGGCGGCCGGAGCGGTTCGATCGGGTCGCGTCCGTTACCGCCTCGTCGCTCGCCGAGGGAGGCGAGGGCCGGGAAAGAAAAACATTTGACGAACTCTTTGTAGAGCTGTCTCGTAAATGGCAGGACAGGTCGCCCGGCTCGGGTACGGTCGCCGCGTTGGACCAGGGCGTGCATCATCTGGGCAAGAAGCTCGTCGAGGAGGCCGCCGAGGCCTGGATGGCGGCCGAGCACGAGGGTCGTGACCGGGCCGCCGAGGAACTCTCGCAGCTTCTGTACTGGAGCCAGCTGATGATGATTTCGCTGGGCCTTTCCCTGGACGACGTATACTCCCACCTGTGAGAACGTCCGGTTTTTCCGCGGCCACGGGTGCCGCGTGTGCCATGTGCACCGTTGGCGAGTGGTGATGATGCTGCGTATCGCGGTTCCGAACAAGGGCGGGCTTGCGGCTCCGTCCAGCCAGCTGCTGTGCGACGCCGGTTACCTGGCGCGGCGGGAGTCCGCCGAGCTGGTGGTGGCGGATCTTGAGAACGACATCGAGTTCTTCTTCCTCCGCCCGCGTGACATCGCCGTGTACGTCGGCACCGGTCGTCTGGACCTGGGGATCACCGGCCGCGACCTTCTGGTCGACAGCAACACCTCGGCGCAGGAGCTGGTCCAGCTGGGGTTCGGCCAGTCCACGTTCCACTACGCCGCACCGGCGGGGTCGCGCAGCGACGTCAAGGAGCTCGACGGCCTGCGCATCGCCACGTCCTTCCCCGGTCTGGTCCGCACCGACCTCGCCGGTCGCGGCCTCTCGGCACAGATCGTCACGCTGGACGGTGCGGTGGAGACCGCCGTGCGGCTCGGCGTCGCGGACGCGGTGGCCGACGTCGTCGAGACGGGGCGGACGCTGCGCGCGGCCGGGCTCGAGCTCGTCGGCGAGTCGGTCCTGCGCTCCGAGGCAATCATGATCGCGAAGCGGGGCGCCGAGCTGTCGGCCGGGCACGAGCGGCTGCTGCGCCGCGTCCAGGGTGTTCTCGTTGCCCGGCGCTACGTGATGATGGACTACGACGTGCCCTCCTCCGTCCTGGAGAAGGCCTGCGACGTCACGCCCGGCTACGAGTCGCCGACGATCTCGCCGCTGCAGCGCGAGGGCTGGGTCGCCGTCCGCGCGATGGTGCTGAAGGCCGACGTCAACCGCACCATGGACGACCTGTGGGATCTGGGCGCCCGGGGCATCCTGGTCTCCGGCATCCAGGCCTGCCGCCTGTAGTGCCGTCCGGTGGCGGCCCGATGGAGAAGGTCCTCGCGGACATCCACAAGGCCTTCTCCGCGGACAGTTCCGGTGCCGTCGCCCGCTACATCCCCGAGCTCGCGACCGCCGACCCTTCCCTGTTCGGCCTCGCCGTCACGACGATGGACGGGCTGCACTACCAGGCGGGGGACAGTCATGTCCCGTTCACGATCCAGTCCGTCTCCAAGCCGTTCGTCTACGCCCTCGCGCTGCGCGACCGCGGGACGGAGAACGTGCTGGCCAGGGTCGGTGTGGAGCCCACCGGCGACGCGTTCAACGCGATCACCCTGGAGCCGGCGAGCGGCCGGCCGCTGAACCCGATGGTGAACGCGGGCGCGATCCTGACGTCCAGCCTGGTGCGGGGAGCCGACCCGGGGGAGCGCTTCGACCGAATCCTGGCCGGCCTGTCGGCGTTTGCGGGCCGGCAGCTCACGGTCAACGAACGCGTCTTCGCCTCGGAACGGGACACCGGCGACCGCAACCGCGCCATCGGCTTTCTGATGCGCGGGGCGGGCGCGCTGCACGGCCCGGTCGACGAGATCTGCGACGTCTACTTCCGGCAGTGCGCGGTCGAGGTGACTGCGGCCGACCTCGCGGTGATGGCCGGGACGCTGGCCCGTGGCGGGATCAACCCGCGGACCGGCGAGCGTGTCCTCGACGAGGACCACGTCAACCACGTGCTGACCGTGATGGCCACCTGCGGCATGTATGACCGGGCGGGCACCTGGCTGTTCCGGGTCGGCCTGCCGGCCAAGAGCGGGGTGGCGGGCGGCGTCTGCGCGGTGCTGCCGGGGCAGCTCGGGATCGGGGTCTTCAGCCCGCCGCTGGACGAGGCGGGTAACAGCTACCGGGGCGTCCGGGCTTGCGAGATGCTGGCTTCGCGCTTCGCCCTGCACCTRCTCGCCCCGCAGGGGGAGCCGCCGCATCCGGTACGGGGTACGCACCGCGGTGACGCGCTCAGCTCCAAGCGCCTGCGTGGCGCCCGCGAGCGCGCCGTCCTGGCGCGGCGCGGCGCGGCGATCGTCATCCACGAGCTGCAGGGTGATCTCGGCTTCGCCAGCGCCGAGCGGGTCGTTCGCACGGTGCGGGAGAACCAGGCCGGGTCGCGCTGGGTGCTGCTGGATCTGCGCCGGGTCGCGGCGGTCCGCGAGCCGGCCGTCGAGCTGATCCGCGTCATGGTGGACGACCTGGCGACCCGGGGCATCAGCGTCCTCTTCGCGGACCCGCGCGGGCTCCCGGGCGTCGAGCGGCTGATGCGCGGCATGGCGAACACCTCGCGACTGCCCGACCTGGAGACCGCCCTGGAGCAGGCGGAGGAGGCGCTGCTGGCCGGCGCGGCACTCGTCACACCGCCGCCGACCGCGCATGTCGACCTCGGCGCGCAGGAACTGCTCGCCGACCTGGGGCCGGAGGAGATCTCCACGGTCGCGGCGGCGTGCGAGCGGCGCGCCTACGACGGTGGTGTGACCGTGTTCGACGAGGGCGAGCCGGCTGACGCCCTGTTCTTCGTCACCCGGGGGCTGGTCGACGCGCTGGCCCCGAACTCCGACGGCTCTCGGTGGTTCCGGCTCAGCTCCATCCCGGCCGGGAGCGCCTTCGGTGAGCTGGCGCTCGTCGACGGCGGTCGGCGTTCCACCCGGACGGTGGTGGCGCAGGCCGCGATCTGCGAGGTTCTGACCGCGACCGCCTTCGAGGAGCTGCGGCGCACCTGCCCGGACGTGTACAACGCACTCGTCCGGGCGATCGCCCGCAGCCTGTCCTCTCAGCTCCGCCAGGCGACGCTGGAGATCCAGTCGCTGGAGGAGTGAACAGCGGGCCGCGCGGCCCGGCGGGGGCGTGCGGTCAGCGGCCGCGCATGATCAGCGACATGCCCTCGCTGCGGGTCGCCGGGCTGAGGAACTGGCCGCGCACCGCCGACGTCACCGTGGTCGCGCCCGGCTTGCGCACGCCCCGCATGGACATGCACAGGTGCTCGGCCTCGACGACGACCATCACCCCGCGCGGGTCCAGGACGTCGACGAGCGCGTCCGCGACCTGTGAGGTGAGACGCTCCTGCACCTGCGGGCGGCGGGCGTACAGGTCGACCAGCCGGGCGAGCTTGGACAGACCGGTGATCTGCCCCTTCTCGTTCGGAATGTAGGCCACGTGCGCCTTGCCGGCGAAGACCACGAGGTGGTGCTCGCACAGCGACGAGAAGTCGATGTCGCGGACGAGGACCATCTCGTCGTGGCCCTCGTCGAACACCGTCGTGAGGACCTCGGCCGGGTCGCGGCCGAGCCCCTCGACGGCCTCCTGATAGGCACGGGCTACCCGGTCCGGCGTCTTGCGCAGCCCTTCGCGGTCCGGGTCCTCGCCGATGCCGATCAGCAGCTCGCGCACGGCGCGGGCGACCCGGTCGTGGTCGAACGGGCGGACCAGGTCGGGCCGCTTCGGCCGCCGCCGGCCCGCGACCTCCGCCAGGGTGCCCGCCCCGCCCGTTGCCCCGGCCGTTCCCGCAGGAGAGCCGATCTCCGGGCCCGGCCCTGCGAGCACATCACCGTGCTCGGTTCCGACGGATCCCGCCGCCGGGTCGCCGTCGTGGCGCGTAACGGTCCGCGCCTCGTCGGAATCGGAGCTCAACGGCGTCTCCTGTCGTCATCGTTGTCCCAGGTGGGAGGCGCCCACGGATTGGCGATCCGGGGTGATTCGGGCCCTGGGGTACCGCTCTGCCCGGCGGGGCCGGCCGGTTCCTGCCCCGGCCCACCGGGCACCGGATCGCCGCTGGGCGGCGCCGGGTGCTGCGGGACGGCCGGGTCGGGTGTTCCTGCGGGGCGGACGGCGTGCCCGCCGTTGCCGTTCCCGTTGCCGTTCCCGTTCGGCGCGCCACCGTTCGTCGTGGTGTGGCCGGACGGTGCGCCCTTGACCATCTCCGTGACGCCCGACGGGACGAGGCCCAGCTCAGCCGGGGTCTGGACCGGCGGCCGGTCGGAGGGGATGCGTCGCCCGACACCGGTGTAGGAGCCGCGGCTGGGCCGCTTCTGGACGGTCGCGAAGACCTCGAGGATGTCGTCCTTGCTCAGCGTTTCGATGTCCATCAACCGCAGGACCAGGTTGTCGAGGACGTCGCGGTAGGTGACCAGGATCTCCCACGCCTCGTCGTGCGCGGATTCGATGAGGCGGCGCACCTCGTCGTCGATCTCGCTGGCGACCTCTTCGGAGTAGTCCCGCTGGTGGCCCATGTCGCGGCCGAGGAAGACCTCACCGGACTCGCTGCCGAACTTGATCGCGCCCAGCTTGTCGCTCATGCCGTACTGAGTGATCATCGCGCGGGCGATCTGGGTCGCCTTCTCGATGTCGTCGCTGGCGCCGGTGGTGGGCTCGTGGAAGACGAGCTCCTCCGCGGTGCGTCCGCCAAGCAGGACGGCGAGCCGGTCGAGCATCTCCGACCTGGTCGACAGGTACTTGTCCTCCAGCGGGAGCTGCATCGTGTACCCGAGGGCGCGGCCCCGCGGCAGGATGGTGATCTTGTGCACCGGGTCGGCGTTGGGGAGGGCGTGCGCCACGAGCGCGTGACCGCCCTCGTGGTAGGCGATCCGCTTCTTCTCCTTGTCGCTCATCGCCCGGGTCTTGCGCTCCGGCCCGGCCATCACGCGGTCGATCGACTCCTCCAGCAGCGCGGAGGAGATGAACCGGACATCCGACCGGGCGGCCAGCAGGGCCGCCTCGTTCAGCACGTTCGCGAGGTCGGCACCGGTGAAGCCGGGGGTGCGCCGCGCGATGATGAGCATGTCGACGTCCGGCCCGATGGGCTTGCCCTTGGCATGGACCTTCAGGATCGCCTCGCGCCCGAGAAGGTCGGGGCGGTCGACGACGATCTGGCGGTCGAACCGGCCGGGGCGCAGCAGCGCCGGATCGAGGATGTCGGGCCGGTTGGTGGCGGCGATCAGGATCACGCCGCCCTTCACGTCGAAGCCGTCCATCTCGACGAGGAGCTGGTTGAGGGTCTGCTCGCGCTCGTCGTGGCCCCCGCCCAGGCCCGCGCCGCGGTGCCGGCCGACCGCGTCGATCTCGTCGACGAAGATGATGGCGGGAGCGTTCGCCTTGGCCTGCTCGAACAGGTCGCGGACCCGGCTCGCGCCGACACCCACGAACATCTCGACGAAGTCGGAGCCGGAGATCGAGTAGAAGGGCACCCCGGCCTCACCGGCAACCGCCCGGGCAAGCAGAGTCTTGCCGGTGCCGGGCGGCCCGTAGAGCAGCACACCCTTGGGGATCTTGGCGCCGATGGCCTGGAACTTGCCCGGGTTCTCCAGGAACTCCTTGATCTCCTGGAGCTCCTCGATCGCCTCGTCGGCACCCGCGACATCCGCGAACGTGGTCTTGGGTGTGTCCTTGCTGACCAGTTTCGCCTTGGACTTGCCGAAGTTCATGACGCGGTTGCCGCCGCCCTGCATCTGGTTCATGAAGAACAGCAGCAGGATCACGATGAGGACCACGGGCAGCAGGTTCAGCAGCAGTGAGACGAGGACGTTCCCGCGGTCGACGGTGACCTCGTACTTGATGTTCTGCTGCTTGAGCTCGTTGGCGAGGGTGAGCGCCTGCTCGGTCGCGAAGGACGACTCGTACTTCTTGCCGTTCCCCAGCTCGATCCGGATGATCTGCTTCGAGTCCTGGATCGTCGCCTCGGTGACCCGGGAGTCGGCCGCGGCGCTGGAGCTCTGGTCAATCTTCTGCTGGACGAAACTGAGGTCCGTCTTCTCGTACTCACTGGGCCCGGAGAGCACCCCGGTCGTGAGGATGATCACGAAGAGGGCCAGGAGTAGCAGGGGCACCCAGCCGCGGAAGATTCGTCTTGGAGTCATCTGTTTGGAGCGCCGGACACAAGCGCTCCACCCTCCTGCCGTGTGTGCTGCCCTCGATCGGGATTCCCTTGTGCCGAGGGTACCGCCGGTACGCGCATCTCACCGCCCGTACATCCGAGCAACGGACCGCGGGGCCGCACTGTTCCATGGCCGCCCATGGCCGCGCACCGGCGCCTGCCCCGCGCCGGTGGCCAGGCGCCGCCGAGCCGACCCTCGAGRCCGGGTCAGGCGCGCCGGGCGATCGCCTCGGGTGTCAGCGTCCCGACGAAGGGCAGGGTGCGGTAGTGCTCCGCGTAGTCGAGGCCGTACCCGACGACGAAGGCGCTCGGGATGTCGAAGCCCACGTACCGCAGGTCGACGTCGACGGTGATCGCCTCGGGTTTGCGGAACAGCGCCAGCACCTCCAGCGACGCCGGCCCCCGCGACCGCAGGTTCCGCAGCAGCCAGGACAGGGTCAGCCCGGAGTCGATGATGTCCTCGACGACCAGCACGTCCCGCCCCTCGATGGAACGGTCGAGGTCCTTGAGGATGCGGACCACACCGGAGGACGACGTCGTCGACCCGTAGGACGAGACGGCCATGAACTCCATCGTGATCGGCACGGTCAGCGCGCGGGACAGGTCCGCCATCACCATCACCGCGCCCTTGAGGACACCGACCAGCAGGATTTCGCGACCGGCGTAGTCCGCGTCCACCCGCGCCGCCAGTTCCGCGATCTTCGTCGCGATCTCCTGCTCGCTGACGAGGACGTCGCCGATGTCGGGATGGACCCGAGCCGGGGACACCTCCGCAGCGGGGATCGAGGTGCCGTCGTTGTCGGCCTTCGCCGTCGCCGCCTGGCTCACCAGCCTGTCCTCCTGGTCGGGTGCTGGGTGGACCGGCCCGGCGACGCCCGGTCCCGCGGGTTCGGCGGGAATCGGTGCGTCTGGACCGGCGATGGCGATCCTGCCACCAGTCCGGCGTGCCAGCACGCCTGACGGGAGCGGGACCGGCTTCTGCCCGCGCCAGCGGGTCACAAGTTCCTCGACCGCCCAGATGTGCGAGGCACGCAGCGCGGAGGCTGACGAGCCCGCTGTCAGCGCGGCTCGGCGCAGCACCCGGCCCCGTACCGCCCGGGAAAGCGGGGCGAGCGCCTGGACGTCGAGCTCCACCCGCGCCGGACGGAGGGCCGTCTGCGCCGGGTCGAGCTCTGCCGGGGCCTGAGCCACGGCAGTGGCGGTGAGGTCGAGATACGCGTCGTCGGCCAGCGCCTCCAGCGCGTCAGCGTCCGCCCGCAGCAGGTCCGCGGTGCGGGCCAGCGCCTCGGCGATACCGGGCCCCAGCTCCGCCTCCAGGACGGGCAGCACCGTCGCGCGGGTGCGAGCCCGGGCGAACGCCGGGTCGGCGTTGGTGGGGTCCTCCCAGAAGGGGAGGTCAAGGAACTGACAGGCCTCGCGGGTATGGGCCCGCCGCAGGCCGAGCAGGGGCCGGCGGATCAGGCCGTCGGCGGCGGGCATGCCGCTCAGCGAGCGTGCCCCGGAGCCGCGCGCGAGCCGCAGCAGCACGGTCTCGGCCTGGTCGTCGAGGGTGTGGCCAAGCAGCACTGCGTGTGCCTGCAGACGCCCGGCGGCCGCGAGCAGGGCGGCCCGGCGGGCGTCCCGCGCGGCGCCCTCGGAACGGGGCGCGGGTGCCGCCAGGATCTCGACGGGGGACAACCCCAGGCTCTCGCCCTGCTCTGCCACCTCGGCCGCGCGGGCGGACGACGTGTCGTCCCAGGCGTGGTCCACCGTCAGCAGGCCGGCGCGCAGCGCGCGGCGGGGCGCGACGAACGCCAGCGCGGCGGCGAGCGCCAACGAGTCGGAGCCACCCGAGCAGGCGACGAGAACGAGCCCGCCGGGCGGAATGTCGGCCACCGCGTCGCGGACAGCCAGCCGCACCGCCGAAAGTGCCGGTGCCGGCATGCCCCCCGGGCGAACCGGTGCGCCGTCGCCGGCTGCTGCCGGGCCCGCAGGGGACGCCGAGGCTGCGCCGGGCGGCGGGCCGGGGGCGGGCCGGGACGCTGTCACAGCGGCTGCCCGTACTGGCCGCACTGCCCGCGGGTCACGCGGACCGAGCCGTCACGCGGACATCGACGGCCGGGTGCCGAGCACCCGAAGCATCCAGGCCCCCGGGTCGGCCAGCTCCGGACGGGTGGGCAGCGTCTGCGGCGACTGCCACACGTGGTTGAACCCCCCGACCCCGACCTCGGCCACGACGGCCCGAACGAAGGCGCCGCCCTGCCGGTACTGCTGCATCTTCAGGTCCAGCCCGAGCAGGCGGCGCAGGAACCGGTCGATGGGTGAGCCGCCGGAGCGCCGGTTGTCGAACTTGGCGCGGATGTCGGCCACCGTCGGGACGACCTGCGGGCCGACCGCGTCCATGACCTGGTCGGCGTGGCCCTCCAACAGGGTCATCAGCGCCTGCAGGCGGTCCAGGACCTCGCGCTGCGCCGGTGTCTGCAGGGCCTCGACCACACTCGTCGTCTCCGGGCCGTGGTCGCGGACCGCGCTGCGCAGCGCGGTGACAGCGGCCCGCACCCGGTCGGCCAGCACGTCCGGATCGAGGTCGGTGGCGGCGATGAACGCCGTGATCTCGGACTCCAGGTGTTCCCGCAGCCAGGGAACGGCGGTGAACTGGCTGCGGTGGGTCTGCTCGTGCAGGCACACCCAGAGCCGGAAGTCGTGGGGGACGACGTTGAGCGTCTCCTCCGCGTGGGCGATGTTGGGGGCCACCAGGCTCAGCCGGCCGACCGGACGCATGACCGCGGCCGCCAGGGCCGCCGCGTCGAGGGCCGACCCCGGCGCCGCGCCCGCGGCGGGCTTGGCGAGCAGCGGCGACCCGGCCCCGCTGCCGCCCTCCTCGTACTCCTCGGGAGGGAGGAAGATCTCGAACTGACCGAGCACCTTCCCGGCCAGGTAGGCGAGCGCCGACCCGATCTGGATGCCGGTGACCCGCCGACCCAGGCTGGCCGAGAGGCGGCCCCGATTCTGCTCGGACAGCCTGTCCATCAGCGGGGCGGTGGCCACCCGCAGCCCGGCGACGTTGGAGCGCACCCACTCGGGCCGGTCGACCACCGCGATCGGCGTGGCCGGACCGGCGGGAACCAGCCGGGTGTACTCCTGAACGTGGCCTTCGGCCACCACCGCGAGTCGCCGCAGCTCGGACACGATCTCGTCCGCCTCCGCGCGACTGCGCTGTGGGCCGGGTCGGACGAGCTTTTTTGCCGTTGCTACAGCGAGTCCCCAGTCGACCAGCTCAGCGTCCACGAATACGAGCGTACCGGGCCTCGGCCCACCCGGCCCGCCCGATCGGACGATCCTGGTCGTGCGGCCGACGTCGACCAGCACCTTTTTCAAATGATTTTCGGAAAAGCACTCAGGTGCCTGAAGGTAATGCCTCGATCTCCCCGAGTTTCGGCGGACGACCTGTTCAACCCTGCGGCAGCGGCGGTGCGGAGGACCCCGGTCGGGCCGCGCGGGTCGGCGGGGACGCCGCCGCCGGGCACCCGCAGGAGGCGAGCGCCGCGGCCACCCGGTCCAGCGCCATCTTGGTGAGACCCTGCTCCTCGACCGGGGCGAACAGGCCGAACAGCAGCAGCCGCCCGTCGGCGTCGGTGACCACGCCGGCCAGGCTCGTCACGATGCGCAGGCTGCCGGTCTTCGCCCGCACGACACCGGCGGCCGGCGAGGTGTCGGCCGCCCCGTAACGATCACCGAGGGTTCCTGTGAACCCCGCGACCGGCAGCCCGGACAGGACGGTCCGCAGCGCGGGATGCCCAGGCATGACCGCGGTCCGCAGGGCCGCGACCAGGGTCGCCGGGGCGATCCGGTTGTCGATCGACAGGCCGCTGGTGTCGCGCAGGACAGCACCCTCGGTCGGGATTCCCGCGTCGCGCAGCGCGCCCAGCACGCCCTGGGACGCCCCGTCGAAGGTCGCCGGCAGCCCCCGCGCGATGGCGACCTGCCGGCCCAGGCTCTCCGCCAGGTCGTTGTCCGAGTCGGTGAGCATGCGCTCGACCAGGACGGCGATCGTCGGGCTGTGCACCGAGCCGACCTCGCGCGCCGCGGGATCCGCCCGGCCGATGGCCACCGTGCCGACGGGAACCCCGACCGCGCCGAGCGCCGCGGCGAACGCTCCGGCGGCGGCGGCGTCAGGCGTGGGTGTGCGCGGCCCGCCCGCGCCCGGCGCGGACCGTCCGGCATCCACCTCGAGGGCGGAGACCGGGGTGACGTTCCCGTCCGAGACATAGCCGTCCCGCCAACCGGGGGCGGTTGTCGGGCCGGAGTACGCGGTGCCGTCGCCGATCACCGTGCCGACCGCCGTGATGCCGGTGTCGCGCACCTGGCGGGCGAGGTCGCTCAGGCGGGCCGCGGGCGGGTAACCGGCCGGGCCCGTGCTGGCGGTCAGGGTGGGATCGCCGCCGCCGACCAGCCACAGGGTGCCGCCCGGTGTGGTGGCGGAGCCGCCGGCCGGGGGGAGGTAGACCGCCCGGGTGGTGAGGGTGGTGTCCGGATCGAGCGCGGTGAGCGCGGCGGTGGCCGTCGCGATCTTGATCGTGGAGGCGGGGGCGGTCGGCGTGGTGGCCCGGCGGGTGACCAGCACCTGACCGGTCAGCGCGTCGACCACCAGCGCCGCGGGATCGCCGAGGATCGGGTCGGCGAGCGCACCGCCCAGGCGCGCGGCCACCGCGGCCGGGTCGGCCTTCGGGGCGTCCGGGTCCAGGCCGGGCAGGGCCGACGCCTCGGCGCGGGGCCCCGTCAGGGGAGGGGCCGGATTCCCGGGGGTCGGCGCGGGCGCGGTCGACAGCGATCCGGCCAGCAGCGCGCCGGCGAGGGCCGTGAGGCCACCGGTCCGCGCGGCCAGCGGCACTGATGTCACCCGCGGAAGATTACGCAGGCCCGCGGCGCCCGGACAGCCCTGTGTCGCGCACGCCCCGTATTGATACCGTGGGGATCTTGTTCGACATCCCGGGACGGGCCCGATCTCCCGGGAACGGCGGCGTCGTTTCTGGCCGCGGCCCGTCGGCGGGCGACCCGGGTCGCGTTGGCCCCCGACGTGGGGGAACATCTCCCTCACATCGGCGGGGCGGGCGCGTTCGGGGGAGAAACGGCCGGCGGATCTCCGCCGAACAGGTGGGGTCGGGTACGAAGAAGACCACACTTCCGTGCCCACACAGAGGTGCGACGGGCACGATGTACCGGACGCGCGCGGCATCCCGGCCGCGGTGACCGGCGAGTCGGGTGCCCGACCGGGCCCCCGCCACGTCCCGTCATCGCGCGCAGGGCACAGTGGACCCGCACGCACTCCGGTCACGGCCGGGTGYCAGGCAGCCGGCCCGTGCGGCATGCGCCCGGCGCGAGGTGAGACCAGCGTGCATGCGGCAGAACCAGATCCGGCCGTCGGCGCCGGACGGACCGAAGGAGACAGGGAACGGCGTGGACCTTGAGTTCGATGTGACCATCGAGATCCCCAAGGGGCAGCGCAACAAGTACGAGATGGATCACCACACCGGGCGTATCCGGCTCGACCGGATGCTGTTCACGTCCACCCACTACCCGTCCGACTACGGGTTTATCGAGGGCACCCTCGGTCGGGACGGTGACCCGCTCGACGCGCTGGTTCTGCTGGAGGAGCCGACGTTCCCGGGCTGCCTGGTGCTGTGCCGGACCATCGGAATGTTCCGCATGACGGACGAGAAGGGCCCGGACGACAAGGTGCTGTGCGTCCCGGTCGCGGACGTCCGCCAGGAGCACCTGCGTGACATCCGTCACCTGCCGGAGTTCGACCGGCTGGAGATCCAGCACTTCTTCGAGGTCTACAAGGACCTGGAGCCCGGCAAGTCGGTGGAGGGCGCCTCCTGGGTCGACCGGAACGAGGCGGAGAAGGAGATCCTCGCCTCGATCGCCCGGCTCAAGGAGTCCGAGGCCGAGCACGGTGCTGACGACGCCGCCGAGCACGCCCGCACGGCGTGACCGGAGTGTGACGCCCGCGCGCTGAGGTCTGGGCGCGCCGTCGCGGGCGGCTGGTGGGGGACAGCCCGCCGGCCRCCCTTTTCCGTGGGGGACGCGGCTCCGGGACGGCCCACTGTGTGGGCCGTCATGCTGCGCGGGTTCGCGGGACGGTTCGGCTGTGAACGGGGCTGCCGGCGGGARCCGCCGGCTCGGGTCTCCCCGACCAGAACTGGATGTGAGCCGGAGGCGGGGATTGAACCCGCGACCTATCGCTTACGAGGCGATTGCTCTGCCACTGAGCTACTCCGGCGACTGCTGGGCGAGTGCGGGTTCACAGACACCGTCATTGCCCTGCCCGCACGAGTATGYCAGACGGGAGCCTGGTGGCGATCGGCACCTGCGGCCGGGGCTGCGCGCATCCGCCCGCAGCCGTTCGCATCCCGTGACGTACCCGGTGGACCGCTGGTCGCGTGCCGATGTCGGGATGTCACTGATCTGATGTTCTGAGCAGTAAGCCACGCGAGGTGGACCGTCGGTTGCCCCGTGGAGGTGTCGGGATCGGGACGTGCACTGATCGCATGTCGGACAGGGCTTTCCGTGACGAAATCGCGAGCGGTTCTCCGGACGGGTCGGTCTGAAGGTGCCGAAAAGGCACCCCCGGTCGCAGTGGCTCCGGTGAGGTTGCGTAGGGTTTCGCTCCATGACCGGGGCCGGGGAAGGAGCGCCAGGAACGACGCGCGGAGCGTCGCTGCTGGTTGCCGAGGACGACGAGGCATCGCGAATCGCACTGGCACGCAGCCTTGAGCGATTCGGGTACCGCGTGCTGGAGGCTGCGGACGGCGAGGCGGCGCTGCGGCTGTTCCAGACCACCGAGGTGGATCTCGTTGTGCTGGACGTGGCAATGCCGAGGATGGACGGTTTCGCCGTCCTGAGTCGGCTGCGGCAGACCAGCGAGGTTCCTGTGATCATGCTCACCGGTCGTGCCGAGGAGGTCGACCGGGTTGTCGGCCTCGAGCTGGGCGCCGACGACTACGTGGTCAAGCCGTACTCGCTGCGTGAGCTGGTTGCCCGGGTCCGCGCCCGGCTGCGCCGCCGGCCCGTGGAGGCCCCGCCGCAGCGCACGGGCGACGGCAACGAGCCGCTCGTCTACGGCGACGTCTCGATCGACCTGCGGGCCCGTGAGGTGGCCGTTGCCGGCGAGCGGGTGGACCTGACCGCACGCGAGTACGAGCTGCTGGCCTTCCTGGCCCGTCACCCGCGCCGGGTGTTCAGCCGGGAGGAGCTCCTGGAACAGGTCTGGGGGACCCGGTTCCAGGATCCAGCCACCGTGACCGAACATGTGCGGCGGGTGCGGACCAAGGTCGAGGGCAGACCGCCGCAACGCCGGCTCGTCACCACACTCCGGGGAATGGGCTACCGCTTCGATCCGTGAGTTCGATCGGCTCGCGGAGCTCCTTGTCGTCGAGGTCCAACTCGATGATCGACCCGTTCGGGACGGGGTTGCCCCGTTGGTGCTCCCGGTAGCCGCCCATGTCGAGGCGGTCGGCACTGCCCGCGCGGCTGCGCAGGCACCAGTCCACCGCGCGGATGAACATTCCGTGGCTGAAGACCACGACGAGGCCATCGGGTATCAGGCTCAGCCGGGCCAGCAGCCGATCGGCGCGGTCCATCAGCCCGGCGAACGACTCGCAGCCGAGATCCGGCCGGTCGACCGCATACGGGTTCGCCGCGTGCCAGTACATCTCGGCGAACGGCGCGCGCTCCCGGTCACTGAGGTTCTGGCCGTGCAGGCTGCCCAGATAGGTGAACTCCTGCACCTCCCAGATCTCCTCGGGCACGGAGGGAAACCTGCGGGCAGTCGGCCGGGCGGTGCGCCGGGCCCGCAGGAAGCTTGAGGTCACAACCAGCAACGGGGCGTGCGGAACGGCGTCGGCCACGACGTCTGCCTGCCGTATACCCAGCTCGGTCAGCGCGATGCCATGCGGATCCGCAGTCGGCAGACCCGCGTTCGCCATGCTCTCCCCGTGTCTTACCAACCACGTCAACCGTCCCACGGTGCCCCCCGGATCGTGTAGGCGTACTCGGTTTGCGGGCAGCGGAACGGACGTCGGCAAGCTGCCGCCCCGTGCCCTGGCGTGTGCTGTGCGTCTACTGCTCCCCGCGTCGGCGGGACCGCCTGCGCCGCGCCGAGGGCTCCGAGTGCTCCGAGCCGGAGACGTCCGGCGGGACGCCCGGTTGCCCGGACCCCTCAGCCGCCCCGGCGGTTGGCCCCGTTGCCCCCTCGCCCCCCTCCGCCCACGCGGCCGCTTCCGCTCCCGGGCCCACGGCGCAGCTCGGCGGTCCGGAAACCGCCGGTGCGGAAACTGTCGATCCGGAAACGGCCGATCCGGAGGCCGGCTGCCGGGAGCCGTGGGTCGCCTCGTACGCCTGGCGGGATCCGCAGACGTCCGCGTGTGAACAGCTGTGCCGGCCCCCGCCGTCGAGCTCGACCGTCACCTGCTGGCGGGGGACGTCGTGGCCGACCACACGGCCGTCACCGACCGGGGTCGAGGCGCGCTCGCCGAGGGCGGGAACCGCGGCGGTGAACTGCTCGTAGAGCGGGTGCTCGTAGCGGAGGCAGCACATCAGCCGTCCGCAGGCGCCACTGATCCGCATCGGGTTCAGCGAGAGGTTCTGATCCTTGGCCATGCGTACACTCACCGGCTCGAAGTCGGTGAGGAAGGTGGAGCAGCAGAGGTCCCGCCCGCAGGAACCGATGCCGCCCTGCAGCTTTGCGCTGTCCCGGGCAGAGAGCTGACGCAGCTGCACCCGGGCGGAGAGGGTCCGGTTGAGATCGCGGACCAGCGAGCGGAAATCGACCCGGTTCTCCGCGGTGAAATAGACGGTGATCGCGTTCGTCGCGAGGACGACATCCACGCCGACGACCTTCATCGGCAGGCCATGCTCCCGGACGAGTCTGCGGGCGGCGACCCTGGCCTGCGCCCGGCGCCGCCGGGAGGCGTCGTTGCGCCGCAGGTCCTCCTCACCGGCGAGCCCGGCGAGGATCGGCAGGCCGCCGACGTCCTCGCTGACCCACTGCGGGGCCCATACACAGGTTGCGACCTCAGCGCCCTCGTCGGTCGGGACCAGCACCCGGTCGCCCACCCGCGGGTTGTGCGGGCCGGGGTCGGCGTAGTACAGACGACCCCGCCGGGAGAAGGACACCGCACACATCATCGGCATGCGACGGCCCGCCACCTTCCCCACTCGGGTGCCCGGTACACCCGGAGAAGACTATGACGGGTATGGCGTCAGCACCCTCGGTTCGCACATCTCGGATTGCCCGGTGATGCCGGTGATGCCGGCGATGCCGGCGGACCCCGCGCCCCATCGGCTGTGACCGGACGGGTCTGCACCGCGTCGGACGGGCCTGTGCCGTGCCGGACGGGCCTGTGCCGTGCCGTGCCGTCATCCGATCCGGGCGGCCCCCGGAAGACGGTAGACGGCGAACGGTGCGACGATCACCGGCCGGGCGACGTTGCGGACCGGCGTCCCGCCCGGGGTGCGGCCCATCTCCTGGCCGTGGTGGGCGTGCCCGTGGACGGCAAGCGCGGTCGCCGGCTCCCGGGTGGGCCTGGCCGCAGCCGCGGCCCGGCGGCGCCCCGCGGCCAGGTGCGGCTCCGGCCGGACGCCGAGGCGCGGCAGGGTCGCCGCGTTGCCCGCCCGCCGGCCGCCCTCGGTGCGCGCGGCGGCAGCCCCGGTGCCCGCGTAGGCCCACCACGAGGAGGCGGACTCCTGGCTGCCCGCGGACTCGTGGCTACCCGGCTGGTCGGCGCCGGCCGGGGAGTCCGCGGGGGCGTCGCCGGCCAGCGCACCGTCGATGGCGGCGCCGAGCAGGGAGCTGCCGAGATACCGGTGGATCGCGGGATCCTCGCCGGTGAGCGTGTCCGCGACCGGCGCGTAGTGCGTCAGCGCGATGCGCAGGTCGGTGTCGAGCGCCGCCAGCGCGTCACGGAGCTGGTAGGCCTCGTCCGCGCCGGGAGGATCGCTGGCCGCATGGCCCTGCGCGAAGCCCTTCACCCCGGCGACCCCCACCTGGCCACCGGGCGTCTCGACAGTCGTCGCGGTGCCGTCGAGAACGATGGCGCCGACGGCGCCGAGCATCGCCGCGACCTGGTCGCCCACGCCGGTGTCATGGTCGTGGTTGCCAAGCACGGCCACCACCGGCAGGTCCAGGTTCCCGACGACGGCGCACAGCTCCGCCGCGGATTCGGGATCGCCCCGGTTGGTCAGGTCCCCGGCGAGCAGGAGAAGATCCGCGACCAGGGCCGCGCGCTGGTAGACGGGCCGGAGGCGGTGCGCGGACCCGGGAACGACGTGAAGGTCCCCGACAGCCGCAACCCGCATGATCATCCCCCCGTCACGTGCGGCGGCGGCGCGCCGCCTGGTCGCCGCCGGCGCCCGTCTCCGGGTGGCGACGTCACGCAACAGGTTCTCACGCGTCGCGTAGCGCGAGCGCGAGGGACTCGGTGGTGAGCTGCGGCACGAGTCCCGGATTGTCCGCGAGTGTCTGCCGGGTCGCCAGGACGGCCTCCCAGCGGCGCAGCGTCTGCTCCGGAGTGGCCGTGGCCGCCAGTCGCTCGATGGCCTCCGCGTGGTCCGGGTGGACGGGCGCCACGCCCGCCCGCAGCTGATGGGCCAGGACGTCCCGGTACAGGCCGGCGAGATCGACCAGTGCCCGGTCGAGGGAGTCGAGGACGGTGCGCCGCCCGCGGCTCTTCTGCGTCCGCTCGAGTTCCTTGAGTGCTCCGGCGGCGCCGCGGACCTGGATCGACTTCGGCTTGGCACCGGCCCGCGCGCCGCCGCGGGCGGAGGTGGAGCGGGTGCCGGCCGAGGTCGCGCCCACTCCGAGGGCCGTCTTGAGTGCTTCCGTCTCGGCCTCGTCCCGGTCGGCGTTGGCGGCCTGCGCGTCGGCGTTGGCGGCGTCGACCAGATCGGCCGCGGCCGCCAGGCAGTCACCGACCCGGTTCAGCCGGGACGGCAGCCGTAGCACCGCCTCCCGGCGGGCCCGGGCCTGCGGGTCCGCGGCCAGCCGCCGGGCCTGCCCGACATGCCCCTGGGAAGCCTGCGCGACCATGCGCGCGAGTCCCTCGTCGACGCCCTCCCGCACAAGGGCGGCAGTGACGTCGTCCACCGACGGCAGGCGCAGCGCCACGGACCGGCAGCGGGACCGGATCGTCGGCAGGACGTCGTCGACGGACGGCGCGCAGAGCAGGAAGACCGCTCGCTCGGCCGGCTCCTCCAGGGCTTTGAGCAGAGCGTTCGCCGCCGAGTCGGTGAACCGGTCGGCGTCGTCGATCAGCAGGATGCGCCACCGGCCGGCGCTGGGAGCGCTGGCGGCGTCCCGGATCAGGGCGCGCACGTCGCGCACCCCGATCGACAACCCCTCGGGGCGGACGGTGCGCAGGTCGGCGGCGGTGTCGGACAGGACGGTGTGGCAGCCCGGGCACTGACCGCAGCCGGGCGGGCTGTTCTCGCAGAGCAGCGCGGCGGCGAAGGCACGGGCAGCGACGGCCAGGCCGGACCCGGCCGGCCCGGTGAACAGCCAGGAATGAGTCATTCCGGCGCGGGCCGCGGCGAGCGGGCCCTGCGTCGTCACCAGCGCGGCCGCCCGTGCCGCCGCGGTGAGCGTCGAGACGACGGAGTCCTGCCCGACCAGCGCATCCCAGACCGTCACCCGCACATTGTCCACCCCTGCGCTGCCTGCCCGGGTGGCCCTGGCAGCCCGCGACGTCCGGGCGCCGTCAGACGGCGGCGGCCTCGGTCCCTCTGACGAGGCGGCCGGCGATCAGCGGGCGGATCCTACGGTGCAGCTCCTGCGCGGACAGCGTGCCGTCGAAGGTGACGTGCCGATCCGGATCCTCCTCGGCGAGCCGGCGGAACTGCTCCCGTACCCGCTGCTGGTACGCCGCCGAAGCCGGGCCGGTGTCGGTGCCGGTGTCGGTGCCAGCGCCGTCCGGCGTCGGCGCCAGGTCGGGCGGCAGATCCAGCAGGATCGTGACGTCGGGCAGCAGCGAATGGGTCGCCCACTGGGCCAGCACGGCCAGCTCGTTGCGGTCGAGGCGCTGGTCGGCCCCCTGGTAGGCGATCGAGGAGTCCGCGTACCGGTCGGTCAGGACGATCGCGCCGCGGGCGAGCGCGGGCTCGATGATCCGCGCGACCTGCTCGGCCCGGTCAGCCGCGTCCAGGAGGGCCTCGGTACGCACGCTCGGGCGGGTGGACGGGTCGTCCAGCAGCTCGCGCAGGCCGGTCCCGAGTGGGGTCCCGCTCTTCTCCCGGACGACGACGACCTCGCGCCCGCTGGYCGCGAGCCACTCCTCGAGCAGTTCGAGCTGCGTCGCCGTACCGGCACCCACAGCACCCTCGACGGTGACGAACAGCCCGGCGTGCCGGGGCCGCCGACTGGGGCGGTATCGACGTCCCCGCACCGCGTTCCACAGCTCCGGCAGGACGGCCTCGCCGACCTTGTCATCCATCTGCCGGTAGGAGAACAGGCCCACGGCGACGGCCAGCAGCCCGCCGCCCAGCAGCACGGCGGTGACCCCGTCCGCACGGACGTTGATGTCCCCCCACAGGTGGACCTCGTGAAATCCGATCAGCCCCACGAGGCCCGGGGCGGCCGCCAGGACGAGCAGGAGATCCACCCGGACCAGCGACTGCACCAGCGCGAACGTGCGGCCGCGCAGCTCGTCGGCCACCTCGGCCTGTAGCAGGGTGTAGCCGGTGACCCAGGCGACGCCGGCGAAGGCGCCGACGAGCACGACCAGGATGCAGGCGATCACCAGGTTCGGGATGATCGCGACGATGACCAGCGTGATACCCGCGCCGGTGACACAGACGCCGAACAGGCGGGTCCGGCTGTAGTCGCCGAGCAGCCGCGGCCCGGCGGCCATCCCGCTCGCCAGACCGATGAAGACGGCACCGAAGAGCACACCGTAGGCGGAGTCGCCACCGCCGAGGAGCTCGACGTAGAGCTTGCCGAGCGCGACCACGCAGCCGGCCCCGGCGAAACCGCCGAGAATGCCCACGACGAGCCCGCGGACGAGCCGGTCCTGGCCGACGAACTTCCAGCCCTCGGTGATGGAGGCGAAGAAGCCCGGCTCGGAGCCGTGCTCGGGCCGTTCCGCGCGGCCGATCGAGCGCAGACCCCAGATCACGACAGCGGAGCCGAGGAACGTGGCGGCGTTGAAGTACAGCGCGATGTCGAGCGAGCTGTCCTCGAAGAAGCTGATGCTCGGTGCCAGGGCGCGGGACACCGTGGCGAGCAGCGTGAAGATCGCCGCCGCGAGCGGGGCTGTGCCGTAGGTCGTGATCAGGCTGAGCGTGTTGGCCGCCGCGAGCCGGTTACGCGGGACCAGGTGCGGGATCGAGGCCTCCTTGGCCGGCGCCCAGACCAGGCTGACGCATTCGACCAGGAAGGAGGCGATCAACAGCCATTCGAGCGTGCCGACGATCGGGATCGACAGGAACAGCGCGAACCGCAGGACGTCGGTGACGACCATGGTCAGCCGGCGGTCGAGGCGGTCGGCGATCGCACCGGCGAGCGGGCCCAGCACCAGGGCGGGCAGCAGCCGGACGATCAGCAGTGAGCCGATCGCGTACGCCTTGCCGGAGAAACTGGTGGTGAGCTCGGTGACCAGCGCCGTGGTCGCGAGCAGACCCAGCCAGTCACCCAGGCTCGACAGGCTGAGCTGGATCCACATCCGGCGGAACTCGGGGATGCGCAGGACGGCCCGCACATCGCTGTCCGAGCCGTCGGAGGTGCGCGACCGCGGYGGCGGTGAGGGCACGGTCGTGACCGGGTGGCGGCTGAGCGGCCGGCGGACCCGCATGCGTGGGGCCCGCCGCCGCGCGCCGGCGCCCGCCCGGTCCCGGTTGGCCGAGTTCTGCTCCTGTCCCCGATCCTGCTCGTGTCGCTGCTCCCGGTCGGCCGGGGTGGGGACGCTCGCCGCGGGCCCGTCAGCCGGGACCTGTATCGGTGTGCCTTCCAGATCGCCGCGGCTTTCGCCGACGGGCAGATCCATCAGCCGGACCGTCGCGAGCCGCCGGAAGCGGCTCCGGGAGCTCCGGTGGCTCCGGTGCCACCGTCGCTGTCGCTACCGCCGCCGGCCGCCGTCGTGGCCGAGGGCTCACTCGCATCCTTGCCGGCGCTCGCAGCTCTCGACGTGGTCCTGGATGTGGTCCTCGCCGTGCTGGCCGGCTTGTCCTTGCCCGCCGCCGTGCTCCTGGCAGCGGACTTCGGCTTCGCCGGGGTCTTCTCTGTGCTCTTGGCGGTCGAGCGCGACTTGGCTGTGGTCCTGGTTGTGCTCTTGGCGGGTGCCTTCGCGGTGGACTTCGTGGTCCGCCGGGTGGTCGTGGTGCCCCGGGCCCGGCGGTCCGCCAGCAGCTCCGCGGCCCGCTCGGTGCTGATCGTCTCGACCGCGTCGCCCTTGCGCAGGCTGGCGTTCGTCTCGCCGTCGGTCACGTAGGGCCCGAAACGCCCCTCCCGGACGACGATCGGTTGCTCGGTCGCCGGGTCCTTCCCCAGCTCGCGCAGCGGTGGCGTCTGCGCGGCCTGCCGCCGCCCGCGTGCCTTCGGCTGGGCCAGCAGCGCCAGCGCCTCCTCGAGGGTGACGGTGAAGAGCTGCTCCTCGGACTCCAGCGACCGGCTGTCCGTGCCCTTCTTCACATAGGGCCCGTACCGCCCGTTCTGGGCCGTCACCTCCGCCCCGTCCTCGCCCACACCGAGGACCCGGGGCAGCGTGAGCAGCCGCAGCGCGTCCTCCAGCGTCACGGTCTCCAGGGACATGGTGCGCAGCAGGCTCGCGGTGCGCGGCGGCTCGCCGTCCGTCGTCACGTAGGGGCCGTATCGGCCGGCCTTCGCGGTGATCGAGGCACCGCTTTCCGGGTCGGTGCCGAGGACCCGGTCACCGCTCGGCGCGGCCAGCAGCTCCAGCGCCCGCTCGACCGTGAGCTCGTCCGGGGCGACCTCGTCCGGAACGCTGGCGCGGCCCTCGCCATGCTGGACGTACGGGCCGTAGCGCCCCACCCGCACGACGACAGTCGCACCGTCCTCGGCCTTGCCCAGCGGGATCGAGTTGACCTCGCGTGCGTCGATCTCGCCGAGCCGCTCCCCGACCAGGTGTTTCAGGCCCTCCACCCCGGTCGAGCCGTCCGCCTCGGTGGAGCCGAAGTAGAAGCCGGTCAGCCAGTCGGTGGACGCCGCCGTGCCCGCGGCGATCGCGTCGAGGTCGTCCTCCATCGAGGCGGTGAACTGGTAGTCGACGAGCCGGGCGAAGTGATCCTCGAGCAGGCCGACCACAGCGAAGGCCACAAAGCTCGGGACCAGGGCCGAGCCCTTCTTCCAGACGTAGCCGCGGTCCTGGATCGTTCCGATGATCGACGCGTACGTGGACGGCCGGCCGATCCCCAGCTCCTCCAGCGTCTTGACCAGGCTCGCCTCGGTGAACCGTGGCGGCGGGCTGGTGGTGTGCCCCCGCGGCGTGAGCGTGCGGGTGTCCAGCGCGTCGCCCTGGCGGACGTCCGGCAACCGCCGCTCGCGGTCCTCCAGCTCGGCGTCCGGATCGTCGGCGCCCTCGACGTAGGCCCGCAGGAATCCTGGGAAGGTGATGACCTTCCCGGACGCCGAGAACTCGGCGTCCTCACCGGCGGAGGACCGCGCGCCCAGGCGGATCGTGGCGCTGGTGCCGCGGGCGTCCGCCATCTGGCTGGCCACCGTGCGCTGCCAGATCAGCTCGTAGAGGCGGAACGAGTCGCCGTCGAGCTCCCCGCGCACCTCGCCCGGTGTCCGGAAGTGGTCGCCGGCCGGCCGGATGRCCTCGTGTGCCTCCTGGGCGTTCTTGACCTTCTTCGCGTAGACGCGCGGCCGGTCCGGAACGTACTCGGTGCCGTAGAGCGTGCGGGCCTGGTCCCGGGCGGCGGCAAGCGCGGTCTCGGACAGGTTCGTCGAGTCCGTCCGCATATAGGTGATGTAGCCGTTCTCATACAGGCGCTGGGCGACCTGCATCGTCCGCTGGCTCGAGAAGCGCAGCTTGCGCCCGGCCTCCTGCTGCAGCGTGGACGTCATGAACGGCGGGTATGGCGAGCGCCGGTAGGGCTTCGTCTCCACCGAACGCACCGCGAACGCCGCATCGGCCAGCCGGGCGGCGAGAGCCCGGGCGCCCGCTTCGTCGAGCAGGGCGACAGCGTCGGACGTCAGCTCGCCGGTCGGGGCGAAGTCGCGGCCGCTGGCCAGGCGCCGCCCGTCCAACGCGACGAGCGTCGCGGGCAGGGGGGTCCGGTCCGGTGCGGCTCCGTCGTGCCCGGCGGTCTGCTGGAAGACGCCCTCGATGTTCCAGTACTCGGCGGTTCGGAACCGCATCCGGGCCCGCTCGCGCTCGACGAGGACCCGGGTCGCCACGCTCTGGACCCGCCCTGCCGACAGCTTCGGCATGACCTTCTTCCACAGCACGGGGGAGACCTCGTAGCCGTAGAGCCGGTCCAGGATCCGCCGGGTCTCCTGCGCGTTGACCAGGTTCTCGTTGATCTCCCGAGGACTGTCGACGGCACGCTGGATCGCCTGCGGGGTGATCTCGTGGAAGACCATGCGCTTGACCGGGACGGTCGGCTTCAACGTCTGCAGGAGGTGCCAGGCGATCGCCTCGCCCTCTCGGTCCTCGTCTGTCGCGAGATAGAGCTCGCTGGCGTCCTTGACGAGCGACTTGAGCTTGCTGACCTGCACCTTCTTGTCCGGACTGACGACGTAGAGGGGCTCGAAGCCGTTGTCGACGTCCACCCCCAGGCGGGCCCAGGGCTTGCCCTTGTGCGCGGTGGGGACGTCGGVGGCACTGCGCGGCAGGTCCCGGATGTGACCGATGCTCGACTCGACCTGCCAGCCGGGGCCCAGGTAGCCCGCGATCGTCTTCGCCTTCGCGGGCGACTCCACGATCACAAGGCGGGTTCCGTCCACCTTCGCCGCGGGGCGCGCCGCGCGGCGCCCGCTGGCCGACCGCCCCCCGCTCGGGGAGCCGTCCGGGGCGCGCTCGCTGGGGACGTCGGCCGCGCCGGCCGCGGTGGCGGACGCGGACGTGGCTGCCGCGGTGGCCGTGCCGGCCGGGGCGGTGGTCGCGGTCGCGCCCACAGGCTCGGCGCGGTCGGCAGGCTCGGCGACCGGCGTCGGCGAACCCGCGGTCGTCCGGCTCGTCGAATTCGTGCGCGGTGGCACTTCTCTCCTCGATACGGCGTGCTGCATCCGGTGGATCACCGTGACTGTTGCTCCAGCCTCGCTGACCCTCGTGTGATCTACCTCTGTCTGCTCCAATGCCCGCCCGGGCCGTCGTACGGCGCGCTGGCGTCTCCCGCTCCGTGGGCGTGGACGCGGGCCCGGCGCGACCGGACATCTCCCGCTGCCGGAATCGGCCGCAGGGAGCACCGTACGCCGGTGTGTCGCTGGAGGGATCCCCCCGTCCGCCGTCGGGGCCCGAGCGAGTTCTCTCTCTGTGGTCGCACCGGCCACCGACCGCACCATCGTGCCGTGGCAGGCGCCGACTGGTCCAGCGTCAAAGGGATCTCCCCGCACCGAGTGGCGCGACGGCGGCCGCGCCGCCCGCCGCCGCGTCGCCCGCGCTGTGCCCTGCCCGGCGTCTCAGCGGGCCACCCGGCCTGATCGGGTCGCGGAGCCCGGACGTGCGACCGGGCGCCGGTGGCGGTCGTCTGACCGGCACCGGCGCCCGGACCGGATCACATCGGGCGTCCGGGTCAGACCCGGACCTCCGAGTCCGACTCCGGCGAACGGGACGGCGGCGCGGCGGTGACCGGGGGTCCGTCGCCGACGGATGATCCCCGCCGCTTGGAGACGACCACGGCAGCGATGATCACCGCGGTGGCCGCCAGAGCGATGCCGATCCGTGCCGGCGTGTTCTCGTCCTCGCCCACCGAGAACTTCACCACCAGGGGCGCGATCAGCAGGCTGACCAGATTCATGACCTTGAGGAGCGGGTTGATCGACGGCCCGGCGGTATCCTTGAACGGGTCACCCACCGTGTCGCCGATCACGGTGGCGGCATGTACCTCGGAGCCCTTGCCGCCATACCGGCCGTCCTCGACGAGCTTCTTCGCGTTGTCCCAGGCACCGCCCGAGTTGGCGAGGAAGACCGCCATCAGGACGCCGCCGGCGATCGCCCCACAGAGGAAGGCGCCCAGCGGCGGGTAGCCCAGACCGAACCCGACCGCGATCGGCGCCATCACCGCCAGGGTTCCGGGTGTCACGAGCTCCCGCAGCGAATCCCGGGTGCAGATGTCCACGACGGCGCCGTAGTCGGGCTTCTCGGTGCCCTGCATGATCCCCGGTCGGGTGCGGAACTGGTTGCGCACCTCGGTCACGACCCGCCCGGCGGCCCGCCCGACGGCGTTGATGGCCAGTCCGGAGAACAAGAAGACCACAGCGGCACCGATGATCAGGCCCACCAGTGCATCGGGATAGGCCACATTTAGACCACCGACAGTGCCCCGGCCGATCTCGGGGGCGACGCCGGCGTCGGCCAGCGCTGTCGTCACCGTGTCTGTGAACGACCCGAACAGGGCGGTCGCGGCGAGGACCGCGGTCGCGATCGCGATGCCCTTCGTGATTGCCTTGGTGGTGTTCCCGACCGCGTCGAGCGAGGTGAGAATCGCCGCGCCGCGCTCGTCGATCCCCTCCGGCCCGGCCGACATCTCGGCGATTCCCTGGGCGTTGTCGCTGACCGGCCCGAACGTGTCCATCGACACGATKACGCCGACTGTGGTGAGAAGTCCCGTGCCGGCCAGCGCCACCGCGAACAACGCGATCGTGACACTGCCGGACCCGAGCAGATAGGCCCCGAACACGGCCGCCCCGATGAGCAGGGACGAATAGACGGCCGACTCCATGCCCACGCCGATACCGGCCAGGATGTTCGTCGCCGGCCCGGTCGTCGACGCCTCGACGACCCCCAGCACCGGACGCCGGTTCGTCTCGGTGAAGTAGCTGGTCAGAAGCTGGATGGCCGCCGCCAGCACGATGCCGATGAGCACCGCGCTGATCGCGATCACCCGGGGGTTTCCGCTCTGGGTGCTGCCGGCCATTCCCGGGAGCTCGGCGAAGCTTCCGGGCAGGTACAGCAGAGAGACGATCACCACGCCGATGGCCGAGATCACGGCTGAGATGAAGAAACCGCGGTTGATCGCGGTCATGCCGGTGCGGTCACCGGGGCGAGGCGAGACCGCGAAGATTCCGATGATCGCCGTGATCACGCCGACTGCTGGTATCAGCAGCGGGTAGACCAGCCCGTTCTCGCCGAAGGCCTTCACCCCGAGAATCAGGGCCGCGACCAGCGTGACGGCATAGGATTCGAACAGGTCGGCGGCCATTCCCGCGCAGTCGCCGACGTTGTCGCCGACGTTGTCGGCGATGGTCGCCGCGTTGCGGGGATCATCCTCCGGAATACCCTGCTCGACCTTGCCGACCAGGTCGGCGCCGACGTCCGCCGCCTTGGTGAAGATGCCGCCGCCGACCCGCATGAACATCGCCAGTAGCGCGGCTCCGAAGCCGAACCCCTCCAGTACCTGCGGGGCGGTGTCACGGAAGGCCAGAACCACCACCGCGGCGCCCAGCAGGCCCAGACCGACGGTGAACATCCCGACCACACCGCCGGTGCGGAAGGCGATCCGCATCGCGGCGCGCTCACCGCTTTCGATTGCCGCCGCGGCCGTGCGGGTGTTGGCACGGGTGGCCAGGGACATGCCGACGAAACCGACCAGCGCCGAGAAGACGGCGCCCAGCACGAAGAACACCGAACGGCCCACCCGGGCACCGGTGTCGTCCGCGGGGAGAAGGAGCAGGACGAAGGGGATGACGATGACGAACCCGGCGAGGGTCCGGAACTGCCGTCGGAGGTACGCCGCGGCTCCCTCCTGAACCGCTCTTCCCACCTCGATCATCTTCGGTGTGCCGACGCTCGCGGCCAGCACCTCGCGCACGAGGTATCCGGCCACCAGCAGCGCGAGCGCTGCGATGATCGCCACACCGGCGACCAACCCCACAGCTCCACCGCTAAGGTCGATAGGAGTGTTATCGCCCTGTAGGGTGTGGATCGGGGACATGGCTCCTCCCGGTCTGTCATGTGCACCCTCTGCCGCCGCGGCAGCGTGAGGGTGGGCGCCGACCGCCCACTCCCCACCACTCGTCGGCAAC
This sequence comes from Parafrankia colletiae, assembly GCF_001854655.1. Taxonomy (GTDB): domain Bacteria; phylum Actinomycetota; class Actinomycetes; order Frankiales; family Frankiaceae; genus Parafrankia; species Parafrankia colletiae. Next base: position 90,368 of record NZ_MBLM01000163.1, on the reverse strand, counting down.
AGCCATGACGTCGCATCCGACGACGCTCTGGGTGGCGGACCGGTACCGGTCAGCGGGCGCGGGCCGTCTGGTGCGGGCCGGGCGGTCGCCGGAGGTGACTCCGGCGAGGAAGCGGACGCCGTCCCACCGGCGCCGCTGTCCCGCCCGCGCGGCAAACACCCATGCGGCCCTTGCCTGTGGCCCGGGCACCGGACCCCACAGGGAACACCAAGGGAAACACCGACGGCTCCGATCAACCGTCGGCGAGATGCGGCGGAGTCTATCCGTAGGTGTGTGACGTGCGCGGGTTTTTCGGCTGTGACTGGCCGGGTCTGTTGGTTTTGTTGTAGAGAGTCCGCGGCTCTCGGCTGGCAGGGGTGGCAGGGGTGGCAGCCAGTTGTCCGTAACTGGTCGCACCTGGTGACGATTCGCGTGCGGCGGAACGGGTGCCGCGATGCCTCCGCGAAACCGGAGCCGGACGCGTTACTGGGGGCCTCCGGGTTTCCGGAGACCCCCAGTGGGCGGTGAGGAGAGGCTGACCGTTCAGGCCTGCCGGCGGGCCGAACCGGCGATCTCGGCGGCGAGCGCCGCGTACGCGGCGGAGTCGATGTCGGTGTCGTCGGCCGGTTCCCCGGTGTGCCAGGTCATCTCGACCACGGTTCCCGTGCCGTCCGCGCCTCGCCGGATGGCCACCTCATCCACCAGCCCTTCGATCAGAGCCAGCCCGAGGCCGGGAGGAAACGGCTGGTCGGAGTCGGCATCCCCGGGCAGGTCGGGAACGCCGAGGACCGACGCTTCCGGACCCGCCGGGTTCTCGAGGCCGAGGAGGGCGTCGACGCTGATCAGGCCACCGTCCGGCCCCGGGGCGATCTCGTCGCCCGGGGTGCCGCTGTCGGAGACGACGACCGTGAACGTCTCAGCGGAGTCCGTCAGCTCCACCCGTACGAGTGCCTGGGGACTGCTCCGGCGGTTGACCCGGACGGCCCGGGCACACGCCTCCCCGACCGCCAGCTTGATCTCGTCGACCGCCCCGGCCGGCACTCCCGCCCGCCGGCTGACCGCGGTGGCGATCATGCGTGCGGTGCGGACATGGCCGGGCAGGGCTGCGAAGCACAACTCGACGGTGGGCATGCGTCCGGAGACCTGCCTTTCGCGAAGGGACCTGACGCGGCGAAGAAAGCTGCCTCAGTCGCGGGCGGCCAGGGCTTCCTCGACGGAGGAGTGGATCGGGAACACCTTGGTGAGTCCGGTGATGCGGAAGATCTTCAGAATGCGTTCCTGGGTGCAGACAAGGCGCAGGGAACCCTCGTGCGCGCGCACCCGCTTGAGACCRCCGACCAGAACGCCGAGGCCGGTGGAGTCGAGGAACTCCACGCCCTCCATGTCGACCACCAGGTGGTACGACCCGGCCGAGACCAGGTCGATGAGCTGCTCACGGAGCTTGGGGGCGGTGTACACATCGATCTCGCCGCCCACCACGACGACCGTGTGGGTCCCTTCCTGGCGAGTCGTGAGGGACAGATCCACGGATCCTCCTAGTGGTTCTTCCCGGCGCCCGCGCCTCGGGCAACCGACATCACGGCGGCACTACCCTCCCATGAGGAGGATCAATCCGGTAGCCCGCAACACGGAGCGCGCCGGCATTCGGCGCGGCCGGCGGAGAGCCGCTGTCACGCGGCCCTTCCCCGTCCGGGACGGTGCACCTCGGATGATGCTATCGCCGATCTAGGGCCGTGACCGTCAAGGTCCGCCGTGGCCGCCGTACCCCGGCGGTGGTGGGACACGTGGGTTGTCCGGGACGGCCTATCGTGGCGGGCGTGGGTTCGTCGGCGGCCGCTGCGCAGGACTTCTCCCGCGCCGGCAGCGTCCTGTCCCGACTCGCCCGAGACAGCCGCCGGGCGGGCAACATCACTCATGTCGAGCACGTGCCGGCTCGCCGGGGCCAGGCCGTGCCGTGGCCGGAATGGGCGGACCCGGTTCTGGTCGGCCGACTGCGTGCCGCGGGTGTCGAGCAGCCGTGGGCACACCAGGCCGAAGCCGCCCAGGCGGCCCACGAGGGCCGTGATGTCGTGCTTGCGACAGGCACCGCCTCCGGTAAATCGGTGGGCTATCTGTTGCCGGTGCTGTCCCGCCTGCTGTCGGAGCCGGGGGCCCGCGCGATCTACCTGGCGCCGACCAAGGCACTGGCCCACGACCAGCTCCGATCGGTGCGCTCACTGCGGCTGACCAGCGTCCGCGCCTCGACCTACGACGGCGACACGCCAGGTTCCGAGCGTGAATGGGTGCGGGCGCACGCGACGTTCGTCCTGACGAACCCCGACATGCTGCACCGGGGGATCCTGCCTGGCCACCGCCGGTGGGCACCGTTCCTCCGCGGTCTGCGATACGTGATCATCGACGAGTGTCATGGCTACCGGGGTGTGTTCGGCGCCCACGTCGCGCTGATCATGCGCCGGCTGCGGCGCGTCTGCGCCCGGTACGGATCCAGACCGGTCTTCGTCCTCGCGTCCGCGACCGTCGCCGACCCGGGGATGTCGGCCTCCCGGCTGACCGGTGTGGACGTGGAGGTGGTCGACACCGACGCCTCGCCCCGCGGGCCCATGGACTTCGCCCTCTACGAGCCTCCGCTGCTCGGTGCGGGCTCCCGCCTGCCGACTCCACCCGCAGGTCCCACAGCCGACGGCTCCACAGCCGACGGCTCCACGGCCGACGGCTCCACGGCCGACGGCTCCACGGCCGACGGCTCTGGCGGGGGCGCGCCGGACCTCCCGGTCCCGCGCGGGGAGAACGACGCGCCGGTCCGGCGGGCCGCGACCGCCGAGTCGGCGGACCTGCTGGCCGATCTCGTCGCGGACGGCACGCGGACGCTGGTGTTCGTCCGGTCGCGGCGGGCTGCGGAGGTCGTCGCCGCGGCGGCCCGGCGCGGGCTGGGCGAGGTCTCCCCGGATCTGGCCACCCGGGTCGCCGCCTACCGCGCCGGCTATCTCGCCGAGGAACGCCGCGATCTGGAAAGCCGGCTGCGGACCGGCGAGCTTCTCGGCGTGGCCGCCACGCCGGCGCTGGAGCTCGGCGTCGACATCAGCGGGCTCGACGCCACCGTCATCGCCGGTTTCCCTGGGACGCTCGCATCGCTGTGGCAGCAGGCCGGCCGCGCCGGCCGGGCCGGGCAGGGCGCACTCGCGGTTCTCGTCGCCCGGGACGACCCGCTGGACACCTACCTCGTGCACCACCCGGAGGCCGTCTTCGGCCGGTCGGTCGAGGCCAGCGTGTTCGACCCGGACAACCTGTATGTACTCATGCCGCATCTGGAGTGCGCCGCCAGCGAGCTGCCGCTGACCGAGGACGATCTCGCGCTTTTCGGCCCCGGCGCCCGCGCGGCCGTCGACGACCTCGTCCGCCGCGGCCAGCTCCGGCGCCGACCCACCGGCTGGTTCTGGACCCAGCGACACCGACCGGATGTCGACATCCGGGGGGCCGGCGGGCCTCCGGTCCGGATCGTCGAGGCGGGAACCGGCCGCCTGCTCGGCACCGAGGACGCCGCGACCGCGCACTCGACGGTGCACCAGGGGGCGGTCTACGTGCACCAGGGTGCGACCTTCATCGTCGCCGAGCTGGACCTCGAGGACGCGGTCGCGTTCGTCGAGGCGGCGTCGCCGGACTGGACGACCGTCGCGCGGGAGCACACCGACATCCGGGTCGTCGAATCCACCCGTGCTGCCCGGTTCGGCGCTGTGGAGATCCACTTTGGCACGGTGGAGGTCACCCATCAGGTGRCCGGTTTTCAGCGACGCCGCCTCGCCACCGGCGAGGTGTTCGGGCGGGAGCCGCTCGACCTGCCGCCGCGCCATCTGCGGACCAGGGCCGTCTGGTACACCGTGACCGACGACCTGCTGGCGGCGGCTGGAATCGAGTCCGCCGACGTGYCCGGCGCGGTGCACGCCGCCGAGCACGCGGCGATAGGCCTGCTTCCGCTGTTCGCGACCTGTGACCGGTGGGATATCGGCGGAGTGTCGACCGCTCTGCATCCGGACACCGGCCTGACCAGCGTTTTCGTCTACGACGGCCATGCGGGTGGCGCCGGGTTCGCCGAGCGGGGCTTTGAACGGGTGGCGGAGTGGCTGGGGGCGACCCGGGACGCCGTGGCCGCGTGTGAGTGCCCCGCCGGGTGCCCGTCCTGTGTGCAGTCACCGAAGTGCGGAAACGGCAACGAGCCCCTCGCCAAGGCGGCGGCCGTGCGGCTGCTGGATGCTCTGCTCGCCGCGGTGGACGGCGGCCGGCAGAAAGCGCTGGAGTCTCGACAGGAATAGACACCTTCGTGGGCTGGGGGTGCAGACGACCGTATCGGGGGTAGACCGCCCTCTGTCGGATACGCGAAGCGGTCTGGTGTCCCGTAATCACGGCAGGAATCTGGAGGTCCCGGTGGTCACCGTCGGCGTGGTCCTGTTGCTACTGGCGGGTGTGCTCACCGCCGACATCGTGCTGGAGAACTCCGGCCAGACCGAAGTAATGATCATGGGGCAGTCGCTGTCCTTCGACATCTGGGGCCTGTTCGTGCTGGGCCTGGCCACCGGCGTCCTGGTGGTTGCCGGCGTGCAGATCGGGCTGCAGGGTTTCGCACGGGACCGGCAGCGGCGCAGAGAAGAGCGCCAGCGTGCCCGGGACCTGGCGGCGATGACCCGCGCGGTGCCGGCGCCGCAGCCAGTGCCCGCACGGACGGCCCCGACCCCGGTGCCGGCCTCGATGGGTGCCGCTCCCGCCCGTACGGGACAGGCCGGCACGAACCCGCGCCCGGGGCCGGCGCCGAGCCGGGCCCGAACCGCGGATGCGCCTGCCGGCATGCCCGTTCCCGGCGCTGCGCCTCGCGCCACCGCTGCGCCCCGCGTCGCCGCCGCGCCGCCTCCGCCCCCGGCTTCGGCCCCGGCTGGTCGGGCAGCCGGCTCCGCGACCGTGCCCACCGAACCGCTGTCGATGGGCCGCCCTGGCCCCGACACGCCGGAGGCGGCGAGGCCCCGGGCAACCGGGCCGGCCAGCCCGCGGGACGCCCGGCCCGCGGCTGCCGTGACCAGCTCGCCCGCGCAGCAGGCCGGCCCCGCTGTCGCGGCGACGGCGCCGGGCCCCGTCGTCCCCGCCGCCCAGTCCGCGCCGCCCGCCGGCCGGGCGGGGGGTGCTTCCCCACGGCCGGCTGAGCCGAAGCCTCCGACACCGCGTGCTGACCGCGTCGTCGCACGGGTCGCCGACCTGCGCCGGAAGAAGCACGAGTCGCGTCCCGCGGACGGCGCGGCTGGTGGTGACACGTCGGAGAGCGGCAAGCCCGCCGGCACCCCCGCGTCCACCACCGGCGCCCGAACGAGCTGACCCTCCGGCTGGCCGGCGCCGACTCGCGTCGGCGTGGCCGCCGTGTAGGCGTTCGGTGCCCCTTCCCACGGCCCGGCGCGGGCTCTGGCCCGCGCCGGGCCGAACGCGTGCAGCGGACCGGGCAGATCCGCCTCGACGGCCACGATGACGCCGGTGTCGTCGATCTCGCACGACGTCATCCGCGCGATGTTCGCGTGGGCGGTGTCCCGGGCTCGCTGACAGGCGAGGTCGGCTGTGGCCGAGCGGTCCGCCGCGGCGGCGAGCGCGGCGAGATCCGCGGCGGTCGCCGCCCGCTGGCGGGCCGAGTCGACCTGGAGAAGGCTCAGCGCCGTCGACCCCGCCAGGATCAGCACCATAAGCCCGCCGAGCAGCCAGATGGTGGCGGAGCCCTGGTCGGTGGCCGGCGGCGATGCGCCCGGGACGGTCGATGTCACCGTTCGCGCTCCCGGGCCGTGGCCTCGACGGCGGCGACCGCGAACGCGGAGACCGTGACCGCCGGTGCGATCGCACCCGCCCCACCCGCCCCCACTGTGGCGGTGACGCGGACGCGGACGCCTCCCTCGACCTCCTCGATGTCGATCACGGCGTCGGGCGGGGCGGCCCGCAGTGCCCAGGCGCGGGTCGCCGCCGGCGTCTCGCCGCGGGCGGCGGCCCGGGCCGCCAGCCGGGCGGCCTCGGCGCACCGCGTCTGCGCCGACACCGCGCTGATCATCCACAGGAGCAGGAACACCACGGCCACCAGGCTCGGCAGGCCCATGGCGAGTTCGGCTGTCACCTGGCCCTGGTCCCTGTCGTCGCGGCTGGTCGCCAGCCTGGCCGGTTTCATCGACATGGGCTCAGAACGAGACCGTCAGCGCGCGCTGCACCACTGAGGAGATCAGGGACCGGGTCGCCGAGCTCGACACCACCGCGTACAACACCCCCGCGAAGGCGACGGCGGCGAGCGTGCCGACGGCGTACTCGGCTGTCGACATCCCCGCGTCGGCAGAACCAGAGCGGATGCTCGAGAGCCTGGGTGGACGCCGCCGCGGCTCCTCCACGCGGGCAGGCCGCCATGGGCGGGACGGAAGCCACGAGCCGAAGGTGAGCCCTGGGCGAGTCGGCAGCCTCGGGTGGAGCGGCAGCCGGGAACGGGGCGGCTGCGAGACGGTGAGGAACGCCGCCAGGACAAACAGGGGGAGCAGGAGTCACATCGTTGGCCTCCGGGTCAGGGTCGGGACGATCGAGTGGTTGTGCCCACTGATCGTCATCCGTGGACGCCTCGGCCAGGCCTGACACGCGGTCCCTGTGGACAGCCCGATCTCGTCCACAGCCCTGCGCCCGCCCGACGCGCCCGACGCGCCCGACGCGCCCGACGCGCCCGACGCGCGCGGCGCGGGGCGCGGGGCGCGTGCATGGCCGACGCGGCGCGGGGACGGCTGGCGCGGGGACGGAGGCGGTGGGCCTCAGCCACGACCGGGGAACGGCAGACCCGGACCGAGGTCCGGGGCGGAACCGACGACGACCGGCACGACTCCCAGCAGCAGGAAGGCGGGTAGGAAACACAACCCGAGGGGAGCGACAGCCATCACACCCGCCCGCCGCGCCGCGGTGATGACCGCGGCGTGGGCATCCTGCCGGGCCCGGGCACTGATCCTGGTGAGCGTCGTCGCGAGCTTTGCGCCGGAGGACTCGGTCCGACCGATGGCCGCGACCGCGGCCAGCACCGCCCGTGTCTCGTGCCCGCGCGCCGGCCTGGATCTGCCCGGGAGCGTGCCCGACCACACCGCCCGCGCAGGTCGGGAGGCGACGCGGTGCGGCCGGGGATGTCGCCGACCACCGGTCCGGCGCCCACCCGAGGACTCCGCCGGGCGTCGCGCGCCGACCGCGTCCAGCAGCCGTTGGCAGGCCTCGTCCGCGGGCAGGCCGCGCCGCATGGCGCGGCCGGTGGCCCGTAGCTGCGCCCCGGCGGGGCCGCCTGTCGCCGCCCCGACCACTTCCAGCGCGTGCTGCGTGGTGGCCCCCGCGCGCAGGCACGCGGCGACGAGGTCGAGCGCGAGTGGCAGGTCGGCGAGCAGCCGGCGCCGGTACTCGCGGGACGCCGCCCTGCCTGGAAGAGACCGGCTCCGCGAGGACCGGCCTTGCCTGGGCCCGACTGGTCCGGCACACACCGGAGGTACCCGGGCCTGGACGCCGTCCGCGATCCGGCGCAGCCAGCGCAGCCCGGTGAGGTCGAGCAGCACCCCCGCGGCCAGGCACGCCGTCCCGATCGGTGGCGTCACCAGGACCACCAGAGGTGAGGCGCCGAGAAGCACACCGAGGAGCACGCCGAGCACGGGCAGCCCTGCCACAAGGCGGCCGGACGAGCGTGGGCCGGCCAGCGCGGACGCGAGCTCGTCCGCCCGAGCCGCGTCCGACCGGGCGGCGTCGGCGAGCATTGTCGCGACCGGCGCGAGCCGTACGCCAGCGAGCTGACACACCCGGTAGGCGGTCGCGAGCTGCCGGAGCGCGGCCGCGTCGCACCGGGCGAGCAGCCTGGTCGGATCGTCGGCGCTGACCAGCAGCTCCTGTAGCCGCGGCAGGTCGAGCCAGCCGCCCGACGGCCTGCGCGGCGCGCGCGAGGTCCGCCGGGCCCGGAGACGTCCGCGCGCCGCCGGGCTGTTCCCGGCCCGGGGCGGTACGACCACCGGCCCGGGGTCGGAGCCGTGTCGTTCGCCGGCGGGATGCGCCGGCAGGTTGCCGACCGAGGCCAACGCCGTCCGCAACGCGTCGCCCGGCGCCGCGCCGGCGTCCAGCTCGGTGGCGAGCGCGCCGAGCACGTCCTCCGCCGCCCCCCGCAACTCGGCCTCGTAGCGGGCGAGCGCCCACCGGCGCACCGCGCGGTACCCGGAGCAGACCAGCACGACCGCGAGCCCCGCCAACGGCCCGCCGAGAGCCGTCGCCGTGAGGCTCGCACCGGCCTGGGCGGCACGGCGGGTGAGCCCGGCACCGGAGATCACCGCGCACCGCGCAGGCCTGGTGCCGCCGGTGCGGTGGACCTGGCGGGTGCGAGGCGCACGCCGCGATCCTCGAGGAGGCGCAGGAGCACCGGGAGACCTTCGGCTGCCGTGGGTCGGCCGGGGCTGTGCTCGTCTCGCCGACGGCTGTGCGACGCGGTGTGCCCACTGCCCGCGACGAGCGCCGGGACGACCTGGACGAGTCCGTCGGCACCACGGCGCAGCACACCGATACTGACCACGCGGCGGGCGCCGGCGCCGTCACGCCCGAGGTGGATGGCTACCTGGACAGCCGCGGCGAGATGGCTGTGCAGGGCGGCGCGCTGCAGCCCGGCCAGCGTGCCGAGCGCCTCCAGCCGCGCCGGGAGGGTCTCGACGGCGTTGGCATGCACCGTTCCCAGGCCGCCCTCGTGACCGGTGTTCATCGCCATCAGCAGGTCGAGGACCTCCGGCCCGCGCACCTCCCCGACGACGAGGCGGTCGGGCCGCATGCGCAGCGACTGCCGGACGAGGTCCCGCTGTGTGATCTCCCCGGCGCCCTCGACGTTGGCGGGCCGGGCCTCCATCCGGACGACGTTGACCCGGGACAGGACGAGTTCGGCGGTGTCCTCCACCAGCACGATCCGTTCCGCGGCAGGTACGGCGTCCAGGAGTGCGGCGAGCAGGGTGCTTTTCCCCGTCCCGGTCCCACCGCTGATCAGTGCGGTGAGCCTGGCGTCGAGGACGGCCCGCAGCATCGCCGCCGCGTCGGGCCCCACCGTGCCTGCCGCCGCGAGGTCGGCCAGTGTGAACGGCTGGGGGCGCGGCCTGCGCAGGGACAGGCAGGTGCCACCGAGGGCCGGCGGGGAGAGCATCGCGTGCAGCCGGATTCCGCCGGGCAGCCGGACGTCGGCGAACGGCATGGCGGTGTCGAGCCGGCGCCCGCCGCCGGCGGCGAGTCGCACGGCGAGGGCACGGACGGCGCCGTCGTCGGGAAACCGCACACCGGTGAGGCGGAGCCGGCCGGCGCGTTCGATCCAGACCTTGTCCGGGCTGTTGACCAGAACGTCGGTCACCTCAGGGTCACGGAGGAGGGTTGCCAGCGGCCCCAGCCGGTCCAGATGCGCCGAGAGCACGCTCCCGGCGGCCAGGGGCATGCCGCCCGCCACGGAGGGCGGACTGGACGTCTGCCGCCCAGCGGTCCGCGTCGCGGCGGGCAGCGGAGCGGGCGACGGGGCCGGGGCGGATGGCCGCCGTGGTCCGGCGGGGGCTGGCTCGGGTGGGGCGGCCGCGGGTGGCGGGCCGGGATCCGGCCGCTGCCGTGGGTCGGCGAGCGAACGGCTGGTCCTCACGGGTGCTCCCCGCGGCTGAGACCGAGATCCGCCAGGAAACGGTCGCTGAACTGAATGATCGACTCTCCGGCGGCCGGTTCCGCCCCGGCGACCGCGTCCTTGCTGGGACGTCCTGTGGTCCCGTCTGTGGGATCTGAACCGGAATCGCCCGGGGGTCGGCGTGTGGTCGGACGGTTTCCCTCGGGTCCGGTCATCGCCCGCCGGTCCAGAGCGGCCATCACCGCGGGAGTCGCGGCCGGCTCGTGCCGGATCATTCCGCCGAGCGGGAGGCCGACATCGGCGGCGACCGTGTGGGCCAGCGCCGCATCGGCAGACTCACCGGGCCGGGCATGGGAGGCGAGGCCGGTTGCGGCGTGCCGCGTCGGGTTCGGCTCGGGCAGTCGTACGACCAGCCGGACGTCCGAGCAGGTACGTGTCGCGTGCGCCGCGATCCGGGTGGCCGCCGCGCAGGCGGGCGGATCAGCGGTCACGACGATCAGGACCGTCTCACACAGGAACAGGCCGACGTCGGCTGCGGCATCGGCGGAGCGGGGAAGGTCGACGACGATCAGATCCGCGCTGCCGCGCGCGGTGGCGAACAGTGCGCTGACGGCCGGCGGGGACAGGACCGGGATCTGGTCTCGGTCCCAGGACAACACCGGCAGGTCACCGCCGAGCATCGGCGGCCCGGCGAGAAAGTGGTCGAGGAGGTCGTCACCGTCGAGCGGCCCCGAGCCGGCCCCTGGCGCTGATCCGGACACCGACCCGGACACCGACCCGGACCCGGGGACCTGCTCGGAAGCCGGCCTGGGTCGGGGTTGCCCGGCGGAGGCGCCGTCCCGGCTGTGGACGCCATGCACACCACGCCTGCCGCGGCCGCCATGCACACCGCCCGCCGGCGTGCTGTCGCTGCCCGGAGAACCGTCCGGGCCGATGGCGAGGCCGCCGAACGGGTCCATCTCCAGCAGGACCGAGCGGACCCGGTGTCGCAGCCCTGCCCGCGCCAGCGCCGCAGCCAGGGTGGTGGCGCCCACGCCACCGCGGCCACCGAGCACGCCCACGGTCCGGGACCGGCTCCGGGCCGCGTCCGCCGCGCGGGAGAGGAGGTTGACCAGCCAGGTCTCGGCTTCGGGCAGGAAGACGACGTGCTCGGCGTTGAGGAGGAGCGCCAGGCTCCAGGTCCGACGGTCGTCGACGTCGGTGCCGACCAGAACGGTGTCGGAACGAGCCGGCAGATCCGCGGCGACGCAGGCCGCGGCCCGGTCGGCGCCGACCACCACGAGGGGCGCGTTCGCCCAGTACCGGCCCGCTGCACGGGCGGTCGGTACCACTGTGACGGTGGCGCCGGCGGCGGCGGCGAGCCGGAGGAGGTCGTCGAGCAGGTCCGGCGAGTCGGTGACGATGAGCGGACGTCCGCGCGGTGCGTCGTCCGCGGGTGTGATGGGCTTCGCTGGGGTCATGGCGGGCCCGTCCCTTCGGCGCGGGTGGCTGTGTGCGGCCACCATGCGCCAGGGCCCCTGGCAGGTGTGGATCTTCGGTGCGGGCGGGACCGTGCTATAAAAATTGGTCCTCGTGGCGGTCAGCCGCGGGACAGCGCCTCGCACACCGCGAGCGACTCCCGGGCGGCCAGCCCGACAGCGGTTGCGCAGTGCCGTACCCAGGTGCCCACGCCGTCCGGCCCGCCGGCCAGGTAGGCGGCCAGCGCCGCGCTGTACGCCCCTGCCGGCTCGTCGCCATCGTCGGTCCCCGTGCCGCCGGCCGGCCGGTCCAGCTCGAGGTGCCCGACATCGGTGGCGACCAGGGCCTTCGGGTCCAGGCCGCGGCTGATCAGGACGAGCCGTGCGGCCGCCCGGGCAATGATCCCGTCCAGGGCCCCGAACGGACGGATCGCGAGGAGCTCGCCGTGGACCACTGCGGCGACCACGATCGCCGGGGCCGCCGTCGGGGCGGTGAGGACCGCGGTGAGCCCGTCGAGGCGCGCCGACATCTCCAGGGCGGAAACCGTCGGCAGGCCCAGCCCCCCGGCGAACACCGGCTCACCGCCTCCGGCGACGGCCCTGCCCCCCGCGACGGCATCGCTGCTGGCGGTGCGGGGCCGCCCCAACACGGTGTCGGGCAGCAGGCCCCGCCCGGCGAGGAGATGCATCCGGGCCAGTGCCTGCCGCGGCGCGCGTTCCCACGCGGGTGCCAGCGTGCCCAGCTCCGCGTAGAGCCGGACCGCTCCCAACGTCACGCCGAGGTTCTCCGCGTCGGCCCCGGCGTCGGCACCGGCGGAGCCGGCTGGGCCCACGGCAGCCCCGCTGGTCGCCTCACCGGCGGGCAGCTGATCGCCGAGGTGGGCTCGCAGGACGTCCAGCGGCACGTCGTGGCCTTCGAGCGCGGCGGAGGCGCGGGCGGCGCGCAGTGAGGCCTCGGCGGTCACCTCCGCGCTGCGTCGGCGCAGGATGCGGTGCCGCAGGAGGGTGTCCACGGAGGCGCGGGCGGCCGTCGCGGCGTCGCCGACGCCGGGAATCGCCGCAACCTGGCTCAGTGGGTCCGCCGCGGCGACAGGTACTGCCGAACGTGCTGTCACCTCGCAGACGCTACCCCGCCCGGGTTTGCCGGGGCTGGCCTCACCGGGACCACGACCAGTGCCAGGGCGAATCGTCCCTCGCATCACACCTTTCGATCGCGGTGTTGCCGCGCCTGTCCCCTCGTTGCGGGCCACACTGTGCACAGGGAATCAGGACGGGGCCGTCCGCGTGGGCGGGGGCCGCGCGGCGATGCCCGCGCACCCGGCTGAAGAACGCCGCCGGTACCGGACCTGATCGGCGGGTCGCGGGCCGGTTTCACGAGGGAGGGCCGGTGTGCCGATGAGGACCGACAGCTCGGGGGCGGAGCGCGAGCAGCCGACGCTGGGGGAGCTGGTCGCCCTGGCGACCCGTGACGTGTCCCTGCTGGTCCGCCAGGAGATCGAGCTCGCGAAGGCCGAGCTCGCCCGTCAGGCGGTGTCCGCCGGGCTCGGGATCGGTTTCCTCGTGGCGGCGGCCGGCCTGGGGCTCGGCGCGCTCATCGCCGGAACCATCTTCATCGGTGAGCTGTTCACCTGGGCCGGTCTCGAGCGTTTCTGGGCCTACCTGTTCACGGCTCTGCTCTATCTGGCGCTGGCGGGGCTGTTGTCGGTCTTCGCGGTGACCCGCCTGAAGAAGCTGTCACCGCCCGAACGGACCATCCAGACTGTGCGTGACGATGTCACCCTGCTGCGCAGCCCGGCTGGCAGGGCACGGGCGAAGCAGGGCGGCGGGCACGCCGGCTGAGCGGCGCGGCCGTCCCGGGCCCGCACACCACCTCCCCGGCGATGTCCGCCGGTCTGCCATCCTTGCAGGCGATGGAGGATGCCCCCCCCGAGCCCGCCACCGTCCTCGTTGACGGGCCATGGCGGCACCGGGACGTCTCGACCAACGGGACCCGCCTGCATGTCGCCGAGGCCGGCGAGGGGCCGCTCGTCCTCCTCCTGCACGGCTTCCCGCAGTTCTGGTGGACGTGGCGCTGGCAGCTGCGCGACCTCCCGCGTGCCGGCTACCGGGTCGTCGCCGCGGACCTGCGCGGGTACGGCGCCAGCGACAAGCCGCCCCGGGGCTACGACGCTCTCACCCTGGCGGACGACGTCGCCGGGCTGGTACGGGCCCTCGGCGAGCGCGAAGCGGTGATCGTCGGCCATGACTGGGGCGGCTTTCTCGGCTGGACGACGGCGGTGCGCCGGCCCCGGGTGGTGCGCGGCCTCGCCGTCATCGGGATGCCGCACCCGCTGCGGATCCGGCGCCAGATCGCCGCCGATCCGGGTGGGCAGGGCCTGGCCAGCCGCTATCTGGGGGCGTTCCAGCTGCCGTGGCTGCCCGAGCGCCGGCTCGTYGCGGACGGCGCGGCCCACGTCGCCGAGCTGCTGCGGGCCTGGGGCGGGCCGGGCTACCCGGCTCCGGACACGGAGGCGCGGTACCGCGGCGCCATGCGGATCCCCGGCGTCGCCCACAGCTCGCTGGAGTACCACCGGTGGGCGGTGCGATCCCTGTTCCGCCCGGACGGCGCACGGTTCGCCGAGCTGTTGCGGACGCCGGTGCGGGTCCCCACCCTGCAGCTGCACGGTTGCCTCGACCGCTGCTTCCTGCTTTCGACAGCCCTCGGGTCGGACCGCCATGTCACCGCGCCCTACACCTGGCGGTCCTACGAGGGGCTGGGGCACTTCCCCCACGAGGAGGATCCCGACACGGTCACCCGCGATCTTGTCGCCTGGCTGGCGCAGACGGCCCAGGGCGCCCCGACGCCCTGACCCGGCCGGCTGTCCCGACGAGCTGACCCGGCCGGCTGCCCCGACGAGCTGACCTGGCCGGCGACCTGCCGTCAGTCGCAGCTCTGCGTGCTCACCGGGATGGTCGCCTGCGCGCCGCGCTGCGCCGGGACGGAGACCTCCTGGGCGGTCAGCACGTAGCCGGTGTCGTCGTCGTCCGTCGCCGCGGCGAAGACGACACCCAGCACGGTGCCGGACTCGGACAGCAGCGGACCGCCGGAGTTGCCGGGCAGCACCTGCCCGCGGATCGCGAAGATGTCCCGGCGGACCGTGCCGCGCGAGTAGATGTCCGGCGCGCTCGCGTTCTGCTGGTTGCGGATCCGCGCGGGTTCGGTCGTGTACGGCCCGTCCTGGGGATAGCCGGCGACGACGGCGGAGTCGCCCGGCTCGGCCGGGGGCGAGGACTGGAACCGCAGCGGCGGGCGCACCAGGCCGGGGACGTTCAGCACCGCCACATCCCGGTCGGGGTCGAAGAGCACCACCTCGGCCGGCAGCGAGCCGGAGTCCAGCTCGACGACGGCCTCGCTGACCCCGGCCACGACGTGGGCGTTCGTCATGATGTGCTGCGGAGAGAAGACGAACCCGGTGCCTTCGACCTGCTTGCCGCACGACGGTGYCTGCCCGCGGATCTTCAGGATGCTCGCGGCGGCGTTCTGGATCTCGGCCGTGCTGACAACCGCCGGGTCGGGCACGTCGGTGGCGACGATGCGCTCACCGTCGAGGCCGGCGAAGACCTCGGGGAAGCCCTGGTCGTCCATCAGGCGCCGCAGGTCGGAGAAGGTGTGCCGGACGTCGTCGGGCATCTCGGTGTCGACGGCGCCGAGGATCTCCGAGCCGCGGGCGGCGCGGGCGAGGGTCTGGAACGGGGAGCGGTCCACCGCGGTGGCGATGAGCCAGGCGACCAGCAGCACCGAGAACCCGGACAGCACGGCGCCGGCGACGGCGTCGAGGCGCTGCCCGGGCCGCCAGGTCAGCCGGCCGCGCAGGATCGCGCCCAGGGCGGTGCCGAGGATCTGCCCCATCAGTGCCAGGCCGACGACCACGATGAGGCCGACCACCGCGCCGTCGTCCTCACGCCCGATGAGCTCGGMGAACGGGCGCGCGATCTTGGCGCCGAGGACACCGCCGCCGAGGAAGCCCACGAACGACAGGGCACCGACGGCGAACCCCTGCCGGTACCCGGAGATCGCGAACATCACGACCAGCGCGATGAGGACGAGGTCGAGAAGGTTCACCGAGGGCCGCGTCGGCGCTTCAGCGGACCACGAGGGTGGCGGTCATGGCCGGGTGCAGAGTGCAGATCACGGGATACTCGCCCGGCTCGGTGGCCGTGAACGTGATCGTCTGGGACTCGCCGGTGCTCAGGATGTCCGTGCTCGCCCCGGGCAGCTGGGAGATGACGAAGTTGTGGGGGGCGGAGCCCTTCGCGACCGAGAAGTCGACCCGGATCCGGCCGGGGCTGGCGACCAGCTCGCGGGCGGAGAACGTCAGGTCAGCCTGGCCGACGACGTCGAAGACCTGGACCCCGTCCTGGACGGTCGGCGTCAGCGTCGCCGTGGCAGCTGCTTCGCCGCCCCCACCGCCGCCTCCGCCGCAGCCCGCCGCGACGGTGACCAACATGACGGCCGCGACCAGCGCGACCAGCGCGTTTTTGGCGGATCGGGCGGATCGGATGGTCATCCTCCGACCGTACCGTCCGCTTCGCCCGGCGCGGCCCGGGGCTCCACCACCGCTCGGGGGAGGACCATGGCCCTGGTGATCGCGGAGGTGATCTCCGGCACGTCGACCGGGGTCGTGGTGTCCCAGGGGCGTTCCCACCCGCCGAGCCGCAGCAGCGCGTCGAGGATGCCGGCGGTGAAGCCCCACACCGTCATGCCATGCACCCGGAAGGCCGGGCTGCCGAACCCGGCCGGGTGCCACAGCAGGATCCGGTTGGCCGGGTCGGCCAGCTCCGCGACGGGGACCCGCGCCACCGACGACGTCTCCGCCGGGTCGACCGCCTGCACGGCGCTCGGGGTGCGCCACCAGGCGAGCACCGGGGTGACGAGGAAGTGGCTTGCTGCCAGGTAGAGCGGCTGGGCGGCGGCGAGGACGTGGACGCCGGCCGGATCGAGGCCGACCTCCTCCTCGGCCTCGCGCAGCGCCGTCGCGGCCATCGAGACGTCCGTCTCGTCGGCACCGCCGCCGGGGARGGCGGGCTGCCCGGCATGGTCGCGCATGTCCGCCGCGCGCTGCAGCAGCAGGATGTCGGGCCCGCCCGGCCCCTGGCCGAACAGGATCAGGACCGCCGCCCGGCGCCGCGGGCCGGGCTGCCGCTGCTGCGGGCTCCGGGACGTCTCGACGGGGATGCCGTCGCCGACCGCACCGACCAGCGCGGTCAGCCAGTCCGGGACAGGCGCTCCGCCGGCAGCCGACGCCTGGCCCGGGCCAGGCCGGCGCGGGGCGCTCACCGGGCCGCCTCCGCGTCCCCGCGGACCAGGCGGGCGGCCTGGAGCGGGTCGGTCGGGCCCTCCCCGAAAGCCGGGCACAGCCGGGCGATCGTGCACGCCCCGCAGGCGGGCCGGCGGGCATGACAGATCCGCCTGCCGTGGAAGATCATGCGGTCCGAGGCGATCGTCCAGTCCCGCCGCTCGATGAGGCCCGCCAGGTCGCTCTCGACGCGGACCGGGTCTGTCTCGGTCGTCAGCGCGAAGCGGCGCGACAGCCGGCCGACGTGGGTGTCGACGGTGATGCCGGGGACGCCGAAGGCGTGGCCGAGGACGACGTTCGCGGTCTTGCGCCCCACGCCGGGCAGCGTCACCAGATCCGCCAGGCGGCCGGGCACCTCGCCCCCGAACCGCTCGGCGAGGGCGGTGCCGATGCCGATCAGCGAGTTCGCCTTCGCCCGGAAGAAGCCGGTGGGGCGCAGCAGGGCCTCGAGCTCCTCGCGGTCCGCCGCGGCGTAGGCGCCCGCGTCCCGGTAGCGACCGAAGACGGCCGGGGTGACCTCGTTGACCTTCTTGTCGGTGCACTGGGCCGACAGCACCGTCGCGATCAGGAGCTCCAGCGGGTTGCCGAAGTGCAGCGCGATCCGCGCGTCGGGATGGAGCTCGCCGAGCGCGCGCACGATGCGGCGTGCGCGCCGGGTACGGGCCAGGGCCGTCTCGGCTGACGCGTCGACGGTGATTGCCATACTCCGCAGGTTATCTGCCGTGCCCTGGCAGGAACCGGTTGCCTGATGGTGGTCCGCGATGGCGCGTCGCCACCCCGAACGCGCGCCACCGGCCGCCATCGTGGACCATGGGCTCGTCATGTTTGCCTTTGCTGTGGTTACGTTCCCGTTGGTGCTGCTCGGGCTCCTCCTGGCGATGGAGCGGGTGGAGCGCCCCCTCAACGCTGCCGACACGGGCAAGGGGCTTGAGGGCTTCCTCGACAGCGCCCGGCCCGACGAGGTGGCGACCTTCGTCCAGCAGGGTCTGCCGGCCGCRCTCGAGCGCTACCGGCGCCGGCTGCGCCGCACTCCGCCGGGCAAGCACCGCGCTGCCTGACGCCCGACGAGGCCGCCATCTCGATCTGCCCAACCTGTCCGACTGACCCGATCGGGCCAGTCGGCCTGATCGGCCTGATCGGTTGACAGCACTGTGGTCGCCGTGAGCGGTCGCACGGTGTGCAGGCCGGCAGATCGGCCGTACTGCGCGGATTGTGACTCACACCACCTTGGTGGTCCTTCTGCTGTCACTTTACGTATCAGAACGACGTATTCGGGTACATCTGCGTGACCTGACCAGGCCGATGGGGGTCCCTGGCCGTGCCCAAAGCCCCGCACCCTGGCATGCTCACCTCGTGGACGATCTGCTAGCCCGCGTTCCGCTGTTCGCCGGGTTGTCCGAGYCCGACCGCCAGGCGCTTTCCGATCACCTGGACCGGCAGGACGTGACCCGTGGCGATGTGCTGTTCCGCGAAGGGGATGTCGGTGACCGCGTTTTCGTGGTCCTATCCGGCAAGGTCAAAATAGGACGCCAGTCCGCCGACGGGCGGGAGAACCTGCTGTATGTGATGGGCCCGGGAGACCTGTTCGGAGAGCTCTCCCTGTTCGATCCGGGGCCGCGCACCGCGACGGCGACCGCCGTGACCGACGCGTCGCTCGTCGCGCTCGACCACACCGCGTTGCGGCCGTGGCTGCGTTCCCGGCCCGAGGCCGGGGCGCTGCTGCTGCGTGTGCTGGCCCGCCGCCTGCGGCGGACCAACGACACGATGGCGGACATGGTCTTCACCGACGTGCCCGGTCGGGTGGCGAAGGCGCTGCTCGACCTGGCCGACCGTTTCGGTGAGCCGGCCCAGCCGGGCAACGAGGCGGCGGGGGTCCGGGTCGAACACGGCCTCACCCAGGAGGAACTGGCACAACTGGTCGGTGCCTCGCGGGAGACGGTGAACAAAGCCCTGGCCGACTTCGCCACCCGAGGGTGGCTGCGGCTGGACTCACGCGCCGTCGTGCTGCTCGATCGTGAGCGGCTCGCCCGCCGGGCCCGCTGAACTCACCGCCGGTAGGGGAGCCGGCATGTCCGTTACCCGGCCGTCTCCCGGATCCGCCAAGGGCGCCGGATCCGGGAGCGGCATCTTCCCCAGCCCGTTCTCCGTGATGTCGAGGCGGCCTTCGTTCGTGATCCCGAAGCCGCCGGCCCGGGCCGCGACGCCGCCCTTCGACGGATCATCGCCGTCGCCGGGCTCGGCTGGCGGCAGCGCGGCGAGCAGCCGCCGGGTCTGCGGGGCCTCGCTGACCGCGCCGGTGGCCGTCGCCGCCGCCAGGGCCTGCTGGTAGGCCTCGCGGCTGCCCTCGACGTCCCCGTGGGCCGCCAGCACCGTGCCCAGGGCCCGGTAGGCCAGTACCTGGGCGCGCACGTCCTCAGCGTCCACACTGACCGCGCGCCGGGCCACCCGCAGCGCCTCGTCGGGCTCCCCCGCGTCCAGCAGGGTGCCGGCGAGGTGGGCGTACGCCTGCCGACGGGGGAACATCAGGGTCGCCGGCTCGCTGACGGCGAGCGCGCCGCGCAGGCCGGCGATGGCTTCGTCCAGCCGGCCGCGGGCCCGGGCGATCTGCGCGACCAGGACCTTGGCTCCGAGCTGGGCGTGCGGGCGCAGCTCCAGGCGGTCCAGATCGGCGAGCGCGCGGCGGGCGGCCTCCTCGGCGGCGTCCACCTCGCCGGCGTCCAGCCTGGTCAGGCCGAGCAGCACCTGCGCGAACGCGCCGATGATCACATGCCCGGTGGCGGCTGCCTCTGTGCACACCTCGGTGAGCAGGTCGGCGCCGCGCTGTGGTTCGCCCGCACCGCGGGCGGCCAGGCCGCGGGCGATCAGGGTGAGCGTGTGCCCCCAGGAGTCGCCCGTCTCGGTGAACAGTTCCGCCGCGCGGGCCGCCTCGGCCTCGGCGGTCTCGATGTCGCCGAGCTCGGCCGCGGCGACCGCGTCGATGGTCAGGCAGACGGCCTGCCCCCAGCGTTCCCGCATCGACTCCGCGAGGTTGATGAGCACCCGGGAGACCTTGCGGGTCCGGGTGAGCTGGCCGGAGAGCAGCAGCACGAGGGCCTCGGTGCCGGAGCACCAGCCGAGGCCGCCGGCGTCCTCGAGCCGCTCGAACAGGGCGGAGGCCTCGCGCAGGGTGCGCTCGGCCCGGCCGTAGTCGCCGCGGGTGGTCGCGCTCCAGGCCAGGTGCTGCAGGGCCCAGCCGACGCCGCGGGGGTCGTCGACGCGCCGGGCGAGTGTCAGCGCCTCGCTGTAGCGCTCCTCGGCCGCCTGGATGCGGCCGGCCGAGTACTCCAGCAGGCCGAGTCGGCGCAGGGAGGCGGCCACGGCCCGGTCGTCGCCGGCCCGGTGCGCGGCGTCCAGGGCGGTGATCAGGGACTGCCGTGCCTCCTCGCCGCGCCCCTGCTTCTGCCGGAGCTCACCGAGGACGGCGTAGGCCGACGCCCGCTGGGCGGGCGTGTTGAGCCGCAGCGCCGGGCGCAGCGCGCGCTCCGCCTCGTCGAGCCGGCGCAGCCAGACGAGCGCCTCGGCGTGCAGGATGCGCACCTTGATGTCGTCGTCGCCGTCCACCACGTCGCGCCCGAGCCGGCGGGCGTTGGCCAGCAGGTCGGCGGCGGCTCGGTGGTCGTCGCGGGCGAGCGCCGAGCGGGCCAGCCGGACATGCGCGTGGAAGCCGGCCTCCCGTGCGGACCAGGCCGGGTCATCGGCCGGCAGCGCCATCGACGCGGCCAGGTCGTAGGCCCGCAGGGCATGCCCGGCGACGAAGGTCGACACCTCCCGGGACGAACCGACCATCGCGGTCACTCCCCAGCGGGCGGCGGTCGCGTGCCGGCGGGCCCGCTCGACCTTCGGCAGGCCCGAGTAGGCCACGTCGCGGGCCATCGGATGGACGAACCGCCACAGCGTCTCGCCCTGCCGTGGCGGCCGGACGAGCTGGCGCTCGGTGAGGACGGACAGGGCCCGCTCGACCTCGGCCGCGGGGCGCTCCCCGACCGCCTGCAGCGCCTCGGCCGGGAACCGGGGGCCGAGCACGGCCGCGGCTCGCAACGCCGCCTTCGACGACGGGTCGAGGTCGTCGATCCGCGCGGCGAGCACCGACTGGACGCCGGCGGGCAGCACCGTCTCGGCCAGGGAGCCCTCCAGCACCCAGCGCATCCCCTCCCCGTCGGGGTCGGGTACCTGGCGCAGCAGGCCCCTGTCCACCAGCAGGTTCAGCAGCTCGGTGAGGAAGAACGGGTTGCCGTGCACCCGGGCCAGCAGGCCCGCCTGGTTGGCCCGGGACAGGCCCGGCTCGCCCAGGTAGTCCTTGAGCAGGGCACGGGCGGCGTTCTCCGGCAGCGGGGTCAGCGCGATCCGCCGCGCGGCGGCCAGATCGGCGAAGCGGGGGTTCTCCCGGTCGAGCAGCAGCAGCATCACCGGGCCGCTCAGCGCGGTCGCGAGCCGGCGCAGTGCGATGGTCAGCCGGCTCGTCGCCCATTCCAGGTCGTCGATGATGACCAGCACGGGGCCCTGCACGGCGACCGCGCTCAGCAGCAGCCCGACCGTCTCCACCGCGTCGTCGACCGCCCGCTGCAACGCCTCGCCATGCGAGGCCCGGCCCACCGGATCGCCTGGCGGTGGCACCCCGCCTGCGCCCGGCCGGCGGTCCGGTGGCACGCCCAGCATGCCGAGCAGCCGGTCGCCGATGCCGGACGGCAGCTTCGTCCCGAAGATCGGATGGGTGAGCGCGGCGACCTTGCGGCGCACCCGGTCGRCCACCCGGTCCAGGCTGTCGCCGTCGGTGATGCTGCAGGCGCCGCGGATGAGGTCGATCAGCGGGGCCAGGTCCCGCACGTCGCCGTGCCGGACGGTGCGCCCCCACAGCACCGTCGCGCCGGACGCCGCCGCGGCGCTGTCGGCGAGCTCGCGGGCCAGCCGGGTCTTGCCGATGCCGGCCTCGCCGGTGACCACCACGACGTCCGGGTGCCCGCGGTCGGCCACCTCGGTGAAGTAGCCGCAGAGCTCGGCCAGCTCCTGCTCGCGCCCGATGAAGGTCGCGTCGTCGGCCAGGCCGGGGCGGGCGATGTTGGACGGGCGCAGGCTGACCAGCTCGTATGCCGGGACCGGCTCGCGCTTGCCCTTGAGGATCAGCGGCGGGAGGTCACGCCAGGTCGCGACCGAGCGGGTGGCGGTGACCGTGTCCCGCCCCGCGTAGACGGTGCCGACCGCGGCCGCACCGGACAACCGGGCGGCGGTGTTCACGGTGTCCCCGATGACCGTGTACGACAGGGCCGCCTGCACCCCGGCGAGGACCTCGCCGGTGTTGACGCCGACCCGCAGGCCCAGCGGGCTGCTGTCGCCACCCTCATCCATGATCAGGCGACGGACCGTCTCCTGCATCGCGGCGGCGGCGCGCACGGCGCGCTCGGGATCGTCCTCATGGGCGGTCGGCGCGCCGAAGACGGCCATGATCCCGTCTCCGCTGAGGTTGTCGACCCGGCCGCCGACCTCGTCGACCTCGCGGGCGAGCGCGGCGAGCACCCGGTCGGTGACCTCGCCGACCCGCTCGGGGTCGCGGTCCTCCGCCCAGGCGGTGAAGTCGGAGAGATCACCGAAGAGCACGGTGACGACCCGCCGTTCCGCCGCCTCCGCGCGCGGGGTGTCGGTCTGGGTGAACTGAAGGCCGCAGTTGAAGCAGAACCGCCCGCCGGGGACGGTCGGGGTGCCGCACCGAGGACACACGAGCGGGCCGGGCGTGGGAGAGCTGATCACCATTCTGGACCGGTTCCTCTCCGCCGGATGATCGCGCAGGCGCGTGGGCGGCACGAGCCGCGTGGGAGGTGGGGTCCCCGCTGGCCGCGGGAACAGGCGGTCGGTCGATGGCCGGCGCCGGATCGCGCGCGGTGGGCCACGCCCCGCGAATCCGAGGTTCCGCGGGCGGTACCAGTGGGCCGAATAGTCACAAAGCGCACGAGCCGTCTCCTCCGCCGGAAAGTTTAGTGGCCTTCGTCTCCCTTTCTGGATCAAGCTGTGTCGGATGACTGACCTGGGCCGGTGGGCCGAGTCCGGGACAACGGCGGGTCTGGGCTCCATTGTGGCGCAGGTCACTCCGTGACCTGTTTTCTGGGGTACCCCGATCCGGCGGACGCCCCTCCAGCCGCCCCGTGGACGTCCATCCGCCCCCGGGCGAGACCCCTGCCCGCGGGACGGCGGCCAACGGGCCGTGGTGGACGTCACGCCCGGCGGAGTGGCCCGCGCCACCCGCGGTGGTGGAGCCGGTACTGCTGCCGGTGAGGTCAGCGCGTGTGCAGGTAGTCGAGCTGGGCGCGGACGGAGAGCTCCGCTGCGGGCCACAGCGCCCGGTCGACGTCCGCGTAGACCAGCCGCACGACGTCGCCCGGGGAGACCTGGTCGGCGGTCTGGCCCAGCTCGGCCAGCGCCGTGACGACCTGCTCGAGGCGGTTCGCGCGATGGGCCAGGTACGCCTCGGCGGCCCGGCCGGCGGCCGGCAGCTCCGGGCCGTGCCCGGGCAGCACCGCCATGTCGCCGAGCTCCCGCAGGAGCCGCAGGCTGGCGAGATAGTCGTCGAGGCGGCCGTCCGGATGGGCGACCACGGTGCTGCCGCGGCCGAGGATCGTGTCGCCGGTGAGCACCGCCGGCGGCTCACCGTCGCCGTGCAGGACGAACGACAGCGAGTCGGCGGTGTGCCCCGGGGTCGCCAGCACGCGCAGCTCGACGCCCGCCTCGGCGACGACGTCCCCGGCGGCCAGGCCCTCCGAGCCGAGCCGGTGCGCCGGGTCGAGCGCGCGCACCCACGCCCCGGTCAGGGCGTGCAGGACGGCGGCGCCCGCACTGTGATCGGAGTGGCCGTGCGTCAGCAGGATGGCCCGCACCGGCCCGGCGGCGGCGACCCGGGCGAGGTGCTCGTCGTGGTCGGGCCCCGGGTCGACGACCACACAGCCCTCCTCGCCCGGGGCCCGCAGGATCCAGGTGTTCGTCCCCTCGAGAGTCATCGGGCCAGGGTTCGGCGCGAGGGCGACGGCGGCCAGCCCGGTGACCCGGCGGGGGGCACTCATCGCGCGCCCGTCCCGCGGTCGGTCCCGCGGTCGGCGTGGGGGAACAGCAGCTGCCAACGACCGCCGGCCACCGAGATCACCGGCTGGACGGGGGTCAGATCCCGGGACCGCGCGGCCGCGAGCACCGCGGCGACGTCGTCGAAGGCGGCCAGCTCAGCCAGGGTGAAGGCGGTCGGCGGGAGCATCGCCAGCTCCCGGGCGGCGAACCGGGCGAGGGCGTCGGCGGGGCGGACCCACATGACCTGGTCGGCCTCGCCCGAGACGGGCCCGGGCTGTTGGCCTGGCGGCAGAGCGGCGACGAAGAAGCGGGTGTCGTACCGACGGGGCTCCAGCTCCGGGGCGATCCAGCGGGCCCAGGCCGCCAGCCGGTCGGCCCGCAGGGCCAGGGAGCGGCGGGTAAGCAGCTCGGCGAGGCCGAGGCGCCGGTTCTCCAGCGCCAACCTGTCCGCCTCCAGATCGTGCGCGGCCGGGACAGGTGCCGCACCCTCGGCGCTGGCGCTGGCGGGTGCGTCGTTGTCGTCCGCGTCGTTGTCGTCCGCGGCGTCGTCGTCGGCGGCGGCCGGCTCGGCGAGGAGGACGCCGCACTCCTCGAAGGTCTCCCGGACGGCGGCGGAGACCAGCGCCCGCGCGAGAACCGGGTCCCGGTCCAGGCCGGGCAGGACGGCCTCGACCGGCGGACCGGCCCAGGGGAGTGCGGCATCACCGTCCGCGGGATCGACCCGCCCGCCGGGGAAGGCGTACATCCCGCCGGCGAACGACATGGCGGTGATGCGCCGGAGCATGTAGGCCTCCACCCCCGGACCGGCCGGCGCGTCACGCAGCAGGATCACGGTGGCGGCGTCCCGGGGGGCGGCCGGCGCGGCGGCCAGYCGTGCCAGCACGGCCGCCTCCTCCGGATCCACCTGCCGGGAGGTGGTGAAACGGGTGATCAGCGCCGCCTGATGATCAACCATGCTTTCGATGGTAGACACCGCGGCCCGCGGGTGGCGGCCTCAGCTGGCCACCCGGGCCACCAGCTCGATCTCCACGGGGGCCCCGAGCGGCAGCCCCGCGACGCCCACGGCTGACCTGGCGTGCCGTCCGGCGTCCCCGAAGACCGCGCCGAGCAGCTCGCTGGCGCCGTTGACCACCAGGGGCTGCTCGACGAAACCGGGCCCGCTCGCCACGAATCCCACGACCTTGACGATGCGGATGATGGCGTCCAGGCCGCCGGCCGCCTCCGCCGCGGCGGCCAGTGCGTTCAGCGCGCACATCCGGGCCAGCTCGGCGGCCCGCCCGGTGCTGATCCCGGCTCCGACGACGCCGGTCTCGACGAGCCGGCCACCGACGAGCGGGATCTGCCCGGCCGTCCAGACGAGGTCGCCGTCCCGGACGGCCGGCACATACGCACCCGCGGGGGTGGGCACGGCCGGCAGGACCAGTCCGAGCTCGGCGAGCCGCGCGGACGGCGTGGTGCCACCGGGCTCCGGGGACGCGGCGCGCGCGTCTGCGCCGGCCGGGGTGGGGGGTTCGGGCGGGGCCATCGCCGGGCCCGGCCTACTGGGCCTTCGGCCGCTTGAAGTACGCGACCAGGCTCTCCGGGTTGGGCCCGGGCACGACCTGCACGAGCTCCCAGCCGTCCGCCCCGAAGTTGTCGAGGATCTGCTTGGTGGCGTGGATCAGGAGCGGGGCAGTCAGATACTCCCACGTGGTCTGCATGACCTTGGACCCTAGAGCATCTCCGCCCTGTTGCCCGGCCGGGTGGGCGGGAGCATCTGTCATGACGTGAGCCGCGGGTGCGGCGGTCGGGAGTGACGGCCCCCGGGTACGGTCGAGCACGTGAGCGGTGACGACATGGCGCGGGAGACGGCCGTGGCTCTGTGGGACCGCCGGCTGCACATCGTCACCGGCAAGGGCGGGACGGGCAAGACCACGATCGCCGCGGCGCTGGCCGTCGCGCTCGCCACCGGCGGGCGCCGGGTGCTGCTGACCGAGGTCGAGGGGCGCCAGCAGATCGCGCAGCTGTTCGACACCCCGCCGCTGCCCTACCGGGAGCGCAAGGTGGCCAGCGCACCGGGCGGCGGCGAGGTGTTCGCGCTGGCGATCGATGCGGACGAGGCCCTGCTCGAGTACCTCGAGATGTTCTACAACCTGCGCCGCGCGGGACGTGCCCTCGGGCGCGTCGGCGCGGTCGACTTCGCCACGACGGTCGCCCCCGGAGTCCGGGATGTGCTCCTCACCGGCAAGGTGAAGGAGGCCGTCAACCGCCCGGATGGGACCAGGCCCAGCGGGCTCGCCTATGACGCGGTCGTGCTGGACGCGCCCCCGACGGGCCGGATCGCCCGCTTTCTGAACGTGACCGCCGAGGTGGCAGGACTGGCGAGGATGGGTCCGATCCGCGCCCAGGCGGAAGGCGTGATGAAGGTGCTGGCCCCGGAGCGTGCGGCTGTCCACCTGGTGACCCTGCTGGAGGAGATGCCGGTCCAGGAGACGGTGGACGGGATACGCGAGCTGCGCGAGGTCGGTCTGCCGGTGGGTGCGGTCGTGGTGAACATGGTGCGCAGGCCGCTGCTCGCGCCGGCCGAGCTGGACCTGGCCCGGCACGGCCAGCTCGACTACGAGGAACTGGCCACGGGAGTCAAGGAGGCCGGCATCGAGCCGACCGAGGAGCTGATCGCGAACCTGGTCTGGGAGGCCGCCCAGCACGCCGAGCGCGTCGCGCTGGAGACCGCACAGCGTGCGGAGATCGCCGGCCTGGACCGTCCGGTCTGCGAGGTGCCGATGGCCGCGGACGGCGTGGACGTCGGCACGGTCTACCAGATCGCCGAGCTGCTGCGGTCCCAGCGGATGAACCCGTGAGCCCCGAGGACAGCGGATCCAGGCCGGGACCGGGCGGTACACCGGCGGGCGGCACATCGGCGGGCGGCACATCGGCGGGCGGCACATCGGCGAGCGGCACATCGGCGAGCGGCACGTCAGCGGGCGGCACGTCAGTGGGCGGAGCCTCGACGGGCGGGACGCCAGCGGGCGCGGCCGGAACCGGTGGTGCCGGAGGCGGGGGGACCCGGGCCGGCGGTGCGAAGACCGGTGGCACCCGGGCGAAACCCGCCGGGTCCGCCGGGTCAGGTGGGGCTGGTAGGTCCGGTGGGAAGGCCTCTGGCGCCGGCTCGAAGTCCACCAGCCCGGGCGCGAGGGCCACTGGTTCCGGTGCGAAGACCGGTGGTTCCGGCGCGCGGACCGGTGGCGGTACCACCGGAAAGACCTCCCCGGGGCGGGTGAAGTCGGCGTCCGGACCGGCGCGGAAGCCGGCCGGGACCCGTCGGGCCACGGGACGGGGCCAGCGGCCGGCGCCGAGCCGGCCCGGGCCTCGGCCGCATCCGTCCGGCGTTCCGCGGCTGGACGTCGACGACATGCTCGACAGCGAGCGGATCATCGTGTGCTGCGGGTCGGGTGGCGTCGGCAAGACCACGACCGCGGCCGCGCTCRCGCTGCGCGCGGCCGAGCGGGGCCGGCGCGTCGTCGTGCTGACGATCGACCCGGCGCGTCGGCTGGCGCAGTCRCTCGGTCTCACCGCCCTGGACAACACTCCGCGTGAGGTCAGCGGCGTCGACGGTTCGGCCGGTGGCCGGCTGGACGCGATGATGCTCGACATGAAACGGACGTTCGACGAGATCGTCCTGGAGCACAGCACGCCCGAGCGTGCCGAGGCGCTGCTCGCGAACCCGTTCTACCAGTCGCTGTCGTCCTCCTTCGCCGGCACACAGGAGTACATGGCGATGGAGAAGCTGGGCCAGCTCGACGCCAGCGGCGTCTGGGACCTGATCGTCGTCGACACCCCGCCGACCCGCTCCGCGCTCGACTTCCTGGATGCGCCGGGCCGGCTCGGGGACTTCCTCGACGGCCGGCTGCTGCGGGTGCTGCTCGCGCCGGCCAAGGCGGGCGGCCGGGCGTACGCGAAAGTGCTGGGTGCGGGCCTTGGAATGTTCACCAGGGTCATCACCAAAGTGCTGGGTGCCCAGCTCCTCGCCGACCTGAGCCAGTTCGTGGCCGCCCTGGAAACGATGTTCGGTGGGTTCCGTGCCCGCGCGGACCAGACCTTCCGGCTGCTCGCGGCGCCCGGAACCTCGTTCGTCGTGGTGGCCGCGCCGGAGGCGGCGGCGCTGCGGGAGGCGTCCTACTTCGTCGATCGACTGGACGCGGACGGCATGCCGCTGGCCGGGCTGATCGTCAACCGGATGCACTTCTCTGAGGCGTCCGCGCTGACAGTCGAGCGCGGGCTGGCCGGTGCGGAGACACTGGCCGACCACGGGGAGCATCCCCTCGCCGCGGCGGTGTTGCGCATCCACGCCGACCGCGCGCGGCTGGCGGAGCGCGAGACGCGGCTGCGCGAGCGCTTCACCAGCGCCCATCCCGACACCGCGCTGGTGGAGGTCGAGGCGCTGTCGGGCGACGTGCACGACCTGGCGGGTCTTCGGGAGATCGGACGGGCGCTGGCCGGGGAGCAGCAGCCCGATCCGCTGGCCGCCACGCCCTGACCGCGTGGGCCATCGAGGTCGTGCGGGGGGTCGGGGTCCGGCGGGGCGTCGGGGGCGTGCGCTGCGCGGGCGCTGYGTGGGCCGCCTGAGTGGGCAGTGGGGCAGCAGTGGGACGGTGGCTGGCGTAGGCACCTGGCGGGTCCTGCCGTAGGCACGAGGGGTGGTCACCGCGGGCCTGTCCAGGCAACCGCGAAGGGGGCGACAACCGCGCTGACCAGCCGGAACGGAATGACGGGATGTTCAGCCGGGAGAAGGAACCGCGTGCTGAGCAGYCGGGCATGAACGGAGCAGGCAGAGCTGGGGCCTGAAAGCCGGAGGTTGAAATGCGGCCCCGGGAATCGCGCCGGTGCGATGTGAACCCGGGTCCTTGAAGTGCGCCCTCCGCCCATTCGGGCCATACACGGAGACCGTGTGGACCGTGAGCTGGTGGGGACTAGCGCCACTGGTGGAGCATTCACCGCCCATCCGGGCTATACGCGACTCGGATGGAAACAACTGTGCGTTACCGGTGTTACCTGGTGTGGTGGCGTCCGTTCGACCCCGCTGTCGTCGGACACCGCCGGGTGAGGGTTACGGGCCGGAGCTAGCCGGCGGACGCGGACCGGTGGTCCGCCTGGGCGTCCGCAAGAAGCTTCCGCCAGGAGGTGACGTCCGGGCGGCGGCGCAGCAGAGCGCGTCGCTCCCGTTCGGTCATCCCGCCCCAGACGCCGAACTCGACCTGGTTGTCGAGCGCGTCCGCCAGGCACTCGGTGCGGACCACGCACCCGAAGCACCTGGTCTTCACCCTGTTCTGGGCTGCCCCCTGAACAAAGAGCTCGTCCGGGTCGAGGTCGCGACAGGCGGCGTGAGCCGTCCAGTCGCCGTCGGCGGTGGAGCCGACGAGCCCGGTCGTACTGGTACGGCGTGACAGGCTGACGGTGGGGGTCAGGCTTCTGGTCATGCCACCTGCCTTTCTTCTCGAGTCCGGGTCAGGGGGCCCGTGYGGGTGGTGACGTGGCGTTGAACCGAAACCGTACGGAGTGGCGTGGCCACGGCACAGACCCCACACGGGTGGTTGTCCAAATGACTAGTCCGGGCCATTGATCCCGATCGCCGCAGTAGTGCGGTCTGTGACAGCCATGTGTCGCTTCGGTGACGTGGCCGTGACTCTGCTGTGGCGTCGTAGTCTTAGTTCGATGAAGTGGCGCATGAGCCAGGTCATCTATTGGATCACAGGGTGTGGATCAACGCAGTACTGGATCAACGCCTCGGCCACGGGCGGTGCGGGTGCCTGCCGAAAGCCGACATCGTCGACGGCGGCGGTGGACTCGAGCGGAGGGTCCCGGGCTCAGTGTTCATACCAGGCCGAACCATCGGTCGGGCGCCGGTTCCGGGCATGTGGGCCCGCGTTGAGACCTGGCAGCTGCCAGAGTGTCCGGCACCGACATATCGGACGGGCGCGGTTGCGGCGCCCCGCGGCGTACGCGAGGAGTGCCCGTGAAGCTCCCAGGCACGGAAGCGGTGACGCGGCGGGGTCCTGACGGCCGCACGGCCCGGGACAGGGCGGCCCCCGTGGGCGGAACCAGGCCATCGTCGGCGGGTTGGCGCCGCGCCACCCCGAAGCGACTTCTCGGTGTGCTCGCCGCCAGCGTCGCCGCGGGCGTCCTGGTCAGCATGCTGGCGCTGCCCGTCATCGGGTTGGCCGGCGTCACCGCGAAGAGCAGCGCGAACCATTTCCTGTCGTTGCCGGCGAATCTGACGGTACCTCCGCTGGCGCAGCCGTCGCGCATTCTGGACGCCGCGGGAAACGAGATCGCCGTGCTCCGCGGCGAACAGGACCGCGAGCTCGTCGCCCTCGCCCAGGTACCGCAGTACATGCGCCAGGCGATAATCGACATCGAGGATGCCCGCTTCTACGACCACACCGGCGTCGACTACCGGGGAATGATCCGTGCGTACCTGGCGAACCAGGAGTCCGGTGAGGTGACCCAGGGCGGTTCCACACTGACCCAGCAGTACGTGAAGAACGTCCTGCTGGCCCAGGCCCGGACGACGGAGGAGAAGGAGCAGGCGACCGAACAGACGGTCGACCGCAAGCTTCGCGAGGCACGCTTCGCGCTTTACCTCGAAGACCACCTGACCAAGGACGAGATCCTCGAGCGTTACCTCAACATCGCCTACTTCGGTGACGGCGCATACGGCATCCAGGCGGCCTCGCACCACTACTTCAACATCGACGTCAGCAAGCTCACGCTCACCCAGTCGGCGCTGCTCGCCGGTCTGGTGAAGAACCCCACCGCGTACAACCCGGTACTGCACCCGCAGGCGGCCCGGGAACGCCGCAACACGGTGCTGAGCCGGATGCACGAACTGGGACACGTCGAGACCGGTGTGTGGCAGGCGGCCCGTGGTGAGGAGGTCGTCCTGAACCGGCCGGCCCGCTCGGCCGACGCCTGCGGGGACTCGTCCGCGCCGTTCTTCTGCTCCTACGTCCGGCAGCTCCTGCTTGCCGACCGGACGTTCGCCGCGACGCCCGAGGACGCCCGCCGCCTGCTGTTCGAGGGCGGGCTGACGATCCGGACCACCCTCGATCCCGTCGCGCAGGCGGCGGCCCAGACCTCCGCGTCGGAGGTGATCCCGGTCGGGGACCGAGTCGCCGCCGGGGTGGCGATGGTGCAGCCGGGCACCGGCAACGTGCTCGCGCTGGCCATCAACCGGGAGTACGGGACACCCGCGGACAATCTCGCGCCAGCGCTCACCAGCGACTTCGTGCACACGAAGGAGATCTACCCGGTCGACACCGACTCGTTCTCACCTGGCTCCACCTTCAAGGTCTTCACACTGGCGGCTGCGCTGGAGAACAACATCCCGCTGTCGACCACCTTCCACTCACCCCTCTGCTACGAGTCAGGGAAGTTCGGCAACCCGGATCAGGAGGTGGGGAAGGACTGTTACGGCAACGCCGACCCGAGCGAGGACGGCTACTACTCGCTCACCACGGCCACCTGGAGCTCGGTCAACACCTACTACATCCAGCTCGCCGAGCGGCTTGGCGTTCTGAAGACCGCCGAGATGGCCCGCCGRCTGGGCGTCAGCTCCTGCCGGATCCGGCCCGTCGGTGAGAACGACCCCGAATGCAAGGGCGTGAACGRCATCAGCGCCGTGGACGGGTCGGCGATTCTCGGCTCCAACGAGATCAGCACTCTCGATCTCGCGACCGCCTATGCCACCCTGGCCGCGCGCGGGAACCGGTGTGACCCCCGGGTGGTCCAGTCGATCACGCAGCGCGTCGGGTCCGCGGACCGCCCGCTGGCGTTCAACGCCGGAAGACCCTGCGAGCAGGTTCTCGACCCGGGCATCGCCGACACTGTCGCCGCGGTTCTGCAGGGGGTCATCAACCACGGAACCGCTTCGGGTAACGCCCGGATCGGCCGCCCGGCGGCGGGTAAGACCGGAACCGCCGAAGGATTCAGCACGGCCTCGTTCGCCGGATTCATCCCGCAGCTCGCGACCGCCGTGACGCTGGCCGACCCGCGTGGGCCGTCGACCCATCAGCTGCGCAACGTCCTGGGTAGCCGGCAGGTCTTCGGCGGTGGTTTCCCCGCCCAGATCTGGGCCCGCACCATGACCCGCACGATCGACGGTCTGCAGCTGCCCGTCGCGCCGCTGCCCGCGCCGGACAACACCCAGCCCGAGGTGCCGAAGAAGCCGCTGCCGGACGTCCGCGGCCAGGCCCAGCAGGCGGCCGAGGCCGCGCTGCGCTCGCAGGGCTTCCGGGTCAGGTCCGAGATCGTGCCGCACATCGCGCCGCCCGGCACCGTTGTGGCCATGACCCCGGGCCCGGGGGAGGTCTCGGTGGACACCGAGGTCGTCCTGCAGGTGTCCGGCGGTCTCACCGGGGCGACGCTGCTGCCCAATGGGATCGCCCCGCGCCCCGGGCAGCCCGTCTGGCCGCCGGCGGTGAACGACCGCTGGCGGGGTGGTCGGCCGCCGGACCTGCGGGACCAGCTCAACGGCTGATCCGCGGCCGAGTCGCGGCCTTCGCGTGGGTACCGGGCGGCCCGGTACCCACGCCCGACCGCGGGCCCTGCGCCGCTGTCGGGTTCAGCCGCCGCCGGTGAGGCGGGCGCGGACGAGGTCGGACACCCTGCGGCCGTCCGCACGCCCGGCGACCCGTGCCTGGGTCGCCTTCATCACCGGCCCCATGGCCTTCGGGCCGGAGAGGCCGAGATCGGCGAGCACGCTGTCGACGATGGCGGCGAGCTCCTCGTCACCGAGCTGACTCGGCAGGTAGCCGGCGAGCACGTCGCCCTCGGCGTTCTCCCGGCTCGCCTGCTCGGCGCGCCCGGCCCCGGCGAACGCCTCGGCAGCCTCCCGGCGCTTGCGGACCTCCCGGGCGAGGATCTTCTCGACCTCGGCGTCATCGAGCTCGCGGGCCGCGTCTCCGGCGACCTCGGCGTCCTTCACCGCGGCGACGGCAAGGCGCAGCGTGGACAGCCGCAGCTCGTCACGTGCGCGCAGGGCGCTGGTGAGATCGCTGCGCAGCCGCTCCTTGAGTGTGCTCATGGTGATCGAGCCTACGGCCCGTCCGGACGGGGGGCCACGCCATTTCCGCCGCCCACGCGAGGGGTGGCAGGCGGCGCCCCGGGGCGGGGGGAGACACCGAGGTGGCGGGAGACACGGGGGAGCGTTTCGGCGCGGGAGACGGCGGTGTCCAACGGCTGGGTGAGACTGGAGTGATGCGACCGAGACGTGGAGACCGTGCACCCGTTCACGTTCGGCGCCGGCAGCCGGTGCGGCGGCGCGCGGTGGCGGCGCGGGCGGTGGCGGGGCTGACCGCGGCGGGGCTGGGGACCGCGCTCTACGGGGCCGTCTACGAGCGCACGGCCTACACCCTGCGCCGGCGCGAGGTGCCCGTGCTGGCGCCCGGAAGCGTGCCCCTGCGCGTGCTGCACCTCTCGGACCTGCACGTCACCCCGAACCAGCACGGCAAGTTCGCCTGGTTGTCGGATCTGGCCCGGCTCGTACCCGACCTCGTCGTGCTCACCGGGGACGTCCTTTCCGACCCGCGGGCCCAGCCGCCGCTGCTCGCCGCCCTCGAGCCCCTCTTCGCCTTTCCCGGCCTCTTCGTCCCGGGCAACAACGACTACTACGCACCCACACGGCGCAGTCCGCACCACTACCTCAAGCGGAACAACCAGCCCACGCGCCGGGGTACGCCGCTCGACTGGCCCGGGTTCGCCCGCGAGCTGGCCGCGGCGAGCGGGTGGCGGGAACTGACGAACACCCGGGCGCGCATGGAGGTCGGGGGGCGCGGGATCGACCTGCGCGGCGTCGACGACGCCCGGCTGCGCCGTGACCGGACCGCGCTGGTGGCGGGTCCGCCGGAGCCCGGCACCGAGCTGGCGCTCGGCCTGACCCACACCCCGGAGCCACGCGTCCTCGACGCCTTCACCGCCGACGGGGTCGGCCTGATCCTCTCCGGGCACACGCACGGCGGGCAGATCCGGCTGCCGGGGATCGGAGCGTTGGTCACGAACTGCGGCATCGACCGTGAGCGGGCCTGGGGCCTGTCCCGGCACGAGGCCGCGGGACGCCGCTCCTGGCTGCACGTCTCCGCCGGGCTCGGCACCTCGCCGTTCGCACCGTTCCGGCTCAACTGCCGCCCGGAGGCGACGCTGCTCGCCCTGTCCGGCGCGCAGTGACCGCGGTCGCCGGCAGTCTCAGGCGGTGGGCTGCGGCCCCGGACGGTGGTTCGGGAGCGGGTCGCAGCCCGGGGGACCCGCCTCGTCACCTGCACCCGGCTTTCTAGTACACTGAGCCACGGTCGCGGGGTGTGGCGCAGCTTGGTAGCGCGCTTCGTTCGGGACGAAGAGGTCGTGGGTTCGAATCCCGCCACCCCGACCAACGCAGGGGCATGATCCATTTCCGGGTCATGCCCCTGGTTGTTTTTCCCGGTGATGAGCGCGGGGCGGTGGCTGCCGGCCGGAGGGCCTCGTCGATCGCCCGCGCCCGCGCCCGCGCCCGCGCCCGCGCCCGGGGCCGGGTCCGGGGCCGGGTCCGGGTCCGGTTTCGGGCGGTCGACCCGCCGATGACGGCCCCCGTGCGGGTATCCCATGGCAGGCGAAGCGGGTTACGATTCCCGCCCGGTAGAAGGACCTTCTCAACAACAGGAACCGCGTTCTGTCATCTGGGTAACTGCAGGGCAGGCACGTCGCCGGGCTTCGTACCACCGCGAGGGAGTTTTCGTGAAGGCTGTGCGTTCCAGAGCCGGGGCCGTGGGCGTCGTCGACGTCGACGAACCGCCCGGCACCGGGGAGTTACTGACAATCAGTTCGGCGAGCATCTGCAGCTCGGATCTGCTGTACATCCGCCTCGGCTGCGAGCGGGTCGTCGGCCACGAGCTGGCCGGCGTCCGCGCCGACGGCACCGCCGCCATCGTCGAGGCGATCATGGGCTGTATGGAGTGCGAGCTGTGCCGGTCCGGCCGGTACAACCTCTGCTCGGTCCACCGCCAGCGAGCCCTCGGCTCGACGGCCGACGGCGGCATGGCCGAGCAGTTCCGGGCGCCTGCCGAGCACCTCGTGGCGCTCCCCGAGGGGCTCGATGTCCGTGACGCCGCGCTGGTCGAGCCGGCCTCGGTCGCCTGGCACGCCGTCCGGATCGCCGGGACCGGCCCGGCCAGCCGTGTCGCCGTGGTCGGCACCGGCGCGCTGGGCCTGATGGCGGTGGCCGGGGCGCGCGCCCAGGGCGCGCCGGAGGTGGCTGTGGAGGCCCGCCATCCCCACCAGGCCGAAGCCGCCGAGCGACTGGGCGCCACCGTCGGCCCGACGGGGCTGTACGACGTGGTGGTCGAGGCCGCCGGATCAGAGAGCGGGCTGGACCGCGCGATCGACCTGGTGGCGCCGGGAGGCACCGTGGTCTGCATCGGCGTCCGGCTGGGCCGGGTGGAGGTCGACTGGGGGACGCTGTTCCACCGGGAGGCACGGCTTATCCCCTCCATGGGCTATGGAGTCCATGACGACAGGCGCGAGATGGAGAGCGCCGCCGCGATGCTGGCCGCCAATCCGGAGATCGCCCGGACTTTGATCACACACCGTTTTCCCCTCGAGGATGCCGCGGAGGCCTTCCGGGTCGCGGCCGACCGTGCGGCCGGCGCGCTGCGGGTSGTGGTGGAGCCGTGACGACCGTGGGCATCGCGACCGGCGCCGGCCGGGGGATGGGGTTCGTCTGCGCCGAACGGCTGGCGGAGATGGTCGACGTTCTGCTGCTGGTCGACCGGGACGAGTCGGTCGGTGCGGTGRCCGGCGAGCTCGGCGGCCGCGCTCCGGCGCGCGTCGAGGGCTTCGTCCTGGACGTCACCGACGCGGAGGGGATCGACCGGCTGGCGAAGCGGGTCGGCGAGCTTGGGGAGCTCCGCGCCGTCGCGCACGCCGCGGGGATCTCCCCCTCGATGGCCGACTGGCGCCGGATCTTCCACGTCGACCTGGTCGGCACGGCGCTGCTGGCGCGGGCCCTGCGCCCGCTCACCGTCGCCGGCACGGCGTCGGTCTACTTCGCCTCGATGGCGCCGCTGCTCAGCTTCAGCGAGCCGCATCCGGAGGCGGACGCCGTCCTGGCCGATCCGCTCGCGGACGACTTCCTCGACCGGCTCCACGAGGTGCTCGGCACCCAGGTGGAGGATCCGGGCTGGGCCTACTCCTGGGCCAAGCGGGGGGTACACCGCTTCGCCCGGCAGGAGGCGGTGCGCGTCGGCCCGCTCGGCGGCCGGGTGTGCTCGGTCTCCCCGGGTGTCATCGACACCCCGCAGGGCCGCCAGGAGGCGGAGCAGCACGCCAGCATGCAGATGCTGGTCGACCGGACGCCGCTGGGCCGGCGCGGGGAGTCCGCGGACGTCGCCGACGTGGTCGCGTTCCTGCTGTCGGAGCAGGCGCGGTTCGTCACCGGGATCGACGTCCTGGTTGACGGCGGCGTGCTCGCGGCCGTCCGCGCATAGCGAACCGGCCGTGAACGCGGCCGGCGGCCGGCCAAGCCCCGGGACCTCGGGGCTCGGCCGGCCGCCGGCACAGCGGGCCGCGTCTGACTAGGCGGAGGCGGGCGTCGCGATGGTCTTGATCTCGAGGAACTCCTCCAGGCCGGCGATGCCGCTCTCGCGGCCGATGCCAGACTGCTTGTAGCCGCCGAACGGCGCGTCCGGCGAGAAGTAGTTCCCGCCGTTGACGCTGATCGTGCCGCTGCGGATCCGGCGCGCGACGGCGAGCGCCCGCTCCTGGTCCGGGCTGACCACACCGCCCGACAGGCCGAAGATCGAGTTGTTGGCGATCGCGACCGCGTCGTCGTCACCGTCGTGCGGGATCACGGCGAGGACCGGGCCGAAGATCTCCTCCTGCGCGATCTCGCTGTCCGGGTCGACGTTGGCGAGCAGGGTGGGCTCGTAGAAGAAGCCCGGGTCGATCTTCTTACCACCGGTGACCAGGGTGGCGCCCGCCGCGACCGCGCGCTGGACCATGGCGTCCACCTTGTCGCGCTGCTTCTCGCTGATCAGTGGCCCCATGTAGGTGGCGGGGTCGGTCGGGTCGCCCACCTTGATGTTGCCGAGCATCGCGGCGACCTTCTCCACCACGGCGTCGTGCTTGTCGCGCGGCACGACGAGCCGGGAGGTGATCGCGCAGCCCTGGCCGGAGTGCGAGCAGATCGTGAACGCGGCGATCATCGCCGAGAGGTCGAGGTCCGCGTCGTCCAGGAGGATCAGGGCCGACTTGCCGCCGAGCTCCAGGAAGACCTTCTTCACCGTGTCGCTGGCCGCCGCCATGATCCGGCGGCCGACCGCGGTGGAGCCGGTGAAGGTGATCAGGTCGACGTCGCGGTGCGTGGTCAGCACCTCGGCGGCCTCGACGTTGACGGCGGTGACGACGTTGACGACCCCGGCCGGGATGTCCGTCTCGTTGAGGATCAGCTCGCCGAGCGCCAGCGCCAGCAGCGGGGTGTCGGGCGCGCCCTTGAGCACGACGGTGCAGCCGGCGGCCAGGGCCGGGGCGAGCTTCGCCAGGGCGAGCTGGGTCGGGTAGTTGTAGGCGACGATTGCCGAGACCACACCGGCGGGCTCCCGCTCGATCCAGCGGCGGTGCTGGCCGCCACGGGCCTCGACCACACCCAGGTCCTGGGTGAAGGAGTAGCCGGCGGCGAGGTCCGCGTAGTACTTGACCAGGTTGACCGGGTCGGTGAGCGCCGGGCCATCGGTGATCATGCGAGGGTGCCCGACCTCGGCGATCGTCAGCTCGCGGAACTCCTCGAGGTGCTTGACGAGGGCTTCGTGAAGCTGGTTGAGGCAGCGGACGCGGAACTCGACGTTGGTCGACCAGTCCGTCGTGTCGAACGCCCGCCGGGCGGCCTTGACCGCGGCCTCGACCTGCTCGGCCGTCGCCTCCGCAGCCGTGCCGACGACCTCACCGGTGGCGGGGTTTATCGAGTCGACCGTTCGTTCGGTCTCGACAAGCTGCCCGTCGATCAGCAACCGCTTCACAGCCGCTCCTCATTGATGTCGGTAGTCCATGATGACCCGCCCGGAGCCGACGACCCGACCGGAGCCACGGTGCGACGTCGGAAGCGCGCGGAAGCATCGGGGAACACCGGCGGTGCCCGCTGCGCCGGCACGTCGCATTCGTGTCGTAATCCTACTTGCGCCAATTTCGGAGTCAACCGATTGCGCTGGCGGCGACCGCGGTCCGACCGGGATCAACAAGCCGATCGACAACCGGGCCTACAGCCGGCCCTTCAACCGGATCGACGGCGGCCCGGACGGCATCGGCCGGGGAGGGGCCGCGGCCCAGTCACCTGCAGGACAGCAGGCCAGCCGGCCCGCCGCGGTGGGGGCGATCCCTGGGCCACCGGGATCCGGGTCGCTCATCCGGACCCCGGTGTCGCGCTCCGTCGCCTGGCCGCCACCACCCGAAACAGCGCCCGGACGAATCCATGACGCATTTTCCGCCCGCGGATTCGCGACCGCCGGCCCACGGAATTCCGGTAGTGCGTCGATGCCTCAGCCAGGCCCTGTGTCAGCAGCCCCCGGTGATCACACGGGAAACTTCCCGAGGCCAATTACATGCCCATGCCGAGACCGGGCGGCTGGCTATTTCTGGGTCTGCGGGAAAACCTCAGCCTCCTGCTGACCGAGCGTATAGCATCTTGCGGCGAGATGCGCCGGCCGTCCCGCCGCGGGCGGTCCGGCCGGCGCGACGGGCGCTCAGTAGGAGCGGGYCACCAGGCAGACGAGGTCGTCCTCGGCGGTGTCGGCGGTCGGCAGCTCGCCGTCGGCGGTCTGCAGGCACCGGACGGTCACCGAGTCCTCGGCCAGCCGGGCCTCGCCGGCCTCGCCGACCAGGCGCCAGGGCAGCCGGGCGAAGCCGGTCGCAGCGGCTTCGACCGCCTCGGCCAGCGAGGTGACGTCCGTGGTGCGGGCGTCACGGTGCGCCAGCGCCTGGGCGTAGAGACTGGCCTGCACCTCGTCGAGCAGCGCCGGCACCCGCGCGGCGACCTCGGCGAGCGGCGCGGGGGCCTTCTCGCCGGTGTCCCGGCGGGCAATCGTGACGTTCCCGGCGGCGAGGTCGCGCGGCCCGATCTCGATGCGGACCGGGATGCCCTTGAGCTCGGCATCGGTGACGCGGCGGCCGAACGACAGGCCCGGCCGCGCGTCGAGGCGCACCCGGACGCCGCCCGCGGTGAGCGCCTCGGTGATCTCGCGGGCCTTCGCGACCACGGCCTCGTCGTCGCGGACGGGCAGCACGATCACCTGGGTCGGCGCGAGCGCCGGCGGGACCCGCAGACCGTTGTCGTCTCCGTGCGCCATGATCAGGCCGCCGACCATGCGGGTCGAGCTGCCCCAGGACGTCGTCCAGGCCAGGTGGCGGCCGCCGTCGGCGCCGAGGAAGTCGATCTCGAAGGCGCGGGCGAAGTTCTGGCCGAGCTCGTGGCTGGTCGCCATCTGCAGGGCCTTGCCGTCCCCCATGATCGCTTCGCAGGTCATCGTGTTGGTGGCGCCGGCAAAGCGCTCCTTGCGGGTCTTGGCGCCGACGAAGACGGGCAGCGCCAGCACCGAGGTCAGGAAGTCCCGGTAGACCTCCAGCGCGATCCGGCGGGYGTACGCGCTGGCGTCGGCCTCGTCCGCGTGCGCGGTGTGGCCCTCCTGCCAGAGGAACTCGCTGGTCCGCAGGAACAGCCGCGGGCGCAGCTCCCAGCGGACGACGTTCGCCCACTGGTTCAGCAGCAGCGGCAGGTCGCGGTAGCTCTGCGTCCACTTGGCCATGTACTCGCCGATGACCGTCTCACTGGTGGGGCGGACCACGACCGGCTCGGCCAGTTCCTTGCCGCCGCCGTGGGTGACGACGGCGAGCTCCGGGCTGAACCCCTCGACGTGCTCGGCCTCCCGGTGCAGGTAGCTCTCCGGGATGAACAGGGGGAAGTAGGCGTTCACCGCGCCCGCGGCCTTGATCCGGGCGTCGACGTCGGCCTGCATCCGTTCCCACAGCGCGTAGCCGTACGGCCTGATGACCATCGAGCCGCGGACCGGCCCGTTGTCGGCGAGCTCGGCCTTCTCGAGCACGTCCTGGTACCAGCGTGGGAAGTCGGTGGAGCGGGGGGTGATAACAGCCACGTCGTCCACGATATTGGGTCGGAGCGCCGGTACGGCGGAGCCGGCCCGCCCCCCGTGGACGGGCCGCTCCGCTCGCGGTGTCAGCGAGGGCTGGAGTCGGCGAGATTCGGAGGTTCCTCCGGCGCCGGGCGGGGCACCTCGCGGAACACGAGCGAAAGATCCACGTCACCGTGGTGGCTGACGAGGGCGGCTGTCGGCGGGACCAGGATCATCGCGCTGGTCAGGTCGGCGGCGGTGGCGCCGGGGGACAGCACCAGTTCGTGCTCGACCATTAATCCCGCCCGCACGGTGACGACCTCCGCCAGTGACGGCGGCGGACCACCGGATACGGGTCTGGGCTCCGGCAGGAGTTCGCCGGTGTCGACGGTGTTCATCGTGCGTGCTGCCTTCCTGTTGCTGGCGGTCACCGGGATCGGTGGCGTGGGGCGGAGATGTAGGACAGGCGCCTCAAACGCGCAGGTTCGCGGCGCGGATCGGCCGACGGGACCTGGCTCCGCGATCGGGAAGGGGCCTCACCAGCGGGTCTGGGGGTGCCGCCAGGGAGGCCTGGAGAACAGCCGTGCCCGGCTCCGTGGGGACGGAGCCATAGATGGTCAGCGATTCGATGGGACGCCACGGCGGCGGCGCGACGGCGTTGGCCACCGGGCATCTTGGCGGGGGACCTGGCGGGACGTCCGCGGGGCTGCGAGGTATCCCGGTAAGCCTGGGGCCGGTCTGGAGTGACCGTCGTTTCGCCGCGGCAGGCGAGCGCATCGAACCTCGGACACCTCCTGACTCTGTGGTTACGAACTAATGCTGTCAGCTACCGTCGATTTGCTTTATAGCAAGCAAGGGGGCGGCTGGGAAGGCGGGGGACGATCTCGGGTCAGACTGGACGTCTCGTCACGTGGAGCGAAGATTCTGTCCGTCTGCGTAGCTGGATGCCTGTCATGTCCTGTTGACGAGCTATTGCTATCGGTGTGGCCGCCAGTGGTCTCTGCCCGGGGGTCCACCGCCGTC
The DNA here is from genome assembly GCF_001854655.1 of Parafrankia colletiae. GTDB lineage: Bacteria > Actinomycetota > Actinomycetes > Frankiales > Frankiaceae > Parafrankia > Parafrankia colletiae. Next base: position 49,729 of record NZ_MBLM01000163.1, on the reverse strand, counting down.
GAAGGCCAGGAGCGCGGCCGGGCCGGCGGCGGTTGCCCCTCACCGGACCGACAGCCGGGTCGGCCAACGTTGCCTGCCGCAGCGCCAAGTCGTCAGCAGGCGGGTGCCAGCGGTGCAAGCAGACGCGGGCTGCGGCGCGGCACCAGCTGCGAACACCGGCGGTGCGTGCCCAGCTCCCGGCACGAGCGGAGACCATCAAGGGATCATCCGCACCGCCGGCGTGTCCGCACAGACCGGCGGACCTCCAGGGCCACTCCTTCAGGAGCGACTCATACCTCCTTCGAACCCGAGGATCTGGCTATCAACTGCTGCGTGATTACTGTCACGCAGCCTTCCTTGCGTCCAACTCGCAGCATGCTGCTTGAACACGTTTCGTGTTCAGCGGATAGGCGGCCTGCCACACTTGACGGGGGCATGAACTGGCTGGCAGACGGTATACGGCGCTTCGGTATCGCGCCGCTGGAGAGAAGGTGGAGCGAGTCGCCTCGCAACGCTCTGTAGCGAAGGATGTGTGGCGGCCAGCTCTTACTGCACCGTGCTGGATGCAGCTCTGGAACCTGAAGCGTGACACCAGTTGCTCAGAAAAAATGGTGATGTTAGATTCTCAAATGGTCGCCTGATGACAGTAGTGCTGCAGAGTTTCAAGACGAAACTTGTCGTGATCAACGAATCCATCTTGGTCGGACGCCAAGCTTTGGACGCGCTTCTCGGATGGCTCATACGGAAGTACCCGGATCCCGCATCGAATTCGCCCGAGGACCGGATTTTTTTTGYACTCTCGCGGTTCGATACCGCCCTACGAACAGTTCAAGCAGTCTAGCGGCAGCCCTCGGGTACCTCGGCGCCTGCCCGTGGATTCGACCACGGTTGTTYGCGAGACGTCCTGTCTGACACCTGCGGCTGTCGCCGGATCATCAGATCGTCATCGATCACGCATGGCTACAGTAGCAATGCCAGATCACCTGAAGAATAAGGCGAAATAGCGTCTGGCGGCCAGCAACTCGGAACGTGTACAAAAGCACAAGATAAGACAGTCGTCCAATCGGTTTCGGAACGCGGGAGGATGCATGAACGCAAGGCGCACGCTGAGTGCAGTAGCGATCGGAGCGTGTGGCCCAGTGGCGCTCAGCGTCATGGGGGCGGCACCGGCACACGCAGTGGCCTACACCTCGAATGATTGCAAGATCGTGGCGGATCCGCCAACCTACAACTCGGGGACCGGTGTCGTTGAAGGGCGTGGGTTGGTAATCTGTACCCAGACGCGGGCACTGACTATCAACGCCCAGCTGAAAAAAGATTTTGGCGCCTCTGGCTGGGTGAATGTGGGTACTCCCGGGAACAGCAGCCCGACCGCGTCTTCTGCCTTCAGCAATTACGCGCGGCAGAACTGTGATTTCCCGGGCGTCGCAAATATAAAGACTGTGGTGACCGTGACCGCAGACGGAAGCGCGCCGGCTGTCGACTACGGACCGACCCGCTCCTTCAGCTGTGACTGACGACGGTGCTGTCTAGATCAGCCGGTCGACTGTGAGTCGGGCCAACATAAAAGCCCGGACGTCGAAGGTGTGATTCGTTTCTTCTGTAGGGCGCGGAACCAGATTCCTGGTTCCGCGCCCTACGTCGTGTGGGCTGATCCGTGCGTGCAGCGGCCTGTCGCGTCGGGCTATGCCGAGTTCTGGAGTGCGGAAGCCACTCGAGACGTTGTTCCGGTCGATCTGTCGGAGCTCGCACAGCCTGGGCTCTACCGCGTCGCCGCCTTCCTCAGGCGCCGCCCGTCGAGGGGAGGGCGGAAGGGTCGGGGGCAGACGAGCTTGAATGTTCCTGCATCTCCTGGGACCGGATTCGGGACAGTGGTGGAAAGTGTGCCGACCGATGCCGGTGATCAGGGTGGCGCCCGCGGGTCCACAGCGGGCCCATCCAGGCGGCGGTGCGAGGCGCCACCATCCCGGCGAGGGCCGGTCTGGGTAGCCACGTCCCGGCCCGGGTGTCGTAGCGGGTTCGCCCGGTGGCCRCCGGTGCGGTTTTGAGCCAGGGCGTCATCGACCAGCACCACCGTGGCCATCTCCGCGCTGGTGGGAGTCGAGCGTGGTTGCCTCGGTCATCATGCCGGTCATCTGGCGTTCCTCCTGCCTGCCCATATGTATGGAATGCTGCCGAGAGTAATCGGATGATCGCTCTGTCCTGCCGGGGCGGTGGCTATAGGTGGCGAGAGTGGCACTCATAGTGGTCGATCGGGAGATGGGCGGGCCCCTTGGGGGATCCATGGCCCGGTGTGCTGAATGTGTTCCTGGTGGAGTGCGGTTCATGTCCGGTTCTGTTCACCATCTGTTCATCCTGTCTCGCTTCGATTCTCGCCGGCACCCCGAACGGGGGGCGGGACGAGTTCGGCGCCGCTAGGCGCGAAGACGAAGGATTGCGTGTGAACCTAGGCAAGCGTCAGGTAGWCGCGGGCCTTGCCGCCGCGGCACTGCTCTCACTGGCCGCGTGTGGCTCGGACGACAACAGCGACACGGATGAGGGCGCTGGTGCCGGGTCCTCCTCCGGGGCCACCGCCAGCGCGATCGAGTGCGCCGAGGGCTCGATCACGGGCTCGGGGTCCTCCGCGCAGAAGAACGCGATGGACGAGTGGATCTCTGCGTACCAGGACGAGTGCAGCGGCGCCACCATCAACTACCAGAGCTCCAGCTCGTCGACGGGGCGCCAGCAGTTCATCGAAGGTCAGGTCACCTTCGCGGGCTCTGACTCGGCGCTGAAGGAGCAGCAGAAGACCGACGCGGACGCGCGCTGCACCGGGGGCGTGGCCGCCGACCTCCCGATGGTCGTCGGCCCCATCGCGCTGATCTACAACCTTGAGGGTGTCGACGAGCTCAAGCTGAGCCCGTCCGCCATCGCCAAGATCTTCTCGGGTGCGATCACCAAGTGGAACGACCCGGCGATCGTCGCCGACAACAGCGGCGCGGACCTGCCTGACGCCCCGATCCAGGCGGTGCACCGTTCGGATGGTTCGGGCACCACGGACAACTTCACCAAGTTCCTGAAGGGTGCGGCCGAGGCCGACTGGACCTTCGAGGGCGGCTCCGACTGGTCCGCGCCGGGCGGTCAGGGTGCCAAGGGCAGCGACGGCGTGACCTCGACGGTCAAGGGCACCGCCAACTCCATCGGTTACGTGGAGCTCTCCTACGCGGAGAACGCGAGCCTGTCCACGGCACTTGTCGGCAACGCGGCGGACGAGTTCATCGCCCCGAGCACCGAGGCGGCGTCGCTGGGTATCAGCACCGCCAAGGTGGCCGAGGGCGACGACCTCAAGCTGACCTTCGACTATGCGACGGCCACCAAGGGCGCATACCCGATCTACCTCGCGAGCTACGAGATCGTCTGCACCGCTGGAACCGCTGCCGATGCCGCTCCGCTGCTCAAGAGCTTCCTGACCTACACCGTCTCTGAGGCGGGTCAGGCGGCGATCGCTGACCTCGGCTACGCGCCGCTGCCCGACACCATCGCCGAGAAGGTGCGCGCCGTCGTCGCGAAGCTCGCCTGACCGAATTGTCTGTATGACGATGTGACCAGCACGTCCTTCCGCGGTCGGGACAGTGTGGCCCGGCCGCGGAAGCCGTGGTTTTCCGGGGCACCGCCGACCTCCGGCCGATCTGGCCGTGGGTCGCGCGGCGCTCCCTGAGGGAGGAAGAGCCGAGGTAGGTAGGAATGACGACGGAGCCGGACAGCCCGGCAGACGCCGGGCCACGGGGAACCGGTTCCCCGGAGGACCCTGCGGAGGCGGCGGCCGGCGTGATCGCCACGCCGCCCGCGGAGACACCCGGAGATCTTCCCCCCAGGGAGGTCGCGCCGGCACCGGACGCCAGACCGAAAGTCGGGCTGGCGGACGCTGTGTTCAAGAATCTGACCAGGACGGCAGGCATCGGCCTGCTGGTCCTGATCGCTCTGATCGCCGCGTTCCTGGTGATCCGCGCATGGGACGCGCTGGGCGCCAACGAGGGGAACTTCCTCACGACGGAGGAGTGGCGGGCAAACGCCACGCCACCTGTGTTCGGCGTGGCGGCGCTCCTCTTCGGCACTTTGATCACAGCGGTGATCGCGCTCGTCATCGCGGTTCCGGTTGCGGTTGGCATCGCGCTGTTCATCACGATCTACGCTCCTCGTAGGATCGCCGCCAGCCTCGGCTACATCGTGGACCTGCTCGCGGCCGTTCCCAGCGTCATCTACGGCCTGTGGGGACTACTCGTCCTCGCCCCGCACTTCAACGGGACGCAGTCCTGGCTGAACGACTACCTCGGCTGGATCCCRCTGTTCGACACCGGTGAGGACACGGTCGGTCGTTCCATCCTGCTGGCGAGCGTCGTCCTCGCGATCATGATTCTGCCGATCGTCGCGGCAATCTCACGCGAAGTCTTCTCGCAGGTTCCCATCACCCATCGGGAGGCCGCGCTCGCGCTCGGCGCCACCCGTTGGGAGATGATCCGGACTGCTGTGATCCCCTATGGCAAGCCGGGTGTCATCAGCGCCTCGATGCTCGGCCTCGGTAGGGCCATGGGTGAGACGATCGCGGTCGCACTTGTTCTGCCTGCCTCCTTCGACATCTCCTGGCACATCCTGGCGCCGACCGGAAACACGATCGCGGCCAACGTCGCGAACGGCTTCGGTGAGGCGAACGACGTCGGCCGGGGCGCTCTTATCGCCTCCGGTCTTGTCCTGTTTGTCGTCACAATGGTGGTCAACATGATCGCTCGGGCCGTGATCGCGCGGCGCCGCGAGTTCTCGGGACGTGCCGCATGAGCACCGCGACGACCGCGCCGACATCCCCGGTCGGAGCTACTCCGCTGAGTCTTCGGGGGAAGACCCTCAGTCGTCAGGTGCTCGCCGCCATCGGAGCCGGCGCCCTGGCTGTCACGGGGCTCCTGTATCTGGTTACGTCGATTCACAGCCGGATCCAGTTCGTGCTGATCGTGCTGTTGTTGTTCTCTGCTGGCCAGACGGTCGCCTCCGTCCTGGTCGAGGGTGGGCGGCGCGCGAAGGACCGGATGGTCACCACACTGGTCTTCGGGTCGTTCCTGCTCGCTGTCATTCCGTTGATCGCCGTGCTGGCCGCTGTGATCATGCGCGGTGCCAAGCGTCTCGACATGGACTTCCTGACTCACTCGATGCGCAGCATCGGTGCGCGAGACGCCGGCGGCGGTATCTACCACGCCATCATCGGAACGCTGGAGCAGGTCGGCCTGGCGAGCCTCATGGCGGTGCCGTTCGGCCTTCTCGTCGCCATCTATCTCGTCGAGTACGGAACCGGCCGGATCAGCAGGGTGATCAGCTTCTTCGTCGACGTGCTGACCRGTCTCCCGTCGATCATCGCGGGTCTGTTCGTGCTCGGCTTCTGGATTCTGGCCCTCGACCAGCCGTTCACGGGCTTCGCCGGGGCGCTGGCCCTCACGATCCTCATGGTTCCGGTGGTCGTGCGGTCGGCCGAGGAGATGCTGAAACTCGTGCCGGACGAGTTGCGAGAGGCCAGTTACGCTCTCGGCGTTGCCCGCTGGCGAACGATTCTCAAGGTGGTTCTTCCGACGGCGCTCCCCGGAATTGTGACCGGAGTCATGCTGGCGGTGGCGCGAGTTGCGGGTGAGACCGCGCCGTTGCTGCTCACGGTCTTCGGCGAGAACTCGATCAACTTCAACCCGTTCGACGGGGAACAGGCGGCGCTGCCGCTCTACATTTATTCACAGGCCGGACAGCCGCAGCAGTTCGCCATCGACAGGGCCTGGGCCGCGGCACTGACGCTGATTATCATCATCATGCTGATCAGTGCTCTTGCTCGACTCGTCGCACGCCGGGCGACGGTCAAGTAGCGCCCGGTGGCCATCGTCGTTCGCCGGGCCCGTCCGGAAGCTGTACGGACTGTGCCGGCATCAGTGACCCTTTCGATCGCAACGAGACGACCGACCGCACAATCACCTGAGTCGAGGTAGCCATGGCCACCCGTATCGACATCTCGGGGCTGACCGCCTACTACGGGAAGTTCAAGGCCGTAGCGGATGTGAACCTGACCATCGAGCCGAAGAGCGTCACGGCCTTCATCGGGCCGTCCGGATGCGGCAAGTCCACCGTCCTGCGCACCCTCAACCGCATGCACGAGGTGCTGCCGGGCGCCCGGGTCGAGGGCGAGGTCCTGCTCGACGGTGAGGACCTCTACGCCCCCGGAGTGGACCCCGTCAACGTGCGGCGCAACGTCGGCATGGTCTTCCAGCGCCCCAACCCGTTCCCCACGATGTCGATCTACGAGAATGTCGTCGCGGGCCTGAAGCTGAACGGCATCCGCAAGAAGTCACTGCTGGACGAGCGGGTCGAGCAGTCGCTGCGCGGCGCGAACCTGTGGGACGAGGTCAAGGACCGGCTTGGCCGTCCCGGCGCCGGTCTGTCCGGCGGCCAGCAGCAGCGGCTGTGTATCGCCCGCGCCATCGCGGTCGAGCCCCAGGTGCTGCTCATGGACGAGCCGTGCTCCGCGCTCGACCCGATCTCGACGCTGGCGATCGAGGACCTCATCCAGAAGCTGCGGTCCAGCTACACGATCGTGATCGTCACCCACAACATGCAGCAGGCGTCCCGGGTGAGCGAGACCACCGCGTTCTTCTCGCTGGAGAAGACCGGGGACCCGGGTCGGCTGGTGGAGTACGACAAGACCTCGCAGATCTTCAGCAACCCCAAGGAGAAGCGGACCGAGGACTACGTCTCCGGGCGGTTCGGCTGAGCCCCTCCGAGGGGCCCGGATCTTCCGAGGCGCAGGTGGCGGCCGGTTCCTGGCGGACCGGCCCGTCCCCGGCCGGGCTCGGCCAGGGACGGCGCCCATCGCTGCTCATCGCGGACAGCGAGGCCGACGACGAGCTGCTGCCCGCGCTGCGGGATCAGGGCGTCGAGGTGAGCGTGGTCGCGGACGGGGCGCTGGCACTCGTGGAGATCGGGCGCCTCGCACCTTCCGCGGTGCTCCTCACCGCGAGCCTGCCGGTGGTGGACGGCGTCACAGTGATCCGCACCGTCCGGGCGGCCACGGACCGGGCCACCACCCCGATCCTGTTCGCCGTCGGCCCCGGTGACCGCGAGCAGGCCGCCGCCGCGCTGGAGGCCGGGGCGAGCGCCTGCGTCGGCAAGCCCTACCGGGTGCACGAGGTCCTCGCGATGGTCGGCGCCGTCGGCGGCCTGGCCGGCAGCGCACCCCACGGCCCGGACGACCTGGCCGCGCGGCCGCCGGCCGCGCTGGTGGCCGGCGCCGCCGCCAGCGATGCCGGCGCCGTGGCGCGGGTGCTCACGGCGGGCCCTCCCGGCTCGGTCGGCCTGCCCGGCACTCCGGTGAATGCGGCAGGCCTCGTCGGCGCCGACGGCACGCCAGGCGCGTCAACGTGGCCCGGCGTCCCGGGCGTGGCGGGCATGGGCCCGCAGAACAGCTCGGCCGGGATGGGTCTGGTGCCCGCTGCGGGCGGTGGGCCCGTCCCGGGGGTGCAGGGCCTGCCCGCGGCCGCCGCGCTGGTCGGTGAACGTTCCGAGATACTGCGCTCCGGCCCGGTGGTCCTCGACGTCGACGCCCACGAGGTCACCGTGGACGGCCGGGCCGTGCACATGCCCCCGCGGGAGTTCAGGCTGTTGCGGCTGCTGCTCGGCCACGCGGGACGGGTCGTCACCCGGGAGACGCTGCTCACCGAGGTCTGGGGATCACCCGACACCGACCCGAACACCCTGGCCGTCCATGTGCGCCGGCTGCGCCGCCGTCTCGGCGACCCGGCGGCCCTGCAGGCCACGGCGGAACCGGGCGTCGGCTCCCCGACGCTGCTCGGTCGCCCGGGTGCCACCCGGGGGCCGGTCGAGGTGCGGCCGCCGCTCATCGAGAGCATCCGCGGAATCGGCTACCGTTTTCGGGCCCCACAGCACCCACACCCCAGCTGAGAGCGGCCCGGCGCCCCAGGCGCCGTCTGCCGGGGACGAAGTGCCCGCGAGGTCAGCCCGGCAGGGCGTAGACGCCGGGGGCGCACTCCACGACGAGCCCGTCGGCGACCAGCCCGGCGAGCGCCCGGGCGTGCTGGACGGGTTCGTCCCACACCTGGTCGAGGATGGACCGCTCGACGGGCCCGGTGGCGTCACGGAGGACGGCGAGYAGCCGCCCGCGGACCTGACGGTCGGTTCCGGCGTACGTCTGGGGGCGCCGGGCCGGGACGTTCGACGGCGGGCTGCCGRCCGCCGTCCACCCGCAGAGATCGCTGACCGGGCACGCCGGGCAGCGCGGCGTGCGCGCCACACAGACCAGCGCACCCAGCTCCATGAACGCCGCGCTCGCCCGGGCCGCCGTCTCCGCGTCCGCCGGCAGCAGGCCGGCGACGAGCTCCAGATCCCGCCGCGACACCGCGGCCGGCCCTTCGGCCACACCTTCGACGGCCCGCGCGACGAAACGCCGGACGTTGACGTCGATCACGGGGTGGCGCTGGCGGAAGGCGAACGCGGCGACGGCCCGGGCGGTGTAGCTGCCGACCCCGGGCAGTGCCAGCAGGTCGTCCAGGCCGTCCGGCACGGCCCCGCCGTGCCGTTCCACGATGGCGACGGCGGCCTGGTGCAGGCGCAGCGCCCGGCGTGGGTAGCCGAGTCGCCCCCACTGTCGTACCGCCTCACCGGAGGGCTCGGCGGCGAGGTCCGCAGGGGTGGGCCAGCGGTGCAGCCAGAGCTCCCAGACCGGCAGGACCCGGTTCACCGGGGTCTGCTGGAGCATGATCTCGCTGACGAGAACGCCCCACGGGCCGGTCTCCGGCCGCCGCCACGGCAGCTCCCGAGCGTGGGCACCGAACCAGCCCAGCACGCGCTCCGCGAGTGCCAGCGTCGGGTCGGCCGTTCCGACCGGTTCGATCCCGGGTGTCGTCATCGATGTCATCGGCTCCATCGTGCCATCCGGGCGCCCGGATCAGGACACTGGTCCGTTTGTCGTTCAGCACCCGGTTCAGTACCCGGGTTCAGCATCGTGGCGCGGACGTATTCCCGGCGAACCGGAAATGCCGCGGCGCGGAAAGGTATTCTCCCGATCGGAGAACAATGGTGGCGTTATTGGTGCTGATATCGCTCCCGGGCACGCCCGGTATCAGCGCCGGGCGAACCCCGAACCCTGCCGGTCACCGCACTGGCGCGGTGACCGCGCTAGACGTAGCGCTCGAGGATGCTGGACTCGGCGAGCCGGGAGAGGCCTTCGCGGACGGCCCGCGCCCGGCCCTCCCCGACGCCGTCGACGGCCTGCAGGTCGTCGACACCAGCCGCCAGCAGCTTCTGCAGCGTTCCGAAGTGGTCGACGAGGCGGTCGACGACCATCCGCGGCAGGCGCGGYACCTTGGCCAGCATCCGGTAGCCCCGCGGGCTGATCTGGCGGTCGAGGATGTCCGCCCCACCGGAGAAGCCGATCACCCGGGCGATCACGGTGAGGTCGAGCAGGTCGGTCGGGGACATCGCGGAGAGCTCCGTGAGGACCTGCGTGGCGTTCCCGGCCCGGGCTCCGACCGGCAGGTAGTCGCGGACGGTGAGCTCGCGCTCCGTCTCGACCCCGGCCATCAGCTCCTCGAGCTGCAGGGACAGCAGGCGGCCGTCGGTGCCCAGCTCGACCACGTAGCTCTCGATCTCGTCCGCGATCCGCCGGACCATCTCGAGGCGCTGACTGACCGAGATGGCGTCGCGGACGGTGACGAGATCCTCGATCTCCAGCGCGGACAGCGTGCCGGCGACCTCGTCGAGCCGCAGCTTGTACCGTTCGAGCGTCGCCAGTGCCTGGTTGGCGCGGGACAGGATGGCCGCCGCCCCGTCGAGGACGTAGCGCCGCCCGGCGACGTACAGGGCGATGATGTGCATCGACTGGCTGACGGAGATCACCGGGAAGCCGGTCTGCTTGGCGACCCGCTCCGCGGTGCGGTGCCGGGTGCCGGACTCCTCGGTCGGGACGGTCGGATCGGGGACCAGATGTACCGCTGCCCGGACGATGTGGGTGAGGTCGGAGGAGAGCACGATCGCGCCGTCCATCTTCGCCAGCTCGCGCAGGCGGGTGGCGGAGAACTCGACGTCGAACTCGAACCCGCCGGTGCACAGACCTTCCACGACCTTGTCGTGGCCCAGCACGATCAGGGCTCCGGTGTGACCACGCAGGATGCGCTCGAGACCATCACGGAACGGAGTTCCGGGCGCGACCGCGGCGAGTGTCGCCCGGAAGATGTCATCCCCGGGTGGTCCTGCCATCAGGCTCCCTCGTTGTTCTCCGACGTCCTGTGCGTCGAACGCCCCCGTCGTGTCGTGCCCGTCGCCCTGATGGTATCGGTAGGCCCCGTGCGGATGAGCGCAGGCTCAACGCGATCTCACCATATCCGRCAATCGCCAAAGCATGTTCATTCGTCGTACATGTGCGCAATGGCCGCGATAAGGTCGGGCACTTCCTGGACCACAAGGCCCTCCGGGGCCTCACCGGAGCCGGTGGGGACGAGCGCGCGCCGGAAGCCCAGCCGGGCTGCCGCGGCGAGGCGCTGCCGCACCGCGCCCACCGACCGCACCTCGCCGGCCAGGCCGACCTCGCCGATCGCGACCAGGTCGCCGGGGAGGGGATGGTCCCGCGCGGCGCTCACTGTGGCCAGCGCCACGGCCAGATCGGCGGCGGGCTCGGCGAGCCGAACCCCGCCCACGGTCGCGGTGTAGACATCGGCCCGGCCGAAGCGGACCCGGGCCCGCCGCTCCACGACCGCGAGGATCATCGCGACCCGGGCCGCGTCGAGCCCGGAGACGGCCCGGCGCGGGACCTGCGCGGACGCTTCGGCGACCAGGGCCTGGACCTCGGCGACCAGGGGCCGGCGGCCCTCGACCGTCACCGTCACACAGGTACCGGCCACGGCTGCCGGGCCCGCACCGCCGGACCGGGAGAGGAACAGCCCGCTGGGGTCGGCGACCTCGCGGATGCCCGAGTCGTGCATCTCGAAGCAGCCCACCTCGTCGGCCGGGCCGTACCGGTTCTTGYCTGCGCGCACCAGCCGCAGCGTGGAGTGCCGCTCACCCTCGAAGTGCAGGACGACGTCCACGAGGTGCTCGAGCAGCCGCGGGCCGGCCACCGTGCCCTCCTTGGTGACATGGCCGACCAGCACGGTCGCCAGGCCCAGCGCCTTGGCCGTGCGGATCAGTGCCCCGGTCACCTCGCGCACCTGCGTGACGCCGCCGGCGGAGCCCTCGGAGCCCGACGAGGAGATCGTCTGCACAGAGTCGACGACGAGGAGCTCTGGACGGACCTCCTCGACATGCGTCAGCACGGCGCCGAGGTCGGTCTCGGCGGCCAGCCAGAGGTCGGGGTGCAGCGCCCCGATGCGACCGGCGCGCAGGCGCACCTGGGCCGCGGACTCCTCGCCGGTCACGACGAGGGCCCGGGAGCCACCGGTGGCGCTGCGCGCGGCCACCTCCAGGAGGAGCGTGGACTTGCCTACCCCCGGCTCGCCGGCCAGCAGGATCACCGCGCCCGGCACCAGCCCGCCGCCGAGCACCCGGTCGAGCTCACCGATGCCGGTGGGACGCATGCGGGTGGCCGTGGTGTCGACCGCGGTGACGGGAGTCGCGGGCGCGGTCACCGGCGCGGCGGCCCCGAGCCGTGCCCCGCCACCCAGCCCGCCGCCGCTCAGAGCGCCGGGCCGGCGGGCCGGCGGTGCCTGTGCCTCGAGCGTGCCCCAGGCCTGGCAGCGTGGGCACCGCCCGGCCCAGCGGACGGTCTCCGTCTCACAGGCGGAGCAACGGAAGCCTCCGGCGGGGTTGCGGGAGCTCGCGCCACGGGACGGAGCCCGCCCCAGGCCACCGGCCGACCGCCCCGCAGGGCCAACAGAGGACATGACGGTCACGGTAGCCGCCGGGTCCGACAGTTCGGGCCCGGGCGGGCTACGCGCCGTCCAGTCCATGCCCGCGGCCTGGTCGGGCGAGGCGGGCCTGCGCCCTCAGCGCCGCGGGGTCAGGAAGCCTCGGTCAGGAGGTGGGTACGGGCGCCGTGGCCGCAGGTGCGGTCTCCGCGGGCGCCGTGGGCGCGGGTGCGGTCCCACCGGCTCCAGGTGTCCCGGCGCCGGCCTCGGGCGGGGTGCTGGCGGTGGCTGGCGACGTCGTCGCCGGCTCCGTGGCCGGCAGGGTCGTGCCCGCCGTCGCGGCCGCCGAGGCGCCGGGAGCGGGCGGCTCGATCGGTACGTCGAGCGTGAGGCTGCCGGACTTGGCGAAGGTGAACGTCACGGGGATCTCGGCGCCGACCATCAGGTCCTCGGTGAGGCCGGTCAGTGTCGGGGCCGAGCCGTTGGCGATGTAGATGTTGCCGCCGCCGGGACGAATGATCGACGGTGACGGTGCCTGCCCGCCACTCGCGGCCGGCGAGGACACGGTGATGAGACTGTCCTCTTCGGCGCCCCCGTTGAACACCGCGGAGATGATCTGGGCGGTGCCGCCCTCGTCCGCGGGCCCGGCGACATAGACGTTCCGCAGGGTGACGGAGCCGACGGATCCGCTCACCGAGTTGGTTGTCGTGCGGGCGGAGTTGGTGACCGCGTCCGTCCCGGACGCGCAGCCGCTGAGAGTGGCGGTGACAATGGCCGCGGCGACGGACGACGCGGCGATGGCGGCCCGCCTGCGCGTGCCGCTGCGGCGGGCGGCGGGTGCGCCGGCGCCGGCTCGCGGTGCGTGGCTGGGGCCATCGGTATCGGTGGCGTCGACGGGCGGCGTCCCCATGGTGGTGGACGTCGCGGAACGAGCACCCAGACGGCGGCTCACGGCTCGGTGGCTCCTCCTGCGCAGGGACCGGCGCGGCTGGCGCGTCGGTGCCGAACGGTCGTGACCGGTCAGTGTGGCCGTTGCGGGAATCCGCAGCGGCCGGCGCGCTCCCCCGCGGGCCGTGGAGAGTCCAGCCGGTGGATCGTCCATGGCACACCGGGAGCGCACCCGGTCACCCGCGAGACCCAGGTCGGGCCGCGGGTGCGGGGCTAACACTAGCCATCCCGGCCCTCAATGTGCGTCTGGTACGTGTCGGGCTCGACATCTGGACCGATCGGACAGCACGGCGCCGCCCGAACGGCCCAGACGAAACCGTCCGCGGGCCTGGGCGGGGCGCTGCGGCAGGGGCGCCGCTGCCCGGATGGACCGGGCCCGGCCGGTGGCGGCCRCCGGGGCTGGCCTGGCCAGGCCCCCTGGTGGAGCCGGCCGGCAGGTGGAGCGGGCGGAAGGATGCCGGCGGGGGTCGGGGGGCGAGCGATCGCGAGCATGGCGTTTCGGTCCTGGCTCGCGCAAGAGAATGCGGATGTCCGCGGTGTGCGCCGCCCGCTCGGGACCCGTCCGCTCCGGCCAAGGTGGGACCGCGGAAAGGGGGGCCCGCCCGGGCCTGGCACGCGCGGGGGAGGCCGCCTGGTCCCCGCCGGTCCGGACGGAAAAGGCCGCAGTACACGGGGATCGCGGGCCATTGGCCACCTCGGGCCAGTGATYATCAGGTTGGCGATCGGGTGGCACGCGGGTGTCCGCGCGGGACGCCGGTGCACCTGCCGGACGGGGCCGGACCGTGCCCGGAACCAACGGGTGGGGTGCCCGACCTTGGTGGCGGCGGCGCGACACGCCCGGCCGGCGCGGCCGGTGCCAGGGGGACATCCGGCGGGTCGGCGGGGGGACGGGTGGCCGGAGCGGTAGTGTCGCGGCGCCCTTGATACCAACAACCGGACAACTTCCACCGCATCGCCATCTGTTTCGCCAGCCGGGTCGATCCGCCTCTTGATAGGCCCCGACCTGCGCGGATCCGGTCGGCCTGCGCACCGGCCCGGTCGCGTGCAGCAGCTGTCCGCCTCGGAGGGTGGCCGCAACACGACGGCGGCGCTCTTCCCCTGCCGGCCGGGAGTGCGCGTCTGACCTGCGGCGATGCGTGCGTGTTACGCTGGTAGAGGCGGAAGGGGCACGTGACACATGGCGTTCCAAGTCGGCGAGACCGTTGTTTACCCGCATCATGGTGCTGCTCTGATTGATGCGATTGAAACGCGCGTCATCAAGGGTGAAGAGAAACTTTATCTCGTGCTGAAGGTCGCTCAGGGCGATCTCACTGTCCGTGTTCCAGCCGACAACGTCGGCATGGTGGGCGTGCGTGACGTTGTCGGCCAGGACGGCCTGGAGCGTGTGTTCGAGGTGCTGCGCGCCCCGCACACGGAGGAGCCGACCAACTGGTCACGGCGTTACAAGGCCAACCTGGAGAAGCTCGCCTCCGGCGACGTGAACAAGGTCGCCGAGGTGGTTCGTGATCTCTGGCGGCGTGATCGTGAGCGCGGTCTTTCCGCAGGTGAGAAGCGCATGCTCAGCAAGGCGCGGCAGATTCTTGTCAGTGAACTCGCGCTCGCTGAGGGAACCAATGAGGACAAGGCCGAAGCCATGCTCGACGAGGTCCTCGCCGGCTGATACCGGCGCCACCTCGGACATGCACGGTCGGCAACACCAGGGCGGCTTTGTACGCGTCGCCCGACGTCAGCGGAAGGCTTGATGTTCCCGACCGAATCGTGGTTGCTGCGGATTTCCGTACCTGTGGGAGTGCCCCCGGAAGGGGGCCTCTCACCCGCCCGGATCGACCGGGTCGCGATACGCGGACGCTGCGGAGGCCATAGGTGGTGAGCACCCGAGTAGGGGCGGTCGTGCCGGCAGCTGGCCGGGGCGAGCGCCTCGGTGGCGGCACACCCAAGGCACTGCGGCCGCTCGCTGGCCGTCCGATGCTGCTGCGGGCGGTGGAGACTCTCCTGGCGTCCGCGCACGTCACCCAGGTCGTTGTCGCGGCGCCACCCACGCTGGTGGACGTCGTCGGGCAGATCCTCGGCCCCGGAGTGTGCGTGGTGCCGGGCGGCGGGGAGCGGGTGGATTCGGTGCGCACCGCGCTGGACGCCCTGGACGATGACATCGGGGTCGTCCTCGTGCATGACGCGGCACGGCCGCTCACGCCGGCCACGCTGGTGGACGCGGTCGCGACGGCGGTGCTCGCCGGTCATCCGGCGGTGATCCCCGTGTTGCCCGTGACGGACACCGTCAAGGAGATCGACGCGGACGGCCGGGTGGTGCGGACCCCGCGCCGGGACATGCTGCGCGCGGTGCAGACCCCGCAGGGCTTCCGGCGGGACATTCTGCGCACCGCCTACGCGAACCGCGACCTGCCCGTCACCGACGACGCGGGCCTCGTCGAGGCGCTCGGGGTGCCGGTGACGACGATTCCCGGCGCCGAGGAGGCGTTCAAGGTGACCCGGCCGGTCGATCTGGTCCTCGCGGAGGCGCTGCTGGCCGACTCGCTGGCCCGGGACGGCCAGCGATGACCGCGCCGCAGCTGCCCCGCGTGGGCACGGGGGTGGACGTCYACCCCTTCGAGGCGGGGCGCGACTGCTGGGTCGCCTGCCTGCAGTGGCCGGGCGAGACCGGCCTGGCCGGGCACTCCGACGGTGACGTGGCCGCACACGCGGCCTGCGACGCGCTGCTTACCGCCGCCGGCATCGGTGACCTCGGCGCGGTGTTCGGCACGGGCCGCCCGGAGTGGTCCGGGGCCTCCGGCGCCGCACTGCTGGGCGAGACAGCCCGGCTGCTCGCGGAGGGCGGCTGGCTGATCGGCAACGTCGCTGTCCAGGTGGTGGGTAACCGCCCCCGGATGGCCGCCAGGCGGCTCGAGGCGCAGGAGGCGATGTCGTCGGCTCTGGGTGCCCCGGTCAACCTGTCCGCGACGACCACGGACGGCCTCGGTCTGACCGGGCGGGGTGAGGGGCTGGCCGCGGTGGCGACGGCCCTGGTCGCCCGCCTCTGAACCCACTCCCGCCGGCCTCGGCCGGCGGCGTTCGCGTTCCCGGTCGGCGGGCTGCCCGTCGGCTGCCTGCGACGGACCCGTCGGCGGGCGTGCCGGCGGGCACGCCGGGCGCTGGGTAGCCGCCTGCGGGCGGGCCCTTCCCGGACGGCAGGCGCGGTTGCCGGATTGTTGGCATGCCTGACTGGCATCGGACGTAGTTTGATGCTGGGGGAGTGAGAGGGTGTGCCCGGTGAGCGAGTCTCGGAGGAGTGTGATGGCGGCGCGGCTCCCGGAGGCGGTCAGGGCACTCGTGGATGCTCCGACCTACGTGACGCTGGCGACGATCCGTCCGGACGGCGCGCCGCGCCTCACCGTGCTGTGGATCGCGCGGGACGGTGACGACCTGCTGCTGTCGACGGTGCGCGGCCGGGCCAAGGAGCGGGACATCGCCCGAGACCCTCGGGTCGGCCTGATGTTTCTTGACCAGCGCGACCCGTATGCCTACGTCGAGATCCGCGGTGTGGCCTCGCTCTCCGAGGAGGGCGGCAAGGAGCTCATCGACCAGCTGTCCACGAAGTACACCGGCTCTCCGTACGGCTGGGACGGGCCGGACGAGGTCAGGCTGGTGATCCGCGTCATCGCGGAGCGCGTTCTCACCACGGGCTGACCGTTCTCACCGCGGGCTGACACCGCCCGCGACCGCCTTCGCGCGGGGGGTCGGTTCCGCGATTCGGCCCCCTGATGCCCCGGCGCGACCCCCATTCCAGTACCTCCCTTCGGCGTGGCGGCTGCCGGGGGCCGTACCCTTGACAGATGGGTCTTCGCCTCTATGACACGCGCACCCGGCGCGTGCGGCCGTTTGTGCCGCTGCGCCCCGGTCATGTGGGCGTGTACGTGTGTGGGCCCACCGTCCAGTCACCGCCGCATGTGGGCCATATCCGCACCGCGCTGGCGTTCGACCTGCTGCGGCGGTGGATGACGCAGGGCGGGCTCGCGGTGACCTTCGTGYAGAACGTCACCGACATCGACGACAAGATCATCGTCAACGCGGACCTGGCGGGTACCACCGTCTGGGAGCTCGCCACCCGGCAGACCAGGGCGTTCGACGAGGCCTACCGGGCTGTCGGCGTCCTGCCACCGACGATCTCCCCGCGGGCCACCGGGCACATCCCGGAGATGCTGGAGATGGTCTCCGTCCTGGTGGAGCGGGGGCTGGCCTACCCGGGCGCGGGCTCGGTGTGGTTCCGGGTCGGCGCCTACGCGGACTACGGCGCCCTGTCCCACCAGCGGCCCGCGTCGATGCACCCGTCTCCGGAGGCCGAGCCGGGCAAGTCCGATCCCCGGGACTTCGCCCTGTGGAAGGCGGCGCGGCCCGGCGAGCCCTCCTGGTCGTCGCCCTGGGGGCCGGGCCGTCCCGGCTGGCACCTGGAGTGCTCGGCGATGGCCGGCAAGTACCTCGGTGACGTCTTCGACATCCACGGCGGTGGGCTCGATCTGGTCTTCCCGCATCACGAGAACGAGCGCGCCCAGACGGTCTGCTCGGCTGGTGGACCAGAAGCCGCCGAGATGGCCAACTACTGGATGCACGTGGGGCTGCTGACCACCGGTGGCACCAAGATGTCCAAGTCGCTGGGCAACTCGTTCTTCGTGACGGACGCGCTGGCCGCGGTCCGCCCGCAGGTCCTGCGGTACCACCTGCTCTCGGCGCACTACCGCTCCTCGCTGGAGTACAGCGCGCAGACGCTCGACGAGTCCGGCGCGGCGCACGACCGGGTGGAGACGTTCGTCCGCAACGCCCTCGACATCCTGGGCGGGCCGGACGAGGCCGCCGCGCTCGCCGCGGAGACCGACCGCGACGGCACGGATCCGGGAGGCGGTCCCGCGGGGCTGGCACAGCGGAGCCTGTCGCCGGGGGGGCTGGCGCAGGCGGGTGCGGCCGCGCCTGCGGGCGATGACCTGACGCCCCGTCAGGCCTGGGCCGAGTTCGCGGCAGCGCTGGACGACGATCTCTCGGTCGGCCGCGCGCTGGCGGCGCTGTTCGGCGTGGTCGGCCGCGGCAACCAGGTGCTTTCCAAGACGCACAGCCGGGAACTGGCCGGCTGGGTCGACGTCACCCGCCGGATGCTCACCGTGCTCGGGCTCGACCCGGTGGAGCAGTGGCCGACGGCCGGGGCCGAGCTGCGCCCGGCGCTCGACGGCGTCATGGACGTCCTGCTCGACCTGCGCTCGGCGGCCAGGGCCCGGCGGGACTACTCCGAGGCGGACTCGATCCGCTCGCGGCTCGCCGCCGCCGGCGTCGTCATCGAGGACACGCCCGAAGGCCAGCGCTGGCACCTCGCCTGAACGACATCCGCCTGAACGACCTGGCCCGCGCCGCTGGTGACAGCGACGCGGGCCAGATCGTGCCGAGCCGTCAGGTTCCCGCCTGACGGCGGCGATCACTGTGCGCGGACGGTGATCCTCGTCCAGGCGCCGACGTAGACGCGATCGCCGTCGCGCAGCGGAATCGGGCGGCCGGGCTCGATCGGGTCGGGCTCGTCGTTCAGCCGGGTCCCGTTGGTCGACCCCGGGTCCCGGACGGCGTACGTCCCGTCGGGCATCCGCTCCAGCGTCGCGTGGGCCCGGGAGATCCCCGGGTCCTCCGGCGCGCCCGACAGGTCGATCTCCGGGTTGATGCCCCGGGACTCGCTGCGCCGCCCGATGAGCATCTGCGACTCGGTCAGCGCGAAGACGCGGCGCGGGTAGAACGCCGGGAACGGGACGCGATGGTCGTCGCCGCTGTCGTAGTACTCCCGCTCGGCCTCGACGACGGCCTCCCAGGTGCCGGCCTGCGGCGCGTCCCAGTCGTTGCCCCGGCTCCCCGCGCGCGGGTCGCCCATCCTCGGGTCGTCGCGGCGCTGCTCGCCGATCCGCGGGTCGCCCAGCCGGGGGTCACCGAGGCGCGGGTCGGCCATCCTCGGATCGGTGGCGTGGCGGGCCTCCTGGCCGCGCCGCGGCCCGGCCTGCCGTGAGGTGGCACCCGCGTCGTCGATCCCGCCGCCGCCCGCCGGGGCGGGCAGCTGGCCGGTGCTGAAATCGAGCCCGCAGTTCTCGCAGAAGCGTGCGGACGGGTCGTTCAGCGACCGGCAGTTGGGGCAGGGCGCGTAGCGGTCGGCGGCACGGTCCCGGACGCCCGGCCCGGCAGGCCCCGCCGGCACCGGCGTGGAGCCGGCCCCCGCCGCGCCCAGTGGGTCGGCGCCGTAGCCGCCGCCGGGTGCACCGAACGACCCGCCGTCGCGGTAGCCGCGCCGGGGGTCGGCGTCCGGGGCACCCCGGCCCGGCTCGCCCGCGCCGTACCCGCCGCGGCCGTCGGGCCGGCCCTCAGGCCCGCCATAGCCGCCGCGGTCGTCACGGCCGCGGGGAAACCCGCCGTCCGGCTCGGCCCGCCCGACGGGGTAGCCGCCCCGCCCGTCCCGCTCGTCCCGGCCCTCGCGGCCGTACCCGGGCGGTGTCCGGTCGTCACGGCCGCCGAAGCCGGCGCCGCGCTCGTCGGGCTCACGCCCGTACGGGTCGTGCCGCTCACCGCGGGCGTCGGGACGCCCGCGCTCGTCCGGCCGCCCGTAGCCCTCGCGGGCGTACGGGTCCGCCGGGTAGCCACCGCGAGCGGAGCGCGGTTCCTCGGCGTAGCCCTCGCGGCCGTAGCCGCCGTACGGGTCACCGCCGCGGCCCGCGCCGCGGGGCGGGTCCGCCACCCCGGGGGCGTCGGCCGGCGCGCGCCGGATCCCGAGCGGGTCGTAGCCGCCCTGGGCGCCGTCGGCGCCCGGCGGGACCGACGGGTCCCGCTCCGGTGCCCGTCGCGCGTACGGGTCCGCCGCCCGGCCGGCGGGCGCGCCCGCCGGGTACGCGGGATCACGGCCGCCATCGTCCTGGCGGAAACCATAACGATCCTGACCGCCCACGATCCGTAGCCCGCACTGATCGCAGTAGTCAGGATCGTGGGACAGGTGCCCCTCCGGGCAGCGTGCGCTCACCTGATCACCTGTTCACCCGAACGGTCCTGGCCGACATCGACGAGTCGCGGACCATCTCGTCCATCTTCTCGACGTATTTCTTCAGACGAACCGTACCCGTTGTTGGAATGTCGATGTGAACCGCCTCCTGTAGGAGGCGGTAGGTTGCGTCGTTGCCCCAGGTGAGGGCCTCCCGAATCGCCCGGCCGGATCACCGGTCTGGCAGCCGTGTCGCCGCGGTCGACGGCCGGGCATCCCCGCCCCGGGCCGTTTCCGACCGGCCGTGGAAGGTCACTGACTGGTCACCCTGGCCGCGACCACGGTGATGTTGTCATGGCCGCCCTGGTCGATCGCGAAGTCGGTGAGGTGGCGGGCGACGTCCAGCGCGGCGGCACCGGGGTCGAGCTGGTTCACCAGAGCGGCGAGCACGTCCGGCCGGGAGGAGTAGTTCCACAGCCCGTCACTGCAGACGAGCACCGTGGCCGGCGTCTCGATCGGGAAGGCGGCCGTGTGCGGGGTGACGTCCTCGGCATCGCCGCCCAGCCAGCGGGTCAGCGTGTGGGCACGCCGGTGCGTCTCCGCCTCCGAGGCGGGGATCAGCCCGGCGCGGGCCGCTTCGGCCGCCCAGGTGTCGTCCGCGGTGAGCCGCTCGCACCAGCGCGGACCGAGCAGGTAGACCCGGCTGTCGCCGACCCAGCCGACGGTGACCATGCCCGGGCCGTCCACCGAGGGCGGGGTGATGATCGCCGCGGCGATGGTGCAGGACGGAGCCATCCGGCCCTCGGCCGCGCTGAGCTGGGCGATGGTGGCCTGGGCAGCCTCGACTGCGGCGTGCAGGGCGGCGTCGGCCTCGTCCGGGCCGAAACCTCCGGAGATCCGGCGCGGCGCGGTACGCGGCTCGTCGTACTCGGTGTACTCCTCCAGGACGTCCAGAACATCGTTCGCGGAGCTTTCGGTGCGCTCCTCGTACGGGACGGCCTCGCCGGGTCCGTGGGCGCGCACCGCGTCCGCGAGGATCGCCGTCGCGGTCGAGGTGGCTGCCGCGGACGCCTCGCCGGACCCCGGGGTCGTCGAGACGCCGTCACAGACCACGGCGATGAGCGTTCCGTGGACGATCGCCACGCCCATCGAGTCCTCGTTCGTCGTGTGCCGGACCCCGCGGTCGCACACCCCGGCCAGCGGGCCCAGGTCGATCTCGCGGTGGTCCGCGTCGCCGCCACCCACCGGCGCGCCGGTGAAGGCGAAGCCGCATGCCTCGCAGTACCGCGCATCGCTGTAGTTGGGCGCCGCGCACACCGGGCAGCGGACGACCTCCTCACCGGCAGCGGACTCGCTCACCGGCGAGGCGCGGTGGCCCAGGAGCATCGTGGCGGGATCGGAGTCGGGGCTGTACCCGTCGCCGGCGAATCCGCCGCCGGAGTAGTCGCCGTCCGAATAACCGCCGGGCGGGTAGGCCRCAGCCTCGTAACCGTGCTCCGCGTACCCATCCCGATACTCGCTGTCACGATAGGTGCCCGATTCTGCCTGGTAGCCGGCCCCGGGATAGGCCGCGCCGCCCGGATAGTTGTTCTCCGGGTAGCCGGCGTTCTCCGGGTAGCCGCCCTCGCTGTAGCCGTTCTCGGGGTAGCTGTTCCCGGGATAGGGCGCGTCCTGGAAGTGGCCCGCGGCGTAGCCCTCCCCGCGATGCTCCGGACGGAACTCCTCCGGCGGGTAGCCCTCCGGCGGCAGATCGCTACCCTGGTACCGGCCCTGCTGGCCCGACTCGTCGAGGTAGCCGTCACCGGGGCGGKGGGCGTCCGGGCCCTCCGGCGGGTAGCCGTGCCCGGGATAGCTCTGCCCCGGGCGGGGGTTGAGGTCCACAGTCAGGCCACCGGCCGCGGCAGCGGCCCGCCAGTGACAGCGAGTCTGGGCGGTATGCGCGGAGCCGTCTGGCGCGGAGCCATGTGGTAAGTGCCTCCTGCCCGTCCTGTGGGGACCGGATATATCACGTCGACCTGCTCAGATCCAAGGACGCCGAGATGAATAGTGGCATGGTCCGCCAGGTGCGTCGACGCCGGTGATCTCGGTTCCTGCCTCGGTGTCAACGTCCGCCCGTCCTGCGTGGAATGCCGGAAGTTCTCCCCTGCAGTACGCCCGCCGCCCGCGCGTGCTCCGGAACCTCCGCTGCCCCCCACGCCTTTTGCCTGGTCAGAGGCCTTTGCTGGGCTCCGGCCGGGCGCGGCCCGGCGTCGGTGGGGCGCTGCGGCGCGGCGTTCGCCGCCACCGCGGCCAGCGCCGCGGCCATGTCGCCGGCGGTGCCGAACCTCCGCGCGGGATCGGTCGCGGTGGCACGAAGGAGGAACCGGTGCAGGGGTTCGTTCCGGGCCAGCACCTGGTGGACCTCCTCCGCCGGAAGGATGTAGCGATATGTTGACGCACGGTGCGGAAAATCGAGCACCGCGATTGCCAAGAGCCTGCCGAGAGCGTAGAGGTCAGAACCCACCGACGGGGGACTCATGGCGAGCTCGGGGGCGTCAAATCCAGCCGTGACGTGGAAGGCCCCGCAGCGCCGGCCGTGCTGGCGCACCGACTGGAGATCGATCAGCGTCACCTGGTCGCCGTTCCAGACCACGTTGCCCGGCGCGAGGTCGCCGTGGACGTAGCCGCGCTCGTGCACGTACCGCAGGGCGGAGAGCAGCCGCAGGGCGCCGGCGATCCCGTCCGGGACGGGCAGTGGCGCGCCGGCCGCGCCGAGCGCGAGCCTCCTGGACCGCAGCAGCCCCGCCAGCGACGGGCCGGGCACGAAGTCCATCACCGTGTAGACGATGTTGTTGTGCCGCACCTCGCCGAGGGTCTCCACGATCGCCGGATGCCGCAGCGGGGGGGCCGGCAGCGGGCGTCGGGAGAACCGCGCGCTCAGCGGGGGCGGGCGTGTCCCGGCTCGCCGCAGGCTCTTCAGTACCACCCGCCGCCCGGCGCCCACCGGGCCGCCGGGCGCGACGGCGAGGAAGACCCAGCCGCCCRCTCCCGGGCCTCCCGTGCCCAGGCAGTCGACGATCTCGTAGCCGCCGGCGACGTCCCCGGCGCGCAGCGGCGGCGCGAAGGAGTAGGGCGTCCGGCAGCGCGGGCAGAAGCCGCTCTCCCGCAGGTGCCCACCGGCGCCGGCCCGGCCGGCGGCGCGGCCCAGTGGACTGGCGCAGACCGGGCAGGACACGGCGGGATGTGCCCGTCGCCAGGCGCCGGCAGCGGTGGCGCGGGCATGGGTGTGGGACTGGGTGGGAAGGTGAGCGCCAGACGGGTCGGAATCCGTCGCTCCCGGTCCGGAGAAGCCTGCCACCCGCCCTCCAGATGTCGGTCCGCGCGTCACCCTGAGGATAGGTAGCAAGGCGCCGGTCCGGCGGCCGTCCTGGCCAACTGGTGCCCCGACCGGGCCAGTCGCGGCCGGCGGTGCAGCCGCGGGCACGGTGGGGCCGTGGTTCCGGCGCCCGGCGAGGCGTGGAGGTGCCGAGGGTCGCCGGTGACGGTGTCCGCCGCGTGGCGTGATGTCGGCGGATACCGTTGATGGACGACAGCACCCCGGCCGGCCGGCGCCGGCCGGCCGGGTGCGGTCTGATGATCGTTGGCTCGCAGACGGGTCGACGGCCCGACGCGTGAGTGACGAGGTGGTCTGTGATGGCCGGTGGCCAGGGCCGGGGCGGTGGCGGCATCGCCCGCGGTGGGCAGGGGGGCCGGGCCGGGAAGGCAGGCTCCCACCGTAAGGGCGCGGCGCTCGGCAGCGGCGGCCAGCGCCGCAAGGCGCTGCAGGGCAAGGGTGCGACACCGCCGGCGGAGATGCGGCCGGGCCATCCGGCCCAGCGCCGGGCAGCCGCGGCGGCGAACGCGGCCACCCGGGGGGCACGGCGTCCTGGGGTGGAGCGTGCCGCGGGTGCGGGTGCGGGTGCGGGTGCGGCGGGCGGGGCGGGCCCGGCCGGCGGCTCGGCGGCGTACGCCTCACGGCGCGGCGAGTCCGACGAGTACGTGGTCGGCCGCAACGCGGTGGTCGAGGCGCTGCGCGCCGGCGTGCCGGCGACCACGCTGCTGATCGCCGGCGGTCTCGACTTCGACGAGCGGGTCGCCGACGCCCGCCGCCTCGCCGGCCGGGCCGGGCTGAGCGTCGTCGACATCGGGCGGATCGAGCTCGACCGGCTCTGCCCGAACGCCCCGCACCAGGGGCTGGCGCTGACGGTCCCGCCGTACAGCTACGCCCACCCGGACGACCTGCTGGCCGCGGCCACCCGCGGCGCGCAGCCCGGCCTCGTCGTCGCACTCGACGGCGTCACCGACCCGCGCAACCTCGGGGCGGTCGTCCGCTCGGCAGCCGCCTTCGGCGCGACCGGGGTGGTGGTGCCGGAGCGGCGCGCCGCCGGCATGACCGCGGCGGCCTGGAAGACGTCCGCGGGCGCGGCGGCTCGGCTGCCGGTCGCGCGCGCCGTGAACCTGACCCGCACGCTGCGGTCGTACGCCGAAGCGGGCCTGTTCGTCGCGGGTCTGGCGGCGGACGGCGAGGTCAGCCTCGACGACCTGGAGGTCGCCACCGACCCGCTGGTCGTCGTTGTCGGCTCGGAGGGCCGCGGGCTCTCCCGGCTGGTCGGCGAATGCTGTGATCTCAGGATCCGGATTCCGATGGCGGGAGCCACGGAGTCGCTGAACGCCGGTGTCGCGACCGGCATCGCACTGGCGGAGATCGCCCGCCGTCGCCGGCAGGCCCTCGCGGCCGACTGAGCTTCCCCGGCCGGGATCCGCGGACCTGCGGAGGTACGCGGACCGGCGCACCATGAACTGAGGAGCGGACAGGAGAGCAGCGACGGTACGAAGCGCCACCGACGGGGCAGGAGCGCCGGTTCGGCGCCGGCGGCCGAGGAGCGGGAGGTGCACCCGTGAGTGAGCGTGTGGCCGGCGGCAGGCGGGAGGCCGCGCGCGGGCAGGCGAATCCGGGCGGTGCCGACAGCGACCGGCACAGAAGGCGCGACCCGGTCCAGGAGGCGCGGGAGCACACCGACGAGATGGCGCGGGTGCTCGATCTCGCCCGGCGCCACCTGCGCACCGACGTCGCCTGGCTGTCCCGCTTCAGCGGGGACCGTCAGGTCATCGAGCTGGTAGCCGGCGACGGCGCTCTGGCCGAGAGCCTGGTCGGGCGTCAGGTCGACCAGGAGCGCACCTACTGCGCCCGGGTGCTCGACGGGCGGCTGCCCGCCGTGATTCCCGACGCGCGGGCCGACAGCCGTACCGCCGGCCTGGCAGTCACCCGGGAGCTGGGGATCGGCTCCTACGTCGGAGCGCCGGTCTATCTGGACTCCGGTGAGCTCTACGGCATGCTGTGCGCGCTGGGCACCGACCCGGACCCGGAGCTGGGCGACAAGGACGGTCACTTCCTGCGGCTGCTGGCCGACGCCCTGACCGAGACGGTGTCGGCGCTGCGCCGTAGCGGCGCGGACGACGACCACCTCCGGTCGGTGATCGGGAGGATCATCGACCGCGGTGGTCCGGAGATGGTCTTCCAACCGGTGTTCGATCTGCCGACCCACGGGATCGTCGGGGCGGAGGCGCTGGCGCGCTTCCCCTCCTTCCCACCGCCGGGCGGCGAAGACTGTGGTGGGGGCGGGGGAATCTTCGACGAAGCCGGCACGGAGGYTGGCCGACAGCCCGCGCCCGGATCCGCGCCCGGGAACGGGGCCCGCCGACCGGAATACGGCGGCTTGACCCCGGAGCGATGGTTCGCCTACGCGACGTCGGTCGGCATGGGCATCGATCTCGAGCTCGCGGCGATCCGGGCGACCCTCACGGCGCTGCCCCGGTTCCCGCGCGGCCTGTCCATCGCGGTCAACGCCGCACCGGCGACCATCGCCTCCGGACGTCTCACCGAGCTGCTCAGCGGGCCGGGCGCCGACCAGGTGGTCGTCGAGATCACCGAGCGGGAGAGCATCCACGACCTGCCCGGCACGCTCGGCCGGCTGCAGGAGCTGCGGGACATGGGCGTCCGCGTCGCGGTCGACAACGTGGGCGTGGCCTATGCCAGCCTGCGCCGGCTCGTGCAGATCCTGCCGGACGTCGTGAAGATGAACCGCTGGCTCTCCGCCGAGGTCGGCGCGGACACGGCCCGCCGCGCGCTGGTCGAGGCACTGGTGCACTTCTCCCGGCAGATCGGGGCGACCCTGGTCGCTGCCGGCATCGAGACGACCGGCGCGATGCGGGTGCTGACCGCGGCGGGTGTGGACCAGGGCCAGGGAGACTTCCTGGGCCCGCCGGGCCCGCTGCCGCTGCCCGCGCACTGCCGGTGTCTCCCACTGGGACAGGGCACGCCGAAATCCGCCGCAATGGCCTGATCGGTCCGCACCGGCAGGATCGGCCGCGGTTCCTCCCGGCACTTCGTCGCTTCTGGTACCTGATTCCCGCCCCATCGCGGGATGATGGGGCCGAAGTCGGCGGGTGTGGCCTTCCGGGCGTTGTGGTGACCCGGTTGAACCGGAGCATTGCCGACGTCCGGAGGGTGCCCGCAGAGTGTGGGCTGTGAAAACTGCGGAGAACATCCGGGTGTCGTCTGTGAGATCCCCGCGGGGATTCAGTCGGCGGATCCTGGCCGGGGCGGTGCTGCTGACATCGGCTGTGGGTTCTGTCTCCTGCACGGAGCCTGCGGGCGGCCAGGTTACGGGCGGAACGGGTGAAGGCTGGCATCTCACCGTCTACTACACGGCGGTGGAAGGTTTTCACGCGGATACACCGTTGACGACGGTGCGCGGCTGCCCGCAGCGTGACTGCGCCTTTGGTGACGAGCTTCTCGGTGCCTTTCCCGCCAGTTTCGTCGACGCGGTACGCGACGAGGGGACGGGGCGTATCACCAGCGGGCCGCGATCGGGGTCGATGCTCAACTGGTCCTTCGACACCGGTTTCTGGCTCGACGACATTCCCAGCGACACCGTCGGCCGGGCCCTGGTTCCCTTCCGCAGCGCCGCGGCGGATCCGTCGACCCTTCCCTCCGGGACGGCCTTCGTGATCGACGACTGCGGCCATGAGGAGGACGGGTCCGCGATCGACCCGGCCGCCTGCGAGGCGCTGCGGCGCACGACCTGGGAGGTACGCGACGAGTTCACCCCGGGACTCGGGGGCGACCGCCGGCTCGATCTCTACATCGGGGAGGAGGACGGTCCCGGTTTCACCGAGACCAGTCCGCTCTACCTGACCGGTGTCGACGCACGCGTCACGGTCACGGTCACCGGGCGGGCTGACGCGGACCGACAGCCCCGGGCCTGAACCCGCATCGGCCGGTGCGAGGGCACGACGGTGGATCGGCCGGTGCGAGGGCACGACGGTGGGGAGAGCGCGACGGCGGGGAGGGCGTGGGAACTCCGGGTCCCACGCCCTCCCCGCCGTTGTGGGTCCGTGCGCTCAGACCGCCGAGGCGGCGATGAAGGAGTACCCGAGCGCCCGAACACCTTCGACGGTCTGCCGCAGGTAGTCGACGCCCAGATACGGGTGGTAGGACATGCTGGCGTACCCGTCCCGGACGACCAGATTGCGCCGTGCCGCGTCGATCAGATCCGCGGGCAGCCGCGCCGGGTGGTTGTTGAACGCCGCCGGCTCCACGTTCCCGATGTTCTCCGGAATCACGAACGACCCGTGGATGTCGGTGACCGGGTAAGGAAAGAACTGACCTCCGTACTTCGTGTGGTCGACGGTCCCGCCAGCCAGCTGGTTGCGGAAGTACAGCCCACGGTCGTACCGGCGCGGGAACTTCGTCCGGGCCGCTGCGTAGTCGGGCGCGGAAGCGGCGTAGTGCGGGAACTCGAAAACGGTCGGCACAGCCAGCCCGGCCGCGGTGAAAGCGGCCGCAGCCCCGTTAATCCGGCTGGTGGCCCAGGCCTGGCTGTCACCGGGGACCGGCCCGTCGTACACGACGTTGTCCTGCGCGTCGACATGGGCCCGGAAGAACTCGAAGTCGTCCGCGCTCGCCCCGGAATAGGGATTGGCCGCGTTCGAGAACTGGTGCGTCCAACCGTGCATGATCAGCGTTCCGCCGCGCTGGGTCATGTAGCGCAGTGCGGAGACGACGTCCGGCCGTGCGGCGAGACTGTAATCCTGTGCGACACCGTTGTTGTAGGTGCCGTTCGCGTCGACGTACCGCGGGTAGACCGTGACCGAGAACGGGACCCGCGCCGAGGAGAGGTAGTCGGCGATGGCGCGCAGCTCGGCCGGGTCGGCATCCGGCCCGACGTCCTCGATGCGTACCAGGGCCCGGTGCCTGGTCGGTGTCTGCGGCGCCAGCACGTCGAAGAGAACGTCCGCCACGGAGAGGTAGCGGTCGGTCATGTCGGCGTAGGCGAACGGGATCTCACCGATGTAGGTCAGGTTCCTCGCCCGCAGCGCCCAGGGGAATCTCGTCCCGTCGCCGCGGACCGCCTCCGCCARCACAGTCGCCCGGGTGGTGTCCACCGCCGCGTAGTCCATGATCCCTGCGGCGTTGCCGGTGTACCGGGTGAGGTCCGTCCCCTTGTAGCGAACGGCGCCGACGGTGGAGGTGTCGAAGCCCGACCAGTTCCAGCCATAGGTCGTCGGGAACGCCGGCGACTGGGCCGTGAGCTGCCAGATGTTGTTGTACATCCAGACCACCGGGCGGGTGCCCGCCAGGACGTCCGTCAGGAAGGCTGTCGGCACCTGTTCGTCGTAGGTGGACCCGATGTAGATCACGGCTGCGTAGCCGGCCAGCTGGCCGGCGGTGTAGGTGCTGCCGGGCCGGGCCTGCCAGGTGCCGAACCGCGACGCGAGGTTCGCCGCCTGCATGGCGTACTGCTCGCCGAGCCAGCCCCACGCGCCGGTCGTGTCGTAGAGGATCAGCGTCCCCACGCCGGCCGCTGCCGCGGCGGGCGGCGTGGGGGCGGCCGTGGTCGTGGTGGCGGCCGTGGTCGTGGGGGCGGCGTCCTCCGGTCGGCCGTCACCACCGGCACCGCCCCCCGCGCGCCCGCCCGGGGCCGGGGATTCGGCTGGTCCGGCCGGTGGCAGGTCGGTCCCCCTGCCGGGCGGTACCGGCCGCGGCGCGCGCCGTGGCCGCGCCGTCCCGACCCCGACCCCGGCCCTGGGCGCGGTGGCGGTTGCGGCGCCGGCGCCGGCGCTCACGGCGACCGCGAGCAGCCCGGCCGCCGCGACCGTCACCGGCCGCCGACTCCGGCTTCGCCCGACGGCCTGACGGCTTGCGACAACCCGGCGGTTGCCGACAGCCCGGCAGCGGCCGAGGAGACGGTGTCGGGGTCTCTCGGGGGAGGTCATGCGCCGCTTTCCTCTCGGCCTGCCGTGACCACGGTGCCGGTGCGCTCGCGGTGTGGAACCGCCGGCTGGCGCGGGATGGTGATCGGGCGCGCGGGCGGCAGCGGGAGGTCCGGGACGAAGGCATCCGGAACGGGAGCGCCGAGTAGCCGGTGCTCGATCGCCGCCACCGCCCGGCGGGCAGCCTGCCCGTCCCCGTAGGGATTGACGGCCCCGGCCATCGCCGCGTACGCCACCGGGTCGTCCACCAGGTTCCCCACCGCCGCCACGATCTGGTCCGGGTCGGTGCCGACGAGCCGGGCGGTGCCGGCCCGCACGCCTTCGGGGCGTTCGGTGTTGTCTCGCAGCACCAGCACGGGCTTGCCGAGGCTCGGCGCCTCCTCCTGGACTCCTCCGCTGTCGGTCAGGACGACCGTCGCCATGGCCATGAGGTGCGCGAACGCAGCGTAGTCGACCGGGTCGGCGACGATGATGCCGGGCAGTCCGGCGAGTGGTGGCAGCACGGCCTCCCGCACCGCGGGGTTCCGATGGGCGGGCAGCACGATCAGCAGCTCGGGCCGCTCGGTCGCGAGCCGGGCCAGCGCCGCGCCGACCCGGGCGAGCGGCTCGCCCCAGGACTCGCGCCGGTGCGCCGTGACCAGGACGACCGGACGCCCACTGTCGCCGATGCGCTGCCGGACGTCGGCGAGCAGCCGGTCGTCGGGCGGCGGCGCCGCGGTCACCTGCAGCAGGGCATCGATCACCGTGTTCCCGGTGACGAGGATCGAGTCCGCCCGGACGCCTTCGGCCAGCAGGTTGGCGCGGGCCGACGGGGTCGGGGCGAGGTGCAGGTCCGCCAGCTGTGCGGTGAGCCGGCGGTTGATCTCCTCGGGGAACGGTGAGGACGGGTCGTCGGTGCGCAGCCCGGCTTCCAGATGGACGACGGGCACGTTCTGGTAGAAGGCCGCCAGCGCGCCGGTGAACGCCGTGGTCGTGTCACCCTGGACGACGACCGCGTCCGGCCGCACCTCGGTCATCACCGCCTCGAGACCGGCAAGGGCACGCGTGGTCACCCCGGACAGGGACTGGCGGTGCTGCAGGATCTCCAGGTCGTAGTCAGGCACCAGCCCGAACAGGCTGTTGACCTGGTCGAGCATGGTCCGGTGCTGGCCTGTGACGGCCAGGACCGGTCGCAGCGACCGGCCCCGGCGCAGCTCGTGGACCACCGGCGCCATCTTGATCGCCTCGGGTCTCGTGCCGTACACGAGCAGCACCGTGTGACCGGTGGAGCTGTCGGTCACGTCGTCCTCCCATCGTTGATCGCATGTCGGATGTGGCAGACAGGCGGCTGGGTAGCCAGCCAGCCAGCCAGGCAGGCGGGCAGCAGGTCAGGCGGGTCAGGGGGTCGGCGCGTCGGTCGGGCGCAGGCTTCGGGCCCCGGCCCGGCGGAACTCCACGACCGCGTCCTCGCAGTACAGGCCGACCGCTCCGGAGTGGTAGGGGCGCTCGGCGTCCTGGGTCCGCACCGTCGGGACGCCGTCCACCGAGACCGCCAGCGCATCCCCCGCGTGGACCACATCGACGGTGTGCCAGCTGCCGAGCTGGGCCCGCGGCGTGGGCCCACTCGCCAGGAACCGCTGGCCGCCGGGATAGGCCGGGTCCTGCTTGCTGAGCTCCCACCCGTTCGGCTTCAGCGCGAAGGCGTAGAAGTGCGCTGAATCGGTGTAGTTCCACAGGACCCACCCGACCTCCCAGGGAGACGGAGAACCCGGGCGGAGCTGGYGGATGGTGCGGACCTGCGCTGTGAAGCGCACATCGCGGTACTCCTCGGAGCTGATGACAAGGCCGGCGTGGGTGTGCTCGGGTCCCTCGGCGGCCTGCGGAGCCAACGTGATGACGAGATCGCCGCCGACGGTGTGCCCGGTGGTGCGCCCGTAGCCGTCGAAGATCGCCTGCCAGGGGCCGTGGGTGGTCCCGTCGCGCCAGCGGGTGGGACGGCCGTCGGAGCCCAGCTGGACCACCGCCCACACCCCGGTCAGCGCCGCGACGGCACCCAGCAGAAGCAGGACCACCACCGGCACCGGATGGGCGCCGTGCCGGGGCCGCCCGTTCGGCTGTCGTCCTGCCGGCCCTCGACCGGCGGTCTGGCGAC
The DNA here is from genome assembly GCF_001854655.1 of Parafrankia colletiae. Lineage (GTDB taxonomy): Bacteria > Actinomycetota > Actinomycetes > Frankiales > Frankiaceae > Parafrankia > Parafrankia colletiae. The sequence continues at coordinate 18,540 of NZ_MBLM01000163.1, read as the reverse complement.
CGGCGGTCTGGCGTCCGGCGGTCTGGCGTCCGGCGGTGGCCCGCGTCGCGGCCCTCATCGGCCGGAGCTGTCGTGGATGACGGGCACCGGCGCCCTGGGCTCGGAGCGGGCCGGTTCCGGGGTGCGGGCGGTCTTGTGCCAGCTTGTCCGGCGTCCCACCACCCGGGCCAGCGCCCACCAGCCGGCCACGAACCAGACCAGCGAGTAGATCAGGTAGAGATGGGCGTAGCCGGCGAGCCGCAGCATGCCGAGGCCGACGAGCGGCTCCCGCGAGCGGTAGATCAGTCCGCAGATCAGCGCCGGGCATGCGGCCATCACGTAGGCGCCGAGGAAGTAGCGCGGATCCGGCGCCACCCCACCCGCCAGCCAGCGCGTCAGCACGGCCACGGTGCTCAGCGCGAACGCCGCTGTCAGCATCGATGCCAGCAGGATCAGCAGCGGGCTCGAGAGGTGGAACAGCATGTCCGGCAGCGCCCGGACCCGCGCCTGCCGCAGCACCCGGGGCAGCAGCGTCCACGACTGCAGGTGGCCCTGGAACCAGCGGGACCGTTGCCGCAGCAGCCGACCGAGGCGGACGACCCCCTGCTGGTGGACGTCCGCCTGCGGGCAGAACTGGTTGCGCCAGCCGGCGAGGAGCAGGCGGACGCCGAGGTCCAGGTCCTCGGTGAGGCTGTGCGACCACGGCCCGCCACTGCCGAGCGAGCGCAGCGCGGAGAGCCGGACGAACTGGCCGTTGCCGCCGAGGCCGACGTTGTCCAGCTCGCCGCGGCCGCGCTGGAACACGTCCGTGTAGATCACGAACTCCATGTCCTGGAGCCGGGCGAGCAGGCTGCCGTCGCGGTTGTTGATGCGCACGCCGGTCTGCACTCCCGCGGTGCGGGGGTCGGCGAAGTAGGGCGCGACGGCGTCCACCGTGTGCGGGTCGAGCCGCCCGTCGGCGTCGACCACCGCGATGATCACGTCATCCGGGTCGCGGGAGGCGACCTCGTCACGGGTCGCCAGGTGCGCGATCGCGGAGTTGAGCGCGGCGCCCTTGCCGCGCCGGGCGTCCGGCAGGTTGCGGCGCAGCAGCCACACCCGGTCGTCGACCACGTCGAGCACCAGCTGGGACGTCCGGTCGTCGGAGCCGTCGTCCACGACGAGCACCCGGCGGTTCGGGGCGGGGGAGAGCAGCAGGCGACGCAGGCTCGCCTCGATGACCGCCTCCTCGTTCAGGCAGGGCATCACGAAGACGAAGAAGATGCCGGTCGGAGGAGGCCCGGTCCGGGCTCGGTGGACGCGGGAGAGCACCAGCATCATGAGCAGGTAGAGCATTCCGAAAGCGATCATGATCGTGGCGAGGAGCCGGGCGTCGCCGCCGTCGGCGTCGAGCAGGTTCATGCGGCCGGGCCGGGACCGGGCCGGGACGGTCGGCGGCCGGCCCGCAGCACGAGGGCGACCAGGATGCCGAGCAGCCCGGTCGACAGGTACAACAGGAACGCGACGCCCACCACGTCGGTCAGCAGGCCGGAAACCAGGTCGAGCAGGACGGTCGCGTGGTCGGGTGATGCCTCGCGAGCGGCTGGGGTGACCGCCTGTGCCACTGGGCCGCGGAGCGGTTCGGTCGGGCCGAACCCCGCAGGGGCGAGCGTTTCGGCAGCGGGCAGCGGGACGTACATGAGTCCTCCGTGCGAGATCAGGTGCGAGGGTCCGAGCGCACGCGGGGCACCCGCGCCGGCTCGCGGAGCTGGCGCGGGCAGTGTCGGCGCGCCAGCGCACCGGTGGTTCGTCGGCCGGAGCCGGGTGATGTGGCGTCGGGAACGACGAAACGACACAGCGACGAAACGACGACGGCGGAACACAGGTCTGTGTTCGCGTTCCGAACGGCGCAGCGCGGCCTGTTTCGGGTCCGAAAGGCATGCCGGGACCGGCGCCTTCGAATCGGCAGGGATTCGAAGGCGCGACGTTGTTCGGGAGTGGTATCGCGCGAACGTCGAGGTCTTCGTGGAAGCGCGGGCAGAATCACGCAGTGACGGCGCCGGCTGCCGGACTCACGGGAACGGCCAGCTCGGTGGTGACACCCGCCCGGCAGACGGTCAGAACCAGTCTGGACGCCCGGATTCGGTCAATGGCTGGGCCGCGTTGTGGCTGCCGCTGCGGTTCCGGCCGTGGTGACGGGGACGGAGGCCGGTTGCCGCACGACGCCGCGAGCGCATTCCCCGGATGCTGTCCGGGACAGGGGTTTCCCATGCGGGCCAGCGCTCGGCAGTGGCCGCGGCGAGCTCGTAACACGATACGGACCGGCTGCCCGGCGCGGGGCCGGCACAGGTGGATTCTGCGGGCGTGGCCGTGGCCGACGCGCCCTGACATCGGCGCGGTTCGCCGCCCGTCGGCTGCAGCTGATTCAGATCTTCCCCCCAATGGAGCATGCCTCCCGGAACCGCTGGACGGCCAGCTGGAGGCGACGCCTGCGATCTCGCTGAATCCCTGCGATCTCGCTGAATCCTCAGTGGACCAGGGCGGGAGGGCGCCCCGTGACGTGCGTGTTCGGCTTCATTCTTACACGGAGTGCGACCGCGGTGGTACGGATGGCCGACTTTTCTTCGACGCGGGCCCGCCGTCTCACAATGTGGTCCCGAGAGGGTGCGTGAAGCCAATTTGAATAATCTGTATGCTCTGTTTTATTGGGTGGCTGGCAGTTCTCGTGGCGCCGCCGGGTGCCGCGCCGCCGCGAGGTCGGTGGATCAGCGGCTTGACGAACCCGGGAAACCGCGCTTCCCTGCCCTCGGCGCTGTACCGCGGAGAGGAGCGTCTGGTGGCCGGTCCCGTCGACGTGAGTCCGGGCACCGCTGGTTCCGCTGGTTCCGCTGGTCCCGCCGGCTCCGGCGAGGCGGGCACCGCGGGGGAGCCTGTCTTCGCGTTGGATGTCCGCTCCTGGCGGCGGGTGCTCTTCCTGCTGCTGGACTTCCCGCTGGGGCTGGTCGGGTTCGTCTTCGTCGCGGCCTGGTTCTCGGTTGGCGTCGGCCTGGCCGTCACCGTCGTCGGGCTGCCGCTGCTAGCCCTGGGGCTCGTCGGGGTGCGGGCTCTCGGCACGGTCGAGCGAGCGCGTGCCGGGGCGATGCTGGGCGTGCGTGTCCCGCCGGCGTCGAAGCCCCGCTCGTCCTCGTCCGGCATCGTCGCCCGTCTGTGGGCCGGTGTGGCGGACCCGGTCGGGTGGCGGCACGCGCTGTACTTCCTCGTCCGGCTGCCCTGGGTGATCTTCACCTTCGTGGTGGTGCTCGTCGTGCTCCTCGTCGGCTGGCCGGTGCTGCCGGTCGTGGCACGTGCCCTGGCCGCCGCCGACGCCGCCATGATCACCACGTTGCTGGCACCGTCCGACCGGATGGAACGGCGGATCCGCGAGCTCGAGGCCGACCGCGGCACCGTGGTGGACACTGCTGCCGCCGATCTGCGCCGCATCGAGCGGGACCTGCATGACGGCGCTCAGGCGCGCCTGGTCGCACTGGCGATGGGCCTCGGCATGGCGCGCGACAAGCTCCAGGACGACCCGGACGCCGCGGCGAGGATGGTCGAAGAGGCACACGGAGAGGTCAAGCTCGCGCTGCGCGAGCTGCGTGACCTGGCCCGCGGGATCCACCCGGCGATCCTCACCGATCGCGGTCTGCCCGGAGCGATCCCCTCGCTCGGGGCACGGTGCACCGTGCCGGTGCATGTCGCGGTGGACCTCGAGGAGCGGCCGGCCGCGGCCATCGAGGGCATCGTCTACTTCACCACGGCCGAGCTGCTCACCAACATCAGCAAGCACAGCGGTGCGGCGGCGGCGACCGTTCACGTCCACCGGGCCGGTGACCGGCTCCTGCTGCGGATCACCGACGACGGGAAGGGCGGTGCGCGGCCCGGCATCGGGAGCGGTCTCGCCGGTCTCACCGAACGCCTGGGGGCGTTGGACGGATCACTGCGGCTGGAGAGTCCGGCCGGCGGGYCGACCGAGGTCGTCGCGACGGTGCCGTGGCGCGACCGGGAGTCCCCTCAGTAGTCACGTTTCCGTGCACCTGGCGCCTGCGCCGTCGGGTGCGGGCGACCGGTGGGACGGGAGCCGGGCAGGATCGCATTTCCGTCGGATGGCTATTCTGAACCCGATGTTTCCGGGCCGGTGATGTCCGTCCGGTAAATAGTTCTCTGAGCGGCGAGAGGTGATTCCCGCCCGGGCGCCGGACGACTTCCGGGTAACAGGCGAGTTACCGCTCGGTGCCCGGCGCATGGCGGACCGCCCAGGCGGCGCGGCGCGGGCGGCAGCCTTTTGGCGTGGGTGGATGGCCGTGCAGGCGTTTCGATGTGTCTCCGTTGGCGTGTATTGGTGTGCTGATCGCGGTAGACGAATTTCGGCCATATCTGCGTTCGGACACACCATGCAAGAACATGGCAACGCAAATGATCGATCATCTTTGGGATGACGTTGTGGTGTTGCGGGGATCTCTTCGCGATTTCGTGCAAAGCCGTTGAAGAACCGGCGGGGCTGGTATAGCTTGCCGTAACCAGTTGTAACCGGTGTGTCAGCGCAACGTGCGGTCTGCCGCGCACCGCGATTTCCCGTGAATCCAGCGAAGTGTTTCCGGGGCGTATCTGGAATGTTCGTTGCTCGTGGCGGCAGGTCACGCGGGAAGGGGTGCGCATGCGTCTGTCCGAACTCGGGTTCGACGGGCTGGACGAATTCTCCGACGAGGTGTGGCGCACAGTGGCGCGGCACCCCTCCTGCGGCGTCGATTTGCTTGCCGAATGGCTGCGTCGACCCGAGCCGATCGTCCAGGAAGAGCTGGAACGCCTGGTCGAGGCCGGCCTCGTCCGCCAGGTCGGGCACCAGTGGGAGCCGCAGGATCCGGCACGTGTGCTCCAGGCCCGGCATGCGGCACGCGAGGCGGCGCTGGTAGCCGAACGGGCCCGCATGGCCGACGAGCGCGCCCAGCTCTACCGCTCCGGCCTGTTCGGCGACTACGTCGCCGGCCGTCGCCGGGCCGGAACGAACTCCGGAGTGCAGGTGCTCGCCCGCGACGAGATCTTTCCCCGGATGGCCGAGTTCACCAGGAAGTCGAACCAGTCGATCCGGTTCCTGCTGAACGGACCGCAGCCCCCCGGGCTCGGTGGCGAGGTCACAGACCTGCTCGTGCCAGCTGTCGGCCGCGGCGTGCGGGTCTCCAGTGCGTGGACTGCAGCCGCGATCTCGGCGGCCCGGCGGCGCAACCAGGGCCGGCGGCTGCCGCCCATCGGCCAGATCCACGTGGCCCAGGCGTTGCCGATGCGCGCGATCGTGTGGGACGGCGCCGCGGCGCTCGTCCCCGTCCGTGATGACGATCTCGATGAAGGCGCCTTCGTCGTCGTGGCGCCGACGCTGGTCCTGGCGGTCGCGGACATGGTGACCCGGGCGCAGCGGGCGGCCGAACGCCGCGGAACCCCGGCGGTGACCGTCGACGAGCCCGCCGCGCTGCGCCGCCAGCGTGCGCTGCTGCGGCTGCTGGCCATCGGGTTCGACGACAGCCGGGCGGCCCGCGAACTCGGCGTCTCCGACCGGACGGTGAAACGGGACGTGGCGGAACTGTGCCAACGCTTCGGGGTGCTGACCCGGTTCCAGCTGGGTGCCGCCGCCGCGCGTGCCGGCTTCCTGGTCCAGGCCGCCCAGGGAACCGAGATCGCCGATCTCACCGAGACGGCCGAGACGGCCGATGTCTCTGGCGGGGCCGGCGTCGGTAGGACGGGCCGCGCGGTGGACGGCGCAGGCCCGGCCGCGGCGACCCGGACTGCCGGGGTGCTGGCGATCCCCGGCGGCGCGCGGCTGCCTACACGCGCGAGCGCCGCGCCACGCCCGCCACGCCCGGCGGTGTCGCCGTCGCCGCCGTTATCGCCGGACGTCCGAGCGGCGGCCGATGGCCGTGCGGCGGCCGATGGGCGTGCGGCAGCGGATGGGCGTGTGGCAGCGGATGGGCGACCGGCACCGGACGCCCRACCGGGGTCCGGGCCGGAGTCGAGGGCGGGGGCCCGGGGCCGCGCGGGACGTCCGCCACAGGGCGCGCCGGCGAAGCGCGCGCGAGGGTGACCGATCTGTCAACAGTTCGCCCTATCCCCGGCCGGAATGGCATGAACAGGACACGGCGTCCCTTAAGCGTCACATGATTACTCTTCCGGTCAACCGTCTACCACGGTTACCGTCGTGATCGCCGACGGGATCGGTGCAGCTGCTCAGCGTGGCTCTGTGTGGCGACTGAAATCGGCGTGCAGTCGCCACGGCACCCAGCGCGTGTGCGGCTGGGCGTGGTGAGTCCCCTCCCTGCCACAGTCCGGTCCCGTCGGCCGACTTGACGTCCAGAGGACGGCCACGTCCCCGACGAGAGGTGGCGGAGTGCGGAACTGGCCCATTCGCTACAAGATCACGCTGGTCCTGCTCCTGCCGCTGCTGGCCCTGGTCGGTTTCGGGAGCTGGGTCGTGTCCGGCCAGCTCGCGGCCCAGCAGGCGAGTGAGCAGACCCGCACCGCGGCCCGCTTCCTCATCCACGTCAACGATCTTGTCTACGCCCTGCAGACCGAGCGGTACGCCGTCTCAAGCCTGGTCGGCTCCGGGTACCGGGAACGGGACTTCGCGGTCCGCTCGATGAACGCGCGGGGCCCGGTCGACGGAGCGTTCGCGACCGTCACAGCGGCCGCTGGCGAGCTTCCGGCCGGCCCCCGTAACCAGGTCCGGGACGCGGTCACCGCCGCGCGTGGCCAGATGGGCGGGCTGGCGACGGTCCGTGCCGGTGTCGACGCGCAGACCCTGCGCCCGGGCCCGGGCACCGTCACCTACAACCAGATGATCTCCGGCTGGCTGGACGTCGGCGCCGCCATGGTCGGCATCGGCAGCGAGGACACCGAGCTCGTCCGGGTCGCGACCGCGTTGTCCGCGATCTCCCGGGTCGGCGAGGCGATCAGCCAGCAGTACGGGTACGTCTCCTCGGCGGCCGTGCTCGGCACCGCGGTGCCGGACAGCGTCACCCGGGTTCAGGCCGCGACCGGGTCCGAGACCGCGTGGCTGACCCAGTTCCGCCTGTCCGCGACGGCTGACCAGGCCGCACTTTACGACCGGCTGGTCGGCCCGACCCAGGCCCCGGTCACCGACCTGCGTGACCGGGTGCTGCGCGGAGAGCGCATCGACTTCACCGCCTGGGCGTCCGCGAGCGGAGCGAAGTCCGAGCAGATCCGCGCGGTGCAGCGACGGGTCGTCGAGGATCTGGAGAACCGCAGCGGCAACCTCGCCGAGGCGGCGCTGCGCCAGGCCATCCTCTCCGGCCTGCTCGCCGCCGGCGTCCTCGCGCTGTCCATCGCGGTGTCCGTCGGCGTCGCCTCCCGGCTGGTCGGCGCGCTGCGGACGCTGCGAGCCGGTGCGCTCGACGTGGCTCAGAGCAGGCTGCCGGCCATCACCTCGAGGCTGCGGCAGGGACACCCCGTGGATCTCGCCGCCGAACCACCGGCGTTCGCCACCGCAACCGGCGACGAGATCGGTGACGTGGCGCGCGCCTTCAACGTCACCTACTCGTCGGCCATCACCGCCGCCTACGAGGTCGCCGAGGGCCGCAGTGTCGGCGCGATCCTGCAGACCCTCGCGCGGCGCACCCAGGGACTCATCCAGCGCCAGCTGCGGCTGATCGACGAGCTGGAACGTGACCAGCAGGACGGCGAGATCCTGACGAGACTGTTCGGCGTCGACCACCAGGCGACCCGTATGCGGCGGCTGGCGGAAAGCCTGATCGTGCTGTCCGGCGGCCAGCCCGGGCGCACGTTCCGCGGGCCGGTGCGCCTGGTCCAGGTGCTGCGCGCGGCGGTCAGCGAGGTCGAGGACTACACCCGGGTCCACGTGCATCTGCCGACGTCGGATGTCGAGATCGTCGCCACCGCCGTCGGCGACCTGACCCACATGCTCGCCGAGCTGATCGAGAACGCCTGCGCGTTCTCCCCGCCGGACACCCCGGTGACCGTCCAGGCCAGCCGGGTCGGCCAGGGCTGGACGGTGGAGATCGAGGATCGCGGGGTCGGCCTTGACGACGAGACCTACGCCGCGACGAACGACCGCATGGCCAACCCGCCGCCTTTCGAGGCCTCCACGCACGGCAGCCAGATCGGCCTGTTCGTGGTCGCCCGGCTCGCGGCCCGGCACCGGATCGCGGTGCGCTTCAAGCCGAGCGTGTACGGCGGCGTCCACGTGGTCACGATCATTCCCGCGGCGCTGATCCACACCGAGGTTCCGCACCAGAACGCCCTGCTCCCCGCCGGCCGGGCCGCGATGCCCGGCGGTCCGGACGCCCCCGGCCGCCGGATGGCCGAGCTTGGTTCGGGCCCGGGCACGGGCCCCGGCACCGGCTTCACCAGCAACGGCGCGGGCGGCGAGGGAGTCGGCATCGGAGCGGGTGGCCGGGCCGGGATGCGCGGGATGCACGCCCCCACCGAGGAGCTCGCGCTGACCGGCGCGGCCGGGACGGCGCCGCACCACCTTGGCTCGCACGCGGAAGACACCTACGGCGGACGTCCCGACAGCCCTGACGGACGTCCCGACGGCTACGGCGGACGCTCCGACAGCCGCGGTGGACGTCCCGATGACGCGGACGGACGTCACGACGAGTACCGCAACGGCTATGGCGGGCAGCCCGACGGTCCCGCCAGCCGGGACGGCCAGGCGGGGCACGACGGCTACGCGGGGCAGGGCCGGAACGGCTACGGGGGCGGGGAGAGCTACGGGGGCGGGGACGGCTACCCGGGACGGGGCGGCTACGCCGGGCCGGACGGCTACCCGGGGCGGTTCGACGGGACCGGCGCGGACCCGCAGGCCGGCGCCACTGCCCAGCGGGGTGGGGACGGAGCGCGGGTCGCCGGCGGGTACGGCGAGGCGGCCCGGACAGGCGGGTACGGGGATGCCGGCGGCGTCGGTGACCGGTTCGCGGACGACTCGCGGCACATCCGCCTCAATCGAGACCTCGACGCCGCCCCGCCGCGCCGTGCCGACGGCCGGGTGCCCGGGCTGGCCGCCCACGGCACCACGGATCTGGCTGACAACGGCATGTTCGACCCACTGTTCGGACCACTACGAGGCACCGACGGGGCTGCGTCGACCGCGCCGGCCGGCGCCGGCGGTCACCCGCGCCTGGAGGATCTCCCACGGCGTCGCCGCGGCTCGCACCTCGCCGAGAGCCTGCGCGACGACCCCGGTGGGGCACCCGCCGAGCCGGCTGCCCGACGGGTGGCACGCACGCCCGATCCCGAGGCCGCCCGCGCACTCGCGCAGGGCTTCACCAGTGCTTTCGAACGCGGCATGCGTGACGCCGACGACCTCGACGGGAGATAAGCGATGCCCCGACAGCCCGACCTGTCCTTTCTGCTCGACAGGCTCCGCGAAACCGTGCCGGACATCCTCTGCGCGGTTGTCCTGTCCGCCGACGGACTGCTGCTGGCCACCTCCAGCGGCATCGACCGGGCCGCGGCCGACCAGCTCGCCGCCGTCGCCTCCGGCTTCGACGCGCTCGCCCGCGGCGCCGCGCGGCAGCACGGCTGGGGCCAGGTCAACAAGACCATGGTGGACATGGAGAACGGCTACCTGTTCATCACGGCCGTCGGGCACAGCGCCTGCCTCGCCGTCTCCAGCACCGCCGACGCCGACGTCGGCCAGATCGCCTACGAGATGGCCCATCTGGTCAGCCGAGCCGGCCGTTTCCTGACCCCCGAACTGCGCAACCAGATGCGGGCGGCACTGCCGTCCTGACGGCGGACCGCGGGGACCGGCCCGACCAGGGAGGAGGAACACGGTGGCGCAGGACTGGTCCGGGTCACCGGCACCGGGCGAGAGCTGGGATGACGCCGAACCGCTGGTCCGCCCCTACGCGGTGACCCGGGGACGCACCACTCCGGCCGTACCGCTCGAACTCGTCGCCCTGGTGGCGACGACGGACGGTGGCATGGCCGCGATCCGGCGCCGTGGCCGGCTCGCCCCCGAGGAACACGACATCGCGATCCTCTGCATGCGCATACATTCGATCGCCGAGATCTCCGCCCGGCTGAAACTGCCGCTGATGGTCGTGCGGGTCCTCATCGACGACATGGCGCGGGACGGAATGGTCTCCGTCCACCGCCCCGAACATCCCGATCGGCCCAGCCCGGAACTCCTACGGAGGGTTCTGCATGGTCTCACCACTCTCTAGGCGCGCGCCCACCGCGGTGAAAGTGCTCGTCGCCGGTGGTTTCGGCGTAGGCAAGACGACTTTCGTGGGGGCGGTGAGCGAGATCGAGYCACTCACCACCGAGGCGGCCATGACGAGCGCGAGCGTCGGCGTGGACGACACCTCCGCCGTGAACCRCAAGACCACCACGACCGTTGCCATGGACTTCGGCCGCCTCACGCTCAGCAACAACATCATTCTCTATCTGTTCGGCACGCCGGGTCAGGACCGGTTCTGGTTCATGTGGGACGAGCTGGTCCGCGGCGCGATCGGCGCGGTGGTGCTGGTCGACACCCGCCGCATGGCCGACTCGTTCCCCGCCATCGATTTCTTCGAGAACCGTCAGGTGCCGTTTCTGGTGGCGGTGAACCGGTTCGACGCGAACAACCGCGAGTACCCCCTCCCGATGGTCCGCGATGCGGCTGACCTCGCGCCGCACCGACCACTGATGTACTGCGACGCCCGGCGTGCGGACAGTGCCCAGACAACGCTCGTCCACCTGGTGCGCCATGCCCTGGAGCTGGCACTTTCCGGTGAGCCTGCGGACGGTCCCTGGCGAAACGGTCCGTGATCGGACCGTTTCGATGCGGGTCCGGCCCGGTTCCGGCCCGTAACGCCAGGACAGACTTGATCAGTCCCGGGGGGACATCAGGAGGCCGCCATGCCCAGCCACGACCTCGACCTGCCCCGGCCGCACGGCCGGGTGCCGGGAGTTGAGATGGAGATCTATGTCGACTGGGAGGACCCGATCGAGGTCGAGGACCCGCCGAACAGCCGGCGACCGGCGGTCATGGTCCGCATGCCCGCCTACGTCGCCGGGGGTCTCTCCCACGAACTGCACAGCCTGGAGACGATCCGCGGCGCGATAGGCGGCGACTGCAGCGAATGGGCCCAGGTCGCCCGTGCGCTGCTCGCGGCCGCCCGGATGGCTGCCGGCACGGACCACCACCCTGAGCTGGCCGACCTGCCGCCAGCCAGCTCGCGCCCCCGGATCACCCCCGGAGACATCGCGTGACGATGCTTCTGCTGACGGCCGAGGCGGCAACGGTGTTCGGTGCGACCGTCTGGGTCCTGCTCCGGCTACGGGCACGCAGCCAGCGAATCAGCATGACCGACATCGCTTTCTACGAGCACCTGACAGAAAGCGGCCGTAGCCTGGCAGCAAAAGGTCAGGGCGGTGTTGCGCCGCCCGAATTGAGGGCTGCCACGGTTGGCGTGGCCGGTACTGCGCGAGAATCCGGTGTGCCAGTCGGAATAAAACTGCCCTACAGTCCGTCCGCCGGCCCAGCAGTGATCAATGCCCGGGGGGTGGAGGGTTTCGAGCAGTCGCCGCTGGGGGCGGTTGTCGCTGCCATCAACCTCGCGTCGAGGCTTGCTGGCGTCGAACTGTTGTGTGTCGCGTGTTCTGAAGCCGTGAACCGGCATGGCGAAGTCGCCCTCTCGGGCGTCCGAGTGTCGGATAAATCCGACATTCCATATGAAAAAGGATTGACTGCTCGGCGTCAACGGTCAGGCTCGGCGCCGGCCGTCCCGATGATCCGCCGGGTGACCGAAGAAATCCGGGAGCCCACCTCCTTTGTTCCCGATCTGATTGAGATCAGCGGATGGCAGATGGAGCGTTATTCATCCGGGAACGCGGTTGTACGGTATGTTCTCACCCGGTCCGGGGGCGGCGGTGGAGTCGTCACGACGGCGATGCGGGTCGAGGTGAACTGGGTCGATGACGACTGGAAGGTTGTCGTCCCGGCCGCGGGGGACTGGTCAGAAGCACTCAGTACGGACGTTGACACGTCCCGATTCACCCCTTTTCCTGCGCGCTCGTCGTTGCCGTCGCCCGCACGCTGACAGAACGGGGCCCGCCAGCCGTGAGGTCGGGGGTTCGTGCCGTGGATGCCGGCACGAACCCCCAACACCACGGACGGGGGGCGTGGAGTCCCAGATCTGTCGCGGGGCGGGCACGTGTGCGCGACGCCGCCTGAGTGCGCATACCGACGTGATCCCCAGACATCCGCATGTCGGTCCGGGTGTTCAGGCGCCTCGATGATGACGGCAACAAAGGAGCACATGAATGTTGAGATCTCGCGTCCGGGCCGCCGCCACACGCGTGACACTGATCCTGACAGCACTGGCCGGGGCACTCGTCCTGGTCGGCGCCCCGGCGGCCACCGCGGCTCCCGCCACCGCGGACACCTCGGCCCTGTCGGTCTACTACCTGCCGGTCGGCCGCTGGTCGGGCACGGCGACGACCTCCACCGGCCAGACCGAGGCCGTTGAGACGAAGTTCCTACTGAACGGCACCTTCCAGGTCGCCACCCCGACCGGCTCCTTCACCGGCAACTGGAAGTCGACCGGGCCGCGCACCTTCACCTACAAGTTCGTCCGGAGCCTGCCCGGCCCGAACGGCTCGGTGATCGGCACCATCGACATCCGCCACTCGGCCACCTTCACAGCGTGGAACAAGTACACCTCCACGGGCACGGCCACCGCCTACGACCTGAACGGCAACGTCCTGTTCGCCGGCCCGGTCAGCTCCACCGGCACCCGCACCCTGTAGGCACCACCGCACCACCGCACCACCTCGCAACACCGTCAGGCCCGACCGGTCGGTTCGACCGGTCGGGCCTTCCGTTTTCGGTCGGTAGCCCCGACCGGAGCCACGGTTCCGAGTCGAGGTCGGCATCCTGCGCGCCGCACCTGGTCGCCGGAACCATGCCGCAGAGGCCCCGCCGTTGCCGCTTCTGTCCGTATAAAACAGATATGCGTATTCTTCCTTGCTGGCTGTCGCATATCGGGACGAACGCCGCTGATTTTCGTCGTTCCGCCCAGCTGCGCGACCGCTGGAGGCGGTGATGCCAGCCAGGTGGCGCGTTTCGAGCTCTCTCTCCACCGAACCCGCGGATATCTCCCGCGTTCGTGTCCTACTGTGATTTCGGCAGGAGGGGGAAATGTCCATGAATCAGACCGCGCTATTCTCTGCTGTGTTCATCGCGTTATTTGTCGGACATCATCTTGGCGACCACGTCGCGCAGACCGACTGGCAGGCCGCCCGCAAGCACGGTTCGGGCTGGGCGGCGGCCCGGGCGATGACCAGTCATCTACTCAACTACCACCTGTGTATCGGCGCGGCGCTGCTGGGCCTCGTACTGATCGATGTCCCGCTGCGACCCGCCGGTGTTGCGGCGGCGTTGGCCTGGTCGTTCGTCACCCACGCCTTCATCGATCGTCGATGGCCGGTCCGCCGCATCCTGCAACGGGGGCGTTCCCCCCGCTTCGCCGAGATCGACAGCGGCGGCCTCAACGGGATCTACCTGGCGGACCAGTCCCTGCACATCGGCTGCCTGTTCGTCGGTGCGTTGCTGGCGGCTGCCCTGAGCTGACCGGCGGCCGCCTCGGTCAGGCTCCGGAGAAGGCGGCCTCGCCGCCGTCGGGGGTCCCGAACAGGTGGTAACTGTCCGGTAGCCCGTCCGGCAGCGGCGCTAGTGCGCTGCCGAACTCCTCGCGCGGCGCGGCGAGCTGGCGCAGCACCTCCGCTGCCGCGATCTTCGTCCCCGGGGTGAGGGCCTGCAGCGTCCGGCAGGCGGTGCTGACGGCCGGTCCTGCCAGCCCGAAATCCGGGACGAAAAGATCCCCGTAGGTGATGACGGCGCTGAAGGCGAACGGCGCCTGGCGCCTCTCGTCCGGCCCCGGAACGACCGTCACACCTGCCGCAGCCGCAGCCGCGGCCGCGGCCGGGTCCGTGGCTGCGGCCTGCTCGGGGACTGGCGTGCCAACCCGGTCGCGGGCCAGGCGATCCAACATGACCAGAAAGTCCACGGCGTCGTCCGCACCGTCGTGCGTGGACAGAATGTTGTCGCCGGCCACGGAGCGCAGCCGACCCCGCGTCGCCCCCAGCGCCTCGTGGTGCATGCTGACCCAGCTGTGCAGCCGTTCGTTCAGCGCGGTCAGTGAGACCTGCGCGGCCAGCGCGTTCAGCCCGATCAGATCGGTCACCGTGAGGAACGTTCCACGCTCGATTCCCCGGTAGCGCTCCGCCAGCAGCCGATGGACCCGCACCGGCCGCGGAATCCCGCCGAACGAGAGATCGCCGATCAGGTCGAAGGTGAACTCCGCCGACTTCGCGGCCTCCACCGTCGTCGACGTCACGTACACCTCGTTCGTAGGTACCTGCTTCTCCATTCGTGCCGGGACGACAACGCCCTCGCCCAGCAGGTCGTTCTCGAATCTGGTCGTGTCGCAGGTGTGGATCGCGACCCGGCACCCCTCCACCCACTCGCCGATCGGCAACCGCCGCCCGGAGATGAACAGGTTGACGATTTGTGCGGCCGCGTGCAGCGCACCCGTCGCCGACCGGAACGCGGTCAGATAACCATCACCCGTGAACTTGATGATCTCACCGTCGAGCTCCTCGACGACCCGGCGAACCGGCAGCACGGCCTCGGCCATCATTTCGTCCATGYGAACCTGTGGAACTGATGCGATGGCCCGCGTCGAACCCACGAGATCCACGACCAACACGGTTGTCGTTTCCATTCCCACCATCGTCGTCCCCGTCCTTCGACCCGCTGACGCGGCGGGCCCGGCGGAATCATAACCGTGAATCCGGAGCCAGCCAGCCTGATTCGAGGGAAGACCCCCGGAACTGAAGAGATGTACGATCAGATCATCCGGCCTGGTCCCGAATATTCAATGTCCAGTACCCGACACCCTCCGTCAGGTGTCGTACCGCCGCCCGCGGCGACATTTCGGCTCCGGCGTGGGCACCAGGAACGAGAGCAGCGGACTACAGTCGGCGCCACCCTCTGGGTAGCCGGCCGGGGCTTTGCCGGGTTCGTGCCCCGTCGGCCCTGAGCGGTCCCCGGAACCGCCAGCGAGACTGCCCGGCGCAGCCACCAGAGCCTCCGCCTTCCCAGGCCTGCCGGGGCTCGAACCGTCCGTGCTCGCCTCGGGCCAGCGGGCGGCGCCCGAGGGCGCGGCGAGAGCTGACGGTCGGCCCGGGCGGCCGATGCCGTCCGGTACGCTGGTGGCACTGGCCGGCGTGGCGCAATTGGTAGCGCACTCGACTTGTAATCGAGCGGCTAGGGGTTCGAGTCCCCTCGCCGGCTCCAGAAAAATAGGCCCTGACCTGCGGTTTTACAAAGTCAAAGATCATTTTGACAAGATCAAACCGGGTTGGTGTGCGCATGGTGTGCGCATTTCGCGTTGGCGTGCTGGGGGCGATCTTGTTTTGGGTGTCGCCTTTGTCCGTCTGGGTCGGGATCTGAGGGCCCGCCACCGTCCCGGCAGTGGTTACGGTCTGTTATTTTTCTGCGGTTCTGGGGTGGGTGGGGTGCGGTAAGAGCGTTGCGCGTCGGCTGGCGGTGGTTCATCCGCGCACCCTGCCTGGGGGTCACGCTGCGTGGGGATCGGGCGTGCACGGGGCCGTTGGGGGCCGTGGCGCCGCCGTGGGCGCGAATGTGTCGGCGTGGATGACCCATCTGCCCAGGGCCGGACCGAGCGTGCGCGTGTCGGCCGCGTAGCGGAGGTCGGCGGTCGCATGGTCGACTGATCGGTTGCGTCAGGACAAGATGGACAATGCGGGTCATGAAGCACGACTTGAGCCGCTTGAACGAGCATGACTTCGAGCACTTGGCGCAAGCGCTGATGATGGCGGTGTTCGGCAGAGGAACCGTGGTGTACGGCGACGGGCCGGACGGCGGCCGGGACGCGACGTTTGACGGCGTGGTCCTGCTCCCAGAGGAGGCTGGGGGCGGTACCTGGGCGGGCTACGGCGTCATGCAGGCCAAGTTCCGGCGGCGTCCGCACGGGGACGCGCGAGACGCACGCTGGCTTGCTCAGCAGCTAGAGAAGGAGTTCGAGTGGTGGTCTAACCCGAAGTCTGGGCGGGCTAGCAAGGGACGTGCCCCAGCGTACCTGCTGGTCGTGACCAACGTCGTGCTGTCCCCGGCTCTTGGCGGTGGGGGCATTGACATCATCGAGCAGCTGATCAGCAAGCATGCCGCCGGGCTGGGCCTGAAGAACTGGTGGGTGTGGCACCACGACACTCTGGGTCGGCTCCTCGAGATTCATCCCGGCGTCCGCCGTTCGTACGCAGGCGAGATCCTCTCAGGTGATGTGATGTCGTCGTTGCTCGAGTGGATGGCAACGGAGCCAGACACGGACGCGCGTGTCCGTCGCGGCGGGGGCGGACCATCCGCAGCGTGCCCTTACAAGGGGTTGGCCGCGTTCACCGAATCCGATGAGGGTCTGTTTTTCGGCCGCGAACAACTCACGGTACGGCTTGCTGCCCGGTTGGCACACTCCTACGGTGAGGGCCGGCCGCTGGTCGTTCTCGGGGCGTCCGGCGCCGGGAAGTCGTCGGTCCTGGCAGCCGGTCTCCTCCCCGCGTTGCGTCGGGGTCAGCTCGGGATTCCCGGTTCTGCGGACTGGCCCCACGTGACCTTGACACCGACGGCAACGCCGCTACGTGCCCTCGCCACCGCATTGGCGCCAGCTCTCGATGCCGCGCAGCTATCCGCGGACGCGGTGGCTGCGGAGCTCAGGGACGCGCCCAGCCAGGTAGCGGCTCGCCTCCGCGGCCGTCACCTGACTTCGCTGTCCCCGACGAGCGCCGGCCGGGGGGTTGTCCTCGTCGTTGACCAATTCGAAGAACTTTTCACGCTGTGTAATGATTTGGGTTCCCGGCGGGCGTTCCTGGATGCGCTCGCGGTGCTGGCGGGCTGCACAGATGACACCCCGACGCCCGCCGCGGCCGTGGTGCTCGGTATCCGAGCGGACTTCATCGAGCACCTCGCGGCCTATCCGCGCCTGCGGGAGGCCGTGGAGGCGTACCCGGTGCTCGTCGGTCCGATGAGCGGGGACGAGGTGCGTTGCGCCATCGAGCAGCCCGCCGCGGCAGCCGGGTTGAACCTGGAACCGGGCCTTGCCGACGTCATCCTTGAGGATCTCGATGCCAACCCTGTGAGTACATTGTCTCGGTCGGCGCAGGGAAGGCCTGGGCACCACGTCGGCCATCTGCCCTTGCTGTCGCACGCCTTGCTTGTCACCTGTCAGCGCAGCGGCGGCACGCTGCTGACTTTGGCCGCCTACCACGCGACCGGTGGGATCCGCCGGGCCGTGGCGAGCACCGCCGAGGAGATCCTCGGTCGGTTCGATGACGCTCACCGTGAAACCGCTCGCCACCTGCTGCTCGATCTCGTGCGGGTCGGTGAGGGCACCGACGACACCCGCCGCAAGGTCCCRCTCGAACGGCTACTCACCAGCACCGCTGACCCCCGCAGGGCCCGGGACGTCTTAAACGCGCTGGCCGCGCCCGACGCCAGACTCGTCACAATCCACGAACAGCACGTCGAGATCACCCACGAGGCCCTGCTGCGTGCCTGGCCGACCCTGCGCTCCTGGATCGACAGCGACCGCGCCGGCCAGCTCCTACGCCAACGCCTCGATGACGACGCGAACACTTGGCACGACGATAACCGTGCCCCCGGCCACCTTTACCAGGGACACCGCCTCGCCACTGCCACAGCCTGGGCCGCGGACCCCCGCAACCGAGCTCAGATGAGCCCCCGGGCACGGGACTTCCTCGCTGCCAGCCGGGAACACACGCGCCGTACCCAAAGACGGGCCATCGCGGTCGTCGCCGTCCTCGCCACCCTGGTCACCGCCGGCGGCATCACCGCCCTCGTGCAGTGGCAACGCGCCCTCGACCGCGAGCAAGCCACCGAACGCGCTCGCCGGACCGCGATCGCCGAGAGCCTCTTGGCCAGAGCCGATGCGCTTCAGAACGATGACCCGCGCACCGCTCTGCGACTCGGCGTCGCCGCCAACGCGATCGCTGACGGCCCGCGCCCGCGCATGAACCTGCTCGACACGCTTGTCAACAGCAACCTCGCCGCGACACTGCCCGGCCACACCGCCACCGCCACCGTCAACGCGATCGCGTTCGCGGAGACAACCGGGACTCTGGCCACCGGCAGCGCCGATGGTACGGCTTTCCTCTGGAACATCTCCGACCCCGACCGGCCCCGGCTCCTCACCGGGCCGCTCCGCGGCAACACCGGCGGAGTCCTCGCCGCTGCCTTCACCCCCGACGGCTCCTTTCTCGCGCTCTCCGGCACGGGCACGTCGGACTTCGGTCGCGGAGGAGGCGATAGGGTGACCGATGACGCCGATGTGATCTTGTGGGACACATCCAATCCCGCCTCTCCTCGGCGTATCGGACAACCGCTGACCGGCCACGTAGGCAACATCACCGGAGCGGTGTTCACCGCAGGTGGCCGGACACTCATCACGGGTTCCACGAACAACTCACAGGATGATCGGGGCACGATCATCC
>NZ_MBLM01000162.1 GCF_001854655.1 Parafrankia colletiae | reverse complement strand
TACCATAACTACTCAAACGCCCTCTCAGCCGCGGCCAGCGCCGCTCCCATCGCGTCACGGGTCAGGTCGGTGCAGTAGGCCGGCGCTCCGGGCTGTTGGCGCCACGAGTCCGCGAGGCTGCCGGCGTCGAAGGCGTCGAGACCCGTGTCCTCGACGAGCTTCAGCGTTACCCGTCGATCCTCGTCGCGATCGGCGGCAATGGGGAGTGCGATCCGGTCCGGCGCGCCGGCCGGCTTGCCCTTCTCCGCGAAGGAGGYAGCGCCGATCGYGTTCCATGCCTTGGCGATYGGACGACCGAGTTGTTCGGCCACCCATAGGCTCTCGACCTGCCCCGCCTCGACAGCATCAATCTTGCCATCGCGGGCGGGATAGTAGTTCGACGTGTCGATCACGACTGTCTCGTCCGGAACCGCGGAGAGCAATGGTGCCACGGCCAGGATCTTACTGAAGGGGATGGAGAGGATCACGACGTCGACATTGGTGACTGCGTCCTCCGCTGTCACCGCTCGTCCACCCGAGGAGAGAATGTCAGGGCTGATCGAGTGCGGGCCACGCGAGTTCGCTATCTTCACGTCGTGCCCAGCTTCACTCAACGTCCGGACGAGCGTCTTGCCGATATGGCCGGCACCCAGGATACCGATCTTCATCTGTCTAATCCTATTCAGGTCACGCGCCGGGTGTCGCATCGCCGCTGCTCACCGCGAGCTTGATTGGATGGGGTAGGTCAGGGGCACTAGCACTTGCCAGGATAGATACTACCCTCGGGCTTTCACTGGGCTGATCGCTGCTGGGTGGCGGCAAACGGGAAAGCGCTCCTGAGCAGGGAGGATTGGGCTTACTGAGGACCTGATCGATCCCGCCAAGGAGCACCTTCGCCCTGAAGCCTACCGACGTGTACCCGCCTGTCCCCGTCGATACCATTCGGAAAAGGAACAGGAGAAACCACGGACCGGTCTCTACCGAAACCGGGACGGTTCACTCCCTGATTATGAGCCACAGGAAAGCGAACATGAACGCCGCCCGGTACACGATCTCCATCAGGGCGCCAGCCAGACGGTGAAACGCACTGTCGCGGCGGGGGCGACGACGACCGCGGCCTCTCCGCCGCGGCCGAGCTGGCTGGACGGCTGGACGTAGGCGTCACAGTCAAGACCGAACTCCGTCCCTTCGGTGGATCGAAGGTCGGGTAACGCCGGTCGCCGTCCGCAGTCTCCGAGGCGGGCTCGGGCGCGAAGCCCTGGCTCTCGAAAAGGTGAGCAGACCGACCGACCGCGCCTCCGCGGCGGCGAAGACCAACTGGCTGTCAGGCGACGTGGCCCGGGATGACCCCGTCCGGGTATTCGACCGTGCGGACGTGGTCATCAACCTCGCGTGGCCGTTCCAGCCCACCCACGACCCGAGGACCACCTGCACCAACGTTCTCGGCAGCAGACTGGTACTCACACGGCAGAGGTAATGATCCGCCAGCCACACCAGCGCACCGGGTTTCCCGGGAGTCGGACGCTGCCCCTCGCCTCGGGCGCGGACCTGCGTGCGATAGCCCGAGGCCCGGCAAGGCGTCGGTTTATCGTGGTGTCGGGGGTGGATGTGTCACCTCCACCCGGTTACGTCCGCCGCTTTTGGCCCGGTACAGCGCGGAGTCGGCCAGCTCGACCAAGGCTTTCACCTCCTCCTTGGGCGTGGGAACGATCGACACGATGCCAATACTCACAGTGACGATCTGGTTGGTGGTCAGCGGATGTGATTCGGTCAGTTCCGCCACGGCGGAACGGAGCCGGTGGGCAATGCGGGAAGCGGCGCCAGTATCGGCGCCTGGCATCACGGCCGCGAACTCCTCTCCTCCGTAGCGAGCGGTGAGGTCGGTGTCGCGAGTGCTGGCTGCCAGGCAGGCGGCGACGCGTTGCAGGCACCGGTCGCCGGCAGCGTGACCGAAGTGGTCGTTGTAAGACTTGAAGTGATCAATATCGATCATGGCGAGCGCGATGGGTGTCGTCTGGCGCTGCGCCCGATGCCATTCGATGTCGAGGATCTCGTCAAGGTGTCGCCGGTTGGCCAGCCCGGTCAACGGGTCGGTGATCGAAAGCTGTTCGAGTCRCCGATTAGCTGCGGCGAGTTCTTCAGTGCGTTCGGCGACCTTGTGCTCCAGGGAGCCGTAGACACGGGCGTTGTCGAGGGAAACGGCCAGCTGTCCGGCGATGAGCATGATTCCTTCGAGGCGGTCGGTGGTGAAAGCTCCACGGACCATCCGGTTCTCCAGGAGCAACATTGCCCGCAACTCGTTTCGGTTCATGATGGGGATGGCCAGTAACGAGCAGCGATTGACGTCGGTGAAGTAGGGGTCGCGATTGAACCGGTCGTCGTGGGTAGCGTCGGCGACGATGACGGGTCCGCGGGTGCGTTCGGCGTACCAAATGATCGAGGGTGGCAGGATGCGCCGCCGGCTGGCTTCCTCCAGTGAGACAGAGTCGCCGTCGGCAGCCGACATTAGCCAGTCTTGCGGGTTCTCTCCACGCAGCAGCAGGTGGACGTCCGTGGCGCCAGTCATCGCTGACAGAATCCCAACAACTCTGCTCCGCAAGCCCTCGATGCTGGTGTCGGAGCTGAGCGCTTGTGAAGCGGCAACGACGCTGTGCAGGTCGGTGGTGCCGGTAGTGAAGGCGGAGCGGCGGGCAGCCAGCTCCACCGCTGGTGACAGGACCGGCTGCGGGCCAGCGGGCTCGAGGCGTAGCGCCGGGTTGGCCCAGTCAAGCTGACTGACCTTCGCTGCCGCGCCCCAGTCCAGGTACTGTCGACGGGCGGCGGCCAACAGCGGGTTTCCGGCTGCCACCATGCCGTGTGCGAGTTGAAAGCGTGCGGCCCGTTCCAGGATCAATGCCCTGTGCCAGGGGCGTGTTCGGGTGGCGACCTCGCATTGGGCCGCGTCAAATGCATACGCCGCCCCGCGGAAGTCGCCGACAGTCCAAGCCTGCTCCGCCTCCACGAGGCGTAGCAGGTGTCCAAAGTTGACCGGAGCGTCCGCCGCGCGCTCGGCCAGCCAGGCAACCAGACCGTCGAGCTCCGCCAGTGCGACGTCGCGCTGCTTCGCCCCCGCCGCACGGGCCTCCCCGGCTAGCGCAAGGGCCCGCAGCAGACGTGCCGTTGCCATTATGTGGAGTGATTCGATGCCGGGCACTATCGGCATGATGGCGGCCGTGTGCCGAGCCAGGTCAGCCGGATGGTCGAGGATGGCGGCCACGAGTGCCCGGATGACCTGTACGTGGACGACGGCGATGGGCTCACCGGCCAGCAGGGGCTGYCTGAGGGCCGTATCGGCCGCTGATTCGATGGCGGCTCCGTGCAACACCTGGATCAGTCCGCGATAGRCACGGAGTATTTCTTCGATCTGTCCGTTACCGGTGCGGGTGGCGAAGGCCAGCGCCTTGTCGACCTCGGCGGCAAGGAGATCAAGCGATGGCGCACAGTCGAGTAGGTTCTCTATGAGGGTATAATGGGCATAAGCTGCATTTTGCAGATCGCCGCTCTGGACAAGRCCGTCCAGCGCACGGCGGGTCGCAGACACGTTGTCCTCGAGTGGTTCGAACCAGTGACCAGTACCGGCTACGTACAGGAACTGCGCCAGCCATAGGTCGGGGTAATATTTACGAGCCCGGCTAACCGCGAGGATCCGCTGCGTCATGCGGTGCCCGGTACGGTAGTCGCGTCTGCGGGAGACGGTCACAAACCCGATGTAACCGCTCGGGCCTATCAGGGCAGGATGCGGACCGTCCCGCGCCCATATATGTAGCGTCGTCACAGTCAGCCATGCCAGTATCGTCGGGTCGCAGTCATATGCTGGGGCCATGAGCCGTTTGATGAGCTGGATCACGCCAAGGCGCGAACAGTCGGTGATTTTCGGCTGGCGCAGATCGTCGGATTCACCGGTCTGGTCCATCCACTGGTAGAGCGCGTCAAGACCGCGATCGATCTCCACTTCCAGCCGATCCCGATCCGGGATGGAATGGCCGAGGCTCCGAAGCGCATCGAGGCCGAGCCGCAGCGCCTCGGCAGCTCGGCCCCGGTCGGTAAGACTGCTGACCTGCACCGCGGTCGCCTCCGCGCATCGCACCGGGTCGGTGTACAGCCGGCAGATGGTCTGATATGCCTCGTCCGCCTCGTCCAGCCGACCCAGAAGGTACAAAGCGGCGTGGCGGTCTAGGTGGATCGCTAGCAACTGGTCGGTGTCGGTCGGGTCGATAAATCTGACTGCTGCAGTCAGGAACCGCTCCGCCAGAGGCGAGCTGATCAGCGACTTCGTCTCCTCTGCGGCCCGCAGGAACAGCTTGACCATAAGTCGCTGTTCCTGCAGGGTGTGCACGGAGTCAGCCACGAGCAGATACTGCTCCGCCGCCACTGCCAAGTACTCTCCTCGGTCGGCTAGTCGCCTGGCCAGGCTCAACCGCACGGCGCGCCGCGCTTCGGCAGTGAGTCCATCGAGGACGGACTCCTGCGTCTGGTCGTGGTCAAATCGCACGGCGGGTTGCCCGTCGGATTCCAGCACCAGCAGACCGGCGGCGAAGGCGGGAGCAAGTCGACGCTCGAGCTCGTCCGCCCCGAGCCCTGTCGCGGCCTTCAGGAGATCCAGCTCGGTCCGACCGGCCAGGCACGTCATCATCGCCAGTGACTCTCGGGTCTCTGGCGGCAACAAGGTCACGTGGGCGGCCAGCCCGGTCGCGTTCGCGTGCAACCGCCGGCACAGCCCGGCCCGGTCCCACCGCCAGCCGCTGTCACCGCGAGCCAGCACCCCGTCCTGACGCAGTGAGTTCAGCAATTCCACTGTGGTGTGCGGGTTGCCTGCCGTAGTGGGCGCGATCATTCGTGCCAGTTCTCCGGCGGGCGCCGGGGTCAGCTTCAGCAGGTCGGCCACCATAGCTGCCTGGCCTTCCGGAGTCAGGTTGCCCAATCGCAGGATGCGTGGCCCGGCTGGCTGGAGGCTCCAACGAGCGAGCATCGACGTCAGCGGGTGAGCGGCATCCACCTCATTGCTCCGAAAGGCTCCCACCAGCAGCAGCCCTTCGACGTTCTCCTTTCCACCGAGGATCAGATCGATGATGCCCAGCGGGGCCCGCCAGGCCCACTGCAGGTCATCGACAAAGAACACGACCGGCCGCTCGCGCGAGGCGACTGCGCGCAGCACCTCGACGGCGTTCTGCTGTGCCCGCACCTGCACGGTCATCGGATCCCCCTCCTCGGGGTCAACCTTCAGCAGCGTCGCCAGCTCGGGCACTGTCGCGGCGGCCAGCCCCGCGTTCGGCCCCAACGCCCGCAGGATCCTGTCCCGCACCTCGACCAGGTTGRCTTCAGGCTCGGCCAACAGGAGGCGGCCCAGCCCCCGGAGCGCCTGTAGGGCACCGTTGTACTCCCAATCCCGGCGATACTGGTCGAATTTGCCGGTCACGAACCAGCCGCCAGCGTCGGCGACGACCGGCCGCAACTCGTTGGCCAGCGATGTCTTACCCACTCCGGGCGCACCGCTGAGAAGGACCCCGGGGCGGCGGCCTGCCCTCGCCTGGGCGAAGACCGTCCGCAGCTCGCCGATCTCCTCTGCACGCCCGGCCAGGCGGGATGGCATCAGCGGTCCGACCGGGAAGTCATGCTCACCCAGGTGCACCACCCCGGCACCACGGCGAACCAACGCGAGGTCGTACGCCAATCCGTCGGCGGTCTGATAACGATCGTCTGGTTCCTTCTCCAGCAGATGCATGATGACGGCTGACAGGCCTGTCGGCACCGCTGGATTCACTGCTGACGGCGGCACCGGGACTCGCCCGAGATGGTCATGAATTACTCGTAGGGGGTCGCCCGTGCCGAACGGCGGCGCGCCCGTGGCCAGCTCGTACAACGTGGCCCCGACTGCGTACAGGTCGGCCCGTTGGTCCACCGGGCGACCGGTCCGACCGGTCTGCTCCGGCGCCAGATACGGCACCGTCCCCACGATTTCGTGCTGATGTAGGTATTCGGGACTAATCGCTGTGATGGTCGTGGCCAGTGCGAAGTCGATTAGAAACAGGCCCGGCCCTGCAGGGCTGACCACGATGTTCGCCGGATTGATGTCTCGATGCACCACCCCCTCGCGGTGCATGCCCGCCACGGCCCGCGCGAGCAGTTCTGCCAAATCGATCAAATCGGCCGGATCGCGCGAAACAGTCCAGCTGGACAGCGCCGCGCCGCCAACGTCGGCCATTAGCAGCACCCCGGGACATAAGGGGACTCGTCGAGCCGCCAGCTGTACGATCCCCTCGATACCGGACAGCCGCTCGAGGATCTCCATCTCGTGCCGCGACCGACGCCCTGCCAATGGCCCCAGGAACTCCTTCCGGACCACACTCTCCCCGGGGAACATCAGCCGAGTCACCCGGGTCCGCTCCGACTCATGGAGCAGCTCTATCCGCGGTATCACAGGCAGATTGCGACCTGACGTCACGCATTCAGAACACATCGGCCATTCCAACCAATCTGATGAAGCACCTGCATGTCTAGTCTGCCCCTGTCGCACCGAAGCAAAAGTCTGTGCCGCCGCACACCCGACCTGCTACGTAGCGTCGACAGAGGTAGTTGGGTCGCAGGGCCATGCCGGTCGTAATCGGTCGTAATCGCGATGGTCGGTGAGTTCTCCATCAAGCGCGGGCTCAGCACGATCAACGTCAGCTGCACCAGCTGCCCACCCTCACCGGACAGACGCACACCCTGGCTCGCGGGCCTGGGTCACCAACCGCGCGACCGGCGTGGGATCCAGCCCCGCCGGCGTCGCCTTCGACGTGCGGGACGAGACTGTTTCAAGATCGGTCGGGTAGCCGGGGGGATCTCACCCCGGGCTCCCACATGCTGGGCGGCCTGCAGCCGAGCCTCGGCGATCGCCACCGGATCTGCGCCGGACGGGTGGGACCCCACGTCGTTGCGCCCAGCCCGGGTGGCGTCGAGGAACACGCGGTGTTTCGCGGCCGTGGAATCGGCGTCCAGTCCACGCTCGTCTTCTCGGCGACCAGCTCTGCCAGCGCTCTCTTCAACCGTTCGGCCCGGTCACGCCGTCCCCACGACCGCTGCGATGACTCGTCGGCGGCCCCGCCCGACGCGGTCGCGTAATCCTCGGCCGCGTCTTCCGCGCTCGCCAGCGCGATGATCTCGCCGACCTGCCGTTGCAGCCACTGCCTGCGGCAGGTGGCCTTCTTCGACGCATTCGCCGCGATCTTCGTCCCATCGACGGCGATGGTGCCCAGCCGCCCCAGCCCGGCCTTCGCGCAGACCCCCAGGACCTGCGTGAACAACGCTCGCACGGAGTCCTGGGCCGCTGCCGGAACCGGGCGATGACCGTGTGATCGGGCGCCTGTAGCCCGCAGGTCACCCGCATCGCGACATCCGTCCGGCACAGCCGCTCAATCCGCCGCGACGAACGCAGTCCATCCGAATAGGCGTAGATCAACAATGCCAGCAGCACCCGCGGGTCGTACGCCTGACGCCCGACCCCGCCCAGGGAGTACCGCGTCTCCAGGCTGCTCAGGTCCAGATGCTCCACGACCTCCAGCACGAGCCAGACGACGTGATCCTCCGGCAGCCACTCCCGCATGTCCCCACCGGCAGCAGGAACTCCTGATCACGCTCGACCGCACGAAACCCCTTGGCCATACCCTCAGATCCAACACGATCACGCGGCCCAAACTGCAACAGCCACCGTCCCGGCTCGGGTGTCCCACTCCCGCGCCCGATACCCGTTCTTCCGGTTCACCCGCTCCGGGGGAAATATCCCCGTATTCGGCGCGCCAGATCCCGTCCGCTTCGGCGCCCATCAACGCCTCCGCGAACGCCTTCACCATCGATCCCAGCAGATCCGGATTCGCGCCATCACTTCCTTGCCGAACTCCTCGGTATCGGTCACAGTCGGGCGCACGGCCAGGGAGTGTCCGACTACCGGTGGATCGGTCGTGGCGGACGGTGATGGGTTAGTTGGTGGTGGTCGGGGTGAGACGGCCCTCGAAGGTGATCGCGAGGGCGTTCAGGGCGGGCTTCCATCTGATGATCCAGCGGGCCCGACCTCGGCCGGTGGGGTCCAGAGAACGGGTGACCAGGTACAGGCACTTCAATGCGGCCTCTTCGCTGGGGAAGTGGCCGCGGGCGCGGACAGCGCGCCGGTAGCGGGCGTTCAGGGACTCGATCGCGTTGGTCGTGCAGATCACCTTGCGGATCTCGACGTCGTAGTCGAGGAACGGAATGAATTCCTCCCAGGCGTTACGCCACAGGCGGATGATGGCCGGGTAGCGGTCGCCCCAGGTTTCGGTGAACTCGACGAATCGCGCCTCGGCCGCGGCGACGGTCGGTGCCGTGTAGACCGGCTTGAGGTCCTTGGAGATCTTCTCCCAGTCCTGCCGTCCGGCGTAACGGAACGAGTTCCGCAGCAGGTGAATGACACACGCCTGCACGGTCACCAGCGGCCACACGGCGGTGATGGAGTCCGGGAGGCCTCTCAGCCCGTCGCAGACGGCGATGCACACGTCCTCGACACCTCGGTTTTTGATCTCGGTGAGGACCTGGAGCCAGAACTTCGCCCCTTCGTGGCCGTCACCCGCCCACAGGCCCAGGATGTCCCGTTCCCCGTGCACGGTGACCCCGACGACGGCGTAGAAGGGCCGGTTGGCGACCTGGCCGTCGCGGACCTTGACCACCACGGCGTCCACGAAGATCACCGGGTAGACGCGGTCGAGGGGCCGGTTGCGCCACTCGGTCATCTCGGCGACGACCTTGTCGGTGATTCGGGAGATCGTGTCCTTCGACACCGACGCGCCGTAGACCTCACCGAAATGCGCCGCGATCTCCCCGGTGGTCAGCCCGCGGGCAGCCAGCGACAGCACGATCTGGTCGATGCCGTTCAACCGGCGCTGCCTTTTACGCACGATCACCGGCTCGAAACTGGCGTCCCGGTCCCGAGGAACCTCGATCTCGACCGGGCCGATCTCGGTCAGCACCGTCTTCGTCCGCGTCCCATTCCGCGAATTCGCGCCGTCACGCCCGGCCGGGTCGTGCTTGTCATAGCCGAGGTGCGCGCTCATCTCCGCCTCCAGGGCGGTTTCGAGGACGGACTTCGTCAGCCCGGTTAGCAGCCCACCGGGGCCGACGAGCTCCACGCCCTCGGTGCGGGCCTTCGCGACGAGCTCCGCAGCCAGCTGCTGGTGATCGATCGGGGTCGGCATGGGCTCGAGCGTCTCGCTCATGATCTTCCCTTCGCGCCGAGTCAGCCTCGGCGGCACGGGCCAGACCACATCCACCGCTGATCGGACACTCCCCGGCGGAGTAGGAGCCGGCAACGAGCGAAAAGACAGCCGTTCCCGCCGGTGTTTTCCCAGCTCACGTGCGGTCGGGACGGGTGAACAGCTTCTTCGTGGTGAGGGGGATGACCACCCGGCACCGGCTGGACGATGGTGTAACGGTTCCGTTTTGCCTACCGTCAGTGAGGACCTTTCCTATGATGAGGATCGCCTGGTCGACGCATCGTGACCGCCCCGAGGATACGAGAGCCGGCTCGCTCGCCCGGTCGGGCCGGCCGCGTCCGCAGAGAAGTGGTGTCGTCATCGYGGCGTGCTGGTCACGGGGGCGATCGTGAGGGGGGCGGACGGCGTCGCCGCGGTGGGGGCCGAGGGGCCGAACGTGGCGCGGGTCTACGACTTCTTCCTCGGCGGCGCGCACAACTTCCCGGCCGACCGGGAGGCAGCGGCGCAGGTCGAGCAGACGTGGCCGCAGATCCGCGCCACCGCCCGGGTCAACCGGCTGTTCCTGGGTGAGGCGGTCCGTTACCTCGCCGGCGGGGTCGGTATCCGCCAGTTCCTCGACATCGGGTCGGGTATGCCCACGATGGGCAACGTCCACGAGGTCGCCCAGCAGCTGGCCCCGGACGCCCAGGTCGTCTATGTGGACAGCGACCCGGTCGCGGTCGCGCACAGCCAGATTCTGCTCGCGCCCAACCCGCTGGCTACGGCGGTGGAGGCGGATCTGCTGCGGCCGGACGAGATCCTGGAGCATCCGGAGGTGGCCGGGCTGCTGGACCTGGGGCAGCCGGTCGCGCTGCTCCTGGTCGCGGTCCTGCACTTCTTCCCCGACGACACCGGTCCGCGGCACCTGGTCGCACAGCTGCGCGACGCCCTGCCCGCGGGCAGTCATCTGGTCGTGACCCACGCCACCGGCGACGGGCAGTCCCAGCAGGTCACGGAGGCGGCCGAGGTGTACCGACGCACGACCGCGCCGTTCCAGCTGCGCGCCCGGACCGAGGTGCTGTCGTTCTTCGACGACTGCGCGCTGGTCGACCCCGGCCTGGTCCTGCTCCCGGGCTGGGAGCAGGACCGGCGGCGTGGCCGGTCGACGACCATGGAGGGTCGGCTGCCGGTCTACGCCGGTGTCGGCCGACTCCGGTGAACCCGCCCTCGGCCTGCTCGACGTGCTGGCGAGACGGCGACGTCCGCGATCTGCTGTCCTACGCCGATGGGTGGATCACCGCCGCGACCGCCGAGCTGTGGCCGCACAGCGAGGTGACATTCGGAGCGGTGACCACGGCGGGCGGGGCGCTGTATCGCCAGGTCCGGGCCGGCGGCGGGGTGGCACTGTGCGCGACGGTTCGCCCGGCAGGCCGGGCGCTGTCGCGCCTCGTCCGCGGCGACCACGGCGATTTCGTCACCGTGCTCGCCGACGGCGACGGCGTCGCGGTGACCGCGGTGGCCGGCCAGGCTGAGCAGCTCACGGCGCTGGCGGGTTATACCCGCCTGCGGGTGGCGGTCCCGATCGCCTGTGCGAAGGGGGTGATGTTCACCCCCTGGGTCGATGGCGCCACCCTGGCCACCCGGCTCCGGGCCCGGCCGATGGAGTTCACCGGGGTAGTGACGGCGCTGATGGACGACCTGAGCGACCTGCACCGCGATCCACCCGCGCACCTGAGCCAGGCTGCGGCGCCCGCCAATGCCGTGCCTCGGGTCGTCGCCGAAGCATTGAGCCATCCGGTGGACCACCTCCACGCCGGCGAAACGGCGGCAGGCGAGATCGGGGAGCTTCGGGCGCTGGCGGGCAGCCTGTCGGCGAGGCTCGGCCGGTTGGCCGCCCGGCTGGACCCGATGGTGCTCAGCCACAGCGGCATCGCGTTCGGGAACCTCACCCCGCGCGGTGTGCTGTACCCCGACAGGTCGCCGCGGGCGGCGCTGGTGTCACCCGCACTCGAACCCGGCGGGGATCTCGTGGACGCTGGAACACTGCTCGGCCATCTGCACCTACTGATCCTCGGCTACCCACCGTCGGTCCGGGCGGAACTCGTCGAGGGTGTCGAGGCGTGGCTGTCTGGCCGGCTGGCCGCCTGCCGGGACCAGTGGCGGGGCTGGCTGCACGTCGTTCTGACCGTCTGGGCGGCCACCGTCTACAACCAGATGCTCACCGAGCTGACGCTGCCGGCAGCCGCCCTCCGGCCTGACCAGGCCGTGACCGACCTGCCTGCCCGGCCACTGTCGGCGCTGTCCGTCCTCGACGCGCTCACCCGAGAACTGCGCCGCCGCGGCGCTGGTGCGGCGCTGAACGCCACCCTCGGCGCCCTCGCCGATAGCACGGCCAGCCAGCCAGCACAGCAGCTCGACCCCGCCGATCACTAATCTTTCACCCGTTCGCAGACCGAAGGTGCACGTCCATGGCTATCAGCCTGAGCCGGCCACCCAGCGGCCGATCACACCCTGCCCATCCTGCGCCGCCTGTCTCCGCCCCCGCCTTTCCACCCAGTCAAGTCGTCGCTGTTCGCGGCCGATCCACCGACTCGCTGATCATTCTCGGTCGGAAGACGATCGCCCACCCGCCCGAGCTGCTGCGCCGCAGCGCGGTGCACCTCCTCGACCGGCATGTTCAACGGAACGGAGTGTGCGAGGAGTGCGGATGCGCGTGGCCGTGCCGCGTCGTGCTGCTCGCCGAGAACAACCTCACGCACGTGCACGACACCACCCCTGCCCCGCCCACCGCTGCCAGCGCCGGCCRCACAGCCGCAACACCACGGGCCGCGGCCAGCCGCATCTCGTCCCACCCACCCGCGCCCCCTCGACCCGAAGGCGAGAACAGCCCAGATCTCCGCCCTCGGGAGAGCCGCATGACCACCGCCGTACCCGAACCGGCCGTTCACCTGCTACCGCATCGTGCCTGGTACTACCCGACCAGACCCCAGTCCGCCAGCGCCGCCCACCGCGACGTCACCGGGCAACTCCACCGATGGAATCTTGGCCATGTGATCGACACGATCACCCTGGTCACCTCGGAACTGGTCACCAACGCGCTCGCCGCGAGCCCACGCGGTGACGCAGACCTGACGTCCCAGATCGCGATGCGCCTGACCTACAGCGACCACCATGTGATCGTCGAGGTCTGGGACGGAGGACCGGGCCGCCCGACCCGCCAGACCACCGACCTCGGTGCCGAGAACGGCCGCGGCCTGCACCTGGTCACCGCCCTGACCCCGCGCACCGGCCACTACCAGGCCCGAGTCCGCACTCCCGACGGCACCTACCAGAGGAAGGGAAAGGTCGTCTGGGCCGCCCTGCCCCACAACGCCCCACCCCTTCAGCACATCCCGACCGCCCCGACCGACGACCTACCACGACGTGAACACTTCGCCACCCACGCTGAGACCACGCCCGCCACGGACGTCTTCGACCTCGACCTGCTGCACCGGGTCCGCGACGGCCTGCGCAACCTCGACGCCCACCCAGCACACACCACCCCACCGGCTCCGGCTGTCACGCCCCGCCCGCCTAGTTCGAAAGGGAACCGCCATGCCTGACCCTGCCAGCCGCTCCTGCCCATCGTGGTGCGAGCAGCCCGCCGGCCACCTCCACGTCGAGCCCGCGGGCCCTGGCGACTACCACGTCTCCGAGTTCACGGTGATCGACCTGCCCGGCATCCCCGGGGTCCGTGACCAGACGGCGATCCAGGTGGCGATCGAGCAATACGTCACCGCGACGACCACCTACCAGCCGATGATCTCCCTCGGCGCCGGCGAAGAAGACCCCGACAGCGAAGCCTTCACCCTCGCCGAAGCCGACACCCTCGCCGCGACCCTCACCCGCGCGGTCGCCGCCGCCCGCAACGCCCAGCCACACCAGCCCTCGAAAGATGATGACTGCGCGTAACGCTCCTCACGGGTAGCCCTGACGGACCCGTGGGGCTCTTCCGGAGGCCAGGCGCGGCCAGGGCTGCGCGGACGGGCGGCGGGACGCGCCTTGTCGTGGTCGAGCCCTCAGCGGACTGCTCCGTCACGGCGGACCTCTGGCCTCCTCCGGCGATCATCACCACCGCAGACCTACGACCCCGAAACGGCCCGCATGCCACCTCGCCACCACACCGTCCCGCCCGCGCTCCRCCCCATCGTTCTGCTCGCCAGAATGCGCGAAACGCTCCCGCCAGAGCAGCTGACGGGCCTGCTCGCGACCTTCGCCCCGCCGGCCGACCCGACCGCCCCAGAGTGGATCGATCTGTGTTCGGCTCTGGACGCCTACGACCAGGCGGCACAGCTCGGCCCGAGCACCGAGGAGGCCCGCCGCCAAGTCGATACCGCCGCCATGATCTTCCACCTGCGCTACGACAGCGATGACCCCCAGCCGGGCAGCGACCTCCACGAGCACCAAGCAGCCCGATAGACCCCTGCATACCGCGCCAACCACCACGAAACCGCACTCCCGCTACCTGACGGCGACGACGAGCACATGGACGCCCGCACGCGCCGCTGCCGCGCGCGAACTGATGCAGCGCCAGGCGCCGAGTGGCAAGGCCGATCGAGCGGGGCTCTGCGCCGCCGACGTCCACCACGGCATCCCACGGACCCTCCGCAGCGAGGCGATCAAGATCCTGGGCGTCGGTTCGGTCGCCTCGCACGGGGTGGGCCCCTGCGACATCCGGTCCGGACCTACCCCGGTTGAACGTCGTGACCGTCCAGCCACGGCCCACCGCGTATAGGAGCCGCTCGGGAGGCGACGGGGAAGGTCCGCGGCGTACTCGTGGCGATGCCGTGGGGACGCAGTCGGGCTCCCGAAGAGTCAGGCGACCGCGGGCCGCGATGCGGCTGGGAAGTCGACGAAGAGATGGYCGCCGTCGCTGGCTATCTCGACGAAGAGGTGCACCCGGTCGGCGCTATTTCCGCAGGTCAGTGACCATGTCGAGCCGGAAACGAAAGGTTCGTCTGGTGGGGAATGACCGGCGCCTCGCCAGCGGGCATCGTTACAGCGCTCTGTCCGGCCCTCTCACCTCCGTGTTCCGACCATTCGTAACGCAAGATCAACTGAATGGGGTTTCCGATGACACTCAGCACGATGGCTCTGCCAGCCCCCGCGGCTCCCGCCCAGGGAGGAGGCGACCTGTTCGACCTGGACGTCTCCCTGCTGGAGGTGGCGGACCCGGCCGGGCTGGTCAACGTGACGGACGACAACTGCACCAGCACGTGTGGGGCCTGCGTCACGGGCGCGGTGTAACCGCCACCGGCCGGTAGTGGGTGCCGCCGGCGGGAGGACATCCCGCCGGCGGTACCCACCGAGTCATCCGTTTCGTCGCGTAGAGGGAGGTGCGAGTGCCGTCGGCTAGCAGTCCGGGGTTCCGATCCGCCGAGTTGGCGCTCCTTCGAGCTGCCCGCCGGTCAGAGGTCGAGCTGCCGCCGTGGCCGGATCTGACGGAATCCTCCCCCGCGGCCGTCGCGGCATGGGTGGACTGGCTTCGCCGGATCTGGATGTCCGGGGGCGTTGCTGAGGCTCTTGATCATGCCAGTCCGGTTCTGGCCCGTCAGGTTCGCGTCTTGCGCGAGGCTGAGACGCCCGCTGTTCGTGAGACCCGGCGCGCCGTGCTGTCCACCGCGCGCTACCTGCTGCGGCTGGAGGGCCGTCCTACACCTTTCGGTTTACTGGCGGGAGTAGCCCCCGTCTCCTTCGGCGCCGACGCCCGGTTGATCTGGGGAGACCAGGACCGGGCGGTGGTCCGTGCGGGAGCGGAGTGGCTGGCCGAAGTCGTTACTCGGCTGGAGCAGTGCCCCGAGCTTCTGGCCCGGCTACCAGTGATCAGTAACAGCACGGTCATGGTGCGCGGGGACAGGCTGATCGTGCCGTACCAGGCGCAGTCCCGGGAGCGTGGAACGGGTGCGGTGGAGGTTTCGCTGCGCTACACCGCCGCTGTGCGGGCGACGGTGCAGGCTGCCCGATCGCCGGTCCCGTTCGGGGAGCTGAGCGCGAAGCTTCTGGCGGAGTTCCCCGGCGCGCCTGCCGTGAAGGTCGCCGCAATGCTCTCGGAGCTGCTCCACTGCGGTGCGCTGATCACAAGTCTTCACGCGCCCAGCACGCAGACCGACGCCTTGGAGCAGGTGCTCGCCCGGTTGGATGCCGTCGAGGCCGCCGCTGTGGGCCCGGTTGCCGGTCTGGTCACGGCGCTTCGCGAGATCCACTCCCGCATGGAGGATCACAACCACGGTGTGATGGCCGATGCCCGGCCGATCCGCGCCGAGCTGACCACACGGATGCAGAGCATCGCCCCCACTCGGCGGAATCCGCTGGCTGTGGATCTGCGGCTGGACGGCCGGGTTGAGCTTTCCCGCGAGGTCGCCCGGGAGGTTGAACGCGCCGCGCTGGCGCTGACCCGGCTCAGTGCCCATCCCGGTGGCACGCCTGCCTGGCGGGACTATCACCAGCGGTTCTACGAGCGGTTCGGTGTCGGGTCGCTGGTGCCGCTGCTGGACGTCGTCGCCGACAGCGGGATCGGCTGGCCGGACGGCTATCCGGGCACGGTGACTCCCGCGCGGCGCCCGGCACTGTCGACCCGGGATGAGGTGCTGCTGGCCTTGGCTCAAGGCGCGGTGCTCGACGGGCAGGACGAGATCGTCATCGACGACGCGCTGATCGAGAGGGCCGCGTTGGACTCCGGACCTCTGCGACCCCCGCCGCATCTGGAGCTGGCTGTCCGCGTCGGCGCCGCGGACCAGGACGCGCTGCGACGGGGTGCCTTTCGCCTGGAAGTCACGACGGTCTCTCGCGGCGCGGGCGTACTGACGGGCCGGTTTCTGTCCGTCCTCGCGCCCGAGGACCAGCGAGGGTTCGCCGCCGAGTTGGCAGCGGTTCCCTGTGGGGACCGGGACACGGCCACCGCGCAGTTGTCCTTCCCGCCGTTGGACCCGGCTACCGCGCATGTCACGCGGTCTCCCCAGGTCCACCCGATCCTGATCACGCTAGGGGAACATCGCGTGCCCGACGGGCAGGTTCTGACCGTCGAGGATCTCGCGGTGGGCTGCGACGGCCGCCGGATGTACCTGGCCGCACCCGCCCAGGGAATCAGGCTGGAGGCGCTCGGAGGCCACGCGCTGAATCTGCCGACGCATACGCCTCCGCTCGCGCGGTTCCTGACTGAACTCAGCCGGGCCAACTACGCCCAGGTAACAGCGTTCGATTGGGGTGCCGCCGCGCGGCTGCCGTTCCTTCCCCGGGTTCGACTGGGCCGCACAATCCTCGCGCCCGCCCGCTGGACGGTGACGGCGGCTGAGCTGCCCCCGCGGGCGGAGCCGTGGAGGACCTGGGACAACGCCTTCGCCTCGTGGCGAGCACGGCGGCGCCTGCCCCGGCGGGTTCGGCTGAGCGAAGGAGACCGGCTGCTACCCCTCGACCTAGACCAGGCCGGACACCGGCTGCTGCTGCGCACCCACCTACACACCACACCGCGGGCGCTGCTCACCGAAGGACCCGATCCCGCTGAAGCAGGCTGGTGCGGCGGGCGAGCCCACGAAGTCGTGGTCCCGCTGTCCGCCACCGCACCGCCGCCGTGGTCGCGGCTGCCGAAGCCCGCCCAGGAGCGGATCATTCGCCGTGGCCACGGGAACGCACCCGCCGCGTCCACGGTCCTGCTGGCGAGCCTGTACGGAGATCTCGACCGGCAGAACACGATCCTCACCGACTACCTACCCGACCTGCTCGCACGCCTTGGCGAGGAGCCGGCGCTCCACCCGGGTCCGGCCTGGTGGTACGTGCGCTATCGCGACCCCGACCAGCACCTGCGGCTGCGCATCGCCCTGCCTGACCCCGCCGTGTTTGGCGACGCAGCGCAGATCGTCAGCGGCTGGGCAGACACTGTGCATCGCGACGGTGTGCTGCGGGAGCTGCGCTACCCCGTCTCCTACCCGGAGACTGGCCGGTGGGGTTCCGGCGCGGCGTGGACGGCGGCCCAGGCGGTGTTCGGCGCGGACTCGCGGGCACTTCTCACACAGCTCGCTCTCCCACACCGCCCGACCTGGCAGGCACTCGTCGCCGCCCACACAGTGGCGATCGCGCAGGCGTTCACCGGCAGCACCGCGGCGGCCATGCGCTGGCTGATCGACCACATTCCCCCCGTCGCGCCCGCTCGGATTCCCCGCGTGGTGTTCACCGAAGCGGTGCGGCTCGCCGACCCGCGCGACGACTGGGCTGCGCTGCGCGCGGTACCGGGCGGCGCCATCATCGCCGATGCCTGGGTGGCCCGCGGTCACGCTCTGGCCGATTACCGCGCGTGCTTTCCCGGCCCGGACACCCAGGGCGTCAGCGTCGATGACGTCCTCAGCTCCCTGATTCATGTCCATTACGTCCGCGCCCATCGCATCGACTTCGACGACGAGGCTGTCGCCATGCACCTGGCCCGCGCTGCGGCCCTCGCTTGGACCGCCCGTACCCGCGAGGGCACCCGGTGACCGAGCCACACCCCGCCCTCGCTCTCGCCGCGGCGGTAGCCGACCAGCTGGCGGACCCGCATCGTGTCTCCGGCACGTGGGAAGGTCAGCGTTGGTGGCGCCAGTCGTTGGCGCACGGCGCGCCGGGCATCGCGCTGTTGCACATCGAGCGCGCCGCCGCCGGTCTCGCGTCCTGGCAACGCGCCCACGACTGGCTCACCTACGCGGCGCACGGGAACCTGACCACCGGGTCCGACAGCCATCTGTATTACGGCGCGCCCGCGCTCGCCCACGCGCTCACCAGCGTCGCCGCCGGCCAGCCCGGCGCCTACCAGCGTGCCCTGGATCGTCTCGACCGTGCCATCGCCGCCGACGCCCACCGGCGCGTCGCCGCCGCCAACGCCCGCATCGACGCGGGTCGGCTCCCACAGCTGGCCGAGTTCGACGTGATCCGCGGGATCACGGGCCTCGGCGCTTACCTGCTGCGCCGCGACGCTGCCGGCGAAACCACCCGGGCCGTTCTGGACTATCTGGTCCGGCTCACCGACGACGTGACCATCGACGGGCAGGCCCTACCCGGCTGGTGGACCGAGCTGGGGCCCACCGGCCGGGCCAGCGACCGGTTTCCCGGCGGCCATGGCAACAACGGGCTCGCCCACGGCATCGCCGGTCCACTGGCCCTGCTCGCACTCGCCACCCTTCGCGGCATCACGGTGCCCGGTCACCACAACGCGATCGGCCGGATCTGCGCCTGGCTCGACCGATGGCGCACCGACACCGACACAGGCGTCTCCTGGCCCTACTGGCTCGACCGCGCCCACCACGCCACCGGACGCCCAGACCGCGACGGCGCGAAGCATCTCGGCTGGTGCTATGGCACCGCCGGACTGGCCCGCGCCCAGTACCTCGCCGCTCTCGCCACCGGCGACACCGCCCGCCGCGACCTGGCGGAAAACGCGCTGATCCACGCGCTGTCCGACCCGGCACACAGCAGCACGACCGACATCACCCTGTGCCACGGGCGCGCCGGACTCGCCCACATCGCCGCAGCCACGGCAGCGGATGCCAGCCCGCCGGCCGCAGATCAGCTGCGCAGCCTGACCTCCCGACTCCTCGACACCGTCCAACCCGAGGACACCGATCCCGACGCCCTCGCACGCCAGCTACTCACCCCCAGCGCAGACAGCCCAGGCCTGCTCGAAGGCGCCGCCGGCGTCGCCCTAGCCGTCATCGCCCCCAGCACCACCGCCAAGCCCCGCTCCGGCTGGGACTCCTGCCTGCTCATCGCATGACCGCCCCGCCGACCGCTCGCCCTGCCCGGGAGGAAACCCACCGTGACGGCCACTGCCGGCTGGCGCCAGTACAACATCGACTTCGCCGACCGTCTCACGGCCGACTTCGTCGCCGCCCAGGAGCTGTACCCAGCTCTGGCTGCGGCGCAGGACRCCGGCGAGCTGCACGGCTGGTGGTACCTGCGCAAACAGCCGTGGAAGCTGCGCTACCGCTCCGACGACCCGGATGGCACAACCATCGCTGACCTCCTGGACAGCCTGACCGGCGACGGCCGTATCCGCGGCTGGACCCAGGGCATCTATGAACCCGAAACAACGGCATTCGGCGGCGAGCAGGCGATGGATATCGCCCACCATCTCTTCCACGCCGACAGCCGGCACCTGCTCGCCCGCGCCGCGCAACCCACCCCGCCGGCCCTCGGTCAGCGCGAGATCACGGTCCTGCTGTGCAGCGCCCTGCTCCGCGCCGCCGAGCTGGACATCTACGAACAGGGCGACGTCTGGGCCAAGGTCGCCGATCTGCGTCCCGCATCGTCCCGGCCTATCGAGCCGGACCGAGCCGCCCAGCTGGCACAGGCCATGCACCGTCTCATGACCATCGACATCCACCCCCACAACCACCACACCGCCGGCCCGCTGCGCGACTACGAAACGTGGATCGCCGCCTTCGAAGACGCGGGCCAGCAGCTGGCGCAGCTGGCCCGAGCCGGACAGCTTCAGCGTGGGCTACGCGCCGTCCTCGCTCATCACGTCGTCTTCCACGCGAACAGGGCTGGGCTGACCACCGCCGACCAGGCCGTGCTCGCCTCGCTGGCCCAAGACGTCGTCTTCACCGCCACACACGACGGCGCCGACGTCCCCGCGAAGATCCTCCCCACCACTACGATCGACGAGGTGACTACGATTAGTGACAGTTCTGCGGTTTCGGCCGATCAGCTGCGCGAGGAGCTCACGGACCGCCTGGTCCAGCACGACGTGATCCGGACCGCCGCCATCGAGGCTGCGTTCCGGGAGGTCCCGCGGCATCTGTTCCTGCCCGACGTGCCGGTGGAGCGCGCCTACGCCAACGACGCGGTCTACACCAAGCACGACGCGGCGGGTGTGTCCATCAGCGCGGCGTCCCAGCCCGGGACCGTGGCCATGATGCTCCACCAACTCGACGCCCACCCCGGCGACAGGGTCCTGGAGATCGGAGCTGGCACCGGCTACAACGCGGCGCTCATCGGCGCGATCGTCGGCGAAACCGGCCAGGTGACCACCATCGACGTCGATCTCGACCTCGTCGCAGGCGCCCGCGCGCACCTCGCCGCCGCCGGCATCACCGGCGTCGAGGTTCTCCTCGGCGACGGCGCCCTTGGACATCCGGCCGGCGGCCCCTACGACCGGATCATCGCGACCGTCAGCGCCTTCGAGACACCCACCGCTTGGCTGGACCAAGTCGCCCCCGGCGGCCGGCTCATCCTGCCGCTGCGGCTACGCGGCACGAACTCCCGCAGCATCGTCTTCCACCGCGCCGCCGACGGCTGGCACAGCCTCGACAGCCAGCAGACCGTCTTCATGCCGCTGCGTGGACTCGGTGACGACGCCCGCCGCATCGTCCCTCTCACCGTCGAGAAGGACGTGACTTTGCAGGTCCACAAGGACCAGAACGTCGACGGCCCCGGCCTGGCCGGCGTGTTGGACACCGGGCACCACGAGGAGTGGACCGGGGTCTTCTTCCCACCGGAGGTCTCCCTGGAGTGGATGGACCTGTGGCTGTGCCTCACCCTCGACAACGCCCTCATGCGGATGAACGTCGACTCCCGGGCCGTTGACCGGGGCCAGGTCACCCCGATGTACCCGTGGGGGTCGATGGCCACCACCCGCGACGCCGATCTGGCCTACCTCGTCATCCGCCCTGCCCCGCCAACCCCTGACGGCGGACGGCTGTTCGAGGTCGGTGTCCGCGGCCATGGGCCTACCGGCGCCCACCTGGCGCGGCAGGTCGCCGAGGAGATCCGCACCTGGGACAGGATCTATCGTGCTCGCACGGTCCGCTTCGAGATCCCCGACACACCACCGGACGCCGACTCCGCCGCCGGCCGGTTCGTCCTCGACCVCCTGACGCACCCCATCACCGTCATCTGGGAGTAGCCGTGGACCCCGCGGGCCCGACCGCGCGCCGCTTCCCCCTGGTGCCCCGCCCGCGGCCCGCATGCTCTACGCTCGATGCCCGTGTCGGCGAGCTGTGCGCCCTCGCCGACACGGCGCAGCGAACCGGCGATCGGGCCACCGCCTCCGTCGTGTTCAACCAGGCTGCCCTGCTCGCCTCGGACGTCGGCCTGCCTGACCTCGCACGCGCCTGG
Source organism: Parafrankia colletiae (assembly GCF_001854655.1). Lineage (GTDB taxonomy): Bacteria > Actinomycetota > Actinomycetes > Frankiales > Frankiaceae > Parafrankia > Parafrankia colletiae. The sequence goes on along the minus strand of NZ_MBLM01000162.1, from coordinate 17,191 downwards.
TGTCACCGCCACGTCGAACTTCACCTGGGCAGGCAAGCCTTGACCGCCCAGGCCGCGCGCTACGCCCTCGAACCCCTCGTCAACCTCGCGCGCCTTCACATTCGCGCTGGCGCCGGTGACGCCGCCGCGCGACTTCTCGACAGCCTCTACCAGGCCGTCAGTACGCGTACCGACGTCGTCCTGGACGACGTCGGGGTGCCCGCCGCCAGGCTCCCCGCGACCGTCGACGACCACGCGAAGCTCTGCCAATGGCTCTGGACGGTGCTGCTCGCCGACGGCGTCCGCGCTCGTACAACCGCCGGTCGCTGGCACGATGCCCTCGCCTTCCTACGCCGCCACAAGGGGGTCGGTCAGCGCATGTTCGACGGCCGCCAAGTCGCCATCATCGCGAGCGCCATCGCCGGTGACTGGGCGGACGCCCAGGCCCTCCTCAACGCCACGGCCTGCACCGAACCCTGGGAAACAGCGGTGAGCGATTGCCTCACGGTGCTGTGCCGACCCGCCGAAGATGTAGCCGCCCCGGCCGTTGCCACCACGATGCTTGACCATTGCGGCCGGCTCGATCACAGCGCCTTGCCCGTGGCTTTCCGCGTCCGCGTCTGCCTCACAGCTCTCGACGCCGCCCGTCATGTCCACGACGTCGATCCGCGACCGTTGACCCGCTCGATGATCCACCAGGTGCTGGAGGCCGGGGACGGCTACGCCGCACGAGACCTGTTACAGGCACCGTCTGCCCGCGAATACCTCGATGCGTGTCAGGCCCGCGACCTTACCGGCCTGGTGAGCACCTGTGGCCTGGAGAGCGGTGTCATTCCTGCACATCTTCGTGCCGATCTGTCTACCGCGCTGGACAGGAGCACAGCAGTGCTCGCGGGYACGGTCGCCGTACCGCTCGGCCCGTGACATACCGACTTACTGCGAGAATCGTCCGCGTCGCGGGCAACTGGAAGATCGACCAGTCGGGTCCGAGAGATAGAGGGTGTTGTCATGACGAGGGCGAGCCAGCGATCGGAGCAGGACGAACTGCGGACGCGGATGCGCGCAGTCGGCATGTCCCACGACGAGATCGCGGTCGAGTTCGCCCGCCGCTACAAGCTGCGTCCCCGCGCCGCCCATCGCCATGCCCGCGGCTGGACCCAGACACAAGCCGCGAACCACATCAACGCCCACTCCGCCCACGCCGGCCTCGACCCGGACGGCGCTGCCCCCATGACCGGCCCGAAGCTGTCGGAACTGGAGAACTGGCCGCTGCCGAACAACCGACGCCGGCCCACCCCCCAGCTTCTCGCGCTACTCGCCGAGGTCTACGGCACCAGCATCCACGGTTTGATCGACCTTGACGACCGCGAGCATTTCGGCCCCGCCGACCTRCTCCTCATCGACAAGACGTCGAAAACCGCACGGCCGCAGCCGGTAGAACTGTCGGGACAGACGAGGCGCCAGAGCGACAGAACCGATGCCGGCGCCATGGTGGAGCCCACCGCCGCCCGGGGAACTCGATCGCTGGTGGAACTGTGCACGAGTCCCATCGGCCGCCTTTCCGAGGAAACGACAGGTCCCATGACGTGGGAAACGGTACCGACGACGGAGGCGGTGGATAAGATCGCCAGAGATGATCTCTCCCTTGATCGCCGCGAGGCGGCGCGCGCGATGGCGGACGTGATCGTCGGCGCTGCTCTGCTTGAGGGGGCGGAGCGCTGGCTGAATACCATCGAGCCGCCCGCCGGGCAGCGTCGCACCGCTGGCGTCGGCGATGAGGAGATCGAGCAGATTGAGCTGGCCGCGCGAACCTTCCGGGCCTGGGACAACCAGTTCGGCGGTGGCCTTCGACGGAAGGCGGTCGTGGGTCAGCTCGCTGAGATCGCGGATGAGCTTCGCGACTTCTCGCATCCACAGAATCTGACCCGGCGGCTGCACGGTGTGATGGCCGATCTTGCTGAGACTGCCGCGACGATGTCCTGGGACTCGGGGCAGGGAGGGATAGCGCAGCGCTACTACCTGCTCGCTCTTCGATCAGCGAAGGCGGCGGACGATCCCGTGTTCTGCGCGAACATCCTCGCTGGCATGGCGAGGCAGCAGTTCTATCTCGGCCGGACGATCGAAGGACTTGAGCTCGTTCGACTCGCGCAGGACGTCGCCGGCGCTCGGGCGACCCCGGCGGTGCGTGCGATGCTGTTCACGCGCGAGGCATGGGCCTACGCCCAGCAAGGTCGGCTCTCCGCCTTCCAACGTGCGACAGGCCGGGCGCAGGACGCCTTCCGCGACGTCGACCCGGCCGTTGAACCGCACTGGATCTCTTACTTCGACCAAGCGGAACTGGCCGGCGTCACCGGAGGTCGTCTCCTCGACATCGCGCACCAGGCGCCCGAGTATGCCGACGAGGCAGCCACCTGGTTGAGCCAGGCCGTCCGGGCTCGGGGCGTCGGCAGCGTCCGCAGTACCGCTCTTGATCAGCTCGGGCACGCCGAGATCAGACTGGTACAGGGCGAATTCGACGAGGCAGCACGGCTGGGTCACGCCGCCGTGACAACGGTCGAGCAGACCCGGTCCAGCCGCGTCCGAGTCAAACTAGGCCAGTTCTATCGGCACGCCGAAACCAGAACATCCGCCCGCCCCATCGCCGAGCTGTGCGGGAGGATCAAACCCATGCTGCGCGCCGAAGACGCGGCGGCCCGGATATGAGACGTGAGGAAGGTCAGGACTTGATCCGCATCGGTGTCACCGGCCACATGGACCTCACCCCCGCGACCGTCCCCCTCGTCCGGGCCGCTCTCACTGCGGCTCTCCTGCCGTACGCGCCAGACCTGACTGGCGTCAGCTGCATCGCGGCCGGCTCCGACAGCATCTTCGCCGACGTCGTCCTGGAAATCGGCGGCACACTCGAAGTGATCATCCCTGCCGCCGACTACCGCGCGAGGAAGGTCAAATCCGACCACGCCCATCTGTTCGACGACCTCGTCCGTCGGGCCGCCACCGTGCGGGTCCTGCCGCACGAGGTCTCCGATCGGGCAGCTTACGAGGCCGCGAACGAGGCGCTCCTCGACACCGTCGATCTACTCATGGCGGTCTGGGACGGCCAGGCTGCCGCGGACCGGGGCGGCACAGCCGCCGTCGTCGCTCGTGCCCAAGCGAGCGAACGCGCCGTCCAGGTCATCTGGCCAACCGGGGCAGCGCGACAGCGACAACGGTAATCCTGGCTTTGCTCGGACAAGCGGACCAGCGCCGAGCACGGCGAAGACCTCGGCTGGCTTCGTCTGATCAGCTGCTGGTGACATGCGAGCAGACCCCGCGTTGCTCGTAGCCTCCGGGAACATTGGCGCCGATCGCGGCCCAGAACGGCTGGGAGGAACGGAAATGGCCGCCGAGGGTGTGCCAGGACAGGCCGGGATACTCGGCCCGCAGGGCGGCGAGGCCGAGGCTGGCCAACCCGCACCGCTGGTAAGGCTCCAGGGTGTAAGGCTGCTCCACCCCGCCCAGCCGGCAGCGGCGGCAGACCTGGTAGTCGACGGCGAACGCCTGCTGGCCGTGTAGGTTCGCTGCCCGCTCACGCCAGCCGGATCGTTCACCCGACACAGTGTCCTGCCAGGGCGCGTCGACCCGACGCGCGGCCAGCTGGCACGGTGGCCGAACCGCCCACGGCTGAGCCAGCGGACAGCATCGCGCCAGGGCTCCCGTCCGGACACGCGGCCGACCACGCGAGCCTGAGCGGCCAGATGCCGGGCGGCCTCGCGGTCGCCGGTCATGCGCCCTATCCGACCACAGGGCGGGCACCCCCTCACGTCCCTTCGCCAAGGTTGCTGTAGCGGGGCGAGAAGAGTGGTCGACGGTCGCAGATCGCCGGCCTTACCGTGAATCATGCGTTGGCGGCGAAGGACCAAGCCCGAGCGCCACGGACCCTCCGCCGGCGACGAGACCCGCCCGCCGGGCGCCACGCGGGAACAGCATGCTGAGGCGATCCGGGACGCGTTGCGCGCCGCAGAGTGTGCCGAACGCGGCGAGCGGCATGGCGGGTTCGTCGTCGAATCCCAGGAGAAGCACGAGGCACTTCTCGTGCGCTGCGTCACCGACGACGACGTTCTCGACCGTTCTGGTGAGGAACAGCGCTACCGGCATGTCCTGGCCGCCGCCGGGTTCGGTGTGGTGAGCGGTGTCGAGGACGATGGCGGGCTGTGGGTCTGGCCGGTCGGGGTTCGACCGGTAGTGCCCCGGCCGTCGCCGCGGGAGTTGGCCGAGGGCTGGCTGCGCACCCTGACGATCACTGGCGAACCAGGCATGACGCCAGCGCGGGCGATGGAGCTGATCGCGCAGGTCAACCAGCCGCGCACACTCGGGGCGCGGATGCGTACCCCGTTGCCCCTGGATGACGTGCAGATCCTGGAGGACACACTGGCCTGGCACGCCGAGGTGCGCACCCGTGAGGTTGGGCTGCATCTGCTGCTGGAGGGCCTGCTGATCGGCTGGCCGACGCGACCGGACAGGAGCGTGCCGCGATCGTGCAACGCCTGGCCTTGGCGGTCGAGAACTTGCTGCCTTCGGATGCCGGCTCCTCAGCTGGTTGAACGGGTAAGTGGGGCCGGAACACGTGCGAGGGCGGGGCCGTCTCCCGCTGGTGTAATCACGGCGGGACCGCGGCGCGTGTCTGGCCCGAGCGGAGTCAGCCGAACGAATCAGCGGGTTCGAGCCGAAGAAATACGCCCCCGCCACTGCCGTCGCCGCAGGTCAGTGGCGCTGTACGGACCCGAAGCGGATGTTCGTTTCCCGGGGAATGACGGGTGTGCGGCCGGTTGGGAAGCTGAGGGCGTTCAGCGTCGGCGCGTCAGCTTGCCGTCACGATGGCGGTGGTCGGCTGGCTCGGTCGTCGAGGCCCTACGTCGAGAAGGACCTGATGATCGTCAATTCTCCGTCCCCACCTGCTGCGGATACCGTGACGAGGCCCGGCGGCCATGAGATCTGCGCACGGGCGGATGAGCCTGTCGTCTTCACCGATGGGCACCATTTCCGGCTGAGGGCTCCGATGGATCTGGACGCGGTCGCCACTGCGGCTGCGGGACCGTTGTCGGTGATCCTTCAGGTCACGAAGCGGTGCAATTTCGACTGCTCGTTCTGTTCCGAGACGCTCCAAGAACCGGACCCCTCGCTGGCCGCGTTGGAGCGGATGCGGGACAACCTGGCCGGGGTGCCCCGGGTGTTTTTGTCCGGTGGCGAGCCGTTGCTGCGCCGGGACTTCGTCGACATCGTCGACATGTTCGCGGGGACCGTGATCGGTGTGCCGACCAACGCGACCCGCGGCCTTCAGCAGGCGGCACGCCTGTCCAGCAAGGTTGCGTTCGTGAACGTCGGGTTGGAAGGGCCGCGGGCGACGACGAACCGGGTCCGGGGGGACTACGACGCGGTGATGGCCGGGGTGCGGGCGTTCCAGGACGCGGGGCTGCCGTTGTCGCTGTCGGCGGTCGTCTACCGCTCGACGGTGGCCGCGTTGCCGTTCACCTACCAGATTGCCGATCTGCTGGACGCCGGGAAGCTCAAGCTGATCTTGCCGTTGAAGAAGGGGAACGCGCTCGACCTCGCCGACAACGAGTTCCTCAGCCTGGAGGAGGCCACAGCGACGTTCGACCGGCTGGCTGAGTTGCGGACGGTGCACGACTGGCGGCCAGCGCTGCGGCTGACGGCGTGGACCCCGGACACCGAAGGCCACATGATCGTGGTCGGGCCGTCGGGGCAGGCCAGTGCCTGGCCGGTCTACGACGCCCCCGACCTACTCGAACCGCTGGGTAACCTGCTCGACGAGTCGATCGGCGCGATCTGGGCGCGGTACCGGTTCAGGCGCAACCACTACGCCAAATACCTGGGGCGGTCGATCCGCGCCCTCACCCGCGCCGAGCGACCGCCGGCCGAGCGTCCTGTGCTGCGGATCAGCCATGCGTGAGGCGACGAATCTGGGCTGGGCCGGCACGCCGTTCGGCGCCGAGCGGCGGCCGTTCGCCGAACGCACCCCGTTGTTGGCCGCGTTCACCGTCCTGTGCGATGCCGCGACGCCGGCGGCCATGGGAGCGGTGTATCTGCGGCTGCCGCGGGGCCGCACCCTGGCGGTGACCGAGGCGACGTTGCGGTTCGGCTTCCATGCCGTCGCGGCCGAGGAGCCGGCGGAAACCCCGACTGTTGCTGCCAGGCTCGATGCTCTGCTGGTGCAGGCCCGGCGCCGGGCGGCGATCCTCGCCGGCCACCGGTTTGCCGACGACCTGGCAAGGCTCGCCGCTGCCAGCGAACCCACGCGGGGAATCACCGCTCTCGCCGCCRCCTGGCCGGACCCGACCGCGCAGCCCGGTCTCGCCCGGCTCCACGACACGGCACACGGCCCCACACCGGCCGCGTTGCACGAGGTGTGCGTCGCCGTCCACCTCCACGGCCTGCCCCCCGACCCGAACCTGACCGCCGTTCCTGCCCCGGCAGCGCACATGACTTCCGCGGGTACCCCGCAGATCCTTCAGCGGGTCCTCGTTCGCGCCCTGGGGATCGCGCTCGTCGCGGCGCGCAGCACCGGCTGCTACCACTGGGACAAGCTCGATCTCGACACCGTCGTCGAGGCCGCCGCCTGGGACCAGACGACAGCGACTCCTATGACGACTCCCTCGACACGGCCCTCGTCTCGCCACGCGGAACGGGCCAGCCGCGGCGACCAGATGTCGGCCGCGGAAGGAGCCCGCTGATGCTGCGCAACTGCCGCGTCGTCGCCGTCGAGGGCACCCACGCCTCCGGGAAGACCACCCTCACCCACGCCCTCGCCGCCTACTACCGGGAACGCGGGGTGCACGTTGCCTGCGTCCCCGAGCCGGCGCGCAACAGCCCGTTCATCGAGGAAATTGTCGTGCACGGCGTCGGCGAGTTCGATCTGGAGACCGAGGTCGACCTCTTCGCGGCCCAGCTGTCCAGCCTGCTGCGCACCGCACGCCAACACACCATGGTCGTCGCGGACAAGACGATCGCGAACGTCCTCGCCTACGCCTGGCTCGTCCTACCCGGCGGCCCGGAAGGACCCCACGTCCCCGTGCTGCACGCCATGGAGACGTTCTGCCGGGCCTTGGCACCCGTCTACGACGCGGTGTTCTACTGCACCGACAAGTTCGACCAGCACCAGATCGGCGACCCCTACCGCTCCAAAGTCCTCGACATTCAACCCGCCGCCGACCGGGTCGTCCGCAGCATCTGCGCAACAGTCGGACAGCAGATCTTCGACATCCCGCCGAACATGTCCACGAGCGCACGGGTCGGCTGGATCGYCGAGCAGCTGACCCTCCTTGGGCTCGACCCGACCAGCCGCTGACCACCTCAGCGCACCCTGGGGAGCGCACTGCCACCATGCCGTACCGCAGCATCATCGACGTCATGCTCCTGCTCGTCCGAAATGACACAGTTCTGCTTGCTTTGCGGGCTGGTACCGGTTTCGCGGATAACTGGTGGAATGTTCCGTCGGGCAAGCTGGAGGAAGGAGAGGACGTCGCCACCGCCGTGTGTCGTGAGGCCCGCGAGGAGGTCGGCCTTGACATCGATCCTGCGTCGCTGATCCTTGCTTCGACGGTGCATTTCCGGAATGCCCTCGGGGAAGGGCGCCTCGGCCTGTTCTTCCGGCCTGAAAACTGGCAGGGTGAACCTGTCAACGCCGAGCCACATAAGTGCGCCGAGATCCGCTGGTTCCCCCTCGACAATATCCCGGGCAACACTTATCCTTATACCCGYGTTGGCGTGGACCTTTACCGGAGTCGGGGAAATTTCGCGGCGTCCGGATGGCAGGCTGAAAGTTAAGAATGGCTCCCACCCCTCGGGCTAGGAAAATCTAGCTTCTCATCGTCGCGGGCGCCAGAGTCGAAAATGACCTCGCTTTGCCTCCTTCGTTGCAGCCGTCGCCTGCGCCTGCCCATTTTCCCTTGCCGACCTACGTCGTGTTTCCTCGGAGTGAGAAGGATGAGCATTCATGCCCCTGGTGCAGACAGAACGTGCCGGTCGTTCGTCGGATGCGGACCGGGCGGAGGTGAGGGTCGCGGTCGTCGGGGCCGGTGAGCAGGCCGTCTCGCACCTGCTTCCTGCGTTGTTGCCTCTTGACGGTGTCCGGCTGAGCGCCTTGGTCGATGCGGATGACACCGTCGTCGACCGGGTCGGGGACCGGTTCGGGGTGCCGTACCGGTTCGGGTCCGTCGAGGCGTTGTTCGGTGAGGTCGCCGTGGACGCCGTGGTCGCGGCCTGCCCGCCGCAGGCGCACGAGGAGATCGCCCAGGCGGCGGTCGAGCGCGGTGTTCCGGTGTTCCTGGAGAAGCCGCCCGCGGTCTCCACCGAGCGTCTTGGGCAGCTCGTGGAGGCGGCCGAAGCGCGGGGGGTGACGACGGGTGTTGGGATGAACATGCGTTACGCCGGTCCCTACCTGCGGATTCGTGAGTTGTTGGCGCGGCCGGAGGTCGGTGTACCGGTGTCGGTGACGGTGCGGCATGTGGCCAGCAAGCCGCGGGGGTCGCTGTGGGGCCTGCCGCCGTTGCGCAGTTTCCTGCTCGCGCAGGCGATCCATCCGGTCGACCTGCTGTTGAACCTGATCGGCCCGGCGACGGAGGTGGAAACCGCGTGCCTGCACAACGGGACGGACACCCTGATCTCGGTGCAGGCCCAGTCCGTGTCGGGGGYGGTGGGCAACGTGCTGACGGGGACGTACGCGCCGCGGTTCGAGAGCCGGGTGGAGATCCTGACCGATGCCGGTGTCGGGATCACGTTGACGGGGTTGGCGGAGCTGACGGTGACGGGGCTGCCGGCCGCGGAGGCGGCGGGCGGGTCGCGCGGCTGGTCGCAGCAGTGGCGTCCCAGCCCGTTGGACACCGGCTTCGAGCGGACCGGTTTCCAGCACGAGCTGCGCGCCTTTCTGACCGCTGCGGCTTCGGGAGCGCCGTTCGCGCCGGGGCTGGCCGACCTGCTGCCGACTTTCGAGCTGCTCGACCTGGTGGAGCAAAGGGCAGCCGCGTGACCCCGAAAACGGTCGACACCGCGCATCCCCTGCTCGACGAGACGGATACGGCGGAGGTCTTGGCGGCGCTGTCGAGCGGGGACCTGTCCGGCACGGCGCCGGTCGTCGCCGTCTACGAGAGGGCCCTTGCGGACAGGTTCGGCGTGCACCGGGCGGTGGCGTGCTCGTCAGGGACCGCCGCGGTCCACCTGTCGTTGCTGGCCGCCGACGTCGGCGCCGGGGACGAGGTGATCGTGCCAGCGACCGCGCCGGTGATGACCGCGATGCCGGTCCTGGCCGTGGGCGCCCGTCCGATCTTCGCCGACGTCACTGACAGCGCGTCATTCGCGTTGAGCCTGTCGGACGTGCGGGGCCGCCTCACCTCCCGCACACGGGCGATCGTCTCGGTAGCGATGTGGGGCTACCCGGCCGACGGCGAGGCGCTGGCGGCGCTGTGCACCCGGCGCGGCCTCACCCTGATCGAAGACGCCGCGCAGGCGCACGGCACCCGGACCGGCAGCCGGCTTGTGGGGACCCGCGGGCACCTCGGCGCCTTCAGCACCCACCTACGCAAGCTCATCACCACCGGCGAGGGCGGGTTCCTGCTCACCGACGACGAAACCACCGCGGACCGGCTGGTCGCGTTACGCAATGCCGGGAAGGCCGCCACAGGTGGGCAGTTCGGCCGTAGCTTCGGCCTGAACTTCAAACTGCCGGCGATGTCGGCAGCTCTCGGACTGCGCCAGCTCGCCCGCCTCGATCAACGGGTGACCGCACGGCGGACCATCCGGGACCGTCTTGCCGCCGCGCTGGAGTCCATGGACGGGGTGAAGCCGTTCCCGGTCCGCGACGGCACCCCGAACGGGTATGCCACGCTCCTACTCGCCGACGACGCCCACCTGGCGGTCGTACTCGCCGAGGAGCTGGCCCAGGCCGGGTTCGTCTCCGACCCGCGCCGCTACGGCTACCGGCCCCTGTACGACTACGACGCGTTCGCCGACGTTCCTGCCGACGCCTGCCCGAACGCCGCGCAGCTGTGTTCCCGGCTGGTCAGCCTGCCCTGCCACGAAGGTGTGACCCCGGCCGACGAGCAGCGCATGATCGACATCGCGCGTCAGGTGGTCGGAGCATGACGGGGCCCACGGGAGTGCGTCACGCGACGGCCAGCGTGTTTCTCCTTCGCCGGCCTGTACCCGGCGGGCCCTGGGCACTCGGCCTGATCCGTCATCCCCGCTTCGAGCGGTGGATGCTGCCCGGTGGCCATGTCGAGCCAGCCGAGAACCCTGCCCAGGCTGCGCTGCGCGAACTCGCCGAGGAAACCGGCCACAGCGCGACGCTGGCCGCCCCACCGCATCGTCTCCCTTTGCCGTGGGGCTTCGGCGCCGGCGGGGAGGCGAGCATGGCGATGCCGTGGTGGATCGTGGAAGAACCCGTCCCGGCCGACCGGCATCCCGCACCCCACATCCATGTGGATCATCTTTACGTCTGCGTCGTCGGCGTGGACGCGCCGCGCGACCCCGAGGAAGGTCGGCCTGCGCTGCGGTGGTTCGTCGCCGAGGATCTCGGCGGGCTGGACATGTTCGACGGCACCCGCCGGCTCGCCGGCGACGTCCTGACCCGGTCCTCGGGCGGCCAACTGGATGTGGCCGGTGACACCCTGTCCGGACAGGGCAGCCGACGTGACCGCACGCGCCGGTTCTGGACGCCGCTCGGGCGGGTGGCGCGATGAGCCGGGTCCTTGTGGTCGCTCCGCATCCCGACGACGAGGTGCTCGGCTGTGGCGGCAGCATCGCGCTGCACCGCCGGGCGGGGCGCACCGTCGGCGTGCTCTATCTGACCTCCGGGGAGCACGCGAGCCCGACCGTGCCGCCAGAGGAGCTCGGGCCGATCCGGGAGACCGAAGCAGTCGCCGCAACCGGTGTTCTGGGTGTGCCCGCGGACGCACTGACCTGGCTGCGGTTCCCCGACGGCGGGCTGGACAGCCGCGACCCCGGCCAGCTCGGTGCCGTCATGGCAGTCCTGCGCCGGTTCCGGCCCACGCTGCTCTACCTACCGCATCCCGGCGACGGGTCGTTCGACCACCGGGAAGCCGCCGCGCTGTGTCTGCGGGCGGCGGGGATGGCGGGCAGCGCGAACTTTCCTGAGTGGGGCGGGCGGCCATGGTGGGTGCCGACGATCCTGGGCTACGAGGTGTGGAGCCCGATCGTCGACCCGGCCTACACCGAGGACATCACCGACGCCCTCGACGTCAAGGTCGCGGCGTTGGGCTGCTACCGGTCCCAGACCCAGGCGGCCAAAGGCGCCAGGCAGGCCGACTACATCGGTGAACCGGCCCGCTACCTGGCTGGCTACCGCGGTGCGATGGCCGGCGGCGGGTTCCGGGAAGCGTTCTCCGTGCACCGCCTCGGAACGGCCTCCCCGTGAATCCCCAACCCCAACCCCGGCCTCGACGCCGGCGGCGCGCGTGGACGTGGCTGTGCTGGGCCGCCGCAGCAGCCACCACGGCCCGTGGCCTGCACGGGACCGCGAACACGGTCTCCTCGCTGCGCTGGCTGCGCACGGCCAGCTCCGACCGCTCGGACCTGGTGCCGTCTGGGCAGGCACGGCCGTTCTTCGTCATCGTCCTTCCTATGCTGCGGGAGCAGACGCTGATCGCCGACACGGTCAGCCTGTTCAGCCGGATGGCAGCCGACTACGGCCCCGCCTGCGTCGTGGTGGTAACCACGGCCCGCGAAGAGGCTGAGCGCGACGGGGCCGCCGCCCGCCTGCCGGACCTCGCTGCGGCCCTCGCGGCGGGCACACCCGCCGACCGGCTAAGCCGAACCTTCCGGTCAGTGCTGCCAGCCGCCCAGCTGGCGACCCTGGCCGAGACCTGCCGCGGGTCCACCGCCGCCGACTGCGCCGCCACCCTCCAGGCCATGTTCGAGGCGCAGCCGACCACCAGCCAGCTCGCCGCCGACCTCGCCCGCGACTATCCCTCGGTGCGCCACCTGCACTACCCCGACCCGCAGGGCACAATGGGCGACCAGGTCAATCACGCGGCCCGCGTCGAACTCGACCGGCTCGCGGCCGACGGCGCGGACACGACGCTGGTGTACCTCGCCCAGTACACCGCCGACTCCCGCCCCGACCCCGACACGCTCACCGTCGCGGCCCGCCGCATCGGCGACCTGCACCAGGCGACCGGGCAGCCGCCGCGGGTGCTGCAACAGTCCGCGCTGTTCCTCGCCAACCTGCCCACGTTCCCTACCGGGCCGGCCGGGCGGTACCTCACCGGCGCGGCATTGCTCCAGTCGCGGTGGAGCCTGGCCCACGAGATCCCCACCTGGCGCCACCACCGCCGCCCACCCGCCACCCGAACCAGTCGATCGTTCCGTTGGCCGCGTTACGCCCACTGCACCGGGCACGGTCTGTTCCTGCACGCCGAGACGTTCCTGCGCTGGGGTGGGCTGCCCACCCGCACGATGAACGAGGACCTCGCGCTGGGATTCCTGGCCTCGGCCGCCGGCGTGGCGATCGACCCGATCCCCGCCGTGGAATGGGCCGACAGCCCGACCACACCAGCCGAGGTCATCCGGCAGAAACGGCAGTGGTTCTGGTCCTACGTCGACTACCCGACCCTGCTGCGTCTCGCCGCCACCGGCCTACCCGGCGAACGCACCGCGCCGGGCGGGATACGTGGGCTGCTCGCCGCCCAGGGCCTCGGCCGCGGGGCGATCTGGCTGGCGACCTCACCCACCCTCGCCGCGACCCTCAGCCTTCCGCTGGCCACACGCCGCCCGGCCGCCGGCCTGCTTGGCGCGRCAGCGGCGACCGGGATCTACCTCGCGCCCGCCTACCTGATCGTCGAGGAGCTACGCCGTCGCGGCCTGCGCCCCGACCGCCTGCACATGGGCGAGGTCGCCGGGCTACTCGCCGCCTACCTCACCCACAGCACCGGCCCCTGGTGGTGTCTCGCCAACGGCGCGCATCGCGCCGCCACCGGCCACCGCTATGTCCACGACAAGACCGAACGGTGAACCACCCATGACCCTCACCAGCGACACAGCGACGCTCGACCGTCTCGTCACCGATCTGACGGCCACCCCGCCGAGCCTCACCACCGTGGCGGACAGCCATCGCACCCGGCGCGGCGTGTCCGCCCTGCTCACCACCTACAACCGCTGCCCGTTCGACCCGGCCGCCGACCGGCTGCGCGACAACCCACTGACCTGGGCGCTGGACACCCTGCTCGCCCAAGCCGGCGACACCCTCGCCGAGATCGTCGTCGTGGACGACGGCTCCACCGACCACACCGGTGACGTCCTCGACCACTACACCGCGCTGCCGGGCGACGTTCCTGTCCGTCCGGTGCGGCTGGCCGGGAACGCCGGGATGACCGTCGGCCGCAACATCGCCGTCGAGGCGGCCTCCTGCGACTGGCTGCTGTTCGGCGACGACGACTGCCTGTTCAGCCCGCACTACGCCGCCGGCGCCGCCCACACCCTCACCCGGCTCCGCGACCACGACCCCGCGGCCGGGCTGGTCATGCTGCCGTTCTACTACCGCGCCCTACGCCCCCGTGACATCGTCGACCAGAACGAGATCGGCCAGCTCGACATCACCACCGCCCACTTCTCCACTCGGTTCCACGCCTTCCCCGCCCCCTACCTCGACGGACCGGCACCCCGGCTCGACACGGAAAGCGGCCTGCTCGCCCCGCTGCCGGTCCGACTCGTCGGCGGCACCTTCCTCGCCGACCGCACACTGCTGGCCCGCGCCGGCGGGTTCGCCGACCAGACCCCGTGGCGCAGCGCCTACGCCGAAGCCCTACACCTGTCCGCCGACCTCACCCACGCCGGCGTCAGCATGTACTTCACACCCGACCCGCGGCTGTCCGCCCCCCACCTGAAATTCGGCGCCGCGGGCCGGTTCCCTCTATATCCCGACGACCTGGACACCGTCGTGCCCGTCCTCGACCGGCCGTTCGCCGACCTCGTCGCCCTGTCGAGCGTGCCGCGGACGAACACCGGCGCACGGGTCCCCGACCGCCGGCTCCTCACCGAAATGGTCGGTTCCTTCTTCGCGTTCTTCGTCGCCCGCAGCCCAGCCGGCGGCCGTGCCTGGGCGACCCGCATGCACCGCGAACTCGTCATCGAGGCAACCGTGCACTCCCTGACCGTCACCCGCCCACCGAACCTGGCGGAACGGCGTGCGGCGTGGCACGACGGACTGACCAGCGGTGGACGAGCCGCCAGCGACAGCGCGGTCGACGTCCAAGCCGTGCTCGACGACGTCACCCGCGCCGTCGACGAGCCCCGCATCCTTCTGTGATCGCGCCCGGCCTCTCAGCCGCGCGCCAGTGCCGTCAGCACCTGCTCGTAGTTCTGGGTCCACCAGACCACCAGCGCCGCCGCCCCGGGAAACAGATGGTCACAGGACTGGTCGCCGCGCAGATACCGCCACTCCAGCATCCAGAAGTCGTGCAGACGCTCCCACCACAACCGCCACACCGCCTCGGCAAGATCCTCCACCGGCAGGGGGAACACCTGTCGATAGCCGGCGACGAACCTTCCCGCCCGGTCCAGGTCCAGGCCACGCTCGTCACCGAACCCGAACAGCAGCGTCGCCGCGCGGACCACCTCCGCGGCCAGCGGCCCGGTCGACAGCCGGTCCCAGTCCAGGATCGCCACGACCGTCCCTGCGTCGTCGTAGAGCAGGTTCAACGCGTGGAAGTCCCCATGGAGGTGGCCGCCGGCTCTCGGCCGGCCGGCCGGAGGCTGCCGGTCGGCCAGCTCGACGAGCATCGTGCGGCGTTCCACCAGCGCCCTCGCGGCCAGCTCGTCGAAGGCGTCCCGCGACCGCGGTGGCGGGAGACGCCGGAGAAGCGTCTCGATCAGCTCCTGCGCGGATGTCGGGTCCGCCGCCGGCTTCCATGCCACACCCTGCGCCGGCGGCAAGAGGTCTCCCAGCGCCTGATGCACCCTGCCGAGCAGCTCACCCAGCTCGCCGCACTGACCCTCGGTCAGCTCCAGACCAGTCCGATGCCGCCCGGTGATCCAGGGGTAGACCGCGAAGCGGCCCTGCGTGGTGCACACCAGCCGGGCGCCGTCCGCAGTCGCCATCGCCGCCGGGACCGGAAGGCCACTCGCCGCCAGTCGGCTGGTGACCTCCTGCTGGAAACCGATCTGCGCCCGGTCGATGTCCAGGAACTGCTTGACGAAGAACACCCCCGTCGACGTGGTGACCTGCCAGTTGCGGTTCATCAGTCCCTCGGCCAGATACCGCACTCCGGCCAGCGCCCCGACTGGCCAGAACCGCAACACCGACAGCGGCAGCTCCGGGCCGCTGCCCCGGCCCACCTCGACGTGTCCGGTCTCCGCGGTCACCGCCATGGCCGTCCTCACAATTGTCGGTCCCTCTGGCTACGGTCCGCACCGTACACCGGCCCTCACCCCGCCCCGGAGACACTCATGACACCGCCATCCCCGCCTCCCACCCGCCCGCAGCTGGTCGCCCTCGAAGGCGGGTGCTTCACCGGCAAGACGACGCTGGCAACCGTGCTGGCCAGCCAGCTCGACGCCACCGCCGTCCCCGAGTACGCCGACCTCGCACCGCTGCCGCCCTACCCACCCCGCACCCTCGACGACGTCCACGCCGGCCTCGACCACCTGAGCCGCCTGGAACAACAACGCGCCGACCTCGCTCGGCGCCTCCGCACCAACCTCGTGCTGTTCGACCGCAGTCCCCTGTCCTGCATCGCCTACCAGCAGGCCATCGCCCACCTCGGCATCCCCGCCGACCCCCACTACGCCGCAGGCATCTTCACCCACGCCGTACACGCCGGCACAACCCTGCCCCCCGACCGCTACCTGTACCTGCGCCTGCCCCGCGAGACCGTCCTTGCCCGGCAACGCCACCGCGGCCCGGTACAACCCCACCTCGTCGACCCACGCTTCACCACCGCCAACGACCACGCCAGCCTGCGCTACCTCGACATGCTGCCCGACGACCGGCGCCTCATCCTCAACGCCGACCTGCCCATCAGCCAGCTCGCCGCCACCGCCGCGGCCTTCCTCGCCACAACGCCGGCCTCACCAGTCCCGGTCGCCTGGACCCGCATGCTCGACACCCCCCACGGCCAGCCGCGCACACCGGCTCCGCACCCCGCATGAGCCACGTCCCACCGGAACGACGGCCGCCCGCACCTCCCGACGCCGTCGTGTTCGACTGCGACGGAACCCTCGTCGACACCGAGATCTGCTGGAACCGCGCCTACACCGCCCTGTTCCACCACCACGGCCGCACGTTCACCGCCACCGATCACGCCACCCTCATCGGCCAGCCCATGCCCGTCGTCGGCCGTCTGCTCGCCACCATCCTCGGCTTCCCCACCCACCACAGCACCCGCCTCGCCGACGACATCCTCGACCTCGCCCTCGCCGAACTCGCCACCGGCGCCCCCGCCCGTCCCGGCGCCATCCACCTCGTCCGCGCCCTCGCTGACCGCGGCTACCGCCTCGCCGTCGCCTCCAGCGCCCCCCGCACCCTCGTACACCAACACCTCACCGCCACCAGGCTCACCGACGCCTTCCCCGTCGTCCTGTGCGCCGAAGACACCGACCAACCCAAACCCCACCCCGACATCTACCTCCAAGCCTGCACCCGACTCGGCGCCGCACCGGCCCGCAGCATCGCCATCGAGGACTCACCCCCAGGAGTCCTCGCCGCCCGCACCGCCGGCATGTACGTCATCGGCGTCCCCGTACACCCAGACATCACCCTGGCCGCGCACCTGACCGCCACCGACCTCAACGCTCCACACCTGCGCACCGCCCTCGGTGTCCCGACAGGCGAGACCCCTGCCTGCCCCGTGGAAAACGCCCCCATGCCGCGTGGCCCGGCGTGCTGCCCGCAGGAGGCAACCCACACCGGCCAGAGAAAGCCGCAGCAGCCTCTCTGGGCGGCCGATGACCGGGCAAGCGGATTGCCGTGACAGCCCGCGCAGATGGGCCTGCCGCCGACGATGATCCCGACGGAACGAGTTCACGCGGGGGGGTGTCTCTATGGCGTTGTCAAGCGGCGCGGGCCGGCTCAGGTGCGGGATTGGTAGCGGGCGGCTGGTAGTGCTTGCGGTCGCGGATCATGGCGTAGAGGACGTCGACGCGGCGGCGGGCGAGGCAGATCAGGGTGGCGTTGTGCCGTTTGCCCTCGGTGCGTTTGCGGTCGTAG
>NZ_MBLM01000161.1 GCF_001854655.1 Parafrankia colletiae | reverse complement strand
CCACCCAGGCCCGCCGACGATCCGGGTCCACCCGCTCGCCCCGCGCGCAGCATGACCAGATCCCGGCAAGATCAAACTACGCTTCACGGCATTGGTCCGAGGCCCAGCCGCGGGGTTCGGCGGCAGCCCACCAGGCTGCCGGAGCCGTCACCGAGGTGCGATTCGGGGGTGGGGCATCTCCGGCACGTCCGCCGAACAGATGTGAAGGTGCCTACCTTCGCGCGGCCGCGTACTCGGTTGGCGTGACCCCGGAGAACTCACGGAAGTCCCGGGTCAGGTGCGCCTGGTCGGCGTAGCCACAGTCGGCCGCCACGTCCCCCCAGCTCGCTCCCGGGTTCACGTCGACTCGCGCCCGAACCCGGTCGAAGCGAACGAGACGAGCCGCGGTCTTGGGCGCAAGCCCAAGGTGTTGGGTGAATCTGGTGATCAGATGCTTGTGGCTCCACCCCACGTCGGCGGCGATGTGGCCGATGGGCATGGCGCCTCCGGTCTCGACGAGACACTCCCATGCCCGGCGCACCCGGGGATCTGGACGCGGACCGGTCTCGGAGTTACGCAACAGGAAGTCGTCGAGGATGCCGAAACGCCGCTGCCACGTGGGCTCGTCGCGGATCCTGTCCGCCAGGTCGCGACTTCGCCGCCCGATCACGTCGCTCAGGTCGACCAGGTGCCCGCCCACCTCGGCACCGGAAACACCCAGCAGCGTGTAGGCGCCCAGCGGGTCCAGCCAGAGTTCCAGGTACGAGGGCGAACAGGCTCCGTCGACGCGTACGCGCGAAACGTGCGGACCGCTGAGGAACTCCGGCGGGCGACCGCTCGAGTCGACCATCTTCAGCACCACCAGCACCGCGGCGGTCGCCGGCAGCACGAAGTTCCCGTGCACCGCCGTCGACTCTGGGTAACCGGCGTAGCCGCGCACGACCATCGACCGCAACTGGGGATGCGGCGCCCCGACGACCCGCGATCCCCGTTCGCCTCCGACCCGACCGTGACGGGTACATCCGTGTTGCGTAGTCACGGTGTCGGTCAAGTCCGCTCCACCCCGTCGATATTCCCAGGGAGCCGGGGACACCACCACCGAGGAACGCAGCCTCCCGGAGCTCGCGGCCGGACGCCGGCGGGGGCCCCGAGGCGGAACGGTGTGGTCGACCAAGGGCGTGCGACGATCACTGGCCGGGGACGGCTGCATCAGGCAGTACTCCTATTCCTCAGTTACTGAGGACCTGTCCCGGACGGCGGTGCCACGAACCTCCCCGGCGACGTCCCCGGCATGGCCCCGGTCACCCCGGGGCAACGCGAACAGGTGTCGGCTCTCCGTCCGTGCCACCGGGGCGCGCGATGCGCGGAGCGCCCCACTGTTCGCGGCTGGAAGCCCCACTGTTCGCGACTGGAATCTTTGGGACAATCGCCTCAGGGGCCGCGGCGTGGCCGTCCACCGCCTCCCTCATGGTGCGTCCGGTGACAGGCAGCGACCAGGAGTCGCCGATCGCGGCCCGCCGGTCGGGCCTGATCGCGGATCCGCCGGGTCGAACGGTGGTATCGCCGCCGAGGCGGGACGCCTGAGGTCGACTCGGTCCGCGCGCGAGGTGCGGGTCTCCCGCGATTTCCTGATCAATACGACCGAATGCATTGACTCACCTGACCCTTCGCCGCATTCTGAACAAATGTTCAGAACAGATGTTCAGGACGTGCCGACAGCAACCGAGCCGTTCGACGTCGCGGTGGTCGGCGGTGGCCCGGCCGGCATGGCGACGGCGCTTCGGCTGCAGACCGCCGGCCTGTCGACGGTGGTACTCGAGGCGCACGGCCATGCCGGCGGCTGCGCGGGCTACTTCCGCAAGCGCGGATTCTCCTTCGACGTGGGTGYCACCACGCTCGTCGACTTCGCGCCGGGCGGCGTCGGCTTCGAGTTGCTGCAGAGCATCGGAATGGACCCGTTGGACGCCTGCGAGCTGCCGGGTTATGTGGCCCACCTACCCGACCGCGAGGTCGTGCTGCACCGCGATCCGGCGCTGTGGCACGCCGAGCGTCGGCGCATGCTCGGCGACACCGACCGGCACCGGCGACTGTGGTCCCTGCTCGACCGGTTGGCGCGGACGTTCTGGCGGGCGAGCCGGTCAGGGGTGCGTCTCCCTGTGCGCCGTCCGGCGGACGCACTGCACGACCTGCGGGCGCTCGGTCCGGCCGGCGTCCCACTCACCCGCTATCTGACCTGGACACTCGGGGACGCGCTGCGCCGCCACGGGCTGCGCGACGACCCGGCCCTCGTCGGGCTGCTGGCGATGCTCGTCGAGGACACGGTGCACGCGACCGTCGATGACGCCCCGCTGATCAACGCGGCGCTCGGCGTGACGATCCGGGGCGCCGGCCTGAGCCGGCACGCCGGGGGGATGCACGGCTTCTGGCAGGCGCTCGTCACGCACTACCGGGGGTTGGGAGGCCGGCTGCGCACCGGGTGCGCGGTCTCGCGGATCGACGGCGAGCCGGGCGCCTACCGGGTGTCGACGCGCCGAGGCGCGATCGGTGCCCGCCGGATCGTGGCCGCGGTACCCGCCGCCACCACTGCCTCGATCTGCGCCGGCCTCCCGGTGGCCGACCGGCTGCGGGCCTATCTGGAACGCGACGCGCAGGCGCTCGGCGGCGCGTGCGTCGTGTTCCTCGGAGTACCCGAGGAGGAGGTGCACGGGCAGGAGTTCACGCACCATCAGTTCCTGCAGTCGTACGACCGCCCGCTCGGCGAGGGCAACAACATGTTCGTCTCCGTCTCCGAACCCGGGGACACGCTCAGCGCGCCGCCGGGGTACCGCGCCGTCATGATCTCCACCCACACGGAGCTGTCCGCATGGGCGGGACTCGACGACAGCGAATACGAGCAGCGCAAGAAAGGGATCGGCGAGCTGCTCGTAGGGTGTGCCCGCCGCGCCTACCCGTCGTTGGGCGAGCGAGCGGTGTTCGCGGCGACGGGCACCCCGCGCAGCTACGAACGGTTCGGTTTCCGCCCGGCCGGCGCCGTCGGAGGCGCCCGCCAGCACCTTCGCAACACCAATCAGCACGCCGTTCCGCATGATCTCGGCGGCCCCGGGTTCTGGTTGGTCGGTGACTCGACCTGGCCGGGTCTGGGCACGGTGGCCTGCGTGTTGGGCAGTCGCATCGTCGCGGAAGGAATGCTGCGCGAGAGGGGATTCAAGCGATGACCTCCCTGGGCGCGCCCCATCCGCCCGTTCCTCCCGGTCCTCCCGGTCCACCCGGTCCGCCTGCGCTGGCCGACCTGGGTGCCGATCTGCTCGTCACCACCCGCCGGCAGCGGTGGATCGCGCTCGCCCGCCCGTTCGCCGGTGTGCTGTGTTTCGCGGTGGCGGCATGGGCAGGCTGGTGGTGGCTCACACCGGTGATCGTCTTCGGCATCTTCGTCGCGGTCGTCACGGTCACGCATGACGTGGTGCACGGCACGCTCGGCCTGTCCGGACCAGCCACCGATCGGGCGCTGTTCGCCATGGGGCTCGTCCTCCTGGAGAGCGGGCACGCCTACCGCGCCACGCACACCCGCCACCACCAGTTGTTCCCCCACCCCGACGATCCGGAGGGGCATCCCGCCGAGCTGTCGCTGCTCGGCGCCGTGGGCTACGGCCCGGTGTTCCTGCCACGCCTGTGGTGGTGGTCCTACCTGCGGGGACGCGACCGCGGCTGGCTGCTCGCCGAGGCCGCCGCGCCCGTGGTGGTGCTCGCGGGGGGCGCCCTGCTGTGGCCGTACACCCCGGCCGTGCTGGTCTATGCGGTGATGGCGATCGTCGGGAGCTGGGTGTACCCGCTCCTGACGGTGTACCTGCCGCACCACGACTACGGCGGCACACCCCTGACGCAGACCCGGACCCTGCGCGGGAGGATCATCCCCGCTGTGTTCCTCGAGCTCACCTACCACCTCGAACACCATCTCTACCCACAGGTACCCAGCCACCATCTCGCGGCGCTCGCCCGTCGACTCGAGGGCTACCTCGCCGCCAACGGCGTTCGGCCGATACGCGTTGTCTGACACCCGCGGCCGGATTCTCGACGCCACCCTGGCCTGCCTCGTGCGGCACGGTTACACCGGCACGACCGCACGGGCGATCGCCCAGGCCGGCGGATTCGCCCCTGGCGTTCTCTACTACCACTTCGCCGATCTGGACGACGTCCTGGTCGCAGCCCTCACCCACACCTGTGAGGCGCGCGCCCAGCGGTACCGGGATGAGCTGTCCGGTGTGGACCGGGCCGGGCGCGCGGTGGAGATACTTCGCCGGCTCTACCTCGAAGACACCGAGGTCGGGCACATCTCTGCCGTCCAGGAACTGTATGCCGGGGCGCGACCGGGGTCGCGGCTGGCGACCCGGCTGACGCTGGAGACCCGGCGCTGGGAGGCGCTGGCCGCCGAGGTGCTCACCACGCTGCTGAGCGGCAAGCCGTTCGCCAGCCTGGTGCGCATGCCCGTACTCGCCAATGCGGCCGTCGCGTTCTACCTCGGTGCGGAGACGCTCGCCCACCTCGACGATGACTCCTCGAGAGTGATGGAGTTCTTCGACCAGGCCGCGAGGCTCGCCGGGTACTTCGACAGGATTCCACGGCTACGACGAAGCACCCCTGGATAAGAGCCCGGGATTCCTGCACGGGATGACGAGAAAGGTTCAGGAACCGGGCGAGAAGCTCTTGGTAAGGACGAGGACAAGAGTGCCGTTCGGGGAGACCCTCGACCCGTCGTTCGGTCGAGTTTCGACTTCTTCGCCATCGTACTGACCAAGGGCGGCAGCCAGTTCCACCGCGGCAGCCTCGTGTTCGCCCTCGTAGAAGATCGTCGTCTTCGCGAGACGGAGGGAACCCCGCGCCCCTCCCGGCACGGCATTGATGTTCCCGACCGCACCCACCACGTACTGCAGTCGCTGCAGAACGACTTTCGCCCTCTCCGCCAGGTTCTCCTCCTTTGAGTTGTTGAAGATGGTTACCGCGGGGCGTCCCGTGGGGGCTGTCGTGGCCGAGGCAGTGGGGGTTGGGGTGGGGATTGGGGTGGGCGTCGCAGTGGCGGTCGGCGTCGTGCCTGCCGGCGTGGTTGCCGGCGCGCCCGGTGGTGCCGGGGACCGCGGCGAGGGGACGCCGGTGGATCTGGCCAGAAGCTCCTCCGTCCTCACCGGCGACAGGACTCCGTCCTGGGCGCGGTCGGGCACCAGCGCGGCTACCAGCGCCCCGGCCAGCAGCGCGGCGACCAGGACCATCGTCGCCGCGACGGCTCGGGTGGATCGGTTCCGGGCGCCCGGCGACGGCTCATCCGACAAGCTGCTCACGGCTGACTGGCCTCCTTGTCGGCCTCATGGGTCGGCGGGGCGTCACTGGTCGTCCGGCCAGCGCTGTTGCAGCGCGGCGTCAAGGTCGTCGACGGAGACGGGCGTGTCGAGGCGTTCGAGCAGCGCCGCGATGGCGTCGGCGACAAGGATGGTGAGACCGGCCGACGTCGGGGCGGTCCGGATCCGCCAGGCGAGCTCGTCGATGGTCTCCTGGGCGGCGGCGGACCGTTCCCGGCGGGTCTCGTCCGTTCCGTCGGGTCGGATGATCCGGCCGGAGCCGTCGTCATCCGCCATCGCGCGGATGACCGTCGTGCGCAGCCTGGTCACCGCGGACTGAACCCGAGCGTCCCCCTGCCCCGGGCTCAGCACCTGCCTCGACAGCGCGGACAGCGCGTCGACAGCGAGGTCGGCCGCCCAGGCCAGCTCCTCCGCGGTGGCTGTCGCGAGGTCCTCGTGGAGCTCCGCGAGGTCGCGGCGCAGGTCCGCGATCACCTGGTTGGCCGCCGCGAGGACGCGCTCCGCGACCTCCGGGTCGAGCTGCGGCCCGATGGCCGCGGGGCCGATGGGAAGGTTCGCCCCGGCCCGGGCCGCCGGCGGGAACAGCTCGTCCCGCAGGCCTTCCAGGCTGGCCTCGGTGAGCCACGCGCCGTCCCGGATGCTGTCCAGCAGCACCCACAACACGGCGGCGGTCGGGTCGGCCGCCGTCACGGCCAGTCCGAGAATCCGGCCCTGGGCCGCCTGGACACAGCTGACCAGGTGCAGCTCGAACTGCTCGACGCTGGTCGCCGCGTCCAGCGCCGGTGCGCGCGGGACGCGGCTCACCAGGCTGTCGAGGGCGTCACGCAGTTCGGTCCGGTCGGTGCGCACACCGGCCGGGGTGGTGAGCGCCGCGACGAGCTCGTCGAGCACCGGATCCGGCTGGGCGCGGGCGGTGGGCAGCGCACGCAGCAGCGCCGGCACGCATTCGGGCCGGCGGCGCACCGGCCGCGCCGGCTCCGTGGCGGCTCCGTGCCGCAGGACCGGCCGGCCGTGCAGGCCGGGGAGGAGCGCGGTCAGGGCCGCGTGCAACGCGAGGCTCTCGTCGGCGGTCAGCCACTGGCGGCGCTTCATCGCGGAGACGAGCGCGTCCAGCGTGTGGATCTCCGCGGCCAGGGAGGCCCGGTCGTCAAAGGCGCACACGGCACGGCGCAGCACCTGTTCCGCCGGTGACCACCCCGGCCCAGGGCCGACGACCGGTGGCGACGGTTCCCACGGCGGCTCCACCGACCGCCTCCCCGCCGGCTCGGACATCGGGTCAGGCACCAGTTCTGATGTCGGACCGGGCATGGTGCCCGGTCCCTGCCCGGGTGTCGGAGCGGGCACTGTCCTACTCACTCCCGACTGCGGCCAGCGCGGTGACAATGCCACCGACAGCGGCAATGGTGGACGGACGCGGACCCTCGATGGCCATCCCGAACGACCAGCGACGCCCGCCCGACTCCACGCCGCCGATCAACCAGGTCACCTTGCCGTCGCGGAAGGTGTCGTACCGGACGCTCCCGTCCTCGACCTCCGCCAGCCCGCGCTCCGACATCCCCGCGTAGAGCTCCTTGACGACCTCCGGGCGCAGCCCCTGGTAGGGACCCGAGGTGCACCTCAGCCCGGGGACGAGGACCGGGCAGGGAACCGGCGACGTCCCCGGCTCCCCCCCCTGTTCCAACAGGACGGCGGCGAGTACGGACGCGTCCAGGACACTGAGGCTCAGCGTGCCCCCGCCCTGGCAGTCCTGCGCTGGAACGCCCGCGCTCTCCCGGCTCGCACCGGCGGCGGCTTCCGCCGTCGTGGCGAAACCGTCACTCACACGCGGGTCCTCCGAGGGTGGAACACAGTCGAGGAGMACCTTCTCGGCTCCGGGCGCCAATGGCGGGGCAGGCGACCCGGCAACCCGTGGATAGTCCTGTCGTTCCGCGGCGGAGGTCTCGGAACGCGCGTGGTAGAGGAGCCGGACAAGCCCCGATGCGGGGTGCTCGGCGGTGATCCCACCGTCCGGCGCGCCGCCGGCGGCCGCTCCGACTGGTCTGCGTGTCGTGACCGCGGCCCGCAGGTGGGCCGGCTCTCCGTCCCCCTCGGTCCGTGGCAGTTCGAGGACCACCAGCGCGCCCCGATGGTCGCCGAGTGCGTTCTCCGCGATGTGCTGGATCCGCCAGTCCAGGGTGACGGACTCGGCGTCGGGAGGCAGTGGAAGATCTGCCACGGCGGCCAGCTCCGGCACAAGCTGCGGCTGGCCGGGGTCCGTCCCCCGGTCGGTGAGCCCGACGACGCGACCATCGGCGCTGTGCACGAGGGTGACGTCGCCATGGGCACCGGCCAGCGGCGCCAGCGTCACCGCCGCCGTCACCGCCGCGACCGCTCCGGCGGTGAGGACGGCGCCGGGGCGGGACACCGCGAAGCCGCCGAAGCTCACCGGCCGCCCGGCGTCCCGGCCGCCGCCCGCACGGGCCGCGGCGCCGAGTGCCAGCCCGACCGAGGTCAGGGCGAGGATCAGCGACGTCCCGCCGCCGGACAGCAGCGGCACGGCGGTCCCGAGCCGCGGAGCATCCGTGAGCAGCACCAGACCCGGCAGTGCCAGCCCGGCCGCGAGCATGGCGACCAGTCCCGCCGACACCGCTCTCACCGGCGACAGCGGAGCGCGCGCGACCAGCCACACCAGTAGTGCGACCAGGGTGGCCACGGCCAGCCCGGCGAACACGGCGAACGTCACGCCGTACTGCTCGACCAGGCCGACCAGCGGGAGCTCCCGGTCGGACCAGGATCCGTGAGCAGGCAGCAGACCGGTCGGGGTCGGCCCGGTCCAGCCGGCGTCGATCAGGCGAAAGCGGTCCCAGATGTCGTCGTGCCAGCCGCGGTCCGTCAGATCAGGCAGGCCCGCGGCACGGCGCTCCTCGTCGAGCACGCCGACGGCGACCACGCACCAGGCCAGGCCGCCACCGCCGGTCACCACCGCGACGGCGGCGGCTGCCGCCCACAGCCGGCGGGCGGCCAGGACGGTGAGCAGACCGATGGCCAGCAGCGCCGCGGAGGCGACGTCCGCGGTGGCGAGCAGCAGGCCGAGCGGCGCGGCCACCGCCCAGGCAACCCCGGTTACCCAGGGGCGGACCCGACTCCCGTCGCCCCCGTCGCCTCCCCCGTTGCCGTCGTCGTCCCCGTTGTCGTCAGCCCCGGTGTCGTCGTCGCCTCCCCCGGTGTCGTCGTCGGCCCCGGTGTCGTCCGGCCCGTCGCGTTCGGTGTGGCCCGCATGGCCGCGCTGCGCGGTGCGAGCCGGCAGCAGTGCGGCCACCAGCGCGAACAACAGGTAACGCAACAGCTCGGCCGGTGCGGCTCCGAGCGGTCCGGACGAGAGCGGCTCCGTCCACGGGGCCGTGAGGCCCAGGACTGCCACAGTGAGCAGCGTGAGCAGGACGAGCAACGGCGTGAGCGACCGCCCCGGTGGCTGCCGTGCCCGCCCCGGCCTGGCCCACGGATCGGGCCACCGCCAGCGCCCGGCGGCCAGCAGCGCCGCTGCGAGCATGGCCGCAGTGCCCACGGCGACGCTCAGGAACGGCCAGAAGGAAGGCAGGAACCGCTCACGGTTCAGGAAGCCCATGGTGAGCACGGCGCCCAGCGCCGCTGCCATCGCAAGCGCGGCGTCATCCGGGTACACCCGGTGGACTGCCAGCACCAGCAGTGCGCCGAGCAGCGCGGCGAAGGCGAGTGTCACCGCACCACGGCCGAGCCCGTGGTCGAACGCCCGGTCGTAGGCCTTGATGTCCCAGAGGACGAGCAGGGCCGGCACGACCGCACCGGCCAGCGCCCACGGCAGCGCGAACCATCGTTCGCCGGCGCGCGCAGCGCCAGCGGCTGCCTCGCTCGCCGGCTCCGGCCCCGGCTCCGGCTCCGTCCCGTCACCGTCAGACGGCTGGACGAGAGTGAAGGGAGTCGTCACAGAAGATCCAGGACAGCGGACAGCAGGCAGAGCCCGATGAACGCGACCGCCGCCCAGTGACTGGTCAGGAGCCCGGGCACCAGCCCGAGAGTGCCGTTCCCGGGTGTGTGCCGGCGGCCGGGAGCCCCTTCCTTCCCGGACGGGCCCTCGGTCTGGCGTCGCAGCTCCTCCTCGAGCTGGTCGACGGCATCGACCAGCTCCGCGCCCAGCATGTCGAGCTTGGCCGGCAGCCTGCGCAGCGGACGAACAAGCGCCGCCACGACCGCTCAGTCTCTCGCCGCCTGGTCGGTGTACGTCCAGTCCGTCACCGTCTGGTCCGTCACCGTCTGGTCTGCCGGCGTCTGGTCTGCCGGCGTCTGGTCTGCCGGCGTCCGGTTCAGGCCGCGCAGCTCCCCGGCGAGCCGTTCGAGCTCTGCCCACACCGTGTACTGAAGCTCGTCGAGGTCAGTCCCGGCGGCCGGCGGCACGGCGCGGATCGGCTGCATCCAGGAACGCTCCAGGTCGAGGTCCTGGGCGACCAGCGGTTCGTCGTCCCGGTGGGCGACGCTGGCTCGGAGCACCTCGGTGACGGCTTCCGACGGCAGCCACGCTGCCGTGCCCAGCAGACTCGCGGTCATCAGAAGGCCCTCGACCGGCGGACGGAGGCGGACGGTCTCCGCCGCCACGGCCACGAGCTGCTGCAGGTGAATGACGAAGACATCGTCAATCCTCAGCGCGGGCTCGCCCACGGGGACGACGACGGCCGGCTGGGCAGGGCCCGCGGTGTACGCCGACGCGCCGGTCTCGATCGCGGCAGGGAGATCCTGTTGGACGGAGGGCTGGTCAGCGCTGCCGTGTTGGAGCCCGCCGGCCGTGCCCGCCGGGCGAGCCCAGTCACCTGAGCCGACCCGGTTTCCTGAACCAGCCCAGTCACCTGAGCCGACCCGGTTTCCTGAACCAGCCCAGTCACCTGAGCTGGCCGGGTCGACGGCGCTGGCCGGGTTCCCTGAGCCGGCCGAGTCGCCGGAGGTGGTAGGCCACCCGGCGGCAGGTGAGACGCCGGCGGCGGAGGGGCTCGTCCGGGTTGCCGGGCCGGGCGCGGTGGCCGCCGGTTGGTCGCGGGCGGCAGGGGGCAGCGGACGAAACGCCACCAGCAGTTCCAGCGCCCTCCTCAGATGACGCCCCAGGTCACCACTTCTGTTGTCCGCGTTGAGCTGCAGCACCTCGAGCAGGCACTCCACCAGCTCGTTCGCGGCGAGGTCCTGGCGCAGGGGAACTGCGGCCAGTGCCTCGGTGGCCGGGAGCCGGATGCTGCGGGACCCGGCTGTCCCCGTCTCCGCTTCCGTGACGGGCCGCTGTTCCCAGTGAAAGGTGCGCAGCAGGAAGGCTTTGACGAGGTTGCGCTCGTTGGAGTTCAGCCACTGGCGGGTACGCGCGAGCTGGATGAACGCGTCGACGGTGTGCATCGACCGCGGAAACGGGCCGGCATCCGGGAAGTTGCGGATCGCCCGGCGCAGCAGCTCCTCGGCGTCGTGCGGGGTCCGTGGTGGCGCGCCCGTGCCGCTGTCGGGCTTCGACGGGCCGGACCGCGGATCCGTCGACCGGTCCGGTGGCGGCGGCATGGTTGTCGGCGGCACGCTCGGCGGCAGCACGCTCGGCGGTGGGTCGGATGAGAAGTGCGGCGCCGGTTCGCCCGGCCCGGGCGGTGGCGGGACTCCATGCGACGCCGCCCAGGCATCCACCTGCGCGGCCCAGTCGGCCGGCCGCTGCAGCCAGCGGTCGGCCAGCACCGGGAAGGCACGCCACTGCCCCTCGCTGAGCCCGATGGTGCCGGCCCGGATGACGGCCCGGGCGATCCGGGCGAACGGGTCCGGGCCGGCGGCGCGATGCGCCACGTAGGGCTGCTGTCCCTCCCCGCACAGGGCGGGGGCGAGGTAGACGTACGCCACGGGACGGTCGAAGCCCCGCTCCGGCTCGACCCGGTCCGGCATGAAGATCATTTTTGGGTCGTGCGGATGCGCCGCGACCCGCGGATAGGTGGCCTCGAAGGTCGAGAACGTCGGCCAGCGGGGATCATCGCCGACATAACTCAGCAGGCCGGTCAGGGCCACCACCAGTGCCGTCGCGGTTGGCTCGTCCGCGCCGACCAGCACGACCTGCCGCCCCTGGCCGGCCGCCTCGTCGGCCCGCTGCCGCAGCACCGCCGCGAGGGTCACCGCCAGCGGGTCCTGGAGGAGGACCTCCCCCAGGTCGGGCGCCGGAGACGTCACCCGCAGCTCGCCGTGCCAGGCGACGTCCGTCTGCTGGTCGGGTCTGCGGACGCCGTAGTCCGCCGGCCCCCGCGGGGGGAGGCGGGCCACCTCCTCCCCGCCGCGGGCCGGCGGCCAGGGCCGGCCGTCGGGCCAGCGCGCGATACGCGCCGCGAACCTGGCGGTGAGGTCGCCGGAGCGGCCAATCAGCACGCTCACCCGCATGCCGCGCCGGGAGTCCTCGCCGGTCTGCTCACGCAGGACGACCGCCGCGTTCTCGCCGGCGCGCAGGTAGGCGCGCGACGTCCGCGGCTGGGAGACGCGGTTGGTGCGGTTCACGTTCTCCCAGCCGGCGAGCCAGCGCAGCCACCGCTCCCGCTCGTCCGGGTTCGTGATCGAGCTGGCGACGAGGACGAACCCGCCGCGTTCGTCGACGAACTCGAACTCGTTCTGGTCGAGACGTCCCGGCGTCATCAGGCTCCGGCCTTCCTGGCCGCCTCGTCGCCGAGCAGGCCGGACATCGCGAAGATTGCGCCGAGAGGGTCGAGCACGCGGCGCGGCCGGACGCCTCGGGGGAAGACCTTGTGCCCGCCGGTCCGCTCGTCGGCGACCGCCTTCGACCCGGTGGCCGACACGAAGTGCAGGGTCGAGTGGCGGAACGTCTCGTACGGGCGCAGCCAGGCCCGGGCGCCCCGGGAGTGCAGGAAGGCGAAGGCGTCCCGGCTCTCGGCCGCGATCTCCGCCGGGTCCGGCTGCCCGTCCAGATAGGCCGACAGGCTCGGCCGGCGGTACCAGCGCGCCACCGGCTGTTCGAACCGGTAGATATCGGACTTGCTCACCACGATGGCGACCGGCAGGCGCTCGGTCAGCCCCGGCTGGGCCCGCAGCCGGGCCATCACCGTCTCGAACGCCACGTCACCGTCGGACGGAGCACCCTGACGCAGCGCGTACTCCGGGTCGACAACGAAGATCAGTGCGTCGAGTGCGAGCACGAACCGCATCGACCTCGTCCGCACCGCCAGGTCGTCGCCGGCGACGTCGAAGAAGGCCACCGCCCGTTCCCGCCCGCCGCCGCCGACCAGCACCGCATCGGTGAAGGTGACCATCGCGTCCCGCTGCACCCGGGCCGTGTGCTCGATCGCCCGCCCCCCGTCGACGAAGGACGCGACATGCTCCCGCAGGTACCTGCGGTGGCTCTCCTCGTCGACCGGGGCGGCGTTGAGGCCGAGCGGGGAGAGCCCACCCCGCTCCAGCTCACTGATGATCGACGCCAGGAGGTGCGACTTGCCGGACTCGGTGCGCCCGACCAGACCGATCACCAGCGGCGGCCCGGAACTGGCATAGGAGATGGGCAGGAAGTGCCGCTCGGCCATGTCCGCCGACGGGTTCGGGCACCGCCGGTACATGCCGATCATCTCGTCGTGACGCTTGACCGGGTCGCTCACGCCCGTCAGATCCAGCGGGACGTAGGCGCCGTCCCGGAAGACGAACAGATCGGTGTCGTCCCAGTCGAAGACGTCCAGGCAGATGGGGCACCGCACCTCGGTCGGTCCCAGGGGCGTGGTCACGTCGTCATCACCGTCCCGCGGATTCGTCCGCCGCCGGCCCGGGCGGTCCTGTCTGGTCGTCGTCGACGGGCCGTCGGCGGCGGGCGATCGTGTCGAAGGCGCTGAGCCCGGCGAGGAACCGGGAGTCCCGCTCCGACCGCGAGCCCCATGCGCGGTACACCGCGGGGCTGCGGTCCTGCCGCAGGCGCTCCAGCAGCGCGGCTGCCGGGGGACGCCGGGCCGGGTCCTCCTCGGTCATCGCCGTCACCACGCCCCCGCCGGGATGTCTGCGTTCGTCGCGACGCAGCGCCGCGGCGCCGCGTCCCGGGCCGTCGGTCACCCGGAGCAGGACATGGCCGGCGCTGTACGTGTCCGCCTTCGGCGTGGCCACGATGGTGCCGCCGCGGGCCTCGGGGGCCGGGTGGGGGTCGGGCGCCGGTCCGCAGGGCTCGTCGCTGAACACGGCGTACCGGAAGTCGGTGATCTGGACGTGCCGGTCGTCGAACAGCACCGTGCCGGTACTCAGCCAGCGGTGCACGACCGCGGCGGACTCCAGCAGGTCCAGCGCCCGCAGCAGGCTCGCGGGGAACTGCTCGTTCTGGTCGAGCAGCAGCCGGCCGGCGAACTGCTCGACCGGGCGCCCCCGCTCGACCAGCAGCACGAACGGCTCCGGGTCGGCGTCGTCGGGGTAGTAGCCGAACAGCCGGGACAGTTCCCGCGGGTAGTCCTGCTCGCCGAAGACGTCGATCAGATGCAGACCGATCTGGATCTCGTTGTCGATCTCGTCGATCCCGTCGGAGGGCCACGACACCGAGGCCGCGTCGGTCGGCGTGCGCCGCCCGGCGGCGTGCGCCCGCTTCTGGACGTACTCGGTGAGCGTGTCCAGGTCGACGACGAGACGCCGGCTGTACCGGGGATCGACCTGGTCGTCGGTCACCCGGGCCTGCATCGTCCGGCGCACTCCGCGCGCGTCCCGGAAGACGATGCTCTCCTCGCGCAGCGCGTCGATCGGCTCGCCCCGGCTGGTGCGGTGGGTCAGGGTGGCGTCGCGGCTGGAGCGGGGGCTGCTGTCCCACCAGTCGCCGCCGCCGGCTGATCCTGTCGGCCAGGTCACGGCCCCTCCTTGAGCACGGTCTCGACGGTGCCGGAGCGCATCCGGACCAGCCGCAGCACCCCGGCGATCTGCCCCCAGTCGGTCCATTCGAGCTCGGCGAGCACCTCGGGGGGCAGCGGACCGGACGGCGTCCCCGCCACCGGCCTGGGGTCCGACCCGCGGCTCACCAGCGCCGAGCGCGCCGCCCGCGGCGCGAACCGGACGGCGCTGGCCCCGCTCGCGTCGACATTCAGCAGCTGCAGGTGCTCGGGCGCGCACATCTGCATCAGTCCGCTGTCGGAGACGGAGGTCCGCAGCAGCACACCGAGGCGCTCGGACTCCTGCCAGGCGACGTCGACGATCTTCTCACGATCGGCGTCGTCGGTCCGGAACGGCGGGGGCGCGTGGACGCCCGTCCGGGCGAGGTGTCGGTCGTAGCGGTCGAGACCGAAGCCGGTCTCGCCACGTACCCGGCTGCTCAGCGCGTCGAGCGCCTCGCGTTCGATGTCCGGCCAGCACCGCTCGATGACACTGGCGATCAGGTCGATGACGTCGGCCTCCACCACGTCGCTGATCGGCGTACCCATGGCGCGCAGCCGCAGCGCGACATCGGTGTCGGCCCCGGGGCGCCGCTGACGCGGCGGCTGGGCCGGGAACCCGCGCAGCCGGTCCGAGTAGGTGCTGAGAGTCGCCGTCACGTCCTCGAAGGCCAGCGACATGGCCCGGACCAGGTCGGCACCGGCACGGCGCGGCGCGGTGAGCGACCAGTCGTACCGGGCCACGTCCTCCATGATCCGGGCCGCGCTCTCGGAGGTCCCCTGGGCCAGCCCCACGTACTGCGCCGGATCCCACGCGCGCACCGCCCGCGTCCACACGAGGTGCGGCCACCAGGTCAACGCGGTCAGCGCCAGCGCCCCGGCCGCGAGTCGCACCGGCACGCTGAAGAACTCGTCCAGGTTCTGGGCGGTGCCCACGACCAGCCCGACATGCGCGCCCGCGACCGCGGTCGCCAGCAGGCCGAGCAGGTCGATCGGGCTTTCGCCGGGCGGGCCGCTCGCCCGCCCCAGCAGCAGCCACCAGCCGAGCAGGCAGGCGAGCGCCAGCGCGCCCATTCCGACGGCCATCGGCAGATAGCCACCGGGATCCCCACGGCCGACCGCGAACAGCCCGAACGACCCGGCGGCGCCCGCCAGGGCTACAAGCACCAGAAAGACCGCGTCGGACGCATGATGGTCGGTCAGCGGGGTCATTCGCCGGGCCACCACCAGCGGATAGCCACGCGCCACGGCCAGCGCCACGGCCGCCGTCCCGACCCAGGCGCCGAGGCTGCCCGACACGGAGCCCGCAGCGGCCGCAGCGAGCCCGGCTCCGATCAGGACCGGCAGGACAGCCAGCAGCGTCGTGAGAGTGACGACGAGCCGGCRAGGCATGTCCCGCAGGAACTCCAGCCGGTCGGTGGGGCAGGCACCCACGAGCTCCTCGCACCGCGCCGCGCTGCCCCCGGGCAGGAGGAACTCGTGCATCCAGCGCAGCCAGCCCGTGATCTCCGCGACCGGGCGACGACTGGCCAGCGCGGCCTCGACCATCTGGCGCAGCGCGGCGAGCAGGTCTGCCCGGGCCGTGCCTGCCGGTGGGGTCAGGGCGAAGCCCCGGGCGTGCAGCTCCTCCCGCGCGGTGGTGCCGAGCGGATGCAGGCTGTCGTGCTCCTCGAAGAGGCGCACCAGCTCGTCCCGCAGCCACAGCGTGCGCGCCCCGACCTGCCGGGTGGCGGCGGCGATCAGCCCCGCCTGGCTGAACCGGAGGCTCTGGCCGTGGTGGGCGCCGGTGCGCGGCACTCGCAGGTTCTGCAGCGCCACGCCGGGGTTGGTGACGAAGGTCAGCGCCGAGCTGGCATCGGTGACCAGGTCGCGGCAGGTGGCGACGGTTCTGGCCATCTCCCCGCCGGGGACGAGGATCGGATTGCCCGCATCGGCCACCCGTGGGTATCGCAGCAGCAACCGGAACGGCTCGGGCACCAGGTCGCTGGCCGGTCGCGCCCCCTCGTCCGCCTGATGCGAGGCGAGGATGCGGTCGATGGCCCGGGCCCTGGCGTCAGCGAGCACGTCGTCGTCGACCTGGCCGATCATGACGCGCAGGCCCGGCGAGGCGACCGCACCAGGCATGGTCCGCACCACCTCGTAGACGCGATCGAACACCCGCGGGGACAGCAGCGCGTCGACGAGCGAGTCGAACATCGAGCTGCTTGCCGGCGAGGGCCCCGTCGCGATCACGTCGGGCTGGTGATTGCCGAGGCTCCAGCCGATACCGCGGGAGTCACCCACCCAGAGCGTCGCGTGCGACGCGAGCTCGAACGGCCGGCGCACCGCCGTCCGCTTCGACTCGGCGCCACCACCGCCGTACAGCAACGTGTCCGTGCCGTTGGCCGCGTCGTCCAGGGCCGGGCCGACAGCGAGGCAGATCATCCGTTTCACGCCGGGTGCCTTCGCAATCCGCTCGAACGCCCGCGCGTGCCTCTCCAGGTCGCGGCTGTCGTCGATGACCAGCACACGGGTCAGGTCCGCCTCGCTCAGGCCGTACGAGTCGGCGAAGGCACGCTGGACGTCCGTGAAGGACCCGAAGGCCAACAGGTCGTCGTAACGCTGCCGCAGGTCGATGTCGATGACCTTGGCCTCGACGGCGAACGGCTTCACTTGGTGAAGTCCACAGGACGGTCGTTGACCATCCGGTAGAGCTCGCGCAGGTCGCGGCGGGCCGGGGTGGACACGTTGGCGAACGGCGCGTCGAGGGCCGCGGGCACGGTATGCGCCCAGAAGTCGTGTTGTTGCTCGGCCCAGCCGCGGCTGCCCACCGGGAGCCTGTCGAGCATGTCGGCGAGCAGCCGCGCCTGTTCGTCTGCGTTGTCGACGAAGGCCCGGAACACCGGGTGCGGGTCGACCACATGGGAGTTCAGGCCGTTCGGCTGTGCCTTCATCAGCTCCCGGCAGAAGTCGTCGCGGACCACCTCGTCGTCGGCGAACGACCAGTCCTCGTAGGCGCGCAGCAGGCTGCCCCAGGACGAGGCCGGCTCGAACGGGGAGAGCGCGAGAGTCATGTCCACCTCGTCGCGGTCGTCGCGGGCAGGCTGCCGGCCGGCCCCGCCGTAGCCGGGTTTGCCGTACCCGCCGCCGCCGTACCCGCCGCCGCCGTACCCACCATCGCTGCGGCGGCCATCGCTGCGGCGGCCGAAACCGTCAGCGCCGTCACCACTGTCACCGAGCACGACACGGATCGCGTACGGCGAGCCGGACCCGCCGTCAAGCACCTGCACCTGCCCGTTCCACATCGCGCACAGCAGCCGGTGCAGAATCGCAACACGGTCGTGCTCGGTGGTGGCCAGCCAGCCGTAGTCGTAGCCCAGCCGCTGGCGCCAACGCAGGAAGTCCTCCCGCTGCTCGCTGCGCAGTGCGCTGGCCCAGTGGTGCAGGATCTCGCGCAGCTCCGGAACCTGGGTGATGCTCATCGAGGAGCGCAGCAGCACGACCACGATCGACTCGGCGTTGATCGGCCGGAACTCCATCGAGATGCCGGGCTCCTTCGGTAGCCGCAGCGCGCTGTTCAGGTATCTCTCGATCTGGGTGTCACGGGAACCGGCCGGATAGGAGACCAGGATCTTCAGCTTGCCGGAGCCCTGCGGAGAGAAGCTCGCCGGCACCAGCCCATGGATCTTCGTCTCGAACTGGCGCAGGTCGTCGTCACCGACGGCGGGCGGGCCGTCCCGGCGCACGACCTCGGCCAGCAGGCTGGCCATCGTCGGCAGCAGCGGTTCGCCGTCGATCCCACTGGTTTCCTGGAAGAGCCGCTTCACCTCCTCCTTGAGCCGGTCCCGCGCGGCGGCCACGGCGGCGTCGCCACCGCGCTCGATCAGCGCCTGCCACACCCGGCGCCAGCCGTCCGGGCCGAGCACCCGGTGGACCACCTGCCCTTCCGACGCCGCGCCGCCCAGTCCCTGGGCGGCCACCAGGCGCCCGAGCGCCCGCTGGTAGAAGTTGTCCATGTCGCCGTGCGGCGGCAGCAGGTTGGTGACGCCCGTTCGCGCCCGGTACAGCTCGGCCGCGCGCCTCGCGAACTCGCCCGGCTCGGCCCGGCTGTGCTCCGCGAAGGCGTCCGCGGCCAGTCTGAGCTGGGCGCGCAGCCGGGTGATCGGGCGTTCCCAGCGCCGCTGGTGCTCATCCCAGACGGCGTTCCAGATGGACCTGGTCCGCCAGTTGTACCAGGCGTCCTGAGCACTGATGATCTGCCGGACGGCCGGGTCACCCCAGCGTGCCCTGGAGCCGATGCGGTGGTCGCGCACCGAGCCCGGGGCCGGGACCGGCGGGTTCAGTGTGATGCCGGCGGGGGGTCTGGGCTCGCTGCGCCGGTTCGCCAGGAAGCCCACCACACCGTCGCGGCTCACCTGCTCGGCCGCCGCTGGCTGTCCCTCGACGATGCGCCGGGCGTGCAGCAGGTCGATGGCGCCGAGCAGGTCGTCCAGTCCGGCGGCCGGGTCGAACGCGGCGGCGGTCTCCGGCACCTGCCGGGAGACGCTGGCGTGCAGGCTGGTCAGGCTGCCCTGCATCGCCTGTAGCCGAGCCTGCAGCGCGGCCAGGATCGGCCCGGCACCCCGCTCCGCCGACAGCTCGGTGATGCCGAGCGGCTGACGGCTCAGGATCGGCCCGATGTTCGCCGCGAAGGCGAACCGCCTGATCAGCGCCGCGTCGTCCGCCGAGGAGCCGGGCGCGGGCGACGACAGGTCGTCCACCGCACGGGCGAGCAGCCGGGCGGCCACGAGGTCGGCCAGGTCCTCAGCCGGGATCGTCATGGACGCGACCAGGCTGGTGGAGACACCGCGGCGCCCGATGCCGGAGGAGGCAGGGCTGCCCCGCTCGGCGTCGGAGTTGATGAAGCTGTCCGCGAACGACTGGAAGGTCTCGGTGGCGGCGGAGCCGCCACCGGGTTCCAGGCCGGTCCCGACCAGGGAGAGGACCAGCGAGACGATCGAACGGTGCAGATCGTCGCGCTGCACCCCGCCGGCCCGGCTGAACAGGAACCCGGTCTTGATGGTCGAGGTCATCAGGTTGATGGGCCGGCCTCCGTCGGGGTAGCGCACCCCGAGCGTGCCGCTGGTGCCGTGCATCGTCAGGTTGGTGCCCGCGGGACGGCCGTTCTGGTCGTCGACCAGCCGGAACAGGTCGAGTAGGGCCCGGCCGGCGTTCAGCCGGGCCGGGCGGCCACCGCCGAGCCCCTCATCGAACGCCGACGGCATGAGCACCAGCGGGTAGATCTTGGCGCGGACCTTCGCCTGCTGGAACGCGTCACCGATCAGGTGCAGGTAGTCGTAGAAGATGCCGGCGCCGGTACCGCCCGCCACCGAGAAGGCGACGAAGACGTCGCAGGTCTGCCCGAGCTTGCCGCCCAGCGCGGCCAGCTCCTGGCCGGAGGTGGCGATCTGGCCGACCGCCTGGGCGACCGGCTCCCGGGCGGGCGCGACCCCGGAGCGGAACGTCTCGAACAGCGCCGCCCGCCCGATCGTCGGCAGCTGGCCCGCGCCGAGGATCAGCGGGGCGACCAGCGGCTCGCCGTCGGAGGGCGGCAGCCAGCGGCGGACATGCTCCCGAGCGTTCACCCGCAGACTGAGGGCCAGGTCGGGATAGTTGTCGATGGTCGGGATCAGACCGTGCGTGACGTGCTGGGTGACCGCCGCCGCGTTCACGTGCTCCTCCGACGGCACCACTCGGGTGCGCAGCCGGGTCAGCTCGTTCTCGCTGAGGTCCGCGTAGACGAACTGCAGGCAGGACGGAAGCTGGTACGGCAGGTAGTTCTTGCCGGGTACGCGCAGGTTCAGCGCCCGGCCGTCCGGGCCGCACAGCTCACCGCGCAGACGGCGTTCGAGTTCGGCACCGATCAGACAGCCTGTCCCGCCGAGTCCGACGAACAGCATGGGCTGGTAGATGTTCATGGCTCGTCACCGGGTCCGTCAGTCGGAGAGATCGTCGAAGGTGTGCTGGGGGTACGAGGAGAAACCGGGCGGCGGGCCCTGCGGCCGGGACGACCGCTTCGGCCGGCCCGGCCGCCACGTCCCCCGGGGCGGCTTCGCCGCGACCGGGTCGGGACCCGCACGGCCCGGGTCGGACGATCGAATGATCGTCGTCTCGTCGTACGGGTCGCCCTCGAACCCCACGCCGCCGCTGGCCGCCGCGCCGGTCTGCCCGGAGCCGCCCGGCGTCGCACCGCTGGGAATCCCGCCGCCGAGATAGCTGTCGCCGCGGTCCTCTCCCGACGAGCGGTAGTCACCGGCCCCCTCGTAGGGGTCGTCCACACCGGGTCCGGGGGGGAACGCGCCCGGCGAGGTCGTGGCCTCGGCCACCACCAGCGTCAGACCGCCCTCGATCGGCACCGGCAGCTGGTTCAGCAGCTCCTGCACCTGGTGGCTCGGTGTCCGCAGCAGCAGAACGCGGTGCCTGTTGCGGGTCACCACGTAGCCGGTGCCACCGTGCGCGTAGTCCAGCCGCGGGGTCGTCCCGGTCGCATCGTGCACGACGAACGCGAACCGGCCGCCGGTGTCCCGCCGGGCCCGCAGCTCGCCGACCTGCGCGCCGTCGCGGAAGATGCGGACCGTGACGTTGCTGACGTCGCCCGCCTCCCGGGCGGCCCGCAGCCGCCAGGCGGCGAAAAGCACCAGCGTGAGCACGAGCGCCCCGAGCAGCACCAGCAGCCACCAGAAGCGGTCCAGCCAGGAGGGTGGCTCCCGGACCTCCGCCCGGAGGACGGCCCAGGCGATCGTTCGGGCTGGATCGCCGGCGTCGACGAGGACCGCCGTGCCACCGGTCCGGCCCCGCACCGAGTCCTCGGCGAAGGTGACGGTGAAACGGTGTTCTGAACGGCCCCGCCGGGTGCTGGTGATGGTCGGCGGATCGATCACCGCGTTCACGCCGGTGACGAGGTACTGCAGCTGCAGGGAGAGGGTGTGGGCGTGACCGTCGATGTTGTCGATCACGACCGTGCCGGACAGCGACTCCCCGGGTGCCACCGTGCCGTCGCTGTCGAACTTCATCGACGCGGTCAGGGGAGCGGGCCCGTTCTGGATGACCGTCTGGGCATCGACGGACGCTCCCACCACACCCGGGCCGACGACCGTGCCGCGGATCGTCAGGTTCCCGGTCGCGTCGGGCGGAATGGCGATCCGGCCGCTGAAGACGGCGTCGCCCTCCTGCGCGTCACCGCCCGTGCCGTCGTCGACCAGGCTCACCTGCTCCTCGTCGAAGCCCGCGCCGGAGACCTGTGCGCCGAACCGGATACCGTCCAGCGTGCGCGGGTCCTTGATCTCCCCGTCGCGGGTCTGCAGCCGCACTGTGATCACGGCGTCCTGCCCGGGCCCCGGGACCGGCGGGTCGAGGAGGACCACTGCCCGCAGCACCCCCTGCCACATCGCGGCGGCGCCGACGGTCTGCTCGGACGAGAGGCCGTCCGGGGCCGTGAACCGGACCTTCCAGGTCCCCGGCCGCGGGTTCTGCACCCGTAGCGACTCCACCGTGCCGTTGGGGGTGCTCCGGGTGAAGACGGAACGGTCGAACTCCTCCCTGTCGCTGACGTCGTTGTTCTCCGGGTCGATGTAGGCCACCCGGACCCGCGGGTCGCCCTTGACTGCCACGATGACCCCGTCGGTGCTGATCTCGGGGATCTCGACCTCCACCTCGGCCGAGGATCCGGGCTGCAGTTCGTCTGTCTCGAAGCCGGTCGTCCGAGCGCAGTTGGCATTGCCGATGGCCTCGAACAGCGAGCGCGTCACCTCGCTCAGGGAGGTCGCGAGCCTGGCTTTGGGCTGGTATTCCTCCAGGTCACTGCAGGTCTGCTGAGCACCTCCGGCGGCGAAGGCATCGAGGGCCGCCTTGTCCGCCGAGCCGAATCCGAGCGGCCAGATCTGCACACCGTTCTCTCTGGCCCTGGCCACCGCGACGGAAAGCTGGCGGCCTGCCTCGGTGTTGCGCGCTGCCGGCGCTCCGTACTGCGGGCTGTTCGGCACGTCGAGACGGCCGTCGGTGAGCAGGAAGATGAGCGAGGAACTGTCGTCCCGGGCCGGCCCGAGAATGCTCAGCGCCTGGCCGATGGCCGCGGCGTGGTCGGTGTCGTTACCCTCCGATGGTTCCCGGCGATGCAACCCGTCGATGCACGTGACCAGCGACTGCTGTTTCTCCGGATCGGCCTTCGTCAGCGGGCAGTACGTCTGGACGGCCTGCTGCCCCTGTTCACCGTTCGAGCTGCCGAAGCCGACCACCGCGATTTCCGAGTCGGGAGTCAGCGCGCTGAAGGCGAGCAGCTCGACGGCTTCCTTCTCCTGCCGCACCGCCTCGRCATCGAGACTGCCGGACTCGTCGGCGATGATGACCGCACRCACGGCACGCGGCTCGATGTTCTCCGCGGAACCGGCGGTGACCGGAGCCGCTCCCGCAGCGGGAGTCGTGGTGGCAGCGGTGTCGGTGGCGGAGACGCCCGCGCCCGTGTCCGGGGTCGCCGCGCGGGGCGCCGCCGTCGCCGGCACCCCGACCGCCGCCGCGCACAGAAACGCGAGGGCGACGGCCACGACACGCCACGACAGACGTCTGGGAAGGCCGACTCTTTTCGGGTTCTCCGGCGATTGAAGCGTCACGTGGGCACGACTCCCCCAAGCCATGTTGCCAAATCCCTCGGCTACGCGGAAACATCCGACCGGCAGAATTGACCGCGTACCGAGCCATCGCCGCTCGACCACCCGACTACCCGACAGCGGCCGGTGTTCGGATCCACCGTCTCCGGACGACGGACGGGAGGCCTAATGACGCAGCCAACCCTAGCGAACCGTAACGCCAATCGACCATGGATTGAAGCAGGCAGGTCTATGACACCGGCCGGACACAGCGGCACCGCATCACCCCGGCAACCAACTACCAACAGTGACCATGCGAACGCACTATTTTCTCCATGCTGGACCATCCACCATCGAGCACCCCGAGCCCCGGCCACCCACCACAACCATTTCGCTACCAGAGATCAGAAGGTTCCCACCGAAGGGGCCGGAGGAACCAGAAAGGAACGCAACGTATATCGGTCGCCTACATGCAGCTACCTCCGGGAGGGTCGAAGGGAATTCGCCCCGGCCGCAGGCCGCGATTGCCGCCAATTCCGTATTTTGACGTGGAAACAATCAGCGACCTATCCCCGTGCACATACCCACCCAGGCGCACAGCGCGGTTCACGTGACAGGCGGCTCCGTCGCGGCAGTGAGATCGGCGAGCAGGACGGGGGACGAGTTCCTCGTCGATCCGCCGCGCGTGGCGTTCCAGGGCCGGGGCRCAGGCCCTGGTCGCAGGACGCGTCGGCCGGGCGGCCCGTCAGCGGGYCGCCCTCGACCAGCGCCAGGGCTGCAGGGGTCCCGCGAAATCGGGGCGACGGACGGGGTTCGGGTCCGGAAGAATCGCGAGGTGCTGCTTGCCGTGTCGACGACCCACCGTCCCGCCACCGATCTGGGGTTCCTGCTCCACAAGCATCCGGACAAGGCGCAGCGGTTCGATACCGCCGCCGGGAGCGCGCATGTCTTCTACCCGGAGGCGACCGAGGAGCGTTGCACCGCGGCGCTGTTGCTGGAGATCGACCCCGTCGGGCTGGTCCGTAACAGGCAGGCAGGTCCCGCGGGCAGGCGCGGCGGTGGGGGCGGGGCGGATGCGGCCCAGTACGTCGACGACCGGACGTACGCGGCGTCCAGTCTGCTTGCCGTCGCGATGGCGGCGGTGTTCTCGACGGCGATGGCGGGACGCTGCAAGGCCCGGCCGGAGCTGGCCGCGACCGCGCTGCCACTGGAGATCAGGCTGCCGTCCCTGCCCTGCCGGGCCGGCGGCGCCGATCTCGCCAGACGGCTGTTCGAACCGTTGGGGTGGCAGGTCGCGGCCGTCCCGCTCCCGCTGGACCCGCGGTTCCCGGAGTGGGGCGACGCGCCACACCACGACGTCACGCTCACCGGGACTCTCCGGCTCGCCGACGCGCTCACCCAGGTCTACGTCCTGCTGCCGGTCCTCGACGACGCGAAGCACTACTTCGTCGGACGGGACGAGATCGACAAACTCCTCCGTGAGGGGGCCAGCTGGCTGCCGGGGCATCCGGAACGGCAACTGATCGCCAGGCGCTATCTCGCTCACCGCCGGGCCCTGGCCACCACGGCGCTCACCCAGCTCGCGGCCGTCGACGACCTCGCGGCCGACACCCTCGGCACCGGCTTCGAGCCCGGCCTGGTCGCGACCGAGGCAGAAGTGGCCGAGACAGAAGTGGCTGAGGCGGAAGTGGCCGAAGCAGAGGTACCCGAGACGGAAGTGGCCGAGGTGGGCGCCGAGGGCACGAGCGGCGACGTCGGCGAGACGCGGCCGCCGTCG
The DNA here is from genome assembly GCF_001854655.1 of Parafrankia colletiae. Classification (GTDB taxonomy): domain Bacteria; phylum Actinomycetota; class Actinomycetes; order Frankiales; family Frankiaceae; genus Parafrankia; species Parafrankia colletiae. The sequence continues at coordinate 16,339 of NZ_MBLM01000161.1, read as the reverse complement.
TTGGCGGAGCTGCGGCGGCGGGCGATCCTCGCGGTGCTGCGCGCCTCGGACGCACACCGGGTCGCCGACGTCGGGTGCGGCGACGGCAAGCTGGTCGCGAGACTGCTCGCCGAGCCGAACTTCACCGAGGTCATCGCGGTCGATGTCTCCCACCGCGCGCTGGAACTCGCCGCGCGGCGGCTGCGGATCGAGCGGATGCCCGACCAGGTCCGCGCCCGGCTACGCCTGATCGTCTCGTCGCTGACCTACCGGGACAGCCGCCTCACCGGCCTGGACGCGATCGTGCTCTCCGAGGTCGTCGAGCACGTCGACCCGCCCCGGCTGCCCGCGCTCGCCGAGGTGGTGCTGGGCCACGCGCAGCCCCGCCTGGTGATCGTCACGACGCCGAACATCGAGTACAACATCCGGTACGAGGGCCTGCCGTCCGGTGCGCTGCGGCACCGCGACCACCGTTTCGAGTGGACGCGGGACGAGTTCGCCACCTGGGTCGGCGGCCTCGTCGCCCGGTACCCCTACACGGCCAGGCTCGGTGGAGTCGGCATCGATGATCCGCAGGTCGGCCAGCCCACGCAACTGGCGATCCTCGAACGGCTGCCGGCGGGAGAAGGCCGATGAGCACACCGACAGGCGACCGTCCCCTGCCGGGGGTCGACGCTCCGCAGGCGCCGTTGACCATTCCCGAGATCTGCCTTGTCGTCCTCGTCGGCGTCACCGGCTCCGGAAAGTCGACCTTCGCCGGGGCGCATTTCCGTCCGACGCAGGTGCTGTCGTCCGACGCCTGCCGGGGGCTCATCGCGGACGACGAGAACGACCAGGCCGCGACCCCCGACGCGTTCGACGTCCTGCACTACATCGCCGGTAAGCGGCTCGCCGCCGGGCGGCTCACGGTTGTCGACGCGACGAACGTCCAGCGCGCGTCCCGTGCATCCCTGATCGAGCTGGCCAGGTCGCACGACGTGCTGCCGGTCGCGATCGTCCTCGACGTGCCGGAGTCGGTCTGCCTGGCGCGCAACGCGACGCGGCCCGACCGTGACTTCGGCCCGCATGTTGTCCGCCGGCAGCAGGCCGAGCTGCGGCGCTCGCTGCGCGGCCTGGCCCGAGAGGGGTTCCGGCGGGTCCACGTCCTGCGCTCGGAGGCGGAGATCGCCGCCGCGACGATCGAGTACACCCGGCTGCTGACCGACCGGCGCGACGTCGCCGGGCCGTTCGACGTGATCGGCGACGTCCACGGCTGCCGCGCCGAACTCGAGCAGCTCCTGACCAGGCTCGGCTACGCCCTGCGCCGTGACGACGCGGGACGGCCGGTCGGCGCGAGCCATCCGGACGGTCGGCGCGCGGTCTTCGTCGGTGACCTGGTGGACCGCGGCCCGGACACGCCCGGCGTCCTGCGACTGGCGATGGGGATGGTCGCCGCGGGCGAGGCGTTCGCCGTCCCGGGCAACCACGAGAACAAGCTCGTCCGGGCGATGCGCGGAAAGAAGGTGACCATCGGCCACGGCCTCGCGGAATCACTGCGGCAGCTCGGCGAGGAAAGCGACGAGTTCCGCACCGAGGTCGACCGGTTCTGCGACGGGCTGGTCTCCCACCTGGTGTTCGACGAGGGCCGCCTGGTCGTCGCGCACGCCGGGCTGAAGGAGGCGTACCACGGGCGGGCGTCGGGCCGGGTGCGCTCGTTCGCGCTCTACGGCGACACCACCGGTGAGACCGACGAGTACGGGCTCCCTGTCCGCTACCCGTGGGCACGGGACTACCGGGGAAAGGCGATGGTGGCCTACGGTCACACGCCCGTCCCCGAGCCCGAGTGGGTGAACAACACGATCTGCCTCGACACCGGCTGCGTCTTCGGTGGACGGCTGACCGCACTGCGGTATCCCGAGCGGGAACTGGTCTCCGTGCCGGCGGCGCAGGTCTACTTCGAGCCGATCCGCCCCATCACCGGCCCGGTGCCACCCGAGTCGCCGCTCTCCGCGGGGTCGCCACTTCCGGCCGGGTCGCCTCCAGCAACCGGATCACCGGCGTCAGCCGAGACACTGCTGTCAGCCGAGACACCGGTGTCAGCCGAGGCGCTGCTCTCGTCCTTCCCGTTGCTGTCACCGTCGGAGCCGGCGCCGTCGGCGCGCACAGTCCCGATGGGCGCGGTCCCCGTGGGCGCGGGCCTGGAGATCCTGGACGTGACCGACGTCCTCGGCCGGCGGATCGTCGAGACGAGGCACGGCGGCAGGGTACAGGTGCGGGAGGAGAACGCCCTCGCCGCTCTGGAGGTGATGAGCCGCTTCGCCCTCGACCCGCGCTGGCTCGTCCACCTGCCGCCGACGATGAGCCCGCCACCCACCTCGAAGCTCCCCGGCCTGCTCGAACACCCGGCGGACGCCTTCGAGGCCTACCGGGCCGACGGCGTCGAGGACCTGCTGTGCGAGCAGAAGCACATGGGCTCCCGGGCGATCGCCGTCGTCTGCCGGGACGAGGCGGTCGCGGCTACCCGGTTCGGCGCCACCGACGGCACCACCGGCGCGGTGTTCACCCGGACCGGCCGGCCGTTCTTCGACCGCGACCGCACCGAAGCACTGCTCGCCCGGCTGCGGGCCGCGATGACCGCCAGCGGGCTGTGGGCCGAGACCGGCGCCGGCTGGGCGGTGTTCGACGCGGAGATCATGCCGTGGAGCGCGAAGGCCCAGGACCTCATCCGCCGGCAGTACGCCGCCGCCGGGGCAGCCGCCCGCGCCGCGCTGCCCGTCGCCGTCGACGCGCTCACCCAGGCGTCGGCCCGCGGGATCGACGTCGGTGACCTGCTGGACCGCACCCGTGGACGGGCCGCGAACGCCGCCGCGTTCACCGCCGCCTACCAGCGCTACTGCTGGCCGGTGGACGGCCTCGACGGGGTCCGGTTCGCGCCGTTCATGCTGCTGGCGACAGGACCGGCACCGCAGGACGCCGCGAACGCCGCGAGCGGCCCGGGTTGGGGCGGTTCGTGGCCGGCCGGCACGACCCACGTGGGACGGGACCATCTCTGGCACCTCGGCGTCGCCGACCGACTGGCGGCCGCCGACCCGGACCTCATCGTCACCACGGAACGGATCCAGGTGGACGCGGGCGACCCGGCCTCGGTCGCCGCCGGGATCGGGTGGTGGGAGGCCCTGACCGCCGCCGGCGGCGAGGGAATGGTCGTCAAACCGCTGGCCGGGCTGGCAAAGGGAAAACGCGGCCTGGCCCAGGCCGGCGTGAAGGTGCGTGGCCGGGAGTATCTCCRCATCATCTACGGCCCCGACTACACCGAGCCCTCGAACCTGGAGCGGCTGCGTTCCCGCGCCCTGGGACGCAAGCGCTCGCTGGCTTTCCGGGAGTACGCCCTCGGACTGGAAGCGCTGGAACGCGCAGCGGCCGGCGAACCGCTCTGGCGGGTCCACGAGTGCGTCTTCGCGGTGCTCGCGCTGGAGTCGGAGCCCGTCGACCCCCGGTTGTGAGGGGCACTTCGTGCGTCGCATGAGCGGCAGGCGGAGGGCCTCCCCGGGGTGGGGAGGCCCTCCGTGCGTCCGTGCTCGGGCACGGTTCGGCTTCAGTCAGCCGGTCTAGCCGCGGCCGAGGTACTTCAGGTAGGCGCCGTTGGTGTAGGTCGACCAGGCGGTCGGCCCCTGCATGGAGCAGACCTTCTTGGCGGCGGCGGCGTTGGCGGAGGGGTCGTACAGGTTGGTGCTCTTGGTCCAGGGGTGGGCCCAGGTGTTGATCTGCCAGAGGCCGCGGGAGTCCTCGATGCTGGTGGCCAACCGGGCGCTGGGGTTGCCACCGGACTCGGCCAGCGCGATGGCGACCCAGGTGGAAGTCGGTACGCCACGGCAGCCGGACAGGCCCGCGCTCTCGGCGGCCTGGGCGATGGAGGCGTCGGAGGCGGCGCTGGCCGGAGAGGCAGCCATCATCCCGAGGCCGRTGGCCACGGCCCCCGCCACGGTGACGGCGGCGAGACGGTTGCGCAGGCTGCTCTTGGCGGTGCGTCGGATCGACAAGAAGAATACTTTCCCACGTCACCTACGGAGGCCCGAAAAGGGTACGCGAGCCCTCTGGCCGACAGGCCTGGCTCACAGCGGTGAATGCTTTATCGCATCCGCCCGGCACAACCCTGGAGGGGTTCTCCGTTTCTGCCCCGCGAAAATGGGAGACGACATGCACCGGGACCATGGGCAGAATTCGGCATCGGCCCGGTGTTCACGTCCCGGCTGGTTTCGTGCTCCGACCGGAACGGGTACAACGTTAGACAGGATCTTGACTCGAAGGCAAACACTCAGCGTCACCAGAAACGATCCCGGTCGCTGACTTTGCGCATTTTCCGTTCACCCACAGCCAGATCAGCAGACGAATTGTGACCAGCGTCACGTACCGGACAACCGTGAGATGCCGGAAGCGTGGCCGGTCCGCGTCGCGGAGTGAGGAGCAGACCGGCGGTAGTGAGAACGAAGCCGGCCCAGACGGTGGACAGAGTTTGCTGCCGGCCACTCCGATCAGCACGAGGAGCGCCAGTACGCCGCCGTCTGGCCGACCGGGTGGGAGCGCTCGGCGGGCGGCTGCGGCTCGAGAGCCCGGCCGGCGCGTGGAGGGAACGGAGACCGAGCTGGGCTAGTCGACACTCACCAGGCGCCGGATGCTCTCGACGACGATCTCACGGCACCGCGCGCGACTCGGGCGGCGTACCAGCGCCAACTCGGGCGTGTGCAGGTGCCAGCTCATCGAGAGCGCCCGGACCTCGGTGAGCAGTTCCAGAGGCGAGTACGCCGTCGTCAGCTGGCCGGACTTCTGCGCCTCCTCGATCTTCGTGAGCTTCGCGATGTTGGACTCCACGATGGCGGGCAGCTTGCCGTCGGCCCGCTCGAGGCCGTACCAGGTCGTCAGGCGCAGCGTGTTGGGGTAACGCTCGTAGAGGTCGAAGGCGCGGCCGGCGTAGCCGGGCAGGTCGGCCGCGTCGAACTCGACCTCGTCGACGAAGGCGAGTACGCGGTTGGCGAAGACGGCGTCGAACAGCTCGTCCTTCGCGCCGAAGTACTTGTAGATCATCGCCTTGTTCGCCGACGCCGTCTCGGCGATGCGGTCGACGCGGGCGCCGGCGATGCCGTGCGTCGCGAACTCCGCCTCCCCGCGCTACCTGCCCGAGACTGAGCGGCAGCCCGGGCGCGTCGACATCCTCGGGGCGCTGACCATCACTATGGGCATGTCGGCCCTGGTCTACGGCTTGGTCGAGGCCGCCGAGACCGGATGGGGCAGCGCACGCACCGTCGTCCCGCTCGCCGCAGCGGTCGCGCTGATCATCGTCTTCGTGCTCGTCGAGCTGCGCCGACAGCAGCCGATCGTCCCCCTGCGGCTCTTCGCGAGCGCCCAGCGCACCGGCGCCTACCTCGGCCGCGTCCTCATCGTCGGCGCGATGTTCTCCACCTTCTACTTCCTCAGCCAGTACCTCCAGAATGTCCGCGGCCTGGGCCCGCTGGCCACTGGCGTCGCCTACATCCCGATGACGGCGATGTTCTTCGCGATGGTCTACGTCGTCCGCTACCTTGCGCCACGCATCAGCAAGCCCGTCCTGCTGGTCGCCTCGCTCACCGTGGCGCTGGTCGGCATGGCCTGGYTCGGCCAGATCGACGCCGGCACGGCATACCTGCCGTGGGTCCTGTTGCCCCTGCTCGTCCTCGGGGCCGGCCAGGGCATTGCGATCATCCTTCTCACCGACTTCGGCATGGCCGATGTCGAATCCACCGACGCCGGTGCGGCCTCGGGCCTCGTCAACACCGCCCACCAGCTCGGCGGCTCCATCGGCCTCGCCCTGCTGACCGTCGTGTACGGCGCCGCCGTGCACCACGACCCGGCCCCCGCGGCCGTCACCGCAGCCCACGGCTACGCCACGGTCTTCCAGGTCGCGACAGCCTTCTACGCCCTGGCCGTGGTCGTCGGACTGGTCATCCTCGCCGCCCAGCGGCGGCACACCTCCCAACAGGCCGCCGTACTCGCCCCTGCCGCCGCCCTGGTCGCCGTCTCTGACCGAGCCGCATGAGAAGGCCCGTTCGCACTCCACTCCACACACAGATGCCTAAGGAGGCATGCAGATGAACCTCAACCTCAGGAACAAGCGCGCTCTCGTGACCGGCTCCAGTGCCGGGCTGGGGCAGGCGACCGCGAAGCTGCTCGCCGGTGAAGGAGCGGCCGTGGTCGTCCACGGCCGGGACAGGACCCGGGCTGAGGCCGTCAGGGAGGAGATCCGTGCCGACGGCGGCAGTGCTTCGGTAGCGCTCGGAGACCTCTCCACCGACGACGGGGCGGCTGACGTGGCCCGTGCAGCGCTGGCTGACGGACCCATCGACATCCTCGTCAACAACGCCGGCTTCTACCGCCACGTCTCCTGGGCCGACGCGACACCCCAGGAATGGGCCGACACGTACAACGTGAATGTCGTCTCCGGCGTCCGGATGATCCGACACCTCGTGCCCGCGATGCGTGACCGTGGATGGGGACGCGTGATCACGATCGGTGGTGGCCTCGCGATCCAGCCGATGAACACCCACCCTCAGTACAACGCCACTCTTGCCGCCCGGCACAACCTGGCAGTGTCGCTCGCTCGCGACCTGAAGGGCACCGGCGTCACGTCCAACGTCGTATCGCCCGGAGCCATCCTGGTTGAGGCGACAAGGGAACTTGTGACAAGCATCGGCCCCTCGCGTGGCTGGGGCCACACCTGGGACGAAATCCAGGCGAACGCTGTTGAGGCGCTGATCCCCAACGATCACGGCCGCTTCGGCAGGCCGGAAGAGATCGCTGCTGCCGTCGCGTATCTGTGCAGCGACTACGCCGAGTACGTGAGCGGCGCAACCATCCGAGTGGACGGAGGTCTGATCCGGTCTGCCTTCTAGTGGCGAACCCTGCCGGTCTCGGCACCAGCCTCGGTGTAGCAGGCCGTAGGCCCGTGGCCCCCGCTACGGGCCTACGGGCGCCGGGTCGATTCTGATCGTCGCGGCACGAGCCTGCGGGCTCGCGACGAGGGCGTCGGACACCGGTCCGTACCTGTCGCGGAAGGCGGCGTCGAGCCCGACGGGCGGTTCGAGACCGCTGGTCGTGAGCAGGGTGTAGGTCTCGGCGAGCAGGGCGAGGTCTTCGGGTGCCCAGGTGCTCATCGGCTCCGGTCCTCTGTTCGTTCGGTGCTGGGCTGCTCCGCGGTCCAGGAAGTGAGGATGCGCAGGGCGTCGTGGGAGGGGCTGCCGGGTTCGGCGGTGAGGACCATCAGGCGTTGTCCGGAGCCGTCGGGGCTGGCCCAGGTGTCGCAGTCGAGGGTGAGGTCGCCCACGAGGCGGTGCCGGTAGCGCTTCGTGCCATAGCTGGCGCTACTGACGCGGTGCTCGGCCCACCAGGTGCGGAAATCGGGGTCCTGGACGGACAGCTCCCCGACGAGGCGGGCGAGTTCCGGGTCGTCGGGATCGGCGGCGGCCTCCGTGCGCAGCGCGGCGACCGCTTCGCGGGCGTCGTGTTCCCAGTCCTGGTGCATCTCGCGGAGCACCGGGTTCGTGAACAGCAGGTTCACGTAGTTGCGGCGAGCCGGTGAGAGCGACGAGAAGTCGGTGTAGAGAGCGGCTGCCGCCGGGTTCCAGCCGAGGATGTCCAGGCGTTTACCGAGGACCAGCGCGGGCGTCTGGGTGAGCTGGTCCAGCAGCCGGCGCATGGCAGGCCGTACGCGCTGGGCCGGACGGCGCCGGTGCGGCCGGGCGTCGCTCCTGCCCGCGAGCTCGTACAGATAGCTCTCCTGGTCGTCGTTGAGGCGCAGGGCGCGGACGAGGGTGGCGAGCACGGGTGCGGAGGCCCGGACGCGGCCCTGTTCGAGCCGGGTGTAGTAATCCACGCTGATCGCGGCGAGCTGGGCGACCTCCTCGCGACGCAGCCCCGCGACCCTGCGCGTGGAGTCCGTCACGGAAAGGCCGCATTCCCGCGGATCCAGCTGTGCCCGGCGGGCCTTCAGGAAGGCGCCGAAGTGGGAGGGGGATGCCGAGTTCATGGTCTCCAGTGTGCGGTTTCCGCCGCGGACACGGCACATGTGTGAGGGGGCAGGTTCCTTCCCGGGCAGAGACCTTCCTCTTTGCCGCGGTGTGGGCCGGGGTCGATGGTGGAGACACCGCGGACAGGGTGTGCTGAACGAGCACTTCACCGGGTTCCTGGCGAATCATCGGGTCATTGACTGATTCCCGCCCGGCCTCGTCGGCACATAGTCGGCGGCAGAGGAACCAACTATGCACCTGCCGCACAGGATGGCAGGCGCATTGTGACTGATCGACAAGGGAGAGCTGTTCTCATGGCCAGGACCAGCGTCACGTTCGACAGCGCCGGTATCGGGATCGTCGCGCACCTCCACGTTCCCGACAGCCCGGTCGACGGCCCGCTTCCGGCGCTGGTGGTCGGTCACCCCGGTACCGGGGTGAAGGAGCAGACGTCCGGTACCTACGCGCAGCTGATGGCCGAGCGGGGGTTTGTGGCCCTGGCTTTCGACGCCGCCTACCAGGGTGAGTCCGGTGGTCTGCCGCGCGGTCTGGAGGACCCCGCCCAGCGGGTGGAGGACTTCAAGGCCGCCGTCTCCTACCTCACCACCCGGCCCGAGGTCGACGCCGACCGGGTCGGCCTGCTGGGCGTGTGCGCCTCCGGCGGTTACTCGCTCGCCGCCACCAGCGGCGACCACCGGGTCAGGGCCGTGGCGACGGTGTGCACCGCCGAACCCGCCCGCCAGTTCCGTTACGGCGCCGACGGCACCCAGGACCCGGCCGTCTTCCAGTCCCTGCTGGACGCCTCCGCCCAGGCCCGCACGGCCGCCGCCCGCGGCGAGGACCCCGGTGTGATGACCATGTTCCCCGAGACCGCCGCACAGGCCGGCGCACTCGGCGGCCAGCACGGCGTCGAGGGCTGGGAGTACTACTGCGGCCCCCGCGGCTACCACGAGCGCTCGGCGAAGTTCCTGGCCTGGGAGAGCATCGACAGGATGGCCTCCAGTGACGTCTTCTATGCCGTCCCGCTGATCGGCCCCCGCCCGATCCTGCAGATCCTCGGCGAGCGCGCCGTCACCGCCTGGATGGGTCTGGAGGCCCACCGGCGCGYCACCGGCCCCGCGGAGATCCACTGGATCAGGGGCGCCAGCCACGTCGACCTCTACGACAGGCGCGAGTACATCGACCTCGCCGTCGACAAGCTCACCGACTACTTCACCACCAATTTGAACAAGTGACCGGCCTCGCCCCCCGAGGCAATCTGTTCCCGGCCGCATCCGATGAATTCACGAGCGGGCGCGGGCGGTCATGGTGCGCCAGGTCGCACGAGTCCGGACTCGTAGGCGGTGATGACGGCCTGGGTGCGGTCGCGGGCATCGATCTTGGCGAGAATGCTGCTGACGTGGGTCTTGACGGTTTCGTTGCTGATGTATAGCCGGGCGGCGATCTCGGGGTTGGAATGGCCGGCCGCGAGCATCCGCAGGACGTCGACCTCGCGGGCGGTGAGCTGGGTGAGCCGTTCGGGCCGGACGCGGGGCCGGACGCGGGCGAACTCGTCGATGAGGCGTCGGGTGACGTCGGGGGTGAGCAGGGCATCACCGCGGGCGACGACGCGCACGGCGTCGAAGAGCGTCGTGGCCGGCACGTCCTTGAGGAGGAAGCCGCTGGCTCCCGCCGAGAGCGCGTCGTAGACGTACTCGTCGAGGTCGAACGTCGTCAGAACGATCACTCTGGGTACGGGTACGAGCGTCGTGGTGATGCGGCGAGTGGCGGCGATGCCGTCGAGGACGGGCATCCGGACGTCCATCAGGACGACGTCGGGGCGGTGCGCGCCCGCGGCACGGACAGCGTCCTGCCCGTCGCGTGCGGTACCGACGACGGCGATGTCGTCGCGGGTCTCGAGCAGCGCGGAGAACCCGGCCCGGACGATCTCGTCGTCGTCGGCGATCAGCACCCGGATCGGTATCGGCGCGGTCATCGGTCCTGTCGCAGGGGAAGCTCCGCGACGACGGTGAACCCACCGTCGGGGACAGGCCCGTGGCGCAGGGTCCCGCCGACGGCCTCGACCCGCTCGCGCATGCCGACCAGACCGAGCCCGGTCCCGTCGGTGGACCCGACCGGGCCTCGACTTCCGTTGTGGATCGTCAGGCGGAGCAGGCCCGGGGCGCGGTCGACAGCGACGTCCACCTCCGCGCCGGGAGCGTGGCGGCGGGCGTTCGTGAGGGACTCCTGGATCACCCGGTAGGCGACGAGGTCGATGTCGGCGGGGATCGGGGCGGCGGGTCCGCCCACCGTGACCGCGACCGGGGTGCCGTGGCCGCGAGCGGCCTCGACGAGCGCGTCGAGCTGGCCGAGACCCGGGCGAGGTGCGAGCGTCGACTCGGGCTGACCGCGTCCGGTGCCCTCGGGCTGCGAAGCGGGCGAGCGGATCACCCTGAGGATGGTGCGCATCTCGGTGAGTGCGGTGCGGGCGGACTCGCCGATCGCCGCCAACCGGGTGGCGGCGAGCTCAGGCAGGTCGGGTGTCGTGTACCGGGCGGTCTCGGCCTGGATCGCGATGTGCGAGATGTGGTGGGCGACCACGTCGTGGAGCTCACGTGCGATGGCTGTGCGGTCGGTCAGGAGGAGGTGCTCGCGCAGCGCGGACATGTGCGCCACGGCGAGCGCCTCGTGTTCGGAGATGATCGCGCTTCGGCTCCGCAGGAGCCGGCCGAAACCGAGCGCTCCCGCGACGACGGCGAGGAGCAGGTAGGTGGCGGCTCCCGCATCCGAGCCGTTGAACGGGGACACGGCGTTCACGAGGAACAGGGCGCCGACGACACCGATGTCGACCGCCCTCAACCGGTAGGCCGCCACCCCGTACACGACCATCAGACCGGCCCCGGCAGCGACGGGAATCGGGTAGCCCTGTGGGAAGAACCATCCCAGGGCCGCGGCCGTGGCGACCACCGCCGCCGTCCGCGGGAAGCGGACGGCGAACGCGACAGGAACGACGATCGCGATCGATGTCAGGAACCGGTCGTCGAATCCGGCCTGGGCCGATGCCGCGATCAGGAGCGCTCCCGATGCACCGATCCACGGCCACCGCATCGCCAGGGCGCGCGTCAGCCGCTCCTCGACGCCCCCGCCGATCGTCGGGAGAACTCGTGTGCTCATCGCCGACCAGTCTGTCCGGCCGGACGGAGGCCGCGCATCGCTCTCGTGGGGGAGGCCCACAACCGCTCCCGCGGGGGATCCGCCGCCACTGCGGTCGTCCCTACCGTCCAACCCATGCGATCCGACCTCCCCCCACCCGGCCTGACGTTCGAGGCGCTGACGAAACGGTTCGGCACCGTGGTCGCCCTCGACGACGTCACGTTCACGGTGCCACCAGGCGCGGTCACCGCGCTCGTGGGCCCGAACGGCTCCGGCAAGACGACCCTGATGCGTATCGTGCTCGGGCTGGCCAGTCCGACCGCGGGCCGCGCCCTTGTCGCCGGCCAGCACTACCGGCACCTCCACAACCCGCTGACCAGGATCGGCGCGCTGCTCGACGCAACCGCCGTGGATCCCGGCCTGACCGGCCGTACCCACCTTCGCTGGCTGGCTGCCGCCGGCGGCATCCCCACGGGCCGGGCAGACGCGCTGCTCGAGTACGTCGGCCTGAGCGCCGCAGCCCGACGCCGGGTCGGCGGATGGTCGCTCGGGATGAAGCAGCGACTCGGTGTCGCCGTGGCCCTTCTCGGCGATCCGCCGATCCTGATGCTCGACGAACCCATGAACGGACTCGACCCCGAAGGCATGGTCTGGTTCCGCGGCCTGGTGAGAAACCTGCGAGACGAAGGCCGGACCGTCCTTCTGTCGTCACACCTGATGCGGGAGCTCGAAGGCATCGCCGACCGTGTCGTCGTGATCCACCACGGCCGGATCGCCGCCGACGCGGGCATCGACTCGCTGCTGGCCGAAGAGGTCGACACCAGCGGCCCCCCGAGCCTCGAAGACGTCTACCTCCGACTCGTCACCTCACCCGAGCAGGTCGTCACCGCACCCGAGCAGGTCCGTCCATGACGTCGGCTGCGGTACGACGCCCGCGGCCGAGCATCGTGCGGGCCGAGTGGATCAAAATCCTCGGCAGCCGCGGCACGCTCGTCGCGTTCGGCCTCCTCGCCACGCTCCCGGTCGCGTTCTCCGCGCTCGTCGTCGCGAACACGCCCTCCACCGACCCGCCCGGCGTGCCCGGCGACGACGACATCGTCGCCAACACGCTCGTCGGCGTCCTCGTCGGCGCCGTCGTCGCCGCTGTCGTCGGCGCGACCTCGATCGGAAACGAAGAACGCTCGGGCATGATCTCGACCACCTACACCGCGACGCCTCGTCGCCACCGGGTCATCCTCGCCAAGGCGTTCGTCGCCGTCACGACCACCCTCGTCATCGGCGTCGTCTCGTCCTGCGTCTCCTACCTGGTGGCTCGCCCGCTCCAACGAGGCCAGGGCTACGTCGCCCCCAGCTACCCCGAACCCGACCTGCTCAGCGTGGCACCGCTGCGAGCGATCGTCGGCACCGGACTCCTGACCGCCGCTGTCGCCCTCTACGCCGTCGGCATCGCCACCGTCGTGCGGCGGACCTCGATCGCGATCCCGCTGGTGGTCGCCACGCTCCTCCTACCCGGGCTGCTCGCCACCAGCGACCGCATCCAGGAGTTCGTCGGGCGTTGGACACCGTTCGCCGGCTTCTCCGTCCAGCACACTGTCCAACGCCCCGACTACCACGCCGGCCCCTGGCACGGCCTGGGCGTCACCGTGGCCTACGCCGTTCTCACCGTCGCGGTCAGCCTGGTGCTCGCCCGCCGCCGCGACACCGCCCATTGACGTGGCGTGACATTCTCCGCCTATCGCCACTTCTCCGCCGGTCACCCACACTGCCCCTAGCTGCCCTTTCATGCCCAGCACTACTGCCATTTCATGCCCAGTACTACATGACAGCAATCCGTCCTGTCGTGGTTTCGTGAGTCGCGGGGCGGGCATCTTCCCCCCCAGTCATCCTCTTCTGGTCTGCATTTCCGACGACACGTTATATCGCCAGTCGCCGCCAAGGTGGAGACGCTTGCCGGCCGAGAAGACCCGGATCAGTGTTCGGGGCCGGGCCATCCGCTCTCGATTGGAGATCCAGACGTGATCAAGAAGATCGTTACCGTTTGCACATTCGCCCTGATGTCAGCCCTGTTCATACTTGCCGCAAATCCTGCATCTGCGACCAATGTGGGACCAAGCTTCAGCTCCAGGGAGGGCTGCGTTGCATACGGAAACACGCCGCCTCTTGACCAGGACTGGTCCTGCGCTTTTGTAGGCGACCGGTGGGATTACTTCTATAATCCCTAGTTCCTGGGGACCGGTGCGCGTTTCGGATGAGGGATGACGGATGACGGTGGAGCAGGAGCTGGAGTCATCACGTCACGTGACAGACTTCCAGCTCCCTCCCATCGAATCATGCATGCGGTTCGGGTGCCCAGGCGACAGCAGGTGAGGCCRTGTAGGCGGCCGATCAACCGGCTCGTGCCTGCAGCTGCGTGGCCGTGCGGATCAGCCCGGCGAGGGCGAGGGAGCGGCTGTGCGCGGGCCAGGCGATGTGGGTGACGACGCCCCGACGATCTTCAGTGGCGCGCCGGTGCCGAGCGCGTTGAGAATGGGCGCGTCACCACGTTGAGAATGGGCGCGTCACCACACGGTCCGGCTCGCCGGCTGACCGCCCCCCGGGTCGGGGAGGGCGGGGCTGTCCGTGCCCGGCCGGCCGCGGGCCGGTCAGCCGCCGCCCTCGATCGCGGCGGACTGCACCGCGGCGAGGTTCACCTTCTCGCCGCGGCCGTCCTCACGGAACAGCAGCAGCGCGGCCAGCACCCCGACGACCATGGTCACCGCAGTGATGACAAAGCCGAGTTTGAACCCCTCGGTGAGCGCGGTCGCCGCCGCGTCACCGGCGCGGACCGCGTCGGCCGTCCGGTTCTCGGCGAGCGTCGCGATGACCGCGAAGCCGAGCGCCCCCCCGACGTACCGGCTGACATTGAGCAGCGCTGCGGCGATGCCCGTGCTCTCCGCGGGCACGCCCGTCACCGCGGCAATGTTGATCGGGACGAACAGGATCGCGAACCCGAGGCTGACCACCACCGACGGAAGGATGATGTTCATGCCCAGGCCGCCGTCCGGCGAGATCCCGGCGAACAGCAGCAGACCGCCCGCGACGATCGCGCAGCCGATGGCGACGACGGCACGGATGCCGATCTTCGGGACGAGCAGCGGGCCGACCGGCGCGGCGACCAGCAGCGTCACGGCGAGCGGCAGGTAGGCCAGGCCGGTCTTCAGCGGGGAGTAGTTCAGTACCTCCTGCGCGTACAGGGTGACGAAGAACAGCATCGCCCACAGCGCGACCGCGACGAGCGCCTGGACCGCATTGGCGCCGGACACCGAACGGTTGCGGAACAGCGAGAACGTCATCAGCGGCTCGGCCGCGACGAACAGCTCGTGGACGACGAAGTAGACGAGGATCGCGACGGCGCCGGCGAGCAGGCCGATCGTCCGCCCGGACCCCCAGTCGTGCTCGCTGGCCTGCAGGACCGCGTAGATCAGCAGCGCGGTGCCGGCGGTGGCGACCAGCGCGCCGACGACGTCGAAGCGGTGCGACCGGGTCGCGCGGTCCGCCGGCAGGTAGCGGTTGGCACCGGCCAGGATGAGCGCGCACACCGGCACGTTCAGCAGGAAGATCCACCGCCAGCCAGGCCCGGAGACGAGCACGCCGCCCAGCACCACGCCCAGAGCGCTGCTCACCCCGGCGGTGGTGCCCCAGACCGCCAGCGCCTTGTTGCGCGCCGGGCCCGCCGGGAAGATCGACGCGATCATCGCCAGCGTCATCGGGATGGTGAACGCTCCGGCCAGGCCCTGCAGCGCCCGCGTGGCGATGAGGCCGCCCGCTCCCTGCGACAGGCCCGCGGCGAGCGAGGCGACCAGGAACAGGGCGATTCCCCCGACGAATATCCTCCGCTGGCCGAACACGTCACCGGTTCGGCCGCCGAGCAGCAGGAAACCACCGAACGCCACCGTGTACGCGTTCACCACCCACGGCAGGTCACCCAGGGTGAAACCGAGGTCGTCCTGGATGCTGGGCAGCGCGACGTTCACGATCGTGATGTCGAGGGTTTCGAGCATCGCCGCGATACACAGCAGGGTGAGCGCGATCGTGTGCACGGACGTCCACACGAACTCCCCGGCATTCAAGGACGCGGGGTTCGGAGATGCGGGATTCGGAGATGCGGGCCGCACCGCCGCCGCAGCCTCCTGTTTTTCCGTCATGAGTCGGGAATCCCTTTCGAGTGGGTGGCACCGGTCTGCGGGCCGCGGGCCCGGGCGGTCGTGCTCCCGCCCGGGCCCGCGGCCGGTGCGCGCTACCGCGCGGCAGGTGAGTCCGCCGGCTCCTCCACGTTCCAGGAGTAGACGTGCGGAATGAGGGCGTCGAGGAAGTCCGCGGCGTCGAACGCCTGCGCGGGGGTCAGCACACCGGGATCGGGCGGCTGGGCGAGCAGCCTGCGCACGCCCTCCGCCGCGATCACCGCGGTCGACCCGTAGATGTCGTGGCCCTGCAGCACACCGCGGGCGCGCCGCCCGTCGACACCGGTCGCCTCCGCGACGATGGTGAACCCTGCCGCCGGACGGCGGGTGCCCTCCGGTCCCTCCGGGAGGTTGTCGATGATGGTCGCGACGGTCTCGGCGGGCAGCTGGAGCAGCTGCAGGAACTCCGGCGTGACGACACTGGCGCTGATGAGACCGACAGCCGCTCGGTCAGCACGTGCCGGGGGACGGGGACGACGTAGAAACCGGTGGCGGGGAGAACGGTCACCCCGGCGTCCTCGGCGGCGTCGGAGAACTCGTCGAAGATCTTCTTCACGAACAGCTGCTCGGCGGTCGTGTCGAGATAGTGCGTGCCCGCCTCGATCGCGGCCCGGACCACCGGTTCACCCACCAGCGTGAACGGGCCCGCCACGTTGACGACGGCCTCGCTGCCGCGGAACGCGTCCGCCAGGGCCGCCGGGTCGTCGACACCGACCTGACGTATCCCTATCTCGACCTCCCGGCCGTCGACGGAATCACCGGGCTCCCTATCACCCAGCTCCGTCGCCAGCGCCCGCAGCCGTTCACCGTCGCGGCCGGCCAGYACGACGGAAAATCCCCGGCGCCGAAGCTCGGCGGCCACCAGTCGTCCGGTGAGCCTTTTCCATCCTGACGTTTCAAGCGGCTTCGGTTGAGAGGATGTGGATGGCCTGGGCGGTTGCTGCGACGCGGCGGGGGCAGCCGCGGTAGCGATCGAGGATGTGCCAGTTCTTG
>NZ_MBLM01000160.1 GCF_001854655.1 Parafrankia colletiae | reverse complement strand
GCACAGATGCCACGCCGCCACGCCGTACCAACCCACCAGCCAGCACCAGCGGAAGATCAACCATCCAAGATCGACTTAAGCTTCACGGCATTGGGTCCTGGTGCGGGGACTCCCACCGGTCTGCGGGTTTCCGGCACCTCGATCGTGGATCGCTCGGGGGCGCCGGTGCGACTGCTCGGCGTGAACCGATCTGGTACCGAATACGCCTGTATCCAGGGCTGGGGGCTGTTCGACGGCCCCAGCGACGACGCCTCCGTGGCGGCCATCGCGTCCTGGAAGGCCAACGCTGCGCGGATCCCGCTGAACGAGACGTGTTGGCTCGGTATCAACGGCGCGCCCGCGCAGTACTCCGGCGCGGTCTACCGGCAGGCGATCGTCGATTTCGTCGGCCGGCTGAACGCTCACGGTATGGCGGCTGTTCTCGACCTGCACTGGGCTGCTCCGGGGACGGAGCATGCGACGGGTCAGCGGCAGATGGCCGACGCCGACCACGCCCCCGACTTCTGGCGGTCGGTCGCGACGACGTTCAGGGGAAACTCGTCCGTCCTGTTCGACCTCTACAACGAACCCCACGACATTTCCTGGGCCTGCTGGCGTGACGGCGGCGACTGCGGCATCGGCTACCAGGTGGCCGGTATGCAGGACATGCTCGACGCTGTCCGCAGCACCGGCGCCACGAACATCGTCCTGGCAACCGGCAACGGCTGGGGTGGTGACCTCACCGGCTGGCTGGCGAACAGGCCGACCGACCCGACCGGCAATCTGGCCGCGGGCTGGCACATGTACGACTTCGGCGGGTGCGTGACGGTGCCCTGCTTCGACGCCCAGATCGCGCCGGTCTCCGCCGCCGTCCCGCTGGTCGCGGGCGAGTTCGGAGACAGCGACTGCAACCACTCCTTCAGCGACCAGACGATGACCTGGCTCGACGCCCACAGTGACAGCTACCTGGGCTGGGCGTGGAACACCCACGACTGCAGCGGATTCCCCGCGCTGATCAGGGACTTCGCAGGCACACCGACCGCCTACGGCGAAGGCCTGCGCAACCACCTGGCCTCCCTCAGATAACTCCTCCCACCCGGCGAGCACCGGCCCCCTGCGTACCGGGTGGGCCGGTGCTCGCCAGTCCCTGGTCCCCGGTCGCCTGCGCCTCGGGTCGGCCGCGAGGAAATGGTCGACACTCCCGCTGCACGCATCTCGCCGCGAGAAAGCGGTCGCCGGACACGGCGCGGCTCGTCGGCGACGTGGCCTTTTGCTGCTGCCGTCGCTCTGACTGCCCGCACCCGAGAAGCAGTGAGGCAGGCAGAATTCTGTTCTGCTGTACCGGTGCCCGGCACGCCTGGCACCTTGGTGTCGGCAGCGGGGTGAACTGAACGACATTAGATCGCGTCGACGTAAGAATGGGGACCTCCTGGTCCGGAGAATTCGGTGGAGGTCCGATGAGATATTCGCGATTACTGGGTAGGCGCGTTACCGCGCTGCTCGCCACCGGGGCATGCGCTGTTTCGGTGCTGGCGGTCTGCGCTCCGTCCGCACACGCGGCCCCGAGGGCGGGCGCCGTCGCGTCCCCGACGATCACCGTGCCGGCGGCCGGTAGCCACGGCTTCCCGTTCCAGGCGGAGGAACCGGCGCTTCTCGCCGCCAAGGGGTATGTGGAGCGTGAGTTCCTGTTCGGTGGCACGGCTACCGCCTACAACAGGAACGGCGTGTTCGGGTCGGATGGGCGCTGGCAGGTGACTCCAGGCACGCAGGCTCCCTATCAGAGCCGCATGCTGGTCCGTTATCCGGCGGACCCGGCGAAGTTCAACGGGACCGTCCTGGTCGAGTGGTTCAACGTCAGTGGCGGCATCGACGCGCAGGTGGACTGGACGACCATGCGCGAGGAGATCCTGCGCTCCGGCTATGCCTACGTCGGAGTCTCCGCCCAGCAGCTCGGCATCAACGCGGCGGGAGAATACCCCGGCCTCAAAGCCTGGGACCAGGCTCGATATGGAACCCTCAACCACCCTGGCGACCAGTACTCGTACGACATCTTCTCGCAGGCGGCGCAGGCACTGCGCACTCCGAACGGGCCGAACCCGCTGGGAACACTGAAATTCAGGAAACTGCTCGGGGTCGGCGAGTCCCAGTCCGCGATGCGTCTGACGACCTACGTCAACGCGGTGGCTCCGGTGGCCCGGGTGTACGACGGGTATCTCATCCACAGCAACATGGCGGTACCGACGCCGCTGAGCGCCGACCCGTCCGAAAGGATGCCCAACCCGACTCTCATCCGCACCGATCTGAGGGTGCCGACCTTCGTCGTGCTGACCGAGACCGACATGACGCTCCATGTGACAGCCCGGCAGCCGGACTCGGCGACTGTGCACACCTGGGAGCTCGCCGGCACCTCCCATGCCGACCAGTGGCTTCTCACCACCGGGCAGCCCGTGTACGAGCGCATGTTCGGCAAGCCCGTTCCGCCCCGGGACTGCGGGGCGAACACGGCGCCGATCAACGATGGCCCGGCGCACTACTCCCTGAACGCCGCACTGTCGGCCATGAACCGGTGGATACGCGGCGGGCCCGCGCCGGCCACCGGCGCGCTCCTCGCCATGGAGGGCAGCACACCGGTCCGTGACCCCGCCACCGGGCTCGCCCGCGGCGGCATCCGGCTTCCTGACGTCGCGGTGCCCACCAGGACCCTGTCCGGACAGCGCTACGCCGAGGGCCTGGCGGCGCTGTTCTGCGGACTGTTCGGTGCGACCGATCCATGGAACGGCGACGCCGACCCCTGGGACAGGCACAACGCGGGCGACCCGTCCAACCCGACCGCGCCGCAGACCGCGGAGCCGGTGCTCAGCCAGCTCTACCCGACCCACGCCGACTATGTGAACAAGGTGCGGGCGGCGGCGTGGACGTCGGTGTTCCGCGGTTTCCTGACGCCTGCGGATGCCAGGACCATCGTCACCGCGGCCAGTAACTCCACCATCGGCGGCTGACCGGGCCAGCGGTACCTGGAACCCGGCCTGCGACGGTGGGCCGCCGGCAGTCCACCGTCGAGGGCCGCCGTCCGGCCGCGGCGTTCACCCGTGCCGGGCCGCGGGGACGCCGCCCGCGAGCAGGTCCGCGCCCTGCCCCTGCTCGACGACGGTCCCCTCGCGCAGGACGACGACGCGGTCGGCCGCGCGGATCGTGGCAGGTCGATGTGCGATCACGATCGTGGTGCGGCCGCGGCGGACGGTGCGCAACGCTGTCTGCAGCGCGCGCTCGTTCTCCGCGTCGAGGTTGGAGGCGGCTTCGTCGAGTATCAGGATCGGGGTGTCGCGCAGCAGCGCCCGGGCGATGCCGAGGCGCTGCCGCTCGCCGCCCGAGAGCCGGGCGCCGTTCTCACCGACGTGGGTGGCGTAGCCCTGCGGGAGCGCGGCGACGAACGTGTGGGCGCTGGCGGCGCGGGCGGCCGCGACGAGGTCGTCGTCGGTGGCGTCGGGCGCGCCCAGCCGTAGGTTGTCCGCAACCGAGGCGTCGAAGAGGTGCACGTCCTGCGGCACGACGCCCACCAGGCGGCGCAGGTCCTCGAGGCGGTAGTCACGCAGGTCGTGCCCACCGATCGTGATCGAGCCCGTGTCGACGTCCCAGTGACGCAGGAGCAGGTTGGCGCAGGTCGACTTCCCTGCCCCCGACGGGCCGACGAGGGCGACCATCTCGCCGGGCCTCACCGTGAACGTGACGTCATGGAGCACCGGACGGTCCGCCTCGTAGCCGAAGACGACCCCGTCGAAGGCGACCGAGCTGTCCGCGGCTTTCGGGGAGACCGCGGCCGTGTCGGGGACCACCGCGGGCTGTTCGATCAGCGCGAGGACCCGGTGGGCGCTCGCCCGCAGCGGCGCGAGAGAGGCCGCGATCGCCGTGGATTCGACCACCGGACGTAGTGCCCCGGCGACGAGCATGACCGCGAGTGCGCCGGTCGCGATGGTCACCCCACCGCTCCCGGTGCCGGCGGCAGCGGTGACCACGATCATCAGTGTGAGGATCACCGTCGCGGCGGTGAGCAGGTCGGTCACCGCGGTCTGGGCACCTTCGGCGCGGGCCTGCCGGCGTTGGAGGCTGATGTAGCGGCGGGTGCTCGCCGCGACGCGGTCCGACCAGGAGTCCACCCGGCGGGCGAGCAGGAGCTCGGTCATGCCGCGCACGCCGTCCACGACGTCGGCGTTGAGCACGCCGAGCGATGCGCGCAGGTCGGTGGCCCGCGCGTCCGCCCACCGGGCGAACAGCGCCGGCAGGACCGAGACCGCGAGCACGCCGACGGCGAACACGATCGCGACCAGGGGGCTGATCGTCGCGAGGGCGACGGCCGAGGCCGCCGAGACCAGGGCGGCGGCGAACGCCGTCGGGGCGAGATGGGCGAAGAACTGTTCCAGGAGCTCGACGTCGGCCATGGTCACCGCGGCGACCTCGCCGGTCCGGCGACCCTGCAGCCGGTGCGGGGTGGAGCGCTCGAGGCCGTCGTACACCCCCAGCCGCAGCCCGGCCTGGTGGCGCCAGGCGAACGCATGGGCGTAGTGCAGGTTCACCCATTGACCGGTGGTCGCCGCGACGAACCCGGCGAGCAGGGCGAGGCCACCGGCCCGCAGATCGGCGACGGATCGACCGTCACCGGCGGCGCCGACCACCCACCCGCCGGCCGCGGCCGCGACCACCGCCCCGGCGTACTGGGCGACCGCGCCGATCAGGGTGACGGCATAGAGCCCGCGGTTGCCGGCCCGCCGCAGCACGTCGAGGAGCGGGCGGCGGGAGCCCGACCGGAATGTGGGGTTCATGCGGCGGTCTCCTGGGCGGTGACGAGGCGGTGGTAGGCGCCCCGCGCGGCGAGAAGTGCGGTGTGGTCGCCCTCCTCGACGATGCGGCCGTCCGCCATGACGATGATCCGGTCGACGTCGCGCACCGTTGACAACCGGTGCGCGATGACCAGCGTGGTGCGGCCGGCCGCGAGTGCCTCGAGTGCGGTGTGGATGGCTGCCTCCGTCGCGGCGTCGACGTTCGCGGTGGCCTCGTCGAGGATGAGAATCGGGGCGTCGGCGAGCAGCGCCCGGGCGATCGCGAGGCGTTGGCGCTGACCGCCGGACAACCGCCCGCCCGCCTCGCCGATGACGGTGTCGTAGCCGGCGGGCAGCTCGCTGACGAACGCGTGGGCGCCGGCGGCGGCCGCGGCCCGACCGAGGTCGGCCTCGCTCGCGTCCGGCCTGGTGAGCAGCAGGTTCTCGCGGACCGTCCCGTTGAACAGGTGGGTGCGCTGGGACACCATCGCCACCTGCGACCGCACCTGGTCAACCGGCAGCGTGCGGATGTCGACGTCGCCGATGCACACGCGCCCTGCTCGGGCCGGGCCGGCCGTGCCCGGCGTCGACGCCCGCGGTTCGGGCATCTGCGGTTCGGGCGTCTGCGTGGCGGCTGCCTGCGGGTCGGGCCTCGGCCGGTCGGGGTCGGCGAAGCGGACGAGGAGGCTGGCCAGTGTTGATTTGCCCGCGCCCGAGGCGCCCACGATCGCGACGCGCTCGCCAGGCGCGATCCGCAGCGAGACGTTGCGCAACGACGGCGTCCGTGCACCGGGATAGGTGAACGTGACGTCCTCGAACGCGACCGCCGGTGCGGCCGCGAGCGCGGGGCTCGGGCCTGGGGGAGTGGTGCCGCGCGGGGCGGCGGGTGTGCTGCCGGGCCGGACGTCGGGTGCTGGTGCCTCGAGGGCGAACAGCGCGTCGAGGCGGCGGGCGGCGCCGGCGGCGTCATAGGTGGTGTGGAACGACTCGGCGAGTACCGCTATGGGCCGCAGCGCCTCGGCGGACAGGACCAGGGCGAGGAAGGCCGCGTGCACCGCCAGGCCGCCGTCGGCGAGCCTGGATCCGGCAGCCCACGCGACGGCCGCCATACCTCCGACGATCGACGCTGTGAAGATCGCGCCCGCGATCAGCGCCACCGCCATCTCACGGACCCACGTGGCGATGAGACGCTGACCGAGGACGTCCAGCTCGTCGCGCCGGCGCCGGCTCGCCCCGAACACCTTCAGCGTCGCCATCCCCTGCATCGTGTCGAGCACCGCCGACCCCAGTGCGATCGTCGCGGTCATGCGCTCGTCGCTGCGGTCTCCGATCACGCCGAGCCACAGCTGGGGTCCGGTCACCGCGGCGAGCGCGAAGGCCAGCACGACCAGGCCCAGCCAGCCATCGGTCACCGTCAGTGCGACCACGGCGCTCAGTGGTGTGCCGATGCCGGCCACGAGCGCGGGGATGTATCGGCTGAAGTAGCCCTCGAGGGCTTCGACGCTGTCGACGAGGGTCGCCGTGACGTCACCAGCCCGGTCGCCGGCGAGGTGGACCGGGCCGAGCTCGGCGACCTTGGCGAACGCCCGCTCACGGATGGCGATCTTCGTCGCGCCGGCCGTGCGCGCCCGCGTCTCCTCGGCGGCGAACAGCAGGGCCGCCCGCGCGACGACCAGGCCGATGATCCAGCCGAAGCGACCTGCCTGGTCGGCGACCCCGTCGCCACGCAGGATCGTGACCAGGACGTCGGCGAGGAGGAACGCCTGGGCGACGTAGGTCGCCCCCACCGCCAGCCGGATAGCCGTGGTCGCGGCAGTGAGAGCGCCAGCACCCCGCGCGTACCGCAGGATTCCCGCCACGGTCGCACCTCCTCGGTCTGATGTCGCCGAGCTGTCGTCCCGGCGCTCCGACTGTGACCGACTGATGGTCAGTCAGTCAAGATGCGGCCATGAGAAGATGGCGGCGTGCCCCGCACCAAGCCGCCTGACGTACGCCGCAACGACCTCCTCGACGCAGCCGAGGAGGCGTTCCTGGAACGGGGGATCGGTGCGACCACGGTCGACGAGGTGGTGGCCCGCGCGGGCGTGGCGAAGGGCACCTTCTACCTGTACTTCCGCTCGCGCGACGAGCTGATCGCCGCGGTGCAGCGCCGCTTCGGCGAGGCGTTCTCCGCGCAGCTGGCGGACGCGATCGCGAAGGCCGACAGCTGGACCGAGAAGATCGACAGCGCGGTCCGTGCCTGCTTCCACGACTTCACCCACGCGAAGGACCTGCACGACGCCCTGTTCGCGTCCGTGACCAAGACGGAGAACGACGAGTTCGTCGACACGTTCGCCGACCTCGTCCGCACGATCCGCGAGCTGCTGGCGGCGGGGGTGGAAGCCGGGGCCTACCGGGTCGACGACGTCTCGACCACCGCGCTGCTCCTGTTCAACTGCATGCATGGCGCGTTCGACGCCGTGTGGCAGGCCGACGAGTACCGGGACGAGAGCCGCATCGTCCTCGCCACCCAGACGCTGTTCCGCCGGGTGCTCGGCCTCCCCGACCCCGAACCGGCCCGTACCTGACGGCGCCGGTGAGCTGTCAGGGCACGGGGCTCAGGTCGACTGCTCGTGCTCGGCGGCGACGACGGCACCGGCCTGGGTGCCCTGGCTGGGCAACCGGCTGGTGTCGCCGGCCAGCAGGTCCCGGATCTCGGTGAGCAGCCGGGCCTCGTCACTGATCGCGGGCTCCGCCTCGGGTTCCGGGTGCCCTCGTCGGCGCAGCTCGTTCGCCTTGGCGATCGGCAGAACGACGACGAAGTAGACGGTCGCCGCGACGATCAGAAACGTGAACAGGGCGTTGAGGAACAGGCCGTACCGGAAGACGCTGTTGTTGATGGTGAACTGCAGGCCGGCGAAGTCCGGCTTGCCGCCGATCGCGGCGATCAGCGGGGTGAGCACGTTGTCGACCAGGGCCTTCACGACCGCGGTGAAGGCGGTGCCGATGACGACCGCCACCGCGAGGTCGACGATGTTGCCCCGCATGAGGAACTGCTTGAACCCGGTGAGGCCGGGCCGGATGAGTCGGGTGGTCGGCTCGACGACCCCTCGGCCACGGTCGACGAACCTCCTGAAACCGAACACGGGCGCTCCCTGACCTCCCAAGGGGGACATTCCGGCGGGGCAGGACCTCGGTGGACGCCGCGGTCGGTGCCGAGTCCGGTTATCTCCGGCGGAAGCGGGATCTAACCCGACGGGACGCAGCGTGCCGCGTCCCGGGTCTGACGGCCATCGATCTGGACGGCGTGGTGTCGATCCGGGGTCGGATCGACGAGCGGGACGGCGCGAGGAGTCCGTACGCCGACCACCGGCCGGTCCGTCTGGGCGTCGATGGCGAGCCAGGTGGGTCTGCTCGACGTCGCAGCGGAACACCGCCTGCTCGATCCGCCGGCGCCCGGCCTCGACGCCGACGTAGGCGTCGGGAGGGGGGTTCCAAGGGAATCTCCCAGCAGCCGGATGGCGGCTCTAGCGTGGGTGCCATGACCACGAAGGCCGAGGTGCGGCAGTTCCTGATCTCCCGCCGCGCCAACATCACGCCGAAGCAGGCCGGCATCCCCGACGGCTTCGGGAGGCGGCGTGTGCCCGGTCTGCGCCGGGGAGAAGTCGCCATGCTCGCCGGGGTCAGCCTCGACTACTACACCCGGCTCGAGCGGGGGAACCTCTCCGGGGCATCGGAGAGCGTGCTCAGCGCGCTTGCCCGGGCGTTGCAGCTCACCGACGCCGAGCGGGAGTACCTGTTCGACCTGGCGCGCACGGCCCCGACGACCGCGTCGGCGCGCAGCCGCAGACCGGTCGCCAGTTCGGTGCGGACCTCGGTCCAACGGGTGCTGGACCATATGACCGTCCCGGCGATCGTGCACAACACCAGCCAGGACATTGTCGCGGCGAATCTCATGGGACGGGCGCTGTACGCACCGCTGTTCGACACCGAGGGTGTGCCGAACATCGCTCGGTTCGTCTTCCTCGACCCGCGTTCCCGGGACTACTTCGTCGACTGGACAGGGGTACGCCGCACGCAGGCGGCGATAATGCGCCTCGAGGCCGGTCGGAACCCCCTGAACACCGAACTCACCGCGCTGATCGGCGAGCTGTCGACCCGCAGCCCGCAGTTCCGTCAGGACTGGGCGCGCCAGGACGTGCACGAGCACCGCACCGGAGTGAAGTCGTTCCGGCATCCCGTCGTCGGTCTGACAGAGGTCGTGTTCGACGTGTTCGAGATGGCCGGCGAAGCCGGCCTTCTGATCGTGACGTACAGCCCCCCGCCGGGCACCGCGACCGCTGAGAAGTTCGCGCTGCTGGCGAGCTGGGCTGCAAGCCGGGAACGCGACGAGCAGCAGGGGCACGGCACTGCGTCCGCACAGATACCGATCAGCACCGTCCCCTCCGCGGCCGTCGACGACTGACTGCCGCCAGCCCCGTCAAAGGAGTCGGTATGACGATCGGACGCCTTCCGCTGCTGGCGGTGGCTGTCGCCTTCCTCGTGGCGGCCTGCGGGTCGGACTCGCCCCCTCCTGCTCCGATCACCGGCAGTGAGGTGGGTGTGGCGGCCCCCTCCGCTGCCGCGTCCGGACTGGTACCGGTGACCCTCGCCATCCCGGCGGGAATGGACGCCGCGCCGCTGAACACGCAGCGACAGGCGCTCGTGCCCCCCGGCTGGACCCTGTCCGTGTTCGCCCGGGTCCCCTCGGCCCGGCATGCCGCCTGGGCTCCGGACGGCACCCTGCTCGTCTCGGTGCCGGAGAACGGCACCGTCACCCGGCTGGAGCCCGACGGACGAGGCACCGCGACCGTGTCCGCGCTGCTGACCGGACTGAACCAGCCGCACGGCCTCGCGTTCGCCGACTCGACCCTGTACGTCGCCCAGAGCGACCGGGTGGACGCCTACACCTACGCGGAAGGACAGGCCACGAACCCGCGCCCTGTGGTCACGGACCTGCCCAACGCCCGCAGCCCCGACCTGCGCGGAAGATACGCCCATGCCCTGAAAAGCGTCGCCGTGGGCCAGGACGGATCGGTCTACGTCTCCGTCGGGTCGACCGGCAACATCAGCGTCGATGATCTGACGGCGACACCACCGCGGGCCTCGATCCTGCGGGTGCCACCGGGCGGCGGGCCACCGGAGCCGTTCGCCGTGGGCGTCCGCAACGGCACCGCCCTCGCCGTCGCCCCCGACGGGGCGGTCTGGACCGCGGTCAACAACCGGGACAACATCCCGTTCCCGTACGACCGCCCCTACGGCGACGACTCGGGATCAGCGCAGGGGCGAGTGATCGACGAGTATGTCCGGGACCATCCGGTCGAGCCCTTCGCGAAACTCGCCCCAGGGCGGAACCTGGGCTGGCCCTACTGCAACCCCGACGCCGACGTCGACCCCGGTGTCCGCGGTTCGCGCCAGGACTTCTCCGACGTGCCGTTCGCCCGTGACGTCCAGCTGAACCCGGACGGCCAGCTGCTCGACTGCGCGGCACTCCCGCCGGTCGAGCAGGCACTGCCCGGCCATTCCGCACCGCTCGGCCTGTCGTTCGTCGACGGGGACCTTCCGGGCGACTACGCCTCCGGTGCACTGGTGGGCGTACACGGATCGTGGAACGCGTCGCCGCCGCGGGCCCCGGAGGTGTCGTTCTTCCCCTGGCGCGACGGCGACCTGGGCGGGCAGCAGACCCTGCTAGGCGGATTCCAGGCCGCGGACGGCTCCCGTTGGGGCCGCCCGGTAGCCGCGATCGCAGGACCCGACAGGGCGGTCTACATCACCGACGACGCCGCCGGCGCCGTGTACCGGCTGACTCCCCCCGCACGCTGAACGAGCCGCGGTGTGCTTCTCGGAGGACGCCGGTGAGCGCGACAGCAGCGTGTAGCGGTACCGGACGGGGAAGTGGCACCTGACGGGGAGACTTCCGTTCACCGCCCGCCTACGATGTTCGCATGAACCCATTGCGCCGGATTCTGCTCGGCGCGGGTCAGCTGCCCGCGCCGTTGCGCGACGCACTCGAAGCGGAAAAGCTGGTTCTGTTGGCGGAGGGCCTGCCCGGATCGATCACCTATCGTCATTATCGGGCGCCCGGGCAGCGGTCCAACTGGCGGAAGGAGGCTGTGACCGGTGCGATTGCGGTGACCGCCATCCGTCTTGTGGTCTGGGCCGGGCGGGGAAAAAACATTGACGTGCCACTCTCCGGGCCGTTTCTGGCCGCGATCGATGTCGGTCTCGAATCCCCGGACCAGGTGCGGTTCGCCTACGACGCCGGGAAGTTCAGTCCGGTCAGGTCCGGCACCGTGGAGGTGCGGCTACGGACCCCCCGGGCCGCCGACGTCGTCGCACTGCTCGCGCCGTAGCGGCGGCGTAGCGGCGGCCGTTGGCCGCGTCCGGTTCGCGGGCCCACGGCAGCCGGTCACCGCGGGCGGTCGGTGCCTCTGGTGAACAGGGCGACGCACAGGACGAGAAGCGGCCCGCAGACCAGCAGCCCGGCCTCGGGGCCGACCAGCGTCCACAGTCCGCCGGCGGTGATCGTCGCGACGACCCGGCCGGCGCTCTGCAGTCCGGCGAGCGCGCCGAACACCGCCCGGTGTGTCTCCGGTGGGGTGAGCCGCCCGGCGCCGGTGTACTCGGCGGCGTCGACCGCGCCGGCGGCCGTGCCGGCGAGCAGGAAGCAGACGGTCATCGTGGTCAGGTCACCCTCGCCGGCGAAGGCGAAACCGGCATAGGCGCCGAGCAGGAGGGCCGCGCCGGTCGCGATCACCCGGCCGGCCCCGAAGCGGTCGGCGAGCCGGCCGCCCCACACGGCTGCGGCGGCGGAGGAAAGGTGGAACAGGCCGTAGAGCACGGCCACCGCCTGGAGCTGGCTGAGTCGTCCGGCGCCGTCGGGCAGCAGTTTGCTGGCGCGCAGCAGCAGAAGCACGGCCGCGATGTTGGACGCCTCGTAGCAGGTGATGCCGAGCGTGAGCCGGCGCAGAGCCGGCTGGCGCAGCAGCGCGAGCTCGGGCCGGGTCTGGGCCGCGGCACCGTGGTCGAGCGCGTTCCGCCCGCTCAGCGTGCCGTGCGCGCTCACCGCGATCGCGGCGACCACCGGGACCAGCGCGAGCAGGATCACTGTCCGCACCTCGACGAAGGCCAGCAGCAGTGCTGCCGCGAGCGCGCCGAAGGCGGCGCCGAGGGCTCCCACGGAGCGCTCGAAGCCGAGCCGGGCGCCGAGCTGGCCCGGAGCGGAGGTCGAGCTCGCCACCTCCAGCAGTGGTGGGGTACCCAGCCCGCGGGCCACCCACGATCCCGACCGGCACGCCCCGGCCTGCCACACGGCGTTGCTGCCGGCCAGGAAGGCGGCGGCCAGCGCAAGCCCGGCGTTCCCGGCAATGGCGAACGGCCCGCGCAGGCCGGGCCGGCGGTCGGCGAGCTTCGTCGCGCCGGCACGGGCCGCGGTACCGCCGGCGCGCCCCGCCGCCTCGATGCCGGCGAGCGCGATCGGCGCGGCGCCCAACGTTCCGGCGATGAACGGTGCGACGACCGCTGTCGTGCTCTCCAGCCCGACGGCGGAGAACAGCAGCGGTAGCCGCGCGTGCGCGAGCGAGGCCGGTCCTTGACCTGCCGCAGCGGCGGGCGGGCTCGTTGCGGGGGCGGCGGGAGGCTTGTTGTCTGCGCGGCCTCGCGGCGCGGCGGGAGGCGAAACCGACACGCCGGGATCGTACGGCGCTTTCCCTCGGCAGGGGACGGGTCCTGCCTTGTCGGTCAGCTGACGGGACTCCGACGAACCTGGGCGCCACCGGCCGACTCCGCCCGCCTGCCCGCGGCGCGGGCCTTCCCGACCGCCGTTCCGTTCCGTTCCGGTCCGGTCCGTCCGACAGCGTGGCGCCGCCACCCGACGGCGGCCCCGACATGGGTTTCCGTGCGACCCGCACAATGCGGCGGGAAGTACGCTGCCCGGAATGCTCCCGGGACGGCACGTTTACGTCGTCATGTGCCCGGGAATGGCCGAGCCACCGCAGGTCGGCCGACCTGCGGATGCACGGTCCGAGGCCGACGTGATGCGACTGTCGGTGCGGTGGCCGGGCACCGTCCGGCTTTGAACGTCTGCTGTCCACGAGTCGCTTTCGACGGCTCGATGTGGGGTGGTGAAAACGGCCTATGGGAATCAGACGAGCCCGTCGACCCCGTGAACCTCATGGAGCCGGCCGGCATCTCTGTCAGGATCTCTGCCGGCATCCCGGCCGCGACCCGGGAACAGCCGGATCCGCCGGTGGTGCCCCGAGCCGTGATGCTCCGAGCAGCGGTATCCCGAAGCGCCGGTGCGGTCGGTCCGCGGTGGTCGGGGTGGGAGCGCTGGTGCTGGCGGCGGTGCTGGCCCTGGGCGCCTGCGGTGGTTCCGGTGCGGGAGGCGGCGCCGGCCCGGTTCGGCTGACCTGGTACGTCTACAACGAGTCGTCCGGTGCGTTCGCGAAGGCGGCCGCGGACTGTTCGGCCGGGTCGAACGGGCGGTACACGATCGGCGTGAACGTGCTGCCGAACGATTCGGACGGGCAGCGCCAGCAGCTGGTACGGCGGCTCGCCGCCGAGGACTCGTCGATGGACATCCTGGCGCTGGACGTGACCTGGACCGCCGAGTTCGCCGAAGCCGGCTGGGCGATGCCCTTCCCGGCGGCGCAGGCCAGGACGCTCACCGACGGGATGCTGCCGGCCGCGGTGGAGACCGGCACCTGGGAGGATCAGCTCTACGCGGTGCCGCTGAACACCAACGCCCAGCTCCTGTGGTACCGCAAGGACCTGGTTCCGCAGCCGCCGCGCACCTGGGACGAGATGCTGACGGCAGCCCGGCGGCTGGCGGAGGAGGGCAAGCCGCACTACGTCGAGGTACAGGGCGCGCAGTACGAGGGTTACACCGTGCTGTTCAACTCGCTGGTGGCATCGGCCGGCGGGCAGATCCTCAACGACGACGGCACCGAGGTGGAGCTCGGCGCACCGGCGGAGCGGGCCGTCGAGGCGATCCGGGCGCTGGCGGATTCGCCGGCTGCCGACCCGTCCTGGTCGAACCAGCGGGAGGACGACAACAGGCTCGCCTTCGAAACGGGTTCGGCCGCCTTCCAGCTGAACTACCCGTTCATCTATCCGTCTGCGCGGCAGAACAACCCGGAGCTGGCGGAGCAGATCGGCTGGACGCAGTGGCCGACGCTGGTGCCCGGGCAGCCGTCCCACAGCACGATCGGCGGTTACAACCTGGCGGTCGGCGCCCACAGCCGGCACCAGGCCGAGGCGGCCGACGCGATCGCGTGCATCACCGGCCGGGACAACCAGATCCGCAACGCGATCGACGGCGGGCTTCCGCCGACTCTCGAGGATCTCTACACCGACCAGAGGTTCATCGACGGTGGCTACCCGTTCGCGGCGGCCATCTACACGGCGCTGCAGAACGCCAGCGTGCGGCCGCAGACGCCGGCCTACCAGAGCGTGTCGCTGCAGATCGCGCACACGCTCTCACCGCCCTCCTCGGCGAGTACCGGCAGGCTTTCGCAGCTGCGCGGGGCGATCGCCGACGCCCTCGAGTCGAAGGGACTGGTGCCGTGACCGTGGCTGTGGACGGAGCGGAGCGCGGCAACGGGCGCGGTTCGCCCGAGACGGAGAGACAGGGGAACGAAGCGAAGAGGCGGGGGAGGCGGGGGAGAGCGCCGCTGTCGGCGCGGGCACGGGCCGAACGCCGGCTCGGCTGGGTGTTGTGCGCGCCGGCGGTCATCGTCATCCTGGCCGTGACCGCCTATCCCGTCGGGTACGCGGTCTACCTGTCGCTGCAGCGCTATGACCTGCGGTTTCCCGCCGACTCCGAGTTCGTCGGGCTGGCGAACTACGGGACGGTGCTGTCCTCGTCGCTGTGGTGGCAGGCCCTCGCGGTGACGGCGGTCATCACGGTCATCTCGGTGGCGATCCAGTTCGTGCTCGGGCTGGCGCTCGCGCTGGCGATGCACCGGGCGATGATCGGCCGCGGCCTGATCCGGACGGTGATCCTGATCCCGTACGGGATCGTGACCGTGGTCGCCGCCTTCGGCTGGCGGTACGCGTGGACGCCGGACACCGGCTACCTCTCCGGTCTGTTCGGGGACGCCGCCCCGCTCACCGAGCAGGTCCAGGGCATCGGCGTGATCGTGCTGGCGGAGGTGTGGAAGACGACGCCGTTCATGGCACTGCTGCTGCTCGCGGGGCTGGCGCTCGTCCCGGAGGACCTGCTGCGGGCGGCGAAGGTGGACGGGGCGACCGCCTGGCAGCGGCTGATCCGGGTGATCCTGCCGTTGATGAAACCGGCGATCCTGGTCGCGCTGCTGTTCCGGGTCCTGGACGCCTTCCGCATCTTCGACAGCATCTACGTGCTGACCGCCGGGGCGTACGACACCCGGTCGGTATCGATTCTCGGCTACGACAACCTGTTCACGGCGCTGAACCTGGGCGTCGGCTCCTCGTTGTCGGTGCTCATCTTCCTCGTCGTCGCGCTCGTGGCGTTCGTGTTCGTCAGGGGATTCGGAGCCGCCGCGCCTGGTGGGGAGGACCACCGCTGATGACCACCGTCACCTCGTCCGCCGCCGCTCCCACCCCTGCCCCCGCCGGCCGCCGTGCGGGCGCCGCCCGGCGCCCGTCACGGGACCGCACCGCGTTGGCGGGCTGGTCGGCCGCGAACCTTGTCATCGTCGCACTGTCGCTGGTGCCGCTGTTGTGGCTGGTGTCGCTGTCCTTCAAGACCCCGGGCAGCATCACCGACGGCCATTTCATCCCGCGGGAGTGGACCCTCGAGAACTACCGGGAGATCTTCGGCGAGTCCCTCTTCACCCGGGCGCTGCTGAACAGTCTGGGGATCGCGCTCATCTCCACCGTGCTCGCGGTGGCACTCGGCGCGATGGCTGCCTACGCGATCGCCCGGCTCGCCTTCCCCGGCAAGCGACTGCTCGTCGGCCTGGCCCTGCTGATCGCCATGTTCCCGCAGATCTCCCTGGTCAGTCCGCTGTTCAACCTGTGGCGCCAGATCGGTATCTTCGACACCTGGATCGGGCTGATCATCCCCTACCTGACGTTCTCCCTGCCGCTGGCCATCTACACCCTGTCGGCCTTCTTCCGGGAGATTCCCTGGGATCTGGAGAAGGCCGCACAGGTCGACGGAGCCACCCCGCGGCAGGCGTTCCTGCGGGTCATCGCCCCGCTGGCCGCGCCGGGCATGGTGACCACCGCGATCCTCGTCTTCATCTTCTGCTGGAACGACTTCCTGTTCGCGATCTCGCTGACGTCGACGGAACAGTCGCGGACGGTTCCGGCCGCCATCGCGTTCTTCACCGGTGCGTCGCAGTTCGCCCAGCCGATCGGGTCGATCGCGGCGGCGGCCGTCGTCATCACCATCCCCATCATCGTTTTCGTCCTGCTGTTCCAACGTCGGATCGTCGCCGGGCTGACCTCCGGCGCGGTGAAGGGATAGGCCCGGCCATGGCGGACATCGTTCTCGACCACGTCACCAAGAGATACCCCGACGGCCGGCTCGCGGTGGACGACGCCAGCCTCTCCATCGCGGACGGTGAGTTCGTCATCCTCGTCGGCCCGTCCGGGTGCGGGAAGTCGACCACCCTGAACATGATCGCCGGCCTGGAGGACATCTCCTCCGGCGAAATGCGGATCGGCGGGAAGGTGGTCAACGACCTGGCGCCGAAGGACCGCGACATCGCCATGGTGTTCCAGAGCTACGCGTTGTACCCGCACATGTCGGTGCGGAAGAACATGGGCTTCGCACTGGCACTGGCGAAAAGGCCGAAGGAGGAGATCAACCGGAAGGTCGAGGAGGCCGCCCGGGTACTCGACCTCACCGAACACCTGGACCGCAGGCCGGCCCAGCTCTCCGGTGGGCAGCGGCAGCGGGTCGCGATGGGCCGCGCCATCGTCCGCTCGCCGAAGGCGTTCCTGATGGACGAGCCGCTGTCCAACCTGGACGCCAAACTGCGGGTACAGATGCGCACCGAGGTCTCCCGCATCCAGAACCGGCTCGGCACGACGATGGTGTATGTCACCCACGACCAGACCGAGGCGATGACGCTGGGCGACCGGGTGGCGGTGCTGCGAGCCGGGCGGATCCAGCAGGTCGGCACGCCGACCGAGCTGTACAGCCGGCCGGCGACCGTGTTCGTCGCCGGTTTCATCGGCTCACCCGGGATGAACTTCGTGCCGGCGACCGTCGAGGAGGGGGAGCTTCGCACCCCCCTCGGGACGATCGTCCCGGACGAGCGGCAGCGGCGGCTGCTGGAAGGCTGGAACGGAACGACGGACGGCAGCCGTTCGCTGATCGTCGGCGTGCGGCCCGAGCACTTCGAGGACGCGGCCCTGGAGCAGGTAAAGGACCGTCCAGGACTGCGGTTCACGGTCATGGTGGACGTGCTGGAGCGGCTCGGCTCCGACAGCTACGCCTACTTCACGCTGGCGGGCGGGCGCGCCCGGACCGCCGACCTGGACGAGCTGGCCCACGACGCCGGCACGGTCGACCTGTCCAGCAGAGCGGAGCAGGTTGTCGCCCGGCTGGACGCGACCAGCCGGATCCGTGAGGGCGAGAAGGCCGAGCTGTGGCTGGACGCCCACCAGCTGCACCTGTTCGCCCCCGACACCGGCCGCAACCTTGATGCCCCGGCCACGGCCTGACGCGGCCGGGGCATGCCGGCAGCCCCACGCAGCCCTCGGCCTCGGCCCTGCCAGGAATGCTAGGGAAGGAGCCAGTCGACGGGTTGGGCACCCTGGCCGAGCAGGTGGTCGTTGGCGCGGCTGAAGGGCCGGGAGCCGAAGAAACCACGGTCCGCGGAGCGCGGCGACGGGTGGGCGGACTCGATGGTCGGGGTGGAGGGCAGGAACGGGCGCAGGCTACGCGCGTCGGCACCCCAGAGGATCGCGACCAGCGGGGTGCCGCGGGCTGCCAGAGCGCGGATCGCCTGCTCGGTGACGTCCTCCCAGCCCCTGCCCCGATGCGCACCCGGCTGGCGCGGCGCCGTCGTCAGCACCCTGTTCAACAACAGCACCCCCTGCCGGGTCCACGGCGTGAGGTCACCGTTCGTGGGCCTGGGCACGCCGACATCCGCGGACAGTTCCTGGAAGATGTTCACCAGGCTGCCCGGTAGCCGGCGCACCTCGGGCGCGACCGCGAAGCTGTACCCGATGGCCATGCCCGGAGTCGGGTAGGGATCCTGCCCGACGACGAGGACGCGGACGTCGTCGAAGGGCTGCTGGAAAGCCCGCAGCACATGCTCGCCCGCCGGCAGGTAGCTGCGCCCCGCCGCGATCTCCGCGCGCAGGAAGTCACCCATGGCGGCGATGCGGTCCGCCACCGGCTCCAGGGCCTTCGCCCAGCCTGGTTCGAGGATGTCCTGCAGAGGTTGTGCCGGCATGGCTGATCACCCTATCGGGGGTGCTGCGCCCCGATGCAGGGTCGTGCCGCGCTGCCCGACGATGCTGCCCGACGATCAGAAGGTGACGCTGCCGGTGGGTGATTCGCCGAGGCGGAAGCAGGTGTCGTTGTCGCGCAGGTAGCCGAAGGCGAACGCCTGGGCGCGCTGGCGGGGCGTGCCGTGGGCGCCGTCCGAGGTGGCGGTCTCGCGGTCGAACCAGCCACGGTCACGGGTGTCGCCGAGGTTGAAGAACAGCAGGGCGCCGGAGAACGCGTCGCCGAGGTCGAGCCGGTCGGCGTCGGTGGCGAGGCGTGCCTGGCTGCCGGCGAGGCAGTCGGCCTGGTTCTCCTCCGCGCGGGACACGACTCCGACGCGGCCGGAAAGGGTGGACGCCCGATGGGCCAGTTCATGCATGATCACGTACATCGGGTAGGACGGGCCGCCGACGTCGTGCAGCTCGGTCATGAAGTCGACGCTGTAGGCGATGGTGTCGTCGGCCGTGCAGTAGAGGGCGTTGCTGGCGAACGCGGCCGGGTCGGATTCGCCGGCCGCGCAGGCGATGGGGGGGATCTCGCCGTCGCGGTAGGCGATGTAGCGGGGCGCCGTCCACTGCCTACCGAGTTCGCCGGTCCAGTAGGTGTTCACCGAACCAGGGCAGCCCGCCGGCTCGGAGATGATCGCCTCGACGTCCTGAACCGTCTCGACGGGGCCTCCACAGCTCCCGGCGGGTGCCTGCTGGTCCGCGGACGCAGCGCCGTCTCCGGCGGTCGTCGACTCCAGCCCGGCGCATCCCGCCAGCAGACTGCTCCCGAGTACAGCGGCGAGCATGCTCGCCAGGACCGTGCGCCTGACCCCCATACCGCTACCGTATGGGCCCAGGCGGACGAATGGTCCGGTTCGTCGGCGCGCAGACAGCTCCGCCGGGCCTCCGGCGGCCGGTCTCGTCGATCGGCTCCGCCGGCCGACCGGCCGCGGCCGAGGCCTTCCGGGCGGCGGGCGACCGTGGTGAAAGTCGATGGCTGGTCGCCTGCCTGGGTTCGCACATCACGTCCGGATTTTGGTTTAAAGGTGGTACTTTGCCGCCATAGCCTGCGTTTTGCCTGGGCGGAACCTCGCGACCAGCGAACCTGACAGCCGCCCGGAATCTCCCGGGAGGAACCATGCGTGCGAAGGGTCCGATCGGTCCGTTAGCGATGGCGGCCGTCATCTTCGTCACCGCGATTGCTGCTTGCTCCACAGTCAGCACCGGTAGCGAGGCGGTCGCCTGTAACAGCCCCGGTGTGTCTGCCGACGAGGTGAGGATCGGCTTTGTTTTCTCGGACTCCGGCGCGGGCAGTGGTGCGCTGTCTCCGTCCCGCGCCGGCGTCGACGCGCGACTCGGGCTGGCGAACGAGGAGGGCGGTATCCACGGCCGGAGGATTGAGTACGTCATGCGTGATGACGAGACCTCGCTCTCTCGGAACGCACGTGCTGTGAAGGAGCTCGTCGGGAAGAAGTCCGTGTTCGGACTCGTCGCCGCCACGGTGACGCTCAACGACGCGATGGTGCAGCTTGACGAGCAGCAGGTGCCGGTTGTCGGGCTGGCCGCCGAGGCCACCTGGGCCGCGCATCCGAACATGTTCAGCTTCATCTACACGGACTCACCCGGGGCCGTTGCCCGCTACGTCGGGTCGACCGGCGGGACCAGGGCAGGCATCGTCATCACCGGCACGGCACCGTCGACGCTGGAGCTCGCGGCGAAGTACACGGACTCACTGCGCGCGGTCGGTGTCGCCTCGGAACTGGTTCCTTTCTCCGCGGCGAGCGACAGCCCCGTGCGCACGGTGCGGCAGCTCGCGGAGAAGGGAGTGAACGCGCTGATCGGACTTTCGACGCTGGATGATCTGGCCGCGATCATGCAGGCCGCTCGCGATGAACACCTGGACCTCGCCGCCAGCGTGGCGCTGAGTGGCTATGACCGGCAGTTGCTCGCCACCACAGGCCCGAAGATCTCCGGGCTGTCGTTTCCCGTGTACTTCCGCCCCTTCGAGGCTGGTGGAGCCGCCATCGACCGTTATCGCGAGGCGGTCGCCAGGTTCGCTCCGGAGATCGGGCAGCCTGATCGACAGATGGCGATGTTCGGCTACATCTACACCGACATCTTTCTGCGGGGCCTGGAGCTGGCAGGCTCCTGCCCGACCCGTGAGGTCTTCATCAGCGCGCTGCGCAACGTCACACATTATGACGCGGGCGGCCTGATCTCCCCGGTCAGCTTCCGTGACAACGCCGGAGAATCCAACCCCTGCGCCGCGATCGTCCAGATCAACGCGGCCGGAGATGCCTTCGATGTGGTCAGGGAACGTATCTGCAGCGACGGCGTCGGCTGACCGGCAGGCGTGGGTCAGGCCGGCGAGGTGGGCTGGCGAGCCGAGCCGAGCCGAGCCGTGGCGTGGCGAGTCGGGTCGGCGACATCTGGCAGGGCGACGCCGGGACGGCTGGACCGGCCCGAGTCGTCCCAGGCGGCCTCCACCCGTCCGCTATCTCATGCAAGACCTCTTGCATGAAATGGCGGGCGGTGCGACTGTCATCGGTGACATCCACTGGTTCGGCACTTCTGGAGGCGGCGTGACGACCTCGGAGCTCTCCGCGGGTCCGATGGACCCCACGCGCGACGACCGCAAGTCGGCGGCCCTGGCAGCCCAGCGTGTGCACGCCGATGCCGGTGCGCGGGTCGTCGGCAACTTCCGGGTGGGCCGTGAGATCCTGCGCAGCGGCCAGATGCGCCAGGCCGGCGCGGGTTCCGACCAGATGAACCCGGATGACGAGTTCTGCCCGGTCTTCTTCCTCGACGGCGACACCCATCGACGGCGACGTACGTCGATCGCCCGCTTCTTCACCCCGAAGGCGATCAGCTCCCGCCACCGCCTGGTCATGGAGCGCACCACCGACGAGCTGCTCACCAGGGTGCGGGCCGACGGGACGGGGCGGCTCGACGAGCTGAGCTACAAGCTGGCCGTCGCGGTCGCCGCGGAGATCGTCGGCCTGACGAACAGCAACCAGGCCGGTATGGCGAAACGCATCCAGGCGACCCTGCTCGGCACCCGGCTACGCGGCATGCATCCCGTCGTCCGCTTCGGGGCGCAGGCCGTGACCGCCGTGCATGGGATCCGCTTCCTCCTCCACGATGTGCGCCCCGCGATCAGAGCCCGCCGGGAGCAGCGGCAGGAGGATGTGATCTCCCATCTGATCGAGGAGGGCTACCCGGACAAGGCGATCCTCATCGAGTGCATGACCTACGCCGTGGCCGGCATGGTGACGACCCGTGAGTTCATCGTGATGTGCGCCTGGCACCTGTTCGACGACGATGCCCTGCGCGCCCGCTTCATCGCCGGCGACGAGGCCGACCAGGTCGCGATCCTCGAGGAGATCCTCCGCCTCGAGCCGGTCGCCGCGATGCTGCACAGGCGCGCCACCGAGGACGCCGACCTGGGAGTGGACGCCGTCAGGGCGGGTGAGCTGGTCGCGGTCAACATCCGGGCCGCCAACGTCGACCCGGAGACGGTGGGTGCCTGCCCGCACGCCCTCGACCCCGATCGTGCCGGCCGGGAGAAGGTGGTCGGCTCCTACATGAGCTTCGGCGACGGCAGCCACCGGTGCCCCGGTGCGCAGGTGGCGATCGCCGAGACCCGGGTGTTCCTGGACGCGCTTCTGCGCCTGCCCGACATCCGCCTCGAACGCGCCCCGGACATGACCTGGTGCGACGGGCTCATGAGCTACGAGCTGCGCGGCGCCGTCGTCACCTGCTCGCCGGCCTGACATCACCAGACCGAGATCACCCGGCTTCGTGACCAGGCGCCTGAACCGTTGGACAGTCAGTCAGGCCGAGCCGGGCCGGCGTGGACGGGGGTGCGGTGAGCGCCGCGGCGGCCATGTCGAACAGGTCGGTGACGTACTCCTCGTAGGAGACGTCGCCGCCGGTGCCTGGAAACGCAGGTTCCCCGGTGCCTGCGGCGCGGAGCTCACCGAACCCGGCGAGTGCGGCCAGGCAGAGGCGGACCAGGTGCGCCAGCCGCAGCGTCCGCAGCGGGCCGGGAACCCCTGCCAGCTGGTCGAGGATCGCCACGGACACCTCGTGCCCGACCGGGCCTGCCGGCCTGCCGCCGGCCCACCACGGGTGACGGGCCGGCGGATGGGAGCTGAACCGGCCGAGGAAGCCCACGTAGTGGCTGCCCGGTCGGCGGGCCTCCTCCGCCAGCGGGCGCATCAGGACGTCGAACAGCCCACGGACGGTCCTGTCCTGGTCGTGGGCGCGGAACGTGGCCAGCAGCTCGGCCCGCCGCCGGTCGAGCGGCGGGACCCGGTGGGCGACGATCGCCTCGAGCAGGCCCCGCTCGCTGCCGAAGTGGTACTGCACGGCGTTGTTGTTGCCGTTGCCGGCGGCCCGGCAGATGTGCCGCAGCGACACAGCTTCCAGGCCGTGCTCGGCGTAAAGCCGTTCTGCTGCCAGCAGGAGCCGCAGCCGTGCCTCCTGGGACCGCGGTCCGGAGGCCGCCATCTCCCGCCCTGAGTCCGTCTCCTGCTCTGAGTCCGTCTCCCGCCCCGCCTCGACCGAGGTCAGCTCCGGCGACGGGACGGGCGGTGAAGGGGCAGACGGCGACGGGACGGGCGGCGACAGGACAGGCCGCGACGGGACGGACGACGATGCTGGCAGCATGACTAACAGTATTCGGCCTGGTGCCCGTCACCCTCGCTCGCCTCGTCGTCGACGACGCCGAGCTCGGTCAGCAGGCGGGCGCGCAGGGCGGTGAATGTCGGGTCGGCTCGGTGGCGTGCCCCGCCGAGCCGGACCGGCTCGTCCAGGGAGAGCCGGCCGTCGGTGAGGACGGCGACCCGGTCGGCGAGCAGGATCGCCTCGTCGACATCGTGCGTCACGAGCAGCACGGCCGGCCGGTGGCGGCGGCACAGGTCACGCAACAGACTGTGCATGCGGATCCGGGTGAGCGCGTCGAGTGCGCCGAACGGTTCGTCGAGCAGCAGCAGGCCGGGGGAGCGGACCAGCGCCCGGGCGAGTGCCGCCCGCTGGGCCTCCCCGCCGGACAGTGTCGCGGGCCAGGCCCGTTCCCTGCCGCCGAGCCCCACCTCGGCGAGCGCCGCGGTAGCCCGGGCGCGGGCGTCCCGGTGCCGCAGGCCCAGTTGCACGTTGTCCAGGACCCTG
Source organism: Parafrankia colletiae (assembly GCF_001854655.1). Classification (GTDB taxonomy): domain Bacteria; phylum Actinomycetota; class Actinomycetes; order Frankiales; family Frankiaceae; genus Parafrankia; species Parafrankia colletiae. Next base: position 24,998 of record NZ_MBLM01000160.1, on the reverse strand, counting down.
GCCCAGGGCAGCAGCCGCGGGTCCTGGAAGACGACCGCGTCGCGTTCGGGAACGGTTGCCTGCCCGGTGGCGTCGGAGTCGAGCCCCGCGAGGATGCGCAGCAGCGTGCTCTTGCCCGAACCGGACCGTCCGAGCAGCGCGACGAACTCGCCTGCGGCGATGTCCAGATCGATGCCGGCCAGTACCTCGCGCCCGGCGAACTCGCGACGCACGCCGCGGACGCGCACGGCGGGCTGGGAGGCGCCGTCGCCCGCACGCGCCTGCGGAGCTGTCGCCGCCGGGGCAGCTGCCGCCGGGGCGGTCGCGGTCGGGGTGGGCACCGTTGTGGCGGGGGCGGTGGTCATCTGGCCTCCAGGCCGCGGCGCCACACCAGGGTGCGGCGTTCGAGCAGGCGGACGAGAGCGTCGGAGAGCAGCCCGAGGATGCCGTAGACGGCGAGGCCGACGACGATGATGTCGGTCTGGCCGAACGTGCGGGCCTGGTCCATGAGATAGCCGATTCCGCTGGAGGCGTTGATCTGCTCGCTCACCACGAGGATCAGCCACGAGATCGTGAGCGCGAACCGCAGGCCGACGAGGAACCCCGGCAGGGCGCCGGGCAGGACCACCCTGCGGATCAGCCCGAGGCGGCCGAGCCGGACGGTGTGGGCCAGCTCCACGAAGCGACCGTCGACGCCGCGGATCGCTGCGAAGGTGTTGATGTACACCGGGAACGCGGTACCCAGCGCGACCAGGAACACCTTCACCTCCTCACCGATGCCGAACCACACGATCGCCAGCGGCACCAGGCCGAGGATGGGAACCGCGCGCAGGATCTGCACGGGCGCGTCGACCAGGTCCTCGCCGAGCTGGAACAGCCCGGACACCAGGGCGAGCACCAGCGCGACGGTGACACCGAGCGCGAGTCCCAGCGCGACCCGCCGCAGCGAGATCACCAGGTTGTCTCCCAGCGTGCCGTCGGCTGCCAGGGAGTAGCCGGTGTGCAGCACCGTCCACGGCCCGGCGAGGACGTCCTCACGGATCCATCCCGTGGACGAGCCGACCTGCCAGATCGCCACCAGCAGCGCCGGGCCGAGCAGCCGACGCAGCGACTTCGGTACCGGCCGGCGGGGTGGCCGGTCCGGGTCGGCGAGCGCCAGCGTGACGCTGCCCGGCCCGCCCGTGGCGGGAGCGGCGGCGGCCGCGGAAGCGGAAGCGGAAGCGGTGGGAGCGGTGGCGGTGGAAGCAGCGGCGGTGGCGGTGGGAGCGGTGGAGCCGGGGGCGGCGCCGACATCGTCGGCGCCGCCACGGCTTCCCAACGCGAGCGAGGTCACGAGAACGACCCGCCCTCACGGGCCTCGGACTGAGCGCCGTCGACACCGACCGGGATGTCACCGGCGATGGTGATCCGGTGCATCACCCGGTCGAAGTCCAGGTGGCCGTAGTCGGTCGGGACGAGGTGGGCGGTCGCCCGGTTGTCCCAGAACGCGATGCTGTCGGGCTGCCACCGGAACCGGACCGTGTACGCCGGGGTTGCCAGGTGGTTGAAGAGCAGGTTGAGGACCTGCTGGCTCTCGGTGTTGGACAGCTCGACGATCCGCTGGGTGAAGTTCGGGCTGACGAAGAGAACACGCTCGCCCGTTTCCGGATGCACTCGCACCACGGGGTGGACCGTCTCGTAGCGCGTGCTGGTGAACAGTTTCTGCAGCTGGCTGCTGTCGCCGCGCTCCAGGTGGATCTGGTTCACGTGCACCGCGTGCAGACCGTCGATGAAGCTCCGCAGCGGCTCGGAAAGCGTCTCGTACGCGACGGCCAGATTCGTCCACTGGGTGTCGCCGCCGTAGGGCGGAATGACCACGCCGCGCAGGATCGAGCCCATCGGCGGGTTGTGGACGAACGTGACGTCCGTGTGCCACAGGCTGCGGACCTGGAACCCGCTCTTCAGGCCGGCCGAGTAGGCCTGCGAGTCCAGCGGGAAGATCTCCGGGTGGCCCTCGAGCGTCGGCAGCGTCGGGTGCCCCGGGGTGACCTCGCCGAAGTGCCGACCGAACGCGATCTGCTGGGCCGGGGTGACATGCTGGTCGCGGAAGAACACGACCTTCCACTTCAGCAGTGTTGCCCGGATCTCCGCGACGACCGCGGGCTCGAGCGGCTCCGTCAGGTCGACGCCGAAGATCTCGGCGCCGATGTACCCGGACAGCGGGCGGACATCAAGGCCGACGGCGGATGCGGTCTCGGTCTCGTTCGCGATGGTCACTGCTGGGCCTCCTGTACGGCAGAGTTGTAACGGACGTCGAAAACCTTGGAGATGTCGACCTTCCGGGGAAGGACACCGCTGCTGAAGAAGAGATCGGCCAATTTCTGCGCGCCGCCGATACTGGTCGGGCCGATGGGGACGAAGGTCGACGGCACACTCGTGTCCACCAGCAGCTTGGCGGTGCCACGCGGAACGTTCAGCTGCTCGACGTAGTACCTGTCGATGTATTCGTCGGCGTGGCCGTTTCGCCAGGAGACGGCCTTCACCCAGCGCCCCACGAAGTCACCGAGAGCGGCCTGCTTCGCCGGGTCCGACAGCACCTTGTGCGTCGTGATCAGGTACTGCACGACCGGAGAGGCGTCGGCGCCCTCCACCCTGCGGGCGGTCGGATTGGCCTGCAGGTAGGTCGTGGCGAGCGGCTCGGCCGTCACACCGGCGTCGACGTCACCGCGGGCGAGCGCGTTGGGGATGTCGGTGACCGCCAGACTGACGACGTCGACATCCTTCTGCTGCAGGTCCACGGACTCCAGCGAACGCAGCAGATAGGCCTGCAGAATGGTGCCGGTCGTGATGGCGACCTTCTTGCCCTTCAGGTCCGCGACCGAGCGGATGGTGCTGCCCGGCCTGGTGGCGAGGACCAGCTGCCCCGATGGGTTGTGCCAGGCGGCGATCACCGCGAGGTCCTGGCCGGAGGCGGCGGCGATCACCGGTGGGGTGTCGGCGACGTAGCCGACGTCGACCGCGTTCGCCCGGAACGCCTCCAGCAGCAGCGGGCCGGAGGCGAACGTCGACCAGTCGACGGTGTACGGCGTGCCGGTGCCCTGACCGGACAGGTCGAGGGCGGGCTTGAGCGTCCCCTGGTCACCGACGCGTAGCTCCGTGTCGGCCGGGATGGTCGTCGGGTAGCTGGTTGCCGGTGTGGCCGCCGTGCCGCCGGAGCCGGAGCCGGCGTCCGAGCCGCAGGCGGCCAGTGCGCTGACGGCGAGAAGAGCGGACAGGGCTGCCAGGGCAACCGTGCGGCGCGGCCGACCCCGGCCGGCCCGGAGGGCAGGCGTGAACACAGGACTCCTCGTGGAGGTGGAATGCCGCGCGGCGCCCTGCGCGGTGAAGAGGTGCACCCGAGGGGACGGGGCTGGCGCCTTGACCCGCTCACTGAAGCAGTTAAGTCAGCCGTTTGTCAACTTAGTCGGTCGAGATACTGCCCTTATGTTTCAGGATGATCTGCACGGGGTGCGGCGGGGTGCGGCGGGGTGCGGCGGGTTCGGCCATGGCGTCACCGTCAGCTGAGCTGGCATCGAGAAGCTCGCCCGTTGCCGACTGCCGGCGGGCATGGACAACGCGGCCAGGCAGGGCCGTGCGCTCGACGGCGACGGCGACGGCGGGGGCGCTTGGTGCTTCCTCGCGACAGGCTCGGTCAGGAGAGGACTTCCCCGGAGCCGTGGGCGGACCCGCGTCCGCTGGTTCGGAGACCACCAGGAGCCAGCGGAGCCACAGGGGCAACCGGGGGACAGGCATCCGGGCCCGCCCCCGGACGCCTCCGTTCGCCGTGCCCCGTTCAGGCAGGACGGCTCGTCGCAGGCCGGGTGGGTCGCGTCAGGTGTTGGTCACGCCGGGGTAGGGGGGCTGCGTGGGCGGCCGGTAGTGGCCGTCGACGACCCGCTGGATCTGCTCGCGGAGTTCCTTCTCGTCCGTGCCGGAATCCGTGCCGCTGAGCCTTATCGGTTTGATTCCGGCGAGGAGGCCCGCCGGCTGGTAGTCGCCGACGATGACCGGGACCACCGAGCGGCCCTGCCCGGCGGGGTCGTTGCGCCAGGCCTCCATCCAGACAGCCTGGGCCCTCGGGTGGGCCGCGAGGTTCGCCGAGACGATGACGATGGTCCGCTCCGCGACCGCCATCGCTTCCTGGAGCTGCCAGGTGACGTTGTCCGCCGCCTGGATGTCCCAGGTCTCGATGTGGACCTTGTAGGCCTTGTCCTTCTCCAGCGCGTGGGCGATCCACGCGCCCCAGCCCTCGTCCTCCTCGGCCGCCGCGATCAGGAAGTCCCATCGGACCGCGTTGTCGGGGAGGGTGTCGCCGCTGCCTGCCCCGGCGGTACTCGTGGCCGGGGTCGGGGCGGGGATGCCGTCTCCGTCATCGGGCGCCTCAAGCGTCCAGAGGCGCTCGCCGGGAACGGTGAGCCATGCTGTTCCGCTGAACTTGGGCACCCGGACGTCCACCTCGCGATAGGCGCCCGGATCCAGCCCGAGCAGTTCCTGGGCCGTGGTGTCGCCGTAGAACTCCGACGACATGATGACCGCGAGATTCACCGAGGGGTTGGCCGTGAACACGGCGCGGATGGGCGGCGAGTCGATCAGTCGGCAGCCGACGATGACCGCGTCCCCGGCCCAGCCGGTCCTGTCCTTGACGACGTCACCGTGATGAAGGGACAGCCGCAGCCGGATGCGGCCGGACGTGGTGCGAGTCCGGTTGTAGCTGCGCAGGCCACGGCGTACCTCCTCGACGAAATCCGCCGCGATCACCGCCTTCGGGACGTCGCCGGAGACCACGGCTACCAGGCCGTCGCCGGTGTCCTGACGGGTGACGGCCGACGCGGGGATCCTGGCGTCGGCAAGTGCGTCGTTGACGATGTCGCGAAGGCCGTCGCGGATTCCCAGCTGCACCATGACACCGTTGCGGCTGTAACCGACGGCGTCGAGCACGATGACGGTGCCGGGCAGGGGCAGCCGGCCGCGGGTGCCGTGGCGGCTCTCGGGCCTCGTTGGCCGGGCGTCGGCGTCGGCGTCGGCGTCGCCGGCCGTCAGCCGGACCTCTGCGCGCCGGGCCTCGGCGAGGCCGGCCCCGAAAACGGTGTTCGCCGGGTAGAGCCGCTGCGCCAGCTCGAGAATCCGCAGCCGGCCGCCTTCCACCAGGCCATCGCCCAGGGCGTCGTTCACCGCCTCCCACCGAGCGGCCGCGGTGTAACCGGCAGGCAGGGCGCCCCTGCTGAAACCGGCCTGCGCGAGCAACTGGTCGGCGGCCCGCGGTTCGTAGAAGACGTTCGCGAGTTCCGCGACGTCCTCCACCCGGAGCCGGCGAAGCCGCCTCACCTCGTCTGTCATGGAACCCCCCGTGCGTGCCAGGACGACGTGCCTGCTGCCCACCGCCAGCTGTCACACCGCCGGGTCGGCTGCGTGACGCACCGGTCGCGATCGGCGCGATCGGCGCGATCGTACCGCCGGCGCGCGAAGCCGGATGGCCGGCGCCTGCCCGTTGTCCAGCCCGAGCGGGAAGCGCGACCGGACGATGCCGCAGATCAGCACGGTCACCGCGTGAGAGGAGAACGGATCGTGTTTCCTTGCCGACAGGCGAGGCCGAAGGCGTCTCCGGAGATCAGCGGGATCGGGCGGTGCGAGCCGCCTGCCCGCCGCGCCGAGCGGCTGTCGCCGGCGGTTCGACGGGAAGCGTCCAGACCAGGTCGATCGACTCGTCCGGGCGCAGGGCCTGCCAGACCGCCCGCAGGACGTTCAGCCGAGCGGTGGCGCGCGCCGGCAGGTCCGGCGGGAAGGACGGGGCGTCCGTGCGGTAGAGCTGCCACGCTGACGCGATGTCGGCGGGGTTCGGCGGCACGTTCTGCTCGACCGCGCCGTGAACGGCGCCGGCGACGATCTCCGCGAGCCGGATCTCGCGCTGGTTGGCCCGCTTCAGGTCACGGGAACGCTGATGACTGTCGTGGCGGAGCCGGCCGGCCACGACGGACATGCTGCCGAACATCGCCCCGGCGGCGATGCTGCCCCAGACGCCCCGGCGCAGCCTGAACTCGTGCTCGGCCACGAAGTGCGCCAGGTCGTGCGGCACACTGAACGTCCGGTCGTAGGAGTGCATCCGCAGCGACACGCCGTCCGGGCGTTCGACGGTGGCGACAGAGCCGCCTTCGCCGCCCTTCGGGCCGTCGAGCCGGCAGAAACTCACGCGCATTCTGTCAGCCTGAAGCCCCGCCCGCCGGCTGGCGAACCGTTTTTCTCCGCCGTGCATGCGCCGCGGCGCTGCCGGACGCGTGGCGCCGGGCAAGGGCTCGTTCGGCTGGACGTCAGCGGCCGAGAAACCGTCGGACGTCGGCGGCGTCCGCGCGGAGCGAGGCGGTGACCTCGTCGGACAGCGGGGCGAACGGGGTGAGTTCGACGGTGCCACCCGGCATCGCCCAGGTGGCGACCGCCTTGCCGTCGACCAGCGCGATCGGCCGGAAAATGCCGTTGGTGGTGACGACCGACTGATGCCCACCGACGATCCAGTCCCGCGAGACCCAGCCGTGCAGGACCGGATCAAAGCTGCCCAGCAACCTCGGTGCCGGCAGGGCGGGCGCCGGCGCCGGAGCCGCACTCAGCCTGCCTGCCGGTCCCGACCGTTCGCGCAGGTCGATGAGGCTGTTCCCCAGGTCGATCAGGTGGTCGCCGGCGGCGGTGAGACCGCGCCGGATGTCGCCGACCGGAAGGCCGGCCCAGCGGGCGGTGTCGGCAGGCGTGGCCGGTCCGTGGCCGGCGAGATAACGCCCTACCAGCTCGGCCAAAGCGGTATCCCGGTCCACGGCAGGCGGACCACCCAGCCAGTCCCGCACCAGAACGAAGGCCTGCTCGCCACCGTCGACGACCGGCCCCCGCACCACCAGACCCCGACTCGACGCGAGAACCATGATGTAGACGAGTGCCTGCCGCTCGGTCCGCACACCGGCCGCGTCCAGGCGTTCCTTCAGCCGGGCGCGCACCAGGGGCCCTTCGCCGGCCAGGGCCCGCTCGACAACGGTGACACCGTGGTCGGCCTCGGCCGCGGTCAGACCTTCCTGCGCCAGGCGCCGTCTGATCTGGGCCGCCATCCGGGGTGCGGTCAACGCGTGTAACCACCAGTAGTCCTGGGAGCGCACCAGGTGGAGAGTGCCGCGGTTGAGCCAGGTGACGACGATCGACCGGTCGACGGACAGCGCGTCGTCGACATCGCTGGCGTGCAGCCCGTCCGTCCGCGACCGGACGGCCAGTCGCATCCCTCGCCCGTCCTGCGCCTGCACCGCGAGGAGCCGCTCGACGACGTCGACGACGCGCGGCGCGCCGCGGTCGGTCAGGCCCTGCGCCCGCAGTCGACGGGCCGCCACCTGCCCGCCCGGGGAGCTGCCCGGCGAACCGCCGTCGCCGCCGTCCTGGCCGTCGCCGTCGCCGTCCGTCATTCGACCAGGCTGCCATGCCGCCGCAGAGGACGAGGAGCCGGCAGGCCTGGCGCCTGCCGGCTCCTCGCACCTACATGATCAGTGGAGAACCTGGACGGGAACTACTTCTGGATCCACAGCTCCTCGGGGAGCAGTGAGCCGAGGCCGTACTGGGCGAGGCCGCCGACCTTCTCGCCCGAGACGGCGCCGAGGGCGACCCGCTGGAGGAAGATCCCCGGCGTGACGTCACCCAGCCGCTGCTGGACGGTCTCGTAGGCGCTCCGGCGCTCAGCCTCCACCGTCGAGGTCCGGCCGGTCATCAGAGCCTCGTTGAGCTCGGGGTCGTTGACACCGGGCACGTTGACGGCCGAACTGCCGTTGAAGGCCGACCACAGCCGCGGTTCCGGGTCCCGGAAGAACGCCGATGTGACGTAGGTGTCGAAGTCGTGCGTCACGCGCAGTTTGGCGATCTCGGCGAGCTGGACGACCTTGACCTCCACCTTGACGTTCTTGAAGCTGCTGAGCTGGGCCTGCACGTTCTCGGCGATCGCCCGGTTCTCGGAGCTCGGGAAGCTGGTGAAGGTGAAGGACACCGGCTTGCCCTCGGCGGCCAGCTCGTCGAACAGGCGCTGCGCGAGCTCCCGGTCGAAGCGCCGCAGCGGCTCCTCCGAGTAGAAGGGGGAGGAATCGTCGAACAGCGTCTCGGCGGGCTGCCCGTCGCCTTCGTAGACGGCGAGGTTGAGCGACTCAAGGTCGATCGCCGCAGCGACCGCCTGACGGGCCCGGATGTCGTCGAAGGGCGCCCGGCGCATGTTGAGCGTCATCAGGATGCCGCCGTTGACGGGCTTGAGGATGCTCGGCAGGCCGTCGTCGGCGGCCTTGTGGAGGTTGACCCAGTCGGATTCGATGGCGATGTCCGCGCCTCCGGTGAGCAGGGTGTTGTAGCGCTGCCTCGCGTCGACAGCCGACCGGATCGTGAGGCTGTCGAGGTAGGGCCGCGGCGCGTCCCAGTAGCGGGCGTTCTTGACCAGGTCGATGTCGGCCTGCCGGGTCCACTTCTTCAGTGTGAACGGACCGGCGCCGATCGGATTCGCCTCGAATGCCTGAGGGCCACCCTGCAGGGCTGCGGGAGAGGCGATCCAGTTCAGTCCCGTTCCGAGGACGACATCGGCGAAGTTCGGCATCGGGGCGGTCATCGAGACCTTCAGGGTGGTGGCGTCCACCACCTCCGTGGAGGCGATCGCCATGGCGTCCCCGCGGTAGACCGAACCGACCGCGGGGTCCTTGTGGCGTTCCCAGCCGGCCTTGACCGCGGCGGCGTCGAACGGGCTGCCGTCGGAGAAAACCAGCCCCGGACGCAGCCGCAGCTCGAAGGTGGAACCGTTGTCGCTGGTGGTGAAGGACTGGGCCATCTTGTAGACGACCTCGCCCTTCTCGTCGTCAATCATCAGCGTGCCGTACAGGGCGTTACCCAGGACAGCCGTCGCCGCGTAGGCGTTTCCGAGTTTGGCCGGGTCCAGGCTGCTCGTCTCGGCCAGCATGAGGATCCGCCCGTGCCCGCCCGCGACCGGGTCCCCGGCGGCGCCCGAGGTGGTGGCGGGGCCGCCATCACCACCGCCGTCATCGCCACCACCACCGCACGCGCCCAGGAACAGCGCCATGCAGCACATGGCGGCGGTGGCGAGTAATCGCCTCGTACGGATCATTGTCGTCCTCTCCAGTTTTCGGATGTCCGGATTGTCGAAACGGCGCTCGCCTCCGGGCGGTGTGAGGGCAGCCACCGCCATGAGCCGGCACGGGGGTCGCCCGCGCGCAGTCCACCCCGTGTCCCCCGGCAACCGCGTTGCCCCACCTCGGCCGGGGCGGGGCAACGCGGATCACCGTGGCATTTCGCCAGTCGCGGGGCATGGGTGGATCGGTCGGATGCGCCTCCAGGGCCGTGGGGAGTGAAGTGTGTCACGCGTTTTTGGTGAAGTCAAAGTCTACTTTCACGCATGACCAGCTAGCTCGTAAAGCGAGAACGACGTTCTACATCGGGACGTACTGGAGGGTTCCCGCAGTGGGCCGGTTCGGCGACGGCCGGCCTCCTCGTGACGGCGGTGGCGACGGAGCGGTGTGCTTCCGGGGTCCGGTCAGGGACGAACTCGGCACCGCCCCTGGCGGCGAAGCGCCCGATGTCTGCACCGGTCTGCGCCGATCTGGTGGCTTTCCGGGAGAACAGATGGCACAACTGAGTCGGCCCCTCGCCGCGTCGCCGTCCTGAGATGAGGTCGCTACATGTCGCACATGCAGTCTGTCGATCTTCAGGTGCCGGTGCCGGTGCCGGCTCGGGATGGCGAGGGGCAGGGCTGGCAGCTGGCGGCGAGTGTGTACCTGCCAGGTGACGATGCGCTGGCGCACTGTCCGCCGGTGCTGGTGCTCTTCCCCGGAGGTGGATACAACCGGCGCTATTTTGACCTTCCGGTGCCGGGCTTCAGCCAGGCGGCTCACCATGCCAGCCGGGGAACCGTCGTCGTGGCGATCGATCACCTCGGGGTCGGCGAGAGCAGCGTCCCGCCCATGGAGGTCACCACCCTGGCGGCGGTCGCCACGGCAAGCCATTCAGGCGTCACCGCAATCCTTGAGGGCCTGCGCAGGGGCACGCTCGCCCCCGACATCAGGCCGGTCGACGTCGCGTGCGTCGTCGGCGCGGGTCAGTCGCTGGGCGGGCACGCCCTCGCCGTGATGCAGGCCGACCATCGCACGTTCGACGGCGTGGCGATGCTGGGTAGCAGCATGACCGGCACGGCACCGCCCGTGCGGCCCGGCCAGCCGGAGATGGTCCCCCCGGATGATGCGACTCCCGAGGAGGCGGCGCTGTTCGCACTCGCGAACACCGACTGGACCTGGGTGTTTCACTGGGAGGCCATAACATTGGCTGACGCATCACGCCGGCCCCGTGATCTCGCCTCGCTGGTCGCAGCCGACGTCGCCGACGGGCTGCCGGGCCGTCGAAGCGCCCCGCCATGGGGCAGCCTCACCTATCCAGGTTTCGGAGCCGTGTCGATGTTGCCCGGTGTGGTGGCCGCCGAGGCCGCCCGCATCGATGTGCCCGTCCTTCTGGCCACCGGCGAACGGGACGTCTGCCGCCCCCTGGGCGAAGAGATCGCGGCGTTCGGAACGGCCACAGACATCGCCGTGTACGTCGTGCCGCGCATGGCACACATGCACAACTTCGCCACCACCCGTGCGCTGCTGTGGGAGCGGCTCGACGAGTTCGTGACGCATGTGGCCCGCATGACTGCGACCAACGTGACCCACGCCGGTCCGCGGGCACGAGACGTCCGACGGCCTGATGCGCGTGACCGTCGGTTCGGTCAGAGTGCACGCTAGAGAAACTGTCCGGGGTAGGCGCTCCCGTCTGCTCGGGGTGCTGACATTCTTACAACGTCGGTCGAGGAGGATGAGTCCTCGCCGTCACGGATCGGGAGTCCCCATGGTGAAAGAACCCAGACGGCGGCGCTGGAGTGCCAACGACGTTCCGGACCTGAGCGGACGGACGGCCGTCATCACCGGCGCGAACTCCGGGATCGGATTCGAGGCCGCCAAGGTGCTCGCCGGCCGCGGGGCGACGGTCGTGCTGGCCTGCCGTAACCCGGTCAAGGCACAGGACGCCCTGAACACCATCCGAACCGCCACCCCCGAGGCGGACGTCTCCGTGCTGGAGATGGATCTGAACTCCCTCGCCTCGGTGCGCAAGGCGGCCGAGGCGCTGCGTGCCGAGCGGCCGGTCATCGACCTGCTCGTCAACAACGCGGGCGTGACCTTACTGCCCTACGGCCTGACCGCCGACGGCTTCGAGCTGCATTTCGGAGTCAACTACCTCGGCCACTTCGCCTTTACCGGGATCGTCCTGGACGCCGTTCTGGCCGCGGACGCCGGCCGGATAGTCACGGTCGGCAGCAACGCGCATCGCATGGGGAAGATCGACTTCGACGATCTCCACTTCGCGGAGGGCTACCGGCCGTTGCGGGGCTACGCACGCTCGAAGCTCGCGAACCTGCTCTTCGCGTTCGACCTGCAGCGCCGCCTGGAGGCGGCGGGTTCCTCGGCCCGATCCCTCGCCGCGCACCCCGGCGGCGCGAACACGGAGATCCTGCCGTCCGTCGGCCCGGTCAGGCGAAGGCTCAAGCGGGTGGCCGACCGCATCCCCAACCCGATCGTGCACTCCGCGCACATGGGGGCCCTGCCCACCCTGCGCGCGGCGACCGACCCGGCGTCGAAGGGCGGCGAGTACTACGGCCCGCGTGGCCTGCTCAAGATGACCGGCCCGCCCGTCCTGGTCAGGCCGAGCACCGCGTCACGCAGCGCCGAGACCGCCGAGCGTCTGTGGGAGCACTCGGAGCGGCTGACCGGGGTGACCTACTCGCTCTGAGGCATGCCAGATCGGCCCGCGAGCTCCCCCGTCGTCGCTGCCGCGGCGACGGGGGCGGGGTCCGCCATGAGGCAGACTTGACGGGTGACCGACGATGATCCGTACCGCTGGCTCGAGGACGTCGGTGGGGACGCCGCGCTCGCCTGGGTGCGGGAGCGCAACACCGAGGCGTTCGCAGAGCTGACCCGTTCCGACACCTTCGCCGCGCTGCGCGACGAGATCCGCGAGGTGCTCGACGCGGACGACCGGATTCCCTATCCGGTCACACGCGGCGGATATCTCTACAACTTCTGGCGGGACACGGCCCATCCGCGTGGCCTGTGGCGTCGCACGACGCTGGCGTCCTACCGGGAGGCCGCCCCGGACTGGGAGATCGTGCTCGACGTCGACGCGCTCGCCGCCCGCGAGGACGAGAACTGGGTGTGGCACGGCGCGCAGGTGCTGCGCCCCGACCACCGGCTGGCGCTGGTCGAGCTTTCCCGTGGCGGTGCTGACGCCGGGGTGATCCGCGAGTTCGACCTGGTCGCCAAGGCGTTCGTGGACGACGGCTTCCTCCTGCCCGAGGCCAAGAGCATGGTCGGCTGGATCGACGAGGACCGGATCTACGTCGGCACCGACTTCGGTGAGGGCTCCCTGACGTCGTCCGGCTATCCGCGGGTCGTCCGGGAGTGGCGGCGCGGCACTCCGCTCGAGGACGCCGTCACCGTGTTCGAGGGCGAGCCGGACGACGTCTCGGTCGGCGCCTACCACGACCCGACCGAGGGTTTCGCCCGCGACTTCGTCCACCGCAGCGTCGACTTCTACCGCGACGAGACGTACCTGCGTACCCCGACCGGACTGGTCCGTCTCGACGTCCCGGACGACGCGTACACCTCGGTCCACCGGGAATGGCTGCTCATCGCCACCCGGTCGGAGTGGGTCGTCGGCGAGGACACATACCCGGCCGGCGCCCTGCTCGCCGCCGACTTCGACGCCTTTCTCGCCGGGCGACGGGAGCTCACAGTCCTCTTCGAACCGGACGAGCGCACCTCGCTCGCCGGCCACGCCTGGACCCGCAACCATCTGATCGTCGCCACGCTGCAGGACGTGAAGAGCCGGCTGACCGTGCGCACTCCGACAGCGCGGGGATGGACGTCGGCGCCGCTGGCCGACCTCCCGGACACCGGCTCCGCCGACATCTTCGACACCAACCCCGACGTCGACGACGAGTACTACCTCAACGTCAGCGGCTATCTCCAGCCGGCGTCGCTGTACCGCGGAGACATCGGCGCGGAGCCCGAGATCCTCAGGCAGGCGAGGGCATTCTTCCCGGCCGAGGGCCTTGCAGTCAGCCAGCATTTCGCCGTGTCGGCCGACGGAACCCGCGTTCCCTACTTCGTCATCGGCAAGAAAGAACCCGGGCCGACGCTGCTCTACGGGTACGGCGGTTTCGAGGTGGCGCTCACACCCGGCTACAGCGCCACCGTCGGGCGCGCCTGGCTGGCCCGCGGCGGTACCTACGTCGTCGCCAACATCCGCGGTGGCGGCGAGTACGGGCCGAAGTGGCACCAGGCGGCCCTCCGGGAGAACCGGCTGCGCGCCTATGAGGACTTCGCCGCCGTGGCCGGAGACCTCGTCGACCGTGGCGTCACCACCCCGGCCATGCTCGGCATCGAGGGCGGCTCCAACGGCGGCCTGCTCACCGGCGTGATGCTGACCCGCTATCCGGAACTGTTCGGCGCCGTCGTCTCCTCGGTACCGCTGCTCGACATGCGCCGCTACCACCAGCTGCTCGCCGGAGCCTCGTGGATCGCCGAGTACGGGGACCCCGACGATCCGGCTGCCTGGGCGTCCATCAGCGAGTACTCCCCGTATCAGAACGTCCACCCCGGACGGCCCTACCCGCCGGTGTTCATCACCACCTCGACCCGGGATGACCGCGTCCATCCCGGGCACGCGCGCAAGATGGTCGCACGGCTTCGCGAGTTCGGCTACGACGTCCGCTACTACGAGAACATCGAAGGTGGTCACGGCGGCGCAGCCGACAACGAACAGGCCGCCCACCGGTCGGCCCTGATCTACGAGTTCCTCTGGCGCACCCTCAAACCCGCCCCGGCCGGGGCCGAGTAGCGGTCAGGTGCTCCAGATGCCGGTGGCCGCGGCGGTCCGGACGTAGTCGGTGAAGTCCGTCGCGGGACGTCCGAGAACGTGCTGGACGTCGTCGGTGGTGTAGGAGTTGCGCCCGTCCAGGCCGTGGCAGATCAGCTCGGTGACGAGGGTGACGTAGTCCGCCGGGATGCCCGCGGCCGCCAGGCCCGCCGCGTAGGCCTCGGCGGTGAGGGGGCGGTAGGTGATCTCCCGGTCCGCGGCGCGGCTGATCTCCGCCGTGGCGTCGGCGAAGGTGAGCAGCCGGGGGCCGGTGAGGTCGTAGATCCGGCCTGAATGCTGGTCCGAGGTGAGGGCGGCGACGGCGACGTCGGCGATGTCGTCGGCGTCGATGAACGGCTCTGCCACCGTGCCCGCGGGCAGGGCGACCTCGCCGCGGCGGACAGCGCCGTCCAGGTAGTCCTCGCTGAAGTTCTGGTCGAACCAGCTCACCCGCAGGATCGTCCACGCCGCGCCCGACTCCTGGACGGCATGTTCGCTGGGCAGCACCGCGTCCTCGCCGCGCTGCGACAGCAGCACGACGCGGCGCACCCCGGCCCGGACCGCCGTCTCGCAGACGGAACGGACCGCCGGAGCCGCGGCGGGAAACGAGAGATCCGGCGAATAGACGACGTACATCGCCTCGATCCCCGCCACTGCGGCTGCCCACGTCGCCGGATCGGTCCAGTCGAACGGCGGTGTGCCGGACCGGGAGCCGATGCGGACCGGTAACCCACGAGCGCTCAGCCTCGCGGCCACCCGCCGGCCGGTCTTCCCTGTCCCGCCGAGCACGAGAGTTCCGCCTGCCGCCGGATCGCCGGCGGACGGGTAAGGATCGGCTGAAGTCGCGATGTTGGTCATGGCGGCCATCCTCGCCGACCGGCCCTCGGGGATCCACCGGCCTCGGGGAGCCACGCGTCACCGGGGCGCTCATCCGGTCGGAGCGGAGCTAGGGCACCTCCCACAGGCGGATGCTCTCGTCCCAGCTACCGCTGGCGACGGTGCGCCCGTCCGGGGAGAACGCGAGTGACGCAACGGTGTAGGTGTGGCCGGTCAGGGCCGGCCCGAGAGGCTGGGGAGCAGCGGGGTCGGTGATGTCCCACATCCGCACAATCCCGTCGTGGGACCCGCTGGCCAGGGTGCGGCCGTCCTGAGAGAGGGCCACCGCCCAGACAATGCCTTTGTGGCCGGTCAGCGGCCGTCCCCAAAGCTGTGGAATGGCGGGGTCCGTCACATTCCACAGGCGGACGAGTGCGTCCTTCCCCCCAGTGACGAGCATCCGGGTATCCCTTGAGAACGCCAGTGTGTGGACGCCGCCGACATGACCTTCCGGCAGTGGGCCGAGTGGGAGAGGGCGAAGCGGATCACGCACGTCCCACAGTTTCGCGCTACCGTCCTCGCTGGCGGTGGCCAGGGTTCTTCCCTCCGCGGACAGTGCGACCGAGTAAACCAGGCGCTTATGCGCGGGGAAGGGATTATCGAAAGAGACCGGCGCCTTCGGGTCGGTGACATTCCACAGCTGCACCGTGCCGTCAGCGCCGCCGACAGCCATGACCTGAAGATCTGTGGCGCGACCGGCGTCCGACACGAACGCAACCGCGTGCAGAGACTTCGCGCCCCCTGTCAACGGGGCGCCGAGAGAATGAGCGTGGGACGGGTCCGTGACGTCCCACAGGCGTACTGTTCCGTCCTTGGCGGCGGTGGCCAGGGTCCGCTTGTCGGAGGAGAAGGCCACCGAGATAATCCCGCTGGTGTGTCCTTCCAGAGGGGCGCCGATCTGGTGCGCATGAGACGGATCACTCACATCCCACAGTCGCACTGTCTTGTCCAAACTGCCGCTGGCAAGCGTGAGCCCGTCCGTGGAGTACGCCACCGCTGTTACCCAGCTGGTGTGCCCTGTCAGAAGACCGATCTGGCGGGACGCGGGGCCACACCGACTGGCGGCGAGGAAAACGACGGCGGCAAGCGGGAGCAGCAGCCCGGCGGCGGCGACGACGCCACGCCGGTGTAGGTGCAGGCGCGGCCGTATGGAGCGGCGGTGTGAGCGCGCGGGCTGCCTGAGCTGGGCGGTCCGCCGCCGTCCTACCCGGGACGGAGCCGACCCGTCATCGGTCTCGATCGCTGCGGGAAGATCCGCGGCTGGGGCTGGGGCTGGGGCTGCAGCTGCCGCCACGGCGATCGGGGGGGCTAAGCGGCCCTCCGCGGCAGCCCGGACGTCGTCGTCCAACTGGACTCGGATTCCCGACTGGCCGAGCCAGCCCGTTCCGTAGCTGTCCGCGGCCGCCCCGGCGAGATCGACCGCGAACGCCCTTGCGGAGGGTGGTCGGGACTTCGGGTCCGTCGCCAGTGTCCGCAGAATCACGTCGGCGACCGCCGGCGGGACTCCAGCCGGGCGTCGAAGGCCGCGATCGGACGGAGGTGCCGGGCGTTCGCCGGGCACTGGTTCGGCCAGGTCTCCCTCGAAGGGGGACCTGCCGGCCAGCAACAGGTAGAGCATCATGCCCAACGCGTACAGATCCGTGGCTGATCCAAGCCGGCCGCGCACGATCTGCTCGGGCGCCATGAACAGCGGAGTACCGATGACCGCGCTCGCGGTGCCCGCCGACCCGAACACCCGCTTCGCGATCCCGAAATCCACCACCTTCACCTTCCCGGCAAAGTCGAACATCACATTGTCGGGCTTGATGTCACGGTGCAGAACTCCACGCGCATGGGCGTATGACAGGGCCCCGGCGACCGCGAGGCCGACCGCGCAGAACTCCTCCTGCCCCATGCCCGCCTGCCGGCGGGAAAGACTCCCGCCGGCAAGCATCTCCATGACGATCACATCGAGATCATGGGCGTGGGCGGAGTCGTGGACACGGACGATGTGCGGATGGTCAAGGCTGGCCGTGATCCGCGCCTCGCTGGAGCCGAAGGACCGATGGGGCCCGCCGGCGGGCAGCACCTTGATCGCTACCTCGCGTTGCAGGCCGCGGTGCCAGCCCGCCAGCACCAGCCCGAAGGATCCCGCCCCGATCTCGTCGCCGAGGTCGTAACCGGGCAGCGCCGCCGCCACTCTTGCCCGGTCAAGAAACATTGCCCGGGGTCTCCTCGCCGAGACGTGGGCGACAATCGCGCGTGACCGGTTCCGGTCCGCCCTTCTGCCAGCGCATGGCGCCAAACTCTAGCCAGGCACGCCGTCGCCTCCCGTCACGGGTGCGGGCGGCGAACGAGGGGCTCGCCGGCATTCACATCCGCGCGTACGGCCGGCTGCCTGGCATCGCAGGTGCGACCCTGCTGATGATCAGGTCGATGACCTGCTGCTCATCGAGGCGCTCCGTCGACCGCCGGGCCCGGAGACGAGGGCGGCTCGGCAAGGTCGGAGAGCTGACGCCACAGCAGCTGTTCGACAGGTGACGCAGGCAGGTCCAGACGGACCTGCTCGGGATGATGGGGAGGAGTCCGAGGCGTGGGCCGGTCTCGCGCCGGTTCGTACCGGACGCCGGTGTAGGCGTAGGCCGTCATCGCTCCGATGGCGTCGAGCTCACGGCCGATCGCTGCCAGCAGGCGCCGCATCCCAGTGGTCATGCAGAGATGCTCAGGGGTGGTGCTTATGGGAGACTTGCGTGGCGATGAACGCCGGCCGGGGGCACGCCGTCGGGCCCCCGGCGCCGATGATCTGTCACACCGTCCCGCCGGGCTTCACCCCCGCGCCGCGTGCCACTGCCCGGCTGGCGCGCGGGGCAGGCCGACGTCGGCCAGGTGCAGGATCCCGGGCCTCGCGTCCCTGACGTTGAAGGCGGCGTTGACCGCGGGCAGGGCGGTCATGGTGTCCCACTCGTGGTTGCCCCAGTGGTCGGGCGGAATGAAACGGATCCGGGTGTCGATCCCGGGCTCACCGTCGATGACCACGCGGTACTGGTCGTCGCTGAACTCCCAGCCCTCGTTCAGATGCTTGGTCAGGTACCAGCGGAACTTCATCTGAATGATCGTGCTGCCGTCCAGCCTGCCGTTCCAGCCGACCTCCAGAGCGGCGTTCGTGCCCTTCTCGATGGTCATGTAGCCCAGGTCGACCGTCTGCGAGGCGGTGGCGTAGGCGAGGAAGAACTCGATGTCGTCGAGCGTGTACTCCAGGGCGTGCGCCATCCGCTGCACGGCCTCCTCAGCCGGCATCATCCACAACTTCGCCATTTCGGCGATCTGCGGTGTGGTGCCGGTGAGGGAGATGCCCATGGCCTCCCAGGTCTCCTTCGACTCGTAGACGGAGCAGTCGGCTGACTCCAGGATGGAGATCTTCCGTACGTCCCGGCACACGCCGGTCATGGCCGTCACCATCGTGTTGATCCACCCGGGGCTTATGCCCGTGATGTAGAGCGAGCTGCCCCCGCGGGCACAGGCCGCCTCGAGCCGCTCCTTCGTCGCGCCCTTGACTCCGCCGACGTTGAAGAACAGGTTGGTGCTGACCACATCCACGCCCGCTTCAAGCAGCTGCAGGACATGGTCGAGATCGGCCATGAAAGGTGTGTAGACGACGGTGTCCGCCTTGAGTGCGACCAGGGCGTCGACATCATCGGTCGCCGCGACGCTGCACGGTGGCCGGCCGCACAGCGTTCCCGCGTCGGTGCCGACCTTGTCCGGCGACCAGGCGTATACACCGACGAGGTCTAATCGCGGGTCGTCGAGTATCGCCCGTAAGGCCAGCTTGCCGACCTTGCCGGTGGTCCACTGGATGACACGGAGCTTTTCCATACGCCTGCCCGTCCTCCCGCTTGATGCATCCTGCTGCTAAACAGTTGTATAACGGCGAGGTGTAGGTCGGGAAGGGGTTCCGCAAAGCCTGGCTCCTGGCTGTCGGCCGGTCGGCGGGCCGGTGTGTCCTGTAGCGGGCCGGCACCCACAGGAGCCCGTCCGACCTGGCCGCGAGGATGCGTCGAGGTTCGTCGTGCTGCGGTCCGTCTGCGGTCCGTCCCGCCAGTGGCCTGCCGGGACATCCCCCCGGCAGGCCTGCCGGAGCCGGCCCGTCTGCGGCTGCCTGCCGAACAGGTCGGTTATCTGACCACCACCCGGACGCGGGCGATGTTCTGGACGAGTCCGTAAGGTGCCTTCCCGTCACCGTTGCGTTCGGATGTCACCCGGACCACCGGGAAATAGGTGCCGGTTCCGGCGAAGGTGTGTGTCGTGGTCGTCCGCACCGACTCCGCGGCGCTGTCGACAGCTGACTGTTCCGGATAACCACCCCTGCCGTCGAAGTCCCATTCGATCCGCACGATCTTTCCCCCGTTCGGGGGTACCGTCGCCGTCGCGGAGAGAACAACGGGCTCGCCGGCCTTCGCGTCGACGCGAACCGCCGGTGGCCTGACATCGCGGGTTCCGGCCCGGCTGACGGTCAGGTCAACGACCGGCTGTACACCCCGGCGCCCTTCCGCGTCGGGTGCGAGATGTACCTGCGCATCGCCGTCGACGGTGTAACCGCTGCTGGCCGGCGGCGCTGTTCCGTTGGTGACCCAGGAATCCAGATCGAGGAGCGCCTGCTGGGACTCACCGCCATAGCTGACGATATGCGTCCCGGCGGCGGCATCACGGGGCGAGCTGTGCACCGCGTTGTCCACATACCACAGGCGGTAGTTGTTGTTCAGCTCCGCGCCGAGTGTGTTCTGTGCCTGTTTGTGATACCAGTCCGCGGGCCAGGGAAACGCCTCGACGTCCAGCGCGGAGGCGATCATGATCATTTTTCCGTGGAACGTGCCGGTCGGCACCGCACCACTCGCAGCCTGGGCGAACGTCGGCCCGGCCAGCATGGGCCGCTGGGGGTACAGCGGCGTGCCATCGGCGCCGCGGTACTGGTTCCAGCCGTACATGTCCTGCGACGGCACCTGGTGGCGCTGGTAGTACTGCAGCGCGAGATGCCAGGAGTTGTCGAGGCGCACGTGGTCGCCCGGCCTGATCGAGCCGGTCGTACCAGGATCCGCGTCGCTCCGGAAGGTCACCTCGGTACCGTTCGCGCCGCCGATCAGAACGGATGCGCCGGCCGCAGTGCCGCTGGTGATGACAAGGTCCGCCCCGGTCAGGTCACCGGCTGGCACACCCGAGAGCCGCAGCCCCGTCGGCGGGTCCCCGACGAGACCGGTGACCTCCGCGTCGTGGCGGATCCGCGCGGCGCTGACCGACGACGTGGGATCGGTGCCGGCATAGCCGGGCTTCGTCCAGAAGTCGTCGACATAGGTGGGGTCGAGGATCCGGACGCCACCGGCCACCGCGTAGAAGGCCCCGCCGTCCATCTCGGCGTGGTCCCACCAGCCGCGGAGCGGCAGCCCGATGCGGGTGACCTCCCGGAGTACCGACCGCTGCTCCTCGTCGAGGCCCGCATAGGGGTCGCCGCTGCCGCCGGGTTCCAGCGCGTCCACTATCTGGGGAAGTTTGTCACGCAGAACGCGCAGCGCCAGCAGCTGCGCGGTCATGCTGCTCGGAATGGCATTGGGAGTACCCGGCACCATGGGAACGCCACCGTCCCACACGCCCTCGGTGCTCTCCAGCGCGCCGATGGTCTGGTAGGCACCGCCGCTTGCGCCGTAGATGTATCCGCGGGGGCGCGCCGAGTCGGCGTACACCTGGGCCGCCACGACCCGTGAGAAGGCCGCCGCCGCCGCGTTGGCGCGGTAGCCTCCCAGCTCCGCTGCCTTCGGCAGGCCGCCGGCGTTGTTCGTGCGCACGAGATACGCGCCGTTGGAGAGAGCGAAGGCTATTGTCTGGGCCCCGGCCTCGTCGGTGGTCAGAGTCGGATAGGTGTACTGGAAGAAGCGGCCCGCGTACCGCTGCGGGAAGTAGAAGGCGAACGTCGCCTCCGTTCCGCGGAATCCGCCGTGCACGTACCGAAAGTCGACCGTGACCTTCGTGTCCGGGTCGGTGACCGACCGGCGCTCGTCCCTGTCCACATAGGGCTGGTTCAGCTTCGGGTCGATGCATGAGCCGGTGACCACGGGAGTTCCGTCCTCCCTGGCTGTACACGGCCTGCCGGTCAGGGGCGTCGCGCCGATCTGTAAAGGCCTGCCGACATCGGTCTTCCAGGTCCGCTGAGCGGCCGCGGCCGGATCTCCCGCGTCGGGCTTCCCGCCCGAGGTGCAGGCGGTCGCGAGCACTCCGGCGATGAGCACGGTCGCCGGCCCGGCCAGCAGCTGGCGCCGACGACCGGCGCCGACGGCACCTCCTGGCCTCCGCCTCTCTGGTGGCGAGGCGGTGCCACGCTCCGTGCCGCCGGGTGCTGGTGCGAACAGCGCCATCAGCATGCTTCCTTCGTTTCGGGCGCCTTCTCGGCGCGTCTCGGTGACGTCTGGACGGACTGCCTGCCGGCAGCGGGTCGCCTCGCGACTTGTGGCCCGCCCGTGCCCCTGGCCGCGATCAGCGGTGTGGCGGACCAGTGTCGCCCTTGGCGATCTTCGTTCGATGCGAAAACTGAGTGAACCATAAGAAATTGGCGCATCGCAAGGAGTCAAAGCTGACTAAGTAGTATATTTCGGGCATATAACATCACGATGTTTCATGTTCACTCGAACTCGGCATGAGAGATGCTCCTTGCATGGCATCGACAGCCGGCCGCGCCCGTGGTCGCTACGCCCGGACGACCGGCCGCCGGCGCGAGATCGCGCAGGCGGTCCTCGACCTCGTCCTGGAGAAGGGGCACTCGCAGGTGACGATCGCCGACGTCGCCCGGCGCGCCGGCGCCAGCGAGGCCACCGTCCTCTACCACTACCCGAGCAAGGATCATCTCCTCGTCGCCGCCGTCGAGCGGGACAACGAGCTGGCCGTCGCCGAGGCCGAACGCAACGGAGTGCCGCCCGACGCCGGCCTGCCCGGACTCGACCTCGACGCGCTCGGCGCCCATGTCCAGGCCGCGATCGGGAGGGAGCCGGTGATGCGTCTACGCGTCGTGCTCGGCGGCCTCGCCGCTATCCCCGGCCACCCCGCGGAGGACTTCCTCGGCCGCCACCGACAGATCGCCGTCGAGACCTACGCGCGGCTGGTCGCCGACCGTCAACGCAGCGGGCAGGCCCACCCCGGCCTCGATCCGGTCGAGGTCGCCCGGCAGTTCGTCGCCACCTGGGACGGGCTTGCTGCCCAGTGGCTCATCGCCCGGGACTTCGATCTCGGAGCCACCCTCGTCAGCGCGTTCCGCAGGCTCTCCGGCCAGAACTGGATGGATGCGACCCGGGCCATGCTGGAGCCGACGACCGGCATCTGAGCCTCCGTGAGGCGGTGTCCGCTGCTCGACAGCGGCCGCACGGCCGCCACGGCCACACTGGGCCGGTGAGCGCGGCGCACGATCCGTCATCCGACGACCCACCGGCGCCCACCGTGACGGTGCGGGCGCTGCCCGGGCAGTTCACCGAGGCGTTCGGCGTCGCCCTCCTGCCCGCGGTCCTGGTCGGAACGGTACTGGCCCTGGCCCTGGACCTGTCGGGCGACGCCGGGGCGGGGATCGCGGCGGCCGGGTGGCTGCTGCTCACCCCGCTGCTGTGGTGGGGCACGTCGATCCGCTTCGAGCCCGCGCAGCTGGTCGTCACCCGCCCCTGGCACCGGCGTCGCATCGCCTGGTCCGAGGTTTTCCACGCGACGTGGGCCAACACGTCGGACCCCGAAAGCGGCGACCGGGAACGGTGGGCGGGTGTCGTGGTCCAGCGCCCGCGCCGCGGCGGTCCACCCGTCACACTGGACGACGCCCCGGCCCGGTTCGGGGACTACCGCCGATGGCGGCGGGCGAACCTGCGGACCCGCCGACTGCCGATCACCTTCCCCGAGCGCCGGCCGCCGACCCCGAACGCCCCACCACAGCTCGACGACGTACCGCGGGGACGGCTCGAGCGTCACGCGCAGCGCGTTCGCGCCGTCGTCCGCGAGCAACTCGCCGCCCACGGCCACCCCCTGCCCTGATCCCGTGCCGAATTCAGGCCGACAGGGCACTGGCCGATCCGGCCGCCTATGCTGCGGCGCTGCCCCGCCTCCACTCAGGTCGGGCTTTGTAGGCTGGAAGTCATGGGCGAGGGCGACGGGATGGCCGGGGCGGAGCCGCGTACCGGTGCCCAGCCCGAGATACTGACAGTCGCCGATGTCGCGGCGTGGCGGGCCTGGCTGGACGTGAACGAGGCCGTCTCCGACGGGGTGTGGCTGCTGCTGGCGAAGAAGGGCACCACCTCTCCGACGTCGCTGAGTTACGAGCTAGCCCTGCACGAGGCGCTGTGCAGCGGGTGGATCGATGGGCAGAAGAAGAGCGTCGACGCGGCGACCTTCCGCCTGCGGTTCACCCCACGCCGCAGGAACTCGCTGTGGTCCCTGCGGAACACCGGACTTGTGGCGCGCCTGATCGAGGAGGGTCGGATGCGTCCCCGCGGGCACGCCGAGATCGATCGTGCGAAGGCCGACGGACGCTGGGATCGGGCCTACGCCGGAGCGGCCACGGCGACGGTGCCCGACGACCTGGCTGCCGCACTGGCCGCGTCACCGGCTGCCGGGTCGGCGTTCGCGGAACTGAACCGCCGAGACCGCTACGCCGTTCTGCATCGGATCCTGGCAGCGCCGAGTCCGTCCAGTCGGGCGAACCGCCTGGCGAAACTCGTCGCGATGCTCGAACGCGGGGAGCCGCTGCACCCGCAGTGACCGGGACGAACACCGCTCTCGGCCACGGCGCTGGGACCTGACGGCGCTGACGGCTCTCGCACGCGAGCGTGCTCGGTCGCGAGGCGCAGGCCGGGTCAGAGGGAGCTCGCATAGCCGGCGGTGACCCGCATCGTCTCGCCGGTGACGAAACGCGCCTTCGCCGAGCAGAGGTAGAGCATCGCGTCGACGATGTCCTGCTCGTTGCCCTCCAGATCAAGGAACTGGTGGTGCCGGTGGCCCTCGATCATCTGCGGGGTGAACTCCTGGCGGATGGTGTCGGTGACATGCAGTCCCGGAGCCAGTGCGTTCACGCGAATGCCCTCGGGCCCGAGTTCGCGCGCCCAGGCGAGCGTGAGGCCGCGCACCGCTGCCTTCGTCGCCCCGTAGGCGCCCATGCCGTTGAACGCGGCCGACGAGGAGATGTTGAGGACGTTGGCGCCGGGCCGGCCCTGCATGTGCGGGCGCACGGCGAGCGTTCCGATCATCACGCCCATCACGTTCACGTCGAAGAGGCGGCGCAGCTTGGACACCGGGAGCTTCGCCCATGCGGTGCCGTACTCGAGCGAGTGCAGGCCGGCGTTGTTGATGAGGATGTCGACGCCGCCGTCCACGGCGGCGACGTCGGTGAGCACCGGGTCCCAGGCTGCTTCGTCCGCCACGTCGAGGCGGTAGGCCGAGGCCTGACCGCCGGCCTCGGTGATCTCGCGAGCGGCCTTGTCGACCGCGGCCTCATCGACATCGGTCAGGACCGCATGCGCACCGAGGTCGGCGAGTGCCCGACCGAACGCGCGCCCG
Organism: Parafrankia colletiae; assembly: GCF_001854655.1. Taxonomy (GTDB): domain Bacteria; phylum Actinomycetota; class Actinomycetes; order Frankiales; family Frankiaceae; genus Parafrankia; species Parafrankia colletiae. The sequence goes on along the minus strand of NZ_MBLM01000160.1, from coordinate 629 downwards.
AGGCCGCGCGCGCCGCCGGTGATGAGGGCGACGCGCCCCTCGAACTGAGTTGCCACATCAACCACGACCGCCTCCGCAGGTCAGAAGATTTAAACTCAGTCAAGTTATAGCCGGGCGGGCGGGCGCACAACGCCGGCAGCATCGCACCGGCGGCCTCCGGCGCGGCGGACGGGGTCAGGAGCGCGTCGAAGCTCTGACCGCCGCCCAGGCCTGCGGTGCGCCTGGCTACCGGCCCGGCACCGGACCGCGCCGGATCCAGATGGGCAGTCGTCCTACCTGGACCCCCACTGGCGGGCGCTGCGGGACACCGGCTACCGGCTGCGTCGACTGGCTGCGCGGCACAGCCGAACCAGTTCGCTGCTGTTACCTTCAACCACTGACTGTTCCGATACTGTTCGAATCGCGGGCCATTGATCCCGTGATATGGCGAGAATTATCTTTCGGCGCCAGATTCCGTCCGACATCTGCCGATGCGGAGTACTGATGCGCCTTTTCCCCCGTCCGGGCCGTGTTCTGCTCGCGGCCATCCTTGCCCCAATGCCGTGAAGCGTAGTTTGATCTTGCCGGGATCTGGTCATGCTGCGCGCGGGGCGAGCGGGTGGACCCGGATCGTCGGCGGGCCTGGGTGG
>NZ_MBLM01000159.1 GCF_001854655.1 Parafrankia colletiae | reverse complement strand
CGGCGCATGACGGTGTTGCGACAGTCCGGCTCGAAGACGATGCGACGGCAGCGAGGATCCAGCTCGAAGACACTGCGAATCAACTGCGGTAGCAGTCGTGGGCCCACACCCTTGTTCACCATCGACGTCACCGCGATCGCGGCGTGCATGCCGATGTCGTGCGCGTCCGCGTCATACGTACCGGCGATCTGGTCCTTGGTCGTACGGTAGATCTCCAGGTAGGCAACCGGCGTGCCGTGGAACTCGGCGATGTGGGGGGCGGGGTTGAGTCGCGTGGCCGGGTCGGGACCCCTCCCGGACTCATGAGTGCACCCTGGAACCGGCACTGATGGCCCTGGGAGCGGACGGYGGCGCCGCTATGACTCGGATACCCGCTGTACCGACAGTCGAACTATCAGTACCGGCAGTCGAACTATCGGCCGCGAAACACAGGCTCCTGCAGTGGCCGCGGAACTGCCAGACATTTGTAGGTACGCAGCGCCGGGTTCTGCTCCATAGCCGCAATGATTCTTTCGTGTGATGCTGTGCGCATGGCCGATCTGCCGTTCCCAGGTTCCCAGCCCGGCAGTCCAGAAGCCGCCCGCAGGCAGCAGGACAGCAACCCTTTCCGTAGCACCGCCCGCGGCCGCGGGACGTCGGCCCCCGCTCACCTGCACGAATCTCACGAACACGATCACGGAAATTACCATCACGCCGATCACAGTCACGCTCACCCCGAACCCGCTCACCACCAACACAGGTCTGACGCCGGTAGTACAGGCCGCGTCCGGTGGCTGACAACACGGATGGCGCACCTGCTCCGCCCGCACTCGCATGACGTCGCCGATCGAGTCGACTCCGAGATGGAAGCCTCCGCGGAAGGAATGCGCGCACTCTGGATCTCGCTCGTTGTCCTCGGGCTCACAGCGCTCTTCCAGACCGTCGTCGTGGTCGCCTCGGGATCCGTCGCCCTGCTCGGCGACACGATCCACAACCTCGCCGACGCGCTGACCGCCGTCCCCCTGGCCATCGCCTTTCTCCTCGGCCGCCGCCCAGCCACCCGTCGCTTCACCTACGGATATGGCCGGGCAGAAGACCTCGCCGGAATCGCCGTCGTGCTCGTCATCGCCGCGTCAGCGGGTGTGACGGCCTACGAGGCGGTCGAGCGGCTGATCCATCCACGGGACGTGTCGCACCTTCCCACTGTGGCGATCGCGGGCCTCGTCGGCTTCGTCGGCAACGAATGGGTTGCCCGCTACCGCATCCGCACAGGCCGCAGAATAGGGTCAGCCGCCCTCGTCGCCGACGGCCTGCACGCCCGAACAGACGGCTTCACCTCACTCGCCGTCCTGGCCGGCGCCGGCGGCGTCGCCGCCGGCTGGCGGATCGCGGACCCTCTCATCGGCCTCGTGATCACAGCGGCGATCCTCGCTGTCCTCCGCCACGCGATCCGAGAGATCTACCAGCGGCTGATGGACGCGGTCGACCCGCGCCTGGTCGACGCGGCGGAGGCAGCCCTGGCCGCAACGGCCGGAGTCCGCGAAGTCGGAGCCATACGGCTCCGATGGATCGGCCACCAACTCCGCGCGGAAGCAGACATCGTGGTAACCGCCGACCTCACCATCGTCCAGGCACACGCCATCGCCGTCGATGCCGAACACGCACTGATCCACGCAGTCCCGCGACTGATCGCCGCGACGGTCCACACCGACCACGCCCCCACACTCGCAACCAGCGCACACAAGGCACTGGCCCACCACTCCACCTAGTCGGTGGTGGCCAGGGCAGGCGGACGAACCGAGGGCGCTCTCGGCTGGGAGCCCGACCAGCCGGACCGGGGCCGGGGACTCACCCATGTGCAGGGGGTCGGCGACCTTCGGCGCGGCCCGCGCGATCAGAGGGAATCTGGTTCGAATAAATCTGTAGGTCCGAGTGTCAGATGTCCATCGGCGAAGTCGCGACCAGGGCGTTGACGTCTTTATCGTGGATCTGTCCGCATCTTGTTTCTCGCAGATCTGTCCATTTCCTCGGCTGGCCTGGCCGCGTGGACGGCTGTCGGTGCTGGTTGGCCGGGTCTGCCGCACCGCGCCGGTCGCTGGCGCCTGCCTGTTGATCATGCTGGGCCCCGCTCGAAACGGGTCGACGGCACCACGCGGCGCGTGCTACCAATGACCACACAGGCATCGCCACCCGGTCGGAGTCGGGTGGGACGCGACCGACCGGACAGAGGAGAGCGTGAACCTCAGCCTAGGTGTATTCGACATCTTCGCCTACTCCGTTCCCGGCTCGCTGTATCTCGCGCTACTGCTGTACGTCCTGGACCGGGCGTCGTGGATCGATCTCGGGCTGGTCGGCGACCTCAACTCCACCGTGCTGATAGCGGGCGGGATCGTCGCCAGCTACCTGCTCGGCCATCTGACCTACGCCCCGCGCCGGTTCCTGGGACGACGGATGCCGCTGTGGCTGCGCCCAGGACGCGGCGCTCGTCGGGAGTTTCTCGACCGCTTTCCCCGCGCCCAGTCGATGGCGTTCGTCCGGGTCGACCCGGCGGTCGTCTTCGCGGCCATCGAGGTCAAGGCGCCCGACTCGGCGGTGGAGATAAGCCGGCTGCGAGCCAGCGGAATAGCGCTGCGCAACGCTGGGCTTGCCCTCCTCCTGTCGGCGGGCGTCGCAGCCATAGAGCTAGTCCTCGGCCACGAACGGGGTTTGGCGGCGTTCTGTGCGGGCGCCTTCCTCGCGGGTTTCGCCGGTGCGACGCGGGCCGGGCACGAGCTGTCCCGGTGGGCCGCCCTCAAAACCCTCGAAGTGGCGTTCTGGCTGCCCGACATCGAAGCAGCGCTGGCCACGACACCGCCGTCTCCTCCGGAACCACCGCCCGAGCCGCCGGCCCCGGCCGGAACGTCGTAGCACGTCCGTCCCGGTGGCCGCTCTCCCACCGACCTGTCCGATGGGAAAGGCCGAGGACACCATCTGTGGGAAATGGCCGTCACATGAGAACCTACAAAAATCTTACTTTCCTGGTCTCGTGGCCCCGAGATAGTCGTCACCCGTCCACCTGTATGGGGCTGTCTTCACCACTTTATTGCGTCCCGGGGCGGTGATCATCTACCCGTTTACGATGTAGATCGCGACACGGTGGATGTTGGTGGCGGTGCCGTAGTAGACGAGGTCGCCGATCTGGAGTGGTTCCCGGGCGCGACCACGGGCCCGGCTTCGTATCTACAAGTGGCGTGCCRGTCCCTTTGTCAACGACACATGTCCCACACATGTCCCACACGTGTCCAGCACGTGTCCCGACCGGCAACCCTCGCRACCAGCGCTGATCCGACAGACGGGGCGAACCTGTCAATCCTCGAACACGCCGAAGCCCTGCCTCGGCCGGGGTCTGGTTATTTCGCGTGTGCTCGATAGGTCGATGACCAGTCCGCGCCACCACCTCGTTTCCTCGGCAAATACCTGCCGGATTCAGAACCCGGCCCTCGAAGCATCTCGACGCGGGTGYCCTGCCGCGCCGCGGGGTTCGCGGCGTCGTGCTGCCCGTCCGCATCCGCGACGTCGTCGGGACCATCATCGCCTCCGGTCTGCGGATCACCGGCGCGTGGTCGGCGTATCCAGACCGCGTGCTACCGCGAGTCCGGAGCCGCCGTGACAACGCGACAGAGGTTCGCCCGGTGTCCGGGTGGCGACAGGGCGAGTCGATGAACGGGCGCAGAGACAGCCTCTGAACAGGCTTTCTTGTCCGCTGGCAGATGGACCGACACAGTGCGGTCAGCTTGCGTGTGGACGAGGCCAGGCCGGGGAGCAGCCGAACCTCGTAGCCACAAAAGAGAATGTGTGTTCCAATAGGAACGGCTGTGGAACGAAGGAGTTCCGGACCGGTGCAATGATGACGACGGGATCCGGTGTCCGGCGGAGGGATCTTTTTAGTGGACGCGCACCGTTCTCATCCCACCCACGAGATCGCCTGGAGTGAGGTCGCCGATGACTTCGTCACGGAGTGCAGCAGGCGGGTGCTGATGTCGCTACCGCGCCGTGACCAGCGAGAACGCGGCGAACTCTATGTTTCTGGGCTGCTGTCGCTCACCGGACGCAAGTCGATGCGGTCGATAGCGTCGATCACCGGAGGTGGTGCGGCCGAGCAACGGCTGCACCACTTCATCAGCAAGTCGTCGTGGGACTGGGTTCCCGTACGCAAGGCGCTGGCCTCCCATCTGGACCGAGCGCTCGATCCGCGTGCATGGGTAGTGAAGCCGATGGTCGTGCGGAAGGCGGGAAGACACACCGTCGGTGTCGCCGAGTCGTTTGTCCCGCACCTCGGGCAGGTCGTCAACAACCAGCGCTCCTACGGGGTGTGGCTCGCGAACGACGGGCACAGCGCACCGGTGAACTGGAGGCTCCTGCTGCCCGGGGACTGGCTGGGCGACGCCCGCCGCAGGCGGCGCGCGGAGATACCGGAGTCAGTCGGTGTCGGTGACCGGGCCTCCTTGCCCGCGGCGACGGCGACGGCGACGGCCCTTGAGATCGCGCGGGGGTGGGGGCTGCGGCGCCGGCCGATCGTCATGGACGCGCGAGACGAGAACGCGGTGGCGCTGGCAGGAAGCCTGTCTGCCGCCGACGTCCCGTTCGTCCTGCGCATCAGCGGGGCGACGCGGCTGATCGGCGTGGACGCAGCGCGGGCTGGCGGCAGAGTTCAGCTGGCCACGGCGCAGCGCCTGGCCGAGGCGGCCGGCCGGGCCGGGCAGGCAATGCAGTGGATGCACCGCGCCGGCCCCGGGATGCCCCCCACCCAGGTCGTCCGAGCAGAGGTCATGCTGCCGCCCGGGGCCGGCGTCTGCGGCCCGCTTCTGATAATCGGGGCGTTGCCTCCGGGTGAGCCCCGGTCGCAGGAGCTCTGGCTGTCCAACATGACGAAGGTGCCGGCGACGGTCGTCCTGCGCCTCGGCGGCCTCGTCGAACGCGTCAACCGGGACTTCTCCGAGATCAGCACCCGGGTGGGGGCGATGGATTTCGAAGGCCGGACGTTCGGCGGCTGGCACCGCCACATCACGCTCAGCTCGGTGGCGCAGGGCATCGTGACCCTCTCGGCCGTCCGCAACAAGGCCGGCGATCCGGCCCTCGGCGATCTCCAGCTCGCCTGACCGCCCGCGCGAGAGCCCGGATCTCGCCGGAACACGGACGAAAGGACCCCGAGCCATCGTGGACGCAGGCTGGGCAGGCGACCCGGTAGCGGATCCCGACGTCGTGATCGTCGGCGGAGGGCCGGTCGGGATGTTGCTGGCCGCCGAGCTGGCCCTGCACGGGATTCGGACGACGGTGCTGGAGAAGGAGCGCGTTCCGTCAGACGAGTCGAAAGCCGGCACCCTGCACGCCAGGACCGCCCAGTCGTTGCACCGGCGCGGTCTGCTGGAGGCTGTGCAGCCGGGCGGATATGTCGCGAGCCGCGCTCCACAGGCACACACACGTTTCCATTTCGGTGGTCTTTTCGACCTCGATCTGGCACCGGTGGTCGAGGAGTTTCCCGCGATTGTCGGTAGTCCGCAGGCGTTCGCGGAGGCCGTCTTCGCCGATCGCGCGCTGGCGCTCGGCGCCACGGTGCTGCGGGGCGCCGAGGTGATGGACGTCCGCGAAGCCCTGGAGCATGTCGAGGTGACGATCCGTCGACCCGGCGGCCGGCCCGCGTCCCTGCGGGCGAGCTGGGCTGTCGGCTGCGACGGGGCCCGCAGCGTGACGCGGGCGAAGTCCGGGATCGCCTTCGCCGGAACGCCGCCCACCATGTCGTGCCTCATGGGCGAGGTCCGCCTGTCCGACCCGCCGTCCATTGCCGCCGGCTGGCAGCGGACCGCCCGTGGCTGGACCATCGCCTGGGTTGATCCGGGTGGCCACAGCCGCATCGGGACGTACGACTTCCGGGGCTCGCATCCCGACCGCACCGCGCCCGTGACCTTCGAGGAGTTCCGGTCGGAGGTCGAGCGCATCACCGGCCGTACCGTACCGATGCGCTCCGCTCGGCACCTTTCGCGGTTCAGCGACGCGGCATTCCAGGCCGAGCGGTACCGGTCGGGGCGTGTTCTGCTGGCGGGGGACGCGGCCCATGTGCACTTTCCCGCTGGTGGGCAGGGCCTCAACACCGGCCTCCAGGACGCACTGAACCTGGGCTGGAAACTTGCCGCCTGCGTCCGTGGCCAGGCCCCGGAAGGCCTGCTCGACAGCTACCACAGCGAGCGGCACCCGGTCGGGGAACGTGTGCTCGCCAATGTGAGCGTGCAGGTTGCTCTGATGAACCCGGACCCGTCCAGCGACGGACTACGCTGTCTGTTCGCCGACCTCCTACGGATGGATCAGGTCAACGCCTATCTGGCCGGCATGGTCAGCGGGACGGACATCGTCTACGACTGCGGGCGGCCCAATGATCCGTTCGCCGGGAGGTTCGTCCCGGAGACGCGGCTGCGGACGGCGGGAGGTGCGGTGAGTCTGGCGGCCCTGCTGCACGCGGGGCGCCCGGTGTTGCTGGACCTCGCCGGCCGGGCGGAGCTGCGACAGGCCGCCGCGCCGTGGGCGGACCGGGTGGACGTCGTGCAGGCCCGGGCGCAGGAGCGGCTCACCGCGGAGGCGCTGCTGCTGCGTCCGGACGGCTACGCGGCCTGGGGCGCCCTGGGCGGGGCACGCGACGTCGAGGACCTGCGTGCGGCACTGGGACGCTGGTTCGGGGACCCCGCCGAGGTGGGCCTGCCGGAATGACCGCCAGCCGGGGGCGGGTGCGGATCGGCTCCGGGCCCGGCCCGACGCCCTGCCACGAGGAGGGTCAGTCCAGCACGGCCAGGGCGAGCCGGGCGGCGGCCTGGAGCCGATCCGCATCCGGTGCCGCCCGCGCTACGACACGGACGCCCTGCATCACCACGAGCAGGAAGTTGGCGATCTCGTGCGCGTCCCTGTCGGCGGCCAGCTCGCCCTGGGCCTGGGCCCGCAGCAGAGAGGACAACAGCGCCGTCTCCACCACGGTCCAGCTGACGGCCACCTGGCGGGCGACCTCGGGGTCGCGTGGGGCGAGCTCGACGGCGGCGTTCACCACCAGGCACCCTCGCTGGTCCGGGTCGGCGAGGGCTTCGCTGACCCAGCTCTGGACGAACGCGCGTACGGCCGACAGGGCGGGGCCGGGCTGGGCGAGGGCGCTGACGAAGCCCGCCTCGCTCCCGCGCAGATAGCGCCGCATGGCAGCCAGATACAGATCGTGCTTGCTGCCAAACGTACCGTAAAGGCTGGCCCGGCCGATCCCCAGATGCTCGACGAGGTCCGCCATGGAGGTGGCTTCGAAGCCTCGTTCCCAGAAGAGGTCCATCGCGCGCTCGAGCATCACATCGGGATCGAATTCCTTGGTCCTGCCCATGACCTTGAGGCTAACAAGACCGGGCAATCAAGAAAAGTCCGTTGCGACAGGGGTGGGGACTGGTTTGTTCGGTCGACTCGGTTATGGGTTGCCTGGGCAGCGCCGGGCACCGCGAGCCCCGGACACCGCGCGGCGCGGACGGCTGTGACGCGGGCCCTCGCGGCGCGGGCGGGATGTCACGTGGGCCCTCGCAGCGGGGGGGGGAACGGGTCGCTCAGCGCCCCGGCGGGCGGATGGACTGGCTGTGCCGGAAGAAGTCGCGCGGATCCCAGGCCGCCTTCACCCGCTGCAGGCGCGGATAGTTCTCCCCGTAGTACAGCGTGGTCCAGGGCACTCCCGACCGGTTGCGGCGTGGATCGCTGAGATCGATGTCGGGGTAGTTGACATAGCAGCCGTCAGTGATCTCGCCGGCTACCGGTACGCCGCCGGTGTCGGCGTACACCGCTTCGTAGATCTCCCGCAACCAGGCGATGTTGGCGGCATCCTCGGCAGCCGAGTGCCAGTACGTCTGGTAGAGCAGCTTGAACGCCGAGTCACGGTGCACCGAGGCGGTGGCTGTTCGCGACAGTGCGTTCACCGCCGCGCCGTAGGAGCTCAGCAGCACCATGGCGGCTGGGTTGGCGAAGTCGGTGCGGGTCAGATGGTGGTAGATGGTGGCGATCTGCCGCTCCGGCATCGAGCGGCGCAGGTAGGCCGACTTGTAGTCTCCGCGAAGTGTCGGGTCGACCAGCACCTGGTTGGTGACACCGAGGTAGCGCGTCGCCTGCAGCCAGGGAAGCCGCTGCGGCGTGCTGAACTCGGGCATCGGCCCGTGCTCCCCCATGGCGTTGGTGACCGGCCCCCGCGGTACGCCCACCCCGTCCGAAACGGCGCGCAGGAAGGCGTCGAGCAGGCCCTCCGCGCCCGGGACGGTCGCGTCCATCTGGGTCAGCAGGCCGATCTGGCCGTTCGACCGGTGGTTGAGGTTCAGGTTGGCAGCCAGCCCGTCATACGGACCACCGGCGGCGGCGTGGGCTTCGTGCCAGCCGCCGTAGTTGCGGACGAGGCGGATGAAGGCCCGCTCGGTCATGGCCTCCCAGGGCCAGGAGACCGCGCTGAGCAGCACCTCGGCCGGCGGCCTGGGCAGCTGCGCGCCGGGGGCACGGCCCGAGGTGCCGCGGGAGCGGAACCAGTACCGCGTCACCACGCCGAAGTTGCCACCGCCGCCACCGGTGTGGGCCCACCACAGCTCGTGGTTGGGGCCGCCGTCGTCGCTGGTGGCGATTACCGTCCGTGCCCCGCCGTGCGCGTCGACCACGACGACCTCGACGGCGTACAGGTGGTCCACGATCAGGCCGTGCCGGCGGCAGAGCAGGCCCCAGCCCCCGCCGCTGACGTGACCGCCCACCCCGACCGAGTAGCAGACGCCACCGGGGACCACGACCCCCCACACCCTGTACAGCCGCTCGTAGACGTCCATGAGGATGGCGCCGGCCTCCACCTCGAAGGCCGAGCGTTCCGGGTCGTAACGCACCCCGGTCATCTCGGAGAGATCGATGACCGTCTCGACCTCGCTGTTGAAGACGAAGTCCTCGTAACAGTGGCCGCCGCCGCGTAYGGTGACCCGGCTGCCCGCATCGACCGCCTGCTGGACGGCGTTGCGCACCTGGTCCGCGGTGGCGACCAGACGGACGGAACCAGGCCGCGCGGTCCAGCGCTGGTTCATGCCGCGTACCAGGTCGGGGTAGCGGGCGTCGCCCGGGCGCACGGATACCGCAGGGAACGGGCTCGCGCCCACCGAAGCCGTAGCGGTAGCCGCGGTCATCCCGGTGGCTGCGGCTGCTCCGCCCGGCACAGCGGCCGCGGCGAGCGCGGCGGCGCCGGTCACGACGCGGCGGCGCGACCAGCCGCTGGCCGGGTCCTCCGGCCGGTCTCCTACGCCGGGAGTGGTGCCAGGGGTCATGGTCGCGCCGCCTGAATCGACAGAGAGTGGGCGAAGAGGTTCTTCGGGTCCCACTGGGCCTTCGCGGCCTGCAGCTTCGGGTAGCCGGCCTTGAAGTACAGCTCGTGCCAGGGGGTTCCGGAGGTGTTGTGGACCGGGTCGGCGAGATCCGCGTCGGCGTAGTTGATGAAGCAGCCGTCGGTGTCGGGGCCGGGAGCGGGTACGCCGCCGGTCGCCGCGTACACGTCGCGGTACAGGGAGCGCACCCAGTTCAGGTGCGCCGCGTCCTCGGCGGGATCGGTCCAGAAACTCACGTAGTGGAGCTTGAGAACCGAGTCGCGCTGCGGCACCGCGGTGTCCGCGGCGGGCACGGTGTTGATCCGGCCGCCGTAGGAGGTGATCATCACGAGTGAGGCGGGATGCGCGTAGTCGGTCCGCGTCATGTGCTGGTAGAACGCCCTGAGGTTGGCGTCGCTGAAGCCGCGTCTCATGTACGCCGACTTGCCTTTGAACCGTGTCGTGGTGTCTGTGCCGGTGAAGCCCGGCCACTGGGTGGCCGCATGCAGCCACGAGATCGTGCGGCGGTCGTCGACGCGGTAGCGGACCCCCGTCCCCTCGTTGACGGCGGCGAGATAGGAGTCGAGCAGAGCGCCGGCCCGCGGCACCGACGCGTCGATCTGCGTCGTCATCGAGAAGGAACCGGCGGTAGCGTGTTGAGGCTTGAGCTGGCTGAACAGCGTGGCGTACGGCGAGTCGGGGGAGCTGTTGGCCTCGTACCATCTGCCGAAGTTGCGCAGGATGCGGCTGAAGGACGCCTCGTTCAGGTCACTCCACGACCAGGTGACGGTCGCGACGATGACCTCCGCCGGAGGCCTGGGTAGCTGGTCGGCCGGGCTGGTGCCGGTGGCGCCGGGCGACCGGAACAGATATCGGGTGACGACGCCGAAGTTGCCTCCGCCGCCACCGGTGTGCGCCCACCACAGGGCTCGGTTCGGGTCGTCGCGCTCCCGGGTGGCGACCACGGCGGACGCCCGGCCGGCTCGGTCCACGACCACCACCTCCACGCCCCACAGGTGGTCGACGATCAGGCCGTGGCGCCGCGACAATGGACCGTAGCCACCGCCGGCGATGTGGCCGCCGGCGCCGACGGTCGGGCAGCTTCCTCCGGGCAGGGTGACGCCCCACTGCCGGTACAGCGTCCGGTAGATGTCGCCGAGGCGGGCACCGGGCTCGACGGTGAACACCCGACGGGCCTCGTCGAAGCCGACCCTGTTCAGCCCGGACAGGTCGAGGACGGTGCGGACCCGCCGGTTCGAGACGAAGTCCTCGTAACAGTGGCCGCCGCTGCGGACCGCGAAGGCCGTGCCACTGTCGACGGCGCGCTGGACCGCGGCCTGGGCCTGCTCCGCGTCGCTGATCAGCTGGATGGTCTCCGGAGAGCCCACCCAGCGTTGGTTACTGCCCCAGTTCAGGTCCGGGAACTGATGATCGCCGGGCCTGATCACGACCGCCGCGCCCCCGGGTGCCGGCGGCGCGGCGGCCGCCGGGCGGGTCGTGGCGGCAGGCAGAACTGCCACCGCGCCACCAGCGAGCGCGACACCTCGGAGAAAAGCGCGACGGGAGTCGCCTGGCATCGTGGGGTACTCCCTCATCGGGTTTCGGCTCATCGGGTTTCGGGTGATCGACTGGTGCGTGCGCCGGCGATCAGCGGGTGCAGCGCTGGACGAGGCCCTCGACGATGAATCGGAGGGCATCCGAGAAGTAGCGCTCCGTCTCGTGGCGGAAATAGCGGGTCTGTTCCGCCTTCTCCACCCCGGCCGGGCTGAGGGTGACGCGGAGGCTCAGGGTGGGAAGGCCCTCGTCGTCCCGGCCGAGCTCGTTGACGATCTTGGCGATGCACGGGTCGTTGAGCGGCTGGAAGACCACCCGCCTGTGATCCTCGAAGGTCACGCGCTCCCGCACCCGCTCCGTGTCGCGGACGGTGATCTCCCGGAGGAAGCCGTCCGAGTAGCGTTCCAGAACGCGGCAGGCGGTCACCGCGGGCACGTACGGGCTCGGGTGCTCCGACTTGTGAACCAGCCCTTCCCAGACCTGGTCGGCGTCCGGCCTGAACGGGTCGTCACCCGGTCCGGCGACGGCGAGTGTCCAACTGAGCGTGGCCATGCGGCCCTGCCTTCCTGCTCTCCCAGTGACGTCAGGAGTCTTTCGCGGCCGGCAGGGCCGGCACATCGCATGAACATGCGATGCCGGTGGTCCGCCCGCCAGGCAGGATGCGGGCGGATGGGGCCCTGTCGCGACAGGCCCGCATGGCTCTCTAGACCGATCGTTATAGATCGTGATAGCTTGCGATCACCGTCGCCCCAGGGAGACCGCACCGCATCGCGGCCCCATAGTGGAATGGATGGTCTACTATGGAAACCCTCACCGCGGACGCCTCATCCGGCACGGCTCCACCGAGTACCTCGCGACCCAGGCTGTGCTTCGTGATCCTTGGCGCCGTTCAGATCGTCCTGATCGCGACCATCACCGTCATCACCGTGGCGCTCCCGGCGATCCAGCACGATCTGCGCCTGAGTGACACCGACCTGGTGTTCGCCACCTCCGCCTACAGCCTCTCGTTCGGTGGGCTGCTGGTCCTCGRCGGCCGGCTGGCCGATCTTCTCGGGCACCGGGCGGTGTTCATCGCCGGAGTGATCGCCTTCGGCGCCGCCTCACTCGTCGCCGCGGCCGCCACCACGCTGTGGGTCCTGGCAGCCGCGCGCTTCGCGCAGGGCGGTGGTGCCGCCCTCGCCGCGCCGTCCGCCATGGCACTGCTCAGCTCCGTCTTCCCGGACCAGGCCCGCCGGACCCGGGCCCTGGCGGTCTGGGGTGTTCTCGCGAGCATCGGCGCGAGCTCGGGCACCGTCCTCTCCGGGGTGATCCTCTCCTGGGTGCACTGGCGCTGGGTGTTCGTCGCGCCGGCCGTCGTCTCCGCGGTGATCGTGCTCTGCGCGCCGTTGCTGCCGGCCGGCCAGAAACGGCAGGGTGGTCGGCTGGACGTGCGTGGTGCTCTGCTCATCACCGCCGGGCTGACCTCGTTCATCTTCGGCCTCGGTGAACGGGAGTGGCTCTGGATCGGTATCGGCGCAGCCGTGCTCTCCGTGTTCGCGGTGACCCAGGCGCGGTCACCCCACCCGCTCGTTCCCCCCGTGCTGCTGGCCTCGACCCGGCGGCTGACTGCGCTGCTCGCCATCTGTCTGACCGCCGCCGCGATGGCTTCCTACTTTTTCATCCTGGCGTTGTTCTTCCAGCGGACGCTGGGCTATTCACCACTGCGCACCTCGGCGGCGTTCATCCCGCCCGTTCTCGCGGTGCTGTTCACCGCGGCGACCGGCGGCTGGGCCGCACGCCGGTGGGGGACGGACACCCTGACGGCCGTCGGGCTTGCCCTGGCGGCTGCCGGGATGGGCCTGCTGAGCCGGCTGGAGGAGACCTCCTCCTACGCGGGCCTGCTGGCAGTCGGCATGACGCTCATGCCGGTCGGCGCGGGCTTCGCCTTCTCCGGCGCGACCGTCTGGGCCGTGTCGGGGACGTCGGCGCGGGAGGCAGGCCTGGCGGGAGGCATTGTGAACACCGCCATGGAGATCGGCCCGCCGATCGGGCTGGCGGTCCTCGTACCGCTGGCCGCCGCGCATGCGGCCGGAACCGGCGGTGGTGCGAGCGCTCGTGGCTACGGCTTCGCCTTCGGCGTCGCGGCGATCACACTGCTCGTCGCCTCCGGGCTTGTCCTGCTCCGGCGCAGGACCGTCGCGGCCGGAATCAGCTTACCCGGCTGAATCCACCAGCACCGAATCCGTGTCACCTGCCTCCTTTATCACCTGCCTCCTTTATCACCTGCCCGTTTTTTTCGTCAGCCCTACCAAGAAGGAGTTGCGCCATGGCCGCACGTTTCACCGACAAGGTAGTTCTTGTCACCGGTGCCGGCGGGGTACTGGGCCGGACCGCCGCCCTGTCGTTCGCGAACGAGGGCGCGACCGTCGCCGTCGCCGACGTCAACGAGAGCTCCGCGAAGGAGACCGTCAGGCTGATCGATGCCGGCGGCGGGAAGGCCTCCGGCATCGTCGTCGATGTCACCAGCTCCGAGAGCGTGCAGGCCATGGTGGACACAGCGGTCGCCCGCCACGGTCGCCTGGACGTCGCGTTCAACAACGCCGGCATTCTCGGCGGCGGCACACCGGTCGGCGAGCACGACGAGGACGTGTGGAACCGGGTTCTTGCGGTCAATCTGACCGGCATCTTCCTCGCCCTGAAGTACGAGACCGCGTACCTGGCCGCCAACGGCGGTGGCACCATCGTCAACACCGCCTCCAACCTGGGCGCCCACTGGCGCCTGGCCGGGATGAGCGCCTACTCGACCTCCAAGGCGGGAGTCAGCTTCCTGACCCGCACCGCCGCGCTGGAGTACATCGGGCAGGGGGTGCGTATCAACTCGATCAGCCCCGGCCCGATCGACACCCCGATGTCCTACCTGCCGGGCGAGAACCGCGAGCAGCGTGACGCCCGCCTCGCGCCGACCGTGCCGCTCGGTCGGGTCGCCGACCCACAGGAGATCGCCAACGCCGTGCTGTGGCTGGCCTCGGACGAATCGAGCTACGTCGTCGGTCATGACCACGTGATTGACGGTGGCGCCACCGCCTGATCGCCCGGTCGGCCTCGTGCCGACCCACCTGGCAGGTCAGCCGCCCTACCGGCTGGACAGAGGGGACCCGGATGGCCGGGGTCCCCTCTTTTCGTCTGCCCGCCCGGCCCCGACCCGGGCCTGCCTCACCGCCGGGAAACCTGACGAGGTCCACCCCGGGTGACATTCTCCGCCGGCGTCCAGAAAATCCGGGCGGAGCGCCGACAACCCCCTGCTCCGGACGCGGTCCAGCACAGCCGGCCTTCTTTCGTGGAGATAGTGATTCTTCCGACAGCTGATGTTGTCGGAAGGTCCTGACCTTGTCTGCCGGCCCTGACTAGGTCGGCCCTTCGGTTTTGCCGTCGCGCCGACCGCAGGGCTAGCATTTCGGTAGCGGTACGAAATAGACGAAAAACCTACCGTAAGAGCCGGAACAGTGGTCTGACCTTGTATCTCCTGAAGAAGGAAAGCGGCTCCATGCAGAAATTCAGGGCGGCCCGACGAACACATCCGAACCAGCCTCGGTCAGGCTGGGGCTCTCTGACGCCAGCCGAACTGCAGGTGGCGCGTCTGGTCGCGCTTGGAATGAGTAACCGCGCCGTAGCCGAGGAACTGGCGATCTCGCCACACACCGTGAACACGCATGTACGCAACGCGTTCRCCAAGCTCGATGTCTCCAGTCGTGTCCAGCTGACCCGGCATGTGCTGCTCCACGACGAAGCGCCTCCTCTGACCGTCCGCCTGCGTTGAGCGAAAGGACCTGATTCCTATGTGYGGCCTTGCCGGCTGGGTGAGTTACGGACGGGATCTGACCGGCGCGACTGTCCTGGCCTGGGCRATGACCGAGACGATGGTCTGCCGCGGTCCCGACGCGGGCGGCCTGTGGACGTCGAGGCACGCGCTGCTCGGCCACCGGCGGCTCGCAGTCATCGACCCGGCGGGCGGAYGGCAGCCGATGGCAGCCGCCGACGATGGCGGGCAGCCGGTCATCACCTACACCGGTGAGGTCTACAACTTTCGGGAGCTGCGGGACCAGTTGCGTTCCCGGGGCCACCTGTTCCACACGTCCAGYGATACCGAGGTGGTGCTGCGTTCCTACCTCGAGTGGGGTGCTGCCTTCGCCGAACGGCTCAACGGCATCTACGCGCTCGCGATCTGGGATCCGCGCATCGAGGAACTGCTGCTGGTCCGCGACCGCATGGGCGTCAAACCGCTTTACTACTATCCCACCGCCGACGGAGTGATCTTCGGTTCCGAGCCGAAGGTGATCCTGGCCCACGACGAGGTCGAGGCCGTCGTGGATGTCGACGGCCTGCGAGAGATCTTCAGTATCGTCAAGACGCCCGGGCAGGCGGTGTTCCGCGGTATGCACGAGGTGCTGCCGGCCACGGTGCTTCGTTTCTCCCGCGCGGGCAGCAGCGCGCAGGCCTACTGGACGCTTGAGGCGCGAGCACATACCGACGACCTGGACACCACGGTGACGCGGGTGCGGTCACTGCTGGAGGACATCGTCGAACGGCAGCTCGTCGYCGACGTCACCGTCGGCACGCTGCTCTCCGGAGGCCTGGACTCCAGCGCCGTCACCGCTCTCGCCGCGGCGGCCCGCGCCAGGCGCGGCATCACGGAGCCCCTCCAGGCCTACTCCGTGGACTTCGTCGGGCACGAGCAACGCTTCGAGTCGAATGTGCAGTGGGAGGATCCGGACACCCCGTTCGCCGTCGAGGTGGCCGCGAAGGTCGGCGCCGAGCACGTCATCGTCGAGCTGCACAACGAGGACATCCTCGCGCCCGAGGTCCGCGCCGCGGTGCTGCGCGCCCAGGACCTGCCCGTGTCCACCGGCGACATGGAGTACTCCCTGCTACTGCTGTGCCGCGCGCTCCGAGAGCGCATGACGGTGGCGCTGTCGGGTGAGGCGGCCGACGAGCTCTTCGGCGGTTACACCTGGTTCCACGATCGCGAGGCCGTCGAGCTCGACAGCTTCCCCTGGCATCACCCCTTCGAGCAGGCGGGTGGCATCGGCGCGCTGCGCGAACTCGGGCTGTGGGACCGGCTGGACCTCACCAACTACGTCAAGCTGCGCTACACCGATGCGCTGGAGGAGGTGCCCCGGCTGCCCGGAGAGACCGGACTCGAGGCCCGGATGCGGGAGCTCAGCTATCTCAACATAACGCGCTGGGAGAATTTCCTCCTCGACCGCAAGGACCGGATCAGCATGGCGGCCAGCCTGGAGGTCCGGGTGCCGTTCACCGATCACCGGCTGGTCGAATACGTCTACAACGTGCCCTGGTCGATGAAGACCTTCGACGGGCGGGAGAAGAGCCTGCTGCGCGCGGCGATGCGCGGAATCCTGCCCGAATCGGTTCTGGACCGCAAGAAGAATCCCTACCCCTCTACCCAGGACCGGAACTACGAACTGGCCCTTCGCCAGAAGGCCGAGGCGATTCTCCGCCCCGGCGCCCCCGTGCTGGGCATTGTTTCCGAGCGCGAGGTGCGCAGGCTGCTCGACCGACCCGTCGGCTCGTACGCGATGGGAGGTCCCTGGGGCGCGCGCGCCGTGCTCGAGCGGCTGATCGAGTTCAACACCTGGGTGACCGAATACGGCGTCCGGATCGCCTTCTGAGAGATCGGGCCGACCGCCGGGCGTAATGGAGGAACAGCCAATGGAGGACAGGAGCGCCCTGGTCACCGGTGCGGCCGGAGGCATCGGCGAAGCCGTCGTGCGCACCTTGGCGGAACGCGGCGTCCGGGTGGCCGCGCTGGACGTGAACACCGCCCGGCTGTCGGAGTCCGTGGGGAGGCTGCGGGCCGAGGGACTACGGGTGACCGGCGTGTCTGTCGACGTCACGTCGAGCGCCGATGTCGAGCGGGCCGTCCCGGAGGCCGAGGAGAGYGTCGGCCCGCTGGACTACCTGGTCAACGCCGCGGGTGTGTTGCGGCTGGGGGAGGCCCGCAAGCTCACCGACGAGGACTGGGCCGAGACCTTCAGGGTCAACGCCACCGGCGTCTTCTACATGTCCCGCGCGGTGGTCAACCGGATGGTGCCACGGGGCGGCGGTGCGGTGGTCACGATCGCCTCGAACGCGGCGGGCACCGCCCGTGCCGAGATGGCCGCGTATGCGGCATCCAAGGCGGCGGTGAGTGCTTTCACCAGGTGCCTCGGCCTGGAGGTCGCCCAGTTCGGTATCCGATGCAATCTCGTCGCCCCGGGATCCACCGACACGCCGATGCTGCATGGCATGCATGACGGCGACATGGCCGTGCGCGCATCGGTCACCGGCACCCCCTCGGCCTTCCGCGTCGGAATCCCCCTCGGCAAGGTCGCCCGGCCCCACGACGTCGCCGACGCCGTCGCCTTCCTGCTGTCCGACGAGGCCAGCCACATCACCCTGCACAGCCTGACCGTGGACGGTGGGGCGACGCTCGGTGTCCACTGAGGAGAATCCGGTGAAGAACAGCACCCGAGGCATCCCGCCCATCGACGCCTATCCGATGCCGACCGAAGGCGACCTCCCACCGGTCGCGGTCTCCTGGGTTCCCGACCGACGGCGTGCCGTGCTGCTGGTGCATGACATGCAGCGCTACTTCCTGCGACCGTTCGCGCGTACCGAGTCACCCGGGGGGCCGCTGGTGCGCAACGCGGCTCTGCTGCGCGAACGGTGCGTCGCGGCCGGGATCCCCGTGGCCTACAGCGCCCAGCCCGGCGGCATGAGCGAYGAACAGCGTGGCCTGCTGCGTGACTTCTGGGGATCRGGCATGCAGACGTCGCCCGAGGACCGGCAGGTGGTGGACGAGCTTGCGCCCGCCTCGCTGGACTGGATGCTCACCAAGTGGCGCTACAGCGCGTTCCTCCGTACCGATCTCCTGACCCGGATGCGCGCTGCCGGTCGTGACCAGCTCATCGTCTGTGGCGTCTACGCCCACGTCGGGGTCCTGATGACCGCGGTGGACGCCTTCAGCCATGATGTCCAGCCCTTCCTGGCCGCTGACGCGGTCGCGGACTTCTCCGCCGACTACCACCGGATGACGCTGCGCTACGCGGCCGAACGTTGCGCCCGGGTGGCGACGACCAAGGAACTACTCATGGGCATCGAGGCCGACCGGTGATCGGCCGGGCGCCGGGCGCCGTCGCGGACACCGGGCTGCTGGACAGGATGCTTGCCGAGCGACCGCCTGCCTTCGCGCTGCTGTACCGGCCGGACACCACCGGCCCCGGTGAGGTGGACCTGCTGATCGGGGAGGTCTCCGAGTGCGACTCGCTGGTCGGCATACCGCTGGTGGACGAGGCTTACCGGGGGGTGGGTACTCGGCATGAGGTACTCGTCCTCGTGCCCTACCGGCAGATTGCCGAACGCGGGTTCACCGCCATCGATGACGGCGAGTCACTGCTGATCCTCCGGGTACGCGAGCAGGGTGTACTCCCGCTCGCCGAGATCCGGCGCCGGTTGCCCGATATGCCGGTGTCCTTCTCCGGGGGCCGTTTCGACACGGACGACGAGGCCTACGCCTCGGTGGTGCGCCGGGTTGTCGCCGACGAGATCGGCACCGGCAAGGGCGCCAACTTCGTCATCAAACGGTCGTTCACCGCGGACATCACTGATTTCACCCCTGCCGCGGGCCTGGCGTTCTTTCGGCGCCTGCTGGAACGTGAGGTCGGTGCCTACTGGACCTTCCTCGTCCACACCGGCGCCCGCACCTTTGTCGGGGCGACCCCCGAGCGGCATGTGAGCCTGCGCGACGGTACCGCCGTGATGAACCCGATCAGCGGCACCTACCGCTATCCGGCCAGCGGCCCGACGCTGGCCGGAGTACTGAGCTTCCTCAACGACCCCAAAGAGACCGATGAGCTCTACATGGTCGTCGACGAGGAACTGAAGATGATGTCCCGGATCTGCGAGGCGGGTGGCCGGGTGACCGGCCCCCACCTCAAGGAGATGGCGCGCCTCGCCCACACCGAGTACTTCATCGAAGGCCGCACGACGCGCGATGTGCGCGACATTCTGCGGGAGACCATGTTCGCGCCCACCGTCACCGGCTCCCCGCTGGAGAGCGCGGCGAAGGTGATCAGCCGGTACGAGTCGGCCGGCCGGGGCTACTACAGCGGTGTCGCGGCCCTGATCGGCCGCGACGAGGCAGGGTCCCGCTCCCTCGATTCGGCGATCCTGATCCGTACTGCCGACATCGACCGCTCCGGGCGGATGCGGATCAGCGTCGGTGCCACGCTGGTGCGCCACTCCCATCCGGATCACGAGGTCGCCGAGACCCGGGCGAAGGCGGCCGGGCTGCTCTCGGCGCTGGACGATGCCGGATCGCCCGGYTTTGCCACGTCACCGCAGGTTCTCAGCGCGCTCGCGCAACGCAACGAGTCCATAGCGCACTTCTGGCTGCGGGATGCCGGACGCCCCCGCGAGCGAACCGTCGACGAGCTGGCCGGGCGCAACGTGCTCGTCGTGGACGCCCAGGACACCTTCACCTCGATGATCGCGCACCAGCTCTCCTCACTGGGCATGCGGGTGACCGTGCGTCGGTTCGACGAGCCGTACGACATCGAGGCCCACGACCTGGTGGTGATGGGCCCCGGTCCCGGCGATCCCCGCGTGGCGGACGACCCGAAGATCGCCCATCTGCGTGACACGATCGACCGTCTGCTGGCCGCAAGACAGCCGTTCCTCGCGGTGTGCCTGAGCCATCAGATTCTCGCCACCCTGCTCGGACTGCCACTGGTCCGCCGCGATGTGCCCAACCAGGGAGTGCAGCGCGAGATCGACTTCTTCGGGCGGCGGGAACGGGTCGGCTTCTACAACACGTTCGCCGCGCGGTCCGACGCCGACAAGATCGAGCATCCGTCCCGCGGAATCGTCGAGATCTGCCGTGACCCGGAGACCGGCGAGGTGCACGCAATGCGCAGCAACGGCCTTGCATCTCTGCAGTTCCACGCGGAGTCGCTGTTGTCCCGCAACGGGGTGGACATCACTGCTTCGCTGGCCATCGAGGTGCTGCGTTCATGCACGCGGTGATCGTGTGGTGGGATCTCGCCGGCTCCGGCCAGACAGTGGAATCCCTGCGGACCTACCTGCGGGATGAGGCGGTGGATCGGTTCAGCCGTGTTTCGGGACTGCGGCTGAAGATCTGGATCTCGGACACGGCGCGGCAGCGCTGGGGCGCGGTGCTCCTGTGGGAGACCGCCGAGGCCGCCGCGGCGCCGCTCACGCCGCGGGCCGCTGAACTCATCGGCTTCCCCGCGACCTTCGGTGGTGCCTTCGACGTCGAAGCAACGGTGGAAGGCCCGCACCCGCTGGCATCCCTCCCGGGACGCGGGCTCGCTCTGGAAGGTTGAACCAGGAATTTGCCCGCGGAAAACACGAAAGGGACTTCTAGCACACCATGACGAGGATCATCGTCGCCGGCGGCGGCATCGGTGGGTTGGCCGCCGCGCTGAGCATCGCGCGCAACGGCCACCAGGTTGTCGTCCTCGAACGTCAACCGGCCTTCGAAGAGCTGGGCGCAGGCATTCAGCTGGCACCCAATGCGTTCCGGGCACTGGATTCTCTCGGCGTGGGATCAGCGGTCCGCGCCAGTGCCGTCTACATCGACGAGCTGCGTTTCATGGACGGTACGACCGGCGAGTGTGTCGCCCGCATGCCGCTCACCGAGGCGTACCGCGCCCGGTTCGGGAATCCATACACGGTGGTTCACCGCGGTGACCTGTACGAGGCCCTCCTACGCGCCTGCCGGGCCGCGCAGCAGGTCGAACTGGTATCCGGTGCGGCGGTGACCGGCTACGCCCAGAGCCTGTCCCAGGTCACGGTCAGAACACAGGATGGTTCCCCCATCACCGGCGACGCGCTGATCGGCGCGGATGGCATCCGCTCGGTGATCCGAGCGCGGCTTGTCGGCGACGGCGAGCCCCGGGTGTCCGGTCACACCATCTACCGCTCCGTGATCCCCATGGCGAAGGTGCCCGAGGATCTGCGCTGGAACGCTGTGACGCTGTGGGCCGGTCCCAGGTGGCACTTCATCCACTACGCGATCGGAGGCGGGAAGTACCTGAACCTGGCCGCCGTCCGCGATGACGGTGCAACCCAGGTCGTGTCCGGTGAGCCGGCCGAACGTTCGCAGGTCCTGGGGGAGTTCCCCGGTCTGGGCAGAACGAGCCGCCGGCTGCTGGAGCTCGGGCAGGACTGGAGAACCTGGGTTCTGTGCGACCGTGATCCGGTGAGCACCTGGACCGACGGCCGGGTGGCCCTGCTTGGCGACGCCGCCCACCCCATGCTGCAGTACGCGGCTCAGGGCGCCTGCATGGCTCTGGAGGACGCCGTCATCCTGGGCGCGTTCCTCGACTGCGACGGTGAGAACATCGGCCCACSCCTGGAGAAGTACGCCGCCGAGCGCCGTGACCGCACAGCCAGGGCGCAGCTCGTCGCACGCGAGATGGGCACCCGCCTGTACCACCCGGCTGGAGACGAGGCTCGCGCCCGCAACGCCGTCCTCTCCTCCTTGTCCGTCGCCGACCTGTACGACCGGGTCGACTGGTTGCATGGCTTCTCTCCGCAGTCAAGCCGATAAAGAAGTTCAAGCCGATAAAGAAGTTCAAGGCTCGCCGTGTATGCGCGGATCCGGGCGGCGGGCTTGCGTTCGCGTTCGCGGCGCTTGCCTCAGGCTCGGCGGCAGACCAACGAAACGATGCCACCGCCGAACAGACCGATCGTGCCCAGCAAGATCCCGAAGGCGGTGCTGCGGAGGGTTCGGTGCCCGGGATCGTCCTCGCTGCGGTGTCGCTGGTGGTGATGCCCTTCCTGTCCGCCGCCCAGCGCCGCGCCGGCCGGGAACTCGGTTCCGCGTCGGCGGTGGCGGATTCGAAGCAGACGCTGCTGTGTACCTGTCTCTCCGCGGTCCTGCTCGCGGGTCTACTCCTCAACGCCACTCTCAGCTGGTCGATGACCTGGGCCRCCACCGAATGCGCGCCGGGGCCGATGTTGAGCCTGAAGAACGGAAGGTCGAAGGTTCGCCCCCGCCTCGACCTGTGCAGCAGAGCCCCCGGATAACGGCGTCGGCCATGCCGCGTTCGCCACGTTCGTTGGGGTGGACGGAGGCGGCGGGGTTGAGGGGAAGCAGCGGCTCAATCCAGCGGGTGTTCCTCGCCGAGCAGGCCTCGTGGCCGACGGAGGGGGTGTAGGTGTCGATGTACCGGGCACCGGCCGTGTCCGCCTGCCGTTGCAGCATCGTGTTGAGCTCCAGCTCCTTCTGTCGCAGGTAAGTGATGTCACCGTTCGCGAGTCCCATGGTGCGTGCACAACCGAGGCCGTCGGCAGGGAGGATCGCTGGATATCCCACGAGGTAGACGTCGGCGTGCGGCGCCCGGCGTGGGATCTCATCGAGTGCGACGGCCAGCTTCTGCCCGGCTGCCCGGATCTGCTCGCGCACCCTGTCGGTTCCGGAGGCGACGTACCTCCTCTTGCAGGGCGCGTCGTTCGAGACACCGCCGGCGAGCGCGTTGAAGAGCACGCCAGCCCGGACACACTGCTTGATCAGCGACGTGAATCCGATGTCGTTGCCGCCGATACCGATCGTGACCAGTCGCGTTTCGGCGGAAAGGGCAGTGAACTGGGCCGGGTTGACACCGTCCCTGGTGGTCTGAGGTGAGGACAGGTCGGCGATTGTTGCCCCGGAACAGCTCACATCTGCGAAGTCGCCTTTACTGATATCCAGTTGCTCGGCGATCAGCGCCGGGTAGTTGCGGTCCGAGCGATCGCAGCCGCCGGGTTCGCCGATCTGACTAGGAATTCGAGGGCCGGCGGTGTAGGAGTCGCCCATGGCGACGTATGCCCCAGCTGCCAGAGCTCGAGCCGGTGTCCGAGTCGACACTGCCGGCGTTGTCGCCTCCGGATCCGCTGCCGTCGTTTCCTCCGATAGCGCCGCGGCTCCCGCTATGGGATCTGAACTGTCGTTGTAGTGGCCGGGGCTGACCGCGGCGATCAGGGTGCCGCACGCGAGTACGCAGACCACACCGGCACGCAGAAGAACGTTCATCATTGCCTCTTTCCTTCGTCCCACAAAGATCTTCTCGGAATTGGATCGTGGGGATCCCAGGATGGCTGGAGAATTCGAGTCCAGTTCGCCGTCTGCGGCGTCGACGGCATCGGAATGATGATTCTGGCCGCGCACGAACGGATGCGTCGGCATGAGTCAAAGCGAGAAGGTGAACCAGCAGGACCGGATCAGATGTCGTTCTCGTTGCGTCACGCGACGGCAACGACCCGCACAGGTGATCGAGAGGATGGTCATGAATGACGGGATGCGGGCCGGAAGGAAGGCCGATCCCAGGAGGGCCTCACGGGTGTTTGCGGGAAATGGCCGGCCGATCGAGCGCGCGGTGGCGGAAAACCGGTGCGAGACTCTGCGGCAGTCAGTCTGGCGGGGTGCGTTGTAGCAGGCCGGACTGGTAGGCGATGACGACCAGTTGCGCCCGGTCACGGGCATCGAGCTTTGCCATGGCCCGGTGGACGTGGGTGCGGGCAGTCAGTGGGCTGATCACCAGGTGACGGGCAATGTCCTGATTCGAGTAGCCTTCGGCGACCAGCACCAGGATCTCGCGCTCCCGAGCAGTGAGCGTCGCAAGGGCAGCGGGGATGGCCCGGGCGGTCGCTGTGGGTGCGGGGAGGGCGAGGAACCGGGTGATGAGCGCGCGGGTGGCCGTGGGGGAAAGGAGAGCGTCACCTTCGGCGACGGTTCGGATGGCAGCGAGGAGTTCGTCCGCCCCGACGTCCTTGCCGAGGAAGCCGCTGGCCCCGGCGTGAAGTGCCCGGGCGACATACTCGTCGATCTCGAATGTGGTGAGGATGAGGACGCGGGTGGCAGCCAGGGCCTCGTCGCCGCAGATGGTGGCGGTGGCGGCGAGTCCGTCAGTGCCGGGCATCCGGATGTCCATGACCACGACATCCGGACGATGCTCGCGGGTCGCGGCAACGGCATCCGCCCCGTCCGCCGCCTCGGCTATGACCTTCATGTCGGCGCATGAGTCGATCAGCATCCGGAAGGTCGCCCGTAGCAGGGTCTGGTCGTCGGCGAGCAGGACGCGGATAGTCATGAGCCTTCCACGCCAATCGCGTTTCTGGGATGTAGTGGCAGGACAGCGGTGACGTGGAAGCCGACTTCGGGATGGTATCCGGCTTCGAGATGCCCGCCGATGGACAGTGCCCGCGCACGCATGTTGATCAGGCCGAATCCACTGTTCGAGGACGGTATCGAGCTCATGACGTCCCGTCGGCCGCCGCCGTGCGCAGGCCCTTTCCCCTCGACATCATTGATGACCATCAGGGTCACGCTGTTGGGTGCGTAGGTGATGTCGACACATGCGTTGTCGGTGGTGGAGTACTTCGCGGCGTTGGTGAGTGCTTCCTGCGCGATCCGGTAGGCCGTGAGGTCGACGCCCGGGGAGAGAACGGGTCGGTCGCCCCGGATGTTGACGGTGACGGTGAGTCCGGCGGCGGTGAACGCGCGGGCAAGGCCGGGGAGCTGGGCGAGTGAGGGGGCTGGCTCCAGAGGGGCATCGCCCCCGTCCCCGTCGCGGAGGAGCCCGACGGTGRCATTGAGGTCGCGCAGGGCTGTCGAGGTCGTGGTGGTGATGTCGGCGAGAATCTGTTGGGTCTGGTCGGGGCGCGTGCGGGCGAGGTGTGCGGCGGTGCCGGCCTGGGCGTGGGCGAGGGTGATGTGGTGGGCGACGACGTCGTGGAGTTCGCGGGCGATGCGGGTGCGTTCGGCGGCCACCTGGCGGTGGGCTTCGGCCTCGCGGGTGCGGTCGGCGTACTCCGCGCGGGTCTGGACGGCGTCGAGATAGTCCTGCTTGATCCGTCGTGCGCCGCCGAGTGACGCGGCCATCAGTATCCAGGCGGTCGGGCCGATGGTCTTGAGCTCCACGGGGTATTCGTCGGGATCGGCGATCAGCGCCGTTGCGACCATCAGCACACAGGTCGGGATGACGAAGGTCAGGGTGGTTCTGCGGTCGGTCTGGACGGACAGCCAGTAGACAGCCACCATCGCCGGGGCGATCATCAGCGAGGTGAGGAGATAACCCAGGCCAGCGAGGACAAGGGTGCAGGCGATAGCCACCGCGGCGGTGGCGCGGGGGTGGCGTTCGTGCCAGAACAGCGCCGTGCAGGCAACGGCGGCGAGGATCACCTCGGGCCACGGGACAGTGTCATGGCGCACGTATCGCGGATTGAGTACACCGGCGGGACCGGCGGCGAGAAAGGCCAGGAAAGCAATCACCACGGTGCGTGTGCGGTGGTGATTCTGGATCTGCCGCCAGCGGCTGGCGATCGCCATAACGGGCTCCTATCGGACGCCGGGCCGTGGCGCCCCCGCTACGGGCCCTGCCCAGAGGGTCGCGGTGTCGCGCAAGGATGATCTTCGGAAGGAAGTGCTCACCTTACGGTGCGGATTCCAGGGCGGCGCGGCCCGCAGGGCTGGCGGCTGTAGAGGGGGCCGGCTGGCGCAGTTTTTCGCCTTCGACGTCGATGTGGGGCAGTACCCGGTCGAGGCGGCGCGGAATCCACCAGGCCCGGTCGCCGAGCAGGGCGAGGACAGCGGGGACGAGGGTCATGCGGACGACGAACGCGTCGAGGAGTACCGCGGTGGCAAGGCCGAATCCGATCATTTTGATCATGGGTTCGCTGGCGCCGATGAAACCGGAGAAGACCGCCATCATGATCAGCGCGGCGGCGGCCACGACGCGCGCGCTGTACCCGAACCCGGAGATGATCGCGTCCTCGGCGTTCTCACCGTGGACGTAGGCCTCGCGTATCCGGGCGACGAGGAAGACCTCGTAGTCCATCGCGAGTCCGAAGACGATGCCTACCATGAAGATCGGCATCAGGCTCATGATCGGCCCGGTCTGGTTGAGGCCGATGAGGTCCGAGAACCAGCCCCACTGGAAGACCGCGACCACTGCTCCGAGGGCGGCGAGGACCGAGAGCAGGAATCCGGAGGCGGCCTTGAGGGGGACGAGGACCGAGCGGAACAACACGAGCAGAAGCAGGAACGCCAGGCCCACCACGACCGCGAGGTAGGGGACGAGCGCGTCCTGCACCTTCTKGGCGACGTCGATGTTCACCGCGGTGGAGCCGGTGACCTGGAAGGTTGCGCCGGTCGCGGAGGTGCTCGCGGCGCGTCCGGCACGGATGGTGTGGACGAGGTCCTTGGTCGCCGCCTCGCTCGGGCCGGTAGCGGGTACGGCGGTGAACACCGCGGTGTCACCTGGGCTGTTGAACYGGGCGGCCGAGACGGAGACGACACCCGGGGTGGCGCCGATCTGCTGGGCGATCGTCGTGACCGCCGCCTGCGGGTCGGTGGAGCCTGCCGCGTCGACCACGATGGTCAACGGGCCGTTGAAACCCGGCCCGAAGCCGCGGGCGAGGTCGTCGTAGGCGCGGCGCTCGGTGGTGGAGGTGGGTTTCGCCTCGTCACCGGCGGTGCCCAGACGCAGGTCCAGGACCGGCAGAGCGATCGCGCCCAGGGCGAGTACGGACAGGATGAGGACGGGCACGGGGCGGCGTAGGACGAACCGCGCCCAGCGGGTGCCCAGGTTCGGCCCGCGGCGCGAGACCCGCGCGCGCCCCGTGCGGACAGACCGCGGCAGGACGGCACGCTGGAAGAAGCCGAGCAGCGCCGGGACCAGGGTCAACGCGACCAGGACGGCGATGCCCACCGTGCCGGCGGCGGCCAGGCCCATCTTGGTCAGCGTCGGTACCCCGACGATGAACAACCCGGCCAGGGCGATCACCACGGTGAGGCCGGCGAACACCACCGATGACCCGGCGGTGCCGGTCGCGATCGCCGCAGCCTCGTCGGGCCACCTCCCTCGGGCGCGCTCCTCGCGGTAGCGGGAGACGATGAACACGGCGTAGTCGATACCGACGGCGAGGCCGAGCATCATCGCGAGCGTGCTGGTGGTCGAGGACAGACCGAGCGTGCTGGCCAGGGCCATGATCGAGGCGATGCCGACACCGACACTGACGATGGCCGTCAGCAGCGGCAGGCCGGCTGCGGCCAGGGAACCGAAGGTCAGCAGCAGGACGAGCGCGGCGACCGCGATCCCGACGACCTCGGTCGCTCCGCCTGCCCCGGGCCGGGTCGTCAACGCGTCTCCGCCGAGCTCGACCGTCAGGCCCGCGGCCTGCCCATCCGCAACCGCGTCCCGCAGGCTGACCTTGGTGGCGTCGGTGAGATCGTCACTGGCCGCCGTATAGGACACCGTTGCGTACGCGGTCGCCGCGTCCTCGCTGACCGCCCCGTCCTGGAAGGGGCTGGCGACGCTGGCGACCTGCGGGCTGGTGGTTGCCTCGGTGACGACCTTCTCGACCGCCGCGCGGTTCTCGGGCGTGGTCAGCGTCTGCCCCGGTGGGGCGACCAGCACGATACGGGCGACCGCCCCATCCACCCCGGTGCCCGGAAAGCGCTGATCCAGCAGGTCGAACGCGCGTTGGGATTCGGTGCCCGGGATGGAGAACGCGTCGTCCGGAGCGGCTGGAGCCCTGGYCGCGCCGAAACCGACAGCGGCCAGCACCCCCACCCAGAGCAGGAGAACATAGCGGCGCCGTTGAAAGGAGATCCGGCCCAGTCGATAAAGAAAAGTCGCCACGGATGGTTCTCCACATCTTCTCGGGTACCCGAGAAGACTGCGCGAGCCCGGTGGGTCCCGTCGTCGTCCGCATGCCGGCACTTCCGGCTACGAAGAACGCAGTACTGCGGGCCCGTCTCCTGCAGTCAGGGAAGCAGGCCCGGCGCGCCGCAGCCCATCCGGCGACCCTGAGGACGAAGTGAGCGCACTGAGTGACGACCATTCGCAGTAGGCGGAGGTCGTCCTACTGAATCTGCAGTAGCTCGGACTGCCGGCCTCCGGCCGATGCGGGTACCGCGCTCATCGGCAGGACGCGCGGGCGGTCACCCCAACGGCGCCTGAGGCGACGCAGTCCTGGCTGCTRCGGGTGGCGGCAACAGATGGCAACAGCTTGCGGTGCGGCTGTGCTGACGGCCGAATGGGTTCGGCATTGTCGGCCGTCCCGTCGGTGTTCACGGATCGGCTTCCGATCCGATGTCGACCGGTGTCGACGATGGCCAGGTTGCGCCGGAAGTTCTCGCCGGTGAACCGCGGGTTGGTCCTGCGCCAGTCGTCATCGGCGAAGTCCTCGACGGAGCGGATCTGCCCGGTCAGCAGGCCGTGGCCGAGCGGCGAGTAGGGCACGAAGCCGATCCCGAGCTCGCGCAGCAGTGGAAGGATCTCCGCCTCCACGTCGCGGGTCCACAGCGAGTACTCCGTTTGCAGCGCCGACACCGGCTGCACAGCGTGCGCACGCCGGATCGTCGTCGGCGACGCTTCGGAGAGCCCGAAGTGCCCCACCTTGCCTTGGGCGATCAGGTCGGCGACCGCCTGCGCGGTCTCCTCGATCGGCGTGCCGCGATCCACTCTGCGCGAGACCGGCGCGGACATGAAGGACAAGTACAAGGAGACCTCCCGCGGCGGCCTCGCCGTGAACTTCATCGAATGCTGACGCGCCCGATCAGACGGCGCCGCCCGCGTGAGACGGCGCCGTCCGTTCAGCTACGTCATCCGATCATCAGTGTCACTTGCACTGGCCGGAGCGCGGGCCGGCCACGGTGTTCCCGACCTGCTGCAACGTCGGTTCGTTCCCGCTGCAGCTGAGCGGGCCGGTGATCTGGTTGTAGCTGAAGCCGGGCACGGCGTCGCCCGGCAGCAGGCCGCTGCCGCTGTTGTCGGTGACCTTCGCGGGTCCGCCGACCGTGTTGCCCGAGGCCTCCAGGCCGCCGGAGTTCCCGGTCAGGGTCAGTGGTCCGCTGACGGTGTTGCCGGCGCAGGGGACGGCATCGCCCGGGCCGGCGCCGAAGAGCACGAAGCCGCTGCTGTTCCTGATCGTCACCGGGCCGCTGATCGCCGTCTGGCAGATGGAGACGGCGAGCGCGCCATCCGCGGTCACCGGCCCGGCGAGGGTGGCGCCGGAGAGGGCCAATGCTCCGCCGGCCTTCACGGTCACCGGCCCGCTCTGCCGGCCGCCGGGGCCGAAGCACAGGGCCTGGCCGGCCGCGACCGTCAGCGGGCCGCTGCGTGCCGTCGTGACGCACGRCTGGCTGAAGCCGACGGTGGCAGTCGTCGGAGCCGTGGTGAGGCTCGCCGCGTGCGCCTCATCGCCGCTGTAGCTGGCGGTGATCGTGTGCGTGCCGGGTTGGAGCCCGCGCAGGCTGACACCGGCGGTCCCGTCGACCAGCGTTGCCGTTCCGAGAGTGACGTCCCCGTCCAGGAAGGTGACCGTTCCGGTGGGGGTGCCGGCGTCCGCGGGCGTCGACGCCACGGTGGCGGTCAGGTCCACGGCCTGCCCGAACAGCGGTGTGGACGTGCTGGCGCCGAGCGAGACCGACGACCCGTGGCGGAACGAGACGGTGGCGTGCCCGTTGCCGTGGTTGACACCCGACACGAGGGAGACGTCCGTCAGCGTCGGCGTGGCGTACGCGCTGCCTCCGCCGCCGCCCGCGCCGTAGAGGTTGCCCGGGTTGCCGCCGCCGGAGCCACCGCCACCACCGCGGTAACCGCCTCCGCCGCCGCCACCGCCGTTGCCGCCGGCGCCGCCGTTGCCGCCGGTGCCGCCACTGCCCGGGTTGACCTGACTGGTGAAGGGGTCAAGGTCGCCGCCCGCGCCGCCGGGGGCGCCGATGGTGGAGTTCCGGCTACCGGCGTCGCCGTGCGTGGTCTGGGTGGCGCCCTTGCCGGCCAGCCCGGAGCCGACGGGGCCGCCGCCCTCGCCGCCGTCCGCGCCGGCCAGGCCGCCGCCGTCACCGCCGTGCAGCAGGGGGCCACCGTTGCCGGCGCCGCCCCCACCGCCGGCCACCATGATGCGGTCGTTCGGGCCGAAGGCCCCGACGCGCACGTCCGAGCCGCCGCCGCCGGACCCGCCGCCACCGTGGGCCCCGCCGCCGCCCCTTCCGTGCCCGATCCCGCCGTCGCGGGCGAACTCGCCGCGCCGGGACGACCCGGGCACACCGGCCGCGCCGACCGTGATCTGCAGTACCTGCCTCGGGCTCACGGCCACGGTCGCACGGGTCTGCCCGCCGAGGCCGCCCGGTGCACCGGCGTTCACCGGGTTCGGGGTGACGTACCCGGCCGCGCTTCCGCCCTCGGCGCCGTACAGGTCGATGGTCACGCTGGTGACGCCGTCGGGGACGGTGAACGTGTCGGTGCCGATGCCGGTGTAGACGCACGCCGGCGCCTGCACCGTGGTGAGAGCACCCGTCGTGCCGCAGGCGGCCAGACCGCTACCGGTCTCGGCCGCCGAGGCGACGGCAAGGGGAAGTACGAGTGGAACCGCCGCGGCCGCCGCGACGACGCCGATCAGAGCACCGGCTGTGCCGGTGGTTCGGCGCCTGCGAATGAGTGGACCACGCTTCAAGGAAGTGCACCGCCTTTTCGGGCCCGGGCACTGTCGCCTGGGCCCGTGAAACCGCAGATAACAAAGGGACGAACAGACACCGGGTCAGGGGCGTGGAAGAGGTGTCAGACGCCGTCGTCGGCGCACAGGGCCCAGGCCTCGGTATAGGTGTTCGGCGAGCTCGCGCCGCCGGTGTGGCTGTACGCCGTCCAGTAGGCCGCGGTCGTGGTGCCGTCGGAGACGGCCGCCCCGCCGGAGTTGCTCGGGTAGCTGCCGTTGAGGTGCGTCCCGCCCGAGCCGGGCCCGGTGAAGGCCGTGGTCGTCACGCTGCCGCCGCTGACGGCGGCGCCACCGCTGATCAGCTTGCCGTCCTCACCGCCGCAGCCGACTGTGGCGGTCTGGCCGGAGGTCGCGGACGTCGGACCGCTCACCTCGCTGTACCGGACGGTCACGGTGACTCCGCTGACATCGATCTCGTCACCGCTGCAGATCGCGTAGGCGAAGGTCGTGTTGCCGCTGTTGCCCCCGCCGCCGTTCCACCCGACCGCCGTCCAGGCGTTCGGATTGGTCTCTCCGTTGCCTGCCGCGATCTGGCCATAGCTGTGGGTGGAATCATTGAAGGTCGGGAAGCTGGCGATCGGCTTGAGGCTGCCGATGCTCGCCGGGGTGGCACGCGCGCCACCCCCGAGCAGGATCGTGTCCTGTGGGCAGACCGCCGTCACGARGCCCACCGTGGACGCGCTGGCCGGGCCGGCGACCTTGTTCATGACCACCTGGGTGTGATCGATCAGGTCGCTGGTCACACACATCGCGTACGGCGTGCTGGAGAACGCGGCGTCGAACGCGCCGCCCGTTCCGCCGATACCGAGCCAGTGCGTCACATCGGTCCCGACGACTCCGGTCGAGCCGGTGTACTCGGTGCTGCCGTCGGGACTCGGCGAGGTGCCGTTGACGTGGTTGCCGTTCGACACCATGCCGGTGCCGATGGCCTGGTTGATTCCGCCGCCGAAGGCCAGGCCGCTGGCGCAGTCCGCATGCGTGGAGATCTCGGCGAAGGCGGCCCCGGGGCCGCTGGTGGCCCCTGGCGTCTTCACCGTGACGCCGACGGTGTTGGCGTGTGCCGCCGCAGGGAACGCCACGGCGAGCGCGGCACCGAGGGCCAGTACCGCACCGCCGGCCTTGTACAGGGGCAGGTCAAACAGCCTTGTCATGGTTTTCTTCATGGCCTTCGCATCAGGGGTGCGCGAGCGAGCGGCTGTGCCCGTCCACACCGGCGATCGACTTCTGTGCGTGAAACGCAGGGTGTGCGACGCTGCACCAGTCCGCGAGTGCGGAGAGATTGATGACTATAGACCGTATCTACGGGACTTGTACCCCCTTGTGTCGACTCCGCAGCAAGGACGAACGAGAGTCAGCCCGACACACCGACACACCGACACACCGACACACCGACACACCGACGCGCTGAATCGGCGGGTCAGGCGGTAGCGCCGCGGCGCAGGGCGCGGTACAGCAGCCCCGGATCATCCAGCCGGCGGCGCAGCGTTCGTTCCAGGCCGGCGATGGGGTAGAGGTTCTGCGGGGCGCGGGCGTCCTTGAACTCCTGGGACGCGAACCGGAGCAGGGTGGCCTGGCTCAGGTCGGCGAGCTCCACGGCGTGGGTGACCGTCGTGCCGGAACCACACTCGACCCGCACGATGCCCGCCCAGGGCGCGCCGGGCGGCAGGGGAGGCGCAGGTACCAGCTCGGGCGGTCCCAGCTGCGTCCCACCGTGAAGACCGGGGTGCGTTCCCCCGGCCCGAGCTGCCCGACGACGGCGAGCGGCGGGCCTTCCAGGTAGGACGAGTGATGGGGTTAAAGATCAAGCTAGTGCATCTCTCGCCCCGGGAGGTGACGAACCCGTGCAGGGTGCGGGACCGGGTTCATCGCGCGCAGGACTGCCGTCGCCTGAACCGGACGCGTGATGCGGTTGCGGTGACTCTTCGGGTGAGGAAGTACTGACCCAACTAGCCCACCAAGTGCATTGAGTAGCAAGTTGACTACCTTGGTGTGCCCCCAACGGGATTCGAACCCGTGCTACCGCCTTGAAAGGGCGACGTCCTGGGCCGCTAGACGATGGGGGCCACGAACCGGGGATGAGGTGGGTGACCACCGCAGCGCCCAGCATCAGAACACCGGTAAGCATAGGCGATCGGCCGTGCCGCCGACAAACGCCGCCGGCGGCACGGATCAGCCCGGCTCAGCGACGGCGGAGGATCTCCCAGCCCGGGGTGAGCGCGGGCCGCGGGTCGGCGCGGYGGTAGCGGGAGCGGAAGAACGCACGGACGGGACGTCCACCGATCGCGATCGTGTGATCGATGCGCAGCGGCGCGGCGGCGTCTGCCGAGCCGAGGACGTCGAAGGACAGCGTGACGTCGTCCGCGGCGGGCCGCGGGGTGTTCGGGTCGTAGACCCGTAGGGTGACCCGAACACCCCGCTGCTCGTAGCCGTAGGCGAGGACCTGGTGGTTCAGACCGAGCCGCATCGGGTCGGCCGATCGGGTGGTGATGATGCCGAGCGGGCTGAGCAGGCCGCGGTCCAGGTCGTGGCGGATCAGCGGCCACTCCTTCGCCACGCTGGTCGACGAGGCGCCGGGCAGCCGCAGCCGGCCGCGGGCGAGCTCGGTGTCGGTGTCGGCGGCGCTCATCAGGCGGTAGTAGCGGTAGACCCCGCGGGGGCCGTCGAAGCTGTCGAACAGCCGCCTTACGAGGTAGCGGTACAGCGGTGTCTCGGCGGCGGGCGGGCTGGACGCCGGCGGGGGTGCGAGGCCGAACTCGAACAGGTCCCGCACGGTATAGATCATTCCGCCGCACAGGCCTCGGCTCGCGTCCCCGATCGGGATCGAGCCCAGGCCGGCCACCGGGATCCGCAGGACCGGCTGGCGGGGGAACGCATTGACAAACTCGAAGGCGTGGATGCTGGGCACGAAGTTGGACACGGCTGCGCGCGTCAGTGCGCTCCCGTTGTTCACACCTCCATTCTCATGCCTTCCGCACCGTCCGCGGAGGCGAAACGGCGCCCTCTGTGAGGAGCGGCGAAGTTTGTCCGGATGGGAAGAGGCCACCGAAAGCCCATTGACTACGCGCCGCGCCTGGCTCGTCGCTCCTTGTGTCGTCCTGGTGGTGTGCCGGGTGGGCGGATCGGTGGAATCCGGGCGGAGGAGAAGCCCGCCGCCGGTCCTGGCTGGAAGTGGCTGCCTGACCGGCGGCCGTCCGGCGGGTTCCGCGGGTCCGAATGGTCCGGCGGATCGCGGCGGTCGAGTGCGTTCAGTGGGTCCGGAGCGTCGAGCGCCACGCGGACGGCCTCCGCCAGGGCGTCGGGGGTGAACGGCTTGGGCAGGTAGTCGACTCCGAGGCTGGCGCCGTGGCCGGCGAGCACGCCGCGGCTGTAGGCGGACGTGAACACGACCGGTAGGCCGGGGAACATCCTGGTCAGCTCCTCGGCGAGCTGGCGGCCGTTGCGGCCGGGCAGGATGACGTCGGTGACCAGCAGGTCGACGGAGGTCAGGCCGCGGGCCAGATCGATCGCCATCCGGCCGTCCGCGGCGCACACCACGAGGTGGCCGGCGGCCCGCAGGACCCGTTCGGCGAGTTCGCGTACGGCGTCGTCGTCCTCGGCGAGCAGGATGGTCGCCCGTCGGCGACCGGGCGGGCGGTCGTCACGGGGCAGCGGCCACGTCGGCGTGATCTCCCGCGGGTGAGCCGGCCGCCGGCTGGCGACGCTGCCCTCCGACGCCCCCGCGGCCAGCTGACCGGCAGCTCCGACGACCCTCCCGGAAACGCCGGCGTCGGAAGTCTCCGGGGCGTCGGAAGCGCCGCCGGTAGCTCCGACAGCCCCGACGGTTCCGACAGCTCTGGCGGTCCCGCCGACTCCGGTGAGTTCGATGGTGCCGGTGCCGGTGCCGGTGCCGGTGCCGGGCGGGCCGCCGGCAGGGCTGTCCGGGCGGGTGTGGGACGACGCCGGCAGGTCGACGCGGAAGGTGGCGCCGAGTCCCGGCACGGAGTCGACGCCGACGGTGCCCTCGGCCTGCCGCACGATCCCGTACACGGTCGCGAGCCCCAGCCCGGTGCCGCTGCCCGGTGGCTTGGTGGTGAAGAACGGCTCGAAGATGCGGGCACGGACGTCGTCCGGCATGCCGTGCCCGGTGTCGGCGACGGTGAGGCGCACGAACGGCTGGGTGAGTGTGCCGCGGCGCGTGGTGAAGCCGTGCGCCGGTGTGGTCTCGTCGACAAGGTCGACCCGGATGAGCAGCCGGCCGCCCTCCGGCATCGCATCGCGGCTGTTGACGACCAGGTTGACCAGTACCTGCTCCAGCTTGCCCCGGTCGATCCGGACGACGGCCGGCCGTGGCGAGGGGATGACCACGAGGTCGATGTCCTCGCGGATGAGCCGGCGCAGCATGGCCTCCAGCCCGCGGACCAGGTCGTTCAGGTCGACCGGCCCGGGCCGGATGTCGCTCGTCCGCGAGAAGGCGAGGAGCTGGCTGGTCAGCCCGGTGGCGCGCGCGGCGGCGTCGCGGACGGCTGTCAGGTCCTGGCGGACGCCCCCGTCGAGGTCGTTGCGGGCGAGCACGAGGGTGGCGTACCCGTCGATGACGGTGAGCAGGTTGTTGAAGTCGTGCGCGACGCCGCCGGCGAGCTGCCCGAGGGCGTCCAGCCGCTGTGCCTGGCGCAGCTGGGCCTCGATGTTCTTCTGCTCGGTGACGTCGGTGACGATCACCAGCGTCCCGTCGACGGCGCCCGAGGGGCTGACCCGGGCGGTCAGCGCCACCTGGGCGCAGACCTTCCGTGCCTCACTGTGTCTCAGCCACACCTCCAGCCGGCGGGCCGCGCCGCCGCGGATGGCGTCGAGCGCGTCGAGAGCCTCGGCCCGGTCGACGTCCAGAACGAGGTCGACGAACGGAGTGCCGGGAGCGGGCCGCCCGACGAGTGCGGCGAACTGGGTGTTGCAGTAGGTGATCTCACCGGTGGCGCTCAGGAGGACGACGCCGTCCGAGGTCGTCTCGACGATCTCGCGGTAGCGCTCCTCGCTTTCGCGCAGTGTCCGTTGGGTGGCCTCTCGGAGCCGGAGATCCTCGAACAGGGCGGCGCCACGGACGAGCGCCGGGAACCTGCCGCGTAACGTCCAGTACCAGATGCCCACCGTGGYGGTCAGGACGTCCCAGCTGGTGGCGAGGAAGTGGATGTCGATCAGGCTCGGTTCGGCCGCCACCCCGGTTCCGGTGGACGTGCCGGTTCCGGTGGACGTGGCGGTTCCGCCGAGGCCGGTTCCGCCGGCGATGCCGTGCCCGCCGTGGCTGGTGCCGTGCGGGTCGTGAAAGATGTGCGAGCCGTGGCCGATCGCGCACGTGAAGAAGATCGCGGCTGTCGCCAGGCCGAGYGGGTTGTTACGCCACTGACCCGAGTGCCGCAGGCCGCGGGCGATCGACAGGCAGATCGCGAGATACGCGAGGGTCGTTGCGGCGTTCGCCAGCGTCGCCGTCGCCGAGCCGCTCATGGGTCGGCGCCTCGCCCCGGAGTGAGCTGCGTACGCGAGTAGGCACTTCTGGTGACGGAATCCCCCACGAGGCCCATCCTGCTCCGTTCCGTGTTCGGACGGAATACAGACCACTGTGGTCCCAGCTGTGGTCTTCTGTGTCAGACGGATGGCGTCAGGCGTTCAGGCTGGTGGGGGCGATGACGGTGCGATGACGGTGATCCGGCGCCGGCCCGGCTGGGCGATGAACAGCCGGCCGTCCGGCGCGGCGGCCACCTGTCTGGGATCCCGCACCGGCACCGGCACCGGCACGGGGCCGGGCGACGGCGCCGGGCCGGGTGCGCTCGCCACCACGCGCACGGTTCCGTCCACGCGGATCGCCAGGACCCGATGGCCGGACGGGTCGGCCAGGTAGACGGTCCCGTCGCCGGCGAGCGCGACACCTGTCGGGGTACCGATGTCGGTGCTGGCCGCGGCGGCCCCTTCGGTAGCGGGCCGGCCTCCGTAGTCGGTGCCGGCGAACGTCCGGATGCGCCCGTCCGGCTCGACGCAGCGCACCCGCCGGTGCTCCGGGTCGGCGAGAAACAGGCGTCCCTGCCGGTCCGCCGCGAGCGCTGCGGGACGTCCGATCGCCGTGTGCCGCTCCAGCCGCAGGTGGCGGGCCTCGTACACCACCTGCGAAGCCGCCCGACCCGAGGACGCCGAGCACCTGGTAGCCGGGCAGCGCCGCCTCGACTCGCCGACGGCGGCGGTCAGTCACATGGCGGATCGTAGGACAGATCCGGGACGAACTGGCGCCACTCGGACTCGGTGATGCCCACCCCGGCCCGCTCGCAGATCCGGGCCTGGACCCGGTCGAGGTCGAGATCCCAGACCACACCCGGCTCGGTGTAGACGACACCCACCAGACGCTCCCCGTCCCGGGCGAACGCGATCGCGCCGACCCCGGCCTCCGCCCCGGACGACCGGGCCAGCCGCTCGACCAGCGCCGAGCCGCCCCTGTCCCCGGCAACCAGGAACTGACCGTCCGGGGCGAACTCCAGCGCCACCACCGGCGCCAGGTGCAGGTACAGCTCACCGACCTTCGCCGGACGTCCCAGGTCCGAGACGTCGAACAGGTAGGCGGTGTCCCCGTAGCCACCGACGGCCAGACGGTCGGCCACCGGGTCGAACGCCAGCCCGTACACCTCGACATCCGCCTCACGGCCGGGCACCCGGGATGCCATGAACTCACCCGCTTCTCGGCGAACAGATCGAAATCACGTAATCGTGACCGATTGTTCTCTGTACGCACCGATCTTCGAACGGCAGTCACCTGGCCGACAGGATCCGATCGTTACGGTCAGCAGTGTCGCCGGATCCGTCCACCCTCGCGAGGAAGGGGGCCCACTACGAAGATCGCGGACGTCTCGTTCCTCTCGCGGCTCGCGGAGCTCCGGCCGACCCGGCGGCGCAGGCGCCGACCGCCTCTCGACACGGAGCGGATCACCGCGGGCTCGTGCCACGTCGCCAAAACTTCCTGGCCCCCAGCGCCCGGATGGGGCGCGGCGTCCTGTAGCATGACCTCCAGTTCGACAGCAGCCAACCTGGTCCGCCAGGGAAGTCGCTTGGAGCAAAGCCGCTCGATCCTCTAGGATGGGCGGCGGACAACTGAAGACAAACATGGTCCCGTGGTGAAGTCTGGAGTTCACGCCGCCCTGTCAAGGCGGAGGTCGCGGGTTCGAATCCCGTCGGGACCGCGTTGTACGTGAGTGTCACAAAGTAGGACATGGGCAGGTAGCTCAGTCGGTACGAGCGTCCGCCTGAAAAGTGGAAGGTCGGCGGTTCGACCCCGCCCCTGCCCACCCACACCAGCAGGTAAAACGAAGCCCGCCGAGATCATCGGCGGGCTTCGTGGTCTCAGTCCTGGTCTCGTTTGTACCTGTTACCCCGTCGGCGCGAGCACCCCGGACGGCCCGCCGTCGCCGTCGTCACGCTCGTGCTGGACGGCCTGCCAGAGCAGTCCGCCGACCAGATCGGCGATGCCGGTCAGGACCTCGGTGGGCTCTCCGGTGGGGTTCAGGAGCGCGAGTGGACTCTCCTCTGCGATGCAGACGACATGATCAACGGCGTACTGTAGTGACGTGGACTCGTTRCACGCCTTCCGGACCGTTGACGACGCCGCAGCGGTCGCGGTTGGCATGGTCGCGGCCGAGTCCCGCCTGCAGGACATCTGGCGGCACGCAGTTATACAGATGCTCGACGACTACACCAGCGTGCTGCGCCACCAGGGCGCTGAAGCAGCGAGCGCGATGTGGGTGGACCGCCCACGACCGTCCGGCGACCGCCGAGTGGATGCGGCGCTCGCCGCGCTTGGAGAGCACCTCGCCCGTCGAGACGGCTGGCAGACCCCCCCATGGGTGCGCGACCCGGCACTCGAGGCAGTGCCCTGGTGGTTCGTCACCACGCTGAAGGGCCTCCATCCTCGGGCCTTGGTCGAGTCCCCGCTGTCATTCCGCAAACGGGGCGTGTTCATCACCGGCGGCGCGCTCCAGCGGGCGTGACATGACCAGCCCGGGTCTCGGCCGTGAGTCGATCACCAGTCTGCTCCAGGAACTCAACGACGAACTGGGCCGGCGCGGCGCAAAGGCCGACCTTTTCTCGTCGTCGGCGCCGCCCTCGCCCTCGTCCTCGTCTACGACGTGACCCGATCCACCCGCGATCTTGATGCCGTTTTCCTGCCAACCGACGTCGTCCGCGCCGCGGCCTCCGCGCTCGCTGAGCGCCATGCTCTTCCGGCCGACTGGCTCAACGACGCGGTGAAAGGCTTCCTGCCCGGCCCGGATCCGGCCGCGACCAGGTACTTCGAGGCCAACCACCTCGCCGTTGACGTTGCCTCCGCCGAGTACCTGCTCGCGATGAAGCTGTTCGCAGCCCGCGTCGAAGCCGACGCCGAGGACATCGCGTTCCTTTATCGCAAGCTCGGCTACACCACCGTCAGCGAAGGCCTCGACCTCGTCCAGTCCGTCTACCGCGGCCGCCCGATCGATGCAAAGGTCCAGTTCCTCCTCGAAGAGATCGTCGATTCGCTCCACGACGACAGCGACGACAGCGACGACACAGCCCAGGGCGGAGACTCCGCCTGACCTGGCCCAAGCGGCCGCGACTTCTACGTCCGCCAGTTGCAGAACTGGAAGGGCATCGCGCTGCCTGAACGCATGGCCCCCGACGGCCTCGCCCTGTTCACGTGGCTGTGCGCAGTCGGGCGGGCACCGAAACCGCGCGGTGGCTTTCGGGACAGATGGCGCGGTTCGGCGGCGGAGGACCTGGCCCGCCAGCTGCGGGAGAGCGACCTGATAATCGGTGCGATGACACTCGCCGCGCTCATCCTGATGCTGTTCTTTCCGTGCCGGTACCACCGCCACCGGGGGGTCTCACCGGCACGGTCGCGGGCGAGGTATGCCAGGGTCTGATTGCCACTGCCGCGATGGGACTCCTGCTCTGGAGCGGTACCTGGGTTCTCGTCCGCGGTCGGATGGGCTGGCGGGACATCCTGCCCGCAGCCGTGTTCACCACGGTCGGCCTGACCGGCCTCGGGATGGCGAGCCGGCTGCTCTTCTCGGCGTCGATCGTCGAGAAGGAGCGGAACTACGGTGAGATCGGAGTAGATTTCACGTTTCTTTCGCAGCTGATCGGAATCGGGGTCTTTTTTGCCGGAAGGTCGACCGTCGGCAGTTGGTAAAACGAACAGGACCTATCCGTCATCCGCACGGTAGGGTAACTTTTGAGATCTTTGTTCAGGTGATTTTCCATAGCTGCCCGGGGCCCGCCGAACGTGCCGGCGATGCTCGTTGATCCACGTCAGCGCTGTGGCAGATTCTCCTTCTTTCCGCCGTCAGAGCCGCGAACCGTGTGATGGCGCGCAGTTCGGGTAGGTCTCTCTCGAGAGTCATCGTTGAGATCTGATGTCGGCCTGTGTAAGGGGGATTCGTCATGGATTATTCGCTTCTGTCGGCCTTCTGGACGATGCTGCTGTTCTTCGGGCTTCTCCTGTGGCTTTACCTGCTCTTCGTTATTATCTCGGACATTTTTCGCAGTCGCGACCTCTCCGGCTGGGGGAAGGCTGGATGGTTGGCTGCCGTTATCATCCTCCCGCTTCTGGGTGTTCTGGCGTACACCATATTCCGTGGCGATTCGATGGGCGAGCGGGCAGTTGAGGACCGGCAGCGGCAGCAGGCCTTTTACCAAGCGTTCCAGCCGTCCGCGGTGCAGTCTCAGGGGGTTGCCGATGAAATGGCGAAGCTGGTCAATCTCCGGAGGAACGGAGAGATCAGCGAGGAGGAATTCGAGCGGGCGAAGTCCCGCGTTCTGACCTGAGTCTCGAAGTGAGATCAGTCAGTCGTGCGGGCGGCTGACATCGGGCCGGCCGCCATCGGGCGTGTCGGCCCTGGAGGCGGTCCGGGACATCAACGCGGCGGCGACCAGGCCGAGGACGCCGATGACGGCGAGTGTGGCCATGGCGGTGGCGTAGGCGTTCGTGGTCAGGCCGGCGACGAGGATGGTTCCGGCGATGGCGGTGCCGAAGGAGGAGCCGAGGTTCGAGATGCTGCGGGAGAGGCCGGAGATCTCGCCTTGGCGTTGTTCGGAGAAGGAGGACTGGACGACGTTGACCGAGGGGGTGAGCATCACGCCGAGGCCGAGACCGATCAGTAACAGCCCGGGAGCGAACGCCCACGGGTTGCGTGATCCGGCGACCAGGCCGATCAGGAGGATGATTCCGGTGATGGTCAGGGCGAACCCGGTCGTGATCAGGGTGCCCTGGGAGCGACGTTTCGCGAGCCGCTCAGCGGCAAGCGACGAGGCGAGCAGACCGACAGTGGCCGCGGTGAAGATGAGGCCGGTCTTGATGGCGTCGTAGCCGCGTACCACCTGGAGGAACGCGGCGACGGTGAAAGACGAGCCCATGAGCAGCAACCACTGGATGTTCTGGGTGACCAGGCCGAGGTTCGAGTCGCGGTTGCGGAACAGACTGGTGGASAGYAGGGGCTCCCGGCYGGC
The DNA here is from genome assembly GCF_001854655.1 of Parafrankia colletiae. Taxonomy (GTDB): domain Bacteria; phylum Actinomycetota; class Actinomycetes; order Frankiales; family Frankiaceae; genus Parafrankia; species Parafrankia colletiae. Next base: position 7,855 of record NZ_MBLM01000159.1, on the reverse strand, counting down.
TCGCTCCTCGAGGCGCACCCAGTGYAGGAACCCGGCCAGCACGAGCATGCCTGCGGCCAGGAGGGCGGCCGCCAGAGCCAGGTTGTTGTCGGTGGCGAGGATGCCCATGACAATCAGGGTGAGGCCGCCTGCGGAARGGACCGCGCCGGGGATGTCGAAGTGACGGTGCGGGTCCGGCGGGAGCGGGTCGGTGATGGACCGGCTCAGCACGATAATGAGTGCGATGACCAGGGCCTGAAAAGCGARTGCCGCGCGCCAGCTGATCGCGGAGGTGATCAGGCCGCCGATGAGCGGGCCCGCCGCCGCCCCGAGTCCGCCAGCGGCCATGATGACTCCGAAGGCGCGGGCGCGTGCGGCGAGGTCGGTGAACAGCAACGTGGTGAGAATGTAGACCGGGGGGATCAGCAGGGCGGTACCGACACCTTCCAGGATCGAGTTGCCGAGAATCAGTACGCCCAGGCCCGGCGCGGCGGCGCTGAGCACGGCACCCGTCCCGTACACCGCGAGCCCGGCCAGGAAGCAGCGTTTGCGGCCGAATCGGTCGGTCAGCTTGCCGCCGGGGATCATCAACGCGGCCATGACCAGGAGGAACACGGTGATGGCGACCTGAACGCCCTGGACGGTCGTGTCGAGGTCGCGGCTGATGTCGTTGATCATCACATTCATGTTCGACCCGGCGAAGCTGCAGATGAACTGCGCGAGCGCGAGCGGTGCCAGGACTCGTCGGTCGGTGCCGGCCGGCCGCGGCGGGGTGTGGGTGTGGGTACCTGCGTCGGGTGTCTGTTCGGTCATGGCCGCCGCCTACCTCGTTTTCCGTCGTGCCGCCGGCGGTCAGCGAGCCAGGTGCTCGGCGCGGTCGAGCTCCTCGTCGAGGGYGATCGCGGCGTCGATGAGTGCGAGGTGGGTGAAGGCCTGGGGGAAGTTGCCGAGCTGTTCGCCGGACGGTCCGATCTCCTCGGCGAACAGGCCGACGTGGTTGGCGTAGGTGAGCATCTTGTCGAAGGCGTAGCGGGCCTGGTCGAGGCGGCCGGCGCGGGCGAGGGCCTGCACGTAGAGGAAGGTGCAGAGGTTGAAGGTGCCTTCGGAGCCCCGTAGGCCGTCGGGGGATGCGGTGGGGTTGTAGCGGTAGACGAGACTGTCACTGACGAGTTCGTCGTTCATGGCGTCGAGAGTGCTCAGCCAGTCGGGGTCGTTCGGGGCGAGGAAGCCGACGCGGGGCATGARCAGCAGGGAGGCGTCGACGACGTCGGTGTCGTAGTGCTGGACGAAGGCACGGCGCTTGTCGTTCCAGCCGCGGTCGATGATCTGCCGGAAGACGGTGTCGCGGGCCGTCTGCCAGCGGGTGAGGTCGGCGGGACGGGAATGGGCGGTCGCGAACGTGATGGCTCTGTCAAAGGCGACCCAGGTCATGAGGCGGCTGTAGGTGAAGTTCTGCCGGCCACCGCGGGTTTCCCAGATGCCTTCGTCCGGGCGGTCCCAGTGGTCGGCGAGCCAGTCGATGACGGCGGTGAAGGCGTTCCAGCCGCGGATTCCGCCGATGTCCCTCGCCTCGGCGAGGGCGTAGGCGGCCTCGCCGTAGATGTCGAGCTGAATCTGGTCGGCGGCGGCGTTGCCGGCTCTGACCGGCGCGGAGCGGCGGTAGCCCTCCAGATGGTCGAGGATCTCCTCGGTCAGGTGGGGTTCCCCGTCGACGCGGTACATGATCTGAAGCGGTTCGCCGGACGCGGTCCAGCCTGCGTCGAGGCGTTCGCGTAGCCAGCGGCGGTAGGCGTCCGCTTCGCGGGTGAAGCCGAGCGTGGTCAGGGCGTGGACAGACAGGGAAGCGTCGCGGATCCAGGTGTAGCGGTAGTCCCAGTTGCGTTCGCCGCCGATCTGCTCCGGCAGACCCATCGTGGCGGCGGCGATGGGAGCGCCGGTGGGTGCGTAGGTGAGCAGTTTCAGGGTGATCGCCGAGCGGGTGACCATCTCGTGCCACCGGCCTCGGTAGCGGGAGGCGCGCAGCCAGGTCAGCCAGAAGGCACGGCAGGCGTCGAACGCAGCGATGATCGCCTGCACGGTGGGTGGCGGACCGCCGGGACGCCCGTCGCGGGCGGCGGCGTCACCACTCTCGCTGGTGAGGACAACCGCGGCCATCTCGCCGGCGTCGAGGGTGAAGCGGGCGGAGACGTCGTGGCCGTCCGGATGGAGCGCGATCGGGGCGGTCGCCTGCACGTGAAGATCCGTGTCAGGGCCGTGGAACAGCACCGATCCGTCGTCGAGATGGCGCAGCGTGTGGGACGCGCGACCATAGTCGAACCGTGGCCGACACAGCAGCTCGAAGGGCAGACTGCCGCGAACCACCCGGGCGACCCGGATCAGCCGATGCCGCGCCGACGGGGTGGTCGAGGGGTCGGGCTCCATGAAGTCGAGCACCTCGCCCACCCCGCCCGGGGCCATGAACCGGGTGACGAGCACGGCGGTATCGGTCAGGTAAAGCTGCCGGACAGAGACCTCGCCGGCCCCACCGGCCTCGCCGAGGTCAGCGGCCAGGCGGCAGTGACCGCCACGATCGCTGTCGAGCAACGAGGCGAACAGGCTCGGTGAGTCGAACCGCGGGGTGCACCACCAGTCCAGGGTCCCGTCGGCGGCGATCAGCGCCGCGGTCTGCAGGTCGCCCACGAGACCGTGATCCGCGATCGGTGGGTAGTCGTTCACGGTGGTTCCTCCCGCAGTCGTCGCGGACCATGAGCATGCCGGCGGCCCGAGCCCACGGCATGCCCCAGCCCTGGTTGCCCGCGACGCGCGAGGGCGGCGACATGATCCTGCAGCACTCAGGAACACGCCCGCGGAAACCCTCGCTGCGTCGACGAGTGAAATGCGTAGTTGAAGGATCTCCAGCCCAGAAGGTCCCTACCGCAATCTTGAGCTCGTAACTGTCGAACTCTCCCCTGCTGCCGGCAGGCCCGACAGGCCCCAACGTCCATCCTCCGTCCCGTGGACCAGCACCGCACCTTCACCGCAGGTGACAGGGACGGCCGCCGCGACAGCCGTCGGATGGTATGTCACAACCTGTACGTCACCACAGATTCCGCGTCCTATTTGAGTAATCTCGTTTCCGTGGACAGGCGTGTCGCAGCGAGAGAAAGACGGCGCCACCGAGAAACCGGGGCAGCTTCACGCTTCTTACACAGGAGACTGCGGATGGAAGGGGCGCTGGTGTGGCGTGTCGGTGACGACGAGTGCCGTGGATGGGGGTATCTCCCGCCACACCCCGGGTAGCTCGCTCAGCGGTTCCGACAGGACTGCGCGGGCGTCGGCGGGTATGCGCCGCAGGCGTTCGTGCTCGGGGTAGAGCATCCGGATTGCGTCGACGCCCTCGCTCATGTACAAAGTGTTGACCACCGGTCCGCTGGCGTATCTGGCCGCGAACAATGTTTCGCCGTCGGCCAGCCCGACCGTCATCTGCAAGGGCTCGGCAACACCCGCGGCGGTTCCGGTGCTCTCGACGAAACCGGCCATTCGTTCCAACCCCCCAATGGGGTCTTCCTCCAGCCCGAACGTCAGGGCAAGGTGGAACATTACCTCGGAATCCGTCGAGCCTTTTATGTTACTGAACAGGTCAGGGCGCACGGCCATCAGCAGGTCGCGGCGAATCAAGTCGAAGCCGTCGATGTATCCGTTGTGCACGAAAAGCCATTTCTGATAGCGGAACGGATGGCAGTTCGTCTTCTGTACCGGTGTTCCGGTACCCGCCCGCACGTGCGCGAGGAACATCGGGGAGTAGATCTCGTCGGCCAGTTCCCGAAAATTCTCATCACCCCACGCGGGTGAGTCGCTGCGAAAGATGGCCGGGATCCTGCGCCGACTGTACCAGCCCAGACCGGTCCCGTCGCCGTTCGGTTCGAGCAGGTCCGGCCCATGTCTGACGCTCTGGGCAATCAGTGATCTCTCAGGATCGTACAACAACACGCGTGGGACGATCGGCTCGCCCCGGTACCCCATCCACCTGCACATGTCACCCTCCGGTCTGCTACAGCAAGGGTGCCCACACGGCCTCGAGACAACCGCGGCTTTCCCGCCAGTACAGATCTTCAATGGTCAGGGTCTGGCTACAGGGGTCTGGATCGAGGGTCAGGCCGGTTTCGCCGAGGAAGTAGGCGATGATGCCGGGTCGGTGCTGAATACGTTTGAGTAGGGCCCTGATCGTCCTGCGGCCCTGCTCGAACGCTTACACGATGGTCATGAAGTGGTCGCCGGAAAAGGATAATCCGCCATCTCGCCTCAGCCCGGGACCGTCGTACCCTGGCCGTCGCCTCAGGATGTCTTTGGCATCAAACCCCGGCGCCGCGGGTGTGACGCAGCCGTTGTCGAGGTTTCCCGGCCGTCTGCCCTCTCCTCTGGTCAACTGGGCGGGYCCATACGAGGCAGGAGTACAGCAATATGGACTCCGCGGTCGCGGTCGTGGCCTGCCCAGGCACCGCTGCCAACCCGCCTCGCCCGTCTCTGTCCAAGGGCCGAGAATTTGATCACGGAGACTGACCTGACAACGATGGCTCCTGTGGAACCGAGGGCGGGAGGATGCGTCGCAACAGCGGTCACCGTCGACCTCTCGCCGGTCTGTCGATGAGAACCACCCTATTCCCTTCCTGGAGGGGCGGGTGTCGAGGCATCCCCCCGCGCGGCCTCGGCAGCCGTGTCGCCCAGAAACGGACGCAGCCACTGGGCCCCGGGATCGGCGTCGATGAGCAGGGCCTTGGCCAGCAGGGTCATCGGAACCGCCAGCAGCGCCCCAAGCGGGCCCAGAACGAACGCCCAGAACACCAGCGACAAGAAGGTCAGCGTAGCGGAAAGTCCTACCACGTTGCCGACGACCTTCGGCTGGATGAACGATTGCGCGATCATATTGATCGCCGAGTAGACCGCTACGACCCAGAGCATGCGGGCCACGCCCCCTTCGAGCAGGCCAAGTAGAGCGGGTGGTATCAGGCCAACTACGAACCCGATGTTGGGGATGTAGTTGGTGATGAACGACAGCAACCCCCACAACAGCGGTAGCGGAATCTCCAGCAAGTGCAACGCAAAGACGTCGAACGCGGCAACGATCAGGCCGAAGAGTGAGGAGACAGCCACATATCGGCGCGTGTTGAGGGAAAACTCTCGCAATGCTCCGACCTGGAGCGGCCGTGACCCGGCGGCGACGTCGAGCCGGCGGGAGAACGAATCCCCGTCGATTGTCAGGAAAAAGACCAGCGTGACGAGGAAAACCAGATTTGACCCCGCCGAGGCCAACCCGGAAAGGAGGTGCTGCAGCGCACCGGACAGTTCGGACAGGTCGAGCCGGCTGACCATGGCGCTGGCTTGTTCGGGCTGGACGCCGAGGCCCTCCAGCCACTGGGCAGCCTGGTTGCGCAGGTTGTCGGACTGCACCCCGTAGTCGGGCAGCAGCGTGATCAGCCGAGCGGTCGACGCGACCAGGGCAACCACCAGGCCGACCAGGATCGTATATATCGTCGCCATCACCGCGATGATGCCGACCCATCCGGGAGCCCCGCGCCTGCGCAGACGCACTTGCAGCGGGTGCACCGTGACGACGAGGACCAACGCCAGAAATGTCGGGCCCAGCGTGTCCCGGAATGCCCGAATTCCGGCTGCGGCTACAACTATGGACGCCAGTCCCAACAGAATGACGATTGGGCGCGCCAGAAAACCTGTAGGGGCACCAGTTGACGAAATCCGCACCGATTTTCCGACCCTTCGCGCTCGCGTAGCAGGCTCGGCAAAATGATCATTTGACTCTGGCTGTGGCCGGTGCGAACCTCGCGAAGAAATATCAATCGGACGCGAGAGGCCCCACGATGCCATTAACGAGGAAGTATAGCCCGCTCGCCGCGGAAATCAGAAGGACGGTATCTCATCCGCGACGCCTCGTCCACGCGTTGTACGTGGCAGGAATCCGCGCAGTCCGTCGCGGCGCGAACATTGTGAGAAGGATTGGCAATTCGGTCATGGGCAGCACGAGTGACGCGCACACGAACAGGGGCAGGACGGTGAAACCCGGGCCGAGATCGGCATCGACAAGATTATTCGGGGCGGCGGCATGGAACGCGAAGGTCAGATATGTGACTGCCCCGAGGAAGAAGATGGTCCGGGCTCGTGCAACATCCCTGCTGACGAAGATGTCTTCCGGTGATTGGTCGCGTACCGCGTCCGACCCGTCCGCTTCTGGTGAGGGTGCGATGCGTCGGGACGTCCGGGGAGCGCCCACCCAGACCCGCCGGCACCATGGCGGAGCAGCAAGTAGTTGAACTGACAATGGTCAGCACCCCCGAACGGCACCGGCCACGCTCTCCTACACCCAGCCCCTGTCACCGGCCCGCGCCCCTCCCGCGGCGCGTGGCCGACACCGCGAACTCCCCAGAGAGCACCTCCCGGCACCGCCGCCGTAGCCGCCACCGACCCGCACACCGCCGGTCGTCAGGGTGAGGCTCATTCGCCACCACCTCCAGTCGCTGCTCCCTGAAGCGCGCTCCCCACAGAGTCGAAATCAGATGATGGGTCGAGGTGCGGTCGTTCCGCTGGCGCCGGTGTCGGAGCTCGCCGGGTTCCGGTTCCAGCCGACGGTGATGGTCCCGGCGGTCCGGTGATGCCTGCGATTCGGGTCTTCAGGACGATGCTCGACTGGGCTGGTACCGCAGGGCGACCGCCCCCGACCGGAACTCCTGGCGCTCCACGAGCTTCAGCTCGAGCCGCTCGCTCAGGCCGGCGAACAACGTCGGTCCGTGGCCCGCCACGACGGGTTGCACGACGAACTCGTACTCATCGATCAAACCCAGATCCGCCAGGGCCAGCGGGAGGGTCACGCCTCCCACGAAGAGGCCTCTGCCAGGCTCCCGCTTGAGCTGCGCAACGGCTTTCCCCAGGTCACCCTGCACGAGCTCCGCGTTCCAGTCGACCCGGTCCAGGGTGCCCGACACGACGTACTTCTTTGCCTTGTCGATCGTCCGGGCGAAGGGGACCATCCAGTCGGCCATCCAGTCAGGCCACGTTCCCGTCGTCGGCTGCCGCCACGCCGCCTCCATCATCTCGTAGGTCACCCGACCGAAGAGAAGGGCATCGGCTCGTTCCAGGCTGGCGGCCCAATAGCGATGCGACTCGTCGTCCGGGATCATCCCTACCCGGTGGTCGCAGCAGCCGTCGAGGGTGATGTTGATCGAGTATCGGAGCGGTCTCACGGGTTGCTCTCCCCTGCTGTGGTCGTGGGCATCCGGCGGTCAGTGATCAGACCGGCGCCGCCGTCCTTTCTCATCGGTCCCCCGTTCGGATCTGCTGAGAGGGCTCGAGGATCGGGCGACCGTGGCCTCGAAGGTCTGCCGAGGGGTGCTCACCGTCACCGACTCTGGTTCTCCCCGGACGTGGCCCATGGCCAGCGTCCGACCGTCGGGTGTCTCGGCCGGACCGAGTACGACCTTGTCATGTGCGAGGTCGTGCCAGCCGAACCGGTAGACCGGGTCGGCTGGGCTCAGTGTCGCGTGGGTACCGTTCAGGTAGCCGATCATGAGGTCGCCGTCGGCCCGCCAGGCTGTCACCTGGTCGCCCATGTCGACGCGGTCGTCCGTTACCTGGGTTACGCCCGAGCCGCTCGACAGCGTCAGTCCGTCACCGACGAGGCGGAACTGACCGTCGTTCAGGCCGGCCAGAGCGAGGGCGGCCGCAACTGCGACGACCACGACGCCGAGGCCGCCGCCTCGGAGCAGGCGGCGGCGTGCTCGTGTTCTGCGGCCGGCTGTCAACGCCGCGGTGACAGGAACCGTGCCGATCGGTGGATGGGCGCGTAGCGCGAGCGACATCGCGTTCGGACATGTCCTCGCAGTAACGG
>NZ_MBLM01000158.1 GCF_001854655.1 Parafrankia colletiae | reverse complement strand
TATATGTACGACCACGGGATCTCGCACCGCACCCTGGCCCGGGTGGCCGCGAAGAACTACCGCAACGGTGTCCTGAACCCGAACGCGTTCCGCCGCAAGGCCATCACGGAGGACGAGATCCTGTCCTCGGCGATGCTGAACCACCCGCTGACGAAGTACATGTTCTGCAGCCCGGACGAGGGTGCGGCCGCGGTGATTCTGTGCCGGGCCGACATCGCGCGCCGTTTCACCTCCACGCCYCTTTACCTGCGCGCGAGCGTCCTGCGTACCCGCAGCTACGGTGCACACGAGGTACACAGCTCCTGGGCTGCGGTGGAACCCGCCGASGCCCCCACGGTGTACGCCTCCCGGGCCGCGTACGAGACCGCGGGGATCGGCCCCGGYGACGTSGAYGTCATCCAGRTCCAGGACACCGACTCCGGGGCCGAGATCATGCACATGGCGGAGAACGGTTTCTGCGCGGACGGCGACCAGGAGAAACTCCTCGCCGAAGGCGCGACCGAGATCGGTGGGCGGCTGCCCGTCAACACCGACGGCGGGCTCATCGCCAACGGTGAACCGGTCGGCGCCTCCGGCCTGCGCCAGATCCACGAACTCGTCCTGCAGCTRCGCGGRCAGGCCGGSGACCGGCAGGTCCCCGGCACCCCCCGYGTGGGCTACGCCCAGCTCTACGGCGCACCAGGCACCGCMGGCGTCTCCATCATCACCACCTGACGRCARCRCGCTGYCTTCYGTGCACTGATCACCGGCACGGGGCCGCCGTGTGGACCTACGTCGCTACGAGGAACTCGGCTGCAGATCGCCCGCCGATGACGTCGGGTCCGGGGAGGCGAGGTCCTGGAGGCCGATCGTCTGAACGAGGCGGAGGGCCTCCGCSGCGGCSGAGTCGGGACCTGCCGAGAGGACCATGATSCGCACGTCGCTGCCRCGGACGGCAAGCACGTCGCAGTCGAGGGTGATCGGCCCGACCTGCGGGTGCACGACGGTCCTGCTCCCCGCGGTGCACGGCCGCGGGGGCTGTGACGCCCACAGCGCGCCGAACTCGGCGCTCAGACCGTGCAGGTCGTCGATGAGACGCCGCAGCGCAGCGTCGTGCGGATGCCTGCCGAAGGCYTCGCGCAGCTCGGCGGCGATCTCCTCGTGCTCACGCGCCCGTGCCGCCGCGTCCTGGTCGACGCGCGACTCCAGACCGGCGAACGCCCGCCAGGCGAGATTGCGCTCGCGATGGGGCAGACCGCGCAGGTCGCCCAGCAGCGCGACCGCCAGSTCGTTGGAGTCGATCAACTGCCAGGCCGCGTCGGTCACGAGGACCGCGGCGTCCGGCATGCGGTCGAGGACCCGCCGCACCCCGGGCGTGAGGTGGCGCTCGATCTGCCCGGGCGTCGGCGGCGCCTGGTCGGCGAGTCGAAACAGGTAGTCGCGTTCGGATTCGGTCAGCCGCAGCGTGCGGGCGAGCGCGGCCAGCACCGACGGCGACGGCGTGGTCGCCCGTCCCTGCTCGAGCCGGGCCAGGTAGTCGACCGACACTCCGGCCAGGCGCGCGACCTCCTCGCGGCGCAGGCCCGGCGCCCGGCGATGGCCGCCCGCGGGCAGGCCGGCCGCTGCGGGCTCCAGYCGGTCCCGCCAGGCGCGCAGGCAGCTTCCGAGTTCGTCCATCCCCTCAGTSTGCGCGCAGCCGACGCGACGATCGTCGCCCTGAGAGTCCTCTCCTCATCCGGCGGCCRAYGGGCCACGATCGCGGTATGACCACGATGCTGATCACCGGAGCCAACAAGGGACTGGGCCGCGAGGCCGCGCGACGCCTCATCGCCGAGGGCCACGACGTCTGGATGGCTGCCCGCCACCCCGAGCTCGGCCGTGTCGCCGCAGACGAGATCGGGGGCCGTTTCGTGCAGCTCGACGTGACCGACGATGCCAGCGTCRCCGCCGCCGTACGAACCGTCCACGACGCGGGCACCGGCCTCGAYGTCCTCATCAACAACGCCGGCATCGCGGGCGCCACCRSAAGCGTGCCCGARACRTCGGCCGACGACCTCGCCGAGGTCTATGAGACCAATGTGTTCGGCCTCGTGCGCGTCACGCAGGCCTTCCTGCCGTTGTTGGAGAAGTCGGAGAACCCCGTCATCGTCAACGTCTCRAGCGGGCTGGGCTCSCTGGCGGTGACCAACAACCCCGATCGGGTCGAGGGCTCGTTCACCGCCCTGGCCTATCCGTCGTCGAAGGCCGCGGTGACGATGCTGACCAGCCAGTACGCGCGGACGCTGCCCGGCTTCCGCATCAACGCCGTCGACCCCGGCTACACCGCCACCGACCTGAACGGCCACAGCGGCCCGCAGACGGTCACCGAGGGAACCGACGCGATCGTCGCCCTGGCCCAGGTCGGCCCCGACGGCCCGACCAACACCTTCGCCGACCGCCACGGCGATGTGCCGTGGTRACGAGGATCGTCGCAGCGGCTTCAGATATTGAGGACTGACCAGCGCAACGTGGCCCACCGGAAGBGGAACCACAGCGGCGGGCCGTTCTCAGAACGTGATCACCGCCCGCCCGGGCTGCACGCCGAGTTCGGCCATCGCCCGCCCGATGTGCTCCAGCGGGTAGCGCCGGGTGACGAGCCGGTCGAGGGGGAGGCGGCCAGCTCGGTAGAGATCGAGGATCCTCGGGATGTCGATGTGCGGGCGGATGCTGCCGTTCGTGCTGCCGGTGAGCACCCGCTGGTCGATCAGGTGGTACAGCGGGATCGAGATCTTCGCCCGGGGGTCGGCGACACCGATGACCACCGYCCGCCCGCCTCTGCGCAGCGCACTGAACGCCCCCGCGGCAGTGCCCGCCGTGCCGACTGCGTCGATCGCGACATCCACGCCGCCGCCCGTCACCGCACGGACCCGTGCGGCCAGGTCGGTGTCCTCGTCCATCACGATGATGTCCGTAGCGCCGAGATCCGCGGCGAGCTGGCAGGCCACAGTGCTGCGATCGGCAACGACCACCCTGCCCGCGCCGACCGTCAGCGCACCGAGCACGGCCGCCAGGCCCACGCCGCCGGCACCGATCACCAGGACCTTCTCGCCGACCCCGACGTCACCCCGGATGACCGCTGCCCCGAAGCCGGTGGAGACGCCGCACGCGGTAAGGCAGGCGACGTCCAGCGGCACGTCGTCGGGCACCTTCACCGCGGCCCGGCGCTCGACGACCGCGTACTCCGCGAACGACGACTGCATGGCGAAGTGGTTGATCCGCTCGGCGCCCCTGGTGAGCCGCCGCTCACCGTTCGACAGCCGGCCGTCGAGCATGTGGGGCGCGGCGACCTCGCACAGTACGAACGCTCCGAGCTGGCACTGCTGGCACACTCCGCAGCCCGGTGTGATCGTCAGGACGACATGGTCGCCGACAGCGAGGTCGGAGACTCCCCCACCGACGGCGTCGACGACCCCGGCGCCCTCATGACCGAGCACCATCGGCAGCGGGACGGGCACCTTGCCCTCGACGATGGTGCGGTCCGTGTAACAGACACCGGTGGCCCGTACCCGGACGCGAACCTCGCCGGGTCCGGGGACGGGTACGTCGATCTYCTCCACCCTGAGGTGGCCGGCCTCCCGAAGCACCGCGGCGCGCATCTGCGGAATCCCTTCTGTGATGGTCGGGTACGCGGCTCACAGGCCCGGGCGGGCAGCACGCCTCACACGCGCTCCAGCCCGAAGTAGAAGTTCTTCCCGCCGTCCAGGACCAGCCCGGGCTTGCCGTTCATGATTCCCATCAGAGTGCGGTCGTCCACGCTTTTGAAGTGGTCGAGAACCGCCATTCCGTCATAGACCATCGTCGCGGTGACCTCCCCGCGGAACTCGACGTTCCACAGGCTCGCCTCGCCCCGGCCGGCCTCCACGTCGGAGATCAGCTCACCGTTCTCGCCGACGCACAGCAGCGGCTGTACGTCGTCGAGCGCCACGAACCGCTTGCCGTACCAGCGGCTGCGCGCCAGCACCTTTTCGAGGCGATGCCCGGTGGGGAAGGCGAAGCCACGCCACTGGCCAAGGATGTCGCGCGCGTCGACCGGCGCGAGCTGCGCCCACAGAGCGTCCAGCTCCGCGGTCCGCAGTGGCCCGCCGGCCGCCCGCAGCGCCGTCCAGCACGCGGCGATGGACGACTGTTTCCCTGACAACCGCAAGGGTTCCCCGCCTCTCCGGTAACGGGCTTCTGGCCTGGCCGCGGCACGTCCCCTGGTCGCGGGTGCGCGGCCTCGCCACTGGCGAGGAAGTTAGCGATAATTGAGGATGACGTCAATCTCTTTTTCTCGCCCGGCCAGGTCAGGCTGCCGCTCAGATGCCCCGCAGGTCAGCCGCTGCAGGGCATCTGACGTGCACCGGGCGAAGAGGGTCAGCCTGCGGGACGGTTGATGTCGGGGATCTCGATGGGAGTGGTCTGGGTCGAGGTGCCCCCGTTGAGGAATGCCATGGCCACCGCTCGCAGGAACTGGTCGAAGAGATAGAAGTTCACCGGAATGATCGGGAGCAGTCCCTCGCGGAACAGGATGTACGAGGGCCAGCCGACCCTGATGATGCCGGCCGCGATCAGGTCACGCGGCAGCCCGAGCCAGTCGGCGATCGTGTCGCCGAGCACGTAGCGGGTGAACTCGTTGAGGAAGCCGCGCGTCACRCCGAGGTCGACCTGCGAGAGGAGCCCGAGCAGGACCTCGGCGAGTTCCCTGCCCTCGGTGGTGGGCATGAGGATCGGCGAGAGAACCTGGGCCGACTGGGCGTGCGCGTCGGCCCACGTCCGGGGAATGTACTCGTCGCGCACGCCGAGCAGCGAGATCGCAACCTGCCACGAGTGAAGGAAGGCCTCCTCGTCGGCGGCCGACATCGGGATCTTCCACTCCTTCAGCTTGGAGTGGACGAACGTCCCCAGGCTGTGGAAGGTGACGAGAATGTCGCCGTTGCTGATCGGGATCGTCTCCGTGGCACCGTTCTTCCACTGCGGCAGCTGCGGCAGCAGGTGCCGGACAGCGGCATGCACCATGCGCGTCTTGTTCGCGGTGACGATGAACTGCCCATTCGGCTCGTAGGCGCTCAGCTGGCTCAGGTCGTACCCGAAGGTGAAGGTCTTCGCCGCACGGTCCTTCATGTCGGCGCCGCCCTTCGACCAGTACACCGACCTGGCCTCGCGCGGGATGACCGTGCTCATGATGCCGCTGCCGACGCCGTACAGCATGAACAGATAGGTGTCCTTGCGCCGGTTGAAGTCGGCGGCGCGACGCAGCTTGGCGCGGTCGGCCCAGGACGGCAGCTGGTTCGCCTGCTGCAGGAAGGCGGTGATATCCGCCGGCAGTCCGGAGGGCAGGGGGTGGTTGTTGTTCACCCAGGGACGGATGGCGGCGTTGACCGCGGGCACCTGGCCGTTCTCCAGGACGGGCACCATCGCCCGGTCGATGGTGTCGTCCCAGACCCACTGGGGATCGACCCCCGTACCGGCCCCGGCGACGGACCCCGACGGAGACCAGCTCCAGCCCGGAGCACTCCAGGCCGGGGCCACCTCCGTGACACCGACCAGCCCAAGTACGGCGCCTAAGGAAATGAGACCTCGCCGACTGAGATCGCTCATTTTCGTACCTTCTTCCCGAGAGGAACGGCATCGCCGACGTCCTGCTTCAGGGCATGACGCAGTACGCCGACAGAAGAGGGGAGGGAATCGCTCGACGAGCGGAGAACTATGACGGTACCGATTCTTCCAGACTTGCACAAGCCTTATGTTCCGGGCCGATTTCGTCCAGGTTCGTGGTTCACGGAAAGAMCCGACGACATTTCAGCGTTCATCGGTGACCGTGCCGTAACCGGAACAGGAACAGCGCGTTCGGCACGGCCTTCGGTGAACGTTCCAACGTCATCAGGTCCACCGGGCTCGCGAAGCGGGTACTCGTGATCGCCTTCGGTCTGCTGAACTCCCGCAGGCCGTCGGCACCGTGGATACGACCGAAACCGGAATCGCCGACGCCGCCGAAGGGAAGGGCCGGAATCGAGGCGAACCCGAGCACACTGTTCACGGACACGGCGCCGGTGTGCAGCCGGCGGGCCGCGTCGATCCCGTGCTTCCGGTTTCGGGTGAACACCGAGGCGGCGAGGCCGAACCGGGAGTCGTTCGCCCGGCGGACCGCTTCGTCGAGGTCCGCGACCCGGTCGACGACCAGGGTCGGCCCGAAGGTCTCCTCCCGCGCGGCGAGGCTGTCCGACGGCACGTCGACGAGCACCACCGGGGCGACGAAGGGCGGGCGCACCGAGTCCGCCCCGCCGACCACGGCCCGTGCCCCGCGCCCCAGCGCGTCCTCGATGTGTGCACGGATCACCTCGACCTGGCCCGGCATCGTGATCGGCCCGTAGTGGGTTCCCTCGTCCTCGCCGGTCCGCAGGCAGGTGGCGAGGGTGGTGACCCGGGCGAGGAAGTCGTCGAACACGGAGTCGACGACGAAGATCCGTTCCACTCCGGCGCAGGTCTGGCCCGCGTTGCCCATCCCCCCGAACACGGCCGCGGTCGCCGCCGCGTCGAGGTCGGCGTCCGCGGCGACGATCAGTGCGTCCTTCCCGCCCGCCTCGATCACGACCGGGGTCAGCGTGCTGGCGCAGGCGGCCATGACACGCCTGCCGGTGGCCGTCGAGCCGGTGAAGGCGATCTTGTCAACGCCCGACTCGCACAACGCGGCGCCGGTCGCCCCGAAACCCGTGACGACCTGCAGCACCGGATGGTCGGGCACCACCCTGGCCCAGGTGTCGGCAAGCCAGCGCCCGACGCCCGGTGCGTACTCGCTGGGCTTGAAGACCACTGCGTTGCCCGCAGCCAGCGCGTAGGAGATCGAGCCCATCGGCGTGTAAAGAGGGTAGTTCCAGGGGCCGATCACCCCGACCACACCGAGCGGGACGTATTCGAGAACAGCCTTCTGGTTGACGGCGAGCAGGCCCGGGCGGACCCGGCGCGGGCGCAGGACGCGCCGGGCGTTGCGGGCGGCCCAGTCGAGATGCTCGGCGGCGAGCATGACCTCGAGGACGGCGTCGTCCAGGGGCTTTCCCGTCTCGGCCCGGATCATCGCGGCCACGTCGTCGATCTCGCGGGCGAGGGCCAGCCGCAGCGCCGACAGATGCCGGCGGCGCTGCTTCCAGCCGAGGGAACGCCACCATTCCCCGGCGACACGGGCGGCGTCGACCGCCGCGCGAAGGACAGCGGAGTCCGCGACCGGGTAGGAGGCGGTTGTCAGGCCGGTTGCCGGGTTGCGGGTCACCAGCACTGCTGACGCATCGATCGCGGTGGTCACCGCACCTCCCTGAGGAGACGAAACAGAATGTCGTTGCTTTCCGGCATCAGGCGCTGTTGACGGCGGGCGACGTGCTGGCCGTGCCGGCCGTGTCGGCAGGGACGGCAGGGACGGCAGGGACGGTGCCGTTGACCGATGTGGCCGGCACGGCCCGGTTCTCGATCGGAAGCGGCACGGCAGGAACGGGGCGCGCGACCGGAGCAGGGTTCACGACAGGGACGGGGCGCGCGGCCGGAGCAGGATTCACGACAGGGGCTGGGAGCGTGGCGGGGGCGGACGAAGCGGCGTCGGAGGAGGGGAAAGAGGAGTCGTCCTCACGCAGGCCCTTCGTCTCCGCCTTGAAGATGCGCAGCGAGCGGCCGAACGAACGAGCCGCGTCCGGCAGCTTCCTGGATCCGAAGAGCACCAGGACTACCAGCGCGATAATGATGATCTCGGTCGTGCCCAGGTTCGGCATGGCGGGAGTCCTCCAGTCGCCGGCGCGGTCGCCAGGACCGTGCGGCTCGTCGCGACGTCGTGGGTGATCATGGGGTGAACTTCGTCTGTGTCGCGTCGAGCACCGCGCGGGCCTCGCGGACGATTCGGGTGACGATCTCCCCGGCCGGCGGCACGTCGTGGATGAGGCCCTGGACGAGCCCGGCGGTCCAGATGCCCGCGTCCAGGTCTCCGTCCTCGAACACCCGGCGGCCACGCGAACCGGCGACGAGCTCCTGGACGTCGACGAACGTCCCCCCGTCGGCGAGGATCCGCGTGACCTGCTCGCTCACCGAGTTGCGGGCGACGCGCGCGGTGTTGCGCAGGGACCGGAAGATCAGGGTGGTGTCGAGCTCGGTCGCCTCGACGATGCGGCGCTTGACCGCCGCCGCGATGGGCGACTCCTCGCTGCACATGAACCTGGTGCCCATGTTGATCCCGTCCGCGCCGAGCACGAGCGCGGCGGCCAGGCCCCGCCCGTCGGCGAAGCCGCCCGAGGCGATGAACGGGATGCTCAGCGCGTCGGCGGCGGCGGGCACCAGCACCAGGCCGGGGATGTCGTCCTCGCCGGGATGGCCGGCGCATTCGAAGCCGTCGATCGACACCGCGGCGACGCCGGCCCGCTCGGCCTTCACCGCGTGCCGCACACTGGTGCACTTGTGGATCACCTGGACGCCGTGCTCGCGGAAGAAGCCCATGTGCGGCTCCGGGCTGGAGCCCGCCGTCTCGACGATCGTGACCCCGGAGTCGACGATCGCCCGCCGGTACTCGTCGTAGGGCGGCGGGTTGATCGACGGGAGAATCGTCAGGTTGACGCCGAACGGTTTGTCGGTGAGTTTGCGGGTCCGGGCGATCTCGGTGGCGAGGTCGTGCGGCGTCGGCTGGGTGAGGGCGGTGACGATGCCCAGGCCGCCTGCTTCGGAGACCGCCGCGGCAAGCTCCGCCCGGCCGACCCACATCATCCCGCCCTGCACGACGGGGTGTTCGATGCCGAGCAGCTCGGTGAAGCGGGTGCGCAGCCCGGTCGCGAGGGTCACCGGTACTCGTCCCCTCGTTCGGCGCGCTCGACCAGCGACGCCGGCGGGGTGAAGCGGTCGCCGTAGGCCGCGGCGAGCTCCCGGGCGCGGGCGACGAACCCCGGCAGGCCACCGTCGTACTGGTTGATGTACTGCAGGACACCGCCGGTCCAGGCCGGGAACCCGATGCCGTAGAGGGAGCCGATGTTGGCGTCGGGGACGCTGGTGAGCACTCCCGCCTCGAGGCAGTCGACCGTGTCGAGCGCCTCGGCGAACAGCATGCGTTCCTGCAGGTCCTTCAGCGGTAGCACCGTCCGACCCGACCCGTACTGCCGGCGGACGCCGGGCCAGATGCCGAGGCGTCCGCCGTTGTCGTCGTAGTCGTACCAGCCGCCGCCCGCGCGCCGCCCGGCCCGCCCGTTCTCGATCATCCAGTCGACGACTGGTTCGGACGGATGCGCGATCCAGGCGCGGCCGGCGATCTCCTCCGCCTCCTGGGTCTCGATGCGGATCTTCTGCGTGAGGGTGAGGGTCAACTCGTCGAGCAGCTGGAGGGCGCCGACCGGGTAGCCGGCCTGCGTCGCTGCCTGCTCGACGCTCGCCGGCTCGACACCCTCACCGACGGCGGCGACCGCCTCGGCGATGAACCTGCTGATCACCCGCGAGGTGAAGAAGCCCCGCGAGTCGTTGACGACGATGGGGGTCTTGCGGATCTGCCGCACGTAGTCGAAGACCCGGGCGAGCGTCTCGTCACTGGTCTTCTCACCACGGACGATCTCGACCAGCGGCATCTTGTCCACCGGGCTGAAGAAGTGGATCCCGATGAACGCGCTTTCGCGTTCCACACCTCCGGCCATGATGGAGATCGGCAGTGTGGAGGTGTTCGACCCGAGCACCGCGTCGGGTTCCACGATGTCCTGGATCTCGCGGAACACGTCCTGCTTGAGCGACATCGACTCGAAGACGGCCTCGATGACGAGGTCGACGCCCGCGAAGTCGGCGGGGCTGTCGGTGACCGTGATCCGGCCCAGGAGCGCGTCGGACTTCTCCTGGCTGGTCCGTCCGCGGGCGACCGCCTTCGCCTCCAACGCGCGCGCGTAGTCCCGGCCCTTCTCCGCCGCTTCCAGGGAGACGTCCTTGAGCACGACCTCTATGCCGGCCTTCGCGCTGATGTAGGCGATGCCGGCGCCCATCATGCCGGCACCGACGACGCCGACCTTCTTCGTGGTGTGGATCGGGTAGCCCTCGGGGCGGCTGCCGCCGGAGTTGATGTGCTGCAGATCGAAGAAGAAGGCTTTGATCATGTTCTTGGCGATCTGCCCGGTGGTGAGGCTGACCAGGTAGCGCGTCTCGATGAGCGAGGCGGTGTCGAAGTCGACGTAGGCGCCCTCGACCGCCGCTGCGAGCGCCGCCCGCTGCGCGGGCACCGGCGCGCCTCTCGACTGCTTGCGCAGCAGGGGGGCCAGCAGCTGCAGCGTCGCCGCGACCTGCGGGCTGCGGGCGTCCCCGCCGGGAATCTGGAAGCCCTTGCGGTCCCACGGCTTCTCCGGCGCCAGGTTCGCGGCGATCCAGACGCGGGCGCGTCGCTCCAGCTGGGCCGGGTCCGCGACGATCTCGTCGACCAGGCCGAGCGACCGGGCCCGGCGCGGGCTGAACTTCGTGGCGGGCAGGATCACCTCCTGCAGTGCCTTCTGCAGGCCGAGCATCCGCACCGTCCGCGAGATGCCGCCGCCACCGGGGAGCAGGCCGAGCGAGACCTCGGGCAGACCGATCTGGCTGCCGGGGACGTCCGCGGCGATCCGGTGGTGGGCGCAGAGCGCGACTTCCAGCCCGCCCCCGAGCGCGCTGCCGCCGATGAGCGCGACGACCGGGCGGCCCAGCTTCTCCAGCCGACGCAGGTCGGCCTTCATGGTGTTGATGTAGTCGGTCTCCTCGGCGGCACGCGCCGGGTCACTCGCCCGCAGCCGGTTGAGGTCGCCGCCCGCGAAGAAGCTCTTCTTCGCCGAGGTGAGCAGGACGCCGACGACCTCCTTCCGAGCGGATTCGAGGCGGTCGACCGCCTCGCGCAGCCCGAGCATGAAACTGTCGTTCATGGTGTTCACCGGCGCGTCGGGATCGTCCATCGTCAGGGTCACGATGCCGTCCGCGCCGTGGCTGTACCTGATGCCTGAGCTGCTCATCTGTGTCTCCTAGACGCGCTTCGACGCGCTCAGACGCGCTCGATGACGGTGGCGATGCCCATGCCGGCCCCGACGCACAGCGTCGCCAGGCCGCGGCGGCCGCCGGTCCGTTCGAGCTCGTCGAGCAACGTGCCGAGGATCATGGCGCCGGTGGCGCCGAGGGGATGCCCGAGGGCGATCGCCCCGCCGTTGACGTTGACCACGTCGGCGGGAATCCTGAGGTCGCGCTGCCACTTCAGCACGACGGCGGCGAAGGCCTCGTTGAGCTCGAACAGGTCGATCTCGTCGAGGGTGAGGCCGGCCTTCGCGAGCGCCTTCTCGGTCGCCGGGGTGGGGCCGGTCAGCATGATCGTCGGGTCCGATCCGGTGACGGCCGTCGCGACGACGCGGGCCCGCGGGGTGAGCCCCAGCCGCTCGCCCACCGCGGCGTCGCCGATGATCACGAGTGCCGCGCCGTCCACGATGCCGGAGCTGTTGCCCGCGTGATGCACGTGCTCGATCCGTTCGAGCTGGTGGTACTTCTGCAGGGCGACGGCATCGAAGCCGGCGTGTTCGCCGATGCCGGCGAAGGACGCCCGCAGCTCGCCGAGGCTGTCGACCGTCGTGCCGGGCCGGCGGTGCTCGTCGTTGTCGAGGACGACCACCCCGTTGAGGTCGGTGACGGGAACGATCGACCGGGCGAACCGTCCTTCGCGCCAGGCCGTCTCGGCGCGTTCCTGGGAACGGACGGCGAAGGCGTCGACGTCCTCGCGGGTGAACCCCTCCAGGGAGGCGATGAGGTCGGCGCCGATCCCCTGCGGGACGAAGTACGCGTCGTACGCGGTGGTGGGATCCTGCACGTAGGCCCCACCGTCCGAGCCGAGGGACACCCGCGACATCGACTCGACCCCGCCGGCCAGCACCAGGCTCTCGAAGCCCGAGCCGACCTTCTGGGCCGCCAGGTTGACCGCCTCCAGCCCGGAGGCGCAGAAACGGTTGATCTGGACGCCGGCGACGGCGTCGGGGAGCCCGGCGACGAGCGCAGCCGTCCGGGCGATGTCGCCGCCCTGCTCGCCGACCGGGGAGACGACACCGAGGACGATGTCGTCGATCCGGCCGGGATCCAGACCGGGGTTGCGTTCGGTGAGCGCGTGGATCAGGCCCACCACGAGGTCGACCGGCTTGGTGCCGTGCAGCGCCCCGCCCCGGTTCTTTCCACGTGGGGTGCGAACGGCATCGTAGATGAACGCCTCGGACACGAGGATTCCTTTCTCAGGTCTTCTTCCGCGTCACAGGCCCAGACCCGTGTCACAGGCCGGATCCGTGTCACAGGCCCAGATCGCGGCCGACGATCTCCTTCATGATTTCCGTCGTGCCGCCGTAGATCGTGGTGATGCGCGAGTCGAGGTAGTCCTGCGCAATGCGGTACTCGAGCATGTAGCCGTAGCCGCCGTGCAGCTGCAGGCAGCGGCCGACGACGTCGACGAGCTGCTCCGTCGTCCAGTACTTCGCCCCGGCGGCTTCGGCGGCCGTCACCTCGCCGTTCGTGTGCCGGGCGATCAGATCGTCGATGTACACCCGGCTGACCCGGGCGGCGGTGACCATTTCCGCGAGCTGGAACCGGGTGTTCTGGAACGAGCCGATGGGCCGGCCGAACGCCTTGCGTCCGGTCACGTACTCGAGCGTCCGTTCGAGCACTCCCTCGGTCGAGGCGATGGCACCGACGGCGATCGAGAGCCGCTCCTGGGAGAGGTTCCGCATCAGCCCGGCGAAACCGGTGCCCTCGGCGCCGAGYAGGTTCTCGACCGGCACCCGGACGTCGTCGAAGAACAGCTCGCTGGTGTCCTGCGCGTGCAGGCCGATCTTCTCCAGGTTCCGTCCCCGGCCGAAGCCGGGCGTGTCGGCCTCGACAACCAGCAGGCTGAGGCCCTTGTGCGGGTCCTCGCCGGTCCGCACGGCGGTGACAACCAGGTCGGCGTTCTGCCCGTTCGAGATGAACACCTTGCTGCCGTTCACGACGTAGTGGTCGCCGTCACGCACCGCGCTCGTACGGATCCCGGCGAGGTCGCTACCGGTGCCCGGCTCGGTCATCGCGACCGCGACGATCAGGTCGCCCCGGGCGATCCCGGGCAGCCACCGGGCCTTCTGCTCGTCGTCGGTGAGATCCGTGAAGTACGGAATGACGATGTCGTTGGACAGGCCGATACCAGCCATGCCGTCGGACACCGGGTGACGGGCCAGCTCCTCGGCGAAGATCGCGTTGAAACGAAAGTCCCGACTGCCGCCCCCGCCGTGTTCCTCCGGGATGTTGAAACCGAGGACACCCGCGTTCCCGGCCTCCTGAAAAAGCCAGCGGTCGACCTTGCCCTCGGCCTGCCACCGCTCGGCGTTGGGCTTGGCGTACTTGTCGACAAAGGCACGGACAGTCGACCGGAACTCCTCGTGCTCCTCGTCGTAGAGGGAGCGCCGGGCCGCGTAGACGCCAC
Source organism: Parafrankia colletiae (assembly GCF_001854655.1). Lineage (GTDB taxonomy): Bacteria > Actinomycetota > Actinomycetes > Frankiales > Frankiaceae > Parafrankia > Parafrankia colletiae. The sequence continues at coordinate 35,414 of NZ_MBLM01000158.1, read as the reverse complement.
TCATCATATTCTCCGTTCACCAATGTTTCCGATATCGCTGCTCACGCCTTCTCCCCGTACAGCCGAGCGATGACGTCCCTGTAACGGCTGCTGACGATCAGGCGCTTCATTTTCAGGGTGGGTGTCAGTTCCTCGCTGCCTACCGTCCATTCCTCGGCGAGCAGTTCGTACGCCTTGACCTGTTCGGGCCGCGAAAGCCGCGCGTTCGTCGCCTCGACCGCCGCGGCGACCGCGGCCTGGATCGTCGGGTGCGCCGCCAGTTCGGCCACCGAGGCCGGCGAGGCGGGCGAGGCGGGCTGGACGCCGAGCCGCTTCGCGATGACCGGCGCGGCCTCACCGTCGAGCGTGAGGATCGCCACGAGATACGGGCGGCCTTCACCGACCACCAGGGCCTGCCCGATCAACGGGCTTTCCTTGAGCGCGTTCTCGATGTTCGACGGAGCGATGTTCTTGCCCGACGAGGTGATGATGATGTCCTTCTTGCGGTCGATCACCCGCAGGAAGCCGTCCTCGTCGACCTCGCCCACGTCCCCGGTGTGCACCCAGCCGTCGGCATCGATCAGCTCGGCGGTCGCCGCCGGATCCCGGTGGTAGCCAGGTGTCGTGATCGGACCGCGCAGCAGGATCTCGCCGTCGTCGGCGAGGCGCAGCTCGATGCCGTCGTGCGGCCGGCCGACCGTGCCGAGTCGGAACGAGTCGGGGCTGCAGGCCGTCGCCGACGCGGTGGTCTCGGTCATGCCGTACACGTCGTAGACCCGCAGTCCCAGACCGGCCAGGAACCGGGCCACCTCCACCGGCATCGGCGCCGCGGCGCTGGTCGCCCACTCGATCCGGTCGAGGCCGAGGGCGGCCCGCAGCGGGCGCAGCACTGGTCCGTCCACCGCTTCGAACTGCTCGCGCAGCCGCGGCGGCGTCGCGCGGCCGGTCTGGGTCGACTCGATGTAGGTCAGTCCGACGGCGAGGGCCTGCCGCACGGCCGCCCGTCTCGCCTCGTCCGGCTCGGCCGCGAGCGCCGCCGCCACGCCGGTGCGGATCTTCTCCCACACCCGCGGGACCCCGAAGAAACGGGTGGGACGTACCTCCACCAGGGTGGCCGCGAGCGTCGCCGGATCATCGATCAGGTGGACGTGACCGCCCTGCAGCTGCGGGATGTACAGGCCGAGGAGCCGCTCGGCGATGTGCGCGAACGGCAGGTAGGACACGGTGATGCCGGGACCGTCCAGGTGGGCTGTCCGGGCCGAGGTGACCGCCTCGAACCAGATGTTGCGGTGGGTGAGGACGACACCCTTCGGCTGGCCCGTCGTACCGGAGGTGTAGAGGATCGTGATCGGGTCGTCAGGCCTGACGGCCTCGCTGCGGGCGGTGAGCGCGGCGTCCTGGCGGGCCAGCGCCGCCGGGCCCCGGAGCTGCGCGTCGGACCAGGCGAGGACCCGGCTGTCGGCGCGCAGCAGGTCGAACGCGGGGTCGATCGCGGGGTCGATCGCGGGGTCGATCGCGGGGTCGATCGCGGGGTCGATCGCGACGATCCGGCTGATCTCCGGGCGTTCCGCGAGCGCCTGGCGCCAGCGTCGGACATGGTCGCCGGTCTCCAGCACGACGATCCGCGGGGCCAACTGCTCGGCCAGGTAGGTCACCTGGTTGGGCGGGAGCGTGTTGTAGACCGACACCGGGATGCCGCCGGCGAGCACCGCGGCGAGATCCGCCACCACATGCTCGATCCGGTTGGAGGCCATGATCGTCACCGTGTCGCCCGGTTCCAGGCCCGCCTCCAGGTAGACCGCGGCCAGCCCCCGCGCACGGTCACGCAGCCCGGCCCAGGTGACGGTCCGCCAGCCGGTGCCGTCCGCCGGCTCGCTCGTCACGCGGCGATCGGAGTAGGCGGGCTCGGCGCCACGCTCCCGCACCGTGCGTTCGAGGACTCCGACAAGGGTCAGGCCCTCGATCTCGGCCTCGACGGCCGAGCGGGCTAAGGCGATGTCGGTCATCTTTCGCTCCCTGAGGGGTCGGGCGGCCGGGCCGGAACGGAAACGACGAGGTTCCATGCAGTTGCCGCGCATCAGACGATCCTGGCGGCGAGACGTCTGGCATTCATGTAGGCGATCGCCTCGATGGAAATCATCGGATTCACCCCGGACGAGGTGGGAAAGCAGGAGGCATCCGCCACCACCACATTCGGGAGTTCCCAGAGGGAGCCGTCCGGATCGGTCGCGCTCAGCTCCGGCGAGCCGCCCATACGCGCCGTTCCCATGAGGTGCAGTGCCGCGACGGCGCATTGCCCGGGACCATAACCCGCCGCGTGGCAGGCCGCGACGAACTGGTCGTGGGAGCCGCGCCGACCGGGCTCGTACGACGGCCCGGCCTGGTGGGCGGAGAATATCCGGCGTGCGCCCGCGGCCGCCGTTATCCGGGCCGCGCCCTCGATTCCCGCCTTCAGATGGGCGGTGTCGTGTTCGGAAAGCCGGTAGCGCGGCACCGGCTCCCCGTCCCGGCCGACTCCGACCTCGCCCGCGTCACGGTCCCGGGTGATGACGCCGATCGCCGCGGTGTGCGCGAGCTCCTTCATGGTGGCGAGGTGCGCGGCCCCGCCCCGCCAGTTCATGAAGCCCTGCAGGGCGGCCGGGTTGCCCGGACCCGTCTCGTAGATCACGCCGTGGCCGGCGCCGTCGAGATCGTCGTGCTCCCGGGAGTAGCGGGTCTGCAGGCCGCCCTCCCACGGCCGGATCGGCTCGTCGTAGACGCCCCACACCGCGGTGGCCGGATGCAGGCGCAGGTACCGGCCGATGTTGGGGTTGGTCAGGCCCGAACGGCGCAGCAGCGCGGGTGTCTGGATGGCACCGGCGGCGACGACGACCGCCCGGGCGTGCACCGTGACCGCATGGCCGGAACCGGTGACACCCCGGACCCCGACGGCGCGACCGCCCCGCACATCGACGCGGCGCACATCGACGTCCACGACCAGCCGGGCGCCGTGGGACTGCGCGTCCGCGAGCCAGGTCTTGGTGACCGACCGCTTGGCGCCCAGCCGACAGCCGAGTCCACAGCGCCCGCATTCCACGCCCTGGTCGCAGCCGGTGACATTGCGCGGCAGGACGTCGACATGCCAGCCGAGGGCGTTCAGCCCCCGTTCCATCACCGTGTCCCGCGCGGAGGCGGCGCTGTGGTCGACATTGACCGACAGTCGCCGCGTCACCGCGTCCAACGCCTCGGAGAACTCCTCGGTGTCGAACTGCTTCGCCCCCAGCGCCGCCCATTGGGCGCGGACCCGCGCCGGGGTCGGGAGCGAGGTGGTCCAGTTGACGACCGTTCCCCCACCCAGGCAGGACGCGGCGACCAGGGCGACCTGCCCCTCGGCGGTCGTCGCCGGCCCCGCCGCGTACAGCCGACGCAGGCCGGACAGTTCGCCGCCGTCGAAGTCCGCGTCGTCGTAGTACCCGCCCCGTTCGAGGACGACGACGTCGAGGCCGGCGCCGGCGAGGACTCCGGCCGCGGTCCCGCCTCCCGCTCCCGAACCGACGACCACCACGTCACAGTCGAGCGTGGTGTCCGCGATGGGGGTCAGTGGCGTCAGCGCGGGCGGGAAGGCATCCGCGCGCACGCCCGGCGGGCCGGGATAGCCGATCGCCTCCCACACCGGCGACGAGCCCGTCGGCCCCGGTGCGAGCAGATACGACGACGTGGCCAGCATCCGGAGGGCCTGGAACAGCACCCGCCTGCGCTCTGCCGGTGCCTCCCCCAGGCGCAGGAGAACATCCTGCCGAGTGGCGGGGTCGAGGTCCGAGAAGCGCCGGGGCCCGGCGCCGAGGAGAAGACCGGCCAGCCGGGTGTCCCACAGGGCGAGCAGCGACGAGATCCGTTCGCGGTCCACCGCTCGGGGCAGGCCCCTCACCAGCGCCTCGGCGATGTCGACCGCGCCGAGGGCGCTGGCGGACGGGACACCCGCGCCGTCCCCTGGGGCGAACGTGTCGCAGATGGCGACGAGCGCGGCACGCTGCCTGGGGCTGAGCACCTGGCCAGCGCCGGCTGCGATGGCTACGGCCGGAGGAGGTGTCATCGGCCGAAGTAGGCGCGTTGGATCTGGTCACGGTCCGCTCGCAGCGCCGCGGCCGGACCGGCGAGGGCGACGGCGCCGTGGTGGAGGACCACCGCGCTGTCGGCGATCGACAGCGCCTGGTCGATGTGCTGCTCGACCAGCACGATCGCCAGCTGCGTCTCGTCGGCGAGCCGCCGCAGCGTGGGCAGGATCGCCTGCACGGCGACGGGTGACAGGCCCATGCTCAGCTCGTCGATCAGCAGCACGCGGGGYCGCCGCATCAGGGTCCTGGCTATCGCCAGGCTCTGCTGCTCCCCGCCCGAGAGCAGGCCGCATCGTCGCTTCAACAGGCCGCGGATCTGCGGGAACCGGTCGAGGGCCTCGTCCAGCTCGGCGCGGCCGCCGGCGAGACGGAGGTTCTCGGCCACGGTGAGCCGGTGGAAGAGGCCCCGGTCGTCGGGAATCAGGCTCACCCCTGCCCGCGCTGTGCGTTCGACCCGGCCGGTCACGGGGGATCCGAGTGCGGTGACCGTGCCGCTCAGCGGGGTCAGCAGGCCGGCCGCGGCCAGCAACGTGGTCGTCTTGCCGGCGCCGTTCGGGCCGAGCAGCGCGACGATCCCGCCCGGCGCGACCTCCAGGGTGACTCCGCGCACGGCGGGCACGCCGCGGTAGCCGGCGGTGAGATCCCTGATCACCAGTGCCGGCGCCGCGGGTGCCACGGACGCCGTCGCGGTCGCTGGCGTTGGCGTTGGCGTTGGCGGTGCTGTTGGTGTTGGCGTTGGCGTTGACGCTGTGTCCGTCGATGTCTTCATGGGGTCACCGCACTGCCGAGGTAGGCGGCCACGACACGCTCGTCGGCACTGACCTCGGCGGGCGTGCCGGCCGCGATGATCCGTCCGAAGTCCATGACGTAGACGCGGTCGCAGACGTCGAGAACGAGCGTCATGTCGTGGTCGATGAGCAGCACACCGAGCCCGCCCGCGGACAGCCGCCGCAGTTCCCCGCCGAACGCCGCGCTCTCCTCGGTGTCGAGGCCCGCCGCCGGCTCATCAAGCAGCAGCACCTGCGTCGCGCCGACGAGTGCGCGGGCCACGCCGACAAGCTTCTGCTGTCCGAGGGTGAGCTCGTCAGGCCGCCGGTCCGCCAGGGCCGCCACCCCGACCAGCTCCAGCGCGGAACGCACCACCCGGTCGGAGCGGCCGCGACGCCCGAACACGTCGGTGAACGCGCCGCGGACGCCGGAACGCGCGACAGCGACGGTCAGGTTCTCGGCCACCGTGAGATCGCCGAAGAGCTCACCGGCCTGCCAGGTGCGGGCGAGGCCCGCCCGGCGGCGCTGGTGCGGTCCGGACCCGTCCAGACCGGCGCCGCCCAGTCCGACCGTCCCCGAGTACCGGGTGAAGCCGGTGACGGCGTCGACGAAGGTCGTCTTGCCGGCGCCGTTCGGCCCGATGAGACCGACGATCTCCCCTCCGCCCACGTCGAGCGTGACCTCGTCGTTGGCCCGCACCCCGCCGTAGCGGACCGAGATGCCCGTGGTCTCGAGCAGGCGTCGGTGGGCACCGGGTTCAGCGGGCATCAGCGGATGCCTCGTAACAGGGACGAAGGTGGCTCCGCTGCGGGGCAGCCGGGCTGCGAACCAGTTCTGGACGGGTCCGCAGGGCGGGAGGACCACCGCGCGGACGAGCATGCCGCTCGCGGCGATCAGCGTGTAGTAGCTGCTCAGATCGAGCGTCCGGGTGAGAAACAGGTGCAGGACGCCGAGCGGGCCCACCAGCCCCGCGATGACAGCGCCGGAGATGCTCGTGATCCCGCCGACGTACGTCATCGCCAGGACGGTGAGCCCGACGAGCACCGTGAACGACGCCGCGGAGAGCTGCCCGCGGCTGTAGCCGATCAGGCCACCGCCGACACCGGCGAGGAAGGACGCGATCGCGAACCCGAGGAGCTTCGTCGCGGCGACGTCCACCCCGGCGCCCGCGGCCGCCCGCTCATTGGACCGCACCGCCAGGAAGGCACGTCCGGTCCCGCCGCCGAGCAGGCGCGCCACCACGACCAGGCACAGCACGACGACGGCCAGGACGAGGTAGGAGAAGCGCAGCGTGATGACGTCCGTCCCGTGCCGTACCGCCAGCGAGTAGCCGAACAGGGACGGATCGCGGATCAGGGCTCCCGAGTAGGGGGTCAGCGCCGGGTTGTTGAAGACGAAGGCCTCGATGGCGAGCGCCGCGGCGATGGTGGCGACGGCGAGCTGGGCACCGCGGATCCGCAGGGCGGGGACACCAACGACGATCCCGAGCAGGGTGGACGCCGCCGCCGCCAGGAACAGCGAGAACGGGAACGGCACACCGGCCGCTGTGGTCAGTTTCGACAGCGCGAACCCGGCGGCGCCCGCGAAGGCCATCGTGGCCAGCGAGATCTGGCCGAGGTACCCGGTCAGCAGCACCACGGAGACCGCGATCAACGCGAGGATCGCCGACATCACCACGCTGAACCGCCACGCCCCGGAGGTCAGCGCGATGACCAGCACCGCGACGCCGACGGCGCCCGCCGTCGGCACCGGACGCAGGCGCGGTACCGACACCCGCGCGAGCCGCCCCGGGTCGGCGCTGCCACGCTCCGGGATGCCGCTGCCGAGCGCGAAGAGGGCGACGACGACGATGACGAACGGGATGGCGTCGCCGACACCGGCCTGCGCCCAGGACGGCCACCAGCTCTTGGTGGTGAGGAACAGCAGGATCTGCTGGAGCGAACCGAGCGCCAGCCCCGCCGCGCAGGCGATGCCGATCGAGGTGAGCCGGCCCACCAGCGCGACGGACAACGCGGGGACGACGTAGAACATGTAGCTCGTCGGGTCGAGCCCGCCGATGGCCGGCGCGGCCAGGACGACGATGAGGCCCGAGAAGAGCCCGGTCGCGCCCCACACCAGCGTGGCGAGACGGTCCGGTGCGTAGCCCAGCAGGCGCAGTGCACGCTCGTCCTGGGCACCGGCCCGGGTCGCCGTCCCGATCCTGGTGAACCTGAGGTAGGCCCACATCGCCACGGCGATCGAGATCGCGATGCCGGCGAGCATCAGGTTGCTCACCGCGATCGTGCTCCCGGCGAGCGTGAAGGTGTCCGCGGGCAGAATCGGCAGCGGCACCAGCACGGACGGGTCGAGACCCAGGGTGTCGCGGTCGAACCTGAGTGTCACCAGCGCCTGCAGGAAGAGCATGACACCCACCGACGCGACGACCTGCCCGAGCACCGGCGATCTGCGCAGTGGCCGGAACACCAGGAAGTGCGCGACGACCGCCCAGATCAGGCAGCTGGCCGCACCGATCGCGAGGGCCGRCATGGTGCCTGTCGGCCCGTCCGTGATCCTGACGCTTCCGACCGGGAGCACCAGGGTCCCGTTGGCACGCAGCGCCGCCGTCTGCCAGACGCCCCACAGTGCGACCGAGCCCTGTGCGAAGTTGATGATTCCGGTCGCGACGTAGACGCTGACCAGCGAGGACCCCAGCACCGCATAGACGGCACCGGTCGAGAACCCGAGAACGGCGAACTGCAGGATTTCGCTCATGAATAACACGTCACAGTGGTCATCGGCCACACCGACATCCGCACCGCACCGCACCGGTACGCCGTGGACGTCTTGCCCCTTCCGCTCAGATCGCGCCAGGAATGGTGGAGAGAATCTGCGGCGACGGGGTGATCCAGCCACCGCTCACCGGCTTGAGCGTCAGGTCCTTCTGAACGCTGAAAAGCAGCATCTGGGTCGTGCAGTTCGGAGTCGTGGCCCTGCCGCAGGTGGCCGGTGCGCCCAGGAAGGTCGGGAAGTCCTTCAGCGCCTTGAGCGTGGTCAGCACGGTCTCGCCGGTCAGGCCGTCGGTCGATGACGCGCCGGCCAGCCCCTGCACGAAGTCCACCACGGTCGCGAACTCGCCGTAGGCGTAGTAGTCCGCCGGACCGCCCGCCTTCTCGATGTACCTTGTGGCCACATTCATCTGCTGGCCGACCTCGGCCGGAGCGTGCTGCTCCGAGCCCGGCAGCCAGGCCGAGGAGTACATCGTCGCGCCCGGCGCCTCCGTGGGAGCCGCCTTGATGAAGGCGGTGCAGGCCGCGAGGAAGATCGCGCCGTCGTAGCCGACCGCCCGCAGGTTCTTCACCAGCTGGATGCACACCGACTCGTTGGGCGAGGCGATGAGCCCGGCGACGTCAGGGTCGGTCGACGCGACGGTGGAGGCCACCGCGCTGAAGTTCGGGTTGGTCACCGAGAAGTAGATCCCGGACGCCTCGAGGCCCAGGGCCGCGGACAGCGGCTTGAGCTGGTTGTCCACCGTGTTGTGGCCGGCCGGCGTGTCCGCCAGGGTCAGCGTCGCCGAGGTCATCCCCTCGGACTTGAAGCCCTGCAGCGCTCCGATGAGGAACGATGCCTGCGGCGCACCGAAGAAGACCCGGCCCTCGGCCTTGCTCCCCGTCGTCTGGTCGAAGGGAATCTGGCCGACCAGCGGTATTTTCGCCGAGACAAGTGTGTCGATGCCCGCGCTCGAACTGTAGTTGAAACCGTCGAACGCCGCGACGACGCCATCCTGCACGAACTGGTTGGCGCACGAGATCGTGGTCTCCGGCGTGCCGTCGATCGGGCAGCTCACGACCTCGATCGGGTGCCCTCCGATCCCGCCGAGATCACCGTTGACGTAGGCGACGGCGGCCTTCATGCCGGTGACGGCGCCGGGAAGCGCGTTGACTCCCGACTCCGGGCTGAAGAAACCCACCCTGACCGGTGTGCCGGTCGCGGTGTTCCGCCCCGTCGTGTCTGCGGCCGGGTCGTCCGAACCTCCGCAGGCGGCTGTCACCGCGAGCGCAAGGCCCAGTCCCAGCCCGACGACGACTCTTGATCGCTTCGCTGCTAATCGCATGAAGTGCCTCGCTTCTCGAAGCCAGCTCTCGTGGCGCGCTCTCGTGGCGCGGCGACATCGCACCCGGCCCCGACCTAGGCGCCCCGGGTGCGAAGTCCGTCACTGACAGGTGAAGTTAGACAAGACTGAGGATGACGTCAATCTCTTGTTTGGTTCCAACTCGCATGCTTGAATCAGTCCGGCCGGCACCGCGACCCCCGACCAGCCTCGATGGGCCGGCACACGGCGGAGACGACACGGAACCTGCGGGAGACCCATGAGCCACCCACGAGATCGCTGATCACGCTCGCCTGGCGCCGGCACCCAGGCTCCTGGCGCGCGGCGCATCGCCGGCCGGCGATGCGCCGCCGCCTGGCCCGCCGCCGCCTGGCCCGCCGCTGGGAACAGGCCCGTACCATCGCAACGGATCGCGCGGGCCTGGAGACCAGCCCCCGCCGGACCGTGAAGATGAGAACAAGGAGTGGTTGTGTCGACGCCCACTGCTGGCCGGAATCACACGAACGCTCCGGAGAGCCCCCGGCGTACGCGCAACGACCCTCGTCGCGAGACCACCCCACGACGCCTCGCCGAAGCCGCCCGGGTCGTCTTCGAGCGGGACGGGTTCTACAACGCCCGACTCTCGGACATCAGCGCCGAGGCGAAGGTGGCGTCGGGCACGCTCTACAACTACTACCGCTCGAAACACGATCTTCTGCACGAGGTCATGAAGGACGTCTCCGCCGAGCTGACCACACTCGCACCAGATCACGTAAGCGCCCAGTTCGACCCGGCCAGCAGCATCGAAGACGTGAACCGGGCCTACATCGAGGCCTTCCAGCGCAATGTCCACGTGCTCCGGGCCGTGTACCAGGCCCGTGACGACGACGAGCGCCTCAAGGCCCAGTGGCACGAGGTCGCCGAGCATTTCCAGGGCCGACTGACCAGAGCCATCAGCCGGTGGCAGGCAGCGGGGCTGGCCTATCCCGACATGGATCCGCGGCATACGGCCCACGCGTTGACGCTCATGGTCGAGCGCATGGTCATGGCCTGGTCCTACGAGGGCGTCGACTACGACCCGGAAACCCTGATCGACACAATAAACAAGATCTGGCAGCGGTCTCTCGGTGTTCCGATGCACGGAACGCCGGCCGCCCCGTCAACCCACACATAGTACGAACGAGAGCAACCCGAGATATCCGACCCACTCAGGGCCCGTAGTCRCCGCAGCGCGGACATCACCGCCCCGGCGCACGCGGCCGATTAGTACTGCGCCCGATCCGAGCCACTCCGGTCAGGCCGCCGACGTAAGYGCGCTCCGTCATTGACATGCCCAGTTCATCTCCGTTCCCCTCGACACCCCTCGACCGACCAGGCAATGCAAACCCAACCCGAAAAAACCTTGTTTTCGCATCCTTCGCGTGCTCTGATCACTGCGAAGTAATGATACAGAGATACCCACCTGTATCCCTGTACCAATCCCCGGGATGCCGGGGTGTCGAGAGGAAGAACAATGGCTGAGCGGAGCAGGCGCCAGTTACTCATCACGGGCGGGGCGTTGGGCATGGCCGGCGCGCTGGCCGCGGCGACGCCGGCATGGTCGTGGTCACCCGCGGGCTCGGTGGCCGGTACCGGAGCCGGCCTGGACCCGAAGTACGTGTGGGACGCCGAGGCCGACCCAGTGGTCGCCGGAGTGATCAACCGGGGTGAGACGACAGCGGTCAACAAGCTGCTGAAGAAGTGGACGAAGAACGGTCAGCCGCTGCCGGCCGGCCTGCCCACCGACCTGCGCGACTTCATGGAGCACGCGCGTCAGCTGCCGACGTGGACCGACCAGGCCAAGCTGGGTGCCGCGACGAACYTCAACCAGAAGCGTGGCCTGTACCTGGGCGTCACCTACGGTTTCGTCAGCGGCATGATGAGCACGATCATCCCCCGGGAGGCCCTGGCGGTCTACTACTCCAAGGGCGGTGCGGACATGCGGGACCGCATCACCAAGACCGCCAAGCTGGGCTACGACGTCGGCACGGCCAACGCCTTCGAGCCCACCGGCGAGATGATCGTCACCTGCGTCAAGACACGCCTGGCACACGCCGGGGTGCGGCATCTGCTGCCCAGCTCCCCGCACTGGACGAGGGTCGCCGACGAGGAGATCCCGATCTCCCAGGCCGACATGATGGTGACCTGGCACAGCCTGCCCACCACCGTCATGCAGAACCTGCAGCAGTGGAAGGTGCCGATCAACGCCGCCGAATCCGCGGGGTTCCTGCACTCCTGGCAGCTCACCGCCCACATGCTGGGCATTCTCGACGAGTACATCCCCGCCTCCTGGGACGAGGCCAACTCGCAGGCCGCCCAGGTCCTGACGCCCATCCTCGCCGCCACCCCCGAGGGCATCAAGCTCGCYGACATCCTCGTCAATCTCGCCTCGTTCATCGACGGCAGCCTTCTCAGCAAGCCCGTTCTGTGTGCCCTCACCCGCTACTTCCTGGGTGACCACATCGCCGACTCGCTGAAACTGCCGAGATACCCCTTCTGGGACACCGCCTTCGACATCGCCTGGGAACCCTTCGTCGCTGTCCGCGAAGGCCTGCTGAAGCTCGAGAAGGCCCCGGGGATCCTTCAGCAGGTCTACTGGGCCTTCGACGAGATCCTCCGCCTCGGCATCCTGGTGGTCCTCTCCGGCGCCGACTTCCCCATCAGCATCCAGATCCCCGACACCAACAACCCCAACTACTGACACCAGCGAACATCCAGCCCCGCCCGCACGATCGAGGCCCGCCGTGAAGCCCCGGCCCGGAGTAAACCCTGGCTTCGACCCCCGAAATCCTGAGGATTGACTGCCCTCTCCAGGCCCGGGAATCTAGTGTCGGGAGTGTCCTATGCCAGAAATTTCGAGCGTGGCCAGGGCTGCTTCGGTGTCCAGGTCGACAAAGGCAGCCGCGTAACGTTCTGCGAGGGTCAGGGCGACTTCGCGGCTCTGGTAGCCGTCGGTGCCGAGGGTCGACAGCCAGATCGTGAGCCCGTAAGCGGCGGAAGCCCGATAGTGGAGCCATGCCTCGTCGCGGGCTGGGCGGTCTGGCACGTCGAGCGCGGTGAGGTACTCGTTGACGAGGTCGACCTCGGCGCGGCGCCGGTCCTCGACGGTCAGCGAGCCGGTGAGGAAGTAACCGACGTCCTGCGACCATGAGCCGCGACGGGCAACCTGCCAGTCGAGGAAGCCGACGTCATCACCGGGCAGCACGTAGGTGTTGCCGATGTGGGCGTCGGCGTGCAGCAGCGTCACCGGTCCGCGGTCCAGCATGGCGACGTAGCGAGCCCACAGGTCGACGTGGCCGTCGCCGTCGTGCGCCGTGACCGCGGCGGGGAGGCGGGATGCGCCGCGTTCAAGACCTCGCGGTGTGTAGGTCCGCAGCCCCGACTGGAATCCCTGGGTCGGCGCCCAGGTCTGGACCCAGGCAAGGCGTGGTTCGGTGGCCGCGGAGAACCCCCAGTAGCGGCTGTGCAGACGCGCCAGTCCGCGTAGGCCGCTGGCGACCTGCTCCACCGTCATGGGTCGGGTCGAGTCCCTCGGGTCGCCACCCCGCCTGGTCACGTCCTCCATGAGGATGAGGTAGTCGAGCCCCGGCCGGTCGATGATCACCTTGAAGGCCTGCGGATGGTCGACGGGAATCGGAACGCCCGAGGCGAACAGATCAGCCTCGTTGAACAGGTTGCCGTTGCGGGCGTGGATGGCCCGGTGCACGCCCTCGGCTTTGAGGAAGACCCGGCCGGGGCCGGAACCCGCCGCGTACGTGAGGTCGAACCGTGCGCGACGGTTGGTGCCATCGTCGCGCGCCACCAGGATCGCGTCCTCGATCACGGCGCCCGGGCAGCTCTCGGCCAGTGCCGCGGCGAACCAGTCGGGCGTCGCCTCGGCCCAGTCGGCAGGGATCCGTAACGGGACGGCTCCGTTCGAGGCGTCGGCGTCTCGCAGCAGCATGAGGAGAAAGTATGTGTTCACTTACGCCGTTGGTCAACTCTGTCGGAGGTGGACCTACGATCAACGGGCAGCGACTCTCAGTCCGAATCAGCAGCTCCAGCAGGTCGCCCCGCGGCACGGGACGGGACGGGACGGGCATGTCGAGCGGCGGGCGTCGGCGGGTCCGCCGGTCAGCGGGTGGTGGCGCGTCCCGGCGGGCCGGGCTTCCCGGTCATGCTCCCCTTGACCGGGATGACCCGGTACTCGGTGATCGTCCCGGCGGGCAGCGGGTCCGTCGTCCACGTGTTCGTCCCGGGTGTCCCGGTCAGTTTGCCCGGAAGGCGCTGGAATGCCTGTTCGCCCCGGGACAGCACTCGTTGCTCGACGAGGTACTCGGTCGCACCGGGAGTGGCGGGCCAGGTCAGTACATTGCGCCCCGGCTGGCCGGTGACGGTGACCGCCCCACCGCTGTACGGCCACGGGAAGTCGCCGTACAGCGGGCCGAAGTCGGCACCGATCCCGAGCTGCGCGAGTGCGTTCGCCTCGGCCCGGGCGATCACGAAGTCGCCGGCAGGGTTCGGATGCGAGCCATCCCAGGTGTACCGGTACGGGTCCCAGTCGGCATAGTCACGGGCGACGACCACCCGGGACCGCTCCGTCTGCCAGCTTCCGACCTGCTGGTCGAGCAGCGTGTTGTAGGCGGTTGCCTGCTGCTGGAGATCCCGCCCACCGTCGTATCTGGAGCGGTCCAGGACCTGCGAGACCACGACGTCGATGTCGGGGTTCAGCAGCCGGGCGTTGTTGATCAGAGCAATCATGTCGTCGACAGCGGTCTGCGGCGCCGACCAGTAGGTGAGGTCGTTCGCACCCAGGGACACGATCAGCACGTCGGCGGGCGTCGCGCGCAGCACGTTCGCGATCGCATCCCGCTCACCCCGGATGGATGCCCCCCAGACCGCATGGTGGTCCCGGTCGAACCAGGCATCGACGTAGTCGTTCGAGCCGGGCACGTTCGCGACGTTGTCCCAGACGTCGATGCGGTCGCCGACGAAGTCCACCCTGCCCGGCGCGGTGAGGTTCAGGTGGTGGGCAAGCCGGTAGCGCCAGGTGTAGTCACCGGCGGTCTGCACGGCGACCGAGTCGCCGAGGATCAGCACCCTGGTCGGCGCGTCGGACTGGTCGCCGCCCCCGCCCGCCACGGCCACAGCCAGACCTGTGCAGCCGGCCAGCAGAACCGCGGCTACCAGCGCGGCCGCCAGGCGCGCCCGCCTGCCCAGCCACGCGCCCGCTGCGGGCTCGAACAGACGCCGGAAGACGCGGCGCTGCCCACCCGTACGCAGTCCGCCCATGCTCCCCACGCCGCCTCCCGCCTGCCGCCGAGTCGGTCCAGACAACGCATTCTGGCAGTTCGGAGCGGAAACTGCGCAATCCAGCGACAGGATTCAACATGTGCACGCCGAGCGCCGGGAGATCAAAAAGATCGCGAAGTCCCGGCCGCCGGGGCCGGCGTTGTTGCGCTCGGGGGGATTCGACGCACGCCAGAGGCTCCGGCGACCGGTGGCCGGACAGCGCGGGCGAGCCCGGTGAATGCCAGCAGGAATGCCGGGGCCCGGGGGTACACACCAGCGCTCGCGTTTCCCGCCCCTGGTGCCCGATGCCCGCCGGGTCGGCCTGCGGCGATCAGGGCTGCGGATGTGGGCCGCTCGGGCCGCCGGGGTCGGGAAGCCTGGGGTGAGGGCCCGAGGGCGAGGGCGGCTGCCACCCCTGCGGCGGTGGCCCCTCCGGCAGTTGCTGCGGCGTCCACTGGCCACCGGAGTTGGGGGTCGGATGTTGCGCCGGCGAGCCGTATGGGCCCGGCTGCTGGTACCACGACGGAGCGCCGGATGGGCCCGGGATCGCGGGGGGCGGCGGGTAGTACGCGATTCCGACGGCTGGCGGAGGCATGTTCCTGTTCCCGGAGCTCACCGCCAGGGCGAGAGACCCGACCCATCCGATGACCGTCCAACCGAGGAAGAGATTGATCACGATGACCGACGCAACCTGCCGCTTGCGCATCATCGCAATGATGCTCGGCAGGAAATACAAGGGGAAACAAATAAGCAGATAAAGCCAGATGACGGCATTCACGAAATCCCCCGCTCCCCCGGGTCGGCGACACAGCGAAACCTGATCGGATAGTAGCACGATGACGACATCCCGCTTCCATGCTGCAAGCGCGACATTACGGGCCAGTGGCGCCCGTTAATTGCTTTGAAGCAGACGTCGGGACGGACCGACATAGCCAGCACATCAGGGGCACTGTCATGTTCTGAGGAAGGGAGGCATGCCAGAGGCCACGGCGGCTGCCGGAGCGGAGGCGTTCCAGCCCGCACATCGGCCGGAGTCGGGCTTTCAACCGGCCATGGTCGACTTCGATCCGGTTGTTCTCGCGGGCGGCATCCACGTGGCACGCTCCGAGAGAAGATCGCCAAGAACCCCTGGGTGCACCGGGGCCTTGTCCGCTGTGACCTCGGACCGGCCGTGGGACAGCGTCCGGACCAAGAAGCGGCGGACGGCGATCTGATCTCGGCGGGTGCTCGCGAGGACGTCGATGGCCTGGCCGCCAGCCCGCAGCGTAGATCAGCTTAATCGCGACTGTCCGGATTGAACGAGGTGCATCGCCCAGCAGTCGGCGGCGTAGGGCTACGCCCAGCAGGCCCCGGCGGCGGGTCGCCCGTGGGCGCAGCCGGCCGACGGCTATCCGACCGAGCCGCCCTTCTGAACGCTCCAACGTCACGTTCAGGAGGGACAGCACAGTCCTGCGCCGCTACCAGCCCCGGCCCTGCTGCGGGCCCCGTGCATGTGCAGCCAACTGGTTCAGCATGTCGCGAACCCGGGCGGGTTCGGGCACAGACTGCAGGACAACGGTCTCCTGCCCCCACCCACGGCGGACGTGCACGACCACATCACCGATGCTGCGGGCCCGCTGCACGAGGGTCTGCCGGATGTCGATGTCGTACAGCCAACCAAGCTCGTACTGCTCGGTCTTGGTGGTGGCGATGCCTTCGGTGACGTACAGGCGGACAGCGGTGACCCGGTAGCGGCCGGCGGCACGCCCACCTGATGCGATCCCGGCAAGGGTTTGGCTGGCTGTCTCCCACAGGGTCCGCTCGTCCTGCGGCCCGGATGCGGGTACGTAGGCGGGCGGCGGCGGGTAGCCCTGCCCGCGGCCCGAGTGCCCGTACGGTGCGGGCTGGTGCGACTGGTGGTGGTGCGGCTCGGGTGTCCCCTGCCAGTTCATGATGTTCCCCCCTGCGGTCCGGCAAGGGACGTTATTACCGCCTGGCGAACAGTCCGGTGCGGGGGGTGATGATTGGTGGGCTGTTGCCGGTCCTGTGGGCAGCAAGGGGGTGTCCCGCCACCCGGGCCGTAGCCCGTCGACGTCGACGAGGCTGTTCAGCTCAGCCTGGGTGTAGGTGCGCTCCCCGTCGCGTTCCGGCACCGGGGGACGGTAGGAGTACAAGGTCGTCCTGACTGGTCATGGATGGGCTCAGGACATGCCTGACGCTCTGTCGTCAGCCGAGCGGACCTGAACGTTCACCGGTCTCGTTCCCGGCCACAGACCTCGAACGACAACCTCTGTCCTGGTGCGGCCGGGATCAGGACCGCTGTGCCTTCTCGAGGAAATCGGCGGCGCATCCGGCCGCGTCCTCCGATCTGAGCTGGGCGGCCAGCCGGGCCGCTCGTTCCCTCGGTTCGCGGTCCAACAGCGGTTCCGCGGCGCGGACGAGGGTCCGCTCACTCATCTCGGGGAAGCGCAGGGTGGCGCCGATCCCGAGGCGTTCGAGCTGTGCGCCCCAGAAGGGCTGGTCGCCGATGACCGAGCACACGACGGTCGGCAGTCCGGCTCCGACAGAGGCTGCCGTGGTACCGGCACCGCCATGGTGGACGGCGATGCGGCAACGCGGCAGCACCGTGTCGTGGTCGAGGTTGCCGACGACACGGACCCGCTGGTCAGCGCTGATGCCGGTCGGGATGTCGGACCAGCCCGCGCTCACCAGCGCGCGCAGCCCCAGCCTGCGGGCGACCGTGCTGATCAGATCGAGCACCCGGGATGGATCCTGGACCGGCATGCTTCCGAATCCGAAGTACGCGGGCGGTTCACCGTCGTCCAGCCACTGGTCCACGGCCGGGTCGAGCTGGTGCTCCCCGAGCAGCTTGCGCTGCTCGGCCGACAGCGTGAGGAAGCCGACCAGCGGGCGACGCGGACCCCAGGCGGCGAGTTCCGGCACCAGGAACCGGCTGTAGGCCTGCAGCTCTGTCGCGCCGGCCCGCGCGAGCCGGCGAGGAGTCGGTACTCGCGTCGGCCGCAGGCCCAGCCGCGCCCGCAGCCTGTTGACGTCGGCGGCGAGGACCCGCCAGCCTGCGGACTGGACGGCGTGATACATGAAGTGGTTGACGGCACGCGGAAACCGGCGGGTGCTGGCGAGGAAGAACGGGAAGGCCCCGTTCGCCCGCATCGGCGTGTGGTGCAGGGATGCCATCGGCACCCCTCGCCATTCCGCTATGCACGCCGCCTCGTCCTCGATGGTCACACCGGACACGATGAGATCGGCGCCGTCGGAGATCTCCGCCATGGCGTCGGCGATGCGTGTCGCCTGTTGACGCTTGTAGCGGCTGAACCCCATCATGAGTTTTCCCAGATCGCCCGAGGCCAGCCATGCCCGCACCTCCTCGGATCCCATGAAGTCGTGCGCACCGACGCCGATCGACGCGGTCTCCACCCCCATGCTGAGCCCGAAGTGGGCAAGGTCCTCGGGGAGACCGAGGACCACCTCGTGACCGCGCCGGGCCAGTTCGGCGCCGAGTATCGCCGCGGGTTGTGCATCGCCTCGGGTACCCATCACGAAAACTGCGACACGCACGGAGCCACCCTTCCTCCTGAAGCCCGACCATGACGAAGGAGCCCGAGCCCGCCGTGGGAGCGCCCGGCTCGCCCGGACGCCGGGCGCGCCGGACCACCACGGACCGATTCGGGTCAGGCTGAGGAGAGGATCTGAAGCTGATCAATTCGATCGCAGGAGCACCCTGTCGGCGCCGTCCCGCCGGGTGACGCTCCCGATGCTGGCGACGATCCGGCCGGACTGCTGGGCCCGCGCCGTCACCGCCAGCTTCCCGAACACGGTACGCAGATGGTGATCGACGGTCTTCTCGCTGAGGACGACCTCCCGGGCGCCCTGACGGCTGGCGAGACCCGCGGCGGCCCGCCTGCCGACGGCGAGCTCCGGACGGCCCGGCGAATCGGGCATCTCCACACATTCCAGGAATCAGCGATAACTCGAACCGTACCGGACGACCGGGAGCTGTGACGAATGCACCTGTCGCCCGCACCCACGGGGCGCAGCAGCTCGCCGTGGTGGGCCGGACGTCGGTCCTGTCAGGCGGCGGCGACCTCGTGGAGCGCGTCCGCGACCGCCCGCGGCTCGGTGATCATGAGGTCGTGGCCGGTGTCGATCTCCCACAGGCGGCCCGCCGCGTGCGCCTTCTCCATCAGCTCCGCGTCGCGGGTGGCCAGCGTGGAGGTGCACACGATGTGGTACTGYGGGATCACCCAGAGCGCCTCCTCGTTGGTGAGCGTCAGCGGCTGCTCGAAGCACCGCCACGGGTGGCCGGTCAGGCGATCGTCCATCCAGGCGAGGGGCTCTCTAACCTCGGGCTTTTGCCGGGCTGTGAGATGCCCTTTTCCTCCGGACAGTAACCCCTACTAGAATGATAAGAACCGTCGGCGCAGCGCCTACGCCGAAGCGCTGCACCTGTCCGCGGGCCTCACCCGCGCGGCGCAGCGCGCCCAGCTTGATCTGGCCCGCAGCGGTGAACGCGTTCTGGGCGGCGCGGTCCTCGATGGCAGTGAGCGCGGCAAGGTGCTCCGGTGCCGGGCGGCCGCGTTCGGGCCGCTTGCCGATACCGGTGCCGACGTCGAGACGGCGCTACCGCCCGTCGCTTGCTGATGCCGAACTTCCAGCTGCCGATCGTGCGTCGCGGTGCCCGTCAGGCGGCTGAGCTCGGCGGCATCGACGCAGGTCGGGGGGTCCACGGTCATCGGTGCCGGGAAACCGGCTGTCATCGGGCTCGCTGCTGAGCTCAACGAGAGAAATGCTCCTCATCAAACTAATCAACTTGAGCGGCAGGCAGCCTGTGAATATGACCGTGTGCCGCGACCGAGCCGCCTGCCCGCCATTTCCCGGTCCGCTGTCGCGACGGACGTGGTGTTAGCATCAGAACAATGACGACAGGGGAACCTGGGGCGCCGGGATTGTTGGCACTCCCGTCGGGCCGGATTATCCGCGACAGGAGGCTGCGGCAGCCGCTTCCAGACGGAAGTAAACCATCGTTCGGACTGTACCTCGTGGGACGTCGCATCGCCATTCACCTCCAGCCATGGAGCGCGGCCAGAGCCTTCGGCGCCGACAACAGCGACCGAGCCTTCAAGGCGAGCAGCTCGTCCAGCGGCAACAAGCCATCCGTCCGACTGCCTCGCGGCCGGATATCTCGGGTGACGAGCATCACGRCTGGGTGCGCGCCTGGATATTGAGCCGTACGAATTCGAGTTGAGGATCGGGTAACTGAGCGACAACCTTTTTCGCAAGTCGCAGCCGATCCTCCGATGAGAACTCGCTRACGTAAGGCGCGATCACCCCGTCCAGGACATACGAGATGAGATCGCTCGTGTCGTCGAAACGCACGATTTCATTGGTCGACCAGCAGCTGATGCCCTCGTAGCCCGCGGCAACGAGTCGCCGTTCGGATTCTTCTGGGCTCGCATAACAGTTATATGGTCGCCAATCCACCCCCAGATCGAGGAGGACATCACGAACCGCCCGAACACTCCCCCGGCCACCTGACTGACAGGCGAAAATTCCGCCACTTTTTAGGATCTGATGTAGGTCTCGAAAAAGTGCCTCATGGTCGCGGACCCAATGCAAGGCGCCAGCAGACACTGCAGCATCGAACATACCGAGGTTCCGCACTGCGTTTCCATCCTCGAGATCGACCTCACGGAGCGTGCACCGTTCGCCATACACCGACAATCTTTTGGCCGCAGCCGCGAGCATGCTGTCGGAGCTATCGACGGCGACCACCTCGGCATCCGGAAATCGTTCGAGAAGAGCCTCGGTGACTCGACCAGAACCGCATCCTGCATCGAGCACCCGCGTGATCGGCATACCGGAAATCCTGTCGAGAACATCTAGACCCCACCGATGCTGGGGGCTCGCAACCTTGTCATAAGGCTCACCTTTCCACACGTCGGCAACGCTCCTTCGCTCGTCGGTCCCGGATCGAGCCGTGTTTCCCACGGCGCGCGATCGCCTGCAGCCGCTGGCCTTCCTCATCGGTCAGCCGCCGCGCTCGCACCGGCTGTCCAATCGGGCTCACCTCCCGGGATCGATATCAGCTACCAATCCCGATGGTCCACCCGAAACCGCCCGATCCCCAGCACTCCGCCCGGCGTGTCCTCACAACCCGGAAACGTTCGTGGCCAGCGCACTAGCCGAGCTTTCAACCAGCCGTGGTCGACTTCGATCCGATTATTCCCCGCGCAGCGTCGACGTAGCAGGGCGCGGGCAGAAGCTCGTCGAGGGTCCGGGGTAGACGGGTGCCTTGTCGCATGATCGAAGTCGGGTCGGGAGGGGTCCGGCGGCCCCTGACCCGAGTCCGATCTTTCACAGAACCCTGTCTGAGCTGATCTCCTCCGTCGGGCGGGCAGGCTGCGCCTTACCCCGGGTTCTCCTGGCCGTGCAAGAGCGTCGACGATCCGGCTGTGCCTGCTGGGTGCTGTGCGCTCCTGCAGGGCCGGGAGGTTCTGGGGTAACCCTCCGGGTGTCGGTCCGCCGGAGGAGATCAGCGGTGCCGCGCGCCCGGCTCCTGGTGACCTACAGCGGCTCCTCCCCCTCCTCCGGGGAAAGGCCGGGGTCCGGGACGGAAGCCCGGTTCTGCTCACCGCTGAGGCGATGTGCCCGGTCGGGCCTGGTCGGCGGCACGCTTCGCTTCGACCTGACCATCATGTCCAGCCTCACCAAGGAGAAAATGCCGCTTCTCCGGCTGCGCAACCTGCACCTGAACCTGGCCGACGTCCGCCCGCCACTTCCCCCCGCCGCCAGCGGGGAGGCCCCGGGGAATCCGACTGACTGACAACCTGTCGTGTCAGCCCGGCTGCCGAGCGAAAAGATGCGGAGCTGTGGCTGGGAGACAATCCGGCCGCCCGCGCCATCAAGGGAGACGCATTCATTCAAGGAAGATCGACAGAACTTACTGCCGGAGCTTCTGGGCTGCTCCGTCGGACCAGAGACGGGAGCGGAGTCCAGGTCGCTCGGACGTCGCGCATGAGCAGGGCGTGGTCGAGCGTCGCACTTCCGGGCGAAAATCGCTCGGGGTCGTCGAAGAAGCTGGAACTGACGGCCTCGATTTCGACTGGCTGGACGCGCCAGGCGTCGGTTTTCAGCTCCAGACCCTCCAGACGGCCAGCGCGAAGCCCAGGTGAATAGCCCACCGAGCCCTGCCGGAAGAATTCCGACGCCTGGTCGAGGCCGCCGAACAGTGCGCTTCCCTGGAACTTCTCGGCGCTGCGGACATCGACGCTGACGTGGGTCAGGCGGTCGCGGCTGGTGTAGGCGACGTGCACGGACTGCCGCGTTTCACGGACGTCAAAGGAGGCGGGATGTTGACGTAGGGGCGCCAGCCACCCGCCGACCAGGACGTTCACGGCCGACCCACTGTCTCGGCGCGGGATGTACACACCGGCGACCGGCCCCCGCTCGTCGTCCCATTCCACCGCGACGCGGTGCGCGGCGTTCTCGCTGCGCAGCCCGAACGCACCGGGCAGCCACGAGGGGCGGGCCTGGCCCAGCCGAATGAGACAGATTCCGGCGACCGCCCAGCCGTTGACCAGTTGGGGACGCAACGGTGGGGGAAGCAGTGAGGCGACAGCGCCTGGGTCGACGCGATAGTTCACCAGCAGGCGTCGCTCGACGACACTCGACATGCCAGGCTTCGTCACGCGGATTCCTCGGGCTCGGCAGCGCGCCGCAGATGTGAACACGAGAGCCCCCGGGGCGGACGCAATACAGCCGGAGTCGGGCACCCATCTCTCGTTCACATGCAAGCCATTAAGCGACTGCTCAAGACGGACTCTAGCGCCCATTGAGCGGATGCTCAACTCTTCCGCTCGCACGGCAGCCGGGACAGGTGGTCGGCTGGTGGGCCGAGTGCGAAGATCAGACCTCCTGGTCACGAGTCGGGCCAGGCTTCGATCGCGACCGGAGTGACCGCTAGATTGGCACCAGGCCGCTGCGGCACGAACGGCCCGAAAACCGCTGCGGGGAGGACGGACGCGTGGGCAACCCTGCCAGCCGGAGCCCGGTACCCACCACGCGGCAGCGCCTGATCGAGGGCGCGTTGCAGACGATCCGAACGCACGGGATCGCCGGGGTGTCCGCGCGGACTGTCGCCGCCACCGCCGGGGTCAACCAGGCGCTGGTCTTCTATTACTTCGACACCGTCGACGGTTTGCTGTCCGCCGCCTGCGAAAGCGCTACCGCCGAGCGGATCGCGTACTACCGCGATCGGTTCGCCGCCGTCGGCTCGGCCAAGGAACTGCTACGCCTCGGCCAGGAGCTGCACGAGACCGAAAGTCAGCGCGGTCACGTGGCTGTCCTCGCGCAGCTGCTCGCCGGCGCGCAGGTCGACTCCCGGCTCGCTCAACCCGTTCGCACCGCGCTCCAGCTGTGGACGGCCGAGGTCGAACTCGTGCTGCGCCGGCTGTTCGCCGACTCGCCGCTCGCGGATGTCACCGACCTCGCCGGCCTGGCTCGCGCCGTGTCCGCCGCGTTCGTCGGGCTGGAGCTGTACGACGGCGTCGACCCTGACGGGGCGCACGCCGCGACCAATGCCCTCGACAGCCTCGCTGTCCTCCTCGACCTGCTCGACAGCCTCGGCCCGCTGGCCCGTCGCGCCCTGCGCGCTCGCACGCGCACCGACCGGGCCGGATCCGGTACGTGACAGACGGCGGCCAGGTCCAAGGGCCGCTTGGGAGCCTGCAGCTCACTACGAACCGGGAGTCCACCGAGTGACCGCCGAGGCCAAGCCTCAAGGGATCATGTACGAACGAGAGTGCCCGAAGGGGACTCGAACCATTACCCCAGCACCGGTCACTCTGTCCGGTGAGCGCGTTCTCGCGGGTCGCGGGGGAATCGGGCGATGAACCAGCGCTGCGGGCTGGCCGCCGAGACCTGGACGACCCGCTGCACCTCGAAGTCGACGACGCGCTGCGCGCCGGGCACCGTCGCTGCCCGGTCGGGATTCCAGTCGACCCGGGCGCGGCCGGTGAGCTGCAGGGTGTGGCCGTGCTCCCAGTCGAGGAAGAGCAGGCCGCAGCGCGGGTCGAGCTCGATGTTGCCCAGCGTCATGTACATCGAGTTGCCGCGGTAGTCAGGCCAGATCAGACGTCCGTGGTCGGTGACCGTGACAAAGCCCGGGCTCCCGCCCCGGTGCGACGTGTCCGCCCCGAGGCCGGCGGCCTGGGTCGCGACGAAGAAGGTGTCGGCCTCGGCGATCCAGCGCCGCTGGCTGGCGGTGAGCCCGGTGGTCACTGAGATGGGCCCGCGAGCCGCCTCGGCGTCGTCCCGCGCGAGGTGGCGTGGCTGGATGTACTTCGGACAGTTCGAGTAGACCTGGTCGGTGTTGACCACCATCCGGCCGCCGTCACAGCGGGCCTTCCCGTTGGCCCGCATCCGTCGGCGGCTGGCTGGGTCGAGGGCGAGCAGGCCGACGTCCCGCCGCGCGGCGAAGGCGCCTTCGAGGGGATCCCCGGCACCGGGCAGGGCATCGACGACGATGGTCTCCTCGTCCGCCGCGGCGACGAAGCCGGCCGTGCCGGTCAGCAGGCTGGCCCAGACCGCGCCGGCCTCGTCGGCGGCTCCGAGCAGGAGGACCCGTTGCTGCCCGAGGAACTCCGCGGCCACTGGTGGGATGGTGGCGCCGACGACGGCCGATCCGCGCGGGCCAGGGGGCAGGCTCGCGCGCGCCTGTACCGAACGTTCGCCCGGGTGAAGCATGACTGGCTCCTTCCGTCAGGACGGGTTGGCTCGCCACCTGGCCCGCGCAGGCGGTCCAGCTCGTGTCGGCTCCCGGCGTCGCGGGGGTTCGGGATGGCCGCCGCGGTGGCCCGGGCAGGACACCCAGAGCCACCACAGGCCGCGTCGGGATCCCGGCTGCTAGTGCCGTGACCGGCAGGGTTCGCCCCGGCCGGCTGGGCGTGCCGGGGCGAACCCTGCCGGTCACGGCACTAGAAGAAGCCGCAGGTCGGGGCGCCCTGGGTTGGCACGGGTGCAGCTTCGGCGCCGGTCGGGGCGAAGATCTCCAGCCGGATGCCGTCCGGGTCGGTGAAGAACACGCCCCCGGACGACGCGCCCTCGCCGTGCGCGACGACGCCGTCGTAGAGCGGCTCGACGCCGATCTCGCGCAGCACCACCTCCGCTTGGCGGACCGCCTCGAGGTCGGCGACCTGGAACGACAGATGGTGCAGCCCGGGCAGCCCCGTGGGGAACGCCCCCTCGCTCTGCTGCCACAGGGTGAGCAGGAGCGTGCCATCCCGGCCGAGGAACGCGAACTTCCGGTCGCCGTTGGTCTGTCCGCCCAGCTCCTCGAGGCCGAGGACCCGCTGGTAGAAGGCGGCCGAGCGGGTCAGATCGGTCACGTTCAGACCGACATGGCCGGTCTGCGGCCCAGGCTTGCCCATGTGTACCTCCGATTTGTGGATCTGGTTCCGACTCGCAGATCAGCCGTTCTAACGGCCTGACCGCACCCGTCCCGCTAGAAAGATGCCCGAGCTTTCTAACGGTGTCAACCCGGAGGTAGCGTTAGCTTGATGGAGCAGGCCCCTGCCGAGTACGACGGCGCCCCGATGCTCGGTGAACCACCGGCTATCGAGCTGGGCAACACCATCTACGCCACGCGGGGCCGTCCCCGCGACGCCCTGCGGACGGTGCTGGAACTGGTCGACTGGATGCGCGCGATGCGTCCGCGGCTCACGGTCGCGCTCACCGAGGACGACCTGCGTGCTGTCGGCGAGGATGACCTGCGGATGGCACGCGAGCTACGAGACACGGTCCGAGCGCTGGCCGGCGCGGCGGCGAACGGCCGCGAGGCGGATCCCGACGCGGTCGCCGCCCTGAACAAGCTCGCCCGGCGAACACCGTGGTGGCGCGAGCTGCGTGTCGACCCCGAACCCCGGGTGGTGGTGAGCTGCGCGGACCGACCCGTCGCGCTCGCGCTCACCGCGCTGGCCGACGATGCGGTGTGCCTGTTCGGCGGACCCGCCGGCGCCGAGGTGCGGGCCTGCCACGGGCCTGGCTGTGTTCTCTATTTCGTCCACGGCGCGCCGCGGCGGGAGTACTGCTCGGCCGGCTGCGGCAACCGGGCCCGAGCCGCCCGCCACTACGCCAAGACCCGGCCGGGCCCCTGATGGAGCCACCGGGTCGCCGTAGCGGTGCAGCTCCATTAGCGCCGTAGCCGCCGAGGTCTGCCCGCTCCGCAGCGGTGCGCCGGTCACAAGATCCCGTGCGGCTACCGGGATGGTCGGGCTGCGGCGGAGCGGGTGCGGGTCCGGGAGATCGATCCGGACGAGGGACAGAAAACTGTTGCGGTGTGCCGCCTTCGACCAGTTCGACCGCAGCGCCAGTCAGCCCGCGGTGGGTGTGGCGGGGGCGGCGATCTCGGGGGCCGTGTGTACGGCCCGGTGGTATCCGTCGTGCCAGCCGTCGGTTCCGAGAAGGTGCAGTTTCCGTTCGTGGAACTTCCAGCCGTCCGGTGTTCGCACGACGACGTCGTGGTAATAGCCCCAGACCTGGGGAGTCGTCCCTGCTGTTGTCCGGTGCCAGGCGTACATCGACGTCCGGACCGTCGCCCGGTCGTCGGTGTCGAACGCCGTCAGCACGTTGGCGTTGTGGTGGCTGGTCCGGACGAAGCCCGGCTGGTCGTTCGGTGGCGTGGAGGCGCTGAACATGGCCCGGAACTCGCTGCGCCCGTGGATGACCGGGGCGGAGCCCGGGCCGTAGTCGACGGTGCAGTCCTCGGTGAACAGCGCCGCCAGCTCGTCGTGGAGCCGGTGGTCGACGCAGTAGGAGTAGCGGTGGACAAGGTCGACGATGGCGTCCTTGTCGAGCAGCCGCCGCAGGGCACGGCGGTCGCTGGCCAGGTCGTGACCGGCGGAGACGCCGTCGCTGAAGGTGCCGTTGCTGGCGGAGGTCATACCGCGGCCGGGGCCTTGAAGCCGAAGAGCCCGGCGGTGGTGCCGCCGAGGATCGCCGCCCGGTCTGCGGGGCTGACGCCCGCGAACTGGACATCGATCGCTTCGCGGCTGCGCCGGAACGTCCCTTCCGGGTGTGGGTAGTCGACGCCCCACACGAGTGTCGACACCCCGGTGATGTGCCGACAGGCGACCGCCACGGGATCCTCCTGGAACGACACGTGGATCTGGCGCCTGGCGTAGTCGCTCGGCCGCAGCGGATACGGCCACCGCTCGTTCAGCCGGAACACCTGCGCCATTCCCGGCTGGTCGCCGTCGGGACGGGCGTCGTCCCAGGTGCCGACCCAGAAGTCGCGGTCCTGGCCGACTCCCAGCGTCCAGGCCTTGTCCATCGCGGCCATGAACGACACGAGCCAGTTGGCGTTGAACTCGACCAGAACGAAGTGCAGGCCCGGGAACCGCTCGGTGACACCACCGCCCACCAGCGACGCGATGATCTGCTGAGGCACGAACGACTGCTTCGTGACAGCCGAGAGGATGCGTCCGACGACGAGGTCGTCAGTCAGTTCCTGGCTCTGCATGCGGACCGACTCGATGAGGGCCCGCAGCGTGGGAGAGGCCTTCTTGTCCACCTTCACGCTGCCGGTGGCCACATGGAACGCCACCACCAGTCCGTGGGCCTGGGCCGCCGCCCACACCCGGTCGAGTTCTCGGGCGTGGTAGGGCACCGGGGAGACCGCCGGCAGGAGGATCGCGCGCAGGCCGAGGCCGGCGGCACGCTCGATCTCGGCCACCGCGTCGTCGAGGTTGGTCAGTGGGATCGGGGCGGTGGGAGCGATCCGGTCCCGGTAGGCGCCGAACGTCTCGGCAACGTAGTCGTTGTAGACACGGGCATGCCCTATCGAACGATCGTGATCGTCCGAGTAAAGCCCGAAGAACGACAGGTTCGGATGCATCACCTGGGCCCAGACGCCCTCGCTGTCCATGTCGGCGATGATCCGATCGGGTTGACCGGTGTTGGGCGATCCGTCGAAATGAGGATAGGCCGAGTTCGTCCACCCCTCGAAACCCGGGGTGTGGAGCTTACGGAAATGGGTTCGACCGTCTTCTCCGAGTGGCTCGATCAGTAAGTCCTCCTCCCACACGGCTCGTTCTCTCAGATGGCCGGGAAGGCGGGTGAGGAACAGGTCGGGCGGCTCGACGATATGCCCGTCCACGGAGACGATGAGATCTTCGGACATGAGTTTGCTACCCACTCTCTCGACGCAGAGGACTCGGGGCCAGTTGCCGGGGTGAAACTCGGTGTCACGGTAGCAACGCAGCATCCATCCGGCAAGCAAGACTCAATCAGGAGACCGAGCTCCCGTCGGAAGGCTAGGATCGCACGGTGAACGCAGCAGCGCCGACGGCGATGAGAGACATCGCTCGGACCGCGGTCCGAGCGGAGCTGGCCCGGGTGGCCCTCGACCTGTTCCGCCGCGACGGTTTCGAGAAGATCACGATCAACGATCTGGCCGTGGCGGCCGGGGTGTCCAGGAGCACCGTCCTGCGCTACTTCGGCACGAAGGAGGACGTCGTCCTGGGCGTTTTCGACGTGCACGGGGAACAGGTCGCCGACGCGCTGCGCGCCCGTCCCACCGACGAGGACGACTGGACGGCTCTTCGCCGAGCGCTGGACATCGTCGTCGAGATCTACCGTCAGGACCCGGAAGAGGCCCTCGCGACGACACACCTCATCCTCGACACCCCTGCCCTGCGCATGCGCCAGCGGGAGAAACAGCATGGCTGGCGTCCCGCTCTGACCCACGCCCTCGCCGAGCGAGGCTCGGGCGTGAAGCCCACCGCGCTGGCCCCCTCCGTACGCGCTGCCGCCGCCCTGGAATGCCTGAACATCGCCATCGCCCGCTGGGCCGCCTCCGCCGGCAGACAGGACCTGGTCGACCTCCTGGACGAAGCCTTCGCCGCCCTCGGCACCGTGGCGGGCACAGCGCCGCACCCGGCGCYGATGCCGGGACCGGTGCCGGCGCCGACGCCGACGCCGACTGGAGGCCTGTGAGTCGTGGCTGACATCGAGTTATCCTGCGGCCTGCCTCCCGGCCCCCAGTTCGCCGATCACGCCGTGCTCGCGGAGGAACTGGGATACACACGTGTGTGGATCTTCGGCTCGTCGTCGTTGTGGGAGGACCCGTTCGTCCACCTGGCACTCGCCGCCGTCCGCACGAGGCGGATCGGCCTGGCCACGGCGGTGCTGATTCCCGACGAACGCTCGCTCATGGCGATGGCGTCGAGCATCGCGACGATCGCGCGGTTGTCCGACAACCGCTTCCGCGCCTGTTTCGGCACCGGTCACACGGCCCGCATGACACTCGGGCAGCCCCCACTGCGGCTGGACGCCCTGTTCGACTACGTCGCCGCGCTCCGGAAGCTGCTCGCCGGCGAAACGACGCTGGTGGACGGCCGGGCGGCACGGATGCTGCACGGGCCCGGCCTGGCTGCCCCGCGCCCCCTCGACGTGCCGTTGTGGCTCAGCGTGCTGGGTCCGCGGGGCAACCGGAGAGCGCCCGAGGTCGCTGACGGAACCATCGGGCCGCCGCATCCGACGCTGCCGACCGCGACAATGGTGACCGGCACCGTCCTGGCAGCTGACGAGACCCCCGACTCGCCGCGCGTCCTCGAAGCTGTCGGGCCATGGCGGGTCGTCTCCGCGCACACCGTCTACGCCGTCGGCGGCGCCGACGCGGTCGACGCGCTGCCGGGCGGTCGGGACTGGCGGACCGATCTGGAGTCGCGCGTGCCCGAAGGCCAGCGCCACCTGCTCGCCTTCGAAGGCCATGTCACCCACCTGGCTCCGCGCGACGTCGACCTGCTCGGTCGGTCAGGCACCGGCGGCCCGGCCCTCGGCGAGCTGGTCGGCGATCCCGACACCATCCGGCGCGGCATCGGTCGGCTCGCGAAGGCCGGCTTCCGCGAGGTCATGTACAACCCGAGCGGGCCGGACATCGCGGGCGAGCTACGAACGTTCGCCGCCGCCCACCACCATTAGTCGGCGCACAACCAGCAGTCGGGCACAGCGTCGCTCCGAGGGCCGACGGCCTGGTACGCGGGGAGACCGTGAGAGCAAGGGAGCGGGTCTGATGACCGCGATCGCCACGAAGAAACTGGGGACGTACGTCGGCGCTGAGGTGTTGGACGTCGACGTCGACCGCCTGCTGCACGACGAGGACCTTCCCGGGGCCTGCACGGCGGCGTTGGAGGAGCACGGCGTCCTGGTGTTCCGCGAGGTACATGCCGACGGCGCGACGCAGGTGGCGTTCTGCCGCAGGCTCGGCGAACTCGTACGTTTCACCAGGTACGCGGTCCCCGAGATCATGGAGATCAGTTTCGATCCGGACAATCCCAACGCCGAGTACTTCAAAAGCAACGACCGCTGGCACATGGACGGCTCGTTGGACGCCGGACCACCGCCCAGGGCATCGGTGCTGAGCGCACGCGTCGTCACCGACGAGGGTGGCGAGACCGAGTTCGCCAGCACCTACGCCGCCTACGACCATCTTGCCGACGACGAGAAGCAGCGGTACGCGACGCTGCGCGTCATCCACACGTTCGAGGCGACCCAGCGGCTGAGCTACCCGAACCCGACACCGGAGCAGCTGGCGGAATGGCGCTCGCGGCCGTCGCGCGAGCACCCGCTGGTGTGGACGCACCGGTCCGGGCAGCGCTCGCTGGTGTTCGGCGCGACGGCCTCCCGTGTGGTCGGCCTGGACGAGGACGAGAGCCGGGCGCTACTCGACGATCTCGAGCACCGCGCCACCACCCCCGACCGGGTGCTCCGGCACAGCTGGTCGGTCGGCGACATGGTGATCTGGGACAACGTCGGTCTGATCCACCGGGCCTGCCCGTTCGACCGGACCAAGCCGCGGGTTATGCACCGGTCCACGCTCATCGGCAGCGAGGGGATCCAGTGAGCGCCGTGCGCACAGCGATCGTGACCGGCGGTGCGTCGGGCATCGGCGAAGCCGTCAGCAAGCGGCTGGCCGCCAGCGGGGTCGCCGTCGCGGTCTTCGACATCAACGGCGCCGCCGAGCAGACGGCGGCCCTGATCGAGAAGAGCGGCGGCGCAGCGATCGGCCTCCTCGTCGACGTGACCGACCGCGCCGCCATCGAAGCCGGCGTCGAGGAGGTCCGCAACCGGCTGGGCCGCCCCACCATCCTGGTGAACAGCGCGGGCATCGCTCCGGAGAGGCCGTTCCTGGAGATCAGTACCGAGCAGTGGAACCGGTCGATCGCCGTCAACCTCACCGGCACCTTCGACTGCTGCCAGGTCGTCCTCCCGGACATGCTCGAGGCGGGCTGGGGCCGCATCGTCAACATCTCCTCGTCGAGCATCCACACCGGGCCGCCGCAGATGGCCTCGTACGTGGCGGCCAAGTCCGGCGTCGTAGGCCTCACGAAGGTCCTCGCCCGCGAATTCGGCCGCAAGGGCATCACCGTCAACAACGTCCCGCCCGGATTCGTCGACAGCCCCATGCTCCGCAACGCCCAGAGCAGCGGCCATATAGACATCGACGTCCAGACGGCCGCCACACCGGCCGGCCGGATCGGCCGCCCCGAGGACGTCGCCGCAGCCTGCGCCTTCCTCGTCAGCGACGAGGCCGGCTACATCACCGGCCAGACCTTCAACGTCAACGGCGGCCGCAACACCTGAGACCAGGCACGCCGTGCTGGTACGTGCCGGTTCGTGATCTCCTGGGTTCGCCATGCCGTCCGCTGAGCGCCGACGCAGCAGCAGCCGCCGTATCGGCGCTCTCGATCTCGCCACTTGCGCGCGCTAACAACCCGATGTTAGCTTGTCGATCCACAGCACTAGTGCGCGCTAGCGCGCCTAGGCCCTCATCTCCACGACCTCGGTCATCTTCCGGAGGGCGGCGCCGTCCAGGAGGGAGAACTCCTGGACCAGGAGACCACGAACACCGGTATCCGCACGCTGACCGGCTGACGCATCAGTAAGGAGTCGACGATGACGTATGACGACACGCTGACGCCCGAGGCCCGGGCGGACGCGCTTCTGCGGACGATGACGGTGGAGGAGAAGGCGCAGCAGATCACGGGCCTGATGCCGGTCGGGCTGCTCGGCGTGGACGGCCTGATCCAGGCGCAGGCCGAGCGCGTCATGGGCAACGGGATCGGCCACATCGCGCCGCTCGGGATGCTCAGCCACCGGACGCCGGCGAACCTGGCGAAGGGTGTCAACGAGATCCAGCGTTATCTCGTCACCCGGACCCGCCTGGGCATTCCCGCGCTCTTCCACGTGGAGGCCCTCAACGGTGTGGTCTCGCCCGGGCTGACCACGTTCCCGACCGCGATCGGGCTCGCCGCCACCTGGAACCCCGCCGGCGTGGAGGAGATGGCGGACGTCCTGCGCCGGCAGGCCCGGGCGATCGGTCACCCGCTCGTCCTGTCCCCCGTCATGGATGTCGCCCGGGACGCCCGCTGGGGCCGGGTCCATGAGACCTACGGCGAGGACCCGTACCTGGTGTCCGCGATGAGCGTCGCGTTCGTCCGCGGCATCCAGGGCGGCGACCCGCGCGAGGGTGTGATCGCGACCGGGAAGCACTTCCTCGGCTACGCCCTCACCGAAGCCGGTCAGAACATGGCCCGCACCGCGATCGGGGCCCGGGAGCTGTACGAGGTGTACGCCCGCCCGTTCGAGGCCGCCATCAGACTGGCCGGCCTCGGGGCGGTGATGAACTCCTACAGCACGATCGACGGCATCCCGGTCGGCGCCAACCCCGAGGTTCTCACCGGCCTGCTGCGGGAACGCCTCGGTTTCGCCGGCACCGTCGTCTCCGACTACGAGACCATCCGCCACCTGTACAAGCGGCTCGGTGTCGCGCGTGACGCCGAGGAAGCCGGCCGGCTCGCCCTCGCCGCGGGCCTCGACGTCGAGCTTCCCGTTTCCGACGGTTATGGCGCCACGCTCGCGCGGGCGGTCGACTCCGGCACGGTTCCCGCCGAGCAGCTGGACCAGGCCGTGTGGCGGGTCCTGCGGGACAAGTTCGCGCTCGGCCTGTTCGACCGGCCCTACGCCGACGAGGACCCGATCGTTGTCAACGAGGTCGCCCGCCAGGGTGTCGACCTGTCCTACCGGCTCGCCCAGCAGTCGGTGACCCTGCTGGCGAACGACGGCATCCTGCCGCTGTCCCGGGTCCTGCGCCGGATCGCGATCGTCGGCCCGCACGCCGACGGGATCTCCTTCGCGTTCCCGCCCTACACCTACCCGGCCGCGCTGGAGATGCTCCGTGCCCGGTTCACCGGCGAGCGGGCCCACATACCCGGCACCGAGAACATGGCCGGCGACATCACCCCCGAAGCGGCCGCGCTGATGCGCCAGGAGCTCGCCGAGCCCATCGGGACGCCGATCGACGACTACATCCGCAACGCCTACGGAGCGCTGTCCCTCGCCGAGGCCATCCGGCTGGCCGTGCCCGACGCGCAGGTGACCGTGGCGACCGGCTGCGGAGTCCTCGACGAGGAACCAGCCGACATCCCGGCCGCGGTCGCCGCCGCCGCGGCCGCCGACGTGGTGATCCTCGCCCTCGGCGGACGGGCCGGCTGGTTCACGCCCCGGATCACCGAGGGCGAGGGCTGCGACACCGCGAACATCGACCTCCCCGCGAACCAGGTCGCGCTCGTCCAGGCCGTCGCCGGCACCGGAACTCCCTGCGTGGGCATCGTCCACACCGGCCGGCCGATGGCTCTGACCCCGGTTGTCGACCTGCTCCCGGCGCTGCTCTACGGCTACTACGGCGGCCAGCACGCCGGCACCGCCATGGCCGACGTGCTCTTCGGCGACGTCAACCCGGCCGGCAGGCTCCCCGTCTCCATCCCGCGGCACTCCGGGCAGGTGCCCGTCTACTCCGGCCAGCCGACCGGCACCGGCTACCGGCGCACCGACCAGGACATGCACCTGGGCTACCTCGACCTGCCGTCCAGCCCGCTGTTCCCGTTCGGGCACGGGCTGAGCTACACCACCTTCGACTACCTCGACCTCACGGTCAGCTCACCCGAGGTCGACAGCGAGGGCGCCGTCACCGTCGGGCTGACCGTCCGCAACACCGGCGCACGGGCGGGTGACGAGGTCGTGCAGCTCTACTTCTCCGACCAGGCCACCGGAGTCACTCGGCCAGCCCAGGAGCTCGTCGGCTTCACCCGCGTCAGTCTGGACGCCGGCGCGTCGGCGACGGTGGCCTTCACCGTGCCCATGAGCCAGCTCGGCTACGTCGCCCTCGACGGCGGATTCGTTCTCGAACCCGGCCCGATCCAGATTCTCGCGGGCAGCTCCTCCGACGACATCCGCCTGCGCGGCAGCTTCGACGTCGTCGGGAAAACCGCCGAACTGAACGGCCGCCGTTCCTTCCTCTCCGACGTCACCGTCAGCGACACACGCCCCTGAACCACCGGCCGTATCCACCAGGAATCCCGACCGTGGTATTCGCAGACCCGGTTCCGGCCAGGTGCCAGTCGCCGACCGAGGTCAGCGGATCTGAACCTGACGTGACAGAACGGGATTCACCCCAGGAGGTCCACCGGCTATGAGGACGTTTCCCGACAGCTTTCTG
The DNA here is from genome assembly GCF_001854655.1 of Parafrankia colletiae. Classification (GTDB taxonomy): domain Bacteria; phylum Actinomycetota; class Actinomycetes; order Frankiales; family Frankiaceae; genus Parafrankia; species Parafrankia colletiae. The sequence continues at coordinate 1,645 of NZ_MBLM01000158.1, read as the reverse complement.
TGGGGTGCTTCGACCGCGGCGCACCAGGTGGAGGGCGGCAACGTCAACTCCGACATGTGGCGCAGCGAATGGGCGGAGAACTCGAGGTTCGCCGAGCCGTCGGGAGACGCCTGCGATCACTACCACCGGTACCCGGAGGACATCGCGACTCTGGCCGGCCTCGGCCTGAACGCCTACCGGTTCGGGGTCGAATGGGCGCGGATCGAGCCGGAGGAGGGCTGTTTCTCCCGCGCCGCTCTCGACCACTACCGCCGGATGGTCGGCACCTGCCTCGAACACGGAATCACCCCGGTCGTGACCTACAGCCACTTCTCGACACCGCGATGGTTCGCCGACGCGGGAGGGTGGAGCAACCCGGCAGCGGCGGACCTTTTCGCCCGGTACGCGGGCCGGGTGACCGAGCACATCGGTGACCTGGTGCCCTGGGTGTGCACGTTCAACGAGCCGAACGTCATCTCCCTGATGATGCACCTCGGTGTCATCCCGGCCGCGTCCCGCGACGAGACCCTCGGCCTGTCGACCAGTAGCGAGGGCCAGGATCCCGGCGGGACGCGGTCAGGAGCGGCGTGGGCCGCCCCCGCCGTCGAGGTGATGGCCAAGGCCCATCGCAAGGCCGTGGACGCCATCAAATCCGGTCCCGGGAACCCAGCCGTCGGCTGGACGCTGGCTCTCATCGACCTCCAGCCCGCCGACGGCGGCGAACAACGCTGCCAGGCCGTACGCCAGGCGGCCCTGCTCGACTGGCTCGACGTCTCCCGTGACGACGACTTCGTCGGCGTGCAGACCTACACCCGGGAACGCATCGGCCCCGACGGCGTCCTGCCCGTCCCCCCCGAGGCCCCCACCACGCAGACCGGATGGGAGGTCTACCCCCAGGCGCTGGGCCACACCGTCCGACTCGCCGCCGAACACGCCGGCGTGCCCGTCCTCGTCACCGAGAACGGCATGGCCACCGACGACGACGACGCCCGGATCGCCTACACCACCGCCGCCCTCGAAGGCCTGGCCGGAGCCCTCGCCGACGGCGTCGACATCCGCGGCTACCTGCACTGGTCCCTGCTTGACAACTTCGAGTGGACGTCCGGCTACCAGATGACCTTCGGGCTCATCGCCGTCGACCGCACCACCTTCACCCGCACCGTCAAACCCTCCGCCCACTGGCTCGGCAAGGTCGCCCGCGCCGGCGGACTCACCTGAATCGAGGACGTCCCATGTCGTTCCGCTGGGCGATCGCGGGCCCGGCTCCGTCGCGAACGGTTTCGCCGACGCGCTCGGCCGCCTGCCCGACGCCGAGCTGGTAGCCGTCGGCTCGCGGCACCAGCGGACGACCCGACATCCCGCCCGGATGACGATCCAGCACCCCACCTGGCCCTTCACGTTCAGAACGAAAGGACAATATGGGAACAGCGAACCACCCGGCACCGGCCATGGACGAGGAGTGTGCCGCCRCCTGGCGGCACGTGGTGGACAACCAGTTCGGCGGAAGGCTCCCCGAGATCACCGAGGAGATAGTTCCGCGGGCCCGTATGCACCGGCTACCGACCCGCGAAATGGGGCTCTCCGCACTGAGCTGGAATGTGTGATCAGTCGATCACGCGGCCGTTGCATAGGTGGTGACGGGTTGTAGCCAGACGGGGCGGGTGGA